>CAWEGE010000022.1:0-209321 GCA_963808525.1 uncultured Alphaproteobacteria bacterium
CGGGCTAGGGAGCTCAACCCACTGTCGATCGCTTCTTACCTCGTCTCGGGCGCCGTCTGTCTTCTTCTCGAGTTGATCGAGGCCTAGCTGCCGGTCGTTCCCATCGTCAGTCCCCCGGGATTGATTTACAGCATCTCGAAGAACCCGGAGGACTGATCCGCTTGAGCCGCCTGCTTGGAGTTTCGCTGGCGAGTTGGATGATCGTGACCGCCTGCCCTGGCGCGAGCTTCAAGCCTTTCGCGTTCCCCGTGCATGCGCCGCGACCGGATTTCAAACAAGCGACGCCATTTTGGTTCTTCATCTCGATGATGCGAGTTGCGTAGCGGCGACAATTGGCTTCGCTGCAACCTCTTTGACGATCGCCATTTCGGCAGTCTTGTGATTCCATGCGCGCCCGCTCCGCGGCTGGCCAGCGCTAACCCTTACGTTTCGAGCTTTGGGCACTTGCAAGAGCCTTGTAAAATCTGCTGCGCTCGGCCCTTTCGCCCCTCCCCTGGAGACGCGCATCAAGACTTTCAGTAAGGAGGCAAGAGCCTTGCACTGTGGCGCAAATGCCACACAGGTCCAAAAATCGTCATTGCGAGAAAGCGTGATTTGGAGCGAGTTGGAGAAACTGGCTCGGCGCCATGCGAGGCGGAGAAGGCACGCCAGTCCATTCCCGACAATTTCCAACCACGCCCCCGCTTCAAGCTTAGCCATCAAAATAAGCCGTTGAAATTTGGTCATCTAAAGGGTGATCGCCAACCACAGCTTCGACGCCGGTTCGACATCCAGGATCGCGCGGTCCCAGCGTGCTGGTCGGAATATTTTCCTGATTTTTGCGGGAAATTATCCGGCCATTGATTCCCTTCTTCCCGCTCGGCGGGGACTAGATGAAGAAGACAAGTGAGATTTCTTTTGCATAAAAGTCGTTAGCGCCAATTTCGTCCGCCGCAGGGACGCGAAGGGCAATGGAGAACCGCATGCGCCCGATGAGCCGTCTAACTTGGATAGCCTTGGCGGCTTTGGTCTGCGCGCTGGCGCAAGTGGCGCAGGCTCAGACGGCTCTGCCCGACATCAACATCTCCTCGCCGCTGCGGTCGCATCCGAGGGCGGCGCCGGCGCCTCAGCCCGTCGCCGTCAATCCGCGTCCGGTAGCGGCCGGTTCGCATCAGACAGCTCCCACGCCCCGACGCGCCGCGCAGAGGTCCCCGGCCCCGGCCCCGGCGATTCAACCAGCCCCCGCGCCGCAGCCTGCGCCGCCCCCGCTTGTCGCAGCGACGACCCCAGCGGCCATCAACATTACGACCGCCAAGGAAATCGAGCAGACGCACGAGTTCGACATCGCGGGCGCGCTGCAGCGCGTCGCCCCCAACGTCATCATCAACGACGTGCAGGGAAATCCCTTCTCTCCGGAAGTGGACTTCCGCGGCTTTGTCGCCTCGCCCGTCAGCGGCACGCCACAAGGCCTCGCCGTCTATATGAACGGCATTCGCATCAACGAGGCCTTCGGCGACATCGTCAACTGGGACCTGATTCCGACCGTCGCGATCGACCGCACAGCGATCGTCACCGGCAATCCGCTCTTCGGCCTCAACGCCATCGGCGGCGCCGTCGTGATGGATATGAAGAACGGCTTCACCTATCACGGCTTCGAACTCGACGGCCGCGGCGGCAGCTTCAGCCGTCGCCAGGGTTCGATGCAATTTGGCGTCGAGCAGGACGGCGTCGCCGCCTATCTCGCGGTCGAGGGCGCCGGCGACAACGGCTATCGCAAGTTCTCGGGCTCCGAGATTCACCGTCTCTACGGCGATCTCGGCTGGCGCGGCGACAATGCGGAAGTCCATGTGACGACAAATCTCGCCACGAACAAATTCGGCGTCTCGGCCTCGACCCCGAACGATCTCGTCAATGTCGACCCCAGCGCCGACTACACGACGCCGCAGACAACGAAGAACACGCTTTCGCAATTCGACCTGAACGGCGTCTTCACACCGCAGCAGAATTGGAAGCTCCTCGCCGACGCCCATTATCGCGCCTACGACCAGGCGCATGTCGACGGCAACACGACCGACTTCGCCTCCTGCGGCGGTCCGACGCTCTGCGACGGCAATGGCAATCCCACCTATATGCCCGATTTCTTCGGACCCAACGTGACGCTCGGCGCCATCGACCGCACCTGGACGACCTCGCGCACGGTGGGCGGCACCGCGCAGATCGAGAACACGGACAAGCTCGGCGTGGGCGAGCGGCCCAACAAGATCGTCTTCGGCGTCAACCTCGAGCATGGTTGGACGAATTTTGCCGCCAGCGAGGAGCTCGGCGTTCTCAACCCTTACGATCTGACCGTTCCGGGTCTCGGCATCATCAATTCCGATCCCGCGGGAGACGTGGCGCCGGTCAAGCTCAACGCCGCCAATACCTATCTCGGCGTCTATGCGCTCGACACTTTCGAGGCGACCGACAAGCTCACCTTCACGGCCGGCGCGCGCTACAATCTGGCGACGATCTCGCTCTACGACCTCTACGGCACGCAGCTCAACGGCAATTCGAGTTACGATCATCTCAATCCGGTCGTCGGCGCGACCTATAAGATCACGCCGGAAGTCGCGGCCTACGCGAGCTATTCAGAATCGAACCGCGCGCCGACCCCGCTCGAGCTCGGCTGCGCCGATCCAAACCGCCCCTGCCTCATCGACAATTTCCTCGTCGCCGATCCTCACCTTTCACAGGTCGTCGCCCATTCGACCGAGACCGGTCTGAGGGGAGGGTTCCGCCCGGCTTCCTATCTTCCCTCCGAGGCGGGCGCGCTTATGCCCGGGCGGATCGACTGGTCGGCGGGGATTTATCGCACAACGAGCTTCAACGACATTTTGAGCGTGCCGAGCACCGTTGCTGGCCAGGGTTATTTCACCAACGCCGGCATCACGCGGCGCCAGGGACTAGAAACGCAAATCCGCTATACGGATGAGAAACTTTCGGCCTATGTCAATTACGCGATGACCGACGCAACCTTCCGCTCAATGGTCGAACTCGGCTCGCCCTACAACCCTTGGGTCGTGGCGTTCAACACGTTTCTGAATGTCCCCGCCTCGTCGATTCTGGTCATGCCGGGCTCGCATATGACGTCGATCCCGAGGCAAAGACTTAAAGGGGGCTTCGACTATGCGCTGACCAAGGAGTGGAAGGTCGGCATGGACGTCGTCTACTCGGCCGGCAATTGGGTGCGCGGCGACGAGATCAACGCCTTCGGCACGCTGCCGTCTTACGCGACTGTCAATCTGCGTAGCTCCTATCAGATCACGAAGCATTTCCAAGTCTATGGGCTGATCGACAATGTCGGCGGCGTGCGCGCGCGGACCTTCGCGACCTTCTTCGACACGCAGGCGATCCCCTTTCTCTATTTCTCCGATCCCCGATCGGTGTCGATCTCGGCGCCGACCGGATTCTTCGCCGGCGCGAAGATGACTTTCTGAGGCGAGCGCGCCGGAAAGGCGCCGCAAAGCGGTCACGGTTTCGCTCGTCAAATTCCAGGAGCAACCTTTCCGCGAGCACTCGCGGACAACCTTCAACGCCTCCGCGCCGCATGGCTCTCGACGGCAATGCGGATGAGATCAGCGCGTGAGCGGGCGCCGAGTTTCGCCTTCAACAACGTGCAATTGTTGGCCACGGTCTTATAAGAAAGCTTGAGCAAATGAGCGATCCCGGCCACGTCGTTCCCTTCGGCGAGGTTTTGCAGGATCTCGATTTCTCGGCCGCTGAGGCCTTCGAAAGGATTGCTTCCCTGCTTTTGGTCGGCGAAAGCGAGCTTGAGAGCGAGCCCACCGGACAGATAACGCTCTCCGCTCGCGACCGCGCGGATCGCCTGAATAAAGGCCTTGGGATCCTCGTTCTTGGCGATGTAGCCCTTTGCGCCCTGCTCGATGGATCGCGCTGCGTATGCAGGGTCGTCGTTCATCGTGAAGATGATGATCTTGGAACTCGGTTGGCGCTTGAGCATCCTCCGCAGCACCTCGAATCCGGAAACGCCCGGAAGATTGAGATCAAGCACGACGACATCGGGAAGCTTGGAGGCGTGAGTCTCCAGCGCCTCCTCCGCATCGTGAGCCTCCAAGATCTCTATGTCCTGCTGCCCGGTCAACATGGTGCGGCAGCCCGCGATCACCATGGGATGGTCGTCGACGATGAGGATTCGCATTTGCCTTTCCGCGCTCGGAATTGATGACTGGACTATGTTGAGCGAAGTTCGCTGCTGTCAATTATGACGTGAATTCCTGACACGCTCGGGAACTTTTTGGTTTTCGGACCGGGGCCGCAGGTCGGCGATAAGATTCCCTCCGAAACGCCGGCTTCCAAGCTCCGAAAAGGAGCCGAGCCGATCTCGACCTCTTGCGCCGATTTGGTGAAGTCGTAGGAAGACACAGGGGCTGCGCCTTCCGTCTCTGCGTTCAGGCAAGGTTCCCGTCTCCTACAACTCGGTCTGCGTTCAGCGCTCCGCCCGGAGAATTTTTCATGCGCCCCCTGTCCCTGAAAGCCGAGCTGAGTTGGCTGATCGGCTTTCTCATGCTCGTCGATTCTGGCCATCAACCTGAGCGTTTTGATCCTGCATGCCGGGCCCCGTATCCGCGCGGAGGACGAAACCAGCGTGTATCTGACGCGCGAGCTGGTCGTCACCGCCATTGGCAGTCTGCAGGAGAGCAACGATCCCTTGCCAGCGCTCAATCGCGTTTATGAAAGCCTCGGCAAGCTTCGACACGTCGATGTCAAGGTCATGAACAGCAGCGACCCGACTGTCCCAGCTCCCGCAAATGCGATCACAAGAGAGCAAAGCTCTGTTCCCGCCTGGTTCGTCGAACTCATCCACTCGCCGTCTAAAACGCTCATCGTTCCCGTCATCATCAAGGGGGTCGACTACGGCCGCATCGCTATCGTCTCCAATCCCGTGGACGAGCTCGAGGAGATCTGGTCGGACGTATCCTGGCTTGCGCTGATAAGCCTTCTGATCACATCGTTCGTCATGGGAGTGGTGCTGCTGCTGGTGCGACAATCCTTGAAGCCGTTTGAAGGCCTGAAGCGGGGACTCGCCGATCTGGAAGCCGGTAAAAGCAATGTGCGTATCGAGAGGCGCGGCGCGACCGAATTCAGAACCATTTCCGCAGCGCTGAATTCGCTTGCCGAAACGCTGGATCGCGTCAAGACCGAGAATCGCTCCTTGGTGGATCGCCTCATCCGCGTTCAAGATGACGAACGGAAGGAGATCGCTCGTGATCTCCATGACGAAGCGGGCCCCTGTCTCTTTTCCATTCGCGCCGGAGTGTTCGCTCTCAAGGAGCTCTCGACCGACGCCACCATCGATGCAGAAAAAATTCGGCGAACCTGCGAAAGCGTGAACCGCGCCAGCGAGGCATTGCAAAATATGTTTCGAGCTCTGCTCGGCCGCCTTGCGCCCCGGGGACTGACGGAATTTGGGTTGGGCGAAGTGCTGAAGGGGCTGATCAACTCGTGGCAGGTCAGTCGTCCGGACGTGACGCTTTCGCTGGCCTGTCCTCACGATGTCTCGATCCTCGACGAGCCCACCGCGCTGACGGCCTTCCGCGTGGTGCAGGAATCCCTCACCAATGTTTTCCGCCATTCGAGCGCCGCCTCGGCCAAGGTTCGCGTCGAGTTTGGCTCAATGCCGGTCCCGTCGAGCGCTGAGCAGGAAGCTGAAGACGCGCCGGCGCTGTTGATCGAAGTGGAGGACGACGGAATTGGCATTCCCGACAATCCCAAACTTGGCCTGGGCCTGCTCGGCATGAAGGAGCGTGTTCGGGCTTTGGAAGGCACGATCTCCATCGGCCGCAGCAAAGATGGAGGCGCCCGGGTCGCCGCCGCTTTGCCGCTCCAGAAAGACAACGAGCTCGAGGCTTGAGCTCCCGCCGAAGGCAGGGACGGAGACCCTTCGCGACCAAGCATCCCAAGCAGCTCGGCGTGCAGGACGCCGTGGCCGAGCGCGACTGGAACGCGCCGGCGCCCAAGGGCGTATATCGCGGCATAGCCTCATACAATATCGCCTTCGTCTAATGCGGATCGAGGGCGAAGAGGTCCGACGCCGTGTCGACGTCGATGATGACGCCGGGATCGTCGGTTTCGAACTCGCGCACATCGTCTCGCGCGCGCAAAAGGGCGCGCGCGCCGGCGTCGCCGGACAGTCGCGCGACGGACGGAAACAGCCCGCGGCCGAGCAGCACGGGATTGCCACGCCGCCCGCCATGAGTGGGCGCCACGGCTGAAGCGCCTCCCGCTTCGAAGTCCGCGATCAGGCGATCGATCAACTCCGGGCGTATCAGCGGCATGTCGCCGAGCAGCACGACGACGCCGTCGGCCCCCTCAGCGTGACGCAGACCCGTGCGCAAGGAAGAAGCCATGCCTTCCTCATATTCGCGGTTTCGCCTGATGCAAAGGGGAAGCCCCTCGAGCACAGGCTCGACGCGCTCGGCCTCAAAACCGGTGACGACGATCGTCTCCGCGACGCGCGAGGCCAAGGCCGCGTCCACCGCATGGCGTAAAAGGGGACGGCCGCGAAAGGATTCGAGCAGCTTGTTGCCGCGCTCCAAAAAACGGCGACCGCAGCCGGCGGCGAGGACGAGCGCGACGATCAAGCGGCCTGCTCGCGGTTTACATTGCGACGAAGCTTGCGCCGACGTTCGAGGACGATTTCGGCGAGGATGGAAACGGCGATGTCGGCGGGACTCAGCGCGCCGATGTCCAGCCCGATGGGCGCGTGAAGGCGCGACAAGGCTTCGCGCGCCACGCCGGCGCCCGCCAGCCGCTCGAAACGCCGCGCATTCGTCGCGCGCGAACCGAGCGCGCCGACATAGGACGCTGCGAAAAGCTCGAGCCCAGCCCCGTCCAGCGGCTGGACGAAAACGGCGATGCGTCCGCCACAGGAAAGGACTACAGTCGCAATGGCGACGCTGGTCCCTGTGCGGCGCCAGCGTTCCGCCTGAGTCCGTATGTCGGTTTCGTCGGTCAAGGCTGGCTGTTCCCATCCCCGGTTGAACTCCGACAATAATATAGTCGCCTTGGCGTCCTTGGATCTGCCAGAAAATAGTCCGGAATTCAGTCGATCTCCATTCGCGATCCAAGGTGGACTTAGCTTATGAACAGCACCTAGGCTCGGCAGGCTGCACGGTTCCGGAAACGAGGATACTGTTCGCCATGGCTAATCCGCGCTCCAAGCTGCCTTTCCTGGCTGTCCTCTGCCTGTTCGCTGGCGCGCCCGCTCTCGCGGCGCAGTGCGGAACCGACTCTTCCGGTTTCCGAGCGTGGCTTTCCGCCTTCAAGGAAGAAGCAGCCTCGAGCGGCGTCTCGCGCTCGGTGATCGAGCGCGCGCTTCGCGACGTGAATTACGACCCGCGCATTATTGCGCGCGACCGCGGTCAGGGCGGCGTGTTCAAGAAAAGCTTTGAGGATTTCTCGGCGCGCCTCGTCACGCCCCGGCGCGTCTCGCGCGGCAAGGCGCTGATCCGCCGCCACGCGGCGCTGCTCGGCAAGATCGAGCGGCAATATGGTGTGCCTGGCGCCGTGGTTGTCGCGATCTGGGGATTGGAGACCGACTACGGGGCCGACAATGGGCGCTTTCCGATCTTCAGCGCAGTGGCGACGCTCGCCTATGACTGCCGGCGCGCCGAGACATTTCGCGCCGAGCTCTTGGATGCGCTGAAGAATCGTCGAGCGCGGAGACATGAGGCCTGAGGAAATGCGCGGCGACTGGGCCGGCGAGATCGGCCAGACGCAGCTCTTGCCCTCGTCTTATCTGCAATTTGCGGTCGATTTCAACGGAGACGGAACACGCGACCTCATTCGCGACACAGCCGACGCTCTCGCCTCGACCGCAAATTTCCTGCAAGCCAAGGGATGGCGTCGCGGCGAAGGGTTCAGCGAAGGCCAAGCGAACTTCGCAGTCTTGCTCGAATGGAACAAGGCGCGCGTCTACGCCAAGACGATTGCCCGCCTTGCCCAGGCGCTCTCGGGCGAGGGGGAGTGACGACGCTACTCGGCCGGGGCAGGCGGTGGCGTGGGCGTCGGCCGCACGGCAGCCTTTCTCGGCGCCCATTCGTTCCGATGCCGCATGTAGATGAAGAACATCGCCACAACCGCAGCGCCAAGCAGCAGGTAGATCGGCAGCGTCCGCGCGAAGCTCTTCCCGACAGAGAAGGGGAAACGCGACACCCAGCGCTCGCCATGGTCGCCTGTCGCCGTGACGATGCCGACGAAATAGCCCGGCTCGTCGAAGGTGTGCTCGAAGTTTATCGTGCCGGTACGGTAATAACGCGGCTCGACATAGGCCACCGTTACGGCGTCGAGGTTTTCCCCTTCCCTGGTGGCGCCGCCGACATCGCGCACGATGCGGACTTCCACTTTCATGTCGCGCAATTCGTCTTCTACGTCGTCCAGCGCGACGATCACATGTCCAGTGGCGGGAATATCCTCGCAAAACTCCACTTTCGACGCGTCCGGCAAATAGCCGGTGAAATTCATGATATCGGGGCCAATGAACAGGCGGCAGCGCCCCTCGGCCGCGCCGAGCCGGCCGTGGGCTGCGGCAGGCGCGCTGAAGGCCAGCGCAAATGCTGCGACCATTAGTCCTATGGACAAGAGGCGGGTAGAGAAGGCATTCGGTATGCTCGGGGTACAAGCCTCCCAAAGGGTTCGTCTGGGGAGCACTGGAGTTGCTGGGTCGTCACTCATAGTCGATCTCCCAAGTCTGCCTGGCGGCCGAGTTCTCGGCGCAGAAGAACGAGAACGCTACGGCACCCGCCGCGGCAGCCTCCACCCCGAACCTGTCTGGCGGGGCGGAGCTTCTAAGACCGAATGTTACTCCAAATTGCCCGTCCGGCAAGTGCCGGTGAGCCCAAGCTTGCGCCTGGGCCTGTCGCCGACGGGAAAATCAAGCTCCTCACCGAGTTGCAGGCTGTCAAGATTGAATTGAAGCTCGACGGCGCGGCGTCAGGCCGCGCTTGTCGCTCCACGAGCGCTCCCCAAATTATGTCTAAAGGGCAAAAAAGAAAGAAGGATCAATGAGCCACATCGCAGTGCACAATGGCGCGTGGGTAGTGGTCGGCGACGGCCGGCGTGTGCTTTTCCTAACGAATCACGGAGACCCTGATCTCCTCGATCTGCGGGTGCTTCAGTCTGAGGTAGAAGAAATTCCCGCCACCCGTGATCTGGGGTCGGATGCCCCCGGTCGGCTTTTCTCTTCGCGCGGCGGGGTCCGCAGCGCGATCGAGGCCACCGACTGGCACGAGATCGAAAAGGAGAATTTCGCTCGTCAAATCGCGCACCGCATCAATAGCGCGGCGGAGAGCGGCGAGATGAAGGAAATTGTCGTCATCGCGCCTCCGCGGGTGCTGGGGGAAATTCGCAAGGAACTTTCCGCTAAGGCGCATGGCAAGGTGAAGGGCGAGCTTGATCGCGACCTGACGCACCATCCCCTGCCGGAAATCGAGAAGGCCCTGTCGCGCGAGTATTTGCGCGCATAGTCGAGATGCAAATCCTCCCCGGGCGCGTGAAGCGCCCGGGCTGAGCCGTTTTTAGTTGGCGCTGGATTTTTGATCGATCTTGAAGAGGGCGGGATCGGGCGTTGTTGTCTGGTCGACATTGAACAGCGTTAGCAGCGTTTGATAGCCCTGCGGATCCGTCACCTGCCATTGTTTGAGCTTGAAGCTCTTCGGGTCGAAGAGGAGCTTGACGTGTGAGGTCCCGCCGAATGTCGCGCTGTCCTCGATCTCGATAGTCACGCCCGAGTCCTCGATAACGACGTCGACGACCTTCACGTCCTTTTCGAGATCGAACTTCTCCTTCATGAAGAACTTCAGCGGCGTTTGATCGATGAAATACGCCTGCTCGGATTTGAGCTTGCGGTCGCGCACGACGACGCGCGCGCCGTCCGAAACGACCTCCATCGTCGCGGGCTCCGCATATTCGAAGCGCACGCGTCCGGCGCGCTGCACGTGAAGCTTCCCTTCGGAGCGCTTCCCGTCTGCGCCAAGCTGCACGAAGTCGGCCGTCATCACAGGAGATGCATTGAAGAAGGCGTTGGCGCGCTTGATGGCCTCCGCCCGATCGAGCTTGACGGGCGCGGCGGTCTGCGCCCCGGGCTTCGCGGGAGCTTTCGCCTGCGCCGGCGCCTTTGGCGGGGCGGCTTGCAGCCCGACTGGCGCCGCCTGCGCCGCCGGAGGGGCGGGCTGAGCCGCCGTGGCGGCAGGCGCAGGCTGCGCGGCCGGCGCGGTAGACGGTTTAGCCGGGGCAGAATTTTGCTGCGCCAGACAGGGTGTGGAAAGAGCCAGACCCGAGTTCAGCGCGATCACCAGGAGTTTTTTATTCACGAGACACGTTCCAAGGTCCGAATCATCGACCGTTACAGCGTACAGGATGTTGGAATTCTATCTTCATTCACAATTGCGCCCGTTCCGTGGTCGGGAGCCGGTCGCGGGCGGGGCTGAAGAATCGGCAGGCCTCGAGAAGGCGCCGCGACAGAGGGGGAGAGAGTTGACCAGCCGCCGCGCTTGGCTCGAGAAGATTTTGTGCAATCTCGGAACCAGAAGGAACAGAGCCGCGCTCCGCGCGGTTGCCTATGCGGGTTCCCACGGAAGCGCAGAATGGACGAGGCAAAGACTGAGCCGTCTGGCAACTCCTCTCTGACCGAACGCGAGGTCATAGATATTGAGGATCGCGCGCAGCCGCGCGCGCCCGTGATCTATGAGGTCGTGCGGCGACAGGGCGACGAAGAGCTGTCGCGTCCCTGCACCTCGCTTTGGTGGTCTGGCGTCGCCGCAGGGCTATCGATGAGCTTTTCTCTGCTTGCGC
This sequence comes from uncultured Alphaproteobacteria bacterium, assembly GCA_963808525.1. Taxonomy (GTDB): domain Bacteria; phylum Pseudomonadota; class Alphaproteobacteria; order Rhizobiales; family Beijerinckiaceae; genus Methylocystis. The sequence continues at coordinate 10,831 of CAWEGE010000022.1, forward strand.
AGTGCCTGTTGCATGTCCGACTGCCCGACGCCAGTTGGCGACCGCTCATCGAAACCATGGGCTACCCGGTCGGGTTTCTGATGGTGATCCTCTCGCGTCAGCAGCTCTTCACCGAGAACACGATCACGGTCGTTCTGCCGGTCATGCGCGAGCCCTCTGCGTGGAACTTTTGGCGGCTCGCCCGGCTGTGGAGCGTCGTTTTTCTCGCAAACATGGCCGGCACCCTGATTTCTGCGGTCTTCTGCGAGTTCGCGCCGGCGCTGACGCCGGAGGTTCGCGCAGCCATGCTCGAGATCAGCAGGGAAATGATGGCCAATCCGCCGAGCCATATGTTCTTTAAAGGCATCGGCTCGGGATTCCTGATCGCGACGATGGTGTGGGCGATTCCCAGCGCCGAGGCGGCAAAATTTCACATCGTCGCCTTGATCACATATCTCATCGCGGTCAGCGGCTTCACCCACATTGTGGCCGACAGCATGGAGGCCTTCCTCTTAATGGTCAACGGCGAGCTCGCGCCGTCTGCGGTGCTTCTTCAGTTCATTCTGCCGGTCTTATGCGGCAACATCGTTGGCGGCGCCGCTCTGTTCGCGCTAATCTCCCATGCACAGGTCATGAATGAAATGTAGGAGGGGATCGAGCGGAACGCCGATCACCATTCGATGGGCTCTACCCGCTGCGCCAGGAGATAGGCGTTCGCTTTGGAAAAATGGCGGCAGCCGAAGAAACGCTGCGCCGAGAGTGGCGAGGGATGTCCCGCCTCGAGCACGAGGTGGCGGCTGCGGTCGATGCCGGCGCCTTTGCGACGCGCATAATTTCCCCACAGCATGAACGCGAGGCCGCGGCGCTTCTTGCTCAGCGCGCGCACCGCGGCGTCGGTGAAATCCTCCCAGCCCTTGTTCTGATGCGAGCCCGCGACGCCCTCGCGAACGGTGAGAGTCGCATTGAGCAACAGCACCCCCTGCTTCGCCCAGCGCGACAGATCGGCGTCATGCGACACGCGATGGCCGAGATCGGCTTCGATCTCCTTGAAGATGTTGACCAGGGAAGGCGGGGTGGCGACGCCGGCGTCGACCGAAAAGCATAGGCCGTTGGCCTGACCGGCCCCGTGATAAGGATCTTGCCCCAGGACGACCACCTTGACCTTCTCGAAAGGGCAGTCGTCGAGAGCCCTGAAGATTTTCCCCGCCGGCGGAAAGATGCGGCGAGTTGCATATTCCTCGCGCACGAATTCGCGCAGCGCGGCAAAATAGGGCTTGTGAAACTCGGCCTCGAGATGCGGCCGCCAGCTCTCGTCGATGCGCACGGGCTTGCTCATGGCGAAGCCATAGCATTTCGTGGCTTTACGGCAATCGTTCACGCGACGCCCGGTCTAGTATCGCCATGGGATTTGGCTTAAATCCTTGTCGGAGAGGCCGGACGAACGCGACCGCCCATAAAGGCGGCTTTCCCAGGGGAAGCGATATGGTCGACGAAGAGCGAAGTTCGACGGGCCTCGGCGCCTTTCTGAAAGAAGACTGGCCTTATATCGCCATTCTGATCCTGGCTTTGATCGGCGTCGCTTTCGCGAGTTCTCGCGCTTGAGCAAATGGCGATCTATTGGGAATTGCTCATTCCCTTCTTCGCGGCCGTCTGCATCTACGCCCGCATGCGCGACCAACAACACCAAGTCGCGATGACCAAGCTCCTGCGGATCGAGGCGCTGCACTGGGGCGCCGTGTTTGGCGCGATGCGGCTGCTGTACATGCCGGACGTCGCAAACGTCATGAACGCGATCGCCTCCGGGCTGATGATGATGGTGCTGCTGGCGCTCGGGACCTTCACCGCCGGCGCGCAGATCGGCGCATGGCGCATCTCGATGGTTGGCGCGCTGCTGGGCGCGGCGGTGCCTCTCATCGCCTATCTCGAACGCGCGAGCCTGCTCGTCACATTGGTAAGCGTCGCCCTGCTCGCCATCGTCGGCTTCTATCTCAGCCACCGCCGCAGGCCAAAGTCGACCACAGCTTAGCCCAACGTCGGCGTCACGCGCGCAGCGGAGCCCGGCTTACCGTTAATCCAGCCAGCAGCATGGCCGCCGCGCCTGCGATGAAGATGCCGTCAAAGACGCCAGCCCCGCCAATCGAAAGCATCGGGACGCCGAGCCCCCGCATTTTTTCGAGATTTGCGAGATCGGCTCCGATCAAGACGCCCAGACTGCCGCCAGCATAGGCGAGCGGCGGCGCGTGACGCCAGCCAACGAGCAGAGCGATGAGCGCGGCGGCGATCGACGCGACCGAGATCGGCAAGGCGATCCCCGCGCCGCGAATGGGCTCCGCAAGCGCGTAGCAGAGGACTGCGACAAGCAGGGCCACGAGAATACCCTGAGCCCAGACGCCGTGGCGGGCGATCAGCGAGAGGGACAGCAGGCTCGGCGTGATCGCGCCGCCGAGATTGACCGCGAGGACGACCTCGGACGAAGTCGGGGAATGCAGGAGCCGATAGGCCGCGGCGAGAGACCCGACCTCGCGCGCGACGACAAAGCTTGCATGGCCGAGCTTGACGATCGGAATATCGACGGCGGAGCCCAGCAGCGCGACGAATAGCACCAGCAAGACCGAGCGCGGACTGAGGCCAAACTGCGAAGGCGCATTGTGTCTTGTTCGGGTTTCCACGCCCAGCACGACCACAAGCAGCAGGCCTGCAAGCGCCGCGACGGCCTGCGGCGAGAGGGAAAGAAACTGTGCTGAGCCGAAAAGGTGCATGGGATCGATCGAGCCTCGATCTCTAACCTAGGGCGAATTCCGCAAAAGTTGACGGAACTTTGCGCGCGCAGCTCACTCCCCCTTTCCGATCTGGCGCAGGATGAAAAATCCGGAACGGCGCCTTCCTAAAAAAAAGACCCTCGGGCCGCATTGACGCGGCTCGGGGGTTTCGGAGGCGCGCGCGCGAACTTCGGCGCGCGGCTTAGGTGGGAGGCTTATTGGGGGTGCGCGCCCAAAATCGAGTCCCCCACCCAGCCTTTCACCGTGCCAGTGATGGAGCCGACCGCTTGCCCTGCCCGGGCGAGAACGCCTAAGTCGGGGTTCGCTGCGGCCGGCGGCGGAGGCGGGGCGGCAAGGGCCTGCGGCTGAGCTGGAGGCAGCGGCGCTGATATCTCCGGGCCCGTGCGAGGCCTTGCGATTTCTCGGGCTTCGGCTTCGCGTGAGATTTCGATCCTGCGTCCTTGTCGGCTCTTATCCTCAGGCTTGTCCGCCGTCGCCTTTTTCGCCTTTTTTGAGGGCTTGGCGGGCTTGTACCGCCGGCGCGTCGGACGTCGGCGAAGGCGCCGCCGCAGGAGGCTGCTCGATGGCGGCCACTGCCGTTGCGGCAGGCGGCGGGATGGCGGACGGCGGAGCCGGCGCGGCGCTCGGAGCCGCCTCGACCGCTGCTTGGACGGCTTGCGGCGCCGGCGCTTCCGCCACAGGCGCGGCGGCCAGGGCCGCCGATGCGGGCGGCGGGGTCTCGACTGCCGCAGCAGGGGCGACTGATGCCGTCGCTTCCGCCGCGACCGGCGCCGCTGCGGGGCCCCCCCCAGTTCTCAGTTCCGGCGCAGGGGCTGCCGCCATCGCCTTCGGCGCAGAATTGCCGACCCCTGCAGCGCAGCCAGGACTTTGCCGCTGGCGAGCCAGCCGGCGCCGCCGACGAGCGAACCAAGCCACGATCAGAATTGCCGCGGCCGCATAAAGCCAACGATGCGGACGCGCCGACGCGGCCGCCTTCGGGGCGGGCGCGGAGTTCCGAAGGCCCGCTTCCGGAGCCAAATTTATTTTCGCAGGAGAGATTTTCTGGGTCTGCGGCGGCGGCGGGAGCTCGGTCCAGTCGCCAGCGATCTGCGTGTCGTTCTGGATCGTGATGGCGCCCAACGCGCTCCCCTCTGCAAAGGTCGACGCGGGGAGATCCTTTTGGGCGGCGAGGTCGATCGTCGTGGATCGAGATGGCGCAGCCCGATCACGCAGGCCGTCAACGTGCAGGGTCACGGGCCTCGAGCGCTGCGGCGGAGGCGCGCTCCTTCGCACGCGGGAAGCGCGCAGGTCCCGGTCAGGCGCGACGTCGACGAGCGTCCGCGACGATCGCTGCGCCTCGCGCCGGGCGTCGACGCCATGCGCGGCGTCTGCAGCGGGCTTGACTGCGCTTTTGGACTTCAACGCGGCTTCTATCGCTGCGAGATCGAGATCCAACCGATCGCGTGGCGCCGCCGCTGGCTGGCTATTCGAAGGCCTATGCTCTCGCACGCGCTTCTCGAGTTCTGCGAGACCCGCCATTAACTCTTGCTTGTCGAAAGAGGCCGTCATTCGGCTGTCCTCTTCTTCGTTTCAGACTCAGGGCGACCCCGAATTGGGGACAACGCGCGTCGCCTTGCGCGAACTCTCCCTCCCTGCAGCGGTCTCCTGGCTGAGAAAGCGAGGGGCCGAGGAAGCGGGAAGGGACGTGGGAGAAAAGTTTACAAATGTGGCTGTTATAAGCCGGAGCTGAAACGCTGCCGTATAATTAACGAGCTTTTCGCGACTACGCTCGAGCTTGGAACCATGCTCCGCAAAGCGCGTTGACTTAGGCTAGAGCCGAAGCGCAACTCACAGCGCTTCCGGACGAAAAGTAGGAGTGGAGAATGGATCGACGCGGGTTCTTGACTGCGAACTCTCTTGTCCTTGGCGCTTCTTGCCGCCTCAAGCGCGGCGGGGGCCGCGCCGGCGATCGCGCCGCACGACGCGATCGCGCCCGCGGGCGGCGCCGAGGACGTGTGGTGGCGCCGCTGGGGTTGGCGCCGGCGCTGGGGTTGGCGCCGTTGGCGCCGCCCTTATTGGCGCCGTCGCTATTGGGGCTGGGGCTGGCGGCCTCGTGTCTGGTGGTGGTGATAGGACGCGGCGCGATCGTTCCGCGCTGCACAGGCTAGGCCTATCCGCCCCGTGGGACCGCTACGGGGCGGATAGTGTTGTTTGATGAGAACAGACCGGCGGCGCGCTGGCAGGGTTGTCAGCAAGGCGTGGAAGGGATACGACCGCCGTTGCGGACGAAGCAGAAGCTCCGGAAAGCCAGTGCCGGCTCTTGGCCAAGAAGAGATCCTGCTACGCCTAAGGAGCTCCGCGCAGGTGGGCGTTGACCCACACGCTTCTGCCTCGAAGACGCGCCAAGACTTTCTCGAGCCAGGTCAAAGCCCATGAACCGCCGCCGCCGCATCTATGAAGGCAAGGCCAAGGTGCTCTATGAAGGGCCCGAGCCTGGCACGCTCATTCAGCATTTCAAGGACGACGCCACCGCGTTCAACGCTAAGAAACACGAGGTGGTCGATGGCAAAGGCGTCCTCAACAACCGCATCTCCGAGCACATCTTCCAAAATCTGAACTCGATCGGCGTGCCGACGCATTTCATTCGCCGCCTGAATATGCGCGAGCAGCTCATTCGCGAAGTCGAGATCATTCCGCTCGAGGTCGTCGTGCGCAATGTGGCCGCTGGCTCGCTCGCGCAGCGCCTTGGCATGGAGGAAGGCACGCAGCTTCCGCGCTCCATTATCGAGTTCTACTACAAAAACGACCAGCTCAACGACCCGATGGTCTCCGAAGAGCACATCACCGCTTTCGGCTGGGCGAGCCCCCAGGAGATCGACGACATCATGGCGCTGGCCATCCGGGTCAATGATTTCCTCTCCGGCCTTTTTCTTGAAGTCGGCATTCGCCTCGTGGACTTCAAGATGGAATGCGGACGCTTGTGGGAGGGCGACATGGTCCGAAATCGTCGTCGCTGACGAGATTTCCCCCAACTCCTGCAGGCTCTGGGACATCAAGTCGAACGACAAGCTCGATAAGGATCGCTTCCGCCGCGACATGGGCGGCCTCGTCGAAGCTTACACCGAGGTGGCGCGGCGTCTGGGCATCCTGCAGGACACGGAGCGCGCCGCCACGGCGCCCAAGCTCGTGGAGTGACGACAGGGCTTGCCTTCATTGCGCCGCGATGGAGCTTTATCGAAGCCCGCTTCGACTTCAGGAGAGACGACGATGTGCTTCCCCTGGCGCGGTCTATCGCGCGCGCTTCTGATTACAGTGTCCCTATCGATCCTCGGCGGATGGTCCACCCAGGCGATGGCGCAGGCCAGCCCCGACCCCAGCATGCTCGACACCGGGGATGCGAAGCCCGAAGGCAAAGCGAAAGCCAAGAAGAAGAGCGCGTCTAAGCCGCAGCAGCCCCCGGCAGGGTCGCAGGCCAAAGGCGGGAAGCCCGGCGGCGACCGGCAATTCGGCGAGCTCGAAGGCTGGTCGCCAGGCAAGAACCCCAATGGCGAAAAGAAAGCCGCCGACGACCCGTCAGGCTCGGAGCCCAAGAACGGGCTTTCCATGAAGTTCCTTCCGGCAAACCGTCGATGGGGCTGTCCTTCTAAGGTTTTCCATGACGCCGCGCCGCCCTTAAGGGGCCGGCGGGACGGAGAAGAATGAAGTTCAAGGTCGCCATCGCCGGCGCCACGGGAAACGTGGGCCGCGAAATGCTGGATGTGCTAGCCGAGCGCCGTTTCCCGGTCTCGGAGGTCGTCGCGCTCGCCTCGTCGCGTTCGGTCGGACACGAAGTCTCGTTTGGCGACAAAGTGCTGAAGTGCCGCGATCTCGACACCTATGATTTCACGGACACGGATATTTGCCTGATGTCCGCCGGCGGCGACGTCTCGCGCGACTATTCGCCGAAGATCGGCGCGAAGGGCTGCGTCGTGATCGACAATCTCGCGCCTTCCGCATGGATCCAGAGGTGCCGCTCATCGTGCCTGAGGTCAACGCCGCGGCCGTGGCCGGCTTCGTGAGCAAAAACATCATCGCCAATCCCAACTGCTCGACCGCGCAGCTTGTCGTGGCTTTGAAGCCGCTGCACGACGCGGCTAAGATCTTGCGCGTGGTGGTGTCGACCTATCAATCGGTTTCGGGCGCGGGCAAGGAGGCGATGGACGAACTCTTCGCGCAAACGCGCGCCGTCTATGTTTCCGATCCGATCGAGACGAAGAAATTCCCGAAGCAAATCGCCTTCAACGTCATTCCGCAAATCGACCTCTTCATGGAGGACGGCTTCACGAAGGAAGAGTGGAAGATGACGGCGGAGACCAAGAAGATTCTCGATCCCAAGATCAAGCTGGTCGCGACCTGCGTGCGCGTGCCGGTGTTCATCGGCCATTCGGAGGCGGTCAACATCGAGTTCGAGCGGCCCATCTCGCCGAAGAGGCTCGCGACATCCTGCGCGAGGCGCCCGGCGTGCTCGTGATCGACAAGCGCGAGCCCGGCGGCTACATCACGCCGCATGAGGCCGCCGGCGAGGACGCGACTTATGTCTCGCGCATTCGCTGCGACCCGACAGTGGAGCATGGGCTGGCGCTCTGGGTCGTCTCCGACAATCTGCGCAAGGGCGCGGCCCTCAACGCCGTGCAGATCGCAGAAACGCTGGTCAATCGCAAGCTTCTGGCGCCGAAGATGCGCGCTGCGTAAGGCGCGCTCTCTAGGGTCCACGGGCGAGCGCGGGAGAGCGCACATGTCCGGTGAGGTGGGAAAAACGCCGCCGACGATCGAATATCGCCTGGCCGGCGAATGGGCGCATCTGGGGCCGCTCACCGAAGCGCAGGTGCGGGAACTGATTGCGCGGCGAAAGGCCTCGAACGCCACGCTCGCGACGATCGGCGACGATCCGACCCTGACGCCGCTCGGCGAAATCTCGGCCTTCGCGGACTGCTTCGTCACGAAGCTTCTCCCGCCGCCGAGCGCCGGCGCGCCGGCGTCGCAGCTGTCGGCCCGCACCGGCTCCGCATTGATCGTTGCGGAGGCTCGCAGCAAGCCGCGACGCGCCCTGCCCCGTTGGGCGCTGGCGGCGACGGCCGCCGCGGTGGTTTACGGACTAACGCAGCTCTACAGCCATTTCCCTGGAGAACCCCTGCCCGACTGCGACTCCCCCGCAGCGATCGAAAGCACGCTGAAGGCGCTCAAACCGCAGCACGCGGATTTCGTCAGCGCCGCGACGCTGCGGGATATTCGAACGCTGTCGTCGGGCCAGAGGGAGAGGTCCTGCGCCGCATCGCTCGTTTCGACGAGCGGCGATCGGCCGGCGGTCGCGCTGGAATACCGCATCATAATGGAAGACAAAGCCATTCGCACAGAGGTCACAAAGGCCGACTTCCCGTCTGCGAAGCCGCCGACCCCTTCGACGCCGCAAAAACCGCACGCCGCTCCGACCGGCGTTCCGGACGTCGAGGCCTGTCATCTCAAGGGCGAGCCCGATCAGGTCATCGCCGCCTGCTCGCGCCTTCTGCGCGCGACTCGATCGACGGCGTTCTGCGCAGAGACGCGTTCAGAAGCCGTGGCGTCGCGTACTACCGGCGCGGCGACTATGATCGCGCGCTCGCCGATCTCGCTAAATCCATTCGGCTCGCCCCCGACGCGGCCGGCCTCTATGGCGACCAGGCCAACGTCTATTATTTCAAGCGCGATTATTCTCGCGCCATCGCCGGCTACGACAAGGCGCTGAAGCTCGATCCAAGCGATGCCCTCGCCTACAACAATCGTGGGTGCGCTTGGGTCGCACTAGGGTCGCTCGCCAACGCCGAAGCCGACTTCAACCACGCGCGGCAATATGGCGTGGCGGACCCCGGCGGCGCATGTAAGTCGGCGCTCGCGAGCCTGCGCGCCAGCCTACGGGCCAACCCTTAGTTTTTCTTGGCCGCGGCCACCGCGGCCTTCCTGGCGTCCTCCTCCTTCGACTGCGCTTCGCCGAAGCTCAGGATCATTTCGCTTAATTCCTCTTCGACGACTTGCTCGGCGGCGTCGGGATAGGGGCGCCAGTGCGTCACGCGCTGATTCTTCTCGCGCCAATTCTTACGCTGACGCGCCACCTGCAACGGGAACACGTCTACGCGGCAGAGCAGCGCCGCGCCGTTCTTTAGACGCTTGCGATAGTAGTAGGAGCCGAGCTTCGTTTTCTCGATCTTGCCGACGACGCCCGCCTCCTCCAGCGCCTCCGTCGCCGCCGTGGCGCTGGGTTTACGGCCTTTCATCGGCCAGCCCTTGGGGATCACCCAGCGTCGCGTGTCGCGCGAGGTCACAAGCATGATTTCCAACGACTCGCGCATGCGCCAAGGGAGCGCCGCATATTGCACATGCGTCTCGGGTAGCTCGCCGGTTTTCTTCATGGGCATCTTCTCCGACGACATCAGACATCCCCGACAGCAGGTGGAAGAACACCGAGAAGGCCGGAGCCATCGGCAGGGTGATGACCCAAGGGCCGACGACGTTGTTGGCGACGTTCCAACGCGCCGCCGAGACCCGCCGCGCCGAAGCCGACGACCTCGCCGGTAATCATATGCGGCGTCGAGATCGGCGCACCCTGCGCCGCCGACATGAACAAGGTGATGGCTCCCCCGGTCTCCGCGCAAAATCCCTGCATCGGCGTGAGCCTCGTAATCTTCGAACCCATCGTATGTAATATCCTCCAGCCTCCAAGGAGCGTGCCAAGTCCCGTGGCCGCCTGACAGGATAAAACGGCCAGAGCAGCGTTTCGAACGTCCCGCCGGAGAGCCGTGCGAATAAAAGCAGCACGACGATGACACCATCGCCTTTTGCGCGTCATTGCCTCCTGGCCCAAAGAAAAGAGCGATGCGGAGACGAATTGCAGTCCGCGGCAGATCCTATCGGCCGCGAAAGGCGTCTTGTTGACGAAGATCCAGGACACCGCCAGCACGAGCTCCAGGAAAAAACCGAGCGCCGGCGCTCAAGATCACTGCGTGACACTCGAAGCGGTCGTAGAAGCCCTCGTCCTTGGGCATCAGAGCCTGAAACCAGCTGATCATCGGCACACTCCGGCGCAGCGCCGACAGTGTCATAAATATGTCATAAATGAAACCCCACTGCGCAGTTCTTCACACCTGCGCAACGCGAACTGTCAGCGCGTCCCTCTGTTGAAGGGATGCGCTGACGATTTCAGCGCGGACGTCGCTCAGGACGCCGCAGTGGCGGCGACGTGCGCCGGCTCGGTCTTTCCCGTCGTGTGGTTCACGATCACGCCGCCCCAGATGGTGTTGTTGGGAACGATCTTCCTGAGATTGTCCTCGGTGACGATGAGCGTGGAGAAGATGTTCACCGACTCAACTCGTCCCTTGATATCTCCTCCCACCTCGACGCTATCGCCGACGTCGAAGGGCTTGTTCACCATGATCAGAAGCCCGCTCGCAAAGTTGCTGAGAGTGCCCTGCAACGCGAAAGCCACGACGAAGCCGGCGGCGCCGATCACGGCGAGGATAGGGGCCAGATTGATCTCCAGAGCGGAGAGGCCCGCCAAAATCCCCACGGCCTCGACGGCGCGTCCCGACATGTCAACGAGGAAGTTGCGCAGCAGTTGCGACGTCTGATGAGCGCGAGAAAGCGACCGCCTCAGCAAGCCCCGGACGACCTTCGCGAGAATGAAAGCGCCGATCACATAGGCAAGAAAGAGCCCGATGTTGCGCGCCCAGCGCCAGCCGCCTTCATCCGACTCGAGCCAGGACTTCAGCCGGGTCGCGGTCGACGCATAGTCGGAAGCGTCGACTTTCAGTCCGCTCACGGCGGTGATATAGGCGCGCGGGGCCTTGGTGTCGCCGCCTTCGAGATCGATTTCGTCGAGCACGATTTTAAGGCGGTCGATGATGCCCGTGCGGTCCGAGACAAGCTTGGTGGAATACTCCACGAGCTGCACTTTTGCGTCGGTTTTGGCGGCGGCGGCTTCGTCGGTCTTGGCCGCCAGAGCCTCGGCTTTTTTTGCCGCCGGGGCCGCCGAGGCGGCGGGTGACTGTTGCGAGGCCAATTGGACGACTTCCTGACTGACGGCGGCGTCCTTGGTCGCCGCAACCGCTTTTTCCGCCGCCCCCGGTTGATCAGCGCTCTTCTTCGCCGCCTGCTGAGCCTTGTCGGCGACGTGCTTCAGGGCGTCCTTATCCCCCGCCGCGGGTATGACTGCCGCCGCTTTGCCCTCATCCTCGCTCTGAACGAGCTTGGCTTTGGCTTCCGCGAGCTTTGCCGCGGCAACTTTGGCGTCTCCGCTTTGAGGAGCCCCCGCGCCTTTGTCCTCTGCTTTGGTCGCGGCCGCCGCGCTCTTTTCCGCAGCTGACTTCACCTCCTTCAGGGCGGCGATTTCTCGATTCTTGCGTCGGACCGAAAGTTCCGCATTGCTGATTTCGCCCACCTTGGCGCGCAACAGCGCGGTCCAGGCCTCAGCTTCGGCGTCGAGCTGAGCGCGGCTCAGCGGTTCGATCATCAGCTTGAGATCGCCAAGATCAACGTTGGGGTCGGCCGTCGTCAGCGCTGTCACCGGAGGTTTCTTCGCCTCGGCCGCAGGCGCAGGAGGCGGCGCTGGAGCAGGCGCCGGCGCAGCTGGCGCCTGGGCGCGCGCGCCCGCCACAGGACTCAACCCAAACACCAGAGCTAATCCCAATGAGCAAATTGTCCCGCGCCACACACGCCGCATTATAGCCCCCTAGCACCGGATCGCCGGAACTGGCCCCGGTTCACGGCGACTCTCCCCGAAATCGTCGCCGTTGACAAGCTTGCGCGATTTTGCGGCGGAAAGTTCGTTAGGGTTTTGTCTTGAAGGAACAACAGGCGCCGCCCGGCTCACATTCAGCCAGTTCGCGAGAAGCGCCAGTCAGGCCGCGCGGCCCTGATCAGCATCACCTCGGCGACCGATTGTCGCGTGACGAGTCCCAGCAGACGTCCATCCGGGCTGACGACGCCGAGGGCGGGCGCCGTGGAGAGCTGTCGGAGCGCCGCATCGAGACTCTGCTCGGGCGAGATCGTCGCGATCTCTCTATGCGCGAAAGGCGCTACGGGCGCATTGTGGTCGCCGCCGCGGACCGCCTCGACGATGTCGTCGCGGAAAAGCAGGCCGACCAGCCCGCCTGTGGCGTTCACGACGGGAAAACTTTCCTGCGAGGTGGCGAGCAATATGTCGACCGCCTCTCCAACCGTCGCGCCGCGCGAGATCGAGACGACGCGCGTCTCCATCGCATCGGCGACCGCCACCCCACGGGTCGCCGAGTGTACGCGACTGCTGTGCGCCTCGGCCGCAGCGGCGAAATAGACGAAGAGTGCGATGAAGACGAGGATTGGAAGGCCGTAAAGGAGCCCGAAAAAGCCGAGCGCGAGAGCAAAGGCCTGACCGATATGCGCGGCGATCCGCGTCGCCTTGTCCGTGTCGAGCCACATGGCGAGAGCCGCGCGAAGAACACGCCCACCGTCCATCGGAAAGGCGGGAACCATGTTGAACAGCGCAAGGAACAAATTCGCCGCGGCGAGCTTCTCGACGAGGCCGAGAGATGGGTCCTCGATATGCTGCAGCGTCTCGCCCCCGAAGGCGCCGGCGACGGCCAGCAGTATGGCGGCGATCACGACATTGACGAGGGGACCGGCGATCGCGATCAAAAATTCCTGGTAGGGGCGATCGGGCATCTTGTCGAGATCTGCGACGCCTCCGATCGGGAGCAGCGTCACCTGCGTCGAATGGACGCCATAGCGCCGCGCCGTCAATATGTGTCCGAACTCATGGAGCACGACGCAGGTGAAGATGGCGACGATGAAGGCGACGCTCTGCTTCGCCGCCTCCATCCCGCCGCGCATATAGGCCGCGACGCCGATCCAGGCGAGGAAGATCAGGAAGGTCACATGGATGCGCACATAGGTGCCAAAGAAGCGTCCAATGGTGATCGACCAGCCCATGACGAAGCCGCCTTCCCATCTGCCGACGCAGATCGCGCCTTTAATTCAGCTTGCGATGATCCGCGAGGCGCGCAATATCGGCGGCGCGCTGGCGACGCCTCTAGGCCCAGTGCGTGTAGGATTTCCCGGAGTCGACCGCTTCCGCCTCGCGCTTCCAGACGTCCGCAACGTTGAAGCGTGCGATTTCGCCGCCGCCGGAATCGACGACGATCAGCGCGTCGAAGTCGACGGTCTGCAGAGCGGTGGGGCTAAGCACTTCCAGTTCGAAGAAGTGTCGCACCTGCTCGACGATGGCCCGTTCGCTATCCGAAATCCCGCTCATATTCGCGCAAGGTCTGCGTCGAGGCGGAGCCGTCGGCTTTCTCGACAATCCTGACTTCCCTGATTCGGTAGGCGCCCATGTCGATTCCCCTTCCGCGCTCTGCATAAGAGATCGGACCTCTGCGACCCAGCGTCAAACTCGTCGCTATTGCGCTCCAGCGCGCCATCCGAAATCGCGCTGCAATTTCGCCGCCATCCCGATCAGCGCCGGCGTCGGCAGTAAGATCAAATAGGTCGGCGTCGCGGCGAGATAGCCATGCAACCGCCCCTTCTCCTCGAATCGCTCTCGAAACGGCGGCCCGAACAGCGCGGTCCCGAGTTTCGGCGCAATGCCGCCCGCGATGTAGACGCCGCCGCGCGCGCCCAGAGTCAGCGCAAGATTGCCTGCCACCGTGCCGAGCATTGCGCAGAACATCGTCACCGTTTCGCGCGCGCGAGGGTCCGCTTCTATCCGGCGAAATCCGTGATTTCCGCCGGCGTGAGCGGGGGCGTGGCTTCGCCCGAAAGCTCGCACAGCGCCTGATGAAGATTGACGAGCCCCGGTCCCGAAAGCGCGCGTTCCGCCGAGACATGGCCAAAACGCGCGCGCAGCCTTTCGAGCACGGCGCTCTCGCGGTCGTTGGCCGGGGCCAGGGTGACATGACCGCCCTCGCCTTCCACGGCGGCCTCCCGGCCCTCGCTCCGCACCAGCCCGCTCACGCCGAGGCCGCTGCCGGGACCAAGGACGCCGATCGAGGCGCCGGGCGCGGGCTCACCCCCGCCGATCTTGGCCACGTCGCCCGCCGCCAGATGAGGAATCGCGAGCGCATTGGCGACAAAGTCGTTGAGCACGCTGAGCCCTTCCAGACCGAGACGTTCGCGCAACGCCGCGATGGAAAAGGACCAGGGGTGGTTGATCATGGAGATTGTGTCGCCGACGATGGGCGCGGCTACGGCGAGCGCGCCGTGGGACGGGCGCACGCCGCCCTCCTTGGCGAGATAGGCCTCGATCGCATCGACGAGCGAAACGAAATCGGCGACGGAGCAAGACCTTGGGGCCGTCATGCTCCCGTTGGGGCGAAGCAGTGCGAATCGCGCGTTTGTCGCGCCAACGTCGCCGAGAAGGCCGAGCTTGCCGTTTTGCATCGCCGCCGCTCCCCAAAAGCCTGACAAGAGCGAAGCGGTTCCTTGCGAGGAACCTCCTCCACACCTCAGACATAGGGCGTTTTTCACGCGCGCCGCGGCTCGCCGGGCTCGAAATTGAGCGCCAGCACCTTCGCCCGGCGCTCGCGACGCGCCTGCGGCCCTCCGATGCAGAGGACGGCCGTGTGCGAAAGCTCCTTGACGAATAGGTCGAAGACCGCATCCTGGGCTTCTGGGCCTATGGCTTCCAGGGCTTCGTCGATCACGACCCAGGAAGGCGCGTGCAGCCGAAGGCGCGCGAATGCGAGGGCCTGCTGCTCGGAATCGGTCAATTCCTGATCCCAGCGCGACCTTCTATCGAGATCGGGCAGAAGGCGCCCAAGTCCGAGCCGCAGGAGTGATCCTTCATAAGCTTCTTGCGAAAATTTCTCCGCCGTCTCTGGATAGGCCAAGGCTTCGCGCAGGCTTCCCTCGGGAAGATACGGACGTTTGGGCATGAACATTACGGGGCCCCCGCGCGGTAGCGCAATTCGACCCGAGCCTCTGGGCCAGAGGCCGGCCAGGGCGCGAAAAAGGCTCGTCTTTCCGGCGCCCGGCGCGCCCACGATGAACATGCGCTCGCCGGGAGCAAGCTCGACGACGGATTTGCTGAGCGTGACGGTGGCGTCAGGGAGAAACACCGCCAGATTCTCGATGCGAAAGCGATCGTCCGTCGAGATCTCGACGACGATGCGGCTCGAACCCGGCTCCGCTCCGTCCGCGCCGATCAGCGCCATGCGGAAGGCTGCGACGCGATGCAGCGTCGCACGCCAGTCGGCGAGCGCGCCGGCGTTGTCGATGAACCAACGGAGAGACTGCTGAACCTGCGTGAAGGCGCCGGCGCTCATCAGCAAGCCGCCGAAAGTCAGATCGCCGTCGAAGTAAGCGGGCGCCGCGACGATGATCGGCGCAACGATCGTGAACCAGCCGTAACCCGCGGTCACCCACGTCAGTCTCGTCGTCGCGCCCACCAGCCGGCGCAGCACCGTCAGAAGGCGTCGCAGGACGAAATCTAGGCGCAGCGTTTCTATCGTTTCGCCGCGATAAAGCGCGACGTCTTCTCCGTGCTCGTTCAAATGAACGAGCGAGAAGCGAAGGTCCGACTCTCGTCCGTAATGCTCGGCGTTGAGGCCGATCAGCGGCCTGCCGACGAGACCGCTCGCGGCCGAGGCGACCCCGGCGTAGATGAGCGCGCACCAAACCATATAGCCGGGAATGACCCAACGTTCTCCGGCAAAGGAAAGTACGACGCCGGACGACAGTCCCCAGAGCACGCCGATGAAGCAGGCGAGGAGCAACGCAGCCTGCAGCAGACCGATGCCGAGATCGGTCGTGAGATCCGCAAGGTGGCGGGCATCCTCGTGGATGCGTTGGTCGGGATTGACGCCAATCTCTCCGGCTTGCGACAAGAGGAACATGCGTCGCGGCGCGAGCCACTCGGCGAAGAGGTCGCGCGTGAACGCCTCGCGCATCTTCATCCGCAGCATTTGGTTGAGCCAGGTCTGAGCGACGTTCAGCACGAGCAGCGCTCCTGCGATCTTTGCGAACACGCCAAGCTGCAAGAAAAAATCCGACAGGTTGCGGCGAGACAGCGCGTCGTAGAAGGGCTTGTTCCACGCGTTGAGCTCGATCTGCCAATAGGCGGTGGCGGCGATCACGCCGATGAGACCGACATCGAGCCAGAAAATGCCGGCGCCGCTGCTTGAGGCGCGCAGGACCTTAAACATCATCGAGAATTGCGCGATGAAACCGCCGAATCCCTGCCGAACGGTTTCGGCCGCTTGCGACCGCTTCGACGCTTCCTTCGCCACCCGTCACGCTCCCTGCTGCTATTTTTTTAAGATCATGCTGCCGATTAGCCGCGCGCCGCAATGACCCGTCACCTATATTTCTAGGCGCTCGAGCGGTCATCCACGGCGGTCGCTCAAAAAACGGCGGATGCGTAATGGACGCGGTCGATCGACTTTTGTCGCAAATGACGCTCGAGGAGAAGATCGGCCAGCTCAATCTGGTCACGGCCGATCAGGCCGTCACAAGCGACACCGGCGCTGGCGGTCTCGACGCCAAGATTGGAGCCGGATGCGTCGGCGGCGTCTTCAACATCTGGGGCAGCAAGGAGATCAAGCGGCTACAGGAGCTCGCCGTCCAGGAAACTCGCCTCGGCGTGCCGCTGTTCTTCGCAATGGACGCGCTGCACGGGCATAAGACGATCTTTCCCGTGCCGCTCGCCGAAGCGGGCGCCTTCGACGCCGCGCTCTGGGAACGCACGGCGCGCGCCGCGGCCTGCGAGGCCGCTGCGGACGGCGTCGATCTCACTTTCGCACCCATGCTCGACGTCGCGCGGGATCCGCGCTGGGGTCGCATCGTCGAAGGCCCTGGAGAGGACGCTTGCGTCGGGGCCGCTTTCGCCGCCGCGAAGATCCGCGGCTTCCAGGGCGCGACGCTTGCCGCGCGAGACTCAATCGGCGCGACCGCCAAGCATTTCTGCGCTTATGGCGCGCCGCAGGCGGGGCGCGACTATGCGGCGGTGGATGTTTCCGAGCGCAGCCTGCACGAAGTCTATCTGCCGCCCTTCGACGCCGCGCTTCGCGCCGGTTGCGTGGCGATCATGGCCGCCTACCCCAGCGTCTGCGGCATTCCGATGACCGCGCACCGCGCGCTGCTCGAGGGATATCTGCGTAAGAAACGCGGATTTGAAGGCGTGATCATGAGCGATTACGGGGCGGTCGGCGAACTCCTCGCGCAGGGCGTCGCCGGCGATCTCGCCGAAGCCGCCGCGCTCGCCCTGGAGGCTGGCGTCGACATGGACATGGTCAGCGGAGCCTATCTGAGCAGCCTGCCCGAAGCCCTGGCGCGGGGGCTGGTCGAGCCGAGACAAATCGACGAGGCCGCGCGGCGCGTGCTGAGGCTCAAACGCGATCTTGGCTTGCTCGATGCCCCTTTCCGCCGCGCCGGCTCCCCGCATGCCCCGCAAGAGCGCTTCAAGAACCTCGCGATCGAGGCGGCCAAACGCTCGATCACGCTGCTCGTAAATCGGGACGTGTTGCCGATCCCGGAGAAGGCGCGACGCATTGCGCTGATCGGGCCGCTCGCCGATGCAGGCGGCGAAATGCTGGGCCCATGGAGTTCTGGCGGCCACGGGCGGGGGCGGCGTCTCGGTCCGCGAGGGACTTACGGCGGCGTTTCCCGACCGCGAGATCGTCCACTGTCAGGGCGTCGAGATCGAAGGCGGCGACGCCGACGGGATAGAGGCGGCCTGCCGGCGCTGCGCCGAAGCTGACATCATCTTGCTCTGCCTTGGCGAAGCGGCGAGAATGAGCGGCGAGGCGGCGAGCCGCGCCGCGCCAGTCCTGCCGGGGCGCCAGGCCGCGCTCGCGAAGGCGATTCTGGCGCAGGGCCCGCCGGTGGTCGTGATCCTCTTCTCCGGCCGTCCGCTGGTCCTTCCCTGGCTCTTCGAGAGCGCGCAGGCTGTGCTTGCGGCCTGGTTTCCCGGCGCGATGGCGGGAGCAGCGATCGGCGAGATATTGTCGGGGCGCTTCAACCCCTGCGCGCGTCTTCCCGTGACCTGGCCGCGGGACATTGGGCAGATTCCGACCTTCTACGCCGAGCGACCGACCGGGCGGCCCCCCGATCCGAGGAATCTCTTCACGAGCAAATATCTCGACGTCCCTAACGAGCCCCAATTCCCCTTCGGTCATGGGCTCTCCTATGGGGCCATCGAACTCAGGAATTTGCGCGCAAGCACTGAGATGTTCGAGATCGACCGTAACTTCGCGATGAACGTCGAGATCGATGCGACCAATCGAGGGCAGCAGGCGGCGGAGGCCACGCTGTTTCTCTTCATCCGCGACCTCGTAGCGAGCGTGGCCCGGCCGCTTCTCGAGCTCAAGGCCTGGCGCAAGGCCCGGCTCCCACCTGGCGAAACCCAGACCATCGTCTTCTCGCTCGCTTTAGAGGACTTCTCCTTTCCCGGCGAAGAGCTCGCGCCCCGCTGCGAAGCCGGCGCCTTCGAGATTCTGGTGGGAGAGAGCGCGAAACGCGAGGCTCTGCTCTCTATCGTCGTGACAGCCAAGTAAGCTCCTGCTTCCTTGCAGGGATAGAAGTCTTCACATTGGCGAGAGGTGAAAGCCGGCCGGGGTGATTCGCGCGGTTGCTTTCACAACTCCGCGCGCCGCGCCTGACCGACAACGCAGCCTTCTCTCGCTGCCGTCGCGCGGCTGCGGTGGCGGCGCAAGCTCGCACGCCGAACGCTGGGGCTCGCCGAAATTCTGGGGATCGAGCGCCGGCTGGCGAATTGTTGCCGCCTATTGAGACTCCTCGCGCCCTACCCAAAAGCCTTGGGGAGGGCTACATCAGGCCCGTCTTTTCAATGAACGGAACGCCCGTGTCGCAACTCTCCGATCTTTGGTTTGAAACCCGCGTCGCCGCCGAGAGCGTCAAAGACTATTTTTCCGGCGGCCGGATGCGTCTGGGGGTCGCGGGACTTTCCCGCTCGGGCAAGACCGTCTTCATCACGGCCTTCGTTCATCAGCTCACCCGGGCGCTCGCGGCCGGGACAGGGAATAAAAGCCCTCTGCCGCTGCTTCGTGTTCTCGCCGAAAACCGCCTGCAAGCGGCGCATCTCGATCCGCAGCCGGACTATAACGTGCCGCGCTTCGCTTACGAGGAGCATCTCGCCGCGCTGGCCGGACTGGATCGGCGCTGGCCGCAGTCAACGCGTCGGATTTCCGAGTTGCGGCTGACGATCGAATACCGCAGAAAGCCCGGCTCGCTGTTCCACAGCGCCGAGCCGACGCGGCTCGACGTCGACATTGTCGACTATCCCGGCGAGTGGCTCCTGGATTTGCCGTTGCTCGGCAAGTCCTATGCGCAATGGTCGCGGGAGACTTTAGAGGCGGCGGGCGCAGCGGCGCGGGCGTCGATCGCCGCTGAATGGCGCGGGGCCAACGCCCTCGTCGATCCTAAGGCGCGTCTGCGCGAGCCCGTCGCGCAGCAACTGGCGAAGCTCTTCACCGAATATCTGCGCGCGGCGCGAACCGATCGCTACGCGCTTTCGACACTGCCGCCTGGCCGTTTTCTCATGCCGGGCGATCTCGAGGGGTCGCCAATGCTGACCTTCGCGCCCCTCGATGTCACCGAAGGGGCGCTTTACCCGTCCAGAAGCCTCGCGAGCGAGATGGAGCGGCGCTATGAGGCCTATAAAGCCCAAGTGGTTAAGCCCTTCTTCCGCGATCATTTCGCGCGGCTCGATCGGCAGATCGTGCTCGTCGACGCGCTAGGCGCCTTGAACTCCGGTCCCGCGGCGTTGCGCGACCTGGAGACGGCGCTCGCCGAAGTGCTCCTCGCCTTCCGCACGGGACGCGCCAATTTCTTCGGCTCGATCTTTCGCCCGAAGATCGACAAGATTCTCTTCGCGGCGACGAAGGCCGATCATCTCCACCACACAAGTCATGACCGGCTGGAAGCGATCCTGCGTCATCTCACCTCGCGCGCGATGAACCGCGCGCAAGGCGTCGGCGCGAAAATCGACGCCGTCGCGCTCTCGGCCGTGCGCGCGACTCGCGAGGCCACGGTTCGACATGACGGCGACCTTTTGCCGGCGATCATCGGCACGCCAGTCGCCGGAGAGCGCATTGGTTCCGAAGCCTTCGACGGCGTCGCCGAAGGCGCTATTTTCCCCGGCGAGCTGCCCGCCGACCCCCGCGTCGTCTTTCGCGGCGACGCGCTGGCGCTGAGCGAGGAGGAGGCGGACTTCCGCTTTCTCAAATTTCGTCCGCCGAAAGCCAAGCTCGCGCGCGACGGCGAGCCTCTGCCGCTTCCCCATATCAGGCTGGATCGCGCTCTGGAGTTTGTGCTCGGCGATCGGCTGGAGTAACGCGCGCGGCTAGACTCGGCGAGTGCGGCGGGCGACGGCAGCCTCCCTGTCTAGACCGCTTCGACAGGGCATATATAATCGTCATAAATTCGAATTCTCCCAGCCGAGAGAACCTCATGCGCAATCCCCCGCCGCAGCTGATCCGCCTTAAAGATTACGCGCCGCCAGATTTCCTGATCGACAGCGTCGAGCTTTTCTTTTCATTGCATAGAACGCAGGCTCGAGTGCGCTCGCGTCTCGCGCTGCGCCGCAATCCTAATGGACGCGCCGGGTCGCCGCTTGTTCTCGACGGCGATGCTCTCACGCTCGAGCGCGTTTTCCTCGAAGGACAGCCGCTTGACGCTGAAGCCTATGAGGCCAGCCCCGAAAGCTTCAAACTCGCGCAGCCGCCGGAATCGCCATTCGTTTTGGAGATAGAAACTCTCGTCGATCCGACGGGGAACACCCAGCTCTCCGGCCTTTATCGATCCGGCGCGAACTATTGCACACAATGCGAGGCGGAGGGTTTTCGCCGCATCACTTATTTCCTCGACCGGCCGGACGCGCTCGCCGTCTACACGACGCGCATCGAGGCGGACAAAAGCGAAGCGCCGCTGCTCCTCAGCAATGGCGATCTTATCGAAGAGGGTCCGCTCGAAGGCGGCCGCCACTTTGCGGTCTGGCGCGATCCCTATCCGAAACCCTGCTATCTTTTCGCGCTCGTCGGCGGCGACCTCGGCTCGATCTCGCGCGATTTCACAACGCGTTCAGGCCGCAAGGTGAAGCTTTCGATCTTCGTCGAGCACGGCAAGGAGCAGCGCGCCGAATATGCGATGAATTCGCTCGTGCGCGCCATGCGCTGGGACGAGGAAGTTTTCGGCCGCGAATACGATCTTGACGTCTTCAACATCGTTGCCGTCTCCGACTTCAACATGGGCGCGATGGAGAACAAAGGCCTCAACGTCTTCAACGACAAATATGTGCTGGCCTCGCCGCAAACCGCGACCGACGCGGATTACGCCGGCATCGAGAGCGTCATCGCGCATGAGTATTTTCACAATTGGACCGGCAATCGCATCACCTGCCGGGATTGGTTCCAGCTCTGCCTCAAGGAGGGCCTGACCGTCTACCGCGATCAGGAATTTTCCGCCGACATGCGCTCGCGCGCCGTCAAGCGCATCAACGACGTCAGAACGCTGCGTCTCACGCAATTCGTCGAGGATGCAGGCCCCCTCGCCCATCCGGTGCGCCCCGACGCCTATCGGGCGATCGACAATTTCTACACGGCGACCGTTTACGAGAAAGGCGCCGAGATCGTGCGCATGCTAAAGGCGCTTATCGGCGTAGAGGCCTTCGCTCGGGGGATGCAGCTTTATTTCGCGCGCTTTGACGGCACGGCGGCGACTGTCGAGGATTTCCTCTCCTGTTTCGCGGAGACCGCCAAGCGCGATCTTTCGCAATTCGCTCGCTGGTATTCGCAGGCGGGAACGCCCGTCATCGAGGTCGCGACGCGCCATGATCCGCAAACGCGCGCGTTCTCCTTAACCCTGTCGCAAACGACGCCGCCAACTCCCGGCCAGGAGCAAAAGCTCCCGCTCCAAATCCCGATCGCTCTCGCGCTCTTCGACAAGGCTGGACAAAAACTGCCGCTCGAGACGCCGGACGCGAGCGCCGACGAGAAGGCGCAAGGCCGGATCGTTCTTTCGGAGGCGACTCGGACGCTCACCTTCCAGGGTTCTGCATCGGCGCCGACCGTCTCGCTGCTGCGCGGCTTCTCTGCGCCCGCGCGCCTCGAGCCTGCGCCCTCGGAGGCGGACCTGCTGCAACTTCTCGCGCATGACGACGATCCCTTCAATCGCTGGCAGGCCTCGCAAAGCCTCGCGCTGCGCTCGATCTTCGCGCGCGTGCGCGGCGAGGCGACGAAGGACGGCGCCTTCGCCGAAGCGCTAGCCCGGCTTATTTCGCAATCGAACGATCCAGCCTTCACGGCGCTGGCGCTGACCTTTCCGAGCGAAGCCGATCTGGCGCGCGAACAGGGCGAAAACGTCGATCCCGATGCGCTGCACGCGGCGCGCAGGGCGATGCGGCAGGCGCTCGGGCAGGCTCTCCGCGAGCCCCTCACCGCGACTTTCCAACGACGAACCGAGGAAGGCGCTTACACGCCGGACGCGGCGAGCGCGGGGCGGCGAGCCCTGCGCAACGTCGCCCTTGATCTCCTCGCGGCAGGCGATGCGCCGCTCGGGGCGCAGCTGGCCAAGACGCACTTCGACGCTGCAGGCAACATGACCGACCGCCTCGCGGCGCTCGCAACCCTGGCGCTGATCGGGGGATCAGTGCGCGAGCAGTCCTTCGCGCGCTTCTACGAGCAGTTTGCGGACGATTCTCTCGTCATCGACAAATGGTTCTCGCTGCAGGCGACCATTCCAGAGCCCGAGACGACGCGCCGCGTGCTCGACCTCATGGCGCACAAGGATTTTTCGCTTTCCAATCCCAATCGCGCCCGCGCCCTGCTCGGCGCCTTCGCGGCGGGCAACCCCACGCGCTTCCATGCGCAAGACGGCTCGGGCTACGCGCTCTTCGTCGACGCGGTCATCGCAATTGATCCGGGCAATCCGCAGCTCGCGGCGCGCCTGCTCACGAGCCTGCGCGCCTGGCGGACGCTGGAACCCGTGCGTCGCGACCTGGCCGAGCAAGCTTTGCGTAAAGTGGCCGCCGTGCCGACGCTCTCCCCCGACACGAGCGACATCGCGACGAGGGCGCTGGGGTGAGGGGTGGCGGGGGCCGTCGGCGATCCCGAGAATCCCCGGATTGACAGCCCCCTCCCGCTTGCGTTAGAGAGCCCGCTGCTTCGGCGCGGCGGTTTCCGCCGCGTTTTTCTTTGGCGGCGACGCTGGAAGACCGGAGCCAATAAGATCCAAAAGGTCCAACTGCCAAGAAGCCGGCCGGCGGCTCACGCCGTCAGAGCCGGTATCGAACATGGAGAGAACAATGTTCGCAGTGATCCGGACCGGCGGCAAGCAGTATAGCGTTTCCGCCGGAGACATCATCACCGTCATGGCGCTCGAGGGCGCGGCGGGCAATTCCATCACCTTCGACGAGGTCCTGCTCGTCTCGAAGGACGGCGGCGCGCAGATCGGCGCGCCCACGGTCGCGGGAGCGAAGGTCCTGGGCGAGATCGCCGAGCAGACCCGCAGCCCCAAGTCCATCGCCTTCAAGAAGCGTCGGCGCCAGAACAGCAAGCGCAAGCGTGGCCATCGGCAGGATCTGACTCTCGTCAAAATCACCGCAATCGAGGGCTAAGGTCCGTCATTCCGCGTGGAAAAAACGCGGATTCGTGTTTTAATGCCCGCCAGCGGCGCCGCATCTCGGCGCCCGAGGCGCAGGCTGTAGAGGTTGGAGAAGAATAATGGCGCATAAGAAGGCGGGCGGCTCCTCCCGCAACGGTCGCAACTCGGACGGCCGTCGCCTCGGCGTGAAGAAATTCGGCGGCGAGTTGGTCGTCGGCGGCAACATCATCATCCGCCAGCGCGGCACCAAGGTTCATCCGGGTCGCAACGTCGGCATTGGCAAGGATCATACGATCTTTGCGCTATGTAGCGGCAAGGTCGTGTTCAAGGCCGATCGCGACCGCATGAGCGTCAGCGTATCGGCCGACGTCGCGGCCGAATAGGCGGAACTCTCGAAAGAAGACGTTCCGCCGGCCCCTGCCCCCGGCGGACGTTTGGGATTTTCGTAAAACGAAAGAAATCCCGAAGCTTAAGAGCGAAGCTCCTGGCGTAGTCCGAAAAAGCCCCGCAGGGGGCCCGGGGAACGGAAAGCCAAATCAGCTTTTTCGTGTCCGAACCGATGCGGTTCCTGCTTGGAGCGAGGAGATGTTTCCCGAGATCACGCGCGACGACATCTTCCGTCTCGAAACCCAGCGGCTTTGGCTGCGCTGGCCGCGTGCCGCTGACGCGGAGGGGATCGCCCGCTATTGCGACGACCCCGAGGTCGCCTTGAAGACGACCACGATTCCCTTCCCTTACTCGCAAATCGACGCCGAGCGCTTTATTCTGCACGCCCGCTCGGAAAATGCGGAAGGATCGGCGCTGCACCTCGCGCTCGCGCCCAAGCGCCAACAAAGTGAGGTGATTGGCATGATTTCGCTGGTCGGAGCCGAGAGGCGGGGCGAAGGCAAGCTCGGCTTCGTTCTGGCGCGAAGCGCCTGGGGCCAGGAACTCATGACCGAGGCGGCGCGCGCCTTCGTCGATCTCGCCTTCAACATCACGAGCCTCGATCACATCGTGTCTTCGGCCTTGCCCGACAACAGGGCTTCGCTGCGCGTGCAGGAAAAGCTCGGCTTCATCGTCACCGGCGCGAAGACGACCGTAGCGCCGGCGCGTAAGGATCCGCTTCTCATGACGACGACGCTCTTGAAGCGCGGCGCGGCGCATGCGCCCTATGGCGCACTGCCCGCAAGGCGCGCCTGCTCGTGAACCGACCGCGATGAAGTTTCTCGATCAGGCCAAGGTGCATGTGCGCTCGGGTGACGGCGGCGCCGGCTGCGTTTCGTTCCGGCGCGAGAAATTCATCGAATTCGGCGGCCCGGATGGCGGCGACGGCGGGCGCGGCGGCGATGTCGTCGCCGAATGCGTCGACGGGCTCAACACGCTCATCGATTTTCGCTATCAGCAACATTTCAGGGCCAAGACCGGTGGGCACGGCATGGGTAAGAACCGCGCCGGCGGGCGGGGCGCCGACGCGGTGCTGAAAGTCCCGGTCGGCACGCAAATCTTCGTCGAAGACGAGGAGGAGCCGATCGCCGATCTGACAGAGGTCGGCCAACGCTTGGTCATCTGCCGGGGCGGCAATGGCGGCTTCGGCAACGCCCATTTCACGAGCTCGACCAATCGCGCGCCCCGCCGCGCCAATCCCGGACAGGCAGGAGAGGAGCGCACGCTCACGCTGCGTCTCAAGCTCATCGCCGACGCCGGCTTGATCGGCTTGCCCAATGCGGGAAAATCGACCTTGCTCTCCCGCGTGACGGCGGCGAAACCGAAGGTCGCCGACTACCCCTTCACAACCCTTTATCCCGGCCTCGGCGTCGTGAACCTCGACGGGCGCGAATTTGTGCTCGCCGATATTCCCGGACTGATCGAGGGCGCGCACGAAGGGCGCGGATTGGGCGATCGCTTCCTGGGCCATGTCGAGCGCTGCCGGGTGCTGCTGCATCTCATCGACGCAACCGGCGAGCACGCCGGAAAGGCCTACAAGACTGTGCGCGCCGAGCTTGTGGCCTACGGCGGGGGATTGGAGAGCAAGCCCGAGGTCGTGGCGCTATCCAAGACTGACGCCGTCGAAGCGGAACATCTCAAGAAGCAGCGCGAGCAACTCATGCGCGCGATACGCTCAGCGGGTCCAGAGACGGAGGAGAAGGTTGAAAAGCCGCTGCTTCTCTCGGCGGTGAACGGCGATGGCGTGAAAGAGTCGCTGCGCGCGCTTCAGCGCCAGATCGACGCAGAGCGTGTCGAAGCGGAGGCGACGCAAGAGGGGCCGGCCTGGAGCCCCTGAGCGAGCTCATTCGCCAATTCACCAGCGCAGCAGCGCGGCGCCCCAGGTGAAGCCGCCGCCCACGGCCTCAAGCATGACGAGCTGCCCTGGCTTGATGCGCCCGTCGCCGACCGCGACGGCGAGCGCGAGCGGAACGGAGGCGGCGGAAGTGTTGCCGTGGTCCTGCACGGTCACCACCACTTTCTCGGGCGCAATGCCGAGTTTCTGCGCCGACATGTCGATGATGCGGCGATTGGCCTGATGCGGCACGAACCAGTCGAGGTCCTCAGCGGTCAGACCGGTCGCTTCGAAGGCGTCCTTGACGACGCCGGTCACCTGCCCCACCGCGAAGCGGAAGACCTCCTTGCCCTCCATGCGCAAATGGCCGACCGTCTGCGTCGAGGAGGGTCCGCCGTCGACGAAGAGCTTGGCGCGATGCCGGCCGTCGGAGCGAATTTGCGTCGTCAGCACGCCGCGATCGTTATTGTCGCCGCGACCGGGGACCGCCTCGAGCGCGATCGCGCCGGCGCCGTCCCCGAACAGCACGCAGGTCGAGCGATCGGTCCAGTCGAGAATGCGCGAGAAGGTCTCCGCGCCGATCACCAGCGCGCGGCGATGCGATCCGGAACGCAGGAATTTGTCGACCGTCGTGATTGCGAAGACGAAGCCGGCGCAAACCGCCTGCAGGTCGAAGGCCGCGCCCTGCGTCACGCCGAGCGCCGCCTGGATTTGCGTCGCGACCGAAGGAAAGGTGTGGTCCGGCGTGGAGGTCGCGACGATGATGAGGTCGACGTCCTCCGCCTTCCATCCCGCCTGCGCCATCGCCGCCTGCGCCGCCTTGGCGCCGAGCGTAGAGGTCGTCTCGCCCTCACCGGCGATGTGACGCCGCTTGATGCCGGTGCGCTGGACGATCCAGTCGTCGCTCGTGTCCACGATCCGCGCGAGATCGTCATTGGTGACCGTCTTCTCAGGCAGGGCGCTGCCGACGCCCCGCACGACAGAGCGCAAAATCCCGTCCTTGATCGTCACTTCGTTACTTCCTGCGGCTCCGCCGCTTTTGCGCCTTTTCCCTCAACGAGCGTGGCGGCCTGACGGATGCGCGCCAGGAGGTCCTGCTCGACCATCTCGCATCCCACTTGCACCGCGCGCGCGAAACCAAAAGCGTCGGCGCCGCCGTGACTCTTGATCACGACGCCCTCTAGTCCCAGAAACACCGCGCCATTGACCTGACGCGGATCCATTTTCGTTTTCAGCTCCGCAAAGGCTGAGCGCGCGATCCAGGCCCCGAGCTTGATGATGAGCGAGCGCCCCAGCGCCTCGCGCAGCAGCACAGCGAATTGTTTCGCCGTGCCCTCGGCCGTCTTGATCGCGATATTGCCGGAGAACCCCTCGGTCACGACGACGTCGACTTCTCCCGCGCCGATGCGGTCGCCTTCGATGAACCCCTGATAATCGAGCATGGGCAGCTCGAGCTCCTTGAGAATTCTTGACGCTTCCTTGACCTGATCGACGCCCTTGATCTCCTCGACGCCGATGTTGAGGAGGCCGACGAGCGGGCGCTCGACTCCGAGCATGATGCGCGCCATGGCGGCGCCCATGATCGCGAGATTGACGAGGTGCACGGCGTCCCCGCCGATCGCTGCGCCCACGTCCAGAACGACCGTGTGTCCGCGCAAGGTCGGCCACATGCAAGCGAGCGCCGGCCGGTCGATCTGCGACATGGTTTTCAGGCAGATCGTCGACATGGCCATCAGCGCCCCGGTGTTGCCGGCGGAGATGGCCACATCCGCTTCGCCCTTCTTCACCGCCTCGATCGCCATCCACATGGAGGAGACGCGCCGCCCCTGGCGCAATGCGACGCTGGGCTTTACGTCCATGCCGATCGCAACGCTCGCCGGGATGATGCGCGCGCGCGACGCGAGCCGGGGATATTTGGCGAGCTCCGCTGTAATGATCGCCTCGTCGCCAAACAGCAGGAACTCGCACTGATCGTGACTTTCCAGGGCGCAGGAGGCGCCGGCGAGCGTGACGGAGGGGCCCGTGTCGCCCCCCATCGCGTCGACCGCGATTCGAACAGCCTTGCCCATGATTCGATCCGTGCTCCGCGGCGGCGCCGCTTGGTGCTGTCGCTACGTCACAGGCCGCCGGCAAGAGGCCCACAGACGCTTCATCGTCGCGGTGAAGCCGGACGCCGCGCCGTTCGGCGGCGCGTCTTCCCTTTTCGCGGGTCAATTGCCATTTGGCGGCAGCCGGCGCAAGTGACTCCTCGCCGTGACGGCTCGCACCCTCACTCTCCGTCTGCGCCGGCTCCCCGCTTCGACAGGACTGCAAAGGGGCTTTCCTCAGGGCTGCCGGGGGCCGGAGCTTGGAAATGCGCGTCCGACTTGCGCGGGTGCGGGTCGAGGCCGAGCGTCAGAAACTCTGCGGCAAGGACGCCGAGGTCGATTTGGCCCCCGATGAGCGGATCGGGCCGATCTTCCTCCATATCCAGAGCGTCGGCGGCGCTCAGCGGCTTCCCGCGCCGACCCTGCTCGGGTCGCGCATCGAGCTCGGGGGGCGCGAAGCGCAGGGAAATTGGCTCCTCGAAGGTTGCGTCGAAGTCCTCGAGCGTCACCACGCAGGTTTGACGGACCTTGGCGCGAACGACGCCGGAGACCTTCAGCCCCTCCCGCCCGCTGCGCGTGATGTGGAGGGGCGCTTCGAGCGAAAGCACGGCCGGCAGCGCATTCAACCGGGCGAGCGCCGCGCATTCAGCCTCGTTGGCGCGAACGACGACGTCGAGCCCTTCCGCGGGGACGCTCGTCAAGGCGAGCGACCGAGACAAAGGCGGCGCCCCGACGCGGCGCTCATACGTGGAATTTTCTTTTCGCTCCGTCACGGCTCTTCCCGCCTCCGCCCCGCCTTCGCCACAAATTAGAGCGATCTCCAGCCAGACGCTAGCCGGCCGCTACAGCTGGATGGTCTGGCGTCGGCTTGCTTTCGCTCAGCGTCGCGTTTACGCCTCGTTTCGGCGAAGCCTCGGGAAGACGAAGGCCTTCCACCAGGAAACTCGGTCGCTCGGACGCACTCTCAAGGTTTTTACGCGGAGATCCTCATGGCTTTCGCCCTGCCCGTCATTTTCCGAGACTCGCTGCGCCGCGGCGCGCCGGCCCGGCTGGCGATCGCATTGGCGTTGGCGGCGCCGCTGGGCGGATGCCTCGGCTATGACGGCGTGATCAACCGCGGCGCGGTCTATGAGGAGCGCAAGGTCTCGCAGGTGAAGCCCGGCATGCCGGCGCAGCAGGTGCTGACCACTCTGGGCACGCCCTCGACGACCTCGACGATCGGCGGCGAAGCCTGGTACTGACGTCAGCCAACGCTCGGAGCGCTCCCTGGCTTTCATGCCGGAGCATGTCACCGATCAGCACGTCCTCGCCGTTTATTTCGACAAGTCGAAAAAGGTCGAGCGCTTGGCGAACTACGGCCTGGAGGACGGCAAGGTCATCGACTTCCAGACACGCGCGACGCCGAGCGCGGGCTCCGAAACGAACCTCGTGAGAAGCATGCTCTCAGCGGCCTCCAGCGTTTCGGGCATGCTGCCCTTCTAAGCCGATCTCCCGACATTCCATCGTGACGCTATTGTGACGCGCGCGCAGCAGGCGCGCGCGCGTCTGCGGTTTTCCTAGACCATCCGCCAGTTTTCGAAGCTGCGCCCCGCCTTGATTATGGCGCGCGCTGGGCGAGGGCCGTCGATTTTTCGCCCTCTGGACGCGTTAACGTCCGATTCACCGTAAACAAAAAACGAGGCAGACGCATGAGCCTTTTTGAGGCCTACTGGTCTTACTCATATGCTGACGTTATAGAGCAGTCGGAACACAAGGTTTCGTCGCTCAGGCGCTTTGCCAGCTGGATCGCCTTTCCGCGCAGCAAGTCGAAGCTCGCTCCGGCCGCACGCGCACTCCTGGTGGCGGGGTCGCTCGCCGCGGTCATCTTCGTTGCATCCGCCGCGCCGCATCTCGAATCCGAGAAGCGCGCGAGCCCGCTGGCGCACAGCGCCCACAGCCCCTCCCCGGTTCTGTCGCTGGCGAAGGCGGACGATTTCCCGCTCGACGCCGACTTCTCGGTCGAGACGGCGTCGCAGACCTGGGAGCGGCGGCTTTTCGCCAAGGCGGAGCCCTATGATCCCGAACTCGATGCGCTTCGGAAGCCAGAAAGTGCAGCGCTCGATCGTCGAACGCGTCGTGAAAGCGGCGGCGGCGACCGGCTCGGATCCGGCGCTGCTGCTCAGCATCGCCGACAAGGAATCGAGCTTCATCCTCAAAGCCAAGGCGAGCACCTCCTCGGCGAGCGGACTTTTCCAATTCATCGACTCCACCTGGATGACCGCGATGAAGTCCTTCGGCTGGCGTCACCTCCAGCAGGAAGCCCAGGGTTCGCCAGCCGAGGGAGTGAAACCGGTCGCCTCGATCTCGCGCTCCGAAATCTTGAAGCTGCGCAACGACCCCTACCTCTCCGCTGTGCTCGCCGCCGAAATTCTGAAAACTGAAGGGGCGAAGATCTCCGGAGAGATCGGGCGCGGGCTGACCGCCGGGGAAACCTATCTGATCCACTTCCTGGGTCCCGACGACGCGCGGCGCTTCATGGCCAAGATGGACCAGGACCCGCAGACTCCGGCCGCAAAGCTGCTGCCGAGGCCGGCCCGCGCCAACCGGTCGATCTTCTTTGCAAGCCTCAACGGGCGGCTGAAGCCGAAATCGCTGCGCGAGGTGCACGACGCCTTCGAAGCCATGATGATGGCGCGCGTCGATCGCTTCCGCGACGCCGAGGCCCGCGTGCCGGACGCCGTCGCCGCGGCGAACGCGGCCGGCGCCACGGCCTACACCGAGGACAAGTAGGGAAAGACGGAGATCGGCCTCTAATTCAGAGGCCGGTCTCGCTCTCAGGCGAGGCCCAGCATCAACTCGAGGTTCTGGACCGCGGCGCCCGACGCGCCCTTGCCCAGATTGTCGAGCCTCGCGACGAGCAGGGCTTGGCGTTTCGCTTCCTTTGCAAAGAAGAAGAGCTCCATATCGTCCGAGCCGTTGAGCGCCGTTGCGTCGAGCCGATCGCCATCCGGCGCGACAGGCAGCCGAACATGCCGCGAGCCGGCGTAATGCCGCGCGAGCGCCGCACCCAGCGCCGCCGCCTCGGGGCGCCCCGGCAGCGTGTCGAGCCACAGCGGGATCGAGACGAGCATCCCCTGCCTGAAATTGCCGACGGAAGGCGCGAAGAGCGGCTCGCGCGCGAGGCCCGCATGGGCGGCGATCTCCGGCAGATGCTTATGCTCCAGGCCCAGCGCATAGAGCTCGAAAGGCGGCGCGCTCCCGGCCTCATAGGCTTCGATCATCTTCTTGCCGCCGCCCGAATAGCCGGAAACCGCGCTGATCGTGAGCAGCGCGTCGTGCGCGATGAGGCCTGCGGCGACAAGCGGCGCGAGCAAAGCGATCGCGCCCGTCGCATAGCAGCCCGGATTGGCGACGCGGCGCGCCGCCGCGATTTTTCGCGGTTGATCGGGATTAAGCTCCGCGAAGCCATAGACCCAGCCAGGCTGAACGCGATGCGCGGTCGAGGCGTCGAGCAGCCGCGGCGCCTTTTCGCCCAGCGCGTCGCAGAGCGAAGCGACTTCTCGCGCAGCGTCGTCCGGAAGACAGAGGATCGCGAGATCGACGCCGGCCAGCACCTCGCGCTTGGCCTGCGGTTCCTTGCGACGCTCGGGTGGGATGGAGACGATCTCTATGTCCGCCCGGCCGGCGAGCCGCTCGCGGATCTCGAGCCCTGTCGTGCCCGAGTCGCCGTCGATGAAGATCCTCGCCATAATCGCCGCCTCGCCTGGGATTGATGGCGAGGGGAATGGGGCGAGCGGCGGGGCTTGTCAATGCGGTCGAGGCTCGAGCAGCGCGCCAGCGCGGCCGTGGCGATCAGCGCATCCCGTTACTTGCCGCCCACGACTTGCGGGTCCTGAGCATGAGTCGCCGCCTCGCAGGGATAGCCGGCCATGCAGGCCGTCGCTGCGAAAAGGATCGTGACGATCTTCATGAGATTGATGTTGAACATGGACCCCTCCCCCGCGATCGGCGGCGCTCTCTTTGGAGCCTCAACACGCTAGGAGTTTGTTAATGTCGGCGCGTTGCGCCAACGCACACGCCGTTGGAGGAGCGACTACCCGCGCCCGCGATAGCTGCGATGCCAATCGACAAAGGCCGAGACGCCTTCCTCGACGCCGGTCGAGGGCCGGAAGCCCGTGAGCCGCTCCAGGAGCGCGCAATCGGCAAAGGTTTGCGGCGCGTCGCCCTTCTGCATGTCGAGATAGTTGCGGATGGCTTTCTTGCCGAGCTTCTTCTCGACCACCGCGATGAAATCCATGAGCGCAATGGGCTCGCCGCGGCCGATGTTGACGATCCGAAAAGGCGCCCAGGGCGAGACGCTCGCGTCGTCCGTTTCACGCGCCGGCGGAAGATCGATGAGGCGCGCCACGGCCTCGACGAGATCAGAGATATAGGTGAAGTCGCGCGACATCGCGCCGTGATTATAAATGTCGATCGGCGAGTCGTTCTCGATCGCCTCGACGAATTTGAACAGCGCCATGTCGGGACGCCCCCACGGCCCGTAGACCGTAAAGAAGCGGAACATCGTCGTCGGGATCGACCAGAGATGCGCATAGCTATGCGCCATCGCCTCATTGGCCTTTTTCGTCGCGGCGTAAAGGGAGAGCGGGTGGTCGGCCTTGTCACTCTCGTGGAACGGGACCTCGAGATTGCCGCCATAAACCGAGCTCGTCGAGGCGATCAGGAGATGTCGCGGCGTATGGCGGCGCGCCATCTCCAGGACGTTGAAGCAACCAACGAGATTGGAGTCGATATAAGCGCGCGGATTCTCGAGGCTGTAGCGCACGCCGGCCTGCGCCGCGAGATGCACGACGACGTCGGGCGAAGCGGCCCCAACCGCCCTCTCGAGCGCCGGCATGTCCTCGAGCATGGCGACGTCGATACGAAAATTGGGCGAGCCCTCGAGGATCGCCAGACGCGCTTTCTTGAGCGCCACGTCGTAATAGGGCGTCAAGCCGTCATAGCCGAAGACGAGATGGCCCCGCTCGAGCAGCAGTCTGGAGAGATGGAAGCCGACGAAGCCGGCGGCGCCCGTGACGAATATCCGCATGGCGCCCCTGAGGTTAGCCTTCCGCCGCGCGCGGCGGGCCTGTTCTTCGCCGAGGCCTCGCCGGCCTGTCAAGATTGCGCGCCGCAGGGACCTGTAGAGGCGGCTTTGCCCATGACAAATGCGCGCCCATGACCTACTCTCTCGGCCTCCGAGCCTGGGCCTGCCGTAGATAGCCGACGCGTCGACCGACGGGCGGCGCTGGCCGATCGGCTCGTTTAACTTGCAGAGACCTCATGCGCCTTGCCGCCGCTCTCCTCCTCGCGTTTTCGACTCCGGCCATCGCCAGCGACCTCAACGACTATCCGACCACGGCGCGCGCCGATTACGTCTTCGCCTGCATGAAGGCCAATGGCGAGACGCGGCAGGCGCTAGACCAGTGCTCCTGCTCCATCGACGTCATCGCGACCATTCTTCCCTATGACCGCTATGTCGCGGGCGAGACGGTCGCGAGCATTAATCAGCAGGCGGGGCAGCTCGGGAATATGTTCCGCAATACCGCAGTGGTGCGAGATGCGCTCGACGAACTGCGCCGCGCCCAGGCTGAAGCCCAGGTGCGCTGCTTTTAGGACATAGGTCCTCTCAGGATTTCGATTCGGCGCGATTGCGGGGACGGCCAGGATGGACAAGGCTTACGACGTTCTGATCATCGGCGCGGGCCCCGGCGGCTACGTCGCGGCGATTCGCGCCGCGCAGCTCGGCCTGCGCACCGCGATCATCGAGCGCGAGCATCTCGGCGGCATCTGCCTTAACTGGGGCTGCATCCCCACGAAGGCGCTACTGCGCTCCGCGGAAGTCTTTGGCCTCGCCAGCGCCGGCGCTGAATTCGGCGTCTCGGGCGCCGCGCCCACAGCCGACATCGTCAAAATGGTCGCGCGCTCGCGCGAGGTTTCCGGTCGCCTCAACGCCGGCGTCGCATTCCTGCTCAAGAAGAACAAGGTCGACGTGATCTTCGGCGAGGCGAAGCTTTTGGGCGGCGGGGCGGTCGAGGTCGGCCCAAGCTCCAAGCCGCCGGTCCTGCCACAGGCGCCGCCGCCCAAAGGGGCGCTCGGACCGGGGCGCTATCAGGCCAAGCATATCGTCGTCGCGACAGGCGCCCGGCCGCGCGTCCTGAAGGGGCTGGAGCCGGACGGCGACCGCATCTGGACCTATTTCGAGGCGATGAAGCCGCCGCGCCTCCCCGCCTCCCTCATCGTCGTGGGCGCGGGCGCGATCGGCGTCGAATTCGCGTTCTTCTATCGCGCCCTCGGCGTGAAAGTGACGCTCGTAGAAGCGCTGCCGCAAATTCTTCCCTCAGAAGACGCGGAAATCGCCGCCTTGGCGAGAAAGAGCTTCGAGAAGCAGGGAACCGAGATTTTGACCGCGACGAGCGTTGCCGGACTGGAGAAGGGCTCGGACGGGCTGCGCGCCAGTCTGCGGGGCGCAGACAGCGCGACGCGCGGTGTTTCCGCGGAACGCCTTCTCTCGGCTGTCGGCGTTTCCGCCAATGTCGAGGGGCTGGCGCTCGAAGCGCTGGGCGTGCAAATCGACAAGGGCGTGATCGCGACAGACGGTCTGGGCCGCACCAATGTCCCTGGCGTTTATGCGATTGGAGACGTCGCCGGCGGCCCAATGCTCGCGCATAAGGCCGAGCATGAAGGCGTCGCCTGTGTCGAGGCCATCGCCGGCGTCGCGACGCATGCGCTGGACAGAACCCGCATTCCCGGCTGCATCTACACGAGCCCGCAGATCGCTTCAGTCGGTCTCACGGAGACAAAGGCGAAAGAGGCTGGATTAGCGCTCAAGATTGGGCGATTTCCGCTGCGCGCCAACGGCAAGGCCATCGCGCTCGGCGAGACGGAAGGGCTCATCAAGACGATCTTCGAGGCCAAGTCGGGGCGCCTACTCGGCGCTCACCTCTTCGGGCCCGAAGCGACCGAGCTCATCCAGGGCTTTGTGATCGCGATAAATCTCGAAACGACCGAGGAGGAGTTGATGCGCAGCATCTTCCCGCATCCGACACTCTCGGAAGCCATGCACGAAAGCGTGCTCGACGCCTTCGGGCGGGCCATCCATATCTGAAGGTTCTTCCTCGGGAATGGGGGCCTTGGCGCTCAGTTCTTATATTCGACGAGGCAATCCGACTCCCGTTCCGGCCGCTGATAATGGTTGGGTCCGTCGAATCCGACCAGCGCCTTGAAGAAGGAGATTTGATCGAGGTTTCTGCGGATGCTGAGGACGCGGCCGTCGATCTGGCAACTCACAATGGCGTTGACGTGCCAGACATGCCCGAGCCCCGAGCGGGCGCTCACGAGGTGCGTGCGGCGCGCGTCCCCCTTCTGGGCGTCGGGAACGGCGATCGCCTGATCGATGTCGTTCTTCACATGCGCATAGCAATTGTTGAGCGCCGCAAAGAGATAGACCACGGAGGGAGACGACGTCATGTCGAGCGTCTGACCCTGCTGCAACTTGGTGCAGTCCTCGCCCGCGGCCTTCTGCATCGCGTTCTCCATGTCGATGCCGAAGGGCGAGTCGACGTAGAATCTCAGTTGCGACATGAAATTCGTAAAGCTCACTTCCCAAGCCTTGTTCGAGGCGAGCAAGCGCTGGCTGGCGGCGTCCCAGCCGTCACGGCCGGGGCCTTGACGGTCGGCAAGGTCTGCGAGTTGAAGGAGAGCGGAGAAACGCTCATTCGTGAGCGTCGCAACCTTTGAGCCGATCGTGACAGCGTTCTGCATATCGGCGTTGACTCGCGCATTGCGATTTTCGTTGCTCCAGCTGCGCTGCTGGAAGTAGGCGCCGATGAGCGACCCGACCAGCGGAACAAGAACGACCCCGCCGGCCCCGTAGAGCAGCTTTTTGGTAAACAACTCATGCGACGGCGCGGGTTTCGGCTCTTCGGTTTTCTCCTCCATGACGCTGGCAATCCGTAAGGTTCGAACAAAGGGCTATTTCGGCGACGGCGCGCGCGTGGAACGTCGCAACGGAAACTAAGCGCCGGACGAAGTTTCCGTCAAGACAACGCCCGCGCCTTCTCTCACTCGCTCTTGCGATCTCAAGCAAGCGGCGCTAACGCTTGCGGCGCTTGCGGACGTGGCGAAATGGTAGACGCAGCAGACTTCAATTGGAGCGCCCGCGGGGAAATCCGCGGTGTGGAACCGCCCAAATTCGGGGAAAGCTACCGGCGAAAAGCCCATGCCGATCCCGAGCCAAGCCGCGGCGCGCCGCGGAAGGTGTAGAGACTAGACGGGGGGCGCCTAAAGCCTTGACCGGCCATGGCGAAGGGATAGTCCAGACCACGAACGCTTACAGAGCGGCGGCGAAAGCCGAAGTGGCAAGAAAATCTGCTTCTCGAAAAGGGAGTGCGGGTTCGAGTCCCGCCGTCCGCACCAGCAAAGCTCAGGCGCCCGGATGAGTGGCTGACCGACCGCGCCAGGGCAGGGAAAAGTCCGCGCGGCCGAGATGCGTGTCCCGAAATCCGGTTGGGTATTTCAGGCCGAAACCCAAAGCGCGGTCGAATCCGATATGCGCAATATGTATCAGCGCGATTTGCACCAGCAACGGCTTGCCCGAGATGACGCCCAGCACCGCGAGCACGAGCGGCACGAAGGTCACATGCAGACAATTATAGGCGACCGCCCCCAGGCGCGGCCCCACGAGATAGATAAGCATGGAGAGGTCGGGAGCGAAGAAGAGCGCGGCGAAGAGTAGCCAGCCGCCTCCCAGGCGGTCGTAAGCAAAGATCGCCACGCCAGAGAGGGCCGCGCCCTCCATGGCAAGCAGAACTCTGGTCCAATCGAGCGCATTGTCCTGCGACCCGACCGTCTCCTGCCTCATGCCGCCTCTTCTTCAGTCTGCGGAGGCCCCGAATCCTGACCCTTAGCGTTCACATCGCGCTCGACGAATTCAATGACCGCGAGCGGCGCGTTGTCGCCGTAACGGAAGCCGGCCTTCAGCACGCGCGTATAGCCCCCCGAGCGGTCCTTGTAGCGAGGCCCGAGCACGTCGAAGAGTTTTTTGACAAGCACGGGATCACGCAGCTGTGCGATCGCCTGGCGACGCGCATGCAGATCGCCGCGCTTGCCGAGGGTGACGAGCTTCTCGACGATCGGCCGGAGGTCCTTGGCCTTGTATAGGGTCGTGACGATCTGCTCATGCTTGATGAGCGCCTGAGAGAGATTGGCGAACATCGCCTTGCGATGCTCGTGGGTGCGCCCAAACCGGCGCTTGGCGTTACGATGATACATTGGCTCTCTCCATTCTTGCGGCCGCCGTGCCAAGGTACGGCCGTCGTTATCGAGCGAGTAGCGAATAGCGAGTGGTGACGTCTACTCGCTGCTCCCGACTCCAAACCCGCTCAGTAGTGCTCTTCGAACCGCTTGGCGAGATCGTCGATGTTCTCGGGCGGCCAGCCGGGCACCTCCATGCCGAGATGCAAGCCCATCTGCGCCAGAACTTCCTTGATCTCATTGAGCGACTTCCGCCCGAAGTTCGGCGTGCGCAGCATCTCCGCCTCGGACTTCTGAATGAGATCGCCGATGTAGACGATGTTGTCGTTCTTCAGGCAATTCGCGGAGCGCACCGAGAGCTCGAGCTCCTCGACCTTCTTCAGCAGCGCCGGATTGAAGGCGAGTTGCGGGATCGAGGGCGTCGCTTCCTCGCGGCGCGGCTCTTCGAAGTTAACGAAGACGTTGAGCTGATCCTGCAGGATGCGCGCGGCGTAGGCGAGCGCGTCCTCCGGGCTCACGGAACGGTTGGTCTCGATCGAGAGCGTCAGCTTGTCGTAATCGAGCACTTGGCCTTCGCGCGTGTTCTCGACGCGATAGCTGACCTTCTTGACCGGCGAATAGAGACTGTCGACCGGAATGAAGCCGATCGGCGCATCCTCGGCGCGGTTGCGCTCGGCCGGGACGTAGCCCTTGCCCGTGTTGATCGTGAACTCGACCCTGATTTCCGCGCCGTCGTCGAGCGTGCAGATCGCGAGGTCGGGATTGAGAATTTGAACGTCGCCGGTCGTCTGGATGTCACCGGCCGTGACGACGCCCGGACCCTGCTTTTTCAAGGCGAGACGCTTTGGGCCTTCGCCTTGGTATTTCACGGCGATGTCTTTGATGTTGAGCACGATGTCGGTCACGTCCTCGCGCACGCCCGGGATCGACGAGAACTCATGCAAAACGCCATCGATGTGGATCGAGGTGATCGCGGCGCCCTGCAGCGACGAAAGCAGAATGCGGCGCAGTGAATTGCCCAGCGTCTGGCCGAAGCCGCGCTCCAGAGGCTCCGCTACTGCGGTGGCTTCGCGCCGC
Source organism: uncultured Alphaproteobacteria bacterium (assembly GCA_963808525.1). Taxonomy (GTDB): domain Bacteria; phylum Pseudomonadota; class Alphaproteobacteria; order Rhizobiales; family Beijerinckiaceae; genus Methylocystis. The sequence continues at coordinate 48,864 of CAWEGE010000022.1, forward strand.
GGGTCATCGCCGGGAATAACGACCAGCTTGTTTGGCCGAATCAGTTCCTGCCAATTTTTCTGGATGCTCACTTTTGGCGCCTTTCGGAGTGGCGGGGACTTATGGAACGAGGAAGAGCAAGCGAAACGCCAAGCGGCGCTCGCGGTTCGAGCGCTCGCGCGGGGTCAGACGCGCCTTCGCTTCCGCGGACGGCAGCCGTTGTGGGGGATGGGCGTCACGTCGCGGATGGACGTCACCGTAAATCCCGCAGCCTGCAATGCGCGCAGCGCCAACTCGCGGCCCGAGCCCGGCCCGGAAACCTCGACCTCGAGCGAGCGAACGCCGTGCTCTCCGGCTTTGCGCGCCGCGTCCTCGGCCGCCATCTGCGCGGCGTAGGGCGTCGATTTGCGTGAGCCTTTGAAGCCCATCGTGCCGGCCGAAGACCAGGATACCGTGTTGCCCTGCGCGTCGGTGATGGTGATCATGGTGTTGTTGAAAGTCGAATTCACATGCGCGACGCCGGAAGCGATATTTTTGCGCTCTTTACGGCGAACTCGGGTGGGTTCCTTGGCCATGCTATTGTCCTTCGAACGCGCCCGTAATTCCAGGCGCTAAGGGTTGACGTGCGAAGAAGGCGCGAGACGAAGCGGCGAGGGGATTCGCGCTCCCCGGCAGCGGAAGCTCTAGCCTTCGGATTACTTCTTCTTGCCAGCGATCGGCTTGGCCTTGCCCTTACGGGTGCGGGCGTTGGTGTGCGTGCGTTGGCCGCGCACCGGCAGCTGGCGGCGATGCCGCAGCCCGCGGTAGCAGCCAAGGTCCATCAGGCGCTTGATGTTGATGGCGACCTCGCGACGCAAATCGCCTTCGACCATGTAGTCGCGGTCGATCGCTTCGCGAATCTGCAGCACTTCGGCGTCGGTGAGCTCCGAGACGCGGCGCTCGGCGGGAATCTTCACCTTGGCGCAGATCTCCTCGGCGATCTTGGGTCCAACGCCATGAATATACTGCAGCGCGATGACGACGCGCTTGGATGTCGGAATGTTTACGCCGGCGATGCGGGCCACGGTCTCTTCTCCATGTGTGAGCGTCTATCGACGCAGCAAAGCGGAGGTTTCGCTCCTCCAGGAAAGCCCGCGTCCGGTGGAGGCCGGCCCTTGCGGGTTGCGCGCGTTGGACTGCGCTGAGCACATTTCACTGCGCAAGCGCAAAAATACGCAGCGCCCGACAAGCGGGCGCTCACGTTTTTTCGCGATAGGGTCCGGGTACCCCCCGCTCCACCGGGAGTCAAGCGAAATTCGCGTCAAAATCGCAAAAAGCTCGCGCTCTGCTCACGCCCGGGCCTCAAGAGGTCAGGGTCGCGTGTAGGGCGGCCTCGACGTCTTCAATCGGAGCCATGCCGTCGACCTGCTTGAGCGTCCCCTTGCCGGCGTAATAGGCTGAAACCGGGGCCGTTTGCTTGCGATAAGCGTCGAGCCGCGTCTTGAGGATCTCCGCGTTGTCGTCGGCCCGCACGCTATTTCCCGCCCGCAGGGTCTCGCGAATGCGATTTTCGACACGCTTCACCAGCACGGACTCGTCCACGACGAGTTCGACAACCGCGTCAAGCCCCATCTGCTTCGCCTCGAGCAGCGCGTCGAGCGCTTCCGCCTGGGCCACGGTTCGGGGAAAACCGTCGAGAATGAAGCCATTGGAGGCATCCGCCCCATCCAGGCGGGCGTCAATGAGGTCGATCACCAGGCGGTCGGGCACGAGCTCGCCGCGATCCATGATCGCCTTCGCCTCGAGCCCCAGAGGGGAACCCTCAGAAACGGCGGCGCGGAGCATGTCGCCAGTCGAAAGCTGCGCAATCCCCCATTTGGCGACGAGCTTCTGCGCCTGCGTTCCCTTGCCGGCGCCGGGCGGTCCAAGGAGGACGAGCCTCATCGCGCGCGTTTCCCGCCCCGCACCCGGCTCTTGCGGATGGCTCGCTCATATTCGCCGGCGTTCAGGTGGCCGTAGATTTGCGCCACCGTGTCCATCGTGACGCTCACAACGATCAGAAGCGACGTGCCGCCAAAGTAGAAGGGCAGGTTCGCGTAAGAGATCAACATCTCCGGCAACAGACAGATCACCGCCAGATAGGCTGCGCCAAGCACGGTGATGCGCATCAACACCGCATCGATCTCCTTGGCGGTGCGCTCGCCCGGACGGATGCCGAGGAGAAAGCCCCCGTGCTTCTTGAGATTGTCGGCCGTCTCGGTCGGGTTGAACACGATCGCCGTGTAGAAGAAGGCGAAGAATACGATCAATCCCACATAGGCGATCATATAGAGCGGGCGCCCGTGGCCGAAATAGGCCGAAATGACCGAAACCCAGCTGTCGGAGCCTTGCGTCTGGTAGAAATTCGCGATCGTCGTCGGCAGCAACAGCAGCGACGAAGCGAAGATCGGAGGGATGACGCCGGAAGTATTCAGCTTGAGCGGCAGAAAAGAGGTCTGCCCCTCGTAGACGCGATTGCCCTGCTGGCGTTTGGGATAGGTGATCAGCAGCCGACGCTGCGCGCGCTCCATGAACACGATGAAGCCGATCACCAGGAAGGACATGACGATGACGCCGATGATGGAGCCCGTCGAAATCGCGCCCTGACGTCCCATCTCGAGCGTCTGCACAATGGCGCTCGGGAAGGCGGCGACAATGCCCGCGAAGATGATCAGCGAGGAACCGTTGCCAATGCCGCGCGAGGTAATCTGCTCGCCGAGCCACATCAGGAACATGGTGCCGCCGACGAGCGTGACGACCGTCGTGAGACGAAAGAACAGGCCAGGCTCCGTCACGACGCCAGCCTGTCCCTCGAGACCGATCGCCATGCCATAGGCCTGGAAGGTCGCGAGCACGACCGTCAGATAGCGGGTGTATTGGTTGAGGACCTTGCGGCCCTGTTCGCCCTCTTTCTTCACAGCCTCTAGCGTCGGAATGACGGTGGTGAGCAGCTGGATGATGATCGAGGCCGAAATATACGGCATGATGTTCAGCGCGAAGATCGCGCGCCGCTGCACAGCGCCGCCCGCGAACATGTTGAACAACTCGAGCACGCCCTTCGACTGGCCGAAGAAGCTCTTCGCGAAGGCGTCGGGGTCAATGCCCGGGAGCGGGATATAGGTCCCGATCCGATACACGACGAGCGCGGCGAGCGTAAACCAGATACGCTGCTTGAGCTCCTCGTTCTTCAATAAGTTGGAGACGTTGACGTTGGCCGCGAGCTGTTCGGCTGCCGATGCCATGGAGACGCTCCCTTTCCCCTGCCCGTTTCGGTAGCGAGCCGAAAAGGCGCTCTTTGTTTTCTAGTTGTCTTTTAGCCGAAGCGCGAGCCCGGGCGCATGCGCCGCTCAACAAGCGGAGAGGTAAGCATGAGCCCCGCCGGCGCAAGGGCGGGCGAGGCTCCCAGTCGAAGAGACTTACTGCGGCGCCGCTTCGGCGGGCGCCGCAAGCAGCTTCACCGTGCCGCCCGCGCCCTCGATCGCCGCGATCGCCCCTTTCGAGGCGGCCGCGACCTCGAAGGCGAGCTTCGCGGAAAGCGCGCCCTGACCGAGGATCTTGACGCCGTCACGCGGCTTGGAAACCAAGCCCGCCGCCAGCAGCGCGTCCTGCGTCACCACGACTTTCGCATCAAGTTTCCCCGCGTCCACGGCCTGCTGAATGCGGCCGAGGTTCACCTCGTTATAGTCCGTCGGGAACGGATTGTGGAAACCGCGCTTGGGCAGGCGACGATGCAGCGGCATCTGACCGCCTTCGAAGCCTTTGACCGCCACGCCGGTGCGGGCCTTCTGACCCTTCACGCCGCGGCCGCCCGTCTTGCCCTTGCCGGAGCCGATGCCGCGGCCGACGCGCATGCGATCTTTGCTCGCGCCCGCATTGTCCGTAATGTCGTTGAGCTTCACCATCGTTCGGTCCTCACTGCTCTTCGACGATTTTGATGAGATGCGCGACCTTGGCGATCAGCCCGCGCACGGCCGGCGTATCCTCCAGGGTGCGGCGCCGACCAATACGGGTGAGCCCGAGGCCGCGCAGCGTCTGACGCTGGCGTTCGGGGCGTCCGATGGCGCTTCCCGTCTGCTCCACGGTGACCGTCTTCTTCGTCATTTCGCTTCTCCCCGTCAGGCCTCGACGGCCTCGGCGTCCACGCCATGCCGGCGCGCCTGCAAGGCCGAAACCTTCAGCGTGCGGCGGGCGGCGACGGCGCGGGGCAAATCTTCGCGCGACAGAGCGTCGAAAGTGGCGCGAATCATGTTGTAGGGATTGGACGAGCCCTGGCTCTTGGCGACGATGTCATGCACGCCGAGGGTCTCGAACACGGCGCGCATCGGACCGCCGGCGATGATGCCCGTGCCGGGAGGCGCGGCGCGCAGCACGACGCGTCCCGCGCCATGCCGTCCGTTCACGTCGTGATGCAGCGTGCGGCCCTCGCGCAGCGGCACGCGGACCAGCGCGCGCTTGGCGGCGTCCGTCGCTTTGCGAATGGCTTCCGGCACCTCGCGCGCCTTCCCGTGGCCAAAGCCCACGCGGCCTTTCTGATCGCCGACGACGACGAGCGCGGCGAAGCCGAAGCGGCGTCCACCCTTCACGACCTTGGCGACGCGATTGATGTGAACCAAGCGGTCCACGAATTCGCTGTCGCGATCGTCTCTATCGCGATCGCGTCCACGACCGCCCTCACCTTCACGCGCCATTCTTCTCTTCCGTCACTTACGCAGCCCAGGGGCCGCTCGCTTCGTGCTTTCCCTGCCCAGGCAGAGAGAGGTATTAAAACTCGAGCCCGCCTTCGCGCGCCCCATCCGCCAGCGCCTTGACACGGCCATGATACATGTAGCCCCCGCGATCGAAGACCACGGCCTTCACGCCCTTGGCGACGGCGCGCTCGGCGACGAGCTTGCCGACTTCCTTGGCGGCTTCGATATTGGCGCCGGTCTTCAGCTTCTCGCGATTGTCCTTCTCCAACGAGGAAGCCGCGACAAGCGTCACGCCCTTCTCGTCGTCGATGATCTGCGCATAGATCTGCTTTGACGAACGGAAGACCGAGAGCCGCGGCCGCCGGAAGGCGCTTGCGCGAAGGGCGCGGCGAACCCGGTGCTTGCGACGCGTTTCGAGTTCTGTGTTCCTCGACATCAAACCGATCCTTACTTCTTCTTGCCTTCTTTGCGGAAGATGAATTCGTCGACGTATTTCACGCCCTTCCCCTTATAGGGCTCGGGACCGCGAACCGCACAAATCTCCGCGGCGACCTGACCGACTTGCTGCTTGTCGATCCCGTTGATCGTGATCTCTGTAGGCTTGGGCGTCGTAATCGTTATGCCGGCGGGAATGGGATAGTTGACGTCATGCGAATAGCCAAGCGCGAGTTGCAGATTTTTGCCCTGCACCGCGGCGCGATAGCCTACGCCGGTGATCTCGAGCTTCTTCTCAAACCCCTTGGTCACGCCGACCACGATGTTGTTCACCCGGGCGCGCGCAGTGCCCCAAAGCGCCCGCGCGCGCTTGGTGTCGTTCCGCGGATCGACCATGATGGCGTTGTCGTCTTGCGCCACCGAAACGTCGTCCGGGACGAGGAATTCGAGCTGGCCCTTCGCGCCCTTCACGGTGACGAGCTGGCCGTCGACCTTGGCGGTGACGCCGGCCGGCACGGCGACGGGCTTCTTGCCGATACGAGACATGGTGTTCCGTTCCTTAAAGGGTCGTCACGACGGGTTAGAATACCCGACAAAGCAACTCGCCGCCGACATTCTGCTCGCGCGCGACATGATCCGCCATGACGCCCTTCGACGTCGAGACGATGATCACGCCAAGCCCATTGGCGACGCGTGGCACGCTCGCTACGTCCGCATAGACCCGGCGCCCCGGGCGCGAGACGCGCTCGATTTGCTTAATCGCCGGCTGCCCGTCGAAATATTTGAGCTCGATCTCGAACTCGCTCCGGCCGTCGCCGAAATCCGTCGTCGAGTAGCCGCGGATGTAGCCTTCCTCCTTGAGCACGTCGAGCACATTCGCCCTCAGCTTCGAGCCCGGAGTCGACACCTTCTCCTTGCGACGCATCTGCGCGTTGCGAATTCTCGTCAGCAAATCGCCAAGCGGATCGTTGATCGCCATTGTTCCGCTCTCCTTACCAGCTGGACTTCACGAGACCCGGCACGAGGCCACGGGAGCCGAGCTCACGCAGCGCGATGCGCGACATCTTGAGCTTGCGATAATAGGCGCGCGGCCGACCCGACACCTCGCAGCGATTGCGCAGCCGGTCCGCCGCGGAATTGCGCGGAAGCTCGGCGAGCTTGAGATGCGCTTCGAAACGCTCTTCCGGGGTCAGGCTTTCATCCTTCGTGCGCGCCTTCAGCCGCGCTCGCCGCCCGGCGAACGCCTTGACGAGCCTCGCCTTGCGCTTGTTGTTCTCTATCGCGCTCTTCTTGGCCATACTGGTCTTGCCTTTTCAGTTACCGCGTTTGAGGGGATTTGCCCCTCACTGCCGGAACGGGAAATTGAACGCCTTGAGCAAGGCGCGCGCCTCTTCATCGGTCTTCGCCGTCGTACAGACGATCACGTCGAGACCGAGGATGGATTCGGCCTTGTCGTAGTCGATTTCCGGGAACACGATGTGCTCCTTAATTCCGAGCGCGTAATTGCCGCGGCCGTCGAACGACTTGGGATTGAGCCCCCTGAAGTCCCGCACGCGCGGGAGAGCCACCGTGATCAGGCGGTCGAGGAATTCGTACATGCGCGTCTTGCGCAAAGTCACCTTCGCGCCGATCGGCATGTTCTCGCGCACCTTGAAGGTCGAGATGGCCTTGCGGGCCCGCGTCACCACCGGCCTCTGCCCCGCGATGAGCGCAAGGTCGCCTGCGGCGGCCGTGACCTTTTTCGTGTCGTTGACGGCCTCGCCGACGCCCATGTTGAGCACGATCTTTTCGATCGCCGGCACTTCCAGCGCGTTTTTATATCCAAACTGCTCCGTCAATGCCGGCCGCACGAACTCCTCGAAGTGCTTCTTCATACGCGGCGTATAGGCGCCGGTCGGGAGCTCAGCCGTCTCGTGGGCGCCGCGGGCCTCGCTCGCCGCGGAGGCCGCCTTGGATTTCTTGGCGTCGCCGCCCTTCTTCGCGTCGGCGCCCTTCTTGGCCTCGGCGCCCTTCGCCTTCTTTTCCTCAGCCATCGATCAGCTCTCCCGAACGCTTGGCGAATCTGACCTTGCGGCCGTCCTCGAGAATCTTAAATCCGACACGCGTCGGCTTGCCGTCCTTGGGATCGATGATGGCGAGATTCGACAGATCGATCGGCGCAGACTTGGTGATGATGCCGGCTTCGCGGTCCCGTGTCTGTCGCTGATGGCGCTTGACCTGGTTCACGCCGTCGACCACGGCCCGTCCCTCATCCGGATGCACCCGCAGCACTTCGCCGGTGCGTCCCTTGTCGCGTCCGGCGATGACCACCACCTTGTCGCCTCTCTTGATCTTGGCGGCCATCACAGCACCTCCGGCGCGAGCGAGATGATCTTCATGTGGTTCTTCGCGCGCAGCTCGCGCGGAACAGGCCCGAAGATACGCGTGCCGATCGGCTCCTTCTGATTGTTGATCAGAACGGCGGCATTCGAATCGAAACGGATCGTAGAGCCGTCGGCGCGGTGGATGTCCTTCGAGGTGCGCACCACGACGGCCTTCAGCACGTCGCCCTTCTTGACGCGGCCGCGTGGAATAGCCTCCTTGATTGAGACGACGATGATGTCGCCAACCCCGGCATATTTGCGCTTCGAGCCGCCCAGCACCTTGATGCACATGACCCGGCGCGCGCCGGAATTGTCAGCGACATCGAGATTTGTCTGCATCTGTATCATGGCTTATCCGCCTTGCTTGTTCCGCTTCGGGCTTGGGCGCGTCTGCCGCGCGGAAGCCCAGTCAGTGAATCCGTGCGCTCAAGCCTTGGCTGCGCGCTCGAGCACGCGCCAACGCTTCAATTTGGAGATCGGAGCCGTCTCCTCGATCGTGACCTCGTCGCCCACCTTGAAGGTCCCGGCTTCGTCATGGGCATGGTAGTTTTTGGTGCGCCGCACGGTCTTCTGCAGCAGCGGATGAGTGAAACGGCGCTCGACCTTCACGACAAGGGTCTTTTGCTGCTTGTCGCTGACGACGACGCCCTGGAGGATTCGCTTCGGCATGGCCTTCAATCAACCCTTTTGCTGCGCGCCTGTACGGCGATCGTCTTGACCCGAGCGACGTCGCGTCTGACGACACGTACACGTGACGAGTTCTCGAGCTGGCCAGTGGCCCGCTGAAAGCGCAGGTTGAACTGCTCTTTCTTGAGCTTGAGGAGCTCCTCGTTCAATTGATCCTCGCTCAGGGCGCGAAGATCGGACAACCGCTGCTTGCTACTCATGGCGTTCGATCCTCATTCCGAGATGCGTTGAATGAAGCGGGTCTTGATCGGCAGCTTGGCCGCCGCAAGATCAAGCGCCTCGCGCGCGAGCGGCGCCGGCACGCCGTCGATCTCGAACATGATGCGCCCGGGCGCGACGCGCACAGCCCAGAATTCCGGCGCGCCCTTGCCCTTGCCCATGCGGACTTCTGTCGGCTTCTTGGAGACCGGCACGTCCGGGAAGATGCGGATCCAGACGCGTCCGGCGCGCTTCATATGGCGCGTCATGGCGCGGCGCGCCGCCTCGATCTGGCGCGCGGTGATGCGCTCCGGCTCCAATGCCTTCAGCCCGAACTGGCCGAAGTTCAAGAGGAAGCCGCCCTTCGCGGCGCCCCGAATTCGGCCTTTGAAAGCCTTACGGAATTTAGTGCGTTTAGGCTGCAGCATCGTTCGTGCTTTCGTCAGGCGTGGCTGGCTGGGACCGCGTCTCGGTCGCGGTCGCGGCGACGACCCCGGTCGCGGTCACGGTCGCGGTCACGGTCGTGGTGATGATGATCGCCGCTGCTTTGCTCGGCGAAACGCTTGTCCTGCGCCATCGGGTCGTGCTCGAGGATCTCGCCTTTGAAGATCCAAACCTTGATCCCGCAGGTGCCATAGGCGGTGTGCGCGGTGGCGACGCCATAATCCACATCCGCGCGGAGCGTGTGCAGCGGGACGCGGCCCTCGCGATACCATTCGAGACGGGCGATCTCCGCACCGCCCAGACGTCCCGAGCAGTTGATGCGGATGCCCTGGGCGCCGAGCCGCATCGCCGACTGCACGGCGCGCTTCATCGCGCGGCGGAAGGCGACGCGGCGCTCGAGCTGCTGAGCGATCGAATCGGCGACGAGAGTCGCCTCGATCTCGGGCTTGCGCACTTCGACGATGTTGATCACGACCTCGCTCGTCGTAAGCTTGCCCACGAGCTTGCGGATCTTCTCGATGTCGGCGCCCTTTTTTCCAATCACCACGCCCGGCCGCGCCGAATAGATCGTCACGCGGCACTTGCGGTGCGGGCGCTCAATGACGATGCGCGAGACCGCCGCCTGCTTGAGAGCCTTGGCGATCGCTTCGCGGATCGCCATGTCCTCGTGCAGCAGCTTGCCATATTCGTTTTTGGCCGCGAACCAGCGCGAGTCCCAAGTGCGGTTGACGCCGAGGCGCAGCCCGATCGGATTGACCTTCTGACCCATGACGCGCTCCTCAAGCCTGTGACTGTGCGGCGACTTCTCGCACGATGATCGTGAGATTTGCGAAGGGCTTTTCGATCCGGCCAGCGCGACCGCGCGCCCTCGGCGAATGCCGCTTCATCACCATGTCCTTACCGACGAAGGCCTGGACCACCATGAGATCGTCGACGTCGAGATCGTGATTGTTCTCGGCGTTGGCGATCGCGCTCTCCAACGTCTTCTTGACGTCGAAGGCGCTGCGCTTTCTCGAGAATTCGAGATCGGCGAGCGCGCGATCGACCTTCTTGCCGCGGATGAGCTGCGCGAGCAGATTGAGCTTTTGCGGAGAGACGCGCAGCATGCGTGTCATCGCCCTCGCTTCGTTTTCACCCACTCGCGGCGGATTCTTTTCCTTCGACATCCGCTTAGCCTCTCTTCGCCTTCTTGTCGGCCGAGTGGCCGTGGAAGGTGCGCGTCGGAGCGAACTCGCCGAACTTGTGTCCGATCATGTCTTCGCTGACGTTCACGGGAATATGCTTGTGGCCGTTGTGCACACCGAAGGTGAGGCCGACGAACTGCGGAAGGATCGTGGAGCGGCGGCTCCAGATCTTGATAACTTCCGAGCGGCCCGAGGCGCGCGAGGTTTCCGCCTTCTTGAGCAGATAGCCGTCGACGAACGGACCCTTCCGGATTGAACGCGCCATGGATCAGCCCTTCTTCTTCTTAACGTGCCGCGAGGACACGATGAAACGATCCGTCGCCTTGTTGCTGCGGGTCTTCTTGCCCTTGGTCGGCTTGCCCCAGGGAGTCACGGGATGCCGGCCGCCCGAGGTGCGGCCTTCGCCGCCGCCGTGCGGATGGTCGATCGGGTTCATCGTGACGCCGCGATTGTGCGGGCGCCGCCCGAGCCAGCGCGAACGTCCAGCCTTGCCGATCGAAATATTCATGTGATCGGGATTGGAGACCGAGCCCACCGTCGCGAAGCACTGACCATGCACCAGACGCTGCTCGCCCGAGTTGAGACGCAAAATCACATAGCCCTGATCGCGTCCGGCGATCTGCGCGTAAGTCCCAGCGGAACGGGCGATCGAGCCGCCCTTGCCGATTTTCGTCTCGATATTGTGAACTATCGTGCCGACCGGAATATTGGCGATCGGCATCGCATTGCCGGGCTTCACGTCCGCCTGCTGACCGGAGACGACCTCGTCGCCGACGGAGATCCGCTGCGGCGCGAGAATGTAGGAGAGCTCTCCGTCTTGATAGCGGATCAGCGCGATGAAGGCCGTACGGTTCGGATCATACTCGAGGCGCTCGACCTTCGCGGGAATGTCTAGCTTGCGACGCTTGAAGTCCACGAGACGATAGGTCTGCTTATGGCCGCCGCCGCGAAAGCGCACAGTCACGCGGCCGTGATTGTTGCGTCCGCCCTTCGAGCTCTTGCCCTCGGTCAGAGCCTTGACCGGCTTGCCCTTATAGAGATCTTTGCGGTCGACAATGACGAGCTGGCGAAGGCTCGGCGTGACCGGCTTGAATGTCTTCAGCGCCATGGTTGGTCCTCTCTAGCCTTCCGTCACAGTCCGGTGGTCACGTCGATCTTATGGCCTTCGGCCAAAGTCACGACCGCTTTCTTCACGTCGCTCTGCTTGCCGCGCACGCCGCGAAAAGCCTTGGTCTTCCCCATTGTGACGAGCGTGTTGACGCCCACAACCTTCACGTCGAAGAGGCCCTCGACCGCCGCCTTGATCTGCGGCTTCGTCGCCTTGCGCGCGACCTCGAAGACGAACTGATTGTGCTCCGCCGCCGTCGTGGCCTTCTCGGTGACGACCGGCGCGACAATCACGTCATAATGGCTCGGATTCTTGCTCATTTTAGGCGCGCCTCCAGCGCGTCCACCGCCGACCGGGTCAGAACCAGCTTCTCGCGACGCAGAATGTCGTAGACATTAACGCCTTCGACCGGCAGCACATCGATCTTGGGGATGTTGCGCGCGGCGAGCGCGAAATTATCCTGCAGCGCGCCGCCATCGATGATCAGCGCGCTCGTCAGCCCGGTCTTGTCGAAGCCCGTCTTCAGAATCTTCGTCTTGGGAGCGTCGAGCTGCGCGCTCTCCCAGACGACGATGGCGCCGTCCTTGGCTTTGGCGGAGAGGGCATGCCTGAGCCCCAGCGCCTTCACCTTCTTGTTGAGATCGTGCTCGTGGCTGCGCACTTGCGGACCGAAAGCCCGGCCGCCGCCGCGAAACTGAGGCACGCGCGCCGAACCGTGGCGGGCGCCGCCCGTGCCCTTTTGCTTATACATTTTCTTGCCGGTCCGCGCGATCTCGGCGCGGTTCTTGACGGCGTGCGTGCCGGCCCGACGCTTGGCGAGCTGCCAACGTACCGATGCGCGCGATCAGATCGGCGCGCGGCTCGAGGCCGAAGATCGCGTCAGAGAGCTCGATAGAGCCCGCCGACTGCCCGTCGAAGGAGGTGACGTCGATTTTCAAGGGTCAGCCCTCCGTTTTGTCATGCGGCGCGGCGTCTTGCGCCGGAGCCTCTTCGGCCGCCGTCTCGGCGAGGCGGAAGCTGCCGGGTTTCGGCGCATCGGCGGGGAGCGCTCGCTTCACCGCGTCGCGCAGATAGATCCAACCGCCCGCATGGCCGGGCACGGCGCCTTGCACGATGACGAGCCCACGATCCACGTCGGTGCGCACCACTTTCAGATTGAGCGTGGTGACGCGGTCAACGCCCATATGACCGGCCATCTTTTTGTTCTTGAATGTCTTACCAGGATCCTGGCGACCGCCTGTCGAACCATGCGAACGATGCGAGACGGAGACGCCGTGCGTGGCGCGCAGACCGCCGAAGTTCCAGCGCTTCATCGGACCGGCAAAACCCTTGCCAATCGTCGTTCCGGTCGCATCGACATATTGGCCGACGACGAAATGATCAGCAGTGATCTCGGCGCCGATCGGCGGCAAATTCTCTTCGTCGACGCGGAACTCGACCACTTTCAACTTCGGCTCGACCTTCGCCACGGCGAAACGGCCGCGCTCGGCTTTCGTAACGTTCTTCACTTTCGCCCGGCCGGCGCCAAGCTGCACGGCCGTGTAGCCGTTCTGCTCCTTGGTGCGGTGGGCGACGACCTGGCAGCCGTCGAGCTTCAGCACCGTCACCGGCACATGCTCGCCCGCATCATTGAAGATGCGGCTCATTCCGACCTTTTGCGCGATAACGCCCGATCGCATGGTTCAATTCCTTCGCAAGGCGCCACCGCGCCCGGGTTGTCACTTTAAAGCTTGATCTCGACGTCGACTCCCGCCGCCAGGTCGAGCTTCATCAGCGCGTCCACGGTCTGCGGCGTGGGATCCACAATGTCGAGAACCCGCTTATGGGTCCTGATCTCGAACTGCTCGCGCGACTTCTTGTCGACGTGCGGCGAGCGATTGACCGTGAATTTCTCGATGCGCGTCGGCAGCGGAATCGGCCCGCGCACCTGTGCGCCCGTGCGCTTGGCGGTCGACACGATTTCCTTCGTCGACGTATCGAGAATCCGGTGATCGAACGCCTTCAGGCGAATCCGGATGTTCTGACCGTTCATAGTCTTTTCCTCGATGGACCGCGATCGTTTGGACCGCTCCTCTGGACCGCGGGCCGAATGGCCCGCCGTCCGCATTTTTGTTCAAGCGAGCCTTGAGGCTCGCGGTCCATAATCCTCACTCGATGATGCTTGCGACGACGCCGGCGCCGACGGTTCTGCCGCCTTCGCGGATGGCGAAGCGCAGCTTCTCCTCCATGGCGATCGGCACGATCAGCGCCACTTCCATCGAAATGTTGTCGCCCGGCATCACCATCTCAACGCCCTCGGGGAGCGTCACCACGCCCGTCACGTCCGTCGTGCGGAAATAAAACTGCGGACGATAATTCGTGAAGAACGGCGTATGGCGTCCGCCCTCCTCCTTCGTCAGAATGTAGGCCTCCGCCTTGAACTTCGTGTGCGGCTTCACCGAGCCCGGCTTGCAGAGAACCTGACCGCGCTCCACTTCCTCGCGCTTCGTGCCGCGCAGCAGGCAGCCCACGTTGTCGCCCGCCTCGCCCTGATCCAGGAGCTTTCGAAACATCTCGACGCCCGTCACCGTCGACTTCGTCGTCGGGCGGATGCCCACGATCTCGACTTCCTCGCCGACCTTGATCACGCCGCGCTCAATGCGCCCCGTCACCACCGTGCCGCGTCCCGAAATCGAGAACACGTCCTCGACCGGCATCAGGAACGGCTGATCCTTCGGACGCTCCGGCTGCGGAATATAGTCGTCCACCGTCTTCATCAGCGCCAGAATCGCGTCATGCCCGATCTCCGGCGTCTTGTTCTCCAGCGCCGCCAGCGCCGAGCCCTTGGTGATCGGAATGTCGTCGCCCGGGAACTCATATTTGCTCAAGAGCTCGCGAACCTCGAGCTCCACGAGCTCAAGCAGTTCCGGATCGTCGACCATGTCGACCTTGTTCAAAAACACCACCAGCGCCGGCACGCCGACCTGACGCGCCAGAAGAATATGCTCGCGCGTCTGCGGCATCGGACCGTCCGCCGCCGAAACCACCAGGATCGCGCCGTCCATCTGCGCCGCGCCGGTGATCATGTTCTTCACATAGTCGGCGTGGCCAGGGCAGTCGACATGCGCGTAATGGCGCTTCGAGGTCTCATACTCCACATGCGCCGTCGAAATCGTGATGCCGCGCGCGCGCTCTTCCGGAGCCTTGTCGATCTGGTCGTAGGCCGTAAACGTCGCTCCGCCCGTCTCCGCCAGAACCTTGGTGATCGCCGCCGTCAGCGACGTCTTGCCGTGGTCCACGTGACCGATCGTCCCAATGTTGCAGTGCGGCTTCGTGCGTGAGAACTTTTCCTTGGCCATGGCCGTCTCCTTAGATCGTTCCGTCTTTAGGTCTGAATGGTCCGGGTCTACTTCGGCGCGAGCTTCTTCAGCTCGCTGTCCGGCGCCTGCTCATAGTGAGAGAACTGCATCGTGTAGTTGGCGCGGCCCTGCGTGAAGGAGCGCAACTGGTTGACGTAGCCGAACATGTTGGCGAGGGGCACCATCGCGTCGATCACGACGGCGTTGGCGCGCATGTCCTGGCCCTGAATCTGTCCGCGGCGCGAGTTGATGTCGCCGATGACAGAGCCCGTGTATTCCTCGGGCGTCACGACCTCGACCTTCATGATCGGCTCGAGCAGCACCGAACCGCCCTTCTGGAGGGCCTCTCGGGTTGCGGCTCGCGACGCGATCTCGAAGGCGAGCACCGACGAGTCGACGTCGTGGAAGGCCCCGTCGATGAGCGTCGCCTTAAGGTCGACGACCGGGAAGCCTGCGAGAATGCCGGAGCCCATGACCGACTGGATGCCCTTGTCGACGCCGGGGATATATTCCTTCGGAACCGCGCCGCCGACGATCTGGCTCTCGAAGGAGTTGCCCGCGCCCGGCTCGTTGGGCTCGAAGATGATCTTCACGCGCGCGAACTGGCCGGTGCCGCCGGTCTGCTTCTTGTGCGTGTAGTCGATCTCGGCGCGCTTCGAGAGGCGCTCACGATAGGCCACCTGCGGCTTGCCGATATTGGCGTCGACCTTATAGGTGCGCTTGAGAATGTCGACCTTGATGTCGAGATGCAACTCGCCCATGCCCTTGAGGATGGTCTGGCCGCTCTCCTGATCGGTCGAGACGCGGAAAGAGGGATCCTCGGCTGCGAGTTTCGAAAGCGCGACGCCGAGCTTCTCCTGATCGGCTTTCGACTTCGGCTCGATCGCGATCTCGATGACCGGCTCGGGGAACTCCATGCGCTCGAGGATCACGGCCTTCTGCGGATCGCAGAGCGTGTCGCCGGTGCGGGTGTCCTTCAGGCTCGCGAGCGCCACGATGTCGCCGGCGTAAGCCTCCTTGATGTCCTCGCGGTTATTGGCGTGCATGAGCAGCATGCGGCCAACGCGCTCCTTCCTGTCCTTGGTCGAGTTGACGACGGTCGTGCCGGACTCGATCTTGCCGGAGTAGACGCGGCAAAAGGTGATCGTGCCGACGAAGGGGTCGTCCATGATCTTGAAGGCGAGCATGGAAAAGGGTTCGTCGTCGGAGGGCCTGCGCACAATGTCCGCGCCCGTGTCCATGTCGACGCCCTTGATCGCCTCCCTGTCTACCGGCGAGGGGAGATAATAGACGACGGCGTCGAGCAGCGGCTGCACGCCCTTGTTCTTGAAAGCCGAGCCGCAGAACACCGGCACGAAGTGGATCTTCCGCACGGCGAGGCGGATCAGACGGCGCAGCGTGTCCTCGTCCGGCTCCTGGCCGTCGAGGTAGGCCCCCATGGCGTCGTCATCGAGCTCGACCGCCGCTTCGATGAGAAGCGTGCGATATTCCTTGGCCTGCTCGAGGAGCTCTGCGGGGATCTCCTCGTCGTGATATTTGGCGCCGAGGCCTTCGTCTTCCCAGACGACGGCCTTCATGCGGACGAGGTCGATCACGCCCTTGAAGTTGTTCTCGGAGCCGATGGGCAGCTGCACGCAGACCGGTCGGCCGCCGACGCGCGTCTCGATTTCCTTGACGCAACGGAAGAAGTCCGCGCCGATCTTGTCCATCTTGTTGACGAAGACGATGCGCGGAACCTTGTATTTGTCGGCCTGACGCCAGACGGTCTCGGTCTGCGGCTCGACGCCCTGATTGCCATCGAGCACGCAGATCGCGCCGTCGAGCACGCGTAGGCTGCGCTCGACCTCGATCGTGAAGTCGACGTGCCCGGGCGTGTCAATGATGTTCAGGCGCTTGCCGTTCCAAAAGGTCGTGGTCGCGGCGGAGGTGATGGTGATGCCACGCTCCTGCTCCTGCTCCATCCAGTCCATCGTCGCGGCGCCTTCGTGCACCTCGCCGATCTTATGGCTCTTGCCTGAGTAGTAGAGGACGCGCTCGGTCGTCGTCGTCTTGCCCGCATCGATGTGGGCCATGATGCCGAAGTTGCGATAATCCTCGATCGGATGGGAACGGGGCATAAGGTCGTCCTCAGGAGAGTCGCGATTACCAGCGATAATGCGAGAAGGCTCGGTTGGCTTCCGCCATCCGGTGCGTGTCCTCGCGCTTTTTGACAGCGGCGCCGCGATTGTTCGAGGCGTCGAGCAGCTCCGCCGAGAGGCGATCGACCATGGTCTTGTCGTTGCGACCGCGCGCCGCCGTGATGATCCAGCGGATCGCCAGCGCCTGCCGACGCTCATTGCGGACCTCGACCGGCACCTGATAGGTGGCGCCGCCGACGCGCCGCGAGCGCACCTCGATCGACGGCGCGACATTTTCGAGCGCCGACTTGAAGACGCCGAGCGGATCAGTCTTCGCCTTCGCCTCGATCTGGTCGAGCGCGCCATAGACGATCAACTCGGCGACGGACTTCTTGCCGTCGTACATGATCGAGTTCATGAATTTCGCGAGAACGAGATCGCCAAATTTGGCGTCTTCGATGACTTCCCGCTTCTCGGCTTTATGACGTCGCGACATGCCGTGCGCTCCTTACTTCGGACGCTTCGCGCCGTATTTCGAACGGCGCTGCTTGCGGTCCTTGACGCCCTGCGTGTCGAGGACGCCGCGCAGAATGTGATAGCGGACGCCCGGAAGGTCCTTGACGCGGCCGCCGCGGATCATGACCACCGAGTGCTCCTGGAGGTTATGACCCTCGCCCGGAATGTAGCCGATGACCTCGAAGCCGTTGGTGAGGCGAACCTTGGCGACCTTGCGGAGCGCCGAGTTCGGCTTCTTCGGGGTCGTCGTGTAGACGCGCGTACACACGCCGCGCTTCTGCGGGCAGGCGCCGAGATGGCGGGCCTTCTCGCGGTATGTCTTCGGTTGCCGCGGCTTGCGGATCAACTGGCTGATCGTCGGCATCAAGCTTTCCTTCGCGGGTGCGAATGGGTGTTCCAAGGTTCCGCCTGCGCCCGAAGACGCAAACGATAAGGGCGCTCTCGGACGATGTGTCCGAGGCGCCTTCAATGCAGAGGATCCCGAACGCGAATTCGGGATCGTGCCTTCCTGACCCGAACCCCTAGAGGCGCGGGAGCGATTACCAACCGAGTGGCGTTCACAGGCAAGGCGACAGCGTTTAGCACCGAAGTGTTGGGGACGAGTCGTCTCCAACGGCGTGGCGCTACGGCCAGTCGAAAGCAGAGGTGGTATTAAGCGGGAGTTTCGACACGGTCAAGCGGAGATTGGGGTGCAGGACAAGAAAAATGCGAGGGAGGACGAGGCCAAGGGTTCGTCAGGTTTTCGTAGGCCGGATCGGGGCCTCAAGTCCTCCCGAGCGGATCGGGAGACGGCAAATGCTCTGAGCGCAAGCGCCGCAAGAACTCTCGCGCCGCGGCGGGAACGTCGGGCGGAAGCCCTTCTAACGACTTCAGAATATCGTCCTCATGTCGCAACAGATAGTCGACGATCCGATTGACCGCTTGCGATTTCTGGCCGAACTTTTCTCCGGCCTTGTTCGCAGCGCCTTTGAGGAATTCACCCGCAAGCGGAGCCCCAACCGCCGCGGAGCTCACGAGCAGCACGAAGACGAGTTTCCTGACGGTCGCCAAGCTCCATCGGCGGCTCTTTTCTGCCTGCGGGCCTTCGCGTTCGGAGGCTTCGAGAGCGATTTCTATGACGTCTCCTGATTGTCGCTCGATAACTTGCGCGTCCCGTCCGCCGACGACAATCCGCAGGCAAGGCGCGACCGGCTCCTTCGACTGTTTGAATTGGCGATAGGCCTCGTCATTCGCCAAGGCGGTCGGGAACCGCCGGACGAAGGGCGCGGCGGCGATAAGGAGTTGGTCCAACAATTCCCGCGCGGCCGCATCCATCTTTGGCGTCAGTTCGTGGGGCGTTGAGCCCGCCCTGTCGTCGCGATCAATGAAAGTGCCTATCGCGACCGCAAGCTCCCAGACCGTCGAAACGTTTTCCGCAACGGATTCCGTAACGCCGTCGATCCATTCGGCGAACTCGCCGATAGTCTCCGCAATGTTGCCGAAACCGCCCTGATTATGAAGGCGCTTGGCTTGAGCGAGCGCGGCGGCGGCGCGTATCTTTGCCCGCTCCTGAAGCTGGCGCGTCTGCGGGTCTCGAGCGGCAGCGAGGTCGCCTTCGCTCGCCGCGCCAACGATGCGAGCCTGACCTTCGACGACTGAGACGCTCGCGCCCTGGGGATCGTGAACGATGCGCGCGACGGCTTGCGCGAGCCCCGGATCATCGGGACCAGGCCGGCGTTTCGTCAGCCGCTCGATTTCCGCCGCAAGCGCCGCGTTTTGTTTGGCCGGGTCCTTTTCGCGCGGGTCCTCCAGCGTCGCGAACAGCCACTCGAAGTCCTCCGGATCATCGCCACCATCGAGTCTTCGTTCGTACCAGTCGAGCCAAGGTTTCCAATGGGGCAGCGAGAGTTCGGCGCGCAATTGGCTCCAGCTCTTCCGAGCCCAATCGGGTGTCCCTTGCGGCCACAGCGGCTCACTCGCGAGAATGCTAGGCGCGGTAGCTTGGAGCAGAGCGGCGTCGTCGGATATCGCCGCCAAACTTCAGCAGCGGCAGCGCCGGGAGCGGCAGAAGCGGCAGCGTCAGTGATCTCGGAGGCGTAAATGCGAACATTGTTGGCGGCGGCTTTGACGTCAGCGGCGTCGGCGTCCGGCCTGGCGGCGATTCTGGCGGATTCCCTTGCGCGAGCGCAGGCGCTACCCGCATCGGCGGCCCCTGCAGCCGCAAGGGCAGGGCTTGCGGCGGAAGGATCGATGGCGGCGGCGTTGGTTGCCGCTTTCCCGGCGGCGAAACTAGCCGAAATATTATCAAACACACGAGCATCCATCGGATATCTGGCCGCCACCCGCGCTGATGCGTTTGCCCAAAATGTCGCGAAAGCCACTTGCGCGAAGCGTCGGGCCTGCAGTCGTCCAGCCCAGCGCGAGAGCGTGGGCAGCGCGCGCAGCGCCGCCCGCGCTGCGATGACGACACTCACCTCATGCGGCTGCGTCTTCAGCCACGCCTCGAGCTCTTTGGAACTCTCAAACCTCAACTCCCCGCCCGGAACGTCGCTCATGGCAAAGTCTCTCCGCGACGCTCACCATGCGGACTCTGGCCTCCCGGCGCAACCCGGCGTTCGGGCTCAGGACATCTAAAAAAGGGGCAGGATTGCTGACTTGTCATTGAATTGAACGGCGGAGCGTCGCGCGGGCTCGATGCGAAGTCAAGGATCGCTTCGCGACCGCCTTCGGCGGCGGCCTGAAAGGCCGTCCTTGAGTTCGCATCGAGCCCGCGCATAATCGCCTTCATGCAATTAATGACTACCCGCCGCCGAACGCGGCGGGGCTGGAGCGACGGGGTTCTGCGATGCCCTCTGGATGGCTTCGCCTCGCTCGCCATGACGGAGCTGTGAGGCGTCCCTCGCAGTTGGACGCTGTCCCAATTGGAGAAATCTGATGTCTCGCCGCTTGCGCGCCGCCCTCTACAGCATCGAACGCGCGCTCGTCGGCGTCGTCATGAAGCTTCTGGCCTGGGCGCTGGAGCGGGCTGCGCTGCGCGGCGGGTAAGTCCCGCGCATTCCCTCTCCCCGCTTGCGGGGAGAGGGGGCCGAGCCCCGCAAGGGGGAGGGATTCGCGCGTCACCGCCGCCGCAGCATGTCGAAGAGCAGGCCCAGCGTCAGGATCGCTCCCACGGTCCCGAAGGCGATCGGCGTCCAGCGGTCCGGCGAGCTGTGCGTGAAGCCCGCGGAGAACAGCGCCGCGGTCGCGATCAGCCCGATGGTGAGCTGACGGCCGGTGCGGCGCAGGCCGTCCTCGAGCGAATGGGCCAGAAACTTCACCTCGAGATTCTGCCCGGGCTTGGCGCCGATGAGCTTCTCGACCGTCTCGAAGAAACGGGTGGCGCGAACCGTCAGCTTCTGCCCCTCGTAGAGCATCGTCTTGGCGTTGAACTTCTCGCGCGCGGCCTTCAGCATGGCGCGCTGCAGGAACTTCCCCGCGACGTCGAAGGGATCGATCGTCGGATCGAGCTGCGCGGTGGCGAGCTGCACCTGCGCCAGCGCCTTGCCGACGAGGGTGAGCGAGGCCGGCAGCGGCACGCCATGGCTCAGCGCGATCGCGCTCATCTCCTGCATGATCGGGCCGATCTGCATCTCGGCGAGGCCGGCCTTGCGATATTTCGCCATGAGCGCGCCGATCTCCGCCTGATAGCGCTGCGGCTCCAGGCGCGACGAATCGAAATCCCCTGAGAGCATGAAGGTCACATCGGTCAGAAACTGCGCGTCCTCCTGCCAGAAGGCCATGAGCAGCAGCATGAGCTGCTCGCGCAGGTCTCCGTCGAGCACGCCGACCATGCCGAGATCGAGGAAATAGATGCGGTCCTTCCACCACATCAGATTGCCGGGATGCGGATCGGCGTGGAAAAATCCGTCGACGGCGATCTGCTTGTAGAAGCTCTCCAAAAGCTGCCGCGCGGCGGCGGCGCGTTCGGGTCCTTCCGGCGCCTCGGTGACCGGCACGCCCTGGACCTCCTCCATGACGAGGAGGCGCGGCGTCGACAGCTCCTTATAGACGGCGGGAACACCGAGATGGTCATAGGTCGCGACGACCTCGGCCATGCGTTCGAGATTGGCCGCTTCCTGCGAAAAATCGAGCTCGCGCTGCAGCGACTGCGACAGCTGCCCGAATACGCTCTTGATGTCGATGACCTTCTGAAGCGCCGGGCGCGCGGCGGCTTCCGTCACAAAGGCCTCGAAAAGCGCGAGATCCTGCTCGATCTCGCCGCGCGCATTCGGCCGCTGCACCTTCACGACGACGCGCTCGGAGCCGACGAGCGTCGCGCGATGCACCTGCCCGATGGTGCCGGCGGCCAGAGCCTTCGGCTCGATCGCATGGAAGACGTCCTCCCAGGGAACGCCGAGCTCTTTCTCCATGACCGAGACGACCTCGGCCTCGCTCATCGGCGGCACTTTGTTCTGGAGCGAGGCGAGCTCCGAGATGAACTCCGGCGGCAGGAGATCGGGGCGCGTCGAGAGAATCTGTCCGAGCTTGGAGAAAGTGGGCCCGAGCTCCTCGAGCGCGGCGCGCAGGCGCTTGGCCTGCCGCTGCCGACCCGTGGCGCCGTCGGGATCGGGCTTGTTGAAGAGCTCCTTGAGCCCATGCTTGGCGGCCACAGTGGCGATGCGCGCGCCGCGCGCCGCGAGTTGGGGATGCGGCGCCTCCTCCTCCACGGCGCGTGCCGCGAGTCGCGGCGCGGCGTCCTCGCGCGCCGTGTTCACGATGATCACCGTGCAGCGCGCGTTGTGGCTGATTCGATTCGGCACGTTGCCGAGCAGGAACTCCTTGCGTCCGGACATGCCGAGGTTGCCGACGACGAGCACGTCGACGGCCTCCTGCTCGGACGCCGAGACGATGGCGTGCGCGGGGTCGGGGTCCACGAAGACCAGCGCGCGGCCGCGCGCGCCGGCGAGGCTCTGCGCATAGGCGGGGAGCTCGGCGCGGGCGGCGTCAGCGCGCGCGTGATCGCCGGCGCTCGCCGCGGGGGCGCTCGGATCCTGCGGGACGATCACCTGCACGACGAAGAGCTCGGCGCCGTAGAGATCGGCGAAGAGCGCCGCCCAGCGTGCGGCGCGGTCGGAAGTCTGAGACCGATCCACTCCAATCATCACGCGTCGCACGGGGGTATCGCCAATGGGCGAAGGCGCCGCCGAGCCAATTCGGGCCTCCTTGGAGAGGCCCGCATGCAAACTATCCATTCCAAGATCTCTCGTGATTATCGGTAGCTGACCGCCCCAGGGCGCGCGAAAGGCGCGTCCGCACCGCGTATCGGGCGCGGCCCGATACGCGGCCAAGCCCTTCATGACGGCCCGGCAAACGGGCGGTCGCCGAGAGACTTTGCCTTCAAATGCAGTTCGGCACAAGGCGGGAAACTTGCAGCTTTATCCGCCTAAAGTCGCCTCGAGCCCTTTTCGAGCGCTCCGGGCCGACGTAAAGACCTCGCCTTCGGCGGCGCCAGCCAAAAAAGCCCGAGAACCGCGGGGCTCCGTGGCTGGCCGAACGCGAGTCTGAGTCCTGCGCATGACCCTGCCCCGACAGCTTTCAACCTACGCGCTCGTTGGCGTGGTCGCTTCGCTCGCACATTACACGGTGCTGATCGCGCTCGTGGAGCTCGGGACACTTCCACCCGTCCCGGCGGCGCTCGCCGGTTATGTGGTCGGCGGCTTCGTCTCCTATCGGTTGAACCGCCGCCACACCTTTGCAAGCGACCGCCCGCATCGGGAGGCGGTCTGGCGCTTCGCTCTGGTCGCGCTCATGGGATTCGGGCTCACCTACGCCTTCATGCGTCTTTTCGTCGAGCGGCTGGGGACGCCCTATCTGCCGGCGCAGATCCTGACCACGATCCTCATCATGTTTGTCTCCTTCGCGTTCAACCGGATCTGGACCTTCGCCCACAGGCCGCTCGACCCGTGACCTCACCGCGACGCCGGCGACTTGCCGATGGGCCCAAATGTGACTAGTGCTCTGCTCCACTTCAAAGCCCCTCCCCGCATAAAGTCCTTCAAAGAGCGGGTTCAAGGAAGGGGGCGCCCGCGCCGAGCCGCGGTCGACAGAGCAATGAGAGGTTTAAAGCGATGCGCGATCCGATCGAAGTCTACAACCAATATCTCATCCCGCAGGTGATCGAGAACACGTCGCGTGGTGAACGCGGCTTTGACATCTATTCGCGCCTCCTGCGTGAACGCATCATCTTTCTGACGGGTCCCGTCGAGGACCATATGGCGTCGGTCATCACGGCCCAACTTCTGTTTCTCGAGTCCGAAAACCCGAAGAAAGAGATTTTTCTCTACATCAACTCGCCTGGCGGCGTCGTGACCTCGGGTCTTGCGATCTACGACACGATACAGTTCATCAAGCCCAAGGTCTCCACGCTTTGCGTCGGCCAAGCGGCGTCCATGGGATCGCTCCTGCTCTGCGCCGGCGCGGCGGGGCTGCGATATGCGCTGCCCAACGCCCGCGTGATGCTGCATCAGCCTTCGGGCGGCTTCCAGGGCCAGGCTTCCGACATTCAGCGGCACGCCGAAGACATTTTGAAGGTCAAGCGGCGGCTCAACGAAATCTACGTGCGGCACACGGGCAGGGATTATGATCTGATCGAGAAAACGCTCGATCGCGATCATTTCATGTCCGCGGAAGAGGCTAAGGAATTCGGGATCGTCGACTATGTTCAGGCGAAGCGGCCCGACGAGGAAATCGAAGCCAAGGGCTGAGGGTTGAGCACGCATGTTTCGTAAAATTCTGATCGCCAATCGCGGCGAGATAGCCTGCCGCGTGATCAAGACCGCGCGCAGGATGGGCATTGCGACTGTCGCAGTCTATTCGGACGCCGACGAGGACGCGCTACATGTCGAGATGGCCGACGAAAAGGTCCATCTCGGCCCGCCGCCGGCGGCGCAGTCTTATCTGCTGATCGAAAAGATCATCGAAGCCTGCAAGCTCACCGGCGCCGAGGCGGTCCATCCGGGTTACGGCTTTCTGTCCGAGCGCGCCGCTTTCGCCAAGGCGCTCGCGGACGAAAAGATCGTCTTCATCGGACCCAATCCGCACGCGATCGAGGCGATGGGCGACAAGATCGAGTTCGAAAAAATTCGCTGCGAAAGCCAGGGTCAATGTCGTGCCAGGACATCTCGGCGTCATCAAGGACGGCGAGGAGGCGGTCAAGATTGCCGATGAGATCGGCTATCCCGTCATGCTGAAGGCCTCGGCCGGCGGCGGCGGCAAAGGCATGCGCATCGCCTATAAGGCCGACGAGGTCGTGGAGGGTTTTACCCGGGCGCGTTCGGAAGCCGCCTCCTCCTTTGGCGACGACCGCGTCTTCATCGAAAAGTTCATCGTCAATCCCCGCCACATCGAAATCCAGGTGCTCGGCGACAAGCACGGCAACGTCATCCACCTCAACGAACGCGAATGCTCGATCCAGCGGCGCAATCAGAAGGTGGTCGAGGAAGCGCCGTCGCCCCTCCTCGATGAAAAAACCCGCGCGGAGATGGGCGCGCAGGCCGTCGCGCTCGCCAAGGCCGTCGATTACGATTCGGCCGGGACGGTCGAATTCGTCGCCGGCCAGGACAAGAGCTTCTATTTTCTCGAGATGAACACGCGTCTGCAGGTCGAGCATCCCGTGACCGAGCTCATCACCGGCATCGATCTCGTCGAGCAGATGATCCGCGTCGCGGCGGGCGAGCCGCTTGAAATTCGCCAGCAGGACGTCACGATCAAGGGCTGGGCGGTGGAGAGCCGCATCTACGCCGAGGATCCAACCCGTAACTTCCTCCCGTCGATCGGCCGGCTCGTCAAATATCGTCCGCCGCGCGAGGAGAGCGCCGAGGGAATCACCGTGCGCAACGACACGGGCGTCACCGAGGGCCGCGAAATCTCGATCCATTACGATCCGATGATCGCCAAGCTCGTGACGCATGGACCCACGCGCCTCGCCGCGATCGCTGCGCAAGCCGATGCGCTCGATCGCTTCTTCATCGACGGCATCCGCCACAACATCCCTTTCCTTTCCTCGCTGATGACCAAGGAGCGCTGGCGCTCCGGCGAGCTCTCGACGGGCTTCATCGCGGAGGAGTATCCGGGAGGGTTCGCCCCCGAGGAGCCCAAGGGGGACCTCGCGCATCAGCTGGCGAGCGTCGCGACGCTGATGGATCACATTGGAAACGAGCGCAAACGCCAAATCTCCGGCCAGCTTCGCCATGGCGCGCCGGTCGAGTTCGAGCGCAACCGCGTTTGCTTTCTGGGAGAGCAGCGCTTCTTCGTCTCCCTCGAGACGGAGGGCGAGGATCTTCTGGTGCGCTTCGCGGGCGACGAGGGGCGGCAGCATCGCGTCTCATCGCAGTGGCGTCCCGGCGCGCTGGTCTTCGAAGGTAAGGTCGACGGAGAGACCTTCTTCGTTCAGACCCGGCCTATCCTTAACGGTTACGAGCTCTCGCATCAGGGCGTCGGAGCCGCGGCGCGCGTTTACACCCTGCGCGAGGCGGAGCTCGCCGCTTTCATGCCGGTCAAGAAGGACACAGGCGCGGCCAAATTTCTGCTTTGCCCGATGCCGGGCCTCGTCAAGACCATGGATGTGAAGGAAGGCCAGGAAGTCAAAGCCGGCGAGGCGCTTTGCATGGTCGAAGCTATGAAGATGGAAAACGTGCTGCGCGCTGAGCGCGACGCAACCGTCAAGAAGATTCTCGCGAAGCCCGGCGACAGCCTTGCGGTCGACGCGGTGATCCTCGAGTTCGCGTGAGGCGTCAGGCGAGTAGGCGGCGTCTGTTCGCCTTCAATCGCCGCATCAATCCGTAAACCTCTTCCTCAATGAGCGGCAACGCCTTCTCAGGAGTCATCGCGTCGACATCGTCGACGCGCCAATATTCGATGCGGGAAGCGTCGTCCGACGCAACGAAAGAAGGAAATCGTTGCTCCATCAAAGGAAAATGCTCTGCGAATTTTAACGCGACGATATGGTCGGCCGCTTCAAGATCGGACATCTGCAGTTGCAAGGGCGCCCTGGCGTCACCGCGCTCGAAATTGAGTCCACGCTTCTGCAAGGCCCCCACGGTCGCCGCCGCGATCGGCCCCACATTGTTGTGCCCACGGTCGACGGCGATGCCCCGCGAGGCAGCGGTCCAGCCAGCGCAATCCTGAGGGGCGCAAAAGTTGAAGAACTCCTCCGCAAATCGGCTGCGGTAATAGTTTCCGGTGCAGAGGAAGAGCACGATTTTCATTCCTGTCCCACTTTGGAGGCCTAAGCGCCTCCGATGCGCGGTCAAAATGTCGTTTTTAGGAAGCCTTCGACTGTCTTGTCGACATAGAGAGCCGCCGCATCCGAACAGCGAGGAGCACTGCAGAGACAATAGTGACCGTTAACAGGGCGCAAGGCATTTGATCTGGTCGGCTTCTGGATAACAGCGGCGTGAACGGCGTAGCCGTCCACCTGCGCCAAGCTTCGCTCTCGCTGCGACCGCAGCCGCGCTTGAGGCTGCGCAGCAACTCGGGCGTCATTGCAAACAATATCTACCCTGTCTGTTGTCAATTTTGATAACAACCATCGCTAATACATATGACTGTTCGTCAATTGCGTTTTTTACGCAAACAAATGTTCGTCTATTAAGCCAGCATTAAAAAAAGACATGCATCAACGCCTGAAGCTGTTCTTCCTTCAGGACCTCATGACGCTGCAACTCTGCCTCGCGCTACGCTCGCTCATGACGGCGCAAAGCTCTGAGCCGACGACGCCGGCGCGCGAACCCAAAGCGTTTGCGGCGCCTGCTGCGCTGCACACCTTTGCTCGCTTTCTGGCGGATCGGCGTGGAGCGACGGCGCTCGAGTTCGGCGCGGTTCTGGGGCCGACCGTGCTCACGGCGACCGTGATTTTCCAAATCGCCTATTGTTATTTCGCCGAAGGGGTGTTGGATCGCGCGGCGTTTCGTGGCGCGCGCGCCGTGTTGACGGGCGTCGTGTCGCAACAAGGGCTGACGCAGGCCCAGTTCATCACCCAATATATCTGCCCGGAACTCCCCGGCAATCTGAGCTGCAGCAACATTGTCGTCAATTTGACCATAGCGGAAAAGCCCCCTGCGCCAGCCTTGACCAGCGGAAAGATGAATGTCGTTTTGCCCTATCCGCCCTCGGCATACGCCAATTACATCAATGCGTCCTCGAACTGGTTGATCCCACCTTCCACCAACAACTCCAGTAACGCGTTCTGCCCCGGCGCCGGCAATCAATACATGGTCCTGCAGGTGCTCTATCCCATAAACATAATCATGACCTTGGTCACCACGGCGGCGAGCGTGTCGACAGTCAATGGGCAGCCCGCCTATTGGCTGATGAAATCGGCGGCCTTCGAGAATGAGCCTTTCAACGGCGCTGTCGCCTATGCCGGGTGCTGAGATGCCGCTTCCGAAATCGCCCCTCGCGCGCAAATTCTTCCAGGATCGCCGAGGCGTCGCGCTCGTCGAGTTCGCGACGCTATTTCCGGTTCTCGTTCTCTTGCTTTTCGGCGCCTACGATCTTTCGCGTGGGGCGGACGCCGTGAGGGGATTGACGCGCCTTTCGAACTCGATCGCGACGATGCTCGCGACGAATTCGACGGGCTATGTGAACTACACAAATCTGCATACCGCCTTCGACAGCGCCGCCGTCATCTTTCCCGAGGTTTTGCGAGACGCGTCCTCCAAGAACATCGCCTGGAGGAACGACATCAGCATCTCCATGGCGGGCGTGGGATTCGCCCCGACGGTCGTGGGCTGCACGGTCGGCTGCACCTATGTTTCCCAAATCTACTGGACCGGCGGCTCGATGAGCCGAGCCTGCGGAACGAGCCCCACCGCCGCCGCCGACAACGCCGCCGGTTCGAACCCTCTCGTCCTGCCGGACGATCTGTTCACGCCGATCGCGTCTCCCGCCGGCGGGAACGCGCCACCGAATTTCGTCATCGTCGTCGACGTCAAATACAGCTGGACGCCGCTGATCGCGCGAGCCTTCCTGCCGTCGATCTCCTTCCAGCGCTCGGCCTTTCTCGCCGCGCGCTACGCGCCGGGAGGCGTGGTCAAATACAACGCCATCCCCAACGACGACGGCTTCGGCAAGGAGTGCTCTGGCTTTTGAGCTTTCGCGCCAGAGGGAGGAACGGGGCGCATGTTTGATCGTTTGCAGGCTTCCTTGCGGCGTTACGCGAGCGATCAGGGCGGCGCCGTCGCCGTGCTGGTCGCATTGATGGCGATACCGCTGTTTGGAGCGGTAGGCCTCGCGCTCGACTACAATATGGCCCTGACCGCCCGCGCCAAGCTCGATCAAGCGGCCGACGCCGCCGTCATCGCCGGAGTCACCACCGCACAAAACTATGTGCAGGGCTACACGGGAATTGACAATCCCTACGCCGCCGCCATCGCCGCCGCGAAAACCCAGGCTCAGGCGCAATTCACCGCCAATGCTGGACAAATGGCCGAACTCGAGCGCCCTGGGAACGCCGACCTTCACCTTCGCGATCGCCAATGCGACGGTCACGGGGTCGGTCACCTATAATTTCTCCAGTCCCACATATTTTGCGAAGCTCTTCGGCTTCAATACGATGCAGGTCGGAAATACGGTCGCCTCCAGTCTGACGATGAAGGTCTACGCCAACATCTACATCGTGCTCGACGTGTCGGAATCGATGGGCATCGGGGCCACAGCCGCCGATCAGACGGCCATTTTCAACGCGACCACGCTGATCAATGGCGGCTGCATCCTCGCCTGTCATCTGGACAGCTATTACGACCAGCATTACGCCAAGCAACCCAGCGCCGCGACGAGCCTGACGACGGAACAGATCGCCCATAACGCCGGCGCCACCCTGCGCATCGACGTGGCGAAGTCCGCGATCGTCACGGCGCTGAACACGCTGCAGTCCGCCAACGTCAACAATACGTATCAGGTCGCGGTTTACGTCTTCAGCAACGTGCTTCAGAACGTCTATCCGCTCTCGGGCAACATCGCCGGCGCGATCACAGCCGTCAACAATATCGATATGACCTGGGGCTGGACCGGGCCGCCAGCGCCCCCTGCGTCGCAGGGCCCCCCCGCCGGGGGGACGAACATCACATTGGCGCTGCAGCAGTTGAATTCGGGCCTTCCCCCCTTGAACGGCGTCGGCGTGACCGCGGGAACGGCGCTCGGCTATGTCATGCTCATAAGCGACGCCATTCAGGACAATCTGGAATTCACCAACAACATGCTCGGGATCACTCCCGACCCAAATTTCAGCCTCTTTCCCCCAAATCATTCTTATACGCAGTTTGGTTTCAACTGGACGCTCGAAGCCGTCGATCCCTCGCAGTGCGTTGCGGTCAAAGACAAAGGATATACGGTTCTCACGCTGGACGTGACTTATGTCATACCGACCGCGACCGCCCAGCAAAGCAGCAGCTATGACTCCAATTATCCCAGCATGTTCAGTTATCTTCAAAATAGCTTGCTCCCGAACATTCCCGCGAGCATGAGCAATTGCGCCACAGCGGCCTCAAACGCCTATTCGGCCAACACCCCAGACGAGATTTAGACGGCCATCAGCCAAATGTTCAGCTGGGCGATCGCCCAAAGTTCTCACCTCACTCAGTGAGTTCGCGCTAAAAGGCGAGCGTGCGCATTGAATCTCCCGTGTCGCGACCCTCGGCTTCGCAGGAGCCGTCAGACGCGCTCTCGTTCCTCGCGGCTTTTCGAGGCTCCCGTTTCGGCCCCGAAAGAGATAGATAAAGAGCGGATGCGGCGGATTTGCTTCGCCGCGGGAGGGAAGCGCATGAGTGAGCCGGAATATCGACCGCCGCGTCCGCGCGCCTTCCGTCTCGATGGGGAGAAGGTCGTCACGCCGGGGCCCCAGGCGCCCGGAGCAGAGGGACCACGGCCCTATGGCGCGAAGGTGCTCGAGGCCGAGGAGGACATTTTTGCCTCGGTCGCCGGCGATTTCCCCGCCGATCCGAACGTCGAAGAGGCTGCGACGGAAACGGCGCAGGCCAAGGGCCTGCTGAGCGGATGGGCTTTTTCCATCCCGGGCCTGTTCTGGTCGGCGTTGAGCGGCCTCGTCTCGCTGGCGCTGACCCTCTGGGTGACCGAGCTCGTCGAAGGGCTTTTCGCGCATTCGGCGCTGCTCGGGACGATTGGTCTCGCGCTGGCCGCAGCTTTTGCCGTCGCGGCGCTAATTCTTCTCTCGCGCGAAGTTCGGGCGATGCTGCGCCAGAACAAGATCGCGCATCTCCACGTCGCCTTGGCCGCGGCACGCGCCGAAAATGACGGGCCAGCGGCGCGCGCGCGACTGAACGAGCTTTGCGACCTTTACGTCTCCCGTCCCGAGACGGCCCAGGCGCGCGCGCGGCTGAAATCGCTCTTCGAAGAGATCATCGACGGCAAGGACCTCATCGATCTCGCGGAGCGAACCTTGATCGCTCCGCTCGACGCGGCAGCGCGCAAAGAAATCGCCGCCGCCGCAAAACGCGTCTCGATTGTCGTCACGGTGAGCCCGCGCGCCATCCTCGACGTGATCTTCGTCGCCGCTCAAGCCATCGCTCTGATGCGTCGCATCGCTGAAATCTATGGCGGGCGGCCCGGCCTGTTCGGCTTCTTCAAGCTCGCGCGCTCGGTCGGCGCCCATTTGGCCATCACCGGCGGCCTCGCGATTGGCGATTCGCTTCTACAGCAGCTCGTCGGCCACGGCCTCGCGGCGAAGCTGTCGGCGCGACTTGGCGAAGGCGTACTGAACGGGTTGCTGACCGCACGCGTCGGCCTTTCAGCCATGGCGGTTTGCCGGCCGACGCCTTTCTGCGCCGAAAAGGCGCCGGGCGTGAAGGAGGTCGCGCCCTTCCTCTTTGGAGACAAGAGCAAAACCGCCTCGACGTGAGGCCTTATAACGAGGGGCGTTGTGCGGTAATCGCTTGTGAGGGCGCCGCCTTCTCGACGGCGCCCCCTTCTTGCGTCTCGTTTATGCCCATGGGCGCTAGCGCGGAAAGGGTCTTAGAAGGGGAATAGCCCGCCGAGGAGGCCTCCGCCGCCCCAGCCGGTACCATAGCCGCCGCCCCAACCACCGTAGCCGCCCCAGCCGCCATAACCCGCCAAAGTCCGACCGCAGCCAGTGGTGCAGGCCGGAGCGGCGACGACCGGCGCCGGAGCCGCCACATAGTCCGAGGCGACGACCGGAGCTACGCCGCAACCGACGACTGGACCGCCGCAGCCGTGCCACGCATGATGCCAGCGGTGCGAGCGCCAGCCGCAACCCCTGACGTAAGCGTCAGCGGGGGCCGAGTAAGCGAGCGTCCCGGCGGCCAGCACGGTCGCCGCTACAAGAGTTTTCAGGTATTTGACGTTCATCATCGCCTCCACACATCTCAAGGACCCTGCGGATAGACAGCCGTCACGAGACATGCGAATTCTCACAGCCTCCAGCCGAGGGGTGCGTTTTGAACTCGCGCGGGCCCAGCAATTGTCAATCCCGTTTCCTGAAAAAACAGCTTCTGCAAAGCTTAAACTCAACAATATAGCCGTATTTGCGGATATATCGAACTGAATTAGGTATAATTAGTATTAATAAGCGCTAGCGTTACAATTTATGGCATCCCTAACGTAATTTATATCATTATTACGCCCGCTTGCGCCGCTGTCGTCAACTTTACCGCGACCCAACGCCCCGCCGCTTGGCCTTGGGGCGTCAAGCATGTATGGCCTAGCGGCGAAGCGGCGACGCAATCCGAAGCTTGAGGGGCGAGCAAGGCGCATATTCGCCGCAAGAGACCGTTTGATGAAGATTACGACCTGGAACATCAATTCCGTGCGGCTGCGCATGCCGCTCGTCGCGCGGTTCCTCAAAAGCCACTCGCCCGACGTGCTGCTCCTGCAAGAGACGAAGTGCCGCGACGCCGAGTTTCCCGCGTCGGACTTTCGCGAGCTCGGCTATGCGCATCTCGCGATCAACGGGCAGAAGGGTTACCACGGCGTGGCAATCGTCTCGAAGCACCCGCTACAAAAGCTCGACGCGCGCGATTTTTGCAACGCCGGCCACGCCCGTCACATTGCGGTTGAGATCAAGATGGCCGGCGAGCCGCTGCGCCTGCACAACTTTTACGTGCCGGCCGGCGGCGACGAGCCCGATCGAGAGATCAATCCCAAGTTCGGCCACAAGCTCGACTTCCTCGACGAAATGAGCGAGTGGACGCGGTCTGAGAGCGTCTCACAGGGACGCGTCATCCTCGCTGGCGACCTCAATATCGCGCCGCTCGAGCACGACGTCTGGAGCCACAAGGCGCTGCTCAAGGTCGTGAGCCACACGCCGATCGAGGTGGAGAAGCTCGGCAAAGCCTTCGAAGCCGGCGCCTGGATCGACGCGCTCCGGCGCTTCGTTCCCGCCGATGAGAAGCTTTACACTTGGTGGAGCTATCGTGCGGCGGACTGGGCCGCGAGCGACCGCGGGCGGCGGCTTGACCACATGTGGATCAGTCCGGCCCTTAGCAGCGGATTGAAAGAGATGGAGGTGCTACGCGAGGCGCGCGGCTGGGAGCGCCCTTCGGACCACGTGCCGGTGACCATCCGATTGGCGCTCTGAGGCGCAGCACTATTCCTCCGTCGCGAGCACCGCGCGCAGTTCCTCGAGCGAGGAAAATCGCTGCGCGCCAGCCTCCGAGCGCACTTCCACCGACCCGTCGGAATACATCACATAGGTCATGCCGCCCGCCTGATAGCGCTCGATCTCATGGGCCTCCTCGGCCTGCGGCGTCGTCTGGATCGTCCCGCGCGAGAGGGGTTCCGGCTCTTCCACGCGACGAACACGAAGAGGCGCCGGCGGCGCGAGCGTACCGGTCGGAGAGGGCTTGGCCGGCTGCGGGTCCGCGACAGGCTCCTGGAAGGGCTCAGGCACGGCTCTGGCTCCTGAGAGCGGCGCAGTCTTTGGCTCGGGCGGCGGCTCCGCCGGTCCCCTTTTCACGGGCGGCGGCGGGGGAACTGCTTGGACGGGGCCTTGAGGCGCGGACGACGCTTTGGCGTCGGCAGCGGCCGGAGCGGCAGCCGCCAGCAGCCGATCGAGCCTAGCGACGACCTCGGCCAGCGCAAGAACCACCGCGCCGCCTGATAACGCCACCGCGCCGGCAATGAACTGGCTCCAGCCGCGCTCGACCTGGACAATGTCCCAGCCGCGCAGCATCGCCGCACCGCCGCCGAGCCCGAGCGCAAGACCAAGAAAACGTAGCGCCCATCGGGCGATGTTACGTTGCATGTTCGAAGACACCTCTCCGTAAGTCCTTCCTACCTTTAACCACAGATGCTCAGAAGGACGCCAGTGTGTGGCGCGCTCGGATCGCCTTTGAGGCGGCAAGCAGGCGCTTCCGCAAGCGAGCCGAGCTAAGCCGTAACCTGTAACAACTATAGACATTCAATTGAGGCATGCTGTCGCATTGAATTTGATTGTGCCAGTCATGAAATCCTAGTCCTAGCTGCCGCATTTGCGTCAGAAAGTTAAAGGAGATGTGGATGGGCCTACTACGTATGGGGGGCGTCATTCTAGCTATTTGCTTTGGCACTGCGTCGATTATGCCAATCAGCGCGAGCGCGCACAGCGGCGTCAAGCTTGAGCAAGACGAGTGCGTGTTTAAAATCGGACCCAATACTATGCACTTCGTCGGTTATCAGCGAAGCGGCGAGGAGCAGGAGTTCTGCGAGGACATCGCTCAGACCGGTCCGACGGTGATCGGAATCACGGCAGTCTCCCCAGACCTTCGCGATATGGCGATCGGCGTCCGAGTGGTCAAGGACGTCGGCGGGGAGAAGGAAAGGGCCGACATTGAGGCGGCGACGGTGTTTTCCAGGCCGCCAAAAGTCTATCAGAACGGCTCGATGACCTTCGAGCATGACTTCAAGGAACCAGGGCGCTATGTCGCTATCGTCACGGTTTCCGACGACATCGGTAATTCATGGACTTCCCGCTTTCCCTTCACGGTCGGGGTTTTCACTGTGATGGGGGTCATCGAATACATCCTCTATGGAGTGGCGTTCGTCGCCTTGTGCGGGTTCCTCTGGTTCATGCTCTCACAGCGGGCTAAAAAGGCCGAAGCCATTCAGAACTCCGCTCTCGGCCCGGGAAGCGTGAAGCCATCATGACCCAAGCGGAAGCTCCGCCTGGGTCACTGTTGCAGAAGGAAACGCCAATGCGATTTTCCCGCAAGGCTGTGAAGGGAGCTCTAGGGGCCCTGCTCTTTGCTCTGGGAGCATGGACCGCTGCGCCAGCCGCGGCCGAAGACCCGGACGAGGCCGAGCTCTTGAAGCATTTCGCGACAGTCGACGTTTGGCATTATCCCGTCGCCTACGACGTCGGCTACAACGGCCAGGACGTCGTCGTGACGCGTGAGCTCGTCGTGCTGCCGCCGCCCTCCGGCAAGCTCTGCTTCATCCGCTTCGATTTGGTGCGGGGCGAAGGCGAATACGCGTACGGCTTCAAGCCTGCGCGCCTTGGGGGCAAGAGCAGCGACACGGTTTGGGGCGTTTACGTCCGCAAGCGCGGCACGGTCACGGACCAGCTGCGCTCGGTCCTCAAGCTCGCCGCTATTTATTTCTTCGTCGATGGACCAAAAGGGGATCCGGCGGCGGCGGACGCCCTCTGCGCGCAGAAGCAAGCTGGGGCGGCGCACGCCTATAGCGGCCCGGAATGGTCGGACCTCATCGTGCGCGCCAAGCTTCTGCGCGGCTGGCCGCAAGGCGCGGCGCCTTAATAACCGGCGCGCGGCGGAAAGATATTGTCCGCGCGCCGCCGCCGCCCTAGGAGATTGGCAGCGCCCGCACATTTCTTGCTAGGCGCAGGTCCCATTCCAGGAGAACGAAATGTCCTTCACGCTCGAGCCCCTGCCCTACGCCTATGACGCGCTGCAGCCCTATCTTTCGCGCGAGTCCTTTGAGTATCACCACGACAAGCATCATGCGACCTATGTGACCAACGCCAATAATTTGATCAAAGGCACGGAGTTCGAGGGCAAGCCGATCGAGGAGATCATCGTCGCCTCGCACGGCAAGAACGTGCCGATCTTCAACAATGTCGCGCAGCACTATAACCACGCCAATTATTGGAAGTGGATGAAGCCGAACGGCTGCGTCGCGATTCCCGGCAAGATCGAGAAGGCCATCGTCAACTCCTTCGGCTCGGTCGACAAGTTCAAGGAAGAGTTCCAAGCCCAGGGCTTGGGCCAGTTCGGCTCGGGCTGGGTCTGGCTCGAGATCAAGGACGGCAAGCTCGCGGTGCGCAAGACGCCCAACGCTGAGAATCCACTTATCTTCGGCGCGAAGCCACTGCTCGTGGCCGATGTCTGGGAGCACTCCTATTACATCGACTACCGAAACCGTCGCGCGGACTATCTCAAAGCCTTCCTCGACCACCTCGTCAACTGGGCCTATGTCGAGGAGCTCTACGACGCGGCGGTGAAATAGGCCCTAGGGCCCCTCGCGCCAAGCGAGGGGCCTGCTTCGACGCTCGGGAGCTAGCAGTCGATGGCCGCCGAATTCACCGCGCGCGTTGCGACATCGCTCTCTCGCGTGGAGCCGGCGGCCTGGGACGCCTGCGCCAATGCCGGGCGCGATCCCGCCGAGCGATACAATCCTTTCGTCTCGCACGCCTTCCTCTCGGCTTTGGAGCGCTCGGGCTCGGTCGGCGCCAAGAGCGGCTGGACGCCGGCCTACACGCTCTTAGAAGTCAGCCCAGGACGCCTGCTGGCGGCGGCGCCCGCCTACGTCAAGACGCACAGCCTCGGCGAATATGTCTTCGACCAGGCCTTCGCCGAGGCCTATCAGCGCGCGGGCGGCCGCTACTACCCGAAGATCCAAGTTGCGGTTCCCTTCACCCCGGCGACCGGCCCGCGGCTGCTGCTCGGCAACGACACTCCCAACTCCGCTCGGACGGCGCTCGTCGAAGCGCTGCGCGCTCTCCGCAAATCCGTCGGCGCCTCGTCGCTGCATGTGACCTTCCCGACGCAGGCGGAAGCGAACGCCCTCGCGACCGAGGGCTTCCTGTCGCGCACCGGCGAGCAGTTCCATTTTCTCAATGAGGGCTATCGCGACTTTGACGATTTCCTCGCGGCGCTGTCATCGCGCAAGCGCAAAACGATCAAACGCGAGCGTAGGGAGGCTCTCGGCGCCGATCTGACGATCGAGCTCCTCGTCGGCTCCGACATCGCGCAAAGGCATTGGGACGCGTTCTTCGCCTTTTATATGCACACCGGCGCGCGCAAATGGGGACGGCCCTATCTCACCCGCGGCTTTTTCGACGAGGTCGGCGCGACGATGGCCGAGCGCATTCTACTGGTTATGGTCCGCAAGGGTGCGGACTATATCGCCGGTGCGCTCAATTTTCTCGGCGACGACGCCGTCTATGGACGCCACTGGGGCGCGCTGGAGGAGCGCCCCTTCCTGCACTTCGAGGTCTGTTATCACCAGGCGATCGACTATGCGATCCGACACGGGTACAAGCGCGTCGAAGCTGGCGCGCAGGGGGAGCACAAGCTCGCGCGCGGCTACCGCCCGGTCGCAACCTATTCTGTGCATGAATTTGCCGACGCGCGCCTGCAGGAGGCCGTCGCCGACTATCTCACGCGCGAGCGCGAGGCTGTCGCCGCGAGCATCGAGGACTACGAAGGGGCCCTGCCCTTTCGGCGCAATTGAGAGCCTGGCGGCGCAGCCGGCGGCCCGCAGCGCGGGACGACGAAAAAGCGCTTCACTGGCGAAACTTTCCCGCGCATTGGGTGTTACTCCCGCGACGCTCCGCTCGAGATCTTTTGCTATCTCTCTCTCGCGCGCGGCTAGCGAGGCGTCCCGCGCGCCACGGAAGGCACTGGAGCCATGAGCAATATTCCCGAAATACCGAAGCAGAAGCAGAACCAATATCTTTTCGGCGCCGTCGGAGCCGTGCTCGGTGGGCTGACGGGGCTCGGCATAGCGGGTCCGATCGCGGCTTTGGTCGGCGCGGGTCTCGGCGGTCTCGCGGGCTATAACTTCCTCACCCGCTTCGGAAAGTAATTGCGCGAAAGCGGCGCGCCCGTCGCATGTCTCAATGCGACGGGCGCCGGTCTCGGAAGCTGAACCAAAGGCAAGGTCATCGCCAGAACGGGTCGAGACGCTTGAACCGTCGCCAGGCCTCGTCCAGTTCCGTCTCGGCGATTTCAGCATGGCGCTCACACCAGCCGAGCACCACGCCTGCCGCAAAGGCTGTATCCGCCTCCGCGCGCGCCCCTAACGCATCCAGCAGGCTCTGCGCGCCGGCGGCGTCATTATGGGCTCCAAAAATATCCTGCAGCCGTGAAACAGCCCGGAGATAGCTGCGATAATTGCCCGGGTCTCCGTACAGTCCGCCGAAGAATTCCGCAGCGTATCGAAGATTCTTGAGCGCGATGCGAACCTGATGGCGTTCGACGTCCGGCAGCGAGACGAGCTTCCTACCGCGCTTCAGGACGCGTTTGCGCAAGCGGTTGAGCGTTTGGGAAGAAAATTGCTTCACCGGCGCCGCCAGAGCGGGCGAGCTTCCGCCAGCGGCGTTTCGCCATCCCCGCCGAGAGAGAAAAGCCTGCAGCTTCAGCGCGAAAGCCGCGTTCTCCTTGGCGTCGATCAGATCGCGCGCTTCGGCGTAGAGAGCCTGGCGACGCTTGGACAGCGCGGCGTCAATTGCAGCGAAGACCGATCCGTCGGCAGACGCCCGCCGCGGTCCGGCGGCGAGCAGATCGCTGAACGCGTCGCATTCGCGGGCGGGACCCAGAGCCGTGGCGATACGCTTGGCCTCCGCGCGGAACGCGTCAAACTCCCCGCAAGGGATAAGACGGTTGAACATGCCGAGAGCGGAGCGCATGCGACGCAGCCCGACGCGCAACTGGTGGATCGCTTCCGGATCGTCGCTCTCTCGCAATGACGCAAGGTTGGCGAGGAAATGCGCAAGCGTGTTTCCAACGACGCTCGCGATTGCGTCGTCGAGGGTTGCGCCGGGCGCGAATGAGGGTTCGCGGGCCTTCACCGGCGTGGAGACCAAGCCGTCGACGAGGCGGAAGCCTCTTTCCGATTTGCTTGCGACGTCGAGCCGCAGCGGCGCCGCCTCGAGGGCGCGGATCGCAAGATCGTAGAGGTCCGCTGCGTCTCCGCTTTTCAGCTCGAATTCGACCTCGGCGACATGCGCGCGCCGGTCGCCCGCAACGATCTCCCCGTCGTCGAAAGCGATCTCGATTCGAGCCGCTCCCGCTGTTATCAAACGCGTACGGCGCTTGATGCGCGTTTCGAACTGGGGCTCGAGCGTTCGTTCGCCGATGATTTGACCGAGCTCTGCGGCGATCTCCTCTCCGAGCAGTGAGAGGTCCAGCTCGCCGGCGCGGCCTCGGGCCTCGATCTCGCCGCGCGAAAACACATCGCCGTTCGATTTGGGGGGCCATTTCACGCCGATGAGTGGCGCTGAGCGCCCCGATCGTCGCGAGCGTAGCACGATACGGCGTGTGCTGAGGACGCGATCAGGCGTGTCGAAGTAAGTGGAGACGAAGCTGCGGGCGGCGGGAGCCTTGCCATGAGCGCCGCCAAGCGCCCGAGACTCGAACGCGGCCTTAAGGCCCACCGAGTCTGTGGACAGCTTGATCTCCAGCTCGCGGTGGTCCCAATTCATCGCCATGCCGCCATCATGCCCGCACGCGAAGGCCCGTGGGATCGAAGAATGGCGCGAGTGCCAAGCGAGCGGGAACGCGTTCCCCCGCCACATCGAGCTCGTATTGGCCGGCTTGCAAAAATTCCTCGCTGGTTCCCTGGGCGTGGCGGATGTAACCATAGCCGATGGAGCGACCGACCGAATATCCATAGCCGCCGCTCGAAAGCCAACCCACCCTTTCGCCGTCGCGATAGATCGTCTCTCGTCCGAGCAGCGTGACCTCGGGAGCTTCGATCGAGAACCCGACGAGGCGGCGCGGGAGCGGCTTCGTCGCCTGCTCCTCCAGCGCCTCGCGTCCTTGAAAAGGCTGCGTCGACTTCAGCTTCGTCGCCCAGCTCAAGCCGGCCATCGGCGGCGTATGGTCCGGACCGATGTCGGCGCCCCAGGCGCGATAGCCCTTCTCCAGCCGCAGCGACTCGATCGCGCGATAGCCGGCGTTGACGAGACCGAAGGATGCGCCCGCCACCGTCAATCGATCATAGACGGAGACCGCAAACTCCACGGGGATGTGAAGCTCCCAACCCAGCTCGCCGACATAGGTGACCCGGACCGCCAAAACGGGCGCGCCCGCGAGCGCGATCTCTCGCGCCGTCATGAAAGGAAAGGCGTCGTTGGACAGGTCATCCGCAGAGCAGGAGGAAAGAATATCGCGCGCGCGCGGACCCATCAGCGCAAGCACGG
Organism: uncultured Alphaproteobacteria bacterium; assembly: GCA_963808525.1. Lineage (GTDB taxonomy): Bacteria > Pseudomonadota > Alphaproteobacteria > Rhizobiales > Beijerinckiaceae > Methylocystis. Next base: position 88,290 of record CAWEGE010000022.1, read on the forward strand.
CGCGAGAGGAGGTGACGTCGATCAAGCTCGCATTCGCTCCTGCGGGAATGGAGCGTCTGATCCAGTCGAAGTCATGCGTGGCGAAGCCGGTGCCGGTGACGATGTAGTAGCGGTCGCGGTTCAGGCGCGTGACCGTCAGATCGCATTCGATGCCGCCCTTGCGGTTCAGCATCTGCGTGTAAATCACGCTCCCGGGCGCTTTGGCGACGTCATTGGCCGCAATCCAGGTCAAAGCGGCTTCGGCGTCCGGCCCTATCAGCAGCGCCTTGGCGAAGCTGGTCTGATCGAAGAGAGCCGCCGCCTCGCGGCAAGCGCGGTGCTCGCGCCCGACCGCCTCAAACCAGCCCGGCTTTGTGAAGGAGCAGCAGTCCTCCGGCGTCTCGCCGCGGGCGAGATCCGCGAACCAGTTCGGCCGCTCGAAGCCGAGCTTCTCGCCGAAACAGGCGCCGCGCTCCTTCAGCCGATCGTAAAGCGGCGAGCGGCGCAGGGGACGCCCCGAGCGGAATTCTTCCGCCGGCCAGGCGATGGAATAGTGGCGCGCATAGGCCTCGAGCGTGCGCTCGCGCACCCAGGCGGGGTCCTGGTGATTGGGACCGAAACGACGAATATCCACTGGCCAGAGATCGAAGGGCGGCTCCCCGGCCGCGACCCATTCGCCAAGCGCCATGCCCGCGCCGCCGGCCGATGCGATGCCGAAGGCGTTGAAGCCCGCGCCGACGAAGAGATTGCGAACTTCCGGCGTCTCTCCGATCATCCAATTGCCGTCCGGAGTGAAACTCTCCAACCCGTTGATCATCTGCTTTACGCCGGCCGACGCCAAAGCCGGAACACGGCCGAGCGCGAGAGTCATGATCGGCTCGAAGTGATCCCAGTCATCCTCGAGCAGCCGAAAGGCGAAATCCTCCGGGACCTGCGCGCCGCTCCAGGGAACGGGATTGGGCTCGTAACCGCCCATGACGAGGCCGCCGACCTCCTCCTTGTAGTAAGTGAGGCGATCCGGATCTCGCAGCGTCGGCATCTCGGATGCGACCCCCTCGATGCGCTCCGTGACGATATATTGATGGCGCACCGGCGCGAGCGGCACGCAAACACCCGCTCGCGCGGCAAGATGCGCCGTCCACTGCCCGCAGCAGAGGACCGCTTTTTCGCAATCGACGCGCCCCTGGCTGGTCATGAGCGCCCGCAGCCGCCCATTGTCGACGACGAGCTCTGTCACCGCGACGCCCTCGACGAGCTTGGCGCCGGCGAGGCGCGCGCCCTTGGCGAGAGCTTGCGTGATGTCCGAAGGATTGGCTTGCCCGTCGGTGGGCAGGAAGGCCGCGCCGACGACGTCGTCCACATTCATCAGCGGCCAAAGCGCCTGCGCCTCTTTCGCGGAGAGCAGATGCATCTCCAAACCGAAGCTGCGCGCGGTCGTGGCCTGGCGCTTCACCTCGATCCAACGGTCGGCGTTGCAGGCGAGACGCAGCCCGCCGTTGCGCTTCCACCCTGTGGCGTAGCCGGTTTCGGCTTCGAGCCTCTCGTAAAGCTCGACCGAATAGCCCAGCAAGCGCGTGATGTTGGCGTTGGAGCGCAGCTGACCGACCAGTCCCGCGGCGTGCCAGGTCGAGCCGGATGTGAGCTGATGGCGCTCGAGGAGCAGAGTTTCGACGCCGAGCTTGGCCAGATGATAGGCGACGGAACAGCCGACGATCCCACCGCCGACGACGATGACTTGCGCGCTCTTCGGCAGCTCGGTCATGACTTCTCCATTTCCTCGAATGCGACGAAGGCGGCCTCGAAGCGCCCCAGATTCTCCTGCGTGTAGGAGACGTAGTCGAATTCGATGACCGATGTGAGCTCCGAAATCATGCTCCACATCGATTCTCTCAGCAGCGAAGCGGCGAGCATCGCATGCAGCTTTCGTCGCAGCGCGTCATCCACGGGCGTCTCGAAGTAGTCGCCGAGCATGAAGTCGTTTTCGCCCGTCGTGAAGCCATTGTTGGATGACAGGCCGCCGAGATCGAAAAGGGGAGTCCCCCAGCCGGCGTAATCCCAGTCGATGAGCCATAGACGGGAGCCGTCGTCGATGAAGTTCGCCGCAAGCAGATCATTGTGGGCGAAGACGAGATCGACGGGCCCGACGGCTCGTTCGAGCTTCCGCGCACGCTCCAGGAGCTGCGCCAGCAGGGGAACGGCGCGGCTCCCTTTGTCCTGAAGGCTGTGCGCATAGTCGCGAATGACGTGAAAGACGTTGAAGCAGAGCGTGGGGCCGCGCAGATGCGCGGGCATCTCCCGATGCGCGCGCTTGATCAGGGACACGCATCGCTCACGGTTCTCTCGCACATCCTCAGGCCCATAGGTGCGCCCTTCGATGAAGTCCATGACGAGAAAGGGCGCCACAGCGTAAAGCACCCTGGGCGAAATCTTTGCCGCAGCCGCGGCCTTCGCTGCGGCCAATTCGTTGAATCGCATGACGCCATGCACGGGAATGTCCCCGCCGTAACGCACGACCGCGCGGCGACTGCCGTCGGAAACGAGATAGTTCTGATTGGTGATGCCGCCGGGAAGAGGCTCGATTTCGACCGGACCGCTCCAGATCGGAATGGCGCGGATCGCGGATTGCGGATCGGAGGTGTGGGCGGCCATTGCGAAGTGCCCTCTAGCAGCATGGGTAGATTTAAATGGGCGGCGCCGAGGTGACAAGCTCGCAGGCACGCGCTAGCTTAAAGCAAAACTCCGTCACGGCGCCTCGCGATGTACTCAATAGACGTTCGCGGAACCCGCTACCGGTTCGACAGCCTCAAATCGCTCATGGCGAAGGCGACCCCGCCGCGCTCCGGGGATTGCTTGGCCGGCGTCGCCGCCGAGAGCGCCGTCGAGCGGGTCGCGGCGCAGATGCACCTCGCCGATCTGCCGCTGGCGCGCTTTCTCGAGGAGCCGTTGATCCCTTACGAGGACGACGAGGTGACGCGGCTCATCTTCGATACGCATGACGAAAACGCTTTCGCGCCTGTCGCCAGCTTCACGGTCGGCGAGTTCCGCGACTGGCTGCTCTCAGATTTGGCGACGGGCGCGGCTCTGGCCGATCTTACGGCGGGAATAACGCCCGAGATGGTGGCCGCCGTGACGAAAGTCTCCCGCAATCAAGACTTGATCGCGATCGCCGCGAAGATTCGCGTCGTCACGCGCTTTCGCAATACGCTCGGCTTGCCGGGGACGCTTTCGTCGCGCATCCAGCCCAATCATCCGACAGACGACCCCAAGGGCGTCCTCGCCAGCATTATCGACGGACTGTTGCTGGGAAGCGGCGACGCCGTCATCGGGATTAATCCCGTAACCGATAGTCCTCAGCGCTGCCGGGAATTGCTGCTGCTCATCGACGAATTGCGCGAAACCTTGGACGTTCCGACGCAGTCCTGCGTGCTCGCCCATGTCACGACGACGCTGGAGCTCGTCAACGCGGGCGCGCCCGTGGACCTCGTCTTTCAATCCATTGCGGGAACACAGTCGGCGAATGCTAGCTTTGGAATCGATCTCGCCCTTTTGCGCGAGGCGAACGAGGCGGCGCACGCTCTGCGGCGCGGAACGGTCGGCAACAACGTGATGTATTTTGAGACCGGTCAGGGAAGCGCGCTCTCGGCGCAAGCGCATCACGGCTGCGATCAGCAGACGCTCGAAGCGCGCGCCTATGCCGTCGCACGCGCATTCGAGCCCTTGCTCGTCAACACGGTCGTGGGCTTTATCGGACCGGAATATCTTTTCGATGGAAAGCAGATCATTCGCGCGGGACTGGAGGATCATTTTTGCGGAAAGCTGCTTGGATTGCCGATGGGCTGCGACGCCTGCTACACCAATCACGCGGAAGCCGACCAAAACGACGTCGACGATCTCCTGATGCTCTTGGCGGTGGCTGGGGTCAATTATGTCATGGGCGTGCCGGGCGCCGACGACGTCATGCTGAATTATCAGAGCACATCCTTTCACGACGTCGCGACCGTGCGCCGTCTGCTGAATCTCGCTCCGGCGCCGGAATTCGAGGCATGGCTGACGCAGATGAACCTTGGCGGCGGAGCGGCGGAGATGGGGAACCTTCCTGCGAGCTTCCAACGCTTGCTGGCGAGGGCGTGAAGCATGAGCGATAAGGCGCCTTCCATCCGGGATCGCCTTATCGCGCTGAGAGCCGCAACGCCCGCGCGCATCTTCCTGCCCTCAGCCGGCGCCGCCGTCACGACATCGGCCAATCTCGCCTTCCAGCTCGCGCATGCGGAGGCGCGCGACGCCGTTGAGGATCGCCTCGATACCGAGGCGCTCGCTGACCAATTACGCGCCATAGGACTGCAGGTGCTGGACGTCGACAGCGCCGCCTCGAACCGGCGCGCCTTTCTCATGCGGCCCGATCTCGGACGCCGCCTCACCGAAGCGTCGCGCGCGCGCCTGCAGGAGTTCGCCGGCGTTTACGATCTCGTCTTCGTGATCGCAGACGGGCTTTCGGCCCGCGCCATCGCCGCCCATGCGGCTCCGCTGCTTCGAGCGACCATCGCATCGCTGCAAGCCGGAGGCTGGAGGATCGGCCCTCTCGTCATCGTCTCTCAGGGCCGCGTCGCCATCGGAGACGAAATCGGCGAGCTCCTTGGCGCGAAGCTCGTCGCTGTCCTGATCGGCGAGCGCCCGGGATTGTCCTCCCCCGACAGTCTCGGCGTCTACCTCACCTTCGCGCCGCGCGTCGGACGCACCGACGCGGAGAGAAACTGCCTGTCGAACATCCGTCGAGAAGGAATGTCCTACGCCGACGCGGCGGCAAGGTTGGCCTATCTTGCTTCGGAAGCGCGCCGCAGAAATACGTCAGGCGTCGCGCTGAAAGACGAATTGGGCCTCGCTACATCCCCTGTTCTGGTCGCGCCGAAGGGGTAGAGGCCGCCGCTAAGTGTCATATTCGGCTTCAAGACGGCGCGGCGGATGAGCGCCCGGGCAAGCGCAGACCGCGCGGAACCAGGCGCCGTTCCGCATAACCAAACAGCGCTTGCACGAGCAGCGCTAGCACGGCCGCCGGGATCGCGCCTTCCAGAATGAGGCTGAGGTTGTCGAGCCGCACGCCCGTAAAGATCGGCTGGCCATAGCCGCCGGCGCCGATCAGCGCGCCCAGCGTCGCCGTGCCGACGTTGATGACGGCCGCCGTCTTGATTCCGGCTATCACGGCGGGGATCGCGAGAGGGAGCTCGACGAGCAGCAAACGGCGCGCCGGCGTAAGTCCGAGCGCGACGGCGGAATTCCGGATGGAGGCCGGAATGCTTTGCAATCCTGAGGCGGTGTTTCGAATGATCGGCAGCAGGCTGTAGAGAAACAGCGCCGCGATCGCTGGCGCTGGACCCACGCCAAGCAGAGGCAGCATGAAAACGAGGAGCGCCAGCGACGGGATCGTCTGTAGCACGCTGGCGACCGCCAAGATCACCTGCCCAGCGAGGGGGCTACGAAAGGCGATGACGCCCAGTGGCACGGCGACAAGAATCGCTGGAAACAGCGAGAGGACCACGAGCCGCAAATGCTCAAGCGTTCGCGCCAGAAGACGGGAAGCGAGGCTCTCCGGACGCGCGGCGCTGACGATCCCAAAAGTGTTTTGGACGAAGCGCGCGGCCGTCTCGTCTTCCGAGCGCCTCTCGATCTTGACCGCTTTGTTCATCGCGATCATGGCCGCTTGGTCAATACGTCCTTGCATCTTCAAGAGCGCCGCCAGAGCATCCGGAGATCTTTGCGAGAGATCGGCCCGATAAAGAAGAAGCGCATCATTTTGAGAGAGGACTCGGCGGTCGTCATCGAGAATGACGAGATCGTAGAGAGCGATCTCAGGGTCCGTCGTGTAGAGATCGACGACGTCGATCTTTCCCTCAGCCAGACCTTTGTAGGCGATGTCATGGTCCAATCCCCGCACCTGGGCCTTATTGAGTCCATAGGCCGCGCGCAGGGCCGGCCATCCGTCGTTGCGGTCCAGAAACTCGTCGCTAAAGCCAAAGCGCAGATCAGGATGACGCGCGAGGTCGGAGATCCTGACGATGGCCAGTCGTTCCGCCGCCTCACGCCTCATGCCAAGCGCATAGGCGTCGCGAAAGCCCAATGGCTCGCTTTTCCTCACGCCGCGCTCCGCGAGCGCGCGCGTGAGGGCCGCTTCATTCGAAATATCTTCATCATTGAGAATTTCCTGCTTCAGCGTGTCGGCGTATTCCGGATAGGCGTCGATCTCGCCAGCGAGAAGGGCGCCCCAGAGGAGACGCGTACCGCCGAGCTCCTGGCGTAGAATAGTTCTTGCCCCTGTCGACGCGCAGAGCTTGGCGGCAATATCCCCAAGGATGACGGACTCGGTGAACTTCTTCGAGCCGATGACGATCTCTTTGGCCGCCTCCGCGCCGCCCGCCGCGGAACAACTGAAAAACAAGAACAGAAGCAGGAACATGAGCGACGAGCCGCGCGTGCTCAACTCGTTTGCTCCCGAAGCGTCGAAACGCTTTCTTCGAGCGCGGCGAAGCGCCCAGTCTGCGCCCTGATGAAATCGGTGACAAAGGGGTCCTCAGGCGCGCGAACAAGATCGCGAATCTCTCCCTGCTGCAACACCCGGCCCTGGTGCAGGACGACGATGCTGTCGCCGAGAAAAGCCGCTTCGCTTACGTCATGCGTGACCATCACGACGGTCTTCTCAAGCTTCTGAAAGATCGCCTTGAGCTCCTCCTGCAATGTGGCGCGCGTCATCGGGTCGAGCGCACCGAGCGGCTCGTCGAGAAGCACGATCGGCGGATCGAGCATCAGGGCGCGCATCAAGGACACGCGCTGGCGTTGTCCTCCCGAGAGTTCCGCCGGATACCGCTCCAGAGCTTCAGCGGGAAATCGCGTCAGCGCGCATAATTCGATCACGCGTTCACGCCGGCGCGCCTCCGGCCATCCCATTTCACGCGCCATGATCTCGATGTTGCGCTTCGACGTCAGGTGTGGAAACAATCCCCCGTCCTGAATGACGTAACCCATGCGGCGACGAAGGCTCACCGCCGAGCCGGGCGCCATTTGATCGGCGCCGATCCAAACCTCGCCTCGATCCGGCGTCTCCAATCCGACAATGAGCGCGAGCAGGGTCGATTTGCCCGAGCCCGAGAGCCCCATCAAGACGGTCGTGCGAGCCTGCCGCAAGGTGAGGCTCACGTCTTTGATGACGGCCGAGGAGCCGAAGGACTTGCTGATCTTTTCGAGCCGGATCATTCTGGTCATAGAGTTCTGTAGAGCTCTCATTTGTAAACAATATAGCGGGCGTAGCGCCTTCCACCATTAGCGCAGCGGGAAGGGGAACCATTGCGCGAATTTCAAATCCGCGAGACCGCTGTCTGGCTCGAATAGGGCCCTATATCCTTCGCTGCCCACCCGGTGAGGATCTTCATGATTCGATTGGCCTCCAATATTGACGCAACCATACACGCCTCCGCCCTGCGCCTTCGTCTCCTCGAGACGCGCGCGCTCTCGCTGAAGCTCGTGCAGCCGTTGAGCGCAGAAGACATGGGCGCGCAGGCGATGGAGGACGCCAGCCCGACCAAATGGCACCTTGCGCACACCACCTGGTTCTTCGAGACTTTCGTTCTCGCGCCGCGCATGCCGGGGTACGCGCTCTTTGACAACTCTTTCGGCTATTGCTTCAACTCCTATTACGAGCAGGTGGGGCCGCGCCAGCCGAGACTCAAGCGCCACCTTCTCACCAGACCTTCGCTCGAGCGCGTACGCGCCTATCGCGAGCATGTTGACGCCGCGCTTGACGGCTTCTTCGCGCTGGGCTTCGACGCCGATGAAACGGCGGCGTCCGTGCTCGAGATCGGGATCAACCATGAGCAGCAGCATCAAGAGTTGATGCTGACCGATATTCTTGCGCTTTTCGCCGCCAGTCCTCTGCGCCCCTGCTACCGGCAAGCGCAGCCTCACGGCCCCGAGGCGACGAAGGCGGGTTGGATGATCCACTATGCGGGCGGGATCGAGCGCGTCGGCTACGCCGGCCCAGGCTTTTATTGGGACAACGAAGCTCCGGCGCACGAGACGTTGATCCATCCCTTTCGCCTAGCCGACAGGCTCGTGACCAATGCGCAGTTTTTAGAGTTCGTGCTGGACGGAGGCTACGAGACGCCGACGCTCTGGCTTTCGGACGGATGGGATCGAGTGACGCAGGAGGGCTGGCGCGCGCCGCTTTACTGGGAGCGATCAGACGGCGATTGGCGCGCGATGACCTTATATGGCCTGACGCCGCTTGACCTGGCGGCGCCTGTCGCGCATGTGAGCTACTACGAAGCCGACGCATTCGCCCGATGGTCGGGAAAGCGACTGCCGACGGAGTTCGAATGGGAAGTCGCGGCGCGCGGCGCGTCACAGATAGCGAATGATCTTTCGAGCGGGGCGCTGCGCCCGCTGGCTGCGCCTTCCGGCGCGGTCGACGCGCCGAGACAGATGTTCGGCGACGTCTGGGAATGGACCTGCAGCGCCTACCTTCCCTATCCCGGCTACCGTGCGCCACAGGGCGCGATCGGCGAATATAATGGCAAGTTCATGGTGGGTCAGCATGTGCTGCGCGGCGGCTCCTGCGTGACGCCGAGAGGACATGCTCGCGCGACGTACCGGAATTTCTTTCATCCGCACCAGCGCTGGCAATTCTCGGGCCTGCGACTGGCGGAGGATGGATGATGAGGCGGCAATCGATTGTCCGCGCAGCGCCGTGCGATGCGCAAGGCGATTTCGCGCTTTGCGTCGTCGAAGGTTTGTCGCGGCCTCATAAGAGCCTGCCATGCCGATTTTTCTACGACGCGCGCGGGAGCGCGCTCTTCGAGGACATCACTAGGCTACCCGAATATTATCCGACGCGCGTGGAGATCGCGCTGCTCGAAGCGCATGCCGAGGACATTTTGCAGGGCTTTGGAGAAGGGGGCGCGCTCGTCGAATTCGGCTCCGGGTCCAGCCGCAAGACGGAAATCCTCCTTGCGCACCTCCCAAGTCTCTCGGTCTACGCGCCCATCGACGTGTCAAAGACCGCGCTCGACGGCGCGATGCGGCGTCTGGCCGGCCTTTATCCGAGCCTGGGCACGCGACCGATCCTCGGCGACTTCACGCAAGAGGTCTTGCTGCCCGCAGACGTAGGACGGATGAAGCAAGTTGGCTTCTTTCCCGGCTCGACGATCGGCAATTTCGATCCGCCGTCGGCGCTCGCCCTGCTGCGGGCGATGCGCAGAACGCTTGCGCGGGGCAGCGCACTCGTCATCGGCGTCGATCTAAAGAAGGACGCGCGCGTGCTCATCGAGGCCTATAACGACGCTGCGGGCGTGACGGCCGCCTTCAACCTCAACCTGCTCGCGCGCGCCAATCGCGAGCTCGGCGCGGAATTCGATCTTGCCGCCTTCCGTCATGAAGCGATCTATGATCCGCTCAAAGGCCGGATCGAGATGCATCTCGTGAGCGTTAAAGAGCAGAGGATAGAAATTCTGGGCGAGCGCTTTCATTTTCGCGTCGGGGAGCAAATCCACACAGAAAATTCCTATAAATTCTCCTTGGAGCAATTCTCTGCGCTCGCACGCGCCGCAGACTGGCGCGTCAGCCGTCATTGGACCGACGCGCGCGGCTGGTTTGCGGTCTTCGAGCTGCGCGAGGAGGGAACCGGCCTTTGAGGGGCCTGTCGCAGTCGAGGATCGCCGAGACAGAAGCGCGGTCTACTCTTCTCGGGCGAGGCCTGTATGCGGCCCACGAAAAGCCCGCGTCAGTGCTTGCAGGCGCCTCTTTGCGCCTTCAAAAAAATCTTCGGGCGGGTCCCGACGCAGCAGCGGCGCGAGCTCCGGAATAGTTTCAGCGGTATTCCGGTTCCGCAGCTCATCGAGCTCTAGCGTGGCCGAGCGGAATCGTTCGATTTCATCCGAACGATCTTCGAACAGCATGAAGTCGATCACGGGCTTGATCTGGTCATGCAAAGAGAACTCTCTTCCATAGCTCTCCAGCCTTTGCGCCGCTTGCGCCTTCATGTGCGCCGGCAGTATCTGAATGCTGTAATAGCGCGGCTCTTGGAGGATGTTGAAGCGAACTTGCAAAGGGAGAGCAGGATCTATCGCGCGCAGGCGTTGACAAAGAACAGGCAGCGATAAGATATTGAACACGGAAACGGTGATGGCGAAGCAAATTTGCACATGTGGGCATTGTTTCCGAATGGTCGCGACATTTCCAACGAATTTGTCCCAGGACAACCCCTCGCGGATCAACTCACCTTGCCGTTCGTGTCCGTCTATGCTCGCGCCGACTGTAACGCTTTTGAATTTCGACCAGAGTGGAAGAACGTCAGCTTTTCCAAACCGGAGTTCCGTGAGATTGGTATTGTATGTGAGGACCACATCCGTCCGGCCGCGGTCGATCAGCTCCTGCAGAACGGCATAATGCCCCTCGTGCAGAAGTGGCTCGCCGCCCGCGAAATATATCCCTTCGATCGTCTTGAGCGCCGAGGCCAAAACCGTCAACGCCGCGGAGTGGGACGCGAAAGTTTCATTCAACGCGTTAGCTCTCAGATTCCCCCAGTTCAGGCGCTTCGCGTCGGCGAACCATTTCGTGCTGGATTCTGGCCCACAGGTGCGGCAGCTTAAATTACACAGATTGCTAAATTTGAGGTCGAGCGTTCGCAAAATCGGTTCCGCAAACCACTCCTGCGAATTAGAATCGCTGTTGCGCTTGTCGCCTGCATTGTAACGATCCCGCAGGCTAACGCCGCCCGCTTCCTCCGCCTCATAGCATTTCCAGCATCGCAAATCGCGTTCCCCACGCAACATTTTCGCGCGCAAATCTCTCAACGAATCCGAGTACCAGAGCTCTTCAATGGAACTCTCATTCAGATTGGCGATTTCGTCTTTGAATTCGCAACAGGGCTTCGTGGCGCCGCCAATCGCAATATGAAGACTCTCGAACGCAGCCCGACAAAAAGCTTCTCCGTTTCCCGGATCCCTCAGGACGACCTCGGGGTTGCGCAATTCGCTCTTGGGAGGTTCAACCGTTGGAATAGACTGTTCCCTTGGGACGGCGTCTTACGGCTTCAATGGAGCAGCCTACCGGATCTCACTTTATCATTACTGCGTCAAGGGCGGGACTGGAAGGCCATTCGTCACCTCCTCCAAAGTCAGCGAACATCGCCAACGCGCGCAAAACAATCTATTCCGGCAAATGTGCGTCGATTTGTTCGAGAAGATACGCCGTGCCCTCTCGGCGCAATTCGTTCCCATCTTGGCCATCAAAAAAGACGCCCTGTTCGGTAATTCTCAGCTCCGTCTTGTCGTTTTGGACTATCAATTCGATGGTCACAAGAGATATGGAGATCAGAAGGCCATTAACGTGCATGTCGTAGACGTAGACGATGCGCTCATTCGGCAAAATCTCGTGGTAGCGCGCCACGAACCGGGTTTCAGGACCATCCGGAAACTTTCCGTGCGCAATTTCAAGTCCACCCACACGAAAGTTGAACTCGCGCGCGATTTCTTTCCACCCGCTCGGTCCAACGAACCAACGCGCCTTTGATTTTTGGTCGGCGAAAGCCATGAACAGGCGCGCTGGCGATGCGTCGTAGAGGCGGTTGATGGTGAACGATCCATGAATAGCTTTGTTCATGTCTTCTCCCTAGGCGCTTTTTAGATTTGGGGGCATCGAGATAACCGGCCTCCTCGCCGCGGTGCTTGAAGTTCCAGTCGTTGAGCCAGTCGAGCCCGGGCCAGCAGGCAGGGCGTTGACGCGGCCCGCGGCCTCCTGCAAACGCTGCTATGCAAGCCTGGCGTCGAACGGGCGGCGCCGCCCCCACGGAGTCCTAAACATGCCCCCAGCGGATTCGGTCTCGAAGGAAGGCGGAGAGGATGAGCGCCAGATCATCTCGGCCTTTGGGTTGGCCATGCCTCGGCTCATTTATGGGACCGCCTGGAAAAAGGAGCGCACTTCAGCCTTGGTGGAATTGGCGCTGCGGTCGGGCTTTCGGGGCGTCGACACAGCTTGTCAGCCGAAGCATTATCACGAAGCGGGCGTGGGCGAGGCGCTTTTCGCAGCCTCCAGCAACGGGCTGGCCCGCTCGGAGATCTATGTTCAAACGAAATTTACGCCCCTCGCGGGCCAGGATCCCAACGACGTCCCCTACGATACCGAGGCCATCCTGAGCCAGCAGCTGATCCAGTCATTTGAGATGTCGCTTCGCAATCTTCGCACCGACTACCTGGATGGCCTCCTTCTCCACTCCCCTTACCCCGACGACAGGGATACGCTGGAGGCGTGGCGGGCGATGGAACGCCTCTACGACCAAGGCCGCGTCCGTCAATTGGGCGTCAGCAATTTCTACGAACCCCGGCGACTTGACGCCCTGTGCCGGAACGCCCGGATCAAGCCCGCGGTAATCCAGAACCGCTTCTACGCAAAAACGCATTACGACAGGGATATTCGGGCCTTTTGCAAGGAGAGAGGGATTGTCTATCAAAGCTTCTGGACTCTGACCGCCAATCCCGAAGTCCTCGCGGCGCCCAAGGTGATCGAACTCGCCGCGCAATACGGGCGAAGCCCGGCCCAGCTGTTTTTCCGCTATCTGACGCAGATCGACATAGCGTGTCTCACCGGCACTTCGTCAAAGGGTCACATGGAGCAGGACCTGTCCATTTTTGAGTTTCGCTTAAGCCCGGCGGAATGCGAGACTTGGGCGCCCTGCTACTCCGATCGCCCTAACTGGGCGCGACGTCCAGCTGCCCGCATCCTCATGGTCCGCCGGTCTATCCCAGGAGTATCTTGCGAAGTTCGTGGACCGGTCGGGAGCCGCTTTCTTCAGTCGCGAGAAGCTTCTCGTCGACGATCGACCCCCTCCTTCGCCTTCCATCTGCGATGGCGTCTAGGCAGTGATCGTCACCGCCTCCAAAACCATTCTAGGAACGACCGCAAGAGGCTAATTTGCGCGCGGTCGCGAATGAATTCTCTGGCGCCTCGAACTCAATCTGCGAACGGACGGGCCTGCCAACGAAGAGCGCGCAGGAGTGCGCCATAAGCAGCCGTTCGCGACTTCCGAGCTCAATTGTTTTATGGGGCTCACGAGGAGGATTGCGATCCCAACTCTGACTGCAGTGAGCCACGCACGAAACAACCGTCCCCATCAAAATCATCTATGGAGCAAATCTCCAATATCGGGGAGGCGTGACGTTTTCCGGGAAGGGGCGTTCCTGAGCTAGCCTGGGCGCGTGGCGGCCTTCGCTCAAAATAAGCTGGATGTCATCGATCAACGGCCGCGCCTGCGCGAAGGTCGTATGATTGAGCCCAAACATTTCTTCGCCAAGGAGGGTCACGTCGAGCGTTTCCAGACCCGGCAAGACAATGGGGCCTTCCGTCGGCACGTCTCCGGCTCGAGGGATCCCGCCTGCGACATGCTTTGATAGGGCCAGAGCCTTATCCGCCGAGGATGCATATAGCGTCAGGCCGCGAAAAAACGGCTTGATTTTGGGAATGTCCTGGACAAACTGATCGCGATCTACATCAGGCGCCGCCATGACCAATTGTCCCAGTGTATTGTTTAGCGCTCCGCCCTGATGGGCGAGCGCATCCAGCACAAGGAAATTACCCATGCTATGCGCGATTACATGCACAGTCGCGATCCCGTGTTTTTCTCTCAAATTCGCCAGCACATTCAGAAATGCGTCTCTCGCATCAAGCGCGCTTTCTCGATCATATTGGTAATCGATCACCTGGCCCTTGGAGGCCCAAGAAAACAGGACCGGCAGGCCTCGATATTGAAGGTCCCAGACGATTTGCGCAAATCGAAAGATCCCGTCGTCGAAAGAGGTGTTGAATCCATGCACGAACACCACGGCGTCGGTCGGGCCAAGCTTGTCGATCAGCGCGTCCCACTGCTCCAAAGTGAGCGGCTCGCGGCTGCGCAAAATGAAATGCTTTTTCGGATCGACCACCTCCTGCGTGAGCTTTATTCCGAAAATTGAGAGTCCTCCCGGCAATTCGAGCCGACCGATCTTGTGATCCTCGGGTATTCTGACGCGCGAGCGGCCGTAACTAAGCTCCGAGGCTCGCTCTCCCGAAAAAATTGGAGTCACTGCTGCATCGCCGCTCTCGCGCTTGCGCAAGGTTGCAAAGAGAATGTCGACCACGCGAGGATCTGAAAACTCTTCGAGCACGCCTTCGACCTGCCGCTGGTCGATCCGCTGCGCCACAAACGGTCCGCTTTTCGGGGCAGTCACCTCTTCGCTGTCGCCCCCTCCGCCACGATGCGCGTGGTGACGACGCCAAGCCCTCGCGCGCACAATCTGAACGTTCCCGCATGCCACGCCGCTTGGCATGACCGTGGCGAGAGCGGCGCAACCACGGTTTTTGTCGGAAAGGCTGACGTCGATCGACGAACCATAGAGGCTGAATTTGTCGTCGGCCATCCAAAAAAGTCCGTCGCTGAGCGGCCTCAACTGCGCCAGTCCGACTTTTTCGGCGTCCTGGATTTTGCGTTCCTGGGCCGAATCGATGCTCATTTTATCGATGACGACTATTTTGTCGGACAAGCTGCGTGCGATGGCGATCAATCGCGCTCGAGCTTCCTCATTAACAACAACTCCCGCCAATTCGATCGTGTCGCTTCCATATTCGTCCTTGTAACGGACGGCGGTCCACTGGAAGGGCGTCGCGTCGGAAGAACCTAGGCGCAACTGCGCGACCTTGACGCCCGAAGATGTGAGGCTCTGGGCGTCGCGCCTGAACTTCTCCAATCCGCTCGCTGCTACGATCGCGATGATCGAGGCTTGGCCATCCGCAATTTCAATCCGCCCGCTCGTCATCCCGGAAAGCATCGAGACAATCGCTCGCATGAGTGGAGTCGCGTCGCCTTCCTCTGAAATTTTCGCATCGGACTGAAATTCGATCTCCCCGGCCAATTCACGCAATTGGGCTGCGCCGGCAAAGTCGCCTGTTATGACGATTTTCGTCGGGAGACGCCAGCCGACAAGGGTCGCAGCACGAGTTTGCGCCGCGTCGGATCGCCCCCATCGCACAGAATTTTCCGCCGCGAAAACTGCAGCAAATACACAAGCGACGAAGAGAAATCTCTGCAACGTCTGGTTCATACTGTCTCCCCTCGCATCCTACCCCGCAGAGCCGCCGTTATCTCCCGGCCCCCCCCTCTCCGACGACGACGAAGGGCGCCCAATAGTAGGGATGCGCTTGTCGCGTCGTTTTCTTGGATTTTCCTGCTGCGTCGATCATGGAGAGCATGGAGCGGCGAAACGCCTCCGCGCGTCCCATTTCCGGGTCTTTCTGAAGCGCGGCGAAAGCGGTCGTCGTCAGTTTCACAGTTGCGTCGGAGCTGACGGACCAGTGCGACACCAGCAGGGAGCGCGCTCCAGCGTAAAAGAACGCCTTTGCGAGCCCTGACAGGCCTTCGGCGCCGGGGCTCCCGTCGGCCGCAGCGGTGTTGCAAGCGCTGAGCACGACCCAATCCGCGTTGATCCTCAATTTGGCGATCTCCGAGGCGCGCAAGAGCCCGTCGTCATCGCCGCTTGGGACGGCGGGAGGCGTCAACGCCAGCGCGGGCTCGCTGAGCGTTGGCATGTCGCCTGCGATGAGACCATGCGTCGCAAAGGCGACGACGCGCGTGTCGGTGAGGTCGAGGCCCTTAACCGTCGTTACGGTGGCGTATCGTCCGAGATAGACGCTGGAGCGCGGCGCGCCGAGAGCCTCGGCCTCCGCGTGCAGTTCGTCGGCGGTTTCAGGCAATCGCGGCAGTTTACGCAATTCCTGAAGGTTGGCTCCGCCGCCTCTATACAGTTTTGCGATGGCCGCGCCGCGTGCCACAACGCCTGTCGCGCCACCGCCCATGAAATCCGGATCGCCGAAGCCAACGAAGGGCCGTTTCGGACGGCGCGGCTCGGCGAAGCGACGCAGCGACGTGAGTGAAGAAGCCGCGGGAACGACGCTCAACGCATAGCGTTTGGCGAGCCACGCCACCTGGGCATAGTCCGCGCCCCTTGCATCGCGTCGCGCTTCAGTCACGAGAACCGAAGGCGGCAAGCTTTGCAACGCGGCGCCTGGAACAATAATCAGGCTTTTGGCGTCCGCAAGCAAAGCCTCCGCCGGTTTAACAAGGAAATTATACAGTTGATGAGCCCTGCCGGCGTCGAAATGCGGCGTCCGAGCGTCTGGCTCCTTCGCGACATCCAGTGCGTCGCGAAGCTTGCGCACGTCTTCGGCAAACTGTTTTGCCGTTCGGCCGATACGAAAAAAGCCCGAGCGGTCGCGTCTCACGACAAAGAGGAAGCCTTCCTCTTCTCCGATCGTCCAAAGCACGAGAGCTTCGTCCTTGGCGAGGACGGACTGGATGTCGGCAAGCGTGGCCGGGCGCGCGCTCGAAAGCTCGGAAAAAAGCGGAAATTCTATGCGCAATCGCTCGTCCATCGAGGCGAGCTTGGCTTCGATCTCAGTCATTTCCTTGCGCAACGCGGCTTCGGCTTCGGCGCTGCGCCGCGACGGCGCCTGCGAGACGGCCTCGGTGAGCAGGCCGTCAAGCGCTCGCCATCGGCTCAGCAGGTCCTGGCGATCACGAACGAGCGCCGCAAGCGCGTCGGACCCGGCGGCGAAGCGCGCGGTCATCCCTGCCAGCGCCTGCGCAGTGTCTACGCCGCCCACATATTGCGCCGCGCGAAAAGCTTCATCCACGAGCTTCGGATCAATCGCGCCTCCAGGGGCTTGCGCCGCAAGAAGAGACAATAGTGCGAGTAAAGATATTCGCGCGGACCGGCGTTCGGAAACGTCGTTCGCTGCGCGGTCGGCGCCGCTATGCACAATGCGCGCGACCCGAATTTCGACGGAGCGTCGGGCGGCGTCCAGAGCTTCGTTCAAACGGCCCTGCGCGCCGTAATCCGTCGCCAGATTGCTCAAGGCCGTAGCGACGTTCGCGTGTTCGGGCCCCAACGCCTTTTGCCAAATCGCCAAGGCTCTTTGGTAAAGTCCTTCCGCCTTCGCATACGCGCCCCGGCTTTTGTTGAGCAGCGCGAGATTGTTGAGCGCCACGGCGACGCCGGGGTGTTCTGATCCCAAGGTTTTCTCCTGCAAGTCGAGGGCACGCTTATAGACTTTCTCCGCTTCGTCGGTTCGCCCCCGAACTTCAAGCAAAGCCGCGAAATTGTTGAGATTCGTCGCAATATTCGGGCTGTCCGGTCCGAACGCCTGTTCCCTAATCGCCAGCGCGCGGCGGTAGAGCGGCTCAGCGTCGCCATAGCGACCCGCTCTTTCATAATGCAAGGCAAGATTGTTCAGGCCGACGGCGAGCGCGGGACTGTCGTCCGCCTGTCGTTTTTCGGCGATTTGAAGAGTGCGTTTGTAAAGCGCCTCGGCCTCGGCGTAACGTCCTTGCGCGTCGTAAAGACCTCCGAGGTGATCGAGGCTAAGCGCTACATCGGGATGCTCGGCGCCCAGAGCCTTCTCCCGCAGCGTCAACGCGCGCTTGTAAAGCTGTTCGGCTTCAGCGTTTCGTCCTTGAAGGTCGTAAAGCGCCGCCAGGTTGTCCAAGTTCGTGCCGATGTCGGGGTGCTCCGCACCCAGCACTTTCTCTCGCACCGCCAAGGCGCGCTTATGCAAAGTTTCCGCGTCGGCATAGCGGCCTTGATCGACATAAAACGTAGCGAGATTGCTGAGGATCAAAGCCACGTCGAGGTGCTGGGGCCCGAGCGTCCTTTCCTTGATCGCCAACGCGCGCTGATAGAGCGGCTCCGCCTCTGCGTAGCGGCCGAGGCGATGATACAGGCTGCCGAGATTGGATAAGCTCGTCGCAACACTGAGATGATCGGGTCCCAGCACCTTCTCGTAGGCCGCTAGCGCTCGTTTGTAGAGCAATTCGGCCTCGGCGTAGCGGGTTTGATTGACGTCGAGTAATGCGAGATTGTTGACGATCAACATGACGTCAGGATGTTCGGATCCCAACCGCTTTTCCTTGATGGCCAGCGCTCGCTCGAGAAGCGGTCGTCCCTCTGCATAGAGTCCCTGAAGATCATATATGCTGGCAAGGTTGACCAGCCCCGTAGCAAAGGTCGGACTCTCGGCTCCAAGGGATTTCTCCCAAATCGCGACGGCGCGCTTATAGTCCGTCTCGGCCTCAGTGTAGCGCCCTTGGTGCATGTAGAGTTGCGCGAGATTGTTCAGACTGACTGCAATGTCGGGATTGTCGGGCGCCAAATTTGTTTCACGAATTTTCAAGGCGCGCATGGAAAGCGGCTCGGCTTCGGCGTAGCGGCCCTGCATATCGAGCAGCGCGGCAAGGTTGTTGAGGCTCAACACGATGTCCGGATGATCCGGCCTCAAAGCCTTTTCTCTTATCGCCAGCGCTCGGCGAAACAAAGCTTCGGCCTCACCAAAATGCCCCTCATGCTGATACAGTGAGGCTAGGTTATTCACACTGAGCGCAACCGCGATATGCTCCGGTCCGAAAGCCCTTTCTCGTATCGCCAGCGCGCGCTCCTGCAGGCGTTCAGCCTCCGCATAGCGGCCCTGATCCGCGTAAAGCAGAGCGAGATTATCGAGGCTCGTCGCGACTTGCGGATCGTTCGGGCCGACGGCCTTTTCCCGAATCGCCAAAGCGCGCTCAAGCAGCGGTTCGGCCTCGGTATTGCGGCCCTCAGCCTTATAAATCCGAGCCAGATTGCCGAGGCTTAGCGCAATGACAGCATTTTCTGGACCCAGCGATTTTTCGAAGATGCCGCGCGCGCGATCAAACTGAGATTTCGCCTCCTCGAAGCGATGCTGATGCTCATAGACCAAACCAAGGTTGTTCAGTCCCCAGGCGGCTTCGAGACTGTCGGGGCCGAAGACTTTTTCCTGGATCGCCAGCGCCCGCTTCAACAGCGGATCAGCTTCGGCGTAACGGCCTTGGGCGTCGTAAGATACTGCGAGCCAGGTCAGAGCGCCGGCGACGTCTTGGTGCTCCGGCCCGCGTGCCCTCTCGTAAACGGCCAGCCCGCGCTTGAACAGCGGCTCAGACTCAGCATAGTGACCTTGCTTATCGCAAAGAAAACCGATCGCGAATAATGCCCCTGCTAGATCTATATGGTCCGGACCATGCGCCTTTTCTTGAATCGCCAATATACGCCTGGCGAGAGTTTCCGCTTCCGCAAAATTCCCCTCAGCTGCGAGCTCTGTGCTCTTTTTGTTCAGTTGTGCGACGTCTTCAAGGGTCTCCTGCTCTCCTCGTCCGGCGCCGGGATTGAGCAGCGATGCTGCCAAGCACACCAAGAGCAGAAGCTTGCGCGCCGCAATGCCGTGTGATTCTGGCAGGGAGCCTTTAGCCATGGACCGTTCCCACGGAATATTCCGTTAGCATCAATTCCCGCCCGCAGGGCTCATAAGTTCACGATGAACCGTAACAATAAATGATTTAGCGGGGCAACTGAAGCAACGCGTTGTCACAGTGACAAGCTGAAGTTTGGCGTCGTCAGCGAGTTCTCTTTCTGCAAGAAGCGGCCAAGCCGATGCTCAATTCACGTATGCCATCTGATCCTCATGCTGAAATGGAACGGCTCAATATGCGCACACATGGTGCCATTGCCGATCTTGCCCACGCTGTAGCAACTGCCCGCCTCACGTGTCCATGGGTCGCGGTAGGGACGAGGATTTCTCCCCGCCCCCGCACAGATCCCGGCGTGCGCTGCTAACGCACCGGGCTCCTCCCTTGGGTTTTGGCGTCGAAGCGGTGACATGGCAACGGGTGTAGCCTTCTGATTGGCGGAAAGAAGCGGTCGACGAGCCGGATGAACTTCTCCCAGCTGAGGCGCGCCGTTTGGCTGCGCCGTCTCAGCGACGCGAGCCAGAGACGCTTCACCTTGTCGAAGAACCACCAGAGGCTCGGGTCATTGCCCGAGACCGCGAAGTAGTTCAGATGCCCTTGCAACATCTGTTTCATCCAGCCACCGGTTTTCGCGATGGGGTCGTGCATGTTCTTGCGCAACTCCATCTTGATCGCCAGCAGCTTGGCTCGCATGCGCTTCTTGATCGTTTTGCGTCCGATGACAAAGGAACCCCATTTGCGCGATCGCGTGCAGAAGTGAGTGAAGCCGAGGAAGTCGAAAGTTTCGGGCTTCCCCTCTCCAAGCTTCTCACGTTGCTTGGCCGCGTGACGGCCAAAGCGGATCAGCCGGGTCTTGTCCGGGTGCAACGCCAGTTCGAACTCGCGCATCCTTTCCTTGAGTTCGTCAAGGAACGCCCGCGCCTCGTACTCATGCTGAAAGCCGATGATGGTGTCGTCCGCATAGCGCACGACGATCATATCGCCCAACGCCTTGGTGCGACGCCAGCGATGGACCCATAGGTCGAACACGTAGTGCAGGTAGATGTTCGCCAGGATTGGTGAGATCACCGCCCCCTGCGGAGCACCGCACACGCCCCGCGTTCTATGTCCATCTTCGACAATTCCAACCTTGAGCCACTTTGCAATGAGGCGCAGGATGCGCTTGTCCGCGATGCGGTGCTCGAGGAAGCGGATGATCCAAGAATGGGCCATGGCATCGAAAAAGGCCCGGATGTCCGCATCGATCACCCAGTTCACGCGCTTCCTGAGGATGCCGACGTGAAGGGCGTCCAGCGCGTCGTGCTGGCCTCGCTCCGGTCGGAATCCATAAGAGAACCCAAGAAAATCCTCCTCGTAGATCGCTTCGAGGACCGTCGCGACCGCTTGTTGGACGATTTTGTCCTCCAAGCACAGAATGCTCAGGGGCCGTTTCGAGCCGTCCGCCTTCGGAATATACGTTCGTCTGGCCGGGCGCGCTCTGTAGCTGCCCCGATGCACCCTGTCGTGCAGGTCTTTCAGCCTCTCTTCGAGGTTCTCTCCGTAGGTCTGCCACCTCACGCCGTCGATGCCTGGCGCTGAGTTCCGTTCAAGCGAATGGTAGCTCTGTTCCAAGAGATCGGTGGTGATGTGATGCAGCAGCGCGGTGAACCGCACACTCTTGCTCTGTCGCGCCGCTCGGCGCACGGCGATGAGCCCGTCCGACGCGGTGTCCCGGCGCAGCGTCCGGGCCGCGGTCGTCTCGCCGCCGTTCCCCTTGGGCGAGGTCCTTCCCTCCACAGCCTCCGCCGAGGGCGAGCCCTCCTTGTTCGACCGCTTCCCAGGGTCCTATGACCCCGTCCGAATTCTCATCCGCGTGCATGTCCATCGTTCGGCTGTCGCCTTCAAGAACCGGCCCGGCTTGCCTCGCCGGGCGCAGATGAGACTTCCCAGGTTCCGTGCAAAGAACATCTCCACGTGCACAAGGTCTCCGACTGCGCGAGGCTCTTCCCATGCAAGCCATTTCGCCATGGGAGGATGTTGCCTTCTCTTCAGCGGAATGAGATCGGCGCCTCGGAATTCGACCCGTTTCGCAGCTCAATACTTGGCCCGTGGTCTCCCCTGTGAACGCTTCACGTCGTCCCTCGCGAGACGTCGCGCATCACTCGGGGCCGGGGCGGTTGGCTAGCCTTACCCCGTGAAGGACTTCCACCTCCTATTCTTTGCCAGCTTGCCTGGCGCACTCCGCTCAGGGTCATGTTCGACCCTCCGGCCTTGCCAGGAGGGCGCCTGCTCGCCTCCAGATTACCGCCGCGACGTGCGCGTTCCCACGCTTGGGGTTCGCGCCAGCTTGCGCCATGAGCGCTGTCTTCAGGCAAGTCCGCTCTTCCACAAATGGCGGCAGCGATGCGCCAGAATCGGTAATTGAAAGAAATAGACGGAAAACAATTTTGCTGGCCTCCTCCCCAGGCAGTCGTCGCCGCCGGCTGCCGTTTCCCGGATTCTCGCTTTCAATCGCCTCGAAAAGGGTATGTTCCTGGCCCTGAAAGCAGGGAGACAATGTTGCGCTCCCAGTGGGAAAATCGATATGTTGCTGCGCCTGCTCATCCTCCCTTTCACGCCTCGCCTGATCGCCATCACTTTCAGTATTGTGGGTTTCGCAGGCTGCGTCCTTGCGGCGCACGGCAACTGGTCCGGGGCGATCTTCATCGGGATATTGGTATTTGGCGCCCTTTGCTTGCTCGGAGCGCGCGACCTTTTTCAGAGCGAGCACGCCATATTGCGCACTTACCCCATCTCCGGGCATCTGCGTTTTCTGCTGGAGGAAATCCGGCCCGAGTTGCGGCAGTATTTCTTCGAGGATGACAAGGACGGTCGCCCCTTCAGTCGGGACAAGCGCGCGGTTGTCTACCAGCGCGCTAAGATGAAGATCGACAAGCGCCCCTTTGGCACCGAGATCGAGGTCTATGAGGAAGGGTTTGAGTGGCTGCGTCATTCGATCATGGCTCGGTCGGTCTCCAAGGAGCATTTCCGCCTGAAAGTCGGCGGCGCTGAATGCGCCAAGCCTTACGATATTTCGGTTTTGAATATTTCGGCGATGAGCTTTGGCGCTCTCAGTCGTAACGCCATCCGCGCGCTCAACGCCGGAGCGAAGAAGGGCGGATTTCGCGCATGACACCGGCGAAGGCGGATTGAGCCCGTATCACCAAGGAGGCGGCGGCGACATTATCTGGGAGATCGGCTCCGGCTACTTCGGATGTCGGACGCCGACCGGCGCATTCGATCCGGAGAAATTCGCGGCCGTCGCCGCTAGCGATCAGATCAAAATGATCGAAGTGAAGTTAAGTCAGGGCGCCAAGCCAGGGCATGGCGGCGTGCTTCCGGGCGCAAAGGTGACCGCCGAGATTGCCAAAATTCGCGGTGTCCCGACGAGGCAGGATTGCGTATCGCCGGCAGCGCATTCGGCTTTTTCGACGCCGATCGAGCTGTTGCAATTCCTCGCCCTACTCCGCAATCTTTCGGGCGGAAAGCCGACCGGGTTCAAGTTTTGCGTCGGCCAACCCTGGGAGTTTTTTGCCATTTGCAAGGCGATGCTGCAAACGGGACTTTATCCAGATTTCATCGTCGTCGACGGTAAGGAAGGTGGGACGGGTTCAGCGCCGCTGGAATTCATGGATCATCTCGGTATGCCGATGCGCGACGGTCTTACCTTTGTCCATCACGCACTGATCGGCATAGGCGCCCGTGAAAAAATACGCATAGGCGCCTCCGGGAAGATCGCCACGGCTTTCGACATGGCGCGCGCCATGGCGCTCGGCGCGGATTGGTGCAACAGCGCGCGCGGCTTCATGTTCGCGCTTGGATGTATTCAGTCGCTGTCCTGCCACACGGACCGCTGTCCCACCGGCGTAGCGACGCAAGACCCAGCCCGCGCCCGCTCGCTCGTGGTTCCCGACAAGACGGAGCGCGTTTACAACTTTCATCGAGCGACGCTCATCATGCTCGCCGAACTCACGGCCGCCGCCGGGCTCGATCACCCGAACGGCTTTGGACCTGAGCACTTCTGCCGCCGGATTTCGGCCCATGAGGTCGCCAGCTTTGCCGACCTCTATCCGGGGCC
Organism: uncultured Alphaproteobacteria bacterium; assembly: GCA_963808525.1. Lineage (GTDB taxonomy): Bacteria > Pseudomonadota > Alphaproteobacteria > Rhizobiales > Beijerinckiaceae > Methylocystis. The sequence continues at coordinate 111,686 of CAWEGE010000022.1, forward strand.
TCAGCCGGGCGCATTTCTCACTGGCGAAATTGACGAGCGTTTTGTCGATTTATGGAATCGCTCGCGCGCCGACGCTTTCCGACCGGAGCAGCGAGCACATGGAAAGGCACAAACGGCTTCGACAATTTAGTCTTGCGCCCCTTGCTACAAAGAGTCTTCTCCTCCCCAAATTGCAACCGTGACACGCCCATTACCGCGTGGCAGCGACGCGCCATTAGCGGTCGTGCAAACTCGGCGCGGCGACGCGTTCGATTGGAATGAGAAAGATCGAGTAGGTAATTCCCGAAGGAGGCTAAAGAGGGCTCTGGGTCAAAATGATCGGGAGGGAACGGAAGGCGAGTTCATTTGACGGTCGAGCGCAACTCTTGGGACCGCACCGATTGCGCGCAAAATCAGCGTTCGGATCGCTAAGCGTCTAAAATCGGAAAAGCGCCCGAAGGCCGCCGCCGCGGGGACCTTGTTTGCGGTGGTGACGTTGCTTCTCATGGGTTTAGCGCTCGAGCAAATAAATCAGAGCCCTAGAAGCTCGGAGAGTGAATGGCGAGTGCAGAAATTTTTCTTCGCAGGTTCCCCAGGGCCCCTCTGAATCTCGCTGTGCTTGGTTGCTGTGGGCGCCGGCGACGCCTCAGGACGGTGCGCGGGGCAGGCGGGGATAGCGGCGCTCGAGGTCGTCCACCAATCGGCTGATCTGCTTCATACTGGCGTGAACAAATCGCGGCGGGTTTCTGCCCGCCCAGCGGGTCAGCAGCTTCGGCCCGCCCGGCAACAGGACGGCGCCTCCGGCGATCAGGAACGGGAAACCAGGAATGCCGGGAAGAACGACGCCGAGCACGCCCACATAGACCAGCAGCCACCCGACGTCGGGCGGGAGTTGATCGATGCGCAGAACATCCGGCTGGTCCTCGGGCGGCTCGCTAGGCGTCACCGGAATTTCGGATGCAATGGCCCGAACTCCACTGCGCACGGCGCCGGACCGTTGGGCGGCTGCGGAGCGAGCCGGATTGTTTGTCGTCATGCAGAGGCCCTCCTTCGCACGATCGCCCTTTTCGCCTTGACTTCATCGTCAACCCCGGAGGCGGCAATTTACCGGCCAGCACCGCCCGAACTTTCCTCCCTGCGCAAAAAGCCCGGCTCAGTCAGGGATAGCGCGCCGCGAGAGCCGTGAACGGACCAGTGGGTCACGTGGCCAGTCTTTGGTCCGCCGTAAGCACGCCGGTCTTTACCATGTCCTCGAGCTGGTCGAATATGGCCCTGTCCTCGCCCTCGAGCACGTAGAATACTTCACGCAGCTTCTTCTGTCGCCGGTCGACCTCATAGAAAAGATAGCCGAGCCCCACCGCAACCACGGCGCCCACGACTACGTCGGTCCATCGCTCAAACATCGATCACCTCCCGATTGGCCACAATTGCATGTGTCCGCGAACCAATTCATCCCTCGCTCAGATGTTTATATCCAACTCCGCCGATGATCTCTATCGCGCCGGCGAGGCCTTGTTTATGCAAATTCTGGCGCACCACCTTTTCCAAATCCTTCGCTGAGCGGTGCATGCGCAGAAACCGCGCAAACATTTGCAGCGCCCTCAGCGCCTGGTCCTCCTGCCGGAGCAGGCCGAGATGGAGGCGGAAACCATGCACATGGTGGACGCGTTGCCTGTGGATTGCGCGTAGGTCGTGCACGCTGATGATCGGATCGTGGCCGATCAACTTGCTGTGCTGGCGCAGAAGAGCGATGGATTTGCCGCGGTCGAGGAAATAGATCTCTTCCTCATCATTGAAGTCTCGGACTAAGTCCAGATTGTCTTGCAGGGTCTTGCGCGCGACAGAGTTCCAGCCGGTGTCGATGACAAAGATGCGAAACCGCGGACCGCAGCCTGGAGCCATTCGCGCAGAGACGGGCTCTGTCTGATCGGCCTGCCGAGGCTGGCCGTCGTCCGTCTTCACAAGTTCCAAGCCTTTCTCGGCGCCGCCTGATGCAGAACGTGGCCGCCCCGACTCCTCGCTGAAAATCTGCATTTCGCGCTCTCCACCTTCAGCCGCGCCCTTGCGACGTTGACCGCGGATCGTCCGGCGGCGCAAGCCGGGCGCCAATCATTCGGCGGCCCGCGCGCGTTCAAACGCCTCGTATTCCTCGCTGACGAAACCGCTCGCGCGCAGTTGCATCTCCATCATGTGCCGCCGCTCGGCCTCGAGGGCGGCGACTTTCCGCATTGGCCGCACGCCGTTGGCCAACGCCCCCAGGGCCGCGATATTGTTGGTCAATACCGACATTCCCACCCCGAAGCCCAAGGTGAACGCTCCGAGGATGCAGAGGATGTTCGGCACGAGAATCAACACCCAGCTGGTTTGCACGTTGCGCTCAAGGTCTCGGGCGATGTCGAGCAATTCACATAGTTTGCCAAGCCCCGGCTCCATGAACACCACATGCGCGGTATCGGTCGCGATTGAGGTGGCGCCGCGCAAGGAGATCGAGACGTTGGCCTTCTTCAGCGCGATCGCGTCGTTGACGCCATCGCCGACGAAGCAGACCTTGCGGCCCTCCCTCTGAAGCTTTTCGACGTAATCGGCCTTGTCGGCCGGCAGGACCTGGGCGAAGTAACGGTCCATGCCGAGTTGCTCGGCCAGTCTTCGGGTTGGCGCTTCTTGGTCGCCGGAAATGATTGCGATGTGCTTGACGCCCCGCGCCCGAAGGCCCTTGACGATCTCCGGCGCCTCCGGCCGAACCGAGGCGCGAAGTTCCAGCGCGCCGCCGAGCGCGTCATCCACCGCCACCATCACCATGGTGTGGCCCTCGCAATTGGCCTCGTCCAGCGCCGCCTCGACCTCCGGGGTCAGCGCAACTCCCTCCATCTCAAGGAAGCGGCGGCTGCCGACGCGGATCAAGCGGCCCTCGACGCCAACCGAAATTCCATAGCCGATCTTGAACTGGGTCGCGTCGGTTGGCGGAAGATCGAGCCCCTCCTCTTCCGCCTTTTGCAAGAGCGCCAGCGCAATCGGATGATGGAATCTGCGCTCGGCCCCGGCGGCGAAACGCAAGATTTCTCGCGGAGTGTAGCCATTGGCGGAGATCATGCGCCCAACTTCCGGCCGCTCGCGGGTCAGCGTGCCCGTCTTGTCGAACAGCACGGTGTCCACCGCACAGAGCAGATCCAGGGCGCGGCCGTCCTTCACCAGCACGCCGCGCTGCGCGCAAAGCGCTAATGTCGATAGCATGGCCAACGGGGCGGCCATGCGGATGCCCGTGCCCATGTCGCTGTTGAGCACGGCGGTGGCGCCATTCGGCCCGATCGTCGCCAAAGCGAGGGCGCTCACTCCGAGCGTCGGGATTACCGCCTTGTCGGCGAGCCGCTCGCCCCTGTGCTGCGAGGCGAGCTTGTAGCCCGCAGTGCTTTTCAGAATCTGCGCGATCTTGGATGTCGCCGTTTCGTCGCCGGATTTCTCGACGGCGACGCGCATCTTGCCCCCGACCATGACGGTCGACGCAAACACGTGATCGCCGACGCCCCTCTCGGCGGGGCTTGATTCGCCGGTCAGCGCGTGCTGGTCGATCATCGCCAAGCCTTCGACGATCACGCCATCGATGGGCACAACTTCTCCGGTGCGGACAACGACGACGTCGCCTTTCTGCAGTTTGTCGACCGCGATCTCGATTTCCTGGCCGTCCTGCGAAAGCCAGACGAAACGTGGCTGCTTGCCGAACGCGCCGAGCAGCGCCTTTTTGGAATTGTCCTCAGTGCGGCGCACCAGATAGCGCCCAAAGGAAAGGCACCAGGCCAGAATGGAGCCTGCGAGCACTTGTCCGGTCGCGAGGCAAGCCATGACGACGATTAAATCCAGAACATCGACGCCGAGCCGGCGCTCCTGGGTCAAGACCTTCCATGCGCCTGTGAAGCTCGGAAGCGTAGTGTAGGCGAATACCGCCGAGGACATCGGCATTAGCACCGGCGCCGCTAATTGCGCCAACGCCGCGAGCGGCACTGACGCGGAGCAAACCATCAGTTCGCGGTCCCGCCTGTCCAGCTTGGCTGGATGCTCTGTGGCGGCCAGCGCGCCGTCGAGGATCTCGACGATCTGGGCGGCGCTGATCAGCCGCGGGTCATATTCGACTTCGACGCGGCATTTCTGCGCGCAGGTTTCGTAGCGGTGCACGCCGAGCACGCTCATCAGCTCGCGCTCGATGGCCTCGCACAGAACGCGTTTGCGATACAGCACGGGATTGTTGAGACGAGCGGACCCGGCGCTCGCGCGCTGCACACGCCAACCAGTTATACGACCCGCACACCGGTGATATCGCACAACTCCGCGCCGGTCTCGCGCGGTAGACAACGGCGCCACGGCGAGACGCTCGCTGCTTTCGCCGTTTGCCGCGCCGCCAAACAGCGTGGCAAGCCGGTCCAGCACGCTCTTGCGGCTATGCCGCCTGACGTTGAAATGCAGGTCGATGGAAGGCGTGTAGGTCGGAGCGATAACCGCCGCCTCGATCGCAGGCGCTAGCATCGCCGCCTGAAGAAAGCGCCGCCAGAACTCGTTGTCGGGCGCGCCGAAAATCCGGGCGCTTTCGATCCGGATAACTCCAGCGTCGGGAAAGGAGATTTTTGGGCCGGCTCTGCCGGCTGCTTGACCAGCATTCATCGGAAACTCTATCCAGTTTCTTCATGAAACGGCGAGAAGAGTCTCTTGGCCGTTTTATTCCGGCGCCACCTCGCGCCGGTCATTGTTCCGACTTCACCGAGTTCCTTCGCCGCGCGCCCGCCGTCGCGCAACCCATGCATCACGGGGTTATCCTGGGGCAGAGAGTAAGCCACGAAAAGTGCGGGGTAAACGATTGCATAGGCGAAGACGTAAGAACTGCTGTACGCGAAGCGTGATAACCCCCGCAATGCATGCGATCCCTGATTGGTCACCGTCTGCCCGACCTTAGCAGCTTGATCCGAGGCCTGATCGACTGTCGCCGTCGCCGCATCGCGCAGAGCGTCGGCCATGGATTGCAGATCATCGTTTGCGAGAACTCCCGGCAGTGGCGCCCATGTCTGGCTCCTCAAGCAGTCTGAATGGCTGGAACAGAGTTCAGAATGGCGGCTCCTCGCGACAGTCAAATGACCGTGGACAGGATATTCAAAACTCGCCCGTTGATCGCCGACCGTCACGGCCTAGCGGCGCCGGAGTGGGAAACGGCAACGTCCACGCAACCAGCGGGTGATCGTGATCGCCGCGTTGGAGAAGAACGAAAATATCGCGCCCAATGAGCGCTTGAACTTGGCGGCATGATCGGCGGCTGAACTCCGCCGCATCTCGCATGGCGTCAGCTACCGGCTGCATCTCATGGTTTGCGAAAACCGGGGCAGTGGCTCCCATGTCAGCTCCTCAAGTCCTCTGAAAGATTCGGGAAACTTAGAATGGCGACGCTTCGTGACACCCGAACGACCAGCGCAACCCGACATCGACGCACTGCAAGGCGGCGACTGCTGTGACGCTGATCGGCGTCAGGACGATGACGCCGACCGGCATACGCATACTATTCTGTTTGGAAAGGATTGACAACTTGGCGGCGCCGCCGCGCTCATCAGCGCCACGAACCATCGCACCCAAGCTGTCGCATCGGGCTGATGACCGGTGGAATCTCGACCAGCAAGGGCGCTCTTCAAGCCTGCCGCTCGGAGAAACCCTATTTCGCGCCCGCGATTTCTTCCTCTGAAACGAGATTACGTGGCGCGGAACGAGCCAAGGACTCGCCACGCCCTGAGAGGCTTGGATTGGTCATGAAGTAGCTTTGGGCGTCAAACGAGTCTTCATCCGACGCCCGGTTCACTCTACGGCTGCCGCCATCTTCGAGAATTTCCCAGCTTTGGACATTGTCGAGCAAATTGGCAAGCAGAACCTGGTCCAACACTTGCCCATGCATGGTTGCATTTTCGATCGGGAACAACGTCTCCACGCGCCGATCCAGATTTCTCGGCATGAGATCGGCCGAAGAAATATAGACGGCCGCGTCGGCGTGCGGGAGTTGTCGCCCGCAACCGAAAGCGTAAATTCGCGAGTGCTCGAGGTAGCGGCCTACGATCGACTTGACTCGGATGTTCTCAGAAAGTCCGGGAACACCAGGTCTTAGACAACAGATCCCGCGCACGACGAGATCTATGTGGACGCTGGCTTGGCTCGCCGCATAAAGCGCGTCGATGATTTCCGGGTCCGCGAGCGAATTGCACTTCCCCCAGAAACAGGCGGGGCGCCCCTCGCCGCATGCCCCATTTCCGCCTTAAGGTGGTCGATCAGCCTGCGTTTGATCGAAGCGGGAGATATCGACATGCGTTCGAGCGGTGCAAGCGCTCCAGATCCTGTGACAAAATTGAAGATTTTAGCGACGTCGCGCCCGATCACGGGATCGTCAGTGAAAGCCGAAAGGTCGGTGTAGATGCGAGCCGTTATCGGGTGGTAGTTGCCAGTGCCGATGTGGCAGTAAGTGACGACCTCGCCGGATTCCTCTCGCGCAATCATCGACAGCTTCGCATGAGTCTTCAACTCGGTGAAGCCGAAGACAACTTGCACCCCAGCGCGCTCCAACGAGCGAGCCCATCGGATGTTCGCCTCCTCGTCGAAACGCGCCTTCAGTTCAACGAGCGCCGTCACTGATTTTCCTGCCTGGGCCGCCTCGATCAGGGCCGCGACGATGGGACTGTCCGAGGACGTCCGATAAAGCGTTTGCTTGATTGATATCACGCGGGGATCGCGGGCGGCATGCTGTAGCAACTGCAAGACCACGTCGAAGCTTTCATAGGGGTGATGGACAATGAAATCTTTGTTGTGAATGGCCGCGAAGCAATCGCCGTCGAATTCGCGCACGCGTTCAGGATAGCGTGGCGTGAATGGCGCGAATTTGAGCTCCGGCCGATCGGCGCCGACAATTTGCGAGAGCGTCGCTAGCGCCAATTTTTCACTGCAGATCATGTCGCCATGCGGAGAAAGCTCGATTTCGCGCGCGACAAATTCGCGCAATCCAACGGGAGTCGCCTGACTGAATTCCACTCGGATCACATTGCCATGCTTGCGCTCCTGTAGCGCCGCCTCGAAACTCTCGACGAGGTCTTCGGCGTCTTCCGCCTCGTCGTCGAAGGCGATGTCGAGGTCGCGCACAACCCGGAATAGACCGATGGCGTCGAAGCCGCATTCGGGGAACAACAGCGCGGCGAATTGCGCGACTATGTCTTCGAGACGCGCGAAGCGCGTCTTCTGGTCCTCCCCCCCGAGAAGCACGAAACGCCGAAGCCTTCCGGGCAGGCGGATGAGCCCCGTGAAGCGTCCGCTTTCCGAGAGGCGGCGGACCTCGAGCACCAACGCCATTTCGAGATTGGGGATGAAGGGAAAGGGATGCATTGGGTCAACGGCGATTGGCGTGAGGGCAGGAAAGACATGCTTTAGAAAGTGACTTTCGAGAAGTTTCAGATCAGCTTCGGTCCAAGCGTGACGCGCGATGATTGAGACGCCGACTTTTTCCAGCTCACCTTGCAAGTGTAGCCAAGCCGCCGTCTGATCGGCAGTCATCGGCTCCACCAGTTTTCGAATCTCGGCCAGCAATTGCGCGGGCGTCAGGCCATCTATGCTGGGAGTGGTCACGCCGGATTGGATCTGCTCGATCACGCCGGACATGCGCACCATGAAAAATTCGTCAAGATTATTGGCCGAGATTGCCAGAAAGCGGAGACGCTCCAAAAGAGGGTGGCGCTCGTTTGCCGCCTCTTCCAGCACGCGTCTGTTGAATGCGAGCCAGGACAATTCGCGATTGGAGAACCGCTCCGGCGATGACGAGAGGTGGGAAATGGTCGCTTCATCGGCTTTCTCGGAGGGTGCCGCCTGCTCCACTTGCGGCTTCAGCGCCGATTTTTTCATTGGTCAACCTCGCGGTTTTCTGGGCGCCTTTTGGCAGACGCAAGTGCGGTCTTCTCGCCAAAGATCGCTCCCAATGCAATCGACCACAAAGGCGTAACAATTGTGCAACAAAGCCCTAGCCGCGAGGATCAGACAGGCCGCCGAAGCTGCGCTTCCCACAATCGGCGCGAGGGCGACCGGGTCCGCAGCTGGTGGCTCAACTGCGCTCCGTGGCGATCAGCCGCGGAAGCCCGGCAGGTCCTGCGCGTCGGTCACGCGAGCGAGCTTGGTCGCGAGATCTACGGCGAGTTCGAAATGGGCCTCGATCAGGCGCCGGCTCATGAAGGTGCGGAAATAGTCGCCCCACATGAATTCCTGGAAGGGCGTGTCGAGATTCTCGAAGGCCTTCCCGCGCACCCTTCGGGCGAGCGAGCGCCAAAAATTGTCGGTAAGATCACTTACGTGACTTGGAATATCGGCATAGGGTCGACGGTTGCCGTCGGCGTCGATCGGCCAGCAATAGCCGCTGGACTCCATCTTCCGCCAAAAAACCTTGACCTCCAGATCGGACCAGTCGGCGAGCCGATCGCCAAGCGCCGCCTCCCCGATGCCGAGCGACCAGAGTGCGCGGACGAGATGATGGTGGTCGACCATGAAGAGCTTCTTGCCTGGACCGATGACATGGGGAATCGCCTTGCCGTCGATATACGCCTCGCGGTCGTCAGTAGGCAGCTTGGCGATCTTCGCAGCGCGAGCAGCCACTTCGGACATTCCGAGCGTGAGTTGGGTCGGCCTGAGATCGGCGATCGGGACTTTCATTCGCGCCATTTCCTTCTCCATGTTCCAAGCGGACCACATCGTTCACTGTAGTTAAAGAACCGCGTGATTTCTTGCACGACCGGCTGGTGAAGACGCCACCGCGCTCATAATTAGCGCGCAGAGCTCAAACGAGTCGGCTAATTGCGGCTTGCGATCCGACCCAAGACGCCTGGCAATCTCCCGTGATAGCTTTATCGGGAAAACAGGGCATCAAAAAATAAAAAGCGCTCCTCGTAGAGGCGGCGCACAAGGCTCGAGCGACAAATGACGCTGGGCCTCGCCCGGAGGAGGGAGGACCGCTTCGCATATTCAAGGGCCAATTTTGCGTGCCTCATCAGCATGGTCAGTTTGGTCGCTTTGTGATATTTTTATGGCCCCGGTGGAGTGCCTATGGAACTGGACAAATGAACGTCTCTTTGGACCAGGCAATCGAAATCCACGCCGAGACTCTCAGGCGGCGGCATGGCGGAAGAGCGCCCCACAATGCGCGCCGGCACGCTGAGATGATCAAATCGTCTGGCGACCATGAAGGCCACGCTGTTTGGCTCCGAGTGGCCGAACGAGCAGAGTTTCTTCTGAGCGAGGCCATGGGGCCTCTTTCGAACGAAGCTGCTTCGATTGAAAAGGATTTCGATGTTTGATTGGCTTCGCAGCCGCAACACATCCCCTGCTCCCAGAGAGGCCGACACCAGCGAGATCATCGCGCGCTCCGGCGACGAGGCCTAATGGGGGCGCGCCGCTCAGTGGGCCCGATGCTCCTTCAACAGCGTTCCAGCATTGCCGAAAAATCATTTTCGCTTCGAGCCATGACTTGCTGCTACCGTGCAAAAAGGCCTTCCCCGGTGATGCAACTTCACTACGTTTGACGGAAAGACGTCGGGCCCGCACAACTCGCCCAGTCCGGAGTGGAAAAGTGTCTCATACAATGAAGGCCTTCGATCAAGAGCTGGCGAGCATCAAACAGGAAATTGCTGCGATGGGGGAACTGACCCTCGAAATGTTGTCCAGCGCCGTGGAGTCGCTGTCGTTGGGCTCAGCAGAGCACGCGAGCGAAATAATTTCCCGGGATGATCGTGTTGATGAACTCCAACGCTCTATCGAAGAAAAAGCTGTCGTCACAATTGCGCGGAGGCAACCAGAGGCCAATGATCTTCGGCTTCTCGTCGGCGCCATCCGGATCGCGGGATATCTCGAGCGAGTCGGGGATTACGCCAAGAATATTGCGAAGCGCCTGCGGCGGATGGAACACTTCGCGCTTGTGCCAGAGGCGCTCGTGATGGCGAAGCCGCTCGGCGAAGCCTGTCGTCGTCAGCTCCGCGCCGTTCTCGACGCCTACCTGGCTGACGATGCAACTGCGGCGGAAAAAGTTTGGCGTGCGGATGCCGAGCTTGACGCACAGGAGGAAGTCGCCTTCCGGCACGTTCTGACATTCATGATTGAAGACCCTCGAAATATTTCGTTCTGTTCACAGGCGCTATTCTGCTACAAAAATATAGAACGGATTGGCGATTACGTTACCAATATCGCGGAGTCGGTGGTATATATTGGCACGGGACGCGTTCTCATCGACAGGCCGAAAGGCCCGGCCTGAGCGGCCTCACGCAGGCGTCGGAGCAATCAAGGCGGCACTGTTTGCCCCGCAGCGGCGAGCAACTCCGTCACGCCAAAGGGGCGGCTGTCATCCAGGCACAGCCGTAACAACGCCCGCTTACGAAAACGAGGTTCCTCTGTGATCTCTCGCCCGAGCCAGGCAGGCGCTTCGAAGGCCTGCTCTTCTTCTTCAAGCTCTATTTCAGCCACGACGACGCCCGACAATCTGCCCTCGTAAACGTCGACGGCCCATTCAAACCCGGCATGAACAATTTTATGCCGGGTCTTTTCGACACGCCGCTTTCCGCAGAGACCGGAAAGCATCGCTTCGGCATCGCTCTGCGGAATTTCATATTCGAACTCCGTGCGGCGTGGCCCAACTCGTGGACCCTTGAGCGCGATGGAAGCCCTGTTCTCACCGAGCCGGACCCGGACTTTGCATCCGTCAAAGTCTCCGATCAAACCGTCCCGCAGCTTTTCAATGCTTTTCAATACCGCCGACGGTGGAGCGCCAAGCGTCGCTGTTGAGGAGGAATTTTCGTTCGATCTCGACGCTCATCGGGTCTCGCGTTCCTGACAAACCAGGTGCGGCTTTGACTTACCAGCAGCTAGCCTTGCGAGCTCCCGCAATCCTGGCGCCAGCCATATCCGATGGCGAACGCACATTGCGAGGCCCAAATATATCGATTTTGCGTCGCAAAATGAGAACTTTTGAAAATTGCAGACGCAACTTCCGCCTGGGTTCTTGTCGCAATTTGTGCGTCGACCGCAGACACAGCGGATTGCGGCCCGTCCCCCACGGTTTAGCTCTAACTCATGACGCGCGTATGCGCCACGCTCTGGATGACAACGGCGGCGGTCGCAACTCGCCGAGGGTTCGCGTCATGTCGGCGACTTCTGCTCAAAGGTCAGCCAAGCCGAGAGCGCTTTTTTCAAACGCATCCTCTCGGCCACAAATTGCAGCCGGAACGCGCCAGTTTGCCTGAGTCCCGAGGAGAGCCAGTCGTGATGTCACCTCTCCGTTGCAAACCGCTTATAGTTTCACTGGCGTTTGTAGGTGCGGCTTTCAAGGGATATACAGCCCGGTCAGCAATGGCCGGGCTTTTCCTTTTGGGCGTTCGTCGCTGTGTTCTCGCCCTATGGCGGCACGACTCCAGCGAGGGACAAGGCATGCCACGCAACGACAAGCGTCGCGCGCTGAAAGGTCCGCTCCACACACCTTCAAGCACGGCATGCAAAGGCGCCGGGGTATCTCCGCCTTCTAGTTTCCCGTTAGCGATGCGCCTTGATTTTGCGTGCGGTTGATCGGTGTTCCGTCAAAAGCCATCACATCCGAGCGTGCGCTGTCCTGAACCTGCTTGATGAGTTGACTCGCTTCATCGTACTTGCCCTCGTTGACCATGTTGGCAGCCTGCCGGACCTTGTCGATAGTGTCGTTCAACGGCAACGCGAGCACGACAACGTCGATGTTCAAACCACTCAGTTTCAGTTTCTCGATGGCGCCCTTGCGGTCGCCGTTAGCTAGGCTCTTGTTCGCGTCGGCGACTACCGCATTCTTTTCTGGAGTTGCACTGATGTCCTCGTCGATTGTGATCGACGCATCGATAGGCAGCCACTCAGACATTTTATTGTTGGACGGGTTGTTGTTGGAAGCGTCCTCCTGGTCCGTCGTCGGCGCGCTTGTCGTATCGTTTTTGGGCGTCGGCGCATTTTTTGCCGCGACAAGTTTAGCGTCCTTCAGGAAACGGGTTTCATCCGTCTTGGCTTTGGAGAGCGCCATCCCCGCCCTGTCGATAAATTTCTTGGCCGCATCGATGCGACCGTCGAATATCGCAAGACGCGTAAGCGTCATATCCATGAAGGCGCCAGAGCCATCGGCGGAAACTTTGCTAAAGTCTTTGTCCACCGCTTTCTGTTGAGGCGTCAGCTTCTGCGGCGACGAGGGCTGCGAGTTCGAGTCAATGGCCGCGAAAGCCAACGTTCCAGAACAAAGCGCCGCGATTGCGAAGATCGCGGTGAGATTGCTTTTTTTCTTCGCGTTCATGGGAGTCTCCTTCGTTGTTCCGGCAGGAACAATTAAGCAGCGGCAAATAGGCGAGCAAACTGGTAAATCAAGCCATTCCTGCGCCGCCTTGCCGCCTAAATCCCTCGCTGGGTTAGCTGCGCCATCGCAGCACTGCGGAGCACCAAAATTTCAGAAAGCGCTTACGCTCTTAACTCGAAAACGTCGTCGAGTAAGCTTGAGGAGCTGCGCCCCACGGCGCGCTTTCGCCACTGACCCTTAGGCAAGAGCGCATCCCCTCGGTGCTGCGGCGGAAACGGCAGGCCTGTCGGACTATCAGTGAAAGTGCTGCAACGCTTGGGGCCTTCGCCGCACGGCATAAGCGAGCCTATGAAGCCAAAACGACGGGGCGGCTGCTTGGTGTTGACGCTAGGTATCAATACTCATTGGCTTGGAGAACCTTTTCATTAGCTGCCCGAAAGCCGTCTGGCGGGCCGCTTCGATTGTTGCAGGGGCAAGGGAAATGGATAAGTTTCACGCGATTATCGGCGAAGGCGCCACGCATCTTCTCTGGTGGCAAATGTGCATAAGAGCCGTCTTCATATTCATTTTCGGACTGCTGTTGATCCGCTTCTTCGCCACCCGGGCTTTTGGAAAGCAGAACGCGCTGGATATCCTCTTCGCGTTGATTATGGGCACGACTCTCAGCCGCGCGCTGACGGGCAATGCTGAGTTCATTCCCACGCTCGCAGCGACGGCGCTCCTGGCCATCATGCTGTGGCTCATCGAAAGACTAGCGACGCGCTCGCGGACCATCTCTCGGCTCGTCAAGGGAAAAGCGGTCCCTCTCATTCAGGAAGGCAAACCGGACAGTGTGGGCATGAACGGCGCGGGCGTGACGGAAGAGGACATCGAGGAGGCCGCCAGGCTGTCGGGTCTTAAAATGGATCGTCTACAGACCGCCTTTCTCGAAAGAAATGGCGCAATCAGCACGATCTCCAAGGAGTGAGAACCGGCTTACTGCTGAGCTTTCACGTCTGGAACAATTTCGACTGGGTGAGGTTTTGTGCATCGGGGTTGCGCCTACTCGTGATTAAGGACCTCGGTCAAGCGGAGGAATTCGATGGGTTCGATCGGCAAGGAGGCATCGCAAGGAATTGCCTTGTTGCTCGTTGTCTACTTCACGGCAGGGAGCGCTTTGGCCGCAAAGCGACGAGCGCCGGAGCAGTCCGCGCCGCTGCAGCAAAACGAACCGCGGCGGCGGGCGGCGCCACTGTCGTCATGTCCCGTGAATAGCGACGCGCTGGCTCAGTCCCTAAAAAAAAGCGTGGCTCCGAGCGGAGGGCCGTCGAACGGAGGCTTCGACAACAACGAGTGGGCCGTCGTCGTCGATCGACAGGGCTCCGTCTGCGCCGTGGCCTTCAGCGGCGCCAAATGGCAGGATCAGTGGCTCGGCAGTCGCAACATCGCGATGGCCAAGGCCAATACGGCGCTTGAGTTCAGCCTCGATTCCAAAGCCATTTCGACGGCCAATCTTTATGCCGGCGCGCAGCCTGATGGATTTTTGTACGGCCTGCCGCTCAGCAATCCACAGCCGTCGCCTGCCGACAGTCCAAGAGACGCTGGGAGTTACGGCGGCGACAAGGATCCCTTCATCGGCAAACGCGCGGGCGGCGTCATCGTCTTCGGCGGTGGTCTCGCGCTCTATGACGAAAACGGTCTCGTCGGCGCTCTCGGCGTGAGCGGCGACACCCCCTGCGCCGATCACAACGTCGCCTGGCGGGTGCGCCACGACATAAATCTCGATCACGTCAAGGCCGGCCCCAACCCCAAGGTGCGGGACGAAATCGTCTACGACATCGGCTTGAGCGGCAAGAGCGAATCCGGCTTCGGCCATCCCAAGTGCCTTGGCGGTGAAACCGGCATCGCCGCGGACATCGGCGCCGGTACGGGCGGCGGCGTGCTGCCTTGACGACCTGGAGCTTCTCATGGAGAAATTTCGAACGCTCGTCTTAGCTTCAGCATTGATTGTCGGGATTTGGCAGCCGGCTCGCGCGCAAAGCCTGGAGGAGCTTGTCGCCGATAAGAAGCAATGGCCGATGCCGGCCCGCAATTACGAAAGCACGCGATACAGCGAGCTCGACCAGATCAACGCAAACAATGTCGGAGAGCTGAGGCTCGCCTGGAGTTTCTCCATCGGCGTGGATCGCGGACAAGAAGCGGCGCCGCTCGTCGTCAACAACACCCTTTATGTGGTCGGACCCTATGCGCCGCCGACCCCAAATCAAGTGTTCGCGCTCGACGCAACGACCGGCGAGCTCAAATGGTCATATACGCCCAAACCGGAGCTCGCGGCGCAAGGAGTCGCCTGCTGCGATGTCGTGACGCGCGGCCTCGCCTATGACGACGGCAAGATCTTCCTCAATACGCTCGACAACCATTCCGTCGCGCTGAGCGCCGCCGACGGCACGGAGCTGTGGCACACCAAGCTCGGCGACATAAACAAGGGCGAAACCATCACGATGGCGCCGCTCGTTGTGAAAGGAAAAGTGCTCGTCGGCAACAGCGGCGGCGAGATGGGCGTGCGCGGCTGGCTCACGGCCCTGGACGAGTCCACCGGCGCGATCGCTTGGCGCGCCTATGCGACAGGTCCCGACAAGGACGTGCTGATTGGTCCGGAGTTCAAGCCCTACTATGCGTGGGCGCGGGGCAAGGATCTCGGCGTCAGCACCTGGCCGCCGGACGCCTGGAAGATCGGCGGCGGCACGGCCTGGGGCTGGATTTCTTACGATCCCGCGTTGAACTCGGTGTTCTACGGCACCGGCAATCCGGGCCCCTGGAACTCCAACCAACGCCCCGGTGACAATCTTTGGACAACGACGCTCTTTTCGCGCGATCCCGACAGTGGCGCCGCAAAATGGGCTGACGTGCTTAATCCGCACGATCTGTGGGATTATGACGAGATCAATGAGAACGTGCTGCTCGATCTGCCGATCGGCGATGAGACGCGCAAGGTTCTGCTGCACATTGGCCGCAACGGCTATATCTACGTGGTGGATCGCGCGACGGGCGAGATTCTGACTGCCGATCCTTTTGACGATGTCAACGCGACGAAGGGAATAGACCTCAAGACCGGCCGTCCGATCGAGAACGAGGAGAAGCATCCCGCGCTCGGACGCAATGTGCAAAATGTCTGTCCCGCCGCTCCCGGCGCCAAGGACTGGCAGCCGACGGCCTACTCACCCCGCACCAAGCTGCTTTACGTCCCGCACCAGCATCTGTGCATGGACCTGAAGACGCAGGAAGTCGGTTATATCGCCGGCACGCCATTTATGGGCGCGACGGTCGATATGTATGCGGGCGCCGGCGGCCATCGCGGCGAGTATATGGCGTGGGACCCCGCGCAACGCAAAAAGGTCTGGCAGATCACGGAGAGGCTGCCAGTCTACAGCGGAACCCTCGTCACGGCAGGGGACGTGGCCTTCTACGGCACGATGGATCGTCTGTTCAAAGCTGTGGACGCGAGAAGCGGCAAGCTCTTGTGGCAAATCCGCGTCGGCTCCGGAATCATCGGACAGCCGATCACCTATCAGGGCGGTGACGGCAATCAATATATCGCGATTTTATCGGGGGTCGGGGGCTGGTCCGGTGCGGTCGCGGCCGCGAAGATCGATCCGCGCATCCCTAACGGTGCGCTCGGTTTCGTCGGCGCCATGCAAGATCTGCCGGAATTCACCAAAGGGTGTCGATTTCCGCCGAGATTTGACCCGGGATTTCCATTGAGAACTGACCCGGGTTGATGATGGTTTGAGGGTCAGGCGTTCGTCAAGTTGCGGGTTTTCTCCTTTGTGGGTTTAGCGGCTTTCGCCGAGCTGTCCTTGAAGCGGAAGCTGTCGTTTCCGGTCTCGAGGATGTGGCAGCGGTGGGTGAGGCGGTCGAGGAGCGCCGTCGTCATTTTCGCGTCGCCGAACACGGCGGCCCATTCGCCGAAGCCGAGGTTGGTCGTGATGATGACGCTGGTGCGTTCGTAGAGCTTGCTCAGCAGGTGGAAGAGCAAGGCGCCGCCGGAGGCGCTGAACGGCAGATAGCCGAGCTCGTCGAGGATGACGAGATCGGCGTGTGTGAGCCGCGCCGCAATCTGCCCGGCTTTTCCTTGAAGCTTTTCCTGCTCGAGCGCGTTGACGAGTTCGACGGTGGAGAAGAACCGGACGCGCTTGCGGTGATGCTCGATGGCCTGGACGCCGATCGCCGTGGCGAGATGCGTCTTGCCCGTTCCGGGGCCGCCGACCAAGACAACGTTATGGGCATCCTCTAGGAACTCGCAGCGGTGCAGCTGACGCGCCAACGCCTCGTTGACCTCGCTGCTGGCGAAGTCGAAGCCGGCGAGATCGCGATAGTTTGGAAAGCGCGCGGCCTTGAGCTGGTAGGCGGTGGATCTGACTTCCCGATCGGCTGTTTCCGCCTTCAGAAGCTGCGACAAGATCGGCAGCGCGGCCTCGAAGGCCGGAGCGCCTTGCTCGGTGAGTTCGCCGACGGCTTGCGCCATGCCGTGCATTTTGAGGCTGCGCAGCATGATGACGATCGCGCCGGCGGCGGGATTATGACGCATGGCGCGCCTCCCGGGCTTTGCGCAGGGCGTCATAGCGCTCGACATTGGCCTGCGGTTCGGTGGTGAGCGTCAGCGCGCTGGGCGGCTTCACTGGCGGCGCGTCGATCGGTTTTCCATCGACCAGCCGGTGCAGCACGTTCAGGATATGCGTCTTGGTCGGCGCGCCCGCCTCCAACGCCAGTTCGACGGCGGCGAGCACGGCCTGCTCGTCGTGCTGGAGGACCAGGGCGAGGATCTCGACCATCTCGCGGTCGCCGCCTGGCGTCTTGAGTATGCGCTGTTGCAAGGCCCGGAAGGCGGGCGGGAGTTCGGCGAAGGGCGCGCCATTGCGCAAGGCGCCCGGCTTGCGCTGGATGACCGCGAGATAGTGCCGCCAGTCGTAGACCGTCGCGCCCTTGCGATCGTGGGAGCGGGCGAAGACGCGCCGATGCTCGCAAACAACCTGCCCCTCGGCGGCCACGACGATGCGTTCAGGATAGACCCGCGCGCTGACCGGGCGATTGGCGAAGGAGGCCGGCACGCTGTAGCGATTGCGCTCCAGGTGGATAAGACATGTCGGCGAGACGCGCTTGGTATGTTCGACGAAGCCGTCGAAGGGGCGGGGAAGTTGCATCAGGTGCTGCGTCTCCTCGCGCCAGGCGTCGGCGACCGTACCCGCCTGCGAGCCATGCGGGATCTCGGCCCATAGCTCCCGGCATCGCGCCTCCAGCCAGTCGTTCAGCGCCGCCAGCGAGGGAAAGTTCGGCGTCGGCTGCCAGAGCCTGTGCCGCGCGTCCTGAACGTTCTTTTCGATTTGCCCCTTCTCCCAGCCGGAGGCTGGGTTGCAGAAATCGGCCTCGAACAGGAAGTGGCTGACCATGGCCGCGAAACGCGCGTTGACTTGCCGCTCCTTGCCGCGCCCGACCTTGTCGACGGCGGTGCGCATGTTGTCGTAGATCCCGCGCCGCGGCACGCCGCCCAGCACGCGGAAGGCGTGGTTGTGGGCGTCAAACAGCATCTCATGCGTCTGCTGCGGGTAGGCCCGCAGAATGAAGGCGCGGCTGTAGGAGAGCTTGAACTGAGCGACCTGCAGTTTGATCCGCTCGCCTGCGATGATCGCCCAGTCCTCCGACCAATCGAACTGGAACGCCTCGCCGGGCAGAAACGCCAGCGGCACGAAAGCGCCGCGGCCACACGTCTGTTGCTCCCGATGCCGCGCCGCCTTCCACTCGCGCGCGAAGGTCGCCACGCGATTGTAGGAGCCGTCGTAGCCGAGAGCGACCAAATCGGCGTGCAACTGCTTGACCGTCCGCTTCTGCTTGCGCGACTTCGCCGCCTCCAACCGCAACATCTGCGCCAGCTTGTCAGCGTAGGGATCCAGCTTGCTCGGGCGGTCAGGGATGTTGAACTTCGGCTCAACGCTGTCCGAGCGCAGATACTTGCGTACCGTGTTCCGCGACAGCCCCGTTCGTCGCGCGATCTCCCGGATCGAGAGATGTTGCCGATGTCGCCAGCGTCGGATGACGCTCAATAACTCCATGTCGATCACTCCATGCTCCCCCGCGATGCCCGTGGGGGAAGGGTTCGAACATGGGTCAGTTCTCGGTGGAAAAACCCCTGCTGCCCGGGTCAGCTCTCAATGGAAATCAACACCTTGCGGTCCACGAGACCTTCGGGCCCCAGCGCGTTGAAGCGCAACACCCAGTCGCGGACGATCTGGAGCGTCACGCCGCCGATCTTGGCCGCCTCGCTGCGCGTCGCGCCATCGTAAATCGCCGCCAGCGCCAAGAGGCGACGCGCCTGCGGCCCATCCTTCGCGCGCTTGGCCAGAGCCCGAAGAGCCTTTGCGTCAGAGTCTTCCCGTAAACCGATTGCAGCCGCCATGGCGAACCTCCTGTTCGCCACGTCGAATCAGAAACCGCCCGATTCGGGAATCCCCCGCGTTAGTCAGCTTCAGCGCGGGTTGGTATTATGCCGGAAAACCGGCGGCCCAGCGCGCGGGCCGCCTCGACGCCGAGTTGCTTTTGATCGTCGCCGTAACGTTCGATCAGCTTTGCGGCGAAGGGCATGTCGTTCGCGAGCGTCGCGATCTGCTCGGCGCTGATCTCCATGTTATACCAACCCGCGCTGAAGCTCGACTCACGCGGGGATTCCCGAAATCGGGCGGTTTCTGATTCGACGTGGCGAACAGGAGGTTCGCCATGGCGGCTGCAATCGGTTTACGGGAAGACTCTGACGCAAAGGCTCTTCGGGCTCTGGCCAAGCGCGCGAAGGATGGGCCGCAGGCGCGTCGCCTCTTGGCGCTGGCGGCGATTTACGATGGCGCGACGCGCAGCGAGGCGGCCAAGATCGGCGGCGTGACGCTCCAGATCGTCCGCGACTGGGTGTTGCGCTTCAACGCGCTGGGGCCCGAAGGTCTCGTGGACCGCAAGGCGCCGGGGCAGGCGTCACTCCTCAACGATGAGCAGCGCGCCGCTTTGGTCGATATCGTCGAGGAGGGCCCGACGCCGGCGATCCACGGCGTCGTGCGCTGGCGCATCGTCGACCTCTGCCAATGGCTGTTCGAGACGTTCCGCATCTGCGTCTCCGAGACGACGGTGAGCCGCGAGCTGCGCAAGATGGGATATCGCAAGCTCTCCGCCCGCCCGCGCCATCATGCGCAAGCCGCAGGCGTGATCGAGGATTTTAAAAAAGCTTCCGCGCCCGCCTGGAGGAGATCGCCCGCGAAAAAGGCGTCGCGGCAAGCGACATAGAGATTTGGTTTTCCGACGAAGCCCGCGTCGGCCAGAAGAACAAGATCACGCGGCGTTGGGCCAAGCGCGGCTCGCGCCCCTGCGCGCCCAAGGATCAGCGCACCGCTTCAACCTACATCTTCGGGGCGATCTCGCCCAAGGACGGCAAGGGCGCCGCGCTCGTGCTGCCCAAATGCGACACCTATGCGATGAACCTGCATCTGGCGGAAATCTCCAAGCGCGTCGCGCCCGGCGCCCACGCCGTGCTGATGCTCGATCAGGCCGGCTGGCACATCACCGCCAAGCTCGAACTCCCCGAAAACATCACCATTCTGCCGCTGCCGGCCAAATGCCCCGAACTCAACCCCACCGAGAACGTGTGGCAGTTCCTGCGCGACAACTGGCTCTCCAACCGCGTGTTCGGCTCCTACGACAATATCGTCGATCACTGCTGCGACGCCTGGAACAAGCTCGCCGAGCAACCCTGGCGCATCATGTCCATCGGACTGCGCGATTGGGCTCATGAGTTCTAATCAGTGCGGGTTGGTATTAATCGCAAATGCCGCCGGAAGCAGGCCAATGATCGTCAACATGATGAGCCCGATACTTTTCTGCCCATCATTCGTGCCATGCGCGAACGACACACCGTGCAGGTCAAAATCAGCAACGCCCGCATCCACCAGACCGGCGGCTGGTCCTCCTTCGGCGCCTCGAAGAGATGCCGGTCGTGGATCAGCGCGCTCGCGAGTTTGAAGAGCAGCAGCGCCAAGATAAAGCCCAAAATCGGCGAAATCAGCAAGGAGCCGAGCACGCTCCAAACTTGATGAAAATCGATGGCATATTTCAGGTCGCGCCCACGCATCAGCGCGGTCGCCAGCGTAATGCCGATGAGAGACCCTATCAACGCATGCGAGCTGGAATTCGGAACTCCGAACCACCAGGTTCCCACGTTCCAGACCAATGCCGAGGTGAAGATGGCGGCGAGCATCCCCGATGCAACCCCCCCGTTAGGCGGCGAGAGCACCTCGGGAGGGATCAGTTCCACCAAGGCATAAGCGACGGCTATGCCCCCCAGGAGAACGCCGAGGAAGTTCATCAGGCCCGACCACACCACGGCGTAAACCGGCCTCAACGAGTTGGTGTAAATAACTGTGGCGACGGCGTTGGCCGTATCGTGAAACCCGTTCGAGAATTCAAAGATCAAAACAAGAACTAGGCATGCCGAAAGCACAGCTAGCGTAAGGGGCGACCCTTGAGAGAGAAACGCGAGCATAAGATTCTCCAAAGCAGAGGTCTTTCCGCGTCCACAACCTTGCACGGCGCGCCGTTGTTCCGTCTTTCGACCCCTTCCTCGACTGCTGCCGCAACCTCCCCGAGCGCTTCTTCAATGAGCGCTTCTTCAATCGCGGCTTGCCGGCGTCACGATCGGCGTTGATGAGGTCTCTGGATTGGACTGCGCAACCCAGTCCGCTCCTGCCCGCATTGCAGCCCGCTCGCGCCGTCACGCCTTTCGGATGCGCGCCACAGCCGGACTTTCAGGCTCGCCAATCGGCCCCCCGCCTGGGACCCGTTACGCGGTTAGCGGCCTATATCGTTCTCCCCGTATCTAGCGGGGGCACCGGCGCAAAGGCACCGCCCGATCTGGTCAGCGACAAATCAAGCTTAGTTTTTAGCTCTGCGTGAACGCTAAGCTTTCTGGTGCACACAGAACCCGCGGCCTGTGCTTGTGCATAGGGCTTATACTGCATGACCTTACCGTTTACGTCTATGCTCTCGCCATCTTGACCCGCCGTTACCCACCGACTCGGGTTGATCGGGTCGTTCCAAGACTGCCCGGGGCTTAATCGTGCAACGATATTTCCACGCGGACCCTTTACAACTAGATTGTGGCGACTTGACACCGATAGAGTAAAACCATCGCCCAGCGGATAAGTGCTACCTGTTGGGAGCGCATAATCGAGACCGCTCGGATCAGAAAAACTGGCTGGATTTGAGTTCACGTAAGCATAGGTATTCGTCCCGCCCGCCAGCCCGATCGGATCGCTCTCGACATAGCGCCCCGTCTTGGGGTCGTAGTCACGGAAATAGTTGTAGTTGAGGCCCGTCGTGGCGTCATAATACTGGCCCGGGAAGCGAGGGTTGTAGGTCAAGCTTCCCGTCGGCGCGCCATTGCCAAAGGGGTCGTGATCCCACAGCCAGACGACGCTCTTGCTCGCATTGGTGATCTGGTGCGGCGCGCCCAGATGATCCGGGGCGATGTAATAGGTTCCCGACGGCTGCACGGTCGCCACCGGCAAGCCGTTCAGCCAAACTGTCTCCTCGATGACGCCGCCAGTCGACCCATATTCGCCGATGAGATTTCCGGCCTCGTCGTAGGCGAACAGCGTCTTGCTCGAAGTGGATGGGTCGGCTTTCTCCACGCGCTGCCCCAGCCCGTTGATCGCATAGGTTTCGGCGATCGCTCCGAGGCTCGCCTGCGAAAGCCGGTTCTTGGCGTCGAAGGTGAAGCTGTAGTCCGCTGAGGGCGTGTTGTGCGTCACCACATTGCCGTCGGCGTCATAGGCGAGCGTTTCGCTCCAGGCGCCGGACAGGATCTGCAAGCGGTTGCTGATCGAGGGATAAGCGTAAGTGAAGACGTTTGTCGTCGCGTCGTTCTTGAGGCTCGCGCTGGTTCGATTGCCGTCGTCGTCGTAGCTGTAGCTCTGCGTCAGCGCGCCGCCGGCATAGCTGGTCAGACGGTCGAGCGCGTCATAGCCGAAGCTCTTGGCGGCTATCGCGCTGTCGGTGACGGCGGTAATGCGACTTGCCGCGTCATAGGTCAAGGCGAGCGTATCGCTCGAGGGCAAGGCTAGGCCGCTGATGCGTCCGTCCTGATCGAAGCTGCGCCCATAGCTCGCGCCGCCGCCATCCGTCCATGCCGAGGCGCCGCCGAAGGGAAAATATCCGACGCTGGCCACAAGGCTCTGGCTTACCAGCTTCACGCTGCTCACCCGCCCGTCGGTGTCATAGGCATAGGTCGCCGTCTTGCCCGACGGATAAGTAATCGTCGAGAGCCGCCCATAGGCGTCGTAGCCGTAGCTCGTCGTCAGCGTCACGGAACCGACGACCCACTGCTTGCGGGTTACATGTCCGTATTCGTCATAGGTGTAAGCCGTCGACCCGGTCGCATCGACGATCTTGCTCAAGCGTCCGACCCCATAAGAGCCCTGGTCGTATGTCCAAACGATGCTCGTCCCGTCGGCGAAGCTCTCCTTGGTGGGCCGGTTCAACGCATCGTAGGTGTAGCTCGTCGTCTTGCCGCGCGCGTCAGTCGAGGTCAGCACGTTCCCCGCGGCGTCATAGTCTTTGGCAGTCACGCCGGCGTCGGGGCTCGTGATCGAGATTTGCTCACCAAGTCCGTTCCACGCATAGGCGGTTTTAATACTGCGAGGATCGGTGGCGGAGGTCAGATGATCGTTGGCGTCGTAGGCGAGCGTGCTCTTTCCGCCATTCGGGTCGATCGCTTGGGTCAGCCGGTTGAGCGCGTCATATGCGTAGCTGGTCTTGTGACCGAGCGGGTCGGCGACCGAAATCGGATAGCTCTGCGCGTCGTAGGCGTAAGTCGTCGTCTGGTTCGCCGCGCCGATACTCAGGCTCAAACGGTTGACGGAGTTGTAGGCATAGGAGTGTGTGCGTCGCAGCGTGTTCGACGGATCAAAGACCTGCGTCTTGGTGACGTTGCTGGCGGCGTCGAGTGTGTAGACAATGCGGTCGCCCACGACGTCGCTGATTTGCGTCAATCGGTGCGCCGCGTCGTAGCTGTAGGACAGATAAGAGCCGTCAGGCTGTGTAACCTCGACGAGATTGCCCGCCTTGTCATAGGAGTAAGAGGTTTTGAGCGCGCCCTCGGTGCGCGAGGTGAGGCGGCCGCGCTTGTCATAGGTCAGCGTCGTCGCGACGCCGTTCGGGTCTTTGAGCGACAACAACCGCCCCGCGCCGTCGTAAGCTGTGAAGTTCGTCGTCTGGCCTAGCGCATTGGTGACGCTCGCCAGGTCACCCTTGGCGTCATAGGCGTAATGGGTGACGTCGCCTTTCGGGTCGGTCGCGGTCAGCACCTGCCCGGAGCTGTTGTAAGTATAAGAGAACGCCCGCGTCAGCGATCCCGCCGTGATCGTCTTCTTCAGCAAATTGCCTTTTGCGTCATAGCTGAACGCCGTCGTTCGGTTCGGCTCCACGATTTGGGTCGGCAAATGAAAGGTTGAAAGCCAGCTCTGGGTCGTCGTCGTCGCCAAGGCGGAGCCGGCGGCTCGCGTCTGCGACAAAACGTTTCCGCGCGCATCGTTGGCATAAGTTGTGACATTGCTGTTCCAGTCGGTCCGGCTGGCGAGAAAGCCATTGCCGTCAAAGGTGAAGGCCTTGCCGCCGGCGCTCTGCACCGGCGCGCCGGACAGGGATGCGGGCTTCACGACGTTGAACTGGGTGGAGAAGCTGAAGCTATGCGCGTTGCCGCGCGCATCCGTCACGGTTGAACTCTGTGCGCCGTAAGCCACCTTCGTGAGGTCTGCGCCGCCGGCGTGCTGACTCAATGTCGCGCGGTTTGAGGAATCATAGGCCCAAGTGGCGTAGCGATTGCCGTTCTCGTCGATAACGCCGGTCAAGGAATTTCGAAAGGTCGTGTTTTCGTAAACATATTGGCGGCGAGAAGTGTCGGGATACGTCACCGCCGTAAGGTTGCCAGACGCATCATAGCTGTAGGAATAGACGCCTGCATCCGGTGCAGTCAGGGTCGCGATGCGCGTGGCGCCGTCCGGCGCGACAGCGTAAGTGAAGGACAGGACGTGTCCGAAAGGACCGGTCACCTTTGTGAGATTGCCGTTGCTGTCGTAGGTCAGCGCCGTCGTTAGACCGGCGCGCGAGATGACGGAGAGAAGGCGGCCCGACGGCGCATAAGTTTCGACCGCATCATGGGCGGTTGTCAGCTTGTATGCAGTGATGACCGCGTTGTTGAGTACCGCAGTCAACACGCTCTGGACATCGGGATCGGTCGTGTAGAGGCCATTCTTTAAAGTAAAGACATCCTGGCGTCCGTCGGAGCGCGTCGCGGTGACGGACGCGCCGGAGACGCTCAAACTCCGATCCCAAGTGCTGCGCCACCTCGCGCCGATCGGAGAAGACCCCGTGTCCTGACTGTTGTAGATCCGGGTGAACGCGAGCCCCGTGCTTGGGCCGCCTGCGAAATCCGTCACGATCTCGACCTTATTGCCGGTCCCGGCGTTGATCGGATTGCCGCACAGCGCATTCGGGGGACAAGGCGACTGGCTGATGGCGGCGACAAGGGGGTTGGAGGGTAGATTCGTCCCGCCGTCCAGGAAATCGGTCAGCTCGCTCGCCGCCCCAAGGAGGAAATTGGCTGGCGAGCTCGGCTGATCCTCGGGTTCCAGCGGCGCCGATGGTTCTCCCTCGTTTTTCGCGGCAAACAGCTCCAAAGGCTGCTTGCTCCATGTGCCCGGCGAATTAGCATAATATTGGCACTGAAAGGACGGGCTCGTGGTTATACTAGATGTAAGTAAAACATCGTCAGAATTGCCGTTTTCATCTATGCCTGTGCCTGGGGAGTTATAGTTGCTCGTGATCCAGGTTGTATTGGAAGTGAATTCGCTGGGTTGCGGTGGAAAGCACGCGACCGAGGCTTCGATGGAACCATCCGTATTGATATGAAATTGGCCATAGGAGCCATTGGTGCCGTCTTGCCGCCCCTGCCATGTATATGGGCCAGCTGTGCAGGTAGCTGTGTAATATTGATATACATTATTAGTAGCCTGCAGGGTGATCGTGACATTTCCGACTGATGGGCACCCCGCTGTATTATTGCTGTTGGGGACGAGAGGCTTCCCGGTAAAAGTATAGGTCTGCGCCTGTGCACGCGGAGCTTCGGCGGTGGCGATCCAAGCGAAGGCGAGAAGCGATAGGATGGCGCGTTCTATCGTCGGGATTTTCATGGGTTGTCCCACCCTAAATGGCGAAGAACCGGCGGCGAAATTACCTCACGTCGAAAGCATCTCTTCCACATGCTCGACCCGGGATCGCCGGATCGGCCCAGGCTCAGATGCAATTTTAGCCCGAACTCCGGCGCTTTCGCCAAGGCGCAGCTGTTCGGAAGCCCTCGCCAAAAACTCATGACGCTGAAGCGCTGACGCTCGATCGGAAGACGATTTTCTCCTTCAGGACCGAAGTCGCCGACGCGCTCGCGCCGCTCGATCTTGATGTGTGTCTTCTGGATACCGCCCTGCGTAACGCTTTCCGCAATCAGCTCTTCTGCAAGGACCTGCCGCACGACTGGGAAGAGCAGCGGTTTTTCCTCGGCTTCTCCGCCTGAGCTTCCCCCAAAATTGGTCGAGCACGCTCCACATCCGTCGATGCGAGAACCGCCTGCAGAGACCCGGCGCCCCTGTGCGGCTTGAATTCCGACGTTTGGCGTCTCTGCTGCGCGCCGATCGTTTGCCGCAGGGCCAAGGCTCGGAAAGAGCGGCGCTGTTCTGTGGACCAAGGAAACCTAAGAAAGACAGCTCTAGCAATGAGTTACGTGGCTGGGGGACCTGGATTCGAACCAAGATTAACGGAGTCAGAGTCCGCTGTTCTACCGTTGAACTATCCCCCAAGGGCTTCAGCCTTTGAGGCGGTCTCCTCTAGTGAGCGGCGGGCGGCCTGTCAACATCGAGGCGGCCGCTTTCGCGCGCCTTACGGGCTGAACTTCAGGTTCTCGACGAAGTCCTTCAGGCGATCCTGGAAAAATTGCCGGACCCACAGCGCCGTTTGCGGATGAGCTTCGAGCACCCGATGAAAAAGAGAGCGCGGAATTTTGAGCACGGTCGAAGGCTCGCGCGCGAAGGCCGTAGCCGGCCGTTTCGTCGTGGCGATCATGGCGCTTTCGCCGAGCAGCGCGATAGGATGCACGACATGGTCGGCCGGCCGGCCGGGCTCGCCCGTCTCCACGGCGATCGAGCCTTTGGTGAGCACATAGCCGCCATCGGCCGTCTCCCCACGCCGAAACAGCATGTCCCCGGCGCGCAGCAGCCGCGTATCGACGCCAAAGAGCAGCTCTCGGAGAGCAGCTTCCTCCATGACGGCAAAAACTTCGATGGCCAGCAGGTCCTCGATCTCTCTACCGAGCGCCATTGACCCCGGATCCCCGTTCCTCCGGCGGTTGCGTGTCGACGCTCTCCATGGAATCATCCTCGAAAGAGAGACGGTATCCGCCCTGCGCGGCCACCAGCAGCCCGGTTCTTCCGCTGATCCCCTCGAGCTTGCGCCGCAGCCGGTGAATGTGAGTTTCCAGAGTGTGCGTCACGACTGCGCCATTATAGCCCCAAACCTCGCGCAACAATACTTCGCGCCCAACCACGCCGCCGGCGGCGCGCGAAAGACGGAGCAATAGAGCGATTTCC
The DNA here is from genome assembly GCA_963808525.1 of uncultured Alphaproteobacteria bacterium. Lineage (GTDB taxonomy): Bacteria > Pseudomonadota > Alphaproteobacteria > Rhizobiales > Beijerinckiaceae > Methylocystis. The sequence goes on from CAWEGE010000022.1 coordinate 138,701, forward strand.
TTTTCGGTCAGTGGCTGGGTCGCCCCATTCGGCGCGGTGAGCCGCTGCGTGACAGGACAAAGGCTATGGTCGCCCAGGGCACGCGACGACGGAAGCTGATCGAGCATTTGGCGAATCGTGAGCAGCAATTCGCCAAAACGCAATGGACGGCAAATCGCCATGTCGAAACCCGGCGCGCTTTGCCGCTCTCCCTTATAAAGAGAGAGCGCCGGCCCGCCAAAACCCGCAAGCCGCGCGGCGCGCAGCAGCGCAGCGGCGTCATCCGCGCCGAAATCATCGGAGACGAGCAACGCGTCGGGGTTTGCCATGTCGATTCCCGCCAAAGCGCCCTGAATCGTCGAAACCTCGCGCAATGAGTAATTCGGCTCCCTCGCGAAGAGCTCACCCAGCGCGGTCCGCAAAGAGGGTCCGCCGGCCAGAAGGATGTCGAACGCCATGGACTTTTGAAGCTCCGTTGGCCGCGAGGACGCCGCTGCAGTGATAGCAGGATTCCGGGGGTCTTGAAGGCCAGCCGCTTTCCGGCCAGGATTTGTGCTCGCGCCCTCTGATCACGTGGTGAGATGAAGAAAAGACCAAGCGCTGGAAGCTGCGCCGGGCGAGATCGCCCTGCGTTTGGGCGGAATCGCCTAAACGCAGATAAGGTGATCGATCCTAAAAGTTCAGCCCGCGATCCGCGCGAAGAACCGGTTTTCACTTTTTCGCATCGGGCTCTAGGCCGCTTGATCGTGACGCGCGCCATCGGCGAGCCGCCGCATCGGGGACGGCTTATCGTCGGCGGCCTGATCTTTCGCTGCGCGCTCGGGCGCGCAGGTCTCGTCCACGCCAAACGGGAGGGAGACGGCGGAACGCCAATAGGCGCCTGGCGGCTTCTCTCCCTTCTGCATCGACCCGGCAAGCTTTGCCGCGCCGACTTGCGTCTGCCAACGAGGGAGCTTCGCCGGCCGGACCTTTGGTGCGACGACACCAGGAGCTTCCTCTACAATCGGCCTTTGCGGGCTCCGTCACGTCTCCGCTGCGAGAAGCTCTGGCGCGACGACGCGCTTTATGACGTCGTTGGCGTGCTGGACTACAATATCAGGCCTGCGCAGCGCGGACGCGGCAGCGCGATCTTCTTTCACATTGCGACGCCTGACCTCGCGCCCACGCGAGGATGCGTGGCCCTGCGCGCGGCAGACATGGCGCGTCTCGCGCCCCGGCTAGCGCGGCGAGCAAAGCTCGTGGTCGGCTGACATAGTCTATTGATCGCGCGCGCCGCTTATTGGCGCCGCGCTCTAGTCGCGCTCTCCCATGATCGCCGAACCGATGCGCACATGCGTGGCGCCGAGCTCGATCGCCTGCTCGAAATCGCCGCTCATGCCCATCGAAAGCCGCGAGAGCCCATTGCGCGCTGCAATCTCCGAGAGCAACGCGAAATGCGGCGAAGCCTGCTCCTCCACCGGCGGCACACACATCAGGCCCTCGACGGGAAGGCCGATCTGATCGCGGCACAGCGTGAGGAAGGCGTCGGCCTCATCGACCGACACGCCGGATTTCTGCGGCTCCGCGCCCGTGTTCACCTGCACGAAGAAGCGCATCCGCTTGCCCTGTCGCGCGAGCTCGGCCGCGAGCGCGCGAGCGATCTTCTCACGATCGAGAGATTGAATGACGTCGAAAGTCTCGACCGCTTCCTTGACCTTGTTGGACTGAAGCGGTCCCAGCAGGTGTAGCTTCACGCCCGGAAAGCGCGCCCGGAGGTCGGGCCACTTCTCTCTCGCCTCTTGTACGCGGTTTTCGCCGAACACGCGCTGGCCCGCTTCAAGCAGCGGAACAATTGCATCGCCTGGAAAAGTCTTCGTCACACAGACCAGCGTGACAGACCCGGGATCACGTCCGGCCTCTCGCGCCGCGCGATCGATTCGGCTCCTCGCCTCGTTCCAGCGGTCGATGACGCCCATCTGCGGTGGGTTAAAACTCGCCGGCCCGCGCTGCAAGCGGAAAGTCATCAGGACGGAATCGCCCGGTTCGTGGCGCGCGCCAGCCATTCGAGATAGGCGACGTCGCCGTCCGCCACGTCGATTTTGAGAATTTCCGGAACCTCGTAATCATGCATCGACCGGATCAGCGCCGAGAGCGCCGCGAAATCCACGTCCCGTATCTTGAAAGACAGCGCGGCTTCCGTTTCCTCGCATAGGGCGCCGTTCCAGACATAACAGCTGCGGACCGGATGCATTTGAACGCACGCCGCGAGCCGCGCCTCGAGCGCCGCGAGGGCGATCTCGCGTCCTTTGGCCTCGCTCGCCGCGGTCGAAAGCACGATCGCGAAACTGTCGGTCATGCGGCTTCTCCCCTTCTTTCCCCGGCGGCTTGGAATAAGCCGCGGCCTTCGCTAGAATTTAACCCCGCCGCATAAAGGATAATTCCGGGCATGACGCAAAGCTTCGAAGACAACCGCGCTCGCCAGCGGGAAAAGCTCGAAATGCGGGTTGGTTTCGCCGCGGCGGTCTTCGCCGTGGCTTACGCCTTCATCGGCTTGCTCGACCGCATGGGAGCCCCGGACGGCTTTGTCGGAGCGCTGTCGCCTTATTTCACGATCATCGCGCTCGCGACCCTCGGCGCCCTGCTGCATTCGATGCGCGTCTCCTATTATTACGCCGCTGGCCGCTCGGTGCCGGCGGAATATGCGGGATTCGCGCTCGCAACCCTATGCGCCGGCCTGATGCTTCCTTTCGCGCCTCTGTTTGCGGCGCGCTCCTGGGGGATCGGCCTCCCAGGAGGGATGTTCGCTGGCGTCGCGCTCGCCGGCTGTATTCTGGGGCCGATGCTGCGCAAGACCGGCGCTTTCTCACTCTCGGGCGTGCTGGCCGCCCGTTTTCCAAGCCTCCCGCCGAGGCTGGGGGTGATCGCGCTCGCCTGCGTTTCCTCTGAGCTCGTCGCGCTGGCCGGCCAGCAAATGGCGGTGGACGTCCTCAGCGGCATCTGGGGCGGCGGTCGCGGCGTCGCCGCCGCCTGCGTGGCGCTCGCGGTCCTCGCGATCGCGGGCCCCGGAGGACTGCTCGGCTCGATCTGGACGGCTTGCGCGGCGGGCGCGGTCGCCCTGCTCGGCTTCGGGTGGCCCGCGCTGAGCCTGGCGCTCCATCGCTCGCCCCCGTTCATGGGCGGCGATAGCGCGAGCTGGAGCGAGGTGGGAGCGAAACTGCAGGAATGGGGGAATCTCTCGCCGCCGCTCGACGCAGGCGCCGACTTCGCGGTCGCCCTCGCCATGATGCTCGGGGTCGCCGTGCTCGCCCCGCTGCTGGCGCCCACGATCGTGACCCCGCGAGCCTCAAGCACGCGCAACGCGGGATTCGCCGCTGTCGCCTGGACGTGGGTGTTCGCCTGGCTCGTCGCCGCGGTGATCGGCGGAGCGACGCTTTCTCTCGCGCGCCAAACCGGCGGTCAGCCCGCTGAGCGTCTGCCGGATGCGGTCTACCAGGCCAGCGCGCACGGACTCGTGGCGATCTGCGGAGCGCGGGCGCCCGATCCGGCCAGCGCCCGGCGCGCCTGCGCCGAGAGGGGTCTGCCAGGGGGCGCGGCGCTCGCCCCGGCCGACACCCGCCCACGCGAGGACTTTCTCATGAGCGGCCTGCCGGCGCTTGAGCGCATGGGAGCCGCCGCCTCCGGGCTTCTCGCCGCCGCGCAAATCGCGCTGGCGCTCGCCCTCGCCGCAGCGGGCTTGCAGGCGTTCGGCACGGCGCTCGGCCATGAGGCGGTCTTCAGATTGCGCGGAGGCACGGATTTGACGAGCCGACGCCTCGCGACGACGCGGCTGGCGCTCACGCTGATTGCGACGGCGGGCTATCTGGCCAGCGCCCACAATCTCTTCGACGCGAAGGCCCTGCTCGTCCTGGCGCTTGGGCTTTCCGCCGCGGCGGGGGCGCCCGTCACGGCTCTCGCGCTTTGGCCGCGCGCCGGGGACCGCGACGCCGTGATCGCCCTGGCTGGGGGACTCTTCGGCATGACCATGACAATTCTCGTCGCCGGCAGCGCGCGTTTCACCGTCGTTGTGGAAGCCTCTCTCGTCGGGGCGTCGCTCGGCCTCGTCGCCGGGGTCTTGTCCGCTCGGTCCCGCTCCGAGGACGTGTCGGCGCTCGCGAGAAGCTTCGTCGCGCGCGTGCTGCACGGCGACGGCGATGTGATGGGGCCGGACAAAGGAGCCTGAAGGACCGCGGCCCCCGGCTTGCATGCAGGGGGATTTTGCGGCAAGTCAACGGTCTAGTCGGCTTTGGGGGATCGCTCGTCCCTGCGCGGATCCGGGCCCCTTCTCGGAGGGCTCCAGACTTTCGAGGGAAAAAGAAGACATGGCCCGTGACGCAGACGACGCCACGCCGATTTCGTCGCGTCGCGAGCTGGTCGAGCGGCTCGAAGCGGGCGTGAAGGACCCTGGCCAGCTCCGGGTCGGGACCGAGCATGAGAAGATTCCCTTTCTACAAGGCGACGCACGGCCCGGTCGCCTACGAGAATCGAGGCGTTCGCGCGCTGATCGAGGGTCTCGAGGCTTCGCTTGGCTGGTCGGCGATCCAGGACGAGGGCCATCCGATCGGCCTCTACGATCCCGCAGGCGGGGGGCGATCTCGATCGAGCCGGGCGGCCAATTCGAGCTTTCGGGCGCGCCGCTCGCAAGTCTGCATGAAACGAAACGCGAGCTCGACGCGCATTTCGACGCGGTCGCTGCGGTGGCGGGGCCGCTCGGCATCTCGTTTCTCGACCTCGGCGCGAGCCCGAAATGGTCGCGCGCCGAGACGCCGGTGATGCCCAAGCAGCGCTACAAAATCATGTCTGAGTATATGCCAAAGGTCGGCGCGCTCGGCCTCGACATGATGTTCCGCACCGCGACGATCCAGGCCAATCTGGATTTCACGAGCGAAGCCGACATGGTGAAGAAGTTCCGGGCGGGGCTCGCCTTGCAGCCCGTCGTCACGGCGCTTTTCGCCAATTCGCCTTTTCTCGACGGCAAGCCGACGGGGGCGCTTTCGCAACGATCCGCCATCTGGCGCGACACCGACGCCGCGCGCACCGGGATGCTGCCTTTCGTCTTCGAGGATGGAATGGGTTTCGAGCGCTATGTCGACTATGCGCTCGATGTCCCGATGTATTTCGTGAAGCGCGGGGGCGTGTATCACGACGTCGCCGGCGCGAGCTTCCGCGACCTGCTCGCCGGCCGCCTCCCCCAACTGCCGGGCGAGCGCGCGACGGCCTCCGACTGGGCCAATCATCTCTCGACGATCTTCCCCGAGGTGCGGCTGAAGACCTATATGGAGATGCGCGGCGCCGACGGCGGCCCCAAAGCGCATATTCTGGCCTTGCCGGCCCTTTTCGTGGGCCTTTTCTACGATTTCGCGGCCCTCGACGCCGCCCTGGACATCGTCTCCGATTGGACGGCGCAGGAACGGGAGGCGCTGCGCGCCGCGGTTCCCTTCCGGGCGCTGGAGACGCGGATCAAGTGCGCGAACCTTGCAGGAGGTCGCGCTCGACGTGATGGCCTTGGCGAAAGGGGGATTGCGGCGGCGGGCGCTCAGCGACGCGGGCGGCGCCGACGAGAGCCAATATCTCGCGCCGCTCGAGGCGATCGCGCAAAGCGGCAGGCCGCTCGCGGCGGAGAGGCTCGACGCCTACAACGGACGATGGAAGAAGAGCGTCGATCCGGCCTTCGAGGAATGCGTGCTGCTCTGAAAGCCGCAGCCCGCTGGGCTCGAGCCGAGATTTAGCGCTGATAGAGGCGCGGCAGAGGCGACTCGCTCGAACCCTGGAGGGTTCTGGCGACACGATTGACGCCGTCGGCGATCGCGCCAACCGGGGAGCCCGATGCGGATGGCGCGCCCGGCGTCGCTTGGGCCATGGCCGCACGCACATGCTCGCCGATGCGCACACAGCGTCCCCCGCCCGCGACTTCCACATAATCGGGGCCATGGGCGGCGCAGAGGCCGTGGACGACCGACGGTTCCGCCAGCGCCGGCGCGGAGAGGAAAATCGCCGCGATCGGCGCGACGCCTACCCATGCCCTACGGGCGCTGCGGCCTGAGAGAGCGCATGCCTGTCGATAAAGAGCTCGCATTGGCGAAGACCCATTCTTACGTCGGCTCGAAGCCGACATCCCCAACCCTGAATTCCACTCTAACGCGCGAGTGCGGGCGAAAATGCGGCCCGAATGCAGGTCTTCCACCCTTATTTTTGGGGAAACCTCGCCCTCGGACAGCCGCCACGATGCTCACAAGATAGTGGACCAAAAAATCGTGGCGGGATCGTGTCTAAACGGGCCGCCAATCGCCTAAAGTCGCCTGAATGAGAGCCAGAGCGGCCACTGCGGCCGTATCGGCGCGCAGGATGCGGGGGCCTAGAGAAATCCGCAGATTATTGCTGCGTTGCAATATCAGCGCGCGCTCCGTTTCGTCGAAGCCGCCTTCGGGTCCGACGAGCACGGCGAGCGGGGGTCGGGCGCTCAATTCCGCGCTCTTGGCCTGCAGGGGCGCGAGCGCATCGGCGACTGGCGCGTCCTCGTCACAGAAGACGAGCAGGCGCTGCGGCTCGAGATCGGCGAGATAGCGGTCGAGCTCGATCGGCTCCAGCGTCTCGGGGATCGTGAGCAGGCCGCATTGCTCCGCCGCCTCGATGGCGTTGGCGCGCAGCCGATGCGCGCTGACGCGCCGCATCTGCGTGCGTTTCGTCAATACGGGCGTCAGGCGCGCCGCGCCCATCTCGGACGCCTTTTGCGCCATATAGTCGAGACGCGCCTGCTTGAGCGGCGCGAAGGCGTAGTGGACGTCTCCGGGCGCGGTCTGCTCGCGCAGGCGCTGCTCGACGCGCAGCGCGGCCGCCCGTTTCGAAACCATGTCGACGGTCGCCCGCCACTCGCCGTCCCGCCCGTTGAAGAGCAGGATCGCGTCGCCCTGCCGAAGCCGCAGCACGTTGAGGAGATAGTTTTGCGCCTCGGCGGTGGGCGCAACGCGCGCGCCCTCGGCGAGATCGTCCCCGACGAAGAGGCGTTGCGCGGCGAAGTCGTAGGCGGACAGGGCGGTGATCCTTGGAGCGGCGAGCGGAGACAGGACTTCCGGCCACCATAGGAGCGAGCGACCCAAAAATCGACGCTGCGCTCACTTACCAGTCGCCTGTGCCTCGCTTCTATTGGTGTTATGTGCCGTCGCGACGGCCACCCAGTGAGATCTAGATAAGTTTTCGGGGGAACCAGAGGCGCAACTCGGCGTTTATTTCTCCGAAGACGCCCTCGGAGGGAAGATTGTCATGTCATCCAAACTCATAGCCCCGGTCGTTCTCGCGGGGTTCATCGCCATAGGCAACGTGGATCCGCATGTTATGTTCAGCCCCAAACCGATCGCCGAGCAGCAGGTCAAGTTCACACCTGTTGCGCTGTTTGCGGAGCATTTCGATGAGCATTTCCTTGATATGCGGGTCCCTCGGGAGCCCATCGTCGCATCGGACTATCGGCGCAAGTCGCTGCACATCAAGAAGTGAGCGACATAGTTCGCTCTGCCTTGCTGCATTATGAGCATTCGGCAGCCGCAGGCACCGTAATTTGACGTAACTCGGTTGTTACCGTAATTCCAGATTAATTTTGGAGTTTCACACTTATGGAGATCACGACCGATGAAATCGACGGGATTTCGGAACGCCCGTCGGAGAGCCTGAACACCGAAATTAAAGGTTGGATTGATCCGACGTCGAAGGAAGGCGTCGCAAAACTGGTTAAGGCGACCTTTGCCCTGCGCAATCGCAACGGTGGCTTCTTGGCGGTTGGACTCGACGACAAGACGCTGCGTATCGACACAGTTAATGCGCCTCCATCAGACATACGCCACGCCTTTCACACCGATGTGATCCAGGGAATCATTTCGAATTATGCTTCGGTGTTGTTCGAAATTCGGGTCGGCTTCGGACTCCGCGACGGCGAAGAAGTGGTCGTAATCAAAGTCGAGGAAGGCGTCCGATCTCCGGTCGCTGTTCGTCGTGATCTTTCGAATGGCTCGGGAGGATATCTGCTTCGGGAAGGGGATGTCTTCTTCCGAACGCTTGGCGCAAATGGACCGCCAAGCTCGGCAAAGGCGCGGCCGGGGGATTGGCCAGACATCGTGGAAATTTGCTTCGAAAATCGTGAAGCCGATATTGGCCAATTCCTTCGTCGACACTTGTCCGGGAAAGAGGCGTCGACGTTGATCGAGTTTCTTACGGGAATGCACGTCGCTGCCAAGCCTCCGGCCCCAACATTGCGGGATAGAGCGCAGGCGCTCCTTATCAGCGGCGAGAAGCGATTTCTCGCTTCTGTGGACGACCGCCCTCTGACCGAGACCGAGCGCTCGTATTTAGGTTTTGGTATGTGGCGCATTGCACTCGCCGTTGATCCGCCTAAAACGTCGGCTTCAGCTGATCAAAACTTTCTGAATGCGGCCCTCAGCTCAAATCCTCACCTCACGGGGTGGCCTATCTGGCTCGATTCGCGCGGCTTTAGCGATCGCGCTTCTGCACCTCACGTGCTCGAGGGCGCTTGGCAGGCCCTTATTATATCGATCGAGAACGCGTGGTCGCGACATCTCGATTTTATGAGGTTGGATCCGCACGGCGACTTTTACTTGCAACGTCTCTTGCAGGATGACGGGAGTGACAGAGTGGAGCTCGGAACCGCCCTTGACGTGGTGCTCGTCATACTCAGGACGGCGGAAGCTATCGCAGTTGCGCTGCAGATGGTGAGAGCTCTTGGATGGAGCGAAGAGGCTAACCTGGGCATGGCGTTCCAATGGACGAAGCTAAAGGGTCGCACCTTATCCAGTTGGGCTAACCCTGTCGCTTATATTTCTGGAAATCATTCGTGCCAGGCCGATACCGCGCAGGGCTTTGCCGAGGTCCCTGCTAGCACCCCAATCTCTTCTATTGCCCCTTATGTCGAAGAGGCCACGCGCGATCTCTTCATCGCCTTCGACGGCTGCGTGATACCATCCCAGGTAATCGAGGATTGGACGCAGAGGTTGATCGAAAGACGCCTTTGAGTCCGCAACTCAGCTGTCCTCACCCCCTCAACCCCGGCGCCTCCTGGGCCGTCCGGGCCACATATTCGGTATAGCCGCCGTCATATCGGTGCACGCCTTCCGGCGTCAGCTCCAGCACGCGGTTGGAGAGCGCCGCCAGAAAACGCCGGTCGTGCGAGACGAAGAGCATCGCGCCTTCGTAATTCGACAGCGCCTCGATGAGCATCTCCTTCGTCGCAATGTCGAGATGGTTCGTCGGCTCGTCCAGCACGAGGAAATTCGGCGGGTCGTAAAGCATCTTGGCCATCACCAGCCGCGCCTTCTCGCCGCCCGAGAGCACGCGGCATTTCTTCTCCACATCGTCGCCGGAAAAGCCAAAGCAGCCGGCGAGCGTGCGCAGCGCCCCCTGCCCCGCCTGCGGAAAGCTGTCCTCCAGTGACTGGAACACCGTGCGGTCGCCGTCGAGAAGCTCCATCGCATGCTGGGCGAAATAGCCCATCTTGACGCTCGCCCCGAGCGCGACCTCGCCCTCGTCGGGCTGAGCTGCGCCCGCCACGAGCTTCAAAAGCGTCGACTTGCCGGCGCCATTGACGCCCATCACGCACCAGCGCTCGCGGCGGCGCACCTGGAAGTCGAGCCCGTCATAGATGCGCCTCGCCCCGTAGAACTTGCGCACCTCGGCGAGCGTCACGACGTCCTCGCCGGAGCGCGGCGCCGGCGGGAAGTCGAACAGCACGGTCTGGCGCCGGCGCGGCGGCTCGACGCGCTCGATCTTCTCGAGCTTCTTCACGCGGCTCTGCACTTGCGCTGCGTGCGAGGCGCGCGCCTTGAAGCGCTCGATGAATTTGATCTCCTTCGCCAGCATCGCCTGCTGGCGCTCATATTGCGCCTGCTGCTGCTTTTCCGCCTGCGCGCGCTGCGCCTCGTAGAATTCGTAATCGCCGGAGTAGGTGGTGAGCGAGCCGCCGTCGATCTCGACGATCTTGTCCACGATGCGGTTCATGAAGGCGCGGTCATGCGAGGTCATGAGCAGCGCGCCGTCGTAGCCTTTCAGAAAATGCTCGAGCCAGATCAGGCTCTCGATGTCGAGATGGTTGCTCGGCTCGTCGAGCAGCATCACGTCCGGGCGCATCAGCAGAATGCGCGCGAGCGCGACGCGCATCTTCCAGCCGCCCGAGAGCGCGCCGACGTCGCCGTCCATCATCTCCTCGGAGAAGTTGAGGCCCGCGAGAACCTCCCGCGCATGGCCCTCCAGCGCATAGCCGTCGAGCTCCTCGAAACGCCCCTGCACCTCGCCATAGCGCTCGACCAGCGCGTCCATCTCGTCCATGCGCTCGGGATCGGCCAGAGCGGCCTCCAGCGCGTGCAACTCGGCGGCGACGTCGCTGACCGGCCCCGCGCCGTCCATTACCTCCGCGACGGCGCTGCGGCCGGCCATCTCGCCGACATCCTGGCTGAAAAAGCCGATGGTGACGCCACGATCGACGCCGATCTGGCCTTCGTCCGGCAGCTCTTGCCCGGTCATCATGCGAAAGAGCGTGGTCTTGCCGGCGCCGTTCGGCCCGACGAGCCCCGCCTTCTCGCCGCGAAGCAGCGAGGCCGAGGCTTCGATGAACAGGATTTGATGACCGTTCTGCTTGCTGACGTTTTCGATGCGAATCATAAGGGGCGGAGTCCAGAGGGAGCGGCGAGCGGGCTTATGCCACGCCGGATGGGTTTCATGCTATTGAGCGGGCGAAAGGCCGCAGGCGGGGGGCGAATTGAAGCAAGAGGTCGAGCCGATCCGCGCCGGGGTTTTCTCAGGCGGACAGATCGCGGCGCTGATCCGCGAAGCGGGGATCGCGGCCAAGGCGCCGGTCGCGCCGGGGCAGATCCAGCCAGCGAGCCTCGACCTGCGGCTGGGCTCCACCGCCTACCGCGTGCGCGCGAGCTTCCTTCCCGGCAAGAGCCGCAGCGTCGCGGAGATGCTGTCGCAGCTCAAATCCGACGAGATCGAGCTTTCCGGCGAGGGCGCGGTCTTGGAGCGCGGATGTTTTTACGTCATCCCGCTGCTCGAAGAGCTGGCGCTCCCCGGAAATGTCTCCGGCGCCGCGAACCCCAAGAGCTCGACGGGGCGGCTCGACATTTTCACCCGCCTCATCGCGGATCGCGCCGAGCGCTTCGATCTCGTGGAGAGCGGCTATCGCGGCCCCCTCTACGCCGAGGTTTCGCCGCGCTCCTTCTCGGTGCGCGCGCGCGTGGGCACCAAGCTCAATCAGCTGCGCTTTCGCCGCCACGAGCCCGAGGCGCCGCTCAAGACGAGCTTCGCGCTTTCCGACGAAGCGCTCGCCGCCGTCCATGCGCAGACGGCGCTCGTCGACGGGCCGCTCAATCTTCGCGACGGCGTCGTGCTGCGCGTCGATCTCTCCGAGCCGCTCGCTGCGGGCGTTGTCGGCTACCGGGCGCAGAAGCACACGGACGTCATCGATCTCGACCGGATCGGGAGCTACGGAATCGAAGATTTTTGGGACCGGCTCCCCGTTCGCCCCGATAAGCGGCTCATCCTCGATCCGGGAGACTTCTACATTCTGGCTTCGCGCGAGCGCCTGCAGATCCCCGCCGACCTCGCCGCTGAAATGGCGCCCATGGACGCCGCCATCGGCGAATTTCGCGTGCATTACGCCGGCTTCTTCGATCCGGGCTTCGGCCGCACCGCGCAAGGCGGCCCCGGCGCGCGCGCCGTGCTGGAGGTGAGGAGCCGCGAGGTGCCCTTCATCCTCGAGGACGGCCAGGCCATCGGCCGCCTCGTCTATGAGCCGATGCTCGAAATCCCCGAAGCCCTCTATGGCGACGCCGGCGTCTCCAACTACCAGGGACAGGGGCTGAAGCTCTCCAAGCATTTTGAGGCGGGTTAAGGCGGAGGCGCATCAAGTCTCGCTCCTGGTTGCGTCATGGCCGGAATTGCCGCGGCCATCCACGGCGCCGCCGCGCAGCAGGCCAATCATCGCCCCCCCTTTCCCCAAGCGCCATGAAGGCGTCACGGCGTGGATGCCCACGACAAGCGCGGGCATGACGAGTCGAGGTCTTCTGCACTTGGGGTGATTGCAACGCTTGGCGCCCAATGGGACGCCCTAAGGAGGCGTTGCCGGAATCAAGAATGCGCCAAAAAGTGGAATTTAGCTTTTTTCCTGAACCATCCCCGCGTGGCTCAGCGCCGACAAAACCTTTATCGACCTTCAGCGGAACCAATCTATGGCCGCATCGTTTTATTACACTCGGCTTTTTAGCGACGGCCGATAACTGCCTCTAGAGAGTGGGTGTCCACGGTTCGCGCACGCTGAAAGCCCCATGCTGAAAGTCGACAAAGCACAAATTGCGGTGATCCTCTCCGCGGGCGCACTGCTCGGCTATGCGTGCGGCCCCGCTGCCGCGGCTGTTCAGATCGAGGGACGAGTGAACGCAGGTGGCGGTCCTCTCGCAAAATCCACAGTGACCCTGTGGGCCGCGAGTGGGGGCGAACCCAAGCAACTGGCTGAGACGAAAACCGGCCGCGACGGTCGGTTTCAAGTCCGCGCCGCGGAGACCTCTGGCAAGGATGTCGTCCTCTATGTGGTCGCCAAAGGTGGCGAAGCCACGGTCAACAAGGGCGTCGGCGACAACCCTGCCATAGCGCTGTTAGCGGTGCTGGGGAGCAAGCCCCCAGCGAAAGTCGTCATCGACGAAATGACGACCGTGGCCTCGGTCTGGACGCATGCGCAGTTCCTTGACGGCGCAGCAATCAGGGGGCACGCGCTCGGTCTGCGCATCGCCGCTGGCAATGTGCCTAATTTCGTTGATCTTCAATCGGGCGGCTGGGGAACCGCAATTCAGGACCCGCTAAACAGCGGCCAGACGCCAACAATGGCGAACTTCGCGACCCTCGCCGATGTGCTCTCCGGCTGCGCCACCAGCGTGACGAGCGATGCGTGCAACATGCTTTTCGCCGCCGCCACGCCGCCGACCGGAACCATTCCGACCGATACTTTGACGGCGGCTCAGTCAATCGCTCGCTATCCCTGGTATCAGCCCGAGAGATTGTTTGCTCTCCTCGACCAGTTCTATCCGGTCCCCCCCGGCAAGAACCTCCGCGCGACGCCATTCATGCCATACCTTAACGTCGCGCCCAGCGCCTGGGTGCTGCCACTGAAGTTTGATGGCGGAGGGTATCGCGCGGGCGGCAAGGCCATGTTCGACAGCGAGGGCAACCTCTGGGTCGGCGACAACTTCACGGTCGGATGGCAGGGGACAGACAAATTGTGGCAGGGCCACGCCACCAAGTTCGCCCCAAACGGGAAGCCGCTTTCGCCAATCACCACCGGTTTCGTCGGCGGGGGGATGGAGGGCGGCACCTTCGGCGCGGCCGTTGACGCCAAGGACAACGCTTGGCTCACATCTTACGGCAGCAAGTCGATCACGGTATTCGACAAGAACGGCAAGCCCCTTACGCCGCCAGAGGGGATCACGTTCAATGGCCGGCTCGGCCTGATGCAAGGGGTCATCGTCACGCCCAGCGGCGACGTCTGGGTCCTGGGCATCGAAAAGCGTCAGCTCATCCACTTCCCCAAGGGCGATCTGACCAAGGGCCGGATTGTTTGCGAAGGCGACAGCGCCGAGCCCTGCAAATCGTTCCTGGCGCCATTCCACCTCGGCATTGATCAGCAGGATCGGATTTGGGTGTCTAATAGCGGCGCCGACCACGTCACGCGCTTCCCTAACGCTGATCCGAGCAAGTCCGAGAACTTCAAGACAGGAATCAACAATAGCGGTCTTGGCATCGACAGCCAGGGCAATGTTTGGGTCACCAACCGGTTCGGCTATGGGCTGCTGGGCATGGCCCATATGATCGACATGGAGATACGCTTCAAACTATATGGTGTTACCTCGGCCGCTGACTACCTGACGAAGACTATGTCGGAGCAGACGGGAGGCCGTTTCGGCGGCAGCGTCACGCTGCTGCGGCCGGACGGCGCCCCGTTTCCTGGCTCGCCGTTCACGGGTGGCGGCCTCCCTGGGCCGTGGGCGGTAGCGGTAGATGGTAACGACAACGTCTGGATATCAAACTTTGCCTCTCCGAGCAGTCCGATCGTGCAGCTGTGCGGCGTCCGCACCGAGACCTGCCCGCCCGGCATGAAAACTGGCGATCAGATATCGCCCCCCGGCGGTTATGTTGGCGGTGGCCTGCAGATGCAAACCGACATAGCTGTTGACCCGGCAGGCAACGTTTGGGCGATGAACAACTGGCAAGACATCGACAGCTGTATGGGGACGCCCCAGGAGGCGCTTTCAACCCGATGCGGCGGCCAGGGCGTCGTGATCTTCTACGGCATGGCCAAGCCGGTCCGCTCACCGCAGATCGGCCCAGCGCGTGCGCCATAAAAGTTAGCAGGTGCGACCCGGAGATATCGGGTCTTAGGAAAATGGCCTCTGCATACGATAAGACCCGATCTCTCCGCTGGCCGTACAACCGGTTTGGGTCAACAGCGGTCCTCTTGAAGCCGCAACCCACCCTCGCGGCGGTAAGTTCCAAGCATCGGATTTTGACCACGCCTCCGTGCGGCGGACGCATGACATCGGCGCGCTGAAAGGCTAAAGAGTTCTGCAGCGCCTCGCTTCCTTCCGCCCCGGAATCTGATGTCATTCCTGGTCATCCCCTTTCCGGTGATTAATCCCGTCGCGATCGACATTGGCCCGCTGCCTTTCGGGCTCGGCAGCCTACCGCTGCGCTGGTATGCGCTGGCCTATATTGGCGGCTTCGTCGCGGCTTGGCTCTACATGCGCTTCATCGTCGCGCGCGACGCCTTCTGGGGAAAGGATCAGCCGCGCCCCTTCCCGCTTCAGGTCGACGACCTCATCGTCTATGTCGCCTTCGGGGTCATCCTCGGCGGAAGGCTCGGGCATGTGGTGTTCTATGATCTCAGTCACTTCCTGCGCCACCCGCTGGACGTTCTGATGCTCTGGAAAGGCGGCATGTCCTTTCACGGCGGGTTCATCGGCGCGGCGGTCGGCATGGCGCTCTTCGCCCGCACGGAACATCAGCCCTTGCTGACGACGGGCGACATCTGCGCCATCAGCGCGCCGATCGGGCTGTTCCTCGGACGCCTCGCCAATTTCATCAAGCCGGAGCTCTGGGGGCGGCCAGCCGACGTCCCCTGGGCGATGGTCTTTCCCGATCCCGCCGCCGGCGACATGCCCCGCCATCCGAGCCAGCTTTACGAAGCCGGGCTCGAGGGGCTGGCGCTCGGGCTCATCCTCTGGATCGCCCTGCGCGCCGGCGCCTTGAAACGGCCGGGCCTCGCGACGGGGATATTTTGCCTCGGCTACGCTCTTGCGCGTAGCTTCTGTGAGTTTTTTCGCGAGCCTGATCCCGATCAGGAGGCGCTTAGCAATGGATGGACGATGGGCATTGCGCTCTCTCTCCCCATGGCGGCTGTCGGCCTCCTCCTCATCGGCCTCGCTCTCAGGCGTAGGAGCGCCTTGTCATGACAGTTCTCGGAGACAACATCATCGCCGCCATCGAGCAGGAAGGCCCGATGCGGCTCGATCATTACATGACGGTCTGCCTGCAGCATCCCAGCCACGGCTATTACATGACGCAGGACCCTTTTGGCGCACAGGGAGACTTCATCACGGCGCCCGAGATCAGCCAGATGTTCGGCGAGATGATCGGCCTCTGGATCGCCGACGCCTGGTCGATCTCCGGCTCGCCGCAGCAGGCGCGGCTCGTCGAGCTTGGCCCCGGACGCGGCACGCTGATGTCCGACGTGTTGCGCGCGCTGCGCGTCGCGCCGGGCCTCACCGAGCGACTCGAGGTCGACCTCGTCGAGACGAGCCCGACGCTGCGGCAGGCGCAGCGCGAGACGCTCGCGCGCGAGACGATCCCCATTCAATGGCGCTACAGCCTCGCCGAGGTTCCGCCCGGGCCGATCTTCCTCGTCGCCAACGAATTTTTCGACGCGCTGCCGGTGCGCCAGTTCGTGCGCGCCGCGCCGGGCTGGCGCGAACGGGTGGTGGGCCTCGACTTCAACCGACGTCTCGCCTTCGGTCTCGCCGCGAAGACCGAGCCGGATCTGAAGCTCGCCGCGCCGCTGAACTCGGTGATCGAAGTCAGTCCCGCCTCGCAGGACACGATGGCGGAGATCGCTCAGCGCATCGCCGCTGACGGCGGCGCGGCGCTCATCGTCGATTACGGCTACACCCAGACGACGCTCGGCGAGAGCCTGCAGGCCGTGTCGCGCCACGCATACGCCGATCCGCTGGCGGCGCCGGGCGAGGCGGACCTGACCGCGCATGTCGACTTCGCCGCGCTCGCCCGCGCCGCGAAAGCGGAGGGCGCCAAGGTGCTGGGTCCGACGACGCAAGGCCTCTTTCTGAACCAGGTCGGGATCGAGCGAAGGGCCTCGGCCTTGCGAAACCGCGCAAGCGAGCGGCAACAGGCGGATATCGACGCCGCCTTGCGCCGATTGACAGGCTCCGGAGACCCGCGCGAGGTCATGGGCGATCTTTTCAAGGTCATGGCGGTCACCCACCCCGAACTGCCCGACCCGCCGGGTTTCGCGGACTGACGAGAATCAAGGGAAGCTGATGAGCTCGCCGCAAGCCTTCGAAGCAGACAGCCTCGCGCTGGCGGGCCTCGCGCATGGCTTCTTTGGGCGCTGCGGGGGCGTCTCGACGGGTCTCTATGCATCGCTGAATGGCGGGGTCGGCTCGCGCGACGATGCGGCGCATGTCGCGGAGAACAAGGCGCGCATGGCGAAGCGGTTGGGCGTTCCGGCCGAGCGCCTGCTCGTCCCCTATCAGATCCACTCGGCCGACGCGCTCGCCGTTTCCGAGCCCTGGGCGCCCGAGGCGCGACCGCGCTGCGACGGGCTGGCGACGCGCGCGCGCGGCCTCGCGCTCGGCGTGACCGGCGCAGATTGCGGCATGCTGCTCTTCGTCGACGCGGCGGAAGGGGTGATCGGCGCCGCGCACGCCGGCTGGAAGGGCGCGCTTTACGGCGTGATCGAGGCGACCGTCGCCGCGATGCAGGGGCTCGGCGCGCGGCGCAAGCATATTCGCGTCGCGCTCGGACCGATGATCGACGCCGCGAGCTATGAGGTCGGGCCGGAGTTCGTCGAGCGCTTCACCGCCGAGGACGCAGGCTTCTTGCGCTTCTTTGCGCCCTCCCCGAAAGCGGGCCATTCCATGTTCGATCTGCCGGCCTTCATCGGGATGCGGGCGGAGCAAGCGGGCGTCGCCTCCTTCGAGAATATTCGCGTGAGCACCTACGCCAATGAGGAGAGCTGCTTCTCCTATCGACGCAGCGTGCATCGCGGCGAGGCGGACTTCGGCCGGCTCGTCTCGGCCATCGCCCTGGTTTGATGTTTAAAAACAATAGCCTTGAGCGTCACCACAAAATTATCGCCGGTTTCTTGAAATTCTCGCTTGACGGGCGCGGGCTGCTGCGGTATAAAAACATCATCATCAAGAAATGCGCCCGGGACTGATGGTTCCGGGCTTTTTCATTCCTGCGGCGCGGGGGCCTTTTCCACGTCATGACGAAGCCCGCCGCGCCGCAAAAAAAGTCCACGGATCGCGCGCGGCGCGACGCGCGCATCCTCAAGGCCGCGGCCAAAGGCCAATCCGCGCAGAGCATCGAAAGGGCGCTCAAGGCCGCGGGCTTCAAGCCCATCTCGCGCGCGCGGCTCCTCTCGATCATGCAGCGCGCCTAGGGCGCTGGCCCGGCGCCGCTCTCCGACGATTTTCTCACAACCGAGCTCGAGCGCCTCGGCGAATTGCAGAAGGCGCTGCATACAAAGGCGCTCAAGGGCGACAACGCCGCGGTGGACCGGGTGCTCGCCATTCTCGACCGCCGCGCCAAGCTGCTCGGCGTCGCGACGCAAGCGCCTGCGCAGCCCAACTCCGGCGCCGACGCCAAAGCGATCCTGAAGCAGAAGCTCGACGCCATGGCGGCGCGACTCGCGCGTAAGTCCTCGGACGGCGGCCCTCGCTGAGCTTACCGCAGCTATTTTGGACATACGGAACTCTCAGCGGCCTGCCGGTTGCGGGGGACGCCAAGGCTAACCATCGTCGAAAGGAGAACGTGGCTGGGACTTATGAAGCAGCAGGTTCTGGGGAACCCAAAAATTGTCGAGAACTTGACAGAGCGCTGCTTGCCGGGCTGACATAAACATCATCAGAGCCACAGATTCGGGTTTCGAGATGAATAGTCTCTGGCGTTTCCAGCCTCGTGAAAGCCAAATCGCCGAGCAATGGGTTGGCCAAATTTTTGCTGATGGCGTATGGCGGATCGTAAAGCCCGTCGGGTCTGGTAAATCCGGCTCATTCGAGGTTGTTCGGAGCGACGGGATGCGAGGCTATGCCAAGCCAGCGTTTCAAGCCGGGACCAACGTTCCGCGCGCTGCGCACGAAAAAATAGCTGCAGATTTAGGCTTCAAGTTGAAGATTCCTATTCCACCATCCGTTTTATGGAAAGATGGCGCCAATGGTTTGTTTTCGATTTCGCTGAGCGCCTTCAGGCAACCGATCACCTGGCAGCAAGCGATGCCGATTATAACACAAAAGTTTTTCGATAATGCTTCAACAATTCTTGCAGCAGGCCTAGTTTTACATAGTTGGATTGGCGATTCAGATCACAACAACGATCCAGGAAATATTGTTGTTGACGCAGAGTGCTCTGAGGATGTGCCTTCGATTGCGTTTATCGATCACGCGTTCTCGATGTCTCACTCCTGGAATTGCGCTAACCATACGGTTACACGAATAAGCCCTTATTATTTCATAGGAACATCTACACCACTTCAATCTCATGTTGAGGCGGCCGTGCGCCGCATCGAGGTCTTAGCGGACGCCGACATCGAAGAGGTCGTGCGGAGAATCCCCGACCTTTACTTAGAAGAAAGCCGAGCTAATATAATCGTTGAAAACCTGATCCAGCGGCGGGCAGACCTCGTCCGCTGTTTTGGTGTTTGAGGGGACCCAACATGAACTCTATCCGCCCGCATTTTGGCTCAAGGCGGTTGCGGTTCTCGCGTATCGTTTATCATCACGATGTGTCGAAAGCCGGGAGCGCGCTTATCCCTCTAGGGATAATGGCAGACATTTCGGTAGGGAATGTCTACGGCCTTGGGCTTATTGCTCGCAAGCACCTGTCCAAGCAGGAGGCTGATGCTATTGGGGCGCTGGTGCGCCCCATGCTTAAAGAACCATTCGCAATGCTTACGCGTGAGTTTGAGCGCGTTTGGGAGGTGCGCGACCACGGAGAGGCTTTTGCCAGCCTCCCATCTGCGAAATCTTTCCGCAATCGAGTATGGGGCGTTGTCATCGCCCTCGATCAGCGTACCCCCCTCGTTGCTTAAGCACTCCGCCGACACCGAAGCTCTTAAGCTTTGGTGCTGCGACAAGCTGGAAGCGACGCTTCGCGATGAGTTTTGGTCGCTTGTCGCCGATCATTGGTTCGGTGAAGCGGCAGAGCGGGGTGAAGTTCTGAAAGCTGCCTGAGCTTTATTGCGACATTTAACAATCCCCGTTCCGCTGAATAGAAACGGGAGGCACCGGCACGAGGGCCTGACCGTCTGCTGCTCGCGAGCCGAGTTGCGACGGTCAGCCTCTCGTCTCGCCATGTAGCGCTCTCTAGCCGGCGCCTTAACCGACAAAAACGAGTCGACCTGACTTGTGCCGGCATTCCCGTGGCAGTGGGCTTACCCAGACGACGCGCTCCGTCGTAACGATCACATGGAAGTTGTGTATACATGCGCACCCAGTTCAGCCAGGACGGCTGTCTCTCGACTCCCGTCACGAAGCTGAAAAATTTCCCTAAGCCCTCGACCCATACGTGATCCGCGCCGCCGACCTCGCCGCGCTGCCGCATGAGGCGCGCGCAGACTTCATCGCGCGCCTCTCGCCCGATGAAGCGGCGCTGCTTCCCTATCTTTGGGAATTCTGGGCGCGCGCCGAGCAGCTTCTGCCGGCGGGCGACTGGGTCTATTGGCTGCCGCTCGGCGGACGCGGCTGCGGCAAGACGCGCACGGGCGCCGAGACGGTGCGGCGCTGGGCGCGCACCAACGCGCATGTGAACATCGACGCCGCGAAACAGGCGCAGGTGCTGACGAGCTATGTCGCGGCGGGGATTTTGACGCGCAACGAAGCGCGCGCGCAGATCGGCGCGGCGCCAGTGGCCGAGCCCGCCGCCGATGAGCTGATGGTGACGACGGCAAGCGGGCCAGCGCCGCTGACGAGGGTTGCGGCGGGCAGCACAACGCTCGGCAAATACAATCAATATCACGACGAGAGGGGCCAGTTCGCGACCTCTTCCGGCGCTCGCAGCGTCTCGACCGCGCCAGACATGCGCAATCACGGCAGTGATGCGCAGGTGGCGCAGGCCCAACTCGCGCCCGCCATCGCGCGTGAGATCGCGACCGACGCGCCGAAGCTCTGGCCCTATCTGGCCCCGGCGATTGCTCAAGGCGTCAAGACGCTTCACGACTTGTTCACCGCGCCGTCGAACACGTCCGACGACAATGCCGGGAAGCCGTCACCTGCCGCCGTCGAACAGCCGAAGTCACCGAGCGCGGCAGCCGGCGCACCGGTCCCCAATCCGGAGGATCCGGAAGAAGACTCTCGACGCGTAGACAAACCGGACGAACAGACGCCACGAAGACCGAGCTACGAAATCGGCGCCTCGGACGGCGGGCCAGGCCAGTGGGCTGAGGCCAATGAAAACATGAAGCCCGAGCACGCCGCTTATCAGCAAAAAGCGACTGGCGCGCCACAAGGCAGGGTTTACAATGTTGTGAATCCCAAGGCCTCGACAGGCGTCACGAGTTTTGACGGCTACGATCCAGCGAAAAATGCTCTGGTTGACGCCAAGCATTGGATAGACTGGCCGGTAGATCAAGAATTCTCATCTGCCAGTGTGATTGGACAAGCTCAAACACAGATCGACGCGGCTGAAAGGACAAAGATTGTTTGGCGGATCGCTTCGCCGGAGCGAGCCTTGCAGGTGAGAGCTATTCTCAAACAGGGCGGTTTCGGCAGCATTAAGGTCGAGTACTTTCCGCCCTAGGAGCAGGAAATGAGCGATCTATTCCCGGATAAACTCGTCATTCAAGCGTTGGGCTTCGGTCCGGCAATGACGGCAAGACAATCGATCGAGCGAGCGAGAAAAATTTTGCTCGATCTTGAGACCCTATCGCCGTGGCATCGCCCGTTTGAAGTTAGCGGATGTACCAAAGAAACTGGTGACATGCCAATTTCGGAAGATTTATCAGACTTCGAAGAAGTGGTAATGCGAGCCCTACACAGCTATGATGATGTTCGCTATTTCAACAAAGACAATGCAGAGGACTGGACCCTCAACTTAGATTCCTATTCCCCGTACGGATTTCGGGAGAGCTTTACGAACGCGCCGTCTGCGGAAAATTACGGAAGCCGCGTTAGCGTTCGCCTTCAGGCTTCAGGATTGGTAGACGGCGCGTCACGTGACAATGGAATTGATGTTATCGCGATTCCATTTTATGAACCGAGCCAATCCAATGCGGCATGGGCGGATCCGCCTGTCGTTTCCCGCTTATTCGAATATTTCATAGACAACTTCAATCCTTTGAAGTGCGTCGTATTCGGAAGCGAGCAAGCGGTCAGAATTTCGAACCCGAACTGCGATTACACCCTTGGGTGGCTCAACTACACGCGAAACCCCGTAGTCGCGGGTGTCTTCATGAAGACTGGCAAAGCCATCCCTTATCGAGGAGGCGTCTTGCTGAAACTGGGCGATGACGCGTCGGTCGTGACCGATCGCAAGGCCGAAGCGGAGATGATCGAGATTGCGCGGATGCTGACGTCCGTCGGCGTGACAAGATAGCTATCGTTCCTCCCTAGGAGCCAGCAATGAGCGATTCGACCCCCGACGCGATGGTCATTCAGGCCTCCGGCTTTGGTCCGGCGATGACGGCGCGGCAATCGATCGAGCGCGCAAAAAAGATCATGCTGGATCTTGAGGCGATTTCGCCATGGCGCCGCCCCTCCAAAGTGAGCGGACGCACCGAGGAAACCGACAACATGCCCATCGCTGAAGATCTTGCCGACTTCGACGAAGTGGTGATGCGCGCGTTGCAGAGCTACGATGACGTTCGATATCAAAACGAAAACGATGCGAGTAATTGGCGGCTCACCCCTGATTCTCATTCTCCCTACGGCTTCAGAGAAACATTTTCGGACATTCATACGGGAGAGGGTTTCTGGGACAGCGTTACGGTCAGTCTCCACTCCGCGGGCGAAGAGACTTCTGGCTCTTGTGACGATTTCTGTCTATGTCGTCGCAATTCCATTCTATGCGCGGGACCAAATCAATGCGGCCTGGTCGGAACCCGCTACGGTTCAACGTATATTCGATTACTTTATCGACAGCTATGATCCGATGAAATGCGTTGTCTTCGGGAGCGATCAAGCTTTGGCGCTCTCGAAGCAAGGGGACCGTTACGTCGGCAGCTACACGCTCGGTTGGCTGAACTATACAAAGAATGCCGAAGTTGCCGGCGTTTTCAGGAAAACGGGAAAGGCCGTCCCCTATCGCAGGGGCACTCTGTTGAAACTAGGCGACGATGCTTCGGCGCTGTCTGACCCGAAAGTCGAAGCGGAGCTTGCCGGCATAGGCGAGATGCTGCGCGCCGCCGGCGTGAAACGGTAGGCGAAAGGCGCTTCGTGCGTCGGCAACCACATTTCGCATAAACAAAATCTGCGAGAACCTCGCCGACCCGCCACCGCTCCAAAAATCCGCAAGACCACGACACGGCCCGCTTCGCGCGGGCCTTTTCTTTGGGAGCAACTCCGCATGGCCGAGCTCAATCTTTTCATTCCGCTGACCAAGGCCGACGCCAAGCGGCGCCTCGTCTATGGCGTCGTCACGGCCGAGACGCCCGATCGCGGCAATGAGATTTGCGACTATGCGACGACCAAGCCCTATTATCAAAAATGGTCGGCGGAATTTCTGAAGGCCTCTGGCGGCAAGAGCCTTGGCAATCTGCGCGCCATGCATGGCAAGGTCGCTGCGGGGCGGCTCGAGGCCATCACCTTCAACGACGAGGCGCGGCAGATCGAAATCTGCGCGAAGATCGTCGACGACGCCGAATGGCGCAAGGTGGAGGCCGGCGTCTACACGGGCTTCTCGCAGGGCGGCGGCTATGTGCGGCGCTGGCCCGACTCAGACGATCCGAGACTCACGCGCTACACCGCCAATCCAAGCGAAATCTCGCTCGTCGATCTGCCGGCGCTGCCGAGCGCCACCTTCTCGCTGATCAAGCTCGACGGCGTCGCCGAGACGCAGCGCTTCGCCGAACGCGAGGAGATGAGCGAGGTCGAGCAGGTCTGGATGGCGCAGGACGGCAAGACGTTCAAGAAGAAGGCCGAGGCGCTCGCGCATCAGATGGCGCTCTCCAGCATGGGGCCGATGCTCAGCGCTCTTGGGCGTGCGGAGAGCGATGTGGACGATGTCCGCCTCGCGTCGCAGAAGCGCTGCGAGCGCGACAGGCTGACGAAGTTTCTCTCCGAGCAGGCGCTCGACGCCGCGCGGGCGGTCGCGGCGCTCGAGATCGTCTTCGACATCCTCAACAACGCTCTCGACGACGACGAGGACGCGGCGGAGAGCGTCTCCGCGCTCGCCGAGGCGATCGAGGAGCTCAAGCAGTTCATCGCCTCTTTGCTGCTGGCTCAGGACGAGCCGCTGGCGCAAGCCGCCGGTCGCAAGGACCTCGTCAAGGCGCTGGAAGAGACGCAGCTCGACCGATACCGCTATAAGGACCGCATCGGGGTCTCCAGCCGCAGCCTTGGCGGGCAGGAAACGACGGCCTACCAGAACAAGCCGGTTCCCGACTTCGTCGCCGCCTCGCTCGTCAACTTCCGCCGCATCATCGCCAATTGCACCATGCTCAGCGTCGAGATCGACGGCGCCGACACGCTAGCGGAGCGCTTCGAGAAGCTCCCGGACAAAATCCGCCAGGCTCTCGCGCAAAAGAGCGAGGAGCTTGCGCAGCGTCTCGAGCAGAAGGTCAAGGACAATCTCTCCGGCGCGGTGCTGCAGGGGAGAAGCGGAGCGCTGCGCGATTCGATCGAGATGACGCTCGAGCCTTTCGGCGCCACGCTCGCGGCAAGAACGAAATACGCCGCCGCGCAGGAATATGGCTTTGCCGGGCAGGAATGCACATCGTTACTGATCCCGCGACTAAGCGTCATTTCGCCATTGGCGGACGGCGTCGCCCCGCGCCGCACTCTCCGCGGCTGCGCCTCGCCAATTATTTCGGCGCGAATCTCCCCGATCCGCCGGCGGCTGGCGACTATTCCGTCAAAGCACGCGCGGCGCTTGAGGATATCTATCTCAATGATGCGCTCGGCGACTGCGTCGTCGCCGGCGCGGCGCATATGATCGGCGTATGGACCGGCAACGCGCTCCCGCGGCCGGCGCTTTTTGGCGAATGGCCGATCAAGAACGCCTATCGCGCCTTTTCCGACGGCCAATTTCCCGCGAACGACTTGGGCTGCGATGAAGTCTTCGCGCTGAATCTCTGGGCGCATGACGGCTTCGCACCGGCCTACGCCAATCCCCACAAGATCGTGGCTTGGGTGGAGGTCGACGCCTCGAACCGCAAAGAGGTCATGGCGGCGCTTTGGCTCTTCGAGGGTCTGATGAGCGGCGTCGAGCTGCCCGACGCCTGGATCAATCCGCCGCCATCGGGCGACGGCTTCACTTTCGACGTGGCGGGAGACGCGGTCCCAACCAACGGTCACTGCATGACGCATTTCTCTTGGGATGCGGAAACGATCGGTTGCGCCACTTGGGGGATGTATGGCCGCATCACCTATGCAGCGCTCGCGAGATACATGACGTCGTTGAACGGCGGCGCGCTGTGTGCGGCGATCTCCCAAGACGCGCTGATCCGCGCCACCGGAAAGGCTCCCAACGGCTTCGACGCTCCGCAGCTTCTCGCGGACGCGCGGCGCATCGGCTTTGCGCATCCATGAGCGAATTTACGGCTCGCGCGCGTCCTTCCGTCGTTCCGCCCCTGTTGGAAGAACCTCAATGATTCCGATGCTAACGGCCCTCGCACTCGCCGCTACCTCATGCGAATTCGCTAAGAACAGCGCCGAAGCCGCCGCTGCGATCGCCGCCGCCAGGCCCGATAGCGTGGACCTCGCCATAATCGCGGAGATGCGGCGGATCGAACGCGACGCGATCTGCGGGCGGAATACTCAACACTCACAGCGGAACCAGTGATCTTCAGCCGTTGACGGCGCGCCCGATTTCGTTTGCCGATTGGCCCCCTCGAAGCAAAGGACTTTCCATGCCCCCAATCGATCCCAAAAGCTCCCTCATCATCAATCTCATCGTCGCAATCGTCGGCGCCGTACTGGCTTATATCGCCTCGAATGGTCTGCCCGCGCCGGTGCCGGCCGCGACCTCGCATCTCTGGCAGGTCTGGGCGCAATGGAGCGGCGGGCTCGGGGTCGCCGTCGTCGCCGCTTTCAACGGCTATCTGCACGGCGTCCCCTCCACCGCGGCGGGCCCATTGGTCAAGTGAACACGCGCCCGGAGGCGCCGATGCGCGAAGAGAACTTTCGTTCCATGCCAACCCAAGAATGCTACCGCGACATCGGCGCGCTAGGAGCCCGGCTCGACGAGATCGAAAAGGCGCGCCTCGAACGCGAAGCCGCGGCTGAAAGGGCCGCGCGCGAACGCGAAGCCCGGATCGATGCGCAGCTCGACGAACTCAACGACAAGATGGATTCGATCAATGCAGAGCGGCAGACCCTTATCGGGGTGATCTGGGCGATTCGCATCATTTTCGGCGCTGCGGGCGTCGCCTTGTTGTATCTGCTCAGCAACGGCGCGCCGCCCTGGCTCAAACGCCTGCTCCAGTAGCCTTCGTTTTGCCCGCTTCACGCCCCGTCCGGCTCGCTGCCGGGCGGGGCTTTTTTGCGTTCAGGCACGGGCGTCGCGAGTTGTCGTTGCAGAATGCTCAAAGCGACCGCGCAAGCGTTCGATACATTGAGGCTCTTGATCGGCCCGGGCATGTCGAGGCGCGCCATGAGGTCGCAGCGTTCGCGCGTCAGGCGGCGCAGCCCCTTGCCTTCGGCGCCGAGCACCAGCGCCACGGGGGCACGCAGCGGGGCCTCTTCGAGATCCGTATCGCCCGCCGAATCGAGTCCAATCAGCCAGTAACCCTGCGAGGCGAGCTGCTCGAGGCTACGCGCAAGATTGACGACGGTGACGACCGGCACATACTCGAGCGCGCCAGAGGCGGACTTGGCCAACACGCCCGAGAACTGCGGGCCATGACGCTCAGTGACGATCGCGGCGTCGACGGCGAAGGCCGCGGCCGAACGCAGCATGGCGCCGACATTATGCGGATCGGTAATCTGATCGAGCGCGAGCACGATTCCGCTCTTCCTCTCGATCTCGTCTAGAGCAAGCTCCGGAAGAGGGCGGGCCTCGAGCAGCAGGCCTTGATGCACGGTATCCTCGCCGAGACGCCGCGTCAGCTCGCGCGCGTCGATCAGGCGCGGCTCAACGCCGGCGCGCGCGGCGGCCTCGGCAATGCGCGGCAGAGCGTTTTCCGTCGCGTAGAGCGTGAGCGGCTCGCGTCGTCCCGCAAGCAGCGCCTCGCGCACCGTATGCGCGCCATAGAGCAGCGCGACGTCGCCCGAGGTCGCCGGAGCGTCGCGACGCTTCTCGGGAGATCTTTTTGGAGAATTCGGTTTGCGGCCATGCGGGCGCATTGGCGGACCCTCAGCGTAGCATCGCCGCCTTCACCCACCAATGCGGATGAGCGGCGCGGATCGCGGCGGCGGCGCGCGCGGCGGCACGCGGCGAGTTGAAGAGGCCAAAACAGGTTGCGCCCGAGCCTGACATGCGCGCGAGCCTGCAGCCTCGCGCCGCGGCGAGCAGCGCCAGCACGTCGCGGATGATCGGCGCCTCGGCCAAAGCCGGAGGCTCGAGGTCGTTGCGGCATTTGCCGAGCAGACGCCAGAGGTCTTCGCGCTCCGCGCCCGCGGGAATGGCCGGGTGCGGCGCGACGCCCGCGCTCTCGCCGGGTTGCAGTCCGAGCCGCCGGAACACCGGCGCCGTCGCGACTCGGACGCCCGGATTGACGAGCACCGTTGGCAGGCCCGGCAGATCGAGCCGCGCGCCGACCCTCTCGCCGGCGCCAAGCATCATACGTGCGTGCGGAGAAAGACAAACGGTCACATCGGCGCCCGTGGCCCGCGCGGCGTCGAGCACACGGGAATCTTCTGTCCCGAGGCCATTCGCTCGCGCGAGCAGACGCAGCGCCGCCGCGGCGTCGGAAGACCCGCCGCCCAGACCCGCGGCCACCGGGAGGCGCTTCGTCAGCCGAAAGGCGCCCAGTCGCAGCAGCGGAACTCGATCAGTGAGCTCGCAAGCGGCGCGCAGCACGAGATTGTCGCTGCTCTCGCCCGCCGCCTGCGCCGTCGGTCCGTCGACGGACAGGGAAAGCGCAGCCTCCGGTTCGAGGCTCAGGAGGTCGCCTGCGCCCGTGAAGGCGACGAGGCTTTCAAGCTCGTGATAGCCGTCCGCACCGCGGCGGCCGAGCACATGCAGCGTCAAATTGACCTTGGCCGGAGCGCGGGCGATCAGCATGTCGAGCCTTTTTCGCGAATCCGGCGAGAAATGCGCGTGTGTCATCGCAATCGCAATAAGGGCTTGCGCACCGCGGCGCTAGCTCGTTTCGCTCTCCCCGGATTGGCGCTCGGCGCGTGCACTGCAAAACGAAATGTTCCGGCAGCGCTTGGCTCTCACCTTGAAAAAATCTGCGAATTCCCACCTTAATGAGCAAGCGCCGCCGCGTCGGCGGTGGATTGGGCGCGAGGAGCCATGAACGAGAGCGCAGGGGTATTTTTTTCTCCCATCACGCTTCTTATCGGCGGGGGGCTGTTCACGCTTGGCCTGCTATCCGTTTTCGGAATGAACTTCTTCAAAAGCAAATTCCAGGCGGGCGTTGCCCTCGCCATTGGCCTTGCCTTCCTCCTCGCCACCGAAACCATGTTCATGACGGGCGGGAATGCGGGACGCTATTTCTCCGCCCAGAGCACCGACGTCACGGACTGCGAATATAAGGTCGAGCAGGCCAATCCGCTGGAGCGCGGGAAGAAGACGAACGTCATTCCCGACGAGATCCGCGCCTGCATGGACCAGCTCGGCTACGACTGGACCACCGAGCACCCGCATTGCGAAGAGGCGAAGCTCGCCACCAACACGTTTTGCTATCTGCCGAAGCCGCGCTTTTCCCGCGCGATCGTCGCCTGGCAGATGAAATTTGAGTGAGCTGCGGGGCCTTTAGCGCCCCCCGCCGCTGCTATCCGCGAAATCTCGCGCCCGATGTTGCGCCGCTGGGTAAATCTCGGCATGAAGGGGCCAAACCTCCACCTTTGCCCCGCCGGGCGCAGCTTCGAGAGCCTGAGATGACCACTTCCGCCGCGAACCATTCCGACGCCTCCGTTTGGCTGGCCGACGCCAAGACGGCGCTCGCCGGCGTCAAGGCGCTCTACCAAGCGGCGCTGTCGAAGGTCCGCGCCCGCGTCACGAAAGACGGCAAGCTTTCGGCCGGATTGATCGAAGCCGAGCAGCACGCCGCGCATGGCCTCGCCTGGTTAGCCACCTATGAGCAGTCGCTCAGCGAGCTTATCCATTACGCCGAGCAGCTGCTGGCGGAGGGCGCCTATGGCGAGACCGAGCAGCTGCTGACGCGCATCGGCTTTGCGGAATTTCTGGCGCAGATCTACGGCGGCATCCCGATGAGCCAAGGCGAGATCGTGCGGCTGTTCGACTTCGGCTTGAGCTGCGACGAGGTCCGCGCCCACTCGACCGAGGCAGACAACCGTCTCATTCGCGAGGGCCTGACCCCCGCGAACAAGGCGCGCTTGGCCGAACTCATCGATCACCACGAAGCCGCCGAGACGATCGGCGCCTCCGGCCTCGACGAGACGCTCGAGGCCATCCGCTCCGAGATGCGCAAATTCGCGGGGGACAATGTGACGCCCTTCGCCCAGGAGTGGCACGCCAAGAATGAATATATCCCGCTCGAGGTGATTTCCGGGCTCGCCGAGCTCGGCGTCTTCGGCCTGACGATTCCGGAGGAGTTCGGCGGCTCCGGCATGGGCAAGATCGCCATGTGCGTCGTGTCTGAAGAGCTGTCGCGCGCCTATATCGGCGTCGGCTCGCTCGGCACGCGCTCGGAGATCGCCGGCGAGCTGATCCTCGTCGGCGGGACGAAGGAGCAGAAAGAAAAATATCTGCCCAAGATCGCGGCCGGCGAGATCCTGCCGACGGCCGTCTTCACCGAGCCGAACAATGGCTCGGACCTCGCCGGCTTGCGCACGCGCGCGGTGCGCGAAGGCGATGTCTATAAGGTGACCGGCAACAAGACCTGGATCACCCACCCCGTGCGCGCCGACGTGATGACCCTGCTCACCCGCACCAATTCGGAGGAGAAGGGTTACAAAGGCCTCTCCATGCTGCTCGCCGAGAAGCCGCGCGGCACGGATGAGAATGCCTTCCCGGCGAAGGGCATGACCGGCGGCGAGATCGAGGTGCTCGGCTATCGCGGCATGAAGGAGTTCGAGATCGGCTTCGACGGATTCGAAGTGCCGGCGGAAAACCTGTTGGGCGGCGTGGAAGGCAACGGCTTCAAGCAGCTCATGGAGACCTTCGAATCGGCGCGCATTCAGACTGCGGCGCGCGCGCTGGGCGTCGCGCAATGCGCGCTGGATCTGGGCTTGCGTTACGCCAAGGAGCGCATCCAGTTCGGCAAGCCCTTGTTCTCCTTCCCGCGCATCTTCGACAAGATCGTCGCCATGGCGGTCGAGATTCACGTCGCGCGCCAGATCACCTACTTTTCGGCCCGGCAGAAGGACGGCGGCAAGCGCTGCGACCTCGAGGCCGGCATGGCCAAGCTCCTGGGCGCGCGCGTCGCCTGGGCCGCGGCCGACAATGCGCTGCAGATTCACGGCGGCAATGGCTTCGCCCTCGAATACCCGGTCTCGCGCGTGCTCTGCGACGCGCGCATCCTCAATATTTTCGAGGGCGCGGCGGAGATTCAGGCGCAGGTGATCGCCAGACGGCTGCTGGAGGGGTGACGCGAGCGCGGCCTGAAAGTCGCGCCCACTGAGTTTCAACGACTATTGGCTTAGCCGCCGCGCCACAACACGCGCGAAAGTGAGGGTCTGCCCGTGATCGAGCCGCAACATCTCCGCCGATCTTGCTGAGGAGGAGGCACCACCAGGCGGAACGCCGGCTTCCGCGCAGCAGTCATCCCATTCCGCCCACAGTTTCCAACCTTCCGCCAAAGCGTCGGCGCGCTCGACCTCGACAAGCCCGGTCTTCGACCAATGCCGGCGCCACCATTTTGGACTATGGAAGCTGCAAAAGTCCGACTCCCAAAAGGGGCGGAGCGTCGCAGGGGGTCCTTCCTGCAGTTCCTCATTGAGACCAGGCACGACGATGCAAAGGCGTCCGCCTGGTTTGAGGAACTCTAGGACATACTCCAGATACAGGTCGTCGGTCCCAAAATAGTGGTAGGCGTCGAAACTGACGATGGCGTCAAAATAGCCTTCGGCGAATGGCAAAGCATGCGCCTCGACATGAATAGGCAGAACCTGCCGCGCTACATCGAAAGCTTCAATTCTCCGCCAATTTTCTCCCGGTTTGATCCATAGATCGGCGGCCTAGACCGTGACGCCGAACTCCTTCGCAAGAAAGATCGAACTCGCCGCCTTGCCGCATCCCAAATCGAGGATGCGCATGCCTGGCTGCAATGAGATCGCTTGGCTGGCCCACTCCGTCAGCCAGAGGACGTTTGGACCCATCCAGGAATCGAATTGCCATTCAGCTTCATAGTTCGCGGAGCGCGGGAACGCCGGTTTCACCAGACGGGCGCGCAGATCGTTTGAGATCTTCAATGCAGTTCTCCAGCTTGTGCAATCGCGCGCCCGCTGGAACTCGGCTTGCAGAGATTACCGGATCAGGCGTCGAGACCCGAAGGCTCGAGACCGCACGATGTCCGGAATCGCCCTGCTAGATCGATCGGGGAGGCCGCGCGTTACAATGTGAAATCCAAAAGACGGTTCCATCGTTCGCCCTCCTCTCGTTCGTGATACGATTGCGTTAGCAATGCATTGGTGGCGGAATCGGGTCAAGGCCCCTGCTGGGGCGGACATTTTCATCGCGATGCTGTCTGGTGTGACCTGGTCTTTGCGCGTCGGAGGGGATTAACCCATCGCCGTCTTCAGGTTCTCGTCGATCTTGTCGAGGAAGCCCGTCGTGGAAAGCCATTTCTGCTTCGGGCCGATGAGCAGCGCCAGATCCTTCGTCATGTACCCGCTCTCAACCGTGGCGACGCAAACGTGCTCCAGGGTCGAGGCGAAGCGCGCGAGCTCGGCGTTGTCATCGAGCTTGGCGCGATGCGCGAGGCCGCGCGTCCAGGCGAAGATCGAGGCGATCGAATTGGTCGAGGTCGCGTGGCCCCTCTGATGCTCGCGATAATGGCGCGTCACCGTGCCATGCGCGGCCTCGGCCTCCACCGTCTTGCCGTCCGGCGTCATCAACACCGAGGTCATGAGGCCGAGCGAGCCGAAGCCCTGCGCGACGATGTCCGACTGCACGTCGCCGTCGTAGTTCTTGCAGGCCCAGACATAGCCCCCGGACCATTTCAGCGCCGAGGCCACCATGTCGTCGATGAGGCGATGCTCATAGGTGATCCCGAGCGTCTGGAACCGCTCCTTGAATTCCGCGTCGTAGATTTCCTGAAACAGATCCTTGAAGCGCCCGTCATAGGCCTTCAGGATCGTGTTCTTCGTCGATAGATAGACCGGGTATTTGCGCTGCAGCCCGTAATTGAACGAGGCGCGCGCGAATTCGCGAATCAACTCGTCGAGGTTGTACATCGCCATCGCGACGCCGGCGCCGGGGAAGGAGAAGACCTCCTTCTCGACGACGTTTCCGTCTGCGCCCTCAAATTTGATGGTGAGGCGGCCCTTTCCGGGGACCTTGAAGTCCGTCGCCTTATACTGGTCGCCGAAGGCGTGGCGGCCGACCACGATCGGCTGCGTCCAATGCGGAACGAGACGCGGGACGTTGCTGCAGATGATCGGCTCGCGGAAGATCACCCCGCCCAGAATGTTGCGGATCGTGCCATTCGGCGACTTCCACATTTCCTTGAGATTGAACTCCTTCACGCGCGCTTCGTCGGGCGTGATCGTCGCGCATTTGACGCCGACGCCGTGCCGCTTGATGGCGTTGGCCGCGTCGATCGTCACCTGATCGTTCGTGGCGTCGCGGTTCTCGACCGAAAGATCGAAATATTCGAGATTCAGATCGAGATAGGGATGGATCAGCTTGTCCTTGATATAGGCCCAAATGATCCGCGTCATCTCGTCGCCGTCGAGCTCGACGACCGGATTGGCGACCTTGATCTTCGACATCGCGTGACTTCCTCGGCGGGGCTCTCCCCCTCCCTGTCCCTCCCCCGCATAGCGGGAGATGGGACCCTAACGATCAGCTTGCACGAGGCCGAGATCGCCCGAAGCGCCCTCCCTCTCCCGCAAGGCGGGGGAGGGTTGGGGAGGGGGCTTACGACCCGCCAAATTGGAAACGGCTATAACATTGACCTTGCAGCGCAGCAAAGCCTGCGCTGCGGGCAGCGACGCCTCAAACGAAGGCGACGGTCAATATCTCGTAGCTCTTGCCGCCCTTGGGGGTTTTGACCTCGACCGTATCGCCCACCTTTTTGCCGATCAGTGCGCGGGCGATGGGCGAGGCGACGGAGATTCTGCCATCCTTCACATTGGCCTCGGTCTCGCCGACGATCTGGTAGCGTTTTTCTTCCTCCGTCTCCTCGTCGAAGACGGTGACCGTCGCGCCGAATTTCACGGTCGAGCCCGAGAGCTTCGAGACGTCGATGATCTCGGCCCGCGACAGCTTGTCTTCGAGATCGGCGATACGGCCCTCGTTCATGGACTGCGACTCCTTGGCCGCGTGGTATTCGGCGTTCTCCGAAAGGTCGCCATGCGCGCGCGCCTCGGAGATCGCCTGAATGATTCGCGGCCGCTCGATTTGCTGGCGTCGGCGCAGCTCCTCCTCGAGCGCGGCGTGGCCGGCGGCGGTCATGGGCACTTTTTCCATTCTATCCACTTTCCTTGGCTTTGGCGTCCGCCAGGGCGGTCTTGAGTCGCGCCCGACGAAGAAGGTGAACGAATCGGCGCTCTCCGAACATCGGACGCTTCAGCGCCCTCGCTCGGGCGGGCGGACGATTAGGGAGTTCGGCCCCGTAGCTCGCTCCGGGCGGCTTGATCTAGCGGAAATAATCCTGCAGCGCGCGGACCTTCAGTTCTCCGGTGACGTAAGCTTCTATGCCCTCGACAGCGGCGAGCGCCCCGGCGAGAGTCTGTGTAGTAGGGAATTTTATGCAGCAGCGCGGCCCGGCGCAAGGAGCGCGAGTCGGCCAGCGCCTGGGCGCCCTCCGTCGTGTTGAACACGAGCTGAATCGAGCCGTTCTTGATCGCGTCCACGATGTGTGGACGTCCTTCCGACACTTTATTGATTTTCTGCGTCGGGATGCCTCGGCTCGTGAGAAAGCGCGCCGTTCCGCCCGTCCCGAGGGTCTCGAAACCAAGCTTCTTCAGAAGGCGCAGGGGCTCGACGACGCGCTCCTTATCCGCGTCGCGCACGGAGACGAAGACGACGCCGCCCTCGAGCGGGCGCGCGCCAGCCCCGAGCTGGCTCTTGGCGAAGGCTGCGGCAAAGCAGAGAATCGAGGCCGATGACCTCGCCTGTGGAGCGCATTTCCGGGCCGAGCACCGTATCGACGCCGGGGAAGCGCGCGAAGGGAAAGACCAATTCCTTGACGCCGATATGGCCGAGCGCGCCCGTGGAAACCTCGAAGCTCGAAAGCGGCTCGCCGGCCATGACGCGCGCGGCGATCTTCGCGATCGGCTTTCCGACCACCTTGGCGACGAAAGGAACGGTGCGGGAGGCGCGAGGATTAACCTCGAGCACGTAAATCTCTCCGTCCTTGAGCGCATATTGGACGTTCATGAGCCCGATGACGCCGAGCGCCGTCGCAAGGCGCTTCGTCTGTTCTTCGAGCGCGGAAATCGTTTCGCGAGAAAGAGAACGCGGCGGCAGCGAGCAGGCCGAGTCGCCGGAATGAATGCCCGCCTCCTCGATGTGCTCCATCACCCCGGCGATGGCCACTTCCTCGCCGTCGCCGACGCAGTCCACGTCAATCTCGATCGCGTCCGTCAGATAGCGATCGAAGAGAAGAGGGTTTTTGCCGAGCACCATATTGATTTGCCCGGTCTTGTCATTGGGGTAGCGCGTCTTGATCTCGGACGGCACGAGGCTGGGAAGCACGCCCAGAAGATAATCATCGAGCGCCCCAACGTCGCGAATGATCGCCATCGCGCGGCCGCCAAGCACATAGCTCGGCCGCACGACCAGCGGCAGTCCGAGCTCGGAGGCGACGATGCGCGACTGCTCGACGGAATAGGCGATTCCATTCTTGGGCTGCTTCAGGCCGAGCTTGTCTAGAAGCCGCTTGAAGCGGTCCCGGTCCTCGGCGAGGTCGATCGAATCGACGGGGGTGCCGAGAATGGGCGCGCCGCTGTCCGCAAGCCCCTTGGCGAGCTTCAGCGGCGTCTGCCCTCCATATTGCACGATCAAGCCCTTGAGACGGCCCGCCTTGCGCTCGACATCGAGGATCTCGCCCACGTCCTCATCCGTCAGCGGCTCGAAATAAAGTCGGTCCGATGTGTCGTAATCCGTCGAGACGGTCTCGGGATTGCAGTTGATCATGATCGTCTCGTAGCCCACCTCGTGCAGCGCGAAACAGGCGTGACAGCAGCAATAGTCGAATTCGATTCCCTGTCCGATCCTGTTGGGCCCGCCGCCGAGAATGACGATCTTCTCACGCGTCGAAGGGCGCGCCTCGCATTCGGGAGCGCCGCCGAAGGGCGTCTCATAGGTCGAATACATGTAGGGCGTCGGCGAAAAGAATTCGGCCGCGCAGGTGTCGATACGCTTGTAGACGGGGCGCACGCCAAGGCTCTGGCGCGCGGCGCGCACATCTCGCTCTTCCAAATTCGCGAGCGTCGACAGTCGCGCGTCCGAGAATCCCGCGGCCTTGAGCATGCGGAGATTTTCTGCGTCCTGCGGTAGGCCGAACTTCCGCACCTTGCCCTCGAGCGCGACGATCTCGGCGAGCCGCTCGATGAACCAGCAATCGATCTTGCAAGCTTCATGAATTTCCGCGACGCTCATGCCCAGTCGCAGCGCCTGGCCGACGACGAGCAGACGGTCGGGGGTGGGCGTGCCGAGCGCGCCGCGCAGCACGTTCAAATCGTCGCCTTTGCCGAGGTCTTCGATCTCGATCTCGTCGAGACCCGAGAGGCCGGTCTCGAGCGAGCGCAGCGCCTTTTGCAGCGATTCGGCGAAACTGCGGCCGATCGCCATCGCCTCGCCCACCGATTTCATCGCCGTCGTCAGCACAGGCTCGGCGCCGGGGAATTTCTCGAAGGCGAATCGCGGAACCTTGGTCACGATATAGTCGATCGTCGGCTCGAAGGAGGCCGGCGTCGCGCCGCCCGTGATCTCGTTTGCGACCTCGTCGAGCGTGTAGCCGACGGCGAGCTTCGCCGCGACCTTGGCGATCGGGAAGCCCGTGGCTTTCGAGGCCAAAGCGGAAGAGCGCGAGACGCGCGGGTTCATCTCGATCACGATCATGCGACCGGTCGCAGGATCGACCGCGAATTGCACGTTCGAGCCGCCGGTCTCCACGCCGATCTCGCGCAGCACGGCGATCGAGGCGTCGCGCATGATCTGATATTCCTTGTCCGTGAGCGTCAGCGCCGGCGCGACGGTGATGCTGTCGCCGGTATGCACGCCCATCGGATCGATGTTCTCGATCGAGCAGACGATGATGCAATTGTCCGACTTGTCGCGGACGACCTCCATTTCGTATTCTTTCCAGCCGAGCACGCTCTCCTCGATCAGCACCTCGTTCGTCGGCGAGGCGTCGATGCCGCTCTTCACGATATCGATAAACTCGGCCTGGTTGTAGGCGATGCCGCCTCCCGTGCCGCCGAGCGTGAAGGAGGGGCGGATGATCGCGGGAAGGCCGATATCGTCGAGAGCCACGAGCGCCGAGGGCAGCGTCTTGACGTGATGGGAACGCGGCGTCTCCAGGCCGATTTTCTTCATCGCCTCGCGGAACAGCTCACGGTCCTCGGCCTTGTCGATCGCAGCGGCAGAAGCCCCGATCATCTCGACTCCGAATTTCTCAAGCACGCCCATCTTCTGCAGCGAGAGCGCGCAGTTCAGCGCGGTTTGCCCGCCCATGGTCGGGAGTAGCGCGAAGCCGCCAGGAATAGCGTAGCGCTCTTTCTCGATGATCTTCGCCACGATTTCCGGCGTAATCGGCTCGACATAGGTGCGGTCGGCCATGTCCGGATCGGTCATGATCGTCGCCGGGTTGGAATTGACGAGGACGATGCGATAGCCCTCAGCTCTCAGCGCCTTGCAAGCTTGCGTTCCCGAATAGTCGAATTCGCAGGCCTGGCCGATCACGATGGGCCCGGCACCGATGATCAGAATCGTCGAGATGTCGTCTCTTTTGGGCATGCTGTTCCGTTCGCGACGGGGCGCGCATAAAAAAAGGCCGCGCCGCCGGCCTTTTGGACCGGAACGCGTCCCTCGCGGAAGTGAGCGGGCGCGCCCGGCTCGGTGTGGTCGGAGGGTGTTAGACGATTGCGAAGGTTGTGAGAAGGGGGCGTCGCGCCGCCATCTCGTCAGAGAGGCCTAAAGCGAGGCCGTCCCGCGGATTGCGGCGGCTCCGGCGCCGGAAATCCGGGGCGCGTCCATTCCGCGCGACCCTCCCCTCTTGCAGCGGTCCCTTTTCCCCGATATGCCGGAGCGGCGT
This sequence comes from uncultured Alphaproteobacteria bacterium, assembly GCA_963808525.1. Taxonomy (GTDB): domain Bacteria; phylum Pseudomonadota; class Alphaproteobacteria; order Rhizobiales; family Beijerinckiaceae; genus Methylocystis. Next base: position 175,683 of record CAWEGE010000022.1, read on the forward strand.
CATAGGGGTCTTTGAGACGCGGGGCGCGTCGAGCGCTCTGAGGCGCAAAACGAACGCGGCGCGCCAAGCGCCAAAGCCGCGGAAGACGAAATAAGGGATTGAGGCATATGAGCGATGTCGCCGAGCGCGTGAAGAAGATTGTTGTCGAGCACCTCGGCGTCGAGCCCGAGAAGGTTGTCGACAAAGCCAGTTTCATCGACGACCTGGGCGCCGACTCGCTCGACATTGTCGAACTGGTCATGGCTTTCGAAGAGGAATTCGGGATCGAGATCCCGGACGACACGGCCGAGACGATTCTGACGGTCGGCGACGCCGTCAAGTTCCTGGAGACCGCGAAGGCCTCCTGAACCTGGCTCAGTCGCAGCGAGCGCTGCGCTCCTCGGGCCCCACGGGGGCGGCGGGGCCGAGAGAGGCGCGGCGCGCGCAACCTCAACGAACGAATTTGCTTGCAGGTGCGCGCCATGCGTAGGGTTGTGGTCACAGGTCTCGGCATCGTTACGCCTTTGGGCTGCGGCGTCGAAACGAACTGGCGGCGACTGATCTCTGGCGAATGCGGATTCAAACGCATCGACACCTTCGAGGTGGAAGATCTCGCCTGCCAGATTGCAGCGGTCGTGCCGCGCGAGCCCGGCGTCGAGGGGAGCTTCAATCCCGACGATTGGTTCGAGCCCAAAGAGCAGCGCAAGGTCGATGATTTCATCATCTATGCCGCCGCCGCCGCGACGCAGGCGCTCGCCGACGCAAACTGGACGGCCGACACGCCCGAGAAGCAGGAGACGACAGGCGTCCTGATCGGCTCTGGCATCGGAGGTCTCGGCGGGATTTACGAAACTTCGGTCACGCTCCTGCAGAAAGGGCCGCGGCGCGTTTCGCCCTTCTTCATCTCGGGCCGCATCATCAATCTGGCGGCGGGCTACGTCTCAATCATGCACGGGCTCAAGGGCCCCAATCACGCCGTGGTGACAGCCTGCTCCACGGGATCGCATGCGATCGGCGACGCCGCCCGCATCGTCGCGCTGGGCGAAGCGGAGGTGATGGTGGCCGGAGGCGCGGAGTCGCCGGTCAATCGAATCGGCGTCGCGGGCTTCGCGGCCTGCAAGGCGCTGTCCACCGGCTTCAACGATCGGCCGAAAAATCCTCCCGTCCCTATGACAAGGACCGCGATGGCTTCGTCATGGGGGAAGGCGGAGGCTGCGTGGTGCTCGAATCATACGAGCACGCCAAGGCGCGTGGCGTCAAAATCTACGCGGAAATCGTTGGTTACGGGATGTCCGGCGACGCCTATCACATTACCGCGCCCTCGCCCGACGGAGACGGAGCCTATCGCTGCATGAGGGCCGCGCTGAAGCGAGGCGGACTCTCCATCGACGACGTGGATTACGTCAATGCCCATGGAACTTCAACTCCCCTCGGCGATGAAATCGAGCTCGGGGCCGTGCAGCAACTCATTGGCGACGCCGAGCCCAAGCTCTCAATGTCCTCGACGAAGTCGGCCATCGGCCATCTGCTGGGCGCGGCGGGCGCGGTCGAGGCGATCTATTCGATCCTCGCGATCCGCGACCAGGTGGCGCCGCCGACGCGCAATCTCGACAATCCGTCGGTCGAAACGGCGATCGACCTCGTCCCGCACAAGGCGCGCAAGCGCAAGATCGAGGTGGTCCTCTCCAACTCCTTTGGTTTTGGCGGCACTAACGCATCCTTACTGCTGCGCCGCGCCGATTGACGGCGGCTTCTTGCACCCTGGGCGCGGCGGCGTATGATCGGTTGCGTCGGGAACCGGCCGCTTCAGGCGCCGGGAGAAGCCGGCGGCCTCCTGGGCCACTCGCCAAGCCGCTCTTTTGAGCGACGAGGCTTCCTATTTGCGCGAGCGGCTTGAACGGATGACGGGCGACAGCGACAAGGACGAAACCGCGCGGAAATCTGCGTCGGAAACCGGGGCCCCTGCGGCCCCGGCGCCTGTCCAGCAGGCGACGACGCAGGGCGCGCCGCCGTCGAGCTCAGTCGCACCGGCCCCCATGCCGGCGCCGAAGCCGCAAAGCGATTCCGGCTTCTGGCGCTTTTTCAGAAGAAGACGTCCCACCCGGGAAGAGGAGCAAACCCGTCAGCGGCGCGCGCGCGTTCGCAAGCGCCGCCGACGAGGAGGCCTCTCGCTCATGAGCGACGGCTTCAGCTTCGTGCTCGTGGCCCTCGTCGCTGGAATTTTCGGACTGGTCTCGGTTCGCCATGTGCTGAACGAGCCCGGACCCTTGCGCGCCGAGAAGATCGTCTATTTCCCGCCGCGCACCGACGCGCTCGAGATGATCTCTCAGCTTGAGCGCGAGGGTGTCATTGATAGCCCGATTCTGATGAACGCCACGCTTTTCGTCGAGAACAAGATCGGCAAGGTGAAGCCGGGCGAGTATCTCTTCAAGCAGGCTATTAGTATCCGAGAAGTGATCGAGGAGTTGGTCAACGGGCGCCAGGTGCTTCATTCCGTCACGATTCCGGAAGGTCTGACCAGCGAGCAGATCGCGCAGCGTCTGCGCGACAACGACATTCTCTCCGGCGAGATACTGGAAACGCCCAAGGAGGGCGTGCTGCTGCCCGAGACCTATAAGGTGACGCGCGGCTTTCAGCGGTCCAAGCTCCTGGCCAAGATGCAGGACGATCTGAAAAAGCTCGTCGATCAAATCTGGGCGAAGCGTCGGCCGGACCTGCCGATCCGCACGCCTTATGAGCTTGTGACGCTCGCCTCGATCGTCGAGAAGGAGACGGGAAAAGCGGAAGAGCGCCCGATGGTCGCCTCCGTCTTCATCAATCGGCTGCGAAAAAAAATGCGGCTGCAGTCCGATCCGACCATCATTTACGGGCTCGTGGGCGGCAAGGCGACGCTGGGTCGGCCGATCCAACGGTCGGAGATCGAGAAATTTACGCCCTACAACACTTACACGATCGACGGCCTGCCGCCCGGCCCGATCGCCAATCCCGGCCGCGCCTCCCTTGAGGCCACGGCCAATCCGGCGAAGACAAACGATCTCTACTTTGTCGCCGATGGAACCGGCGGCCATATCTTCGCGCAATCGCTCGAGCAGCATAATCGCAACGTTCAGCATTGGCGGGACATCGAGCATGAAAGAGCCGCTCCCCCGGAGGCCGAGCATGCGGCGCCTAGCCTCACGCAGCCGACCCCGCCGCCTGCGGCTCCGGACGCCAAGGACAAGCACGGCGACGCCGGCGCTATCGGTCGCCTTGTCGCGGCGCCGAACGCAGCGGAGGACTATCCTCGCAGCCACGCGCTCAGCGCCAACTCGGGAGCAGCCCTGCGTCTCAGCCGCTTCGGCCCGCGCGCCGGGCTCCTGGAAGCGGGGGCGCTCGACGAGCCGACCCGTTCTGACGCCGTCGCCTCGCTTCGCCCGGCGCGCGCTTTCCTGTTGCTTGCAGCGGCGGATGGGGACGCGCGAAGAGACGGCGGCGCATTCGAAGCCGGCCTCGAGGCTCCGCGAGGGGACGAAGCCGATAGCCTCGTCGACGGCGCATCCCCGGCGCCGGGCGTAAGGCCGGAAAGGAACGCAAGTCTCGCGGCCGCCGATATCGACGGCGCCGGGACCGCTAGGCCGCCTTTGCGGCGTATCGTGGACGCGTCGCAAGGCACGCGGCTGGATCCGCTTCTGGACAAGTCGTGGGATTTGAGCTCGCCCAAGACCGTGCCGGCCGACGTCTCCTTGCGCTGAGCGGTCACGCCTGCGAGCCAGTAATTTCTCAAGAGAGCGTTCGACCCCGAAGGGCTCCCCACGCGATCCTCCGCAGCCAAAGGCGCAGCAAAAATGTCCATCGCCAGCATGACGGGGTTTTCTCGCGCCCAGGGCGCCCGGGGCGTCTGGAGCTACGCCTGGGAGCTCAAGAGCGTCAACGCCAAGGGTCTGGACCTGCGACTGCGGCTGCCCCCGGGCTTTGATGCGGTCGAAGTCAAGGCGCGGCACGTCATAACGAACAGGCTCGCGCGCGGCGCCTGCTCCGCCACGCTTTCGGCCGCTCGCGCCACGACAACCGGCGCGCTGCGCATCAACCGCGTCGCGCTCAATGCGATGCTCCAGGCGCTCGAGACCATCCCGCTCAATGCGAACCTCCAGCCAGCGTCGCTCGATGGGCTGCTCGCCTTGCGAGGCGTCGTGGAATTCGTGGAGCTGGAAGAGGACGAGGCTCAGAGCGCGCAGCTCGAGGCGCAGATCCTAAAGTGTCTTGAGGAAGCGCTCGGCGCCCTCATCGCCTCCCGCCGCGCCGAGGGCGAAGCGCTCGCGATCGTGCTCGCTAGGCGCCTCGACCGGCTGGAGGAGCTTGCTCGGCAGGCTGACGCTAGCCCGGCTCGCCAGCCGGAGGCCGTGCGCGCCCGTCTCTCCCACCAGCTATCGACCCTTCTGGACTCTGCAGGCGGTCTCGACCCGCAGTGGCTGCACCGCGAGGCGGCGCTCCTTGTCGTGAAGTCGGATATACGCGAGGAGATCGATCGTCTGCACGCGCATTTGGGGAGCGCGCGAGCGCTGCTCGCGGCAGGCGGCCCCATGGGCCGACGCCTCGACTTCCTGGCCCAAGAGCTCGCGCGCGAGGCCAATACGCTCTGCGCCAAGGTCAATGACGCCTCGCTGACCGCGATCGGCCTCGACATGAAGGTCGAGATCGAGCAATGGCGCGAGCAGGTGCAGAACATCGAGTAAAGAGAGCGTGCGCCGGGAAGAGGGGGCCCTTTCTTGGACAAGCAAGCTCGCTTCGACTAAGGACTATGCGCGGGCCGCCTCGGATCGCCCGTGATTCCCCGATGAAGAAACCTTGCAACAGTCCACGCTCGCCCCATCCTCCATGCCTCCGCAAAAGCCCGAACGTCGCGGCATCGGTCCTGATCCTGTCTTCGCCTTCTGGCGCCGGCAAGACGACGTTGACGCGCATGCTGCTTCAGGATCGGCGCCTCGACCTGACGCTTTCCATCTCGGTGACGACGCGGCCCCGGCGCACCAGCGAGGTCGACGGCATCCACTATCGCTTCATCACGCTGCGCGGATTCGAGGCGATGCGCGATGCGGGCGAGCTTCTGGAGTGGGCGCGAGTTCACGGTAATTTCTACGGCACGCCTCGCCAGCCCGTCGAAGAGCTCTTGGCGCAAGGCCGCGATGCGCTTTTCGACATCGACTACCAGGGCACGCAGCAAGTGCGCCGGCAGATGCCCGCGGAGGCCGTCACCGTCTTCATTCTGCCCCCCTCCATGAAGGAGCTGCGCGCGCGACTGGAACGCCGTGCCGAAGATTCACCCGAAACGATCGAGAAGCGCCTCGATAACGCGCGCAACGAAATTTCGCGCTGGACGCAATATGATTATGTGCTCGTCAATGACGATATACAGGCCACTTTTGACGATCTGCTCGCCATCCTGCGCAGCGAGAGGCTGCGCCGGCCGCGCCGCCCAGAGAGCATAGCGGCTTTCGTCGAGACGCTGCTCGCCGAAGCATAAGTCAACTCCCGAGGCGGCTGTGCACAATACCTTCTGACTCCGCTTCGCCCGCCGCCCCGAGGGCTTGGCCCTGCTTCGTTCACCGACAGCAGGCTGGGGCTCATAAATCAACTCCAGAAGAAGTCTAATTCTCAAAAGCCTATCCAGCCGCGCGTTTTTCAAAAAGGAACCGGCCGGAGAGAGCGTCTCTCCGGCCGGCTGATTATGCGCTTATTTGCGTTCGATCAGGGCATGTCGCCGGCGACGAACTTCGGAATGACCGGGCCGCCGATTTCCGCGGCGTAGCGCTGGCCGTCCGGGGTGAAGAAGAACAGCAGGCCGCCGATCTGGCTGTCGGTGTCGTAAGCCAGGTCGGACAGACGCTCGATGTCCCAACGCGCGTCCTGCACCTTCACCACGATGTCCTTCGTCTCGCCGGGGGCGATCGGCGTCGGATCGGTCGACAGACCGCGATCCGCCAGCAGATAGTCCGGGAACTCAGGCTTCGTCGTGAACACGTCAGGGTTGAGGAAGCGCAGGCCCGCCGCCGTATATTCGCCGAGGCGAAGCGGATGAGCCGTGTTGTTCTTCACCTTCACGTTGATCGTCAGCTCACGGCCCGGCACCTTGTAGACGCCGCCGCCGAGGTCAACGGTCACCTGATCCTTGCCGACGCCCGCCGTGCCGACGCTCGAGATCGGCGTCAGCGGCTTCTGCAAGCCGGCCTGAAGCGGAATCGTGCGCGGGAACTGCGAGTTCGTGTAGGCGTAGCCGAAGATCGTCGCCAGGATCGTCAGCGCCAGGACGATCGCGCCAATGCGGCGGTCTTCGTCGGTGACGGCTTCCTCTTCCTTGCCTTCCGCAACGCGCACATAGGAGGCGATGATGCCCTTGCGCACGAACCAGAACAGGATCCACGCCGCGCCCACGACCAGCCACGGAAGATGCCAAGCGTAAACCCGGCTGATCCCGTAGTGCTCGAGGTCGATCGTCGTCCCGTCAAGGAGCGTCACCGGATCGGTGAAGTCCTTCATGTCGCCCTTGACCTCAATCCACTGGCCCGGTCCGATGATCGGTCCGCCGCCTTCGACGTTGATCTGAGCATGGACGTGCCAGCGACCGGCGCGACGACCGCGCAGGTTGACCGAGAACGCATAGTCGTTGCCCGGAACCAGCGAGAAGGAGCGCGGAGCGAACTGCTCCCCGATGAACTGCGCCGTGCGAACCAGAACCGGACCCGGCTCGCCGGCGTTCAGGAAGGACACGCGCGGGTTCGCCACGGCCTGCGGCCAAGCCGAGAACACGTGCACCTTGCCCGAAAGCACCAGCTCTTCATTCACCGCCACCGAGGTCTTCGACCAGGCGACGTCATACCAGTTCAGCGTGCGCATCCGAAGAAACGCCTGCTGCGACTTCTCGCCGTGCGCGAAGGCCGGAGCCGCAGCTCCCACCACCCCCACAACGGCCGCCGCGCCGAGCGCAGCGAGCTTGACTAGGGCTTTCATCAACAAACCTCCCAGTTTCTTTCGTTCGGAGCCTTGAACGCTCTGCGCGTTCTTGACGGCTCCCGCTCTTTCCGCTCTCCCCGCGGTCCGCCTCTCAACCGAGGCGCAACACCGCGAGGAAGCCTGTCGTCAAGCTTGATCAGATCGCCTTGATGATCTTCGTCGTCGAGTAGAAGCGGCCCAGCCACCACCACGCGAAGTAAACCAGCATCGACACGAAGCCCGAGAAGAAGGCCGCGACCGGCACGACGTCCTTACCGAAGGTGCGCAGCGTGCCGCGCTCGACCATGCGGATGTATTCCGGCATCGACGTGCGCACGAAGTGGAAGCCGATCAGATCCGCAAGCGACATCAGCTGACCATGCTGCTCGGTCGCCTGGTGATACTGACCGATCGCCGGCCAGTTGTTCGGATAGAACAGAAGACCCCAGCCCAGAGCGCCGATCACCGCCGTGATCACATAGCTGCCCGAAAGCAGAAGGATCACGTCAAGCCAGATCGCCGGAACGATCAGAGCCGACGGGAACACCAGAGAGATCGGGAAGTAGGTCCAACCCCAGAAGTTCACGTAGCGGTTGATCCACTCGCCGATCAGCAGGCCCAGAGCTGCGAACACCGCGCCGAACGGCAGACGGAAGTTCACCCAGAAAAAGGCCTGCGCCGCCGCGCAGAAGGTCACGCCCAGAATCGGAACCACCGTCGGCCACATGCGGCGATCCTTCCAGTCAACCCAGAAGTCCCAGTCGCCCGCAGTCAGCATGAAGTGGACGTGATAGCCGCCCAGAACCGCAAAAAACAGCAGCGTCAGAAGCATCCAGTCGGTGGTTTGAACGCATCCCGCCGCTTCCGCGACGGAATGGAACGGACCGACCGCTCCTCCGCTTTTCGATGTCGACATCTCTCTTCTCCTTGGTCTCGTCGAACGCTCCGGCTTCAGCGCCGGATTGTCGTCTTCTTCACTGTTTCACTTTGTTCTTCTCGAGTGAGCCGCGCCCGAAGGCGCGACCCCTCCAATTCTCACGCGACCGCCGATCAGGCGAGCAGCGCGACGCCTTCCTTGCCGATCAGCGCATGCACGCGGCCGAGGATCTGCAGAACCACGCCGAACACGCCCAGAGCCATCCAGCCGAAGAACACGAAGCCCCAATGCAGCGGAGCCACGAACAGCTCTTCCATGAACCAGAAGGTGTGGCCCCACTCGTTGAGACCCACGTTCGGGATGATCATGAACGGGCCGATCGCCACGATCAGGAACGCCAGCGAGTAGCCATGAGCAAAATACGGGATGCGCGTCTTCGCATAGAAGAACGCGCCCACCGCGATCACCGAATAAATCGGGTAGCTCATGTAGAACTCGATGATGTGCGACGGCGTGAAGTCCGTGTCGCAAATCACCGTCATGTGCCAGGTGCCGTCCTGCTCCGTGAAGAAGGAGGCGCCCCAGTAGATGGCGATGCCATAAACCGTCAGCCACTGAACCAGGTTGACGAGACGGCGCATCTCCTCGCGCGGCGCAACCGCGTCGACGTTGCGGTCGCGGGTCTTCCACAGATAGCCGGCAAGGCCGATGCCCGAGACGAGCTCCAGCGGGATCTCCGTCCACAGGATCGACAGCCAGTAGGTCTGGAACTCCGGCGCAAAGGAGTCGAGGCCCGCGCGCCAGCCATAGATCTGCTCGTAGATGCGAACGATCAGATAAAACACGTTCAGCACCACAAGGCCGATCCACATTCCTCTCAGATCGACTACCGTGTCTGTGGCGGCTGCGCCAGCAGCCGTGCTTGTTGTCGAACTCATGCTTGGTCCTCCTAAGTCTGCTCTCTAATCCAAGATTTGCGCGTCTTGCGGCCCCTCCGCCCCTCTAAGGCGGCCAAGCCCCCGTCCTGCTCGAGCTTTCAGGCTTCTCAACCCCCGACATTCGGCCTTCACGCTTGTTCTTGCTCTTGTCAGCGTTTCGGCTCTTCTTGCTGTGACGCTCTTCGCTTCGGCTTTTTGTTCTTGTCGTTCGTTTCGTCGGCCCGCTCGCTGAGCCCGCAACGCCCCACGGCGCCAAGGTCCTCGAGCTTCCCGGACTTCGAACGCCGAAAGCGCCGCAGGCGCCCCAACGTCTTATCCGATGTGTTCTTGATCCGACGAAAGCGCGAAGCTTTGCGCTCTTCCCTCTCGCTCTTGCTTTCCGACTTCTTCTTGTTCTTGTTTTTGTTTTTGTTTTCTTTTTTTCGTTCCCGTCACGGCCCGAGCCGACGAGTCCGACGCGCGCGCTTGGAGCCGCTCCCGGCGAAAGGCGAAATAAGCCGCGTCCTGCGGCCCTCCTCGCCCTGCCCCGAGCTAAGCCCAGCGTGCCCAGAGCATTTCTGTTCAGGGACCCAAAAACAATACTCCATAGGGCTGGAGATGACAATCTATCGAAGGGGCTTATCGACCCATTCGGATGGGATTATCCCTACCCTAAGCCCCAGCGCCCGCAACCCAATCATAACCCTTCGCAAACGCGAAAATGATGGCTTCACCACCATTTAGCTCGCTCAAACACCGGATTCGCGGGAAGCTTGGCAAGCGGTTCTACCCAAAATCGTCCCCACCCCCAAAGGTTGCGGCCATCCATGTTGCGCCGCAACAGATCCAAAACTCTGAGACCTGTCGGAACCCTCCGGCGCGACAAGTCCGCGACGCTTATGTGGGGTCCGGGCCCCAGACCTTGACGCCTCCCTCTTCGAGCCGGCGCAAGGCTTCCTTGACGGTGACGCCGCCAAGCGCCAAGTCCGGCGCGATCTCGGCGAGCGGCGCAAGGACGAATCGGCGTGCGAACAGCTCCTTGTGCGGAATCGTGAGTTCCGGGTCCTCAATCGCCTCCGCACCGTAGAACAGGATGTCGATATCGATGAGCCGCGGCCCCCAGCGGCGGGTCGGTTCGCGGCCCATGTCGGCCTCGATCGTCTTGACGGCGGCGAGCAGTTCGTAGGGGCCGAGGGCGGTCTCGCCGATTGCGCAGGCGTTGGCGAACTCGCTCTGATCCAGCTCGCCCCAGGGCGCGGTGCGATAGATGCGCGAGACGGCCGTCAGCCGCGCCACGTCGCGCTCAGCGAGGAGACGAAGCGCCTCGCGCAGATTCGCCGGCGCGTCGCCGATATTCGAGCCAAGTCCGAAACCGACCGTTGTCGCCGCCATGCGGTTTCCTCACTGTTCCCCGAATTGGAGCGCATCGAGCACCGCGAAGGCGGCCTTATGCTCCAGCGCGTCGTGCACGCGAAAGACCCGCGCGCCCGAGCCGGCGGCGACGATGTTGGCGGCCAGCGTCCCGATGAGGCGCCCCTCGATTCGCTCGCCAGGAAGCTCGCGAAAGATCGACTTGCGAGACACTCCGACGAGCACCGGGAATCCGAGACTCCGCAGTTGCGGAATGGCGCGAAGAGCCATGTAGTTCTGGGCGCGCGTCTTGCCGAAGCCGACGCCCGGATCGAGAAGAATGAAGCGTTTCTCGACGCCAGCGCGAGACGCGGCTTCGAGGGAGCGTTCAAAGAAGCGCCGCATGTCGTCGACGATGTCGATTCCCTCTTGCGCCTCTACCCGATTGTGCATGATCACGACGAGCGCGCGGGCTGCTCCAACCACCTCCGCCATAGCCGGATCGCGTTGCAGTCCCCAGACGTCGTTGATCATCACCACGCCAGCGGCCAACGCCCGGCGCGCCGTTTCGGCCTTGTAGGTGTCGATCGACACGGGCGCGCCCGCTTCTTCGACGAGAAGAGCGAGAAGCGGCTCCAGCCGCCGCCATTCCTCCTCTGGCGAGACCGGGACATGTCCCGGTCGCGTCGAATTCGGCGCCGACGTCGACGATGTCGGCGCCGTCGGCGACGAGCTTTTTGGCCTGCGCCAGCGCCGCCTCGCGCGCCAGGAAGAGGCCGCCGTCCGAGAAGGAGTCGGGCGTCGCATTGACGATGCCCATGATCGTGCGCCCGGCGTCGAGCCGCGCAAGAAAAGCGTCCCGCCGCGCCTCGAACGCCCCTCTTTGTGAAGTCACCGCCCTGCTATCCCCCTCAGCGCGAGGCTTTTAATCGCTGCGGAGGGGAATGGCGAATCGCGCTCGGCGGGCGCCGCTCAGTCGAAAACGAGCTCGGTCGTATCGTCGCCCATCTCGATCGTCGCGCCCGCGAGTCCGCCGTCCTCACGATAGCGATAGGAGTGGCGCAGTTCGACCTCGCCATAGACGATCTTCTCACAAAGCGTGATGCGGTCCTGCGCATCATAGGAAGCGCGGAAATATGTGTTACGGTTCTCGAGCCCGTCGACCTCGATCGCGGAGACCAGATTGAGGGGAAGGCCCCTGCCGCTGTAGGTAAGATAGTATCTTTGACGCAGGCTATCGCTCACGGCGGCGCTCCTCGTTTTGAAGAAGCAAGCGCGGGCGGCCGGGCTTGTCAAGCCAGCCGCGTGTAGTTCCAGCCGCGCGCGGACAGCATTCTGAATGCATTGTCGGGGGTTGTCACGAAACCGGGACCGAACTCAGTCTTGTTCCAGTCGACCGTCTCGGCCCGCAGGGTCACGTGCAAAGCGAGACGCTTAATCTGATGTTCTCGTGGACGCGCCGTCGAGCGCGCCCCCGTCCCACGGAAAGATTGGTGACGGAAACGCTGTTGCCTCGGCCCGCCCGGGAGCGCCACCTTGACTTTCGACAAGCGCGAGGCGCAGGCCTCAGGCTGAACCGGCGCGCAACATAAAGTTTAGGCGCCGAAGCGCTTTGGTTGGGCGGGCGACTTGGCAAACGCCGATAAAAATGATTGAGTCCGCGCCGCTCGGGATGGTCCCGCGCGCGCATCGGGCCGGCAGGGGCTGCAGTCCCAGCCGAAGAACGATAAGGGGGCGCGCCCGGATCCTAGCCAGGGATCCGCGGGACGCGTTCGGTTTTGTCGAAAGGAAACGCACATGGCTTTGATCAACAAGATGCTGATCGGCAAGTCGCTGGTTGGCGAGGGCAATGAAGTCGCGCACATCGACCTGATCATCGGTCCGCGCGGAAGCGCCGCCGAGACCGCATTCGCTAACGCTCTTGTGAATAACAAGGACGGCTTCACGACCCTCCTCGCGGTCGTCGCTCCAAACCTCCTGGCCAAGCCGAACACGATCCTGTTCAACAAGGTCACGATCAAGGGCGCCAAGCAGGCCGTGCAGATGTTCGGCCCGGCGCAGGCCGGCGTCGCCAAGGCGGTCGCCAATTCGGTCGCCGAAGGCGTGATCCCGGTCTCCGAGGCCGACGACCTCTTCATCTCGGTCGGCGTGTTCATCCATTGGGACGCCAACGACGACAAGAAGATCCAAGAGTACAACTACCAGGCCACCAAGGAAGCCCTCGCTCGCGCCGTTCGCGGCGAGCCGAAGGCCGCCGAGGTCGTCGCCAAGCGCAATGACGTGAAGCACCCCTTCGGCGCGAACTAAGCGCAAGGGGCTTCGCGCCGCTTGACATGTGGCGGGGAGTTCAACTCCCCGCCGCGAAGCGCCGGCTCCGGGGAGGGCGCCGACGGGGTTCGAGCGACGCGCGAAGCGGCGCTCGCAGTGCCGGATCGAGGACGGTCCGCCGCGTGATCCTCGGGCCGAGCGACCTCTCGGGACCGGATCGGGATCGGCGCTAAGCGGGAGCGGAACGCATTTTCGGCCTCCTCGCGCCGCAGCGAAGGCTGTCTTGGCCGGAGGGGAAAAGATAATCCTGCGCCGGAATTCGTCCGCGACTGGCGTCTCGGGCGTGTGGAGGCGATAACAAACCGGAAGGAATCCGAACAAATGGCCTCGTTACTGGACACAATTCTCGGCGCGCTCCTGGGCAAGCCAGTCGGCGCCCCCGGCACGGGCAAGACGGGCGTCGGCAAGTCGCTCGTCGGCGACGGCAATGAAGTCGCGCACATCGACCTGCTCATCGGACCGCGCGGCAGCGCGGTGGAGAAGGCCTTCGCGAATGCGCTCGTCAATAACAAGGACGGCTTCACAACCCTGCTCGCGGTCGTCGCGCCAAATCTTCTCGTGAAGCCGGCGACCATTCTGTTCAACAAGGTCACGATCAAGAACGCCAAGCAGGCCGTGCAGATGTTCGGCCCGGCGCAATACGGCGTGGCCAAGGCCGTTGCCAATTCGGTCGCGGAGGGCGTGATCCCCCTCGACAAGGCCGACGACCTCTTCATCTGCGTCGGCGTTTTCATCCACTGGGACGCGAACGACGACAAGAAGATCCAGGAATTCAACTATCAGGCCACCAAAGAGGCCATCGCGCGCGCGCTCAAGGGCGACCCCAGCGCGCAGAGCGTCCTCTCGGCCCGCGTCGAAGCCAAGCATCCTTTCGCGGCTTATTGATCCGCGAAGCAGCGCCAAGTGAGAACGTTGAAGGAGCCGTTCGCGGCTCCTTTTGCGTTTGTAGCGGCTACGCGACACTGCGGCCGGGACGTCGACAAGGCGCTCGCCCGTCGCAACATTCTTGTCGGAGACTCCAGCGTGACCGAAAGCCCCGGATGGCTAGACGCCCATCTTGCCGACCTCGAAGGGCTTCGCGCAGGCGATCGGCTGCGGGCCCTCGCGCCAGCCGAGGGTGCGGATTTCGCCTCCAATGATTACCTTGGACTGGCCCGGTCGGAGGCGCTGCGCGAACTGGCCGCCGCTGCGCTCGCGCGGGGCGTCCCGCTTGGCGCCGGCGGCTCGCGCCTCTTGCGCGGCAATTGGCCTGAGCACGAAGCGCTCGAGGAAGAAGCAGCGCGCTTCTTTGGCGCCGAGAGCGCGCTCTTTTTCAGCGCGGGCTTTTCCGCCAACGAGGCGCTGCTCGCCACGCTGCCCCAGCGCGGCGATCTCGTGCTTCACGATGCGCTCATTCATGCGAGCTGTCATGACGGCCTGCGCCTGTCGCGCGCCGAGCGCCTCGCGGTTCCTCACAATGACGCCGACGCCTTCGCCGAGGCGCTTCGCGCCTTTCGCGCACGGAATGCGTCGGGTCGCGTCTGGATTCTCGTGGAAAGCCTTTACAGCATGGACGGCGACGGCGCTCCGCTCGCGGAGCTCGGCGAGATCGCGGACGCCTACGAGGCCTTCCTGCTGGTCGACGAAGCGCATGCGACGGGTGTTTACGGTCTGGGCGGGCGCGGCCTTGCGCATGACTTCGAAGGCCGCGAGAATGTCGTGACTCTGCACACCTGCGGCAAGGCTATGGGGCTCTCCGGCGCGCTCTTATGCCTGCCACGCGCGCTGCGCGACTTCCTCGTGAATCGCGCGCGCAACTTCATCTTCGCGACGGCGCCCTCTCCGCTTCTCGCCGAAATCGTTCGTACCGCCCTTCCCTTGATCGAAGCCGCCGAGGATCGGCGCACGGCGCTGGCGCAGCGCGTGATTCGGCTCGGCCAGCGATTGAAGGGCGCAACGAAAGTGTCGCCTTCCGGAACCCAGATCCAGCCGGTGATCGTCGGCGCCGATGGGCGCGCGGTCGCTCTCGCGCGCGCCATGCAGGCCGAGGGCTTCGACATCCGCGCCATCCGCCCACCGACCGTGCCGGAAGGCTCTGCGCGGCTCAGAATCTGCGTCACGCTCAACGCGAGCCAAGATGAGATTGACGCGATGGTCGCGACGCTCGCGCGCAAGCTCGAGGAATTGCCGGCGTGAGCGCCTTTGTCGTGGCCGGAACCGACACGGGCGTCGGCAAGACGATCTTTGCGGCGGCGCTCGCGGGCGCGCTCGACGCGGCCTATTGGAAGCCGGTGCAGGCCGGGCTCGACGGCGAAACCAATTCCCTTGCCGTCGCGCGGCTCAGCGGGCTCCCGCCCGAGCGCATTCTCCCGGAGGCTTTCCGGCTGAGAACGCCGGCCTCGCCGCATTTCGCGGCTGCCCTCGACGGGCTCTCCATCGATCTCGACAGCCTCGATCCCCCACGAGAACCCCGGCCGCTCGTCATCGAGACGGCGGGCGGCGTGATGACGCCTTTGACGCTTCAGACGACGACCGCCGATCTTCTGGCGCGCTGGGGGCTACCCGTCATCGTCGTCGCGCGCACCCGCCTCGGGACGATCAACCACAGCCTGCTCACGCTGGAGGCGCTGCGCCGCCGTGGCGCGCCGGTGCTCGGCGTCGCCTTCATCGGCGAGCAGGATGCGCAAGCGCAGAACGCAATCGCGCAGATGGCCGAGACTCGCATTCTCGGGCGTCTGCCGCATGTCTCGCCGCTGACGCGCGAAACCCTCGCCACAGCCTTCGCCGCCGGTTTCAATCGGCGGGATTTCTCGTAAGCTGGGAACCATGAGCGCCTCCTCGCCCGTCTGGCGCCCCTTCACGCAACACTCTTTACAGCCTGACGCGATCAAGATCGCGGGGGCTAAAGGTTGCTGGCTGGAAGCCAAAGACGGCCGACGCTATCTCGACGCCATCTCCTCCTGGTGGGTCATCACGCACGGCCATTGCGAGCCGCAAATCATGCAGGCGATCCGCGACCAGACCGAGCGGCTCGACCAGCTCATTTTCGCGGGTTTCACCCATGAGCCGGCGGAAACCCTGGCGCGCCAACTCGTCGCGCTGACGCCCAAGGGCCTCGACTACGTCTTTTATTCGGACAGCGGCTCGACCTCGGTCGAGGTCGCGATCAAAATGGCGCTGGGATATTGGAGGAACCGCGGCGAGGCGCGCACGCGCATTCTCTCGCTCGAGCACAGCTACCACGGGGACACGGTCGGCGGCATGTCGACCTCGGCGCGCGGGCCCTTCAACGCGAGCTACGCGCCGCTGCTCTATGACGTCGAGCGCATCCCATTTCCTGCGACGGGGTGCGAGCAGCACACGCTCGACGCGCTCGAGGCCTGCTGCAAGGCCGGGCCTGCGGCGCTCCTCGCCGAGCCATTACTGCTCGGCGCTGGCGGGATGCTGATCTATGCGCCGCGCGTGCTCGCCGAAATGAAGGCGATTTGCGCGTGTCACGGCGTTCTCTTCATCGCCGATGAGGTGCTGACGGGTTTCGGCCGCACGGGAACGCTCTTCGCCTGCGAGCAGGCCGGCGTCGTTCCTGACATCGCCTGTTACGCCAAGGGGCTTACCGGCGGCGCGCTGCCGCTCGCGGTGACCATGTGCAGAGCCGAGATTTTCGAGGCGCATCTGTCGCCGGATCGCGCCAAGGCCCTGTTCCACTCGAGCTCGTTCACGGCGAACCCGATGGCCTGCGCCGCCGCGCTGGCCAATCTCGACATATGGGAAAAAGGCGCGGCCCGCGAGGCGATGGCGCGAACGTGCACGCTGCAGGAGGAACGCCTCGCGCGCTTCGCGCAGAACCCGCGCTTTCGCAATGTCCGCCGCATCGGCACGATCGCGGCGCTCGATCTCGCGGTCGAGGAGGAGGGCTATCTCGCGACGATCGGCCTCGAGCTCACGCGCTTCTTCAATGCGCGCGGGTTGCTGCTCCGCCCGCTCGGGCCGACGATCTATGTGCTGCCGCCCTATTGCGCGACGGGAGAGGACCTCGATCTCGCCTATGCGGCGATCGAGGAGGCGGGTCGGGGACCGCGCGGCGAAGGCTGACTCAGAGGTTCGCCCCTAGCCCTGCTCTTTCAAATACTCCTCGCGCAGCACGCGGCGCAGGACCTTGCCGACGGGACTCTTCGGCAGGGTCTCGCGGAATTCGTAATGTTTCGGCAGCTTGTAGGAGGTGAGGCTCTCACGGACGAATTTGTTGAGCTCATCGGGAGGAATCGGACCGCCGCGCGGGACGATGAAGGCGACGGGCGCTTCGCCGGAATGGGGATCGGGCGCGCCGATGACGGCGACTTCCTTCACCTGCGGATGATGCGCGAGCACGTCCTCGACCTCATTGGGATAGACGTTGAAGCCCGAGACCAGGATCATCTCCTTGAGCCGGTCGACCAGCTTGATCTTCCCGTCCGGAAGCATCATCGCAACGTCGCCCGTGCGAAAGTAGCCGTCGGCCGTCATCGCCGCGCGGGTTTCTTCAGGCTTTCGCCAATAGCCCTGCATGACCTGCGGGCCCTTGACGCAGAGCTCGCCGCTTTCGCCGAAGGGGACGACCGACCCGTCTTCGGCGCGGATCGAAATGTCCGTGGAAGGCGCGGGATAGCCGATGGCGCCCGTGAACTCTTCGACGTCCGGCGCATTGACGCAGACGATGGGCGAGGTTTCCGAGAGGCCATAGCCCTCGACGATCGCCTTGCCGGTGATCGCCTTCCACTTATGGGCGACCGCGCTTTGCGTCGCCATGCCGCCGGAAATGCAGAAGGCGAGCTTGGAGAAGTCGAGCGCCGCAAAGCCGGGCGCGTCGGCAAGCGCGGCGTAGAGCGTGTTGACGCCCGAAAACATCGTGAAGCTCGATTTGCGCAGAGTCTTGATGAAGCCGGCGATGTCACGCGGATTGGCGATCATCAGGCAGGAGCCGCCGATCCGCACCATCATCAACAGGCAGGCCGTCAGTCCGAAGATGTGATAGAGCGGCAGGGCGGTGACGATCTTTTGCGGCGTCTTGCAATAGGGCTCGAGCCATGTCGCCGCCTGCTCGACGTTGCTCGCGACGTTCCGTTGCGAGAGCACGGCTCCCTTGGCGAAGCCGGTAGTTCCGCCCGTATATTGCAGGAACGCGATGTCGTCGGGTCCGACGGCGACGGGCGGCCGAAGATGCAGATGGCCGAAGCGCAGAACCTCATAGAGATAGGTCGAGCCGGGCA
Source organism: uncultured Alphaproteobacteria bacterium (assembly GCA_963808525.1). Taxonomy (GTDB): domain Bacteria; phylum Pseudomonadota; class Alphaproteobacteria; order Rhizobiales; family Beijerinckiaceae; genus Methylocystis. The sequence continues at coordinate 193,325 of CAWEGE010000022.1, forward strand.
GGTCGTAGGGCCTCACCGCGCGCTTCACATAGCGCGACAGGAGATTGATGAGCACACCCTTTCCGCCGAGAAGATCGCCGGGCTTGAGGATGATCGCCTTCTCGAGCCGCATTTGCGGCCAGGCTTCGGCGACGGTGTGGGCGAAATTCTCCAGCACGAAGATGAAACGCGCGCCGGCGTCGTTGACCTGGCGCTCGAGCTCGACCGACGTATAGAGCGGATTGATGTTGGTCACGACGCCGCCGGCGAGCAGCACGCCAAAGAGAATCGCGGGATAGCTCGCGAGGTTGGGCGACATGATCGCGACGCGATCGCCCTTCTCGAGCCCCTGCGCCAGGAGCCATGAGGCCACCGCCTGGGCATGGCCTCCGAGCGCGAAATAGCTGATGTTCGCGCCGAAGCTCTCGAGCGCCGGGCGATGCGGGAAACGCTCCACGCTCTCGAGAAACATCTCGTTGAGCGTCTGGCCCTCCTTAAGCTCGATCTCCGCTCTGACGTATTTTGGATAGGATTTCAGCCAGGGCCGCGTCGCGTAAGGATCCTCGATTGGGGTCATGATTTATCCTGCGCAAAGAAAGCGCCGAGCGCGATTCGGCAGAGCAAACTCTAGCGGGTTCCTGGCGATAAACCCCGTTCCTTGCGAGAAGTTTTCGTATTGCGGCGCAGCAACCGCGCGTGGTCTCACGCCGCCTGCGCGCTGGAGACGCCGAGCAGCAGCGCAAGACCGATGAAGAACACCAGCGCCGCCGCAAGGAACTCGGCGCCGCGCAGGGCGAGGTTGGTTGCAGGACGTTCGGCCCCGGCCCATCTCTGGGCGAAACGCCGTGCAAAAACGGTCGCGGCGGCCAGGGCGCCCGTCGTCAGAGCCGTGCCGGCCGACATCGCCAGAACGGCCGCCAAGCCGGCCTTGAAGATACCCTGCGCCAGCGTGAAGACGAGGATGAGGATCGCGCCGGAGCAAGGCCGCAAACCCGCCGCGAGGACAGCGCCGACGGCGCTTCCCAGGGAGAACTGCGAATCCGACAGAGCCTGTGGGTCCACCAGCGCGCAATGCTCGCAGTCCTGCGGATGCGCGCTGGAAGAGGCGTCGACGGCCTCGCAGCGAAAGCCGTGGGCGCTCGTAGGCGCGAGGCGCGGCGCGCGCAGAGCCGCCAGCAGCGCCGCGCCCTTTTTCCACAGGAGAAGGGCTCCGAGTATCGCGATGGCCGCATAGCTTGCGAGCTCGACCCAGTCGACGGCGCTCCGCATCTGCAGCGCTGTGAAACCGAGCAAGGCCGCCGCGATCCCGACGATCGCGATGGCGACGAGGCCCTGCAGCAGCGCAGCCAAACCCGCGAGGATCATGCCCCTGCGCACGGCGCTGCGGCTCGCGATCATGTAGGAGCTCAGCACAGCCTTGCCATGGCCGGGACCGGCGGCGTGGAAAACGCCATAAGCGAAGCTCGCGGCGATGAGCGACCAGAAGGCCGCGCTATCGGTCTTCACTCTGCGCGCGGCGTTCTGCAGCTCCAGGTGAAAGCGGTTCTGCCAAGCGAGGATCGTCCCGGCGAAGCCGCCAGCCGACCCCGCCCCTTCGCCGCCGCCGATCGCGAAGGGATTCCTGCGCCCCGACGCGCCCGATACTCCGAAGGGCTCGGCGCGCGCCGGCGGGCGAAAGTCCACGACCGCGCCGAGCGTGAGCGCGAGCGCGCTGCGCAAGACGGCGCGACGCGAGACTGTCACGGACAGGCCACGACGACGCGCGTCGCGAGCTTCACGCCAAAGTCCGCGCCGGGCGAGAAGTTCTGGAAAAAGGCTTCGGTGAGCTGCTTGTTCTCTTCGGCGGCGAGCGGTTTGGGCTCGAAGGCGCCGAGCGAGCAGCCTTGGGGGGCTTTGGCGAGCGTGACCGGGTCCTTCGTCTCGAAGGCGAAGGAGACGAAGTAGGTCGGATCGTAGACCTGGAAGGAAAACGGCTTTTTGGCTCCGACAGGCGTCTCGAGCGGCAGAAAGAAGCGCAAAGTCACGATCTTACGATCATCCGCCTCGAGCGTCGTCTCGACGGGGTCTTTGAACTTGAGCGAAGCGTTTCCCTGCTTGGCGAAGGTGAAGTAATCGAATTCCTTGAGTGATTCGACATTCGTCTTGGCGAGCGGCGCGAGCTCCGCACGGGTGGGCGGCTTGCCGTCCTTGCCGAGCCCCTGCACGGCGAAAGCCGAATACATCTCGTCGAATTCCCAGGCCTGCCGCACTCCGAGGATCTTACCGTCCGGACCGAAAACGACCTGACTGCGCACGGCCACCCAGACATGCGGATGCGCGCTGGCGGCTCCGGCGGCGCCGAACAGCCAAGTCAAGGCGAAGAATGGGAGAAGGAGCGCGAGGAAGCGATTGTAGCAGCGATTGTACATGTGTCGAGACGGGGTTGACCCGCGATCCGGGAGACGACGTCCCCTTTATCACGAAGCGGTGGATGGTCATAAGGCCTTCTTGAAATGGCCCTCCGGACTGGCGTAGTCTGACGGAAGACGCGCCCTTTGGCCCCAGGCTTGGCCTATGGCTTTTCGCCGTGGACCGTAGCAACAGCGATCGGCGATAGAGTTTCTGCGATGGGGCTGGAGCCCATAGACAGTTGCCGCACTGACGAAGAACGATCTGCGTAAATTCCGTCCCGCCCCGGGACGTGCTTTGGCGTTATCACGGTCGCAGGAGAGATGCAGAACATGGCGGAAACTTCTGCCGAAGCCTCCGCGCTCGACCCCGTCCTCGGCTCCTGGACGCTCGAAGACAGATACGACCTTAATAAAAATCGCGTGCTGATGACTGGCACACAGGCCATCGTGCGTCTTTTGCTGATGCAAAAGGAGCTCGACCGTCGCGCGGGCCGCAACACGGCAGGCTTCGTTACCGGCTATCGCGGCTCGCCGCTCGGCGGCGTCGACGCGCAGATGCTTCGCGCCAAGCGCCATCTGGACGAGGCTGGCATAACCTTCATGCCGGGGCTCAACGAGGACCTCGCCGCGACCGCGATCTGGGGCGCGCAGCAGGCCGAGATGCGCGGCGAAGGCCGGTACGACGGCGTCTTCTCGCTCTGGTACGGCAAGGGCCCCGGCGTCGACCGCAGCGGCGACGCGCTGCGGCACGTCAATCACGCAGGAACCTCGCGCTATGGCGGCGTGCTGGCGCTGATGGGCGACGATCATCTGGCCGAAATCGTCCACGATCGCGCATCAGTCCGAATATCACTTCATCGATGTGATGATGCCCGTCCTCTCCCCCGCCGGCGTCGAGGAAATTCTGGACTACGGGCTTTATGGCATTGCCCTGTCGCGCTACAGCGGGCTGTGGGTCGGCCTGAAATGCGTCAAGGACACGGTCAAATCGACGGCCTCGATTGACGCCTCCCCGGAGCGCGTGAGGATCCGCACGCCGCAAGATTTCGTGATGCCGCCCGGCGGCCTCAACATCCGCGCCGCCGATCCCGTGCTGGCGCAGGAAGCGCGCATGCATGAGCACCGCATTCCTGCGGCGGTCGCCTTTATCCGCGCCAACCGGCTCAATCGGATCATCACCTCGGGCGGCCCCAACGCCAAGATCGGCGTGATCACTGTCGGCAAATCCTATCTCGACGTGCGCCAGGCGATGGACGACCTCGGCATCGACGAGATCAAGGCCAATCAGTATGGGCTGCGGCTTTACAAGATCGGCTGCCCCTGGCCGCTCGAGCCCAAGGGGATCGAGGAGTTCACGCGCGGGCTCGATCTCGTCATCGTCGTCGAGGAGAAGCGCTCGCTGATCGAGACGCAGCTGCGCGAGCAGCTCTATGACGCGGCGAATCGCCCCGTCTGCATCGGCAAGAAGGACGAGCGCGGCGAATGGCTCTTCCCCGGCAAGGGCGCGCTTGACCCCAATGACATTGCGGTCGCGCTCGGACGCCGCATTCTGAAGCGCCATCGCTCCGACGATCTCGAGGCGCGCGTGGCCCGCCTGGAGCGGTTGCAGCAGCGGCGCGCCACGATGACCGAGGTGACAGTGCGCGTCCCGCATTTTTGCGCGGGCTGCCCCCACTCGACCTCGACCCATGTGCCGCAGGGGGCGCGCGCCTATACGGGGATCGGCTGCCATTACATGGCGCAATGGATGGGCCGCTCGACCGAGGGCTACACCCATATGGGCGGCGAGGGTGCGAATTGGATCGGCGAGGCGCCCTTTTCGACCCGCCAGCACGTATTCCAGAACCTCGGCGACGGCACCTATAATCACTCGGGCTCGCTCTCCATCCGCTTCGCGGTGGCGACGAACACGAACATCACCTTCAAGATTCTGTTCAACGGCGTCGTGGCCATGACCGGAGGCCAGAAGCACGAAGGCGACCTCACGGTCGAGGCCATCGCGCATCAGGTCGCGGCGGAAGGCGTGCGCAAGATCGCGCTCGTCACCGACGAGCCCGGCAAATATCCGGTCGCGACCCCATGGCCGCCTGGTCTGCAGATCCACCACCGCAACATCCTGAACGAGGTGCAGCGCGATCTCGCCGAGAACTCCGGGCGTCACCGTGCTGATCTACGATCAGACCTGCGCTGCGGAGAAGCGCCGCCTGCGCAAGCGCGGGCTTCTCGAAGATCCCGACGCGCGCATCATCATCAATGAGCTCGTCTGCGAAGGTTGCGGCGATTGCGGCACCGCCTCGAACTGCGTCGCCGTGCAGCCGCTCGAAACCGAGTTTGGTCGCAAGCGGCGCATCGACCAGTCCGTCTGCAACAAGGATTTTTCCTGTCTCGAAGGCTTCTGCCCAAGCTTCGTCACGGTGCACGGCGCGCAGATGAAGAAGGCTCCGCTGCCCACCGCCGCGCAAACCGCGAGTCAGCCCCAGCTCCCCGTCCCGAGCCTCGCTGAGATCGGCAAGACCCCCTATGGCGTGCTGGTCGCGGGACTGGGCGGCACCGGCGTCGTGACGATCTCGGCGCTGCTCGGGCTCGCCGCGCATCTGGAAGGCAAGGGCGTCGGCGTCATCGACATGGCCGGGCTCGCGCAGAAAGGCGGCGCGGTCTATTGCCACGTCAAGATCGCCCGCGCGCCCCAGGAGGTGCATGCGATCCGAATCGCGGCCGGCGAAGCCGACCTCATCCTGGGTTGCGACCTCGTCGTCTCCGGAGCGAAGCTCGTTCTCTCGGTGGTCGACAAGGAGCGCACCGCTCTCATCATCAACAGCGCGGAAGTGTTCCCAGGCGACATCGAGCGCGATCCCGACTTCATTCTTCCGGCCGAGGAAATCAAGCAGTCGATCCGCCGCGCGGCCGGCCCGCGCATCGACGTCCTCGACGTGACGGCGCTCGCTCTGTCGCTGCTCGGCGATTCCATCGCGGCGAACATTTTCATGCTCGGCTATGCGTGGCAGAAAGGTCTGCTGCCGCTCGGCGAGGCGTCGATCCTGCGCGCCATCGAGATCAACGGCGAATCGGTGGAGATGAACAAGCGCGCTTTCCTCTGGGGACGGCGCGCGGCGCATGATCTCGCGAGCGTCGAGCGCGTCGCCCGGTCGCTGCGTCCCAGAAGCGAAGGGCGGCGGCTCTCTAGGGATTTGCCGGAGATCATCGAGCGGCGCGCGCAATATCTCGTCGGTTACCAGAATGAAGCCTATGCAAAGCGCTATCGCGAGCGTGTGGCTGCGATCGCCAAGGCCGAGAAGACGCGTGTCCCGGGCTCCCAGGAGCTCACCGAAGCGGTCGCCCGCTATCTCTTCAAGGTGATGGCGGCGAAAGACTTCTACGAGGTCGCGCGGCTCTACACCGACGGCTCCTTCGAGCGGCAGTTGCGCTCGGTCTTCGAGGGCGATCTCAAGCTCGAATTCCACTTCGCGCCGCCCCTGCCGGCGCTGCAGCCCAAGAACGACTTCGGCGGCTCGCGCAAATTCACCTTCGGCGGTTGGGCGTTCGGCGTGCTGCGCGTGCTCGCGAAGCTGAAAGTGCTTCGCGGGACGCCCTTCGACATTCTGCGCTTCGACCAGGACCGCATCCGCGAACGGGAGATTCAGGCCAATTACGAGGCGCTGCTCGACGAGATCGTCGAGCGGCTACACCCGCAGAATCACGCGACCGCGGTGGCGCTGGCGCGGCTGCCCGAAAAAATCCGCGGCTTCGGCCACATCAAGGCGCGCAACACCGAAGCGGCGCAAGCCGAAGGGAAGCGCCTGCTCGAACAGTTCCGCCGTCCGCTCGACGCGGCGCGGGTTGCGGCGGAGTGAGAGCGGCAAGAAAGACAGTGGGCGCCGGCCCCAGCTGGCGCGCCAAGACGCCACTGGCGATGTCAATCGAGATAGTCGTGTCGACGAATATCAATCCTCGCCTCGCGTGAAGGCCATCAACTTGTCTGTCGTAAAGCCTTTGAACGGCTTGCGCTAAGCTTCGCTGCTGGGGGTCGCTACCGGCCCTTTCAACGAGCAGCTCCCCGTAGACCCGAGGGCGCAGGATGACGTTCTCCCCGGCGTGAATGCCAGCCGCCTCAAGAATCTCCTTCGGCAGCGTGATTTCGCCCTTCGCTTGGCTCACCGGTCCTTTTCCCTTCGAGGCGGCAGCAGCGAAGCGGCCAGATGACGGCTCACCCCTCCATCTTCAGCGCCGCGATAAACGCCTCCTGGGGAATCTCCACGCGGCCGAACTGGCGCATCTTCTTCTTGCCTTCCTTCTGCTTCTCCAAAAGCTTTCTCTTACGAGTTCGCGTCGCCGCCGTAGCACTTTGCGGTCACGTCTTTGCGGAAGGCGCGCACCGTCTCGCGCGCGATGATCTTGCCGCCGAGCGCCGCCTGGATCGGCACCTGGAACATATGCGGCGGGATCAGCTCTTTTAGCTTCTCGCACATCTGCCGGCCGCGCCCCTCGGCGCGCGTGCGGTGCACGAGCATGGAGAGCGCGTCGACGGGTTCGCTGTTGACGAGAATGCTCATCTTGACGAGATCGCCGCGGCGATAATCGGTGATCTGATAGTCGAAGCTCGCATAGCCCTTCGAGATCGACTTCAAGCGATCGTAAAAGTCGAACACGACCTCGTTGAGCGGCAGGTCATAGACGGCCATGGCGCGCTTGCCGACATAGTTCAGGTCCGCCTGCACACCGCGGCGATCCTGACAGAGCTTCAGCACCGCGCCGAGATAGTCGTCTGGCGTCATGATGGTGGCTCTGATCCAGGGCTCGCGGATTTCCTCGATCCGCACCACGTCCGGCATGTCTGCCGGATTGTGCAGCTCGATCTCCTCGCCATTGGTGAGCAGGATCTTGTACACGACCGACGGCGCCGTCGCGATGAGGTCGAGATTGAACTCGCGGTGCAGCCGCTCCTGGATGATCTCAAGGTGCAAGAGCCCCAAAAAGCCGCAGCGAAAGCCGAAGCCCAGCGCCGGCGAGGTCTCCATTTCATAAGAAAAGCTCGCATCGTTGAGGCGCAGCTTCCCGATCGCGGCGCGAAGATCCTCGAAATCGGCGGCGTCGACGGGGAAGAGCCCGCAGAAAACCACGGGCTGCGCGGGCTTGTAGCCGGGAAGCGCCTCGGCGCAGGGGCGCCTGTCGTCGGTGATCGTGTCGCCGACCCGCGTGTCCGCGACTTGCTTGATCTGCGCGGTGATGAACCCAATCTCGCCGGGGCCGAGCTGGGCCACGTCCTGCATCTTGGGCTTGAAGACGCCGATCCGGTCGATCTCATAATGCGCATCCGCGCCGATCATCTTGATCTTCTGTCCCTTTTTCATGACGCCGTCGAAGATGCGCACGAGCACTACGACGCCGAGATAGGCGTCGTACCAGCTGTCCACGAGGCCGGCTTTGAGCGGCGCGCTCTCGTCGCCATTGGGCGGCGGCAGGCGCTGGACGATCGCCTCGAGCACCAGGTCGACGCCGAGGCCCGTCTTGGCCGAGATCGGCACGGCGTTGGAGGCGTCGAGGCCGATCACCTCCTCGATTTGCTGCTTGATGCGGTCGGGCTCGGCCGCCGGCAGGTCGATCTTGTTCAAGACCGGGACGATCTCATGCCCCGCGTCGATGGCCTGATAGACATTGGCGAGCGTCTGCGCCTCGACGCCCTGTGAGGCGTCGACGACGAGCAGCGACCCCTCGCAGGCATGTAGAGAGCGCGACACTTCATAGGCGAAGTCGACGTGACCCGGCGTATCCATCAGATTGAGGACATAGGACTTTCCGTCCTTGGCCTTGTAATCGAGGCGGACGGTCTGCGCCTTAATCGTGATGCCGCGCTCGCGCTCGATGTCCATCGAGTTCGAGCACTTGCTCGACCATCTCGCGCTCGGCGATCGTACCCGTGAGCTGGATTAGCCGATCGGCGAGCGTCGATTTGCCATGGTCGATATGGGCGACGATCGAGAAGTTGCGGATATTTTCGATGGGGTGAGCGGTCATGCGCTCGGGATAGCAGCGCCGGCGCGCCGAGGAAAGAGCCGCGCGCCGAACGAGCTTTAGCCGCCGCGGGCTACTTCTTCGCGAGCAGCCGCTCGGCCTCGGCCAGCCCCTTGGCCGAAAGCTCTTTGGCGACGGGCGTCGCCCATTTCACGAAGGCCACGCTGCTCTCGACGGCGAAACTGCCGAGCGCATAGGTCCACTCGACGGCGAGATCGTACCATTTCAGAGTCGGGTGGCCCTCGGGGATTTTCGAGCGCAGAAACGCCACGCCCGCGTTGGTTTCCTTGCGAGCAACGGACCAGATCACCTCAAGGGAATTGGCAGACCGGTGGCTCGCGAGCTCCTGCGCGAGGCGCCCCGCCTCGCGCAGCGCCTCCTCAATGCGGCCGGTCGCGCGATTAAGCGCATTTCTCAAGGTTTCCGTCTCGGCCGAGAGGCGATCCCGCTCCTGCCCCAAGAGCCCGACGCGCTGGGCAAGCTCGTCTCGCTCGCGGGAGGCCGCGTCGGCCATGCGCAGGACCTCCGACTTCTCCGCCGCCTGCCGATCGGCGTCGGCCGCGGCGCGCTTTAGCTTTTCCTGGAGATCGGCGGCGTGCCGCTCGGCGTCGGCCACGGCGCGCCTGAGCTTTTCTTGAAGCTCGGCGATGAGCGCGGTTGCAGCAGCTGCTGCCCCGGGGACCGGGGAATGATTGGGGTCTTCGTTGACTTCAGGCACGGCGAGGCTCCCGATCTGAGCCCGCGGGTGGCGCGGGCCTTAGCGAATAATTGAACGAAGACGGGCCGACGCGCGAATCAAAATGCAGGCTCGCTTCATACGAGGTCTCGCACGCGTCCGCCAGCCGGATTTTAGGGATGGCGTGAGATTGGAAAGCCGGCATCTGCTCTCCCCGCGTCCAAGCGACTTCCGTTCTCAACGGCCGCTCGGACCGAACTTGAGAAAGCTTAAAATATAGCCCTTCTTCGATTATCGTGCAGTTGTAGCATCGTCCGAAGACGTCTAGTTATAATCAGCTACTGTGGCGCCAAAGACACACTAATACCGAAATTTTTTTCCAAACACGGAAAGCGTTTTACAACTGCAATTTCGCATGCGAACAAGCAATGCCTTTGACATCCGTGATGCTGGGGTGATGACATCACCAACGCGTAGAAATGATGCAGTCGGAGAAACCAATGAAGCTGGTCGCTTCGCTCGCTCGAGGTCCTTTGCTCGTGGCCGCCACACTTAGCGTCTTGGCGATAGGCGGCGGGGCTCCGGCCAGAGCCGACACTTATCCCATTGATAACTCGGGCGATCAGTTCCCCACCCTGGCGTTCCTGGAGCTCGAGGCGCAATCCGGCCAGGACAACTGGCAGACTCTGTTTCTGCTGGCGCTTCTCCTCGACCACCAAAACCAAGGCGGCGGGATCAAACCCAACGTTTCGGACCCCATCGCCACTCCGTTTACCGCCGCTGATACGAGCGGCGGCACGCAAACGGCGCCCTTTTCTCCCCATTGATCGGCGGAAACGACGCGCCGGCGGCTCCCGGTCCCACTCCGGGCGAAGCCGGGTTCGCAGGCCTTGCGTTCATCATCCTCGCCCTTGGCGCAAGCAAGGCGCGGGGTCTCCTCGCGCGCTAGCCGCACAGCGGGCGTTCAAGCGGACCCGCTATCGGATATTCCTAAATTCCTGCCCCGCTCCGGGACGCTTGCGTCTTCAACGCGCCTTATCCAGGGCGGAAAGCCCCGCGCCCAGGCTCCTGGCCACAGAGAGACAATCCTCCGGACGCTTGAGGCAATGCTCCTTCACGCCGTCGGCCAGTTTTTGCGCTGCGGCCTTCTTCAGAGTTTCGACGGCGTCGGCTTCGTGAGGGCCGTCTGTGGCGGGCTTGTGCGCGGCCTGGACCCTGGTCTTTGCCGCTCCCTGCGTCTCCGGCGGCTGATCGCGGCTCGCCAGGAAGAAGACCACGGCCAGCACGACCAGACATTTGAAGAGAAACCACACGCCACGCCCCGCGGCTTCCGCGCCGCGCGCCGTCGCGCCGCAGCTTCGCCTGTCAACATGCCTCAACGAAGCTTTCGCAATGGTAAATCCTGCACCCTCCCCAAAACGGCGAGCCGGAAAGGAAACGCCAACCATGATTGGAGGCTTGCTGGTGGCGCCAGACGCTCGGGCGGGCCGGGGTTAGCACTCGCTTAACGCCGTTTTGCAAAACTCTGCGCTCCGAAGGGAGCATCGTCTTGCGGTTTTCCTCGACCATGACAAGCCTTAGCGCGCCCGCGTGGCTCGATCCGCTCACGCATCATCTCGGCGGGGATGATTTCGTAGAGGTCGAACGTCAAAGACTTTTCATCCTCCTGCAACTCGCCGCAGGCGGCGCGGCCCTTCTGCTCGCCCCGGTCTATCTCACGCTGATCGGTCTGCCGACGGCGCAGCATCTCTCGCTTTTCGTCCTGTGTCTCACGCCCTTCGTGTCGATCGGCGTCTTGCAGCGCACCGGCGACCTGTCCTTGGCGCAAAAAGTTTCGATTTGCGGCTGGTCGGCGCTGGCGGTCGGCGTCGCTCTGTCGGCGAGGGGTTTCGAGCCCATAGCGGCCACGCTCCTGGCCATGGCGCTGATCGAGGCCGCGCTCACGCTGGAAACGATCGTCGTCGTAGCCGTGGCCTGCACCGGCTTCGCGCTCATGGCCATCTATGCGGGACTGCCGATCCTCGGAGACAAGGCGCTGTTTCCCGGCCGCCCCGGGATCGCGCTGACCGCAGCTCCCCTCCTTTGCTACGCGGCCCTCCTCGCGTCCGGCGCGGTGCTCGTCGAGCAGGCGCGCGCGCGCGCCGATCGCCGCAAGGCCCGCGATCTGAGGCTGCTCACCGCGGCGTTGGGGGATATTGTCGGGCGATTCGATCGCCGCGGCGCCGCGACCTCCATTCTCAGCGATACGCATCGCGCCTATGGTCTTGAGAGCGGCGATCTGCTCGGGCGCGGCTTTCTGCACCGCGTGCATGCCGCGGACCGCCCCGCCTTTCTGGCTTTCATCGCCGAGGCTGCTGCGGCCGCAAAGCCCTCTCAGACGACGCTGCGGCTTCTCGTGAACCAGTCCGGTGAGCCGGGCGGCAGGCGGCCAGCCTTTCTCCCCTTCGAGGCGCGCATCTGCCTCGTCGCCGCACAGCAAGGCTTCGCAGACCACGCCTCGGACACCGTCGTTTGCATTCTGCGCGATATGACCGGAGCAGTGCGGGCGCAAGATGAGATCGACGCCGCGCGCCGCGAGGGCGAGCTTGCGCGCACGGCCAAGGCGCGTTTCCTCGCCAATGTCAGCCATGAGCTGCGCACGCCGCTCAACGCGATCATCGGCTTTTCCGAAATGCTCGCCAATCCGGAGATCAAGCCGCCGGAGGCGCGCCAGCGACGCGAGTTCGCGCAGATCATCAGCGAATCCGGACGTCATCTGCATGACGTCGTCAACACAATCATCGACCTTTCGAAGATCAGTCCGGCGCGATGCAAATCCTCGTCGAGCCCTTTTCGCTCGGCGCGCTGATGGATCAGTGCTGCGAGGCCCTGCAGTCCAAGGCGCAAGAGCGCGGGATCGCCCTTGCCTGCGACCATCCGCCTGAAAGCGACGAGATCTGGGCCGACAAGCGCGCCTGCAGACAGATTCTCATGAGCCTGCTCTCCAACGCGATCAAGTTCACTCCCCCGGCCGGCCGCGTCGATCTCGGTCTGGCGATCGAGGGAGCCAATTTCGCGATCAGCGTCGAGGATACGGGCATCGGCATATCGGCCGCCGATCTCGCGAGGATCGGCGAGCCGCTGTTTCAGGCGAGCGCGACGGATGATCGGGCCTTCGAAGGGACAGGGCTCGGCCTCGCTGTGGTTCGGGAACTCGTTGGGCTGCAGTGTGGCGGCGTCGGAATCGAAAGCGGGCCTGGGTTCGGCACGACCGTTACGGTGCGACTCCCACCGGACTGCCGGAACAGCATGAAGGCGCAAACGCCGATCAAGATCGAAACCATCGTTCGTCACGCCAGAGCCAGTTTTTTGACGGGCGACAGAAACCGCGCGGTGAAGAAAATTGCCTAGGAACCCTCCCTCTTTCGACGATTTCGACGCGATCGAGCCGACCCGCAAGGGCCTGCTTGCAAGGCTCTTCGGTTCGGGGCTGAAAACGCCCTTGCGTCTGCTGATGTTTTTCGGGCTGGCGGTGATGGTCATGGTGCCCATCAATGCGCTGTATCTGCAGGAGGGCCGCCATCCCGCGCCGCTCTTCCACCTCGCGGCGCTCGAACCTGAGACGCTGCGCGTCGATGCGCCTCTGCCGCCTACCCGCCCGGCCGCTCCGGCAACTCCGAAGCCCGAGGCGGCAAAGCCCGCGCCGGGGAAAACGGAGACCGCCAAAAAAGCGGACAGTCCCGATCTCATCGCAGATCTCATCGACGGCCGGCTGCCGCAGAACGATGCAAAGCCGCCGCATCACGGCAAGGATGCGATCGGCGAGGAAATCGCGCATGCGGGCTCCGACAGCAAGACGGTGCTGTTCGCGCAGCGCGCGCTCGTCAAGCTCGGCTATGTCCTTCATCAGGACGGCGTTTTCGGCGGAACGACGCGTCAGGCGATCGAGATGTTCGAGCGCGCCAACCACATGCCCGTGACGGGCGAGCTGACGCCGAAGCTCCTCAAGCTTCTGAGCCAGCGCTCCGGTGCCGCGGTGCGATAAGCCTCCCCATCGGGCGGGTTTCGCGCTAGTTTCGTTTTTATTCGTTTCCGAAACGGAGGGCTTCGCTTGGACGCCGAAACGAAACGGCCGGGCGACGTCGCGAAACGAGCGGCGCAAGGCTTGAGGGAAGAGCGCCTCCGCACGTGGCGGCGCGCGACTTTCGTGCTGGCGCGGCCCGAGGCGCGCGCCAAGGCGCGCGAGTGGTTCGACCTCTATCCCAAGGCCGCCTACATGACCGAGATCGAGGTCTGGCGCGAGCTTGCCGACGGGCGCATCGAGTTTACGATCCGCCGCCTGCCGAGCGCGGATTGAGGCGTCACGCGCCAAAGACCTCAAGAGCGCCGACAGCGAAATCCGCGACAAGACCGGGCGAGTCGATCCGTCAGATCGGCGGAGCTTTGTCGATCAGTCCCCGATGCGCGTCCAAGGGGTCGCAGTGGCTGCTGGCGACCCGGAAACGCCGCGTCGATTTGCGACATTGACGTGACAATAGATAGCTGACCTTGCTCCACTCTTAGCGTTGATTCCGCAGGAGGCGAAGCGCGCATGGATGTAAAGAAGCCGTTGCAGACCGAAACCCAGGCGTCGTCGTCGGTCGTGGAGCTCGCGCCGGCGCCGGGAAATCGTGAGGCACAACCCAAGTCGCCGCCTGTCGCGCATCCGCATGTGGCGCATCACCGGCCCACGCGCGCCGACGCCGAGGTGATCCGCAAAGCCTTCGAGAGCGGCGAGTTCCCTTATCACTCGCGGCTGTCCGAGAAATTCTACCTCGAGCACATGGCGCCGCTGCAGGTGGAACTGCTCAAGGTGCAGAACTGGGTCAAGGAGACCGGCCAGCGCATCGTCATGATCTTCGAAGGGCGGGACGCCGCCGGCAAGGGCGGAACGATCAAGCGCTTCATGGAGCATCTCAATCCGCGCGCCGCGCGCGTCGTCGCCTTGGAGAAGCCCTCCGAGCGCGAGCGCACGCAATGGTATTTCCAGCGCTACATCAACCACCTGCCCTCTGCCGGCGAGATCGTGTTCTTCGATCGCTCCTGGTACAACCGCGCCGGCGTCGAGCGCGTGATGAACTTCTGCTCGCCTAACGAATATCTGGACTTCATGCGCCAATGCCCGGACCTCGAGCGCATGTTCGTCTCTTCCGGCATCAGGCTCTACAAATATTGGTTCTCAGTCACGCGCGAGGAGCAGGTGCGCCGCTTCCGTTCGCGCGAGGTCGATCCGTTAAAGCAATGGAAGCTGTCGCCGATCGATCGCGCGTCGATGGACAAATGGGACGACTACACCGAGGCGAAGGAGGCCATGTTCTTCTTCACGGACACGGCGGACGCGCCCTGGGTCGTCATCAAATCCGACGACAAGAAGCGCGCGCGCTTGAACTGCATGCAGCACTTCCTCTCGAGCCTCGATTATCCCAATAAGGACCATCACGTCGTGGGCGGCCCGGACCCGTTGATTGTCGGCTCCAGTGCGCATGTCATCGGCCGCGACGAGCACATCCTCGGCAAGTCGCTCGACATGGAGAAGAAGCACAGGCGGAGGTAGACCATGCGCCCTGCGCTCAAGAGAAGGCGTAGCGTAGCAGCGCGAGCAGCACTCTTGCCTTTGACGCGCGCACGCGCGCGCGTGGCGGAGTAAAGCCGCGCGCCAGGAGCCGATCCAGGATCGAGCCATAGGCCGCGGCCATCAGAGCCGGGGCCTTCACGGCGCGCCCCGGTCCCTTAGCGATGATTTTCCGAGAGACGTCGAAATGCGCGCGAGCGCGCGCCGCGACCTCGGCGCAGACTTGGGCCAGCGCCGGATGCGAGAGGACAGAGGCGAGATCGAAGTCCGTGATCCCCGCCGCCTGCAACGCCTCGCGCGGCAAATACAGCCTCCCTCTTGCGCAATCCTCGTCGAGATCGCGCAGGATGTTCGTGAGCTGCAGCGCGCGTCCGAGATGATGCGCAAGCGCGCTCGCGTCCTCCGAAAGGGCGCCGGCCGGCGTCGAGGCCGGCACATAGCCGAAGGCGCGCAGCGAGAGCCTCCCGACCGCGCTCGCCACGCGGTCACAATAGAGATCGAGCTTGGCCCAGTCCGGCGCGCGGATGTCCTCTTCGACATCCATCTGCATGCCGTCGATGACGGCCTCGAAATCCGCCCGCTCCAGGCCGAAGCTTTGCTGCGGGAGAGCGAGGGCGGCGCAGAGCGGATCGACGCGACCGCGATAAAGATCGGCGATCGCCTTGCGCCACGCGTTGAGGCCGCGCCGACGCTCGGCCGGATCGCCCTCGTCGTCGGCAATGTCGTCGACGGCGCGGCAGAAGCCATAGATGGCATACATGGCGTCGCGCCGCGCCGGCTCCAGAATGCGCATCGCGAGATAGAAGTTGCTCTTCTTCGCGACAGTCGGCGGCGCGTCGGACGCCTCGGAAATCTCGGCGGCGGTCACGCGCGGCCTCCGCGAAAGAGTCGCTGAAGCAGCACGCCCACGGCGCCCTGCGCGCTCGCAAGCAGGAATGCGGCCTTGTCCGCATGGACCTTCTCGCTCAGCGGATCGGCGACACCGAGACGCGCGGCGAGCTTTTCGGCGAGCGCCTGAATCGCGCCGACCTCCATGGCGAGCCGCAAATTCCGGATGCGGCCGGCGAAGGGCCGCGCCTCCTTCAGCAGATCATCCGTGCGCAGGGCGAGGGCCTGCAAGGCCGAGCGAAGCGGAGGAGGAGCCTTCTCCTCGCCGAGCATCTCCACGCTCGCGCCATAGGCTGCGAGCGTATCCTGAGGCAGATAGACACGATCGAGGTTGCGGTAATCCTTGCCGCAATCCTGGAAGTGATTGATCATCTGCAGCGCGGCGCAGAGAGCGTCATTCGCAGGCCAGGTTGCGGCGGCGTCCTCGCCATGCAGGTCAAGCACGAAGCGTCCGACCGGCATTGC
>CAWEGE010000023.1:0-384834 GCA_963808525.1 uncultured Alphaproteobacteria bacterium
TCAGGGCAACAAGTTCTCGAACGCGGGGAGAAAACGTTCCAGCTCCGGCGCGGCAAGGTGATTGCTGTCGGCATAAAGCGAATGGCCGTCAATCAAAAAGTCGCATCGTTCGAAATTACACTGGATGCGGTGCGGCGTGATGAATCCAATGTCCGAACGCGCGGAAAAGTGGGCTATCGCAGCGCCAATCTCATCGTCGAATTCACGACGATCAACGTACAGCTTGCGCGTGCCGTTCCAGCCGAAGGCGATCTGCCGGCCTGTGATCGACGCAACGTCCCATCCCGGGCGCGCGATCGGGCCAATGATAGTCACGCCCTTACCGAGCCGGAGCAATCGGTCCGCGAGGTCGTCCATCGCCACAATCATTCCCGCGCCATGCGAGTTGTCGACCACTTCACCTGACGCAGTCACAAGATGCTCCGAGGGTTTATGCATCCAGGTCGTTGCGATAATGACCCTGCGCACCTTTGGCAGTTTCTCGAGCGCCTCGAGATTGCTTTTTGCAGCCTCCGCGCATTCCACGCTTACATTGATGTTTGTGGAGGGCAGACAGCCGGCAAGCGGGATTAACAGACCCGTCTCGCCCCGCTCGCGTAGAATTCGCGTCACGAGCGGAGCATACATCTGGGCGTGGGAGTTCCCGATCAAACCGACCTCGGCGTCACGCGGGTCGCGGCTCGGCAAATTGAGACCGCAGGCGCGCGACGCTCCAAAGGGCAGCAGCTCACTGACAGGACAACGCCAGTTCGTGCCGACGGAGGCGTTGATAGTCGCCGCCGCGCCGTTGAGACGCGAGGGAAATCCGTTCATCGCAACAAAGGCCACGCCTGCAAGGGCCACAGTCGCCGCTGCGCCGCCCGTGAGGTAGAGCACACGGCCCGCAGCAAGCTTCTTGTTGCGAAACGGTCGCTCGACAAAACGCCACGACAGCGTCGCCCCGGCGAAAATGAAAACTGCTGCGGCGCCCATCTCCAAAGGCGTCAAATCCCGCACCAAGTAATAGCGGGCAAAGACGATGGTCGGCCAATGCCAGAGATATAACGAATAAGACACGAGACCCACGAAGACCAGAGGCGGTGCGGCGAAAAGTCCCGCGACAGGGGTCGCTAGCGTGCGCGCGGTGAAAATCACCAGCCCCGATCCGAGATACGGCGGCTGTCGCCTCGGGAATGAACGGCAGCGGCCGGATGGGAAAGAACATCGACGCTGCAAGCAAAAATAGTCCCAGAAAGCCAAGCGGTCGCATGAAGTCCGGGCGCGCGCGACCAATGCTCGGGGGCTAAAGCGACGATGGCCCCGACGCCGAGTTCCCACGCGCGCGTCGGCAGTAAGAAGAAGGCCGGATTATCGCCATAGTGCCTCAAGAGCACGACATTCGCGACGTAGGACGCCGCCGTTAGAGCGGCGATAACGTACAACGCTTGCGCGCGCCACCATTTCGCCAAAAAAGCGAGCATCAGCGGAAACAGGATGTAAAACTGCTCTTCGACACCGAGCGACCACATATGCAGGAGAGGTTTTTCCTCCGCGATACGTCCAAAATAATCGCCGTCACGCCAAAAATATATGTTGGCAGAGAAGAATAGAGTCGCGACGATGCTCTTACCGAAACCGACCAGATCGGCAGGAAGCAGCAAAACCATCCCAATAATAGTAGATATGACAAGGACAAGTAGCAGTGCAGGAAGAATTCTTCGGACACGACGCTCGTAAAATCGCGCCAGTGAATATTCTTCCTTCAGCATCTCCTCCCAGATGATGCCGGTGATCAGATAGCCAGAGATCACGAAAAAACTGTCTACACCTAGATATCCGCCGGGAAGCGTGGTTTTAGAGAAATGAAACGCGATGACAGACAGCACCGCTAGCGCGCGCAGCCCGTCTATATGAGGCTTATAGGCTAAGAGTTGAGAGTTCGCGGTGCCCATGCGTAAATGGTGTCCCGTGAGGTGTGGCAACTGGCGACCGGGCCATTCGCGGCCCTCGGGCGGCAGTCGGTCCGGTCAGGCGACCGCGGCGGGCCGCTCGACGAGGAAGTTAACGTTTGGAGCAGTGGCGAGTTTACGGGATCATCAAGCGCGAGCGCGAGACCGCCCATTCCTCATCGTGCGGAGGATGGCGCCGATGAGCTCTGGGGCGGAAGCTGTCCGACACACGCCTCAAAGCGCGCTTCGCTCGATTGCGTCGTGTGGCGAGCCCTTCAAGCTCAACACCTCGCCATCCGAGTGTTAATAATTGATTGAGAACTCCTCATAGGACGTGTTTCCGGTTTCGCCGGTTTTCGTATGCGCTCTTTCGTAAACGAGGCAGGTGTTGGCGCCTTTATCCCTGCACATTCCGGTTGGTCCTACCGTGATGTTGATCTGACCGTTACATGCCCTCGGCGTCCAGGGCTGCGTGACCTTCACCGAGGGGTCGGATGGACCATGGATCGCATTCGCGCCACTTAGCACTTGGTATTCGCAGCTTGCTAGGGTGCTTGCTGCGAAAGTGGCGGGGTCCGCGAAGGCTTGAGGCATGTAGTTATCCTGAAATTTCACTGTGAAATTTTTCGTTTGCGTGTCCCAATTCACAGGCGAGGATACTCGTGACATAGGAAGAGCGCAGAACGGCTTCTTTCCTGTTGCCGCGAAAGTCTTAGCATTTTTCAAATAGTCGTCATCAAACCAAGGGCCTATAAATCTTCCATCGTTGTTCAGATTCCAGAAGCTAATATAGTCAAGTTGTTTTGGATCAAGCCAGTTGACTCCGCCATTACCGCACATGCTAGTGGTGCTGTAAACAAAGATAGCGGTCTTCACGTTCGGGAATTTCTGGACGAGCCCCCCGGTGACGAAGGGATTTGCCGGCTGCAGCGCTAAATAGTAGTACTCAATTTGAGCAAAGTCTTCCTTCATCCCTGCTTCGAGCAGGGCGACGTGCAACCCAACGCCCTGGCCATCGCCATTGGTAAGTCCAAATTCGACGCCTGGGTAGTGCTTGTGAATATAGTCATAAATTAGATTAATGCCTCTAACATTGTAGGCAATGCTCTTTGGCGTGAACCATGACTTTTCCCCGGGGGCTGCATTTATTTCGTTCACTACAATCATTGTTACGCCGCTCTTCACGAGGGTGTCGATGAGACTGTACATAACGGCAGGAACCTTTGCATTGGGCTTCCCCCGCATAGAACCCTGCACCCATTCTGCCGCATACCCACCAATGCCTTCCTGCACCTTGTACCCTTTGGCTTTAATCGCCGGCCCCATTTCGGCGACCTTGATCGGCATAACATAGGCGACGCCGGGCGCATGGCCGCCCTTGAGAAAAGCAGTGACAGCGCTGTCGTCGGTGAAGTCGAAGGTATATTGAGCGATCCGTGGAGAACGGACAGCCAGACACTGCGATGTGGCGCCTCCACCACTACCCGCGCAGGACCAAGTCCATGTGTAGGCGGCCTGTTGCGTCATGCCGGCCACGTCGGAAGCGACGCCAGAAAAGCATAGATTCCTGCTGGCGTAGCGCGTTGGTGTCGACGGGACTGATTGTGTCGTGGGCGCCTCCGCGAGGATGGTGTTATTGGCATAGCCGCACACACCCTTGACCGCCGCCTCATTAGCATTCGCCGATACAAGCGCGAGCGCGCCTGCGCACACCATAGTCGTGGCAAGAAGGAAGCGTGAAAGTTTCGTGCGCATCGAGGAGGTTCCCGCTGACTGAGGCTCGTCCACCTGTCATGACTAGGTGTCGCTGCCGCTCTCAATTTACGCCCACTGAGGCGCCCGACGATGTCCGAATAGCTCCCCAGCGCCTAAGCTAGGTCAGATATCCCTTGTAATACCCCTGCAGATATTCATCGAGGCATACGCGCCAGTCGCGCATCATGTTCACACCCCGCAACGTCAGCTTCCGAGTGATCAGGCGTTCGGAGGGGGGGCGCGGAGCGAAATAATCCTTCGCGAAAAAGTCGGATGAAACCGGCGTCACCTTTATCTCGGATTGCTTCCCCAGCAACCGCACCAATTCCTGTGACACCTCGAGGCGGCTGGTCACCCCGCCGCAGACCATGTTGTAAAGCCCCCAGAGCTCGTGCTCGAACAGCAGCGCGACATTCCGGGCGAAGTCGTGCGTATAGGTCGGCGTGCCGAGCTTGTCGTCGACCACCATCAGCTCCTTCTTGCCGGCCTTGATCTGCTGCATCAGCTTCTGGATGAATTTCTTGTCCTTCTTGGGACCGGCGCCCATCATCCAGCCGGCGCGACAAACGATATGCCGACGGCAATTCTGCTGGACGAACAATTCACCCATATATTTCGAGCGCGCGTAATGACCGAGCGGATTGGGCCGATCCCAATCGTCATAGACCTCCTGCCCGCCGTCAAAAATTCCCGCCGTGGAGATGTAGAGCAGCGGAATGTCGAGCTCGTTCGCGAGATGGACTGCGTCCTCGACCGCGAGCGTGTTGGTGCGATAGGCGTCCTCCACATTCTCCTCGCAAAATTCAAGGCTGGTGTGGGCGCCCAAATGGAAGAGCAGATCGGGCTTGAACGCGCGCACATCTTCCTGATAGGCGGCGCGGTCTCGGAAATCCAGGAAGGAGAGCCAATCCTCGTTCACATCCTTGTCGGTGCACTTCAAATCGTTCTTTTCGCCGAACACCTTTTGGAAGGCTTCGCCGAGCATGCCGCCGCAGCCGGCGATATAGATGCGCTTGCGGTGTTTCAATTCGTTGCTCCCATCACATCGTTAAGCACGCGCCGATATTGGCCGGCGATCGCCTTCGTCGAATAATTGGACACCGCGCTCTCCCGCGCGGCCTTCCCAAGCCGCGCCCTCAGAGACACATCCTTCAGCAGACGCTCCAAGGCCTCAAGCCATTCCTCGTCCGTCTTGACCAGGAGACCGTTGACCTCATTGGTGATCAAAAGTGGCGTGGTGCCGACTTCGGTGGCGACGATGGGCAGACCAAACGCCATATATTGTATGGCCTTGAGACCACTTTTGCCGAGCACCCAATCGTCGATCGGGAGCGGGTAGACGCCGATGTCGATAGCCTGCATGTCCGCGACCTCGCGCTCCTTGGACCATTGCACGACCTCGAGGTCCACGCCGTCGAGCTCATATTGAAAGTTGCCGATCACGCGCAGCTTGTAGGGAACCCGCTGCGCCAAACGTTGAAAGATCTCCCGTAAGAGGTCCAGGTACACCCGCGTCGAGAAAGTGCCGGTCCAGCCTATGGTGAGCAGGCGCTCGCCCTCGGACTTCTCGAGCGGAACGAAGCGATCCGTGTCAACCGAGGAAGAAATGTAAAGGCATTTCTTCTTTCGGTTGATCTCCAGACAGAAGTCATTGAGGAAGGGCGAGGACGAAATGACATGGTCCGCGGTTTCGATGAGAAAGCGCGCCTTCTGTGGCCCCTTGAGCAGCCGCTTGATCGGGTTCGGTTCGACCGCGTCGGGCAGAATCGAGCCTAACAGCACATTGTCTTCGACATCGAAAATGAGCCTCCGGGCCAAAGATCTCGTCAGACGCTCGAACGTGGCGGTCCCGAAAGGCGTGACCCACATGTGGATGTAGACAATGTCATAGCTTCTGATCCGGAACATGTCTCGGACGCGTCGGAGATAACCGTGAAGCAGCCCAAGGAGCTTCGTGGCGATGTGGCCTTTCACATAGGCCACCCGCCAAAGCGCGTCGTTCATGAAAGGTGAGACGTCGATCTCGTAGCCGCAGGATCTCCAATCATCGAAATATTGTTCGTATTTCAGCCGCTGGCCCGCCGCCACTCCCTCTGGGTAAGGACAGATCACCAGCATGCGCAATTTCTGGGAAGACGTGACCGGCATTTTTATATCTCGCTAGAGCTGAAAGACGAGCGACTCCCGACAATGGAACTCTGGAATCGCGCCAGCGAACGGCCATGAATCGCCGAGCGGAATTTGGACCTAAACGTCTTCCTGTTACACGCTTCCGCCTCCCTTGAGGAACTTCGAGGAGGATTTTGACACTGACTGTGAGGCAACTCACTGCGCGCGAACCACGATTCTTCGCGTCATATGCGCAAGGAGCTCCACGCCATCCCATTCCGTATCGAATTGCAGCGCCTGCCCGATGGGGACGATCCGATAGCCTCCGCGCGAGAGCAGGCGACACGACAGCTGCTCAAGCTTCTCGCGTTCAAAGCCGAAATGCGTGAGCGTCTGGACATTGCGTGTAACGAACGCCGCTGCATCCGCAATTTCTGCGACGAAGCATTCGCCCAGGAAACCTCCGCCATGCACGCGCTGCATGCAGCCTCCCGGATCGGCGGCGTCGTAGACGAATAGCTCGTTGCTGCGAAAACTCAGGCGGTCGGCCAAACCTTCCGCAAGCAGGTCGTTGGCGAGCGCAAATTTTCCGATCGCCACGCCAGTCTCGACCGAATAGTTTTTCGCGGCGACGATCCGGCTCAGCCGCGCATAAAGGTCGGTCGTGAGATCGCGGCGCGCCTCGCCTTCCCAAACGATCAGCCGCGGCGAACCGCAGCCCATCTGATCGAACCAGTAGATGTCATTGTAGAGCCGATTGGCGAGGTCGTCCCGCTCCGTCTCGGTTGCGGCCTCATAGCTCTCAACGCGGATGAGCGCGAGCGACTTGCGGTCAGGGAAGCCGATCGACAGACCGTCCGGACGGATTGGGATGCGTGAGACGGCCTCGACCTTGGCGTCCCCTCCCCAAATCATCCGCAGATCGCAATGCCGCGAAGCCGCCTTCTCTAGCTCGCCGCCGTAAGGGTAGGCGCAGAAAATCTGCCGCTCGGCCTCGCCATGCTCGATCGCAATCCTTGCGACCAGACGAACGAGCCACTCCGCGTCGCTGGACAGGGTCGTCGCAAGGCGCACGATATTGGTGTTGCCGGCGAGAACCGAAAGCGCCCAGCTATAAACGAAGATGGTATCGACATTCGTCGGCGGCAGATGCATGGCTACGCCGCGCGGAGCCCATGCCGATGCACGCCTTGCAGCCTGCGCGACCAGCTCATCGCACATTCTTCGCATCGCCGCCGGCCGAAGCCAATAGCCGAGCGCGACATATTGAGGGGCGCGCCGAGCCTGCGGATCGTTGAGCAGCACATGGGAGATCGCCGTGAGCATGGCGATCGCTGCCGGCGAGCAGGGTTCGCAGCCTCGGTAGGTCATCGCCTCGATGCGCGCCAGCAAGCCGGCCTCGTCGATCGCCGTCCGCTCTGGACTCCACAAATACAGGCTCATGCAGCGCCCGCGGCGATGACGTCGCTGCACCCGCGCAGCTCAGCCTTGGGAACGCGCCCGAGAATTCTCAGGCCCTTGCCCATCCATCCATCTTCATTTGGATCGATAAATTCGATCACGCCGAGATCCTCCGTCAGCAGGCTGTGGCCAGGATAGGAGCTCGGCAACAACGAGAGGACCTGAATGACACCCGGTTCGCCGAGCTTTGCCGGCAGCCAGCTGTTTGGGTTGCGCACGACGATCGTCGCAAAGTTCGGCGGGTAGAGCAGCCCGCCCGGGCCCTCCAGGCAAATCGAGCCGATTTGCTCCACCATCCCGTAAAAATTATGGATGCGGGTCAGCCCGAAAGCCTCGCGCAAAGCCTGCCGGAAGGTGTCGTTGTCGACCGAACGCTCGATCATCTTCTTCCAGCCGCCCGAATGAATCAGCACGCCCCGCGAGAGGTCCAGCCCAGCGTCTCGAAACTTCTCGTAGAAGTTGATCCACACCATGAAAGTGAAGCCGAACATGAAGAAAGGCGCTCCGTCGAGTTCCCGACAAAAAGCTCCGGACGGCGTCGAAGTTCGGCTCGAGCGCCTCGTTCAAGGCGAAGACGTGATTGCGTCCGTATCGCATGAGGCCCAGCACGCCGGCGCCGCGCGCCGACATCGTGCGCGGGTCCTTGAAAACGGCGTCCGTGTCGATGACAAGCATGGGCAGGCGCTGCCGGCCCAGCACATGCATCAGCGAATTGGCGAGAGCGCGCTGCTGGACCGAGGAGGCTTCCGCGTCGAGCGCGATGCGGCTGACGGCCTGCCCCGTCGTGCCGCTCGACGTGAGCGTCACGCGAACCTCGGCGTCGGCGACGGATTGGAGCTTCTGGGTCTTGAACAGGGAGACAGGCAGATAAGGAATATCCTCTATGCTTCCATATTCGCTCTTTCCGCCCCAGGCCCCGTCCAGGATGCGGTGATAGGGCTCGCAATTGTCGTAATGTCGTCTCGTGAGCTCGTCGAGGCCGTGGAGCAGAAGCGGCTCGCGCGCCGACTGCGGTAACGAATAAGGAGGCGCCTCGAGCGCACGAGAGAGGGCGTCAATCATGCTAGAGTGACTCGACCGCTTTATAGTCGATTTTGCCCCGTTCCGACCGCGGTATCATCCCGATGGGACGAATTTCGTAGCCCATAACGGGAATTCGGTAGCAGGCGCTCAACCGATCGACGAGCGCCTGTTCGAGACTGCGATCCGCATCGCAGGCCACATAATGGATGCGGAGCACGTCGGCCTTTTGCGTGACGACTGACTCGCAGAGCTCATTGGTCAGCTTCTCCACCTCATCGAGATTGACACGCAACCCATAGACCTTCCCAAATCTCTTGCTGCGCCCCATCAGCGTCAGGCGCCCCGCTTCGTCGAGATAGCCGATGTCGCCCGTCTCTAGCCGCCCTCGATTGTCGTCCCCCCGTGCGAGATCGGCGCGCTCCTCAGCATAGCCGAGCATCACGTTAGGGCCGTGATAGACGACCTCCCCCTGCCCTCTTTCGTCGGGATTGACGATCTCCAGCCGACCACCCGGCAGCGCCAAGCCGACGGATGCGGGCGCTTCGAGAAATTGCGCATGCGGCAGAGTCGTGAGCCGGGGCGACGCTTCCGTCTGTCCGTACATCACATAGAAGCGTCCGCCGCGCGCGTTCATGAACTCATGCGCCGCGCGACGCGCGCCGACGTCGAGATGGCCGCCCGCCTGAGCAAGGCTTTTCAACTGCGTCAGACCCAGACGCTCATAACGCAACTTTTGCATCATCTGAAAATGGAACGGCACCCCCGGCAGATGCGTGACGCTTGCTTCCTTCATCGCGGACCAAAAACCGCGATCCGTGAAGCCGGTCTGTGTCAAACGAAGGCTGGCCCCCGCGATCAGATGGCTGGTGAGCACAGAAAGACCGAAGGAATAATGAACGGGGAGATGCGCCGCGGCGACATCCTCGCTCGCAATGTCGAGCGTGCTCGCAATCGCGCGAGCGTTGGACTCGAGCGCCTCCAGGGAAAGCCGGACGAACTTGGGGCTACCTGTCGAACCAGAGGTGGAAAGCAGGAGGGCGAGCGCCGGATTGATCTCTCCGCCGCCGCCTTGACGCCGATCGAACTCGCCCGAAGCTTCGGCGCCGATGACCCATTCGGGCTGATACCGCGTTGTCAGCGTCTCGCGCAGCTCCTTCGACAGCTCGGGATCGAGCAGAGCAACGGCATGTCCGGCGGCGAAGGCGCCGAGCAGCGCCGCAACGCTCGCAATGTCGTTGCGAGCATAGAGGAAAACGAGAGATTTCGACCCGGCCATGGCGGTGCTGTAATCGGCGACGCGATCCCTCAGCGCGCCATAGGTGACAGCTGTGCCGCGATCGTCCCGCAGGCAGGGACGATCGAGATCGTCCTCTGTCAAGAACGGCGATGCAAAACGAACGTCGATCATATCGTCAGATGCTCATGCCGCCGTCCACGCCGATGACCTGCCCGGTGACATAGCTCGACAAGTCAGATGCGAGAAACAGCGCGGTGTTCGCGATATCCTCGGGCGTGCCAATGCGGCCGATCCGTATGGAGGCGACGCGTTCGGCGCGCTTTTCCAAAGAAAGATTTTTGATCATATCTGTTTCGATGAAGCCGGGAGCAATGGCGTTCACCCTTATGTTCTTCGGGGCGAGTTCCTTGGACCCCGAGAGCGTGGCGCCGATCACCGCGGCTTTCGACGCGCCGTAGACGAGCTGCCCCTCATTGCCGAAACGGCCGATGATGGAGGTCAAGTTGACGATAGAGCCACTGTTGCGGCGCTGCATCACGCGCGCCGCCGCCTGGGTTCCGTACAGAACACCTGCGACATTGGCGCCGAGCGTCTTGTCGACATCCTGCTGAGGTATCATGCCGATGAGCGCGTCAATCAGCACGCCGGCGTTATTGACCCAGACGTCCAAGCGCTTGTGCTGCGTCAAAGCCGCCTTTGCCAGATTGGCCGAAGTTTCCGGCTTGGCGATGTCGCCCAGCACGTAGGTGACCGGAACATTGTATCTCCCTGAAAGCTCGCTGGCCGCGCGGGCGGTCGCCTCGGCGTCGCGATTCGCGTTCAGAATGACAGCCGCCCCATGGGCCGCCAGCGCCTCTGCAATCGCTTTACCGATGCCGCGCGAGGAGCCGGTGACGACCGCGACGCGGCCGGCAAGGTCGAACAAATCAAGCATATTTGGCCATGATCTCGAGAGCCTTGTCATAGGAGCTCATGTCGAGGATATCGTCCATCTCCAACATGCAGTCGAAAGCCTCCTCGAGACCGGATACGAGCGTCATGTGCGCGACCGAGTCCCATCCCGGGATCTGATTATAAATCAGCGCCGCGCGATTCTGTCGTGGGTCCACTTTCAAAACTTCCTTGAAAACCGCCTCGACTTTTTCGTGCACCTTTGCTGGCTCACTCATCTTCGCTCTTCCTGCTTAGGGGAGACCCCCTCCGGTTTTTTAGAATAGGTTGGATCGTCAAGCGACCCGAATTCTCGTTCATGCTCTCGCGGCGCTCGGCGCCGCAAGCTACCCTTCACGAGCTTTCCGCCGCCGTTTTGAAAAACTCAGACCGTGTCTGAATCGAGGTAGCTCAGCATCCACTCGCACCGGTCCGGCACGCAGCCCGGGTCGCGGCCCGAGCCCCTCGCTCCGAAATTGATTGTGATCGGCCTCAATCGATCTGGAAGCTGGAAGAAGCCGGCTTGGCTGAACGCGGCGCAGACCGGAGAGCCTTCGACAGCCCAGGCGAAAGCAACCTCGGGCTTTTGATCGGCGTAGTGATCGAGAATCGTCTCCACCATGGCGGCCATGTCGTCGACGCTCCCTATCAATTCGCAGATATAGAGAATGCGCGCGCCGTGCTTATCGGTAAGACGGCTGACCGCGAGAGCCTCATCGCCTTTCGTCCAGAGGTCGTAGCTATAGGCTGGGTTGTCAGCGTAACGCCAATTCAGGATGTCAGGCGCCCTATCGAGGGCCATTTTGGGCGTGCTCAGCCGTCGCAGCGCCGTCCAGGCGGCCCTTTGGGCCTCGTCGAAGCGCTTGACGCGGGTCAACGCCGCACGCCGTCCTGGGAAACGTGGGAGGGGAAAATCCAGCCCCGCCAACCGTAACCGTCTAAGAATGAAACCCGCGCGCAGCGGCCGCCAGAGCATGGGCGCTGTGCCAAGTGATTTCCATCGCAGCTGCCGCCCGAAATGAAACGGAGCGGCGCTGTTGTTTGGAAACCCATAGACGAATGGGTAATCGTGCTGCTCGTAAAACGTCCGCATAAGCCAAAGCAGCATGCCTGGCGCTACGGCGTCCGGAGCCACCGCGACATCCATGGATTGGTAGCCGCAAAACAATTTGTCGTCGCCATCGATGAAGCGCGCCGGCTGAAAAGCCGTCAAGCCGACGATCGCTCCCTCGGAGGAACGGCCTATGGCGCCGGCTCCCGGACCGACCGGATGATCTCTCAGCTTCCAAGCGATCTTTCCAGCGTCGATGAGCGGGGCTAGCTCCGGCAATAGAGTTTTATAGGCATGCAAGAGCTCGTCACAATAGGGGACGAGCTCGAATGAGATGCGGGCCATAGGCGAGTCCAGAAGTGTTTCAAGAAGCAGTCGTCCCGAAAAGGCTCTGCTCGCGACGCTGGTCCCCGCTGAGGGAAGGAGAAGCGCAACCTTCAGGATGGTGTGCGCAGCCGCCTCGTCCGGCCGCCAGCGCATACCGAGCTCGTGGTGAGGGATCTCACCTTCATATCAACTCGGAATCGAAGAGGGTCAGATGCCAATCGGACTGATCAGGCACCGCGGACCTGTCCCCCGCCTCGCCGCGCGCGCCAAAATAGATCTTATTACGTCGAAAGCGATCCGGAAGGTCGAAAAAGCCAGCCTCGCGCAGAGCTGTGTGGACTGGGGTCCCCTTTATGGCCCAAGCCATTGCGTAATCTGGACGCTGGTCCGCGTAATGAGCGATGAGCGTGTCAACCAGGCTCGCCATGTCGGCGACATCACCCATGAGCTCGCATATATGCAGCACGCGCTCGCCGCGAATTTCCTGTATGCGGCTCGCCGCGATCGCTTCGGCACCTGTGGCCCAAAGATCGTATTTGAACGCTGGATTGCTGACAAAGCGCCAATTCAGAAGCTCCGGGGATCGATCCACGGCGATTTTCGGAATGCGCAAGTTTCGCAGGGTTGTCCAAGCGGCCGCGTGAAAGTCTTCGAAACGCGAGAGGCGCACGACAGCTTTGCGCCGCGGTCTGCGCAGGCTGAGCCGTGGCAACGAGCAATCGAAGCCGCGACCCAGCAATCGCCTGGACAAGAAGCCGCTACGCAGCGGCCGCCAGACTATGGGCGTCATTCCAAGGCGCTTCCATTGCAATCGACCAAAAAAGAAAGCGCCGGACTTCTCGTTTGGAAAGCCGAAAACGCACGGGCTGTCGAACTCGATCGTAGAATGTCTGCACAAGCCGCAATGTGAGGCCGGGCACATTGGCGTCTGGCGACGCCGCCGTGTCCATCGCCTGATGACCGAACAGCAGCTTGTCGTTTCCATCGATGAACCGAGTCGGCTGGAAGGCGGTCATGCCCACGACCGCGCCCTCGGCCGAGCGACAGATTGCGACAACTCCGGGGCCAGCCGGATGATCTCGCAGCTTCCAGGCGATTTTCCCCACTTCCACGACTTGCTGCTGCCTGGGTATCAAGCGCGTGTAGGCCGAGAGCAACTCTTGAGAATAAGGAACGATGTCAAAGGAGACGCGGGTCATGGGCTTAAGAACTGTGTTCATTGGATGTGCAATCGGAGTTGTTCGTTTCGAGGGGCATCGATCAAGGCGACGAGGTCATTTTTTGCGGAGCTGCATCGTTAGGAAAACAGACGGACTGGGCCATCGTCAAATTGGTAAGATCGCCTGTGCGGGTCAATTCGCCCGCGAAGCCGATAATCGCTTCGAAAGAGTCGCGCATCGCCGGCGCGGTGATCAGATTGTGCGGATGGAACCACATGTGCACATGGCCGCCCCGTTGGGCGGCGTCGCGCAGCATGGACTTCCAACGCGCGATCGTCACCGCGAGGGGAACGACGGCGCGTGCGCCGGATGGCCAGTTGAGGAAGTTGCCGGGACGACAAACACGCCAGCCGTCGGTGAGCTTCGCCGGAACCATTTCGCAACCCGCGAAGGCGTTCAGTTCGCCCAGGAGATTGGCCATTCTGCTGAGCATGCCATGGCCGGGGCTGTCACGATAGGTTTTGAAACCCGCCTGTTTCAGCGCAGGCAGATGGCCGACGCAATTGCGTGGAAAGACGACGGTCTCCGGCCTTTGGCCAAGCGTCTCAAAGAGTCGTTCGGCCAGATCGAGCTCCAACTCGATCGACTCCTCGGAAGCTCCATCCCACAGCGACTGATGGGTCGCTCCGTGCCAAGCCATCTCGTGTCCGGCGGCGGCCATCGCGCGATAATATTTTGCGCCCCGCCATCCGTCGAGCGCGCCGGTTTTGAGCCGACTGACGATCGACGAGAACCACTTTGGGTCAAGCGCGTCCAGCCGATCGAAGAGTGCGAGGTTCTCTCGCAAAACCGTTTCCTCGCAGGCGAAGGCGGAAACGAACGCCGCAGTGCCGACCAGCTCGTTCTGGCCGAGCGCACGCAAAATGACCTCATAGGCCTCGGCGAGCGACGCATCGGTGATCGCCCCGCTGGAGACCACGGCTGCATTGTCGGCCATGCCCCATAGCCCCTCGCAGTCGAGCGAGAGCGTGAACACTCCTCGCGATCTTCCGTTCATTGAGCGAACTCTCGGGCTACGGAAACGCTGAGGTCCTCATAAATATTGCGATAGGCCTCGACTCCGACATCCAGCGAGAAGAGATCCCGCGCCGTCGCAACGCAGCGGCTGCGCAGATCCGGCTCCTCGAGCAGCGCCAGCAGCCGGTCCGCCGCGCTTTCGATATCCGTACGAGAAAAGTCGCGAAGCGCAACCCCAACTCGCCGCCCCTCCAAAACCTCCTCCATGTCCCCGACACCGACGTTGCCGACGCAGGGAACGCCGCAGCCGAGATATTCCGCGAGCTTCGTCGGCGCGCTGGAGATCTTCGAATAGGACGGCTTGATCACCGCGCCGGCGGCATGCATGCGCGCAATCTGTCGCGGGACCTCACGGTGATCGCAGGCGATGATCTCCACCCGATCGGGCTCGACGCCGTGCCGCGCAAAGAGCTCGCGCGCCCGTTCGTTGTCGTTTCGGTTGACGACGAGCATTCTCGCGTCGGGACGACGGCGACTGAGGGCGAGGAAGAATTCGATCGTCTCGTCGAAGAGATACCAAGTGCCGATGGAGCCGACATAGCCGAAAACGAGCGGCTCGCGCGCCGGCGCGGGCGCAGGCGAGAAGCGCTCGAGATCGGCGCAAGTTGGAATCACCGTGAGCGGCGGCCGATGCTTGGCGAAGGCAGGCCACTTTTGCAACTCGCGCACGGAGGCGTGCGTTAGCGTCACCATATGGTCCGCGTTGGCGATCAACAGGCTCTCGAGCTTCTTGACCAGGCGGTAGAGGGCGCCGCCCTTGGGCCAAAGCCCACCGTCGACGCGCTCGTCCGCCCAAAATCCGCGGATGTCGAAGAGGAGCTTGGCTCCGGTGAGCCGCGTAACGGGTAGCGCGATCAGCGCTCCTATATAGCTGCGCGCATGCACGATCTCGAATCTTCGTCTCGTCGCAAGCGATAAGGCGAAGACCATTCCTTGCGCCACGTCGAAAGCGGTCGCCGGAACTGTCGGAGACTTGTGATAACGAAGCGGCGTCCAGCCTATATTCGCCTTGGCGACGCGCCGGCGCATCGCCTCCAGGCGCGGCGCATCCTCAAGGTCCTTCGGCTTTTCGAAGGAAAGAACGTGAATCGGCCACTGCGGCGCAAGCTTTTCCAAATAGGCGAGCACCTGACTCTGACCCAGCGGCTCAAGCAGCCCATCATAGGTCACGTAGAGAACACCACCCTCCGTTCCGTCGCTCATATTAGGCAAGCCCCATAGAGGTGAAGGGCGCGCAGGACCCTTGTGTCCAGATCGACTCCATGATCTTCGTCCCTTCATCCTGGTGGCGAGGCCGGATCAGTCTTCGGAGCCACTGCCCGAACAAGATCGCCAACCCGGCCTTCCGCCCCTCCAAGAGCGCAGTCCGCACGTGAGGGTAGAGGATTTGACGCAGAGCCCATTTGCTCTCGCCCTTGCCGCGCAGAGAATAGAATTCCCGAATGCCTCACATGATCCTGTTTCAGCTCAGCTTGGACGGCAGGCGGAGCACCACGCGAAATCGATTGCCGAAGGTCACGCCAAAGATGCGCTTGCCGCCGATCGCGGTCGCAAGAGCGGCGATCGACGTTCTTGACGGCGCCGCCGCCCTTATAGGGCCAGCCAGTCTCGTAGACGCTCCAATGGAGCGTCTCGAACTGCGGCCAATAGCGCTCAAAGAAGGCCTGCTGCTGGGCGCCGTCCACGCGTAGGAGATGCGTAGGCGCGCCCGAGCCCACGAAGCCGCGCTTGAGGAAGCGCTTCATGGCGCCAGCAAGACGCGCCGACCAATAGACCGGACTGGGGTTGTTCTCCAGAGGCCCCTCGACGAAAAGCAAGCCTCCCGGCTTCACCAAGCTCAAGAGCGCGTCTAGCGTCTTGGCGGGGTCGCCGAGATGCTCGAGCACATCGCCGAGATGAAGAGCGTCGAGGCTCGCCTCCGCCTGCCTCTCCGCAAGCTCCTCCAGGGCGTAAGCGGGGCGGCGCGAAACCTTGGCTGCCATCTCTGCCGCTTCCCGGTCGAACTCGACCCCCGTCGCGGAAAATCCCTGCTCATCGAGCGCCCGGAGAAACAGGCCTAGCCCGCAGCCATAGTCCAGCACGCTCGCGCCCGCCGGCAGGAATTTCGTTAGCAGCGCTGCCGACTCGCGATAATGCGGGCTCTCGCACTCGACGTAATGAACGTCGTGATAGGCGCTCTTCGCGTACATCTTCGCGAAGGTCTCGGTGTCGGGGATCGGATCAACGAAAACGCCGCTACAAGCCTGACAGCGCCAATAGTCGAAATTCACCCCATTGAAGCGCGTGGCGTAAGGAAAGCTGCGACTCCCCGGCGGCTCCGCCGCAGAGAGGGCAAGGACGAGCAGAGCTTTTGTTCATCGACGAGGTCCACACCTGAGTAGTGCGGTGACGAGACTTCGTGACCTCACGCCGTGGCGCTGGCGAAAGGCTGCGAAAAGAGTAGCCGGAGATATTGGTCGGCGATGCGATCGGGAGCAAAGTCCATCGCGCGTTGCTTCAACGCTTCTCGGTCGTGTTGTGTGTCAAGGGCTTCGAGCATAGCGCAAGCGAGGGCCGCGGCGTCACCCACAGGGACGAGCCGCCCCCATTTTCCATTCCCGAGAATTTCCGCCGGGCCGCTCTTACAATCCGTCGAGACCACCGGTAGCCCGACCGAAAGGGCTTCAATCAGGACGTTTCCCAAAGCCCCTCATAGTCGGAAGACAGAACAAAGAGATCCGCGCTCCGATAGTAGGGCGTAGGGTCGGACACCGCTCCGGGAATGAGCACCTTTTCCGCTAATCCTTCCTCGGTGACCAGCTGGCGAGTCGCGCCCAGCAGATCGCCCTCTCCCAACATAAGCAGCCTTGCGTCTCGGAGCTTCAGAAACTCCTTAAACGCATGAATGAGCACCGGATGATTCTTCTGCTTTTTGAATCGTCCCACCGTAATCAGGCGAGGACCGCGCCACCCCCTCCAAACCGCTTCCGCGGCGGCATCCCCGCTGGGCAGAAATCTACGGTCAAGCAGAGGGTTGTGGATGACTGTAAATCGGTTCCGACTCAAGCCGGAGAGCGATGCGAGATCATCGGCGACTCCGTTCGACACCGAGACGCTCGCATCTGCGCAGCTGCTCTCGTATGCAAGGCTCAACTTTAAAAACGCGCCCAAAGCGAGGCCACGATTGGCGTATTGGATGGACAGCGTATTGTGCTCGCAAACGACCATTCGCGCGGTTCCGCCTGAAAGCTGATTCGCCAGCACGCACAGCGAAGTGAAAGGCCAAAGCGAGGCGACCAGCGCATCGGGATGCTTCGTGCGCAGGTAACGGATCAACGGAAACAACGCCTGACGGGTCCTTTGCACGCGCAGGCACATATGACGCGCAGCCTTGGGCACGAGCATCTCGGTCTCGGGCTCCTCGCGCATGGTTACGAAATCCAATCGGTAACCGCGCTCGAGAAACTCCCTCCCGAGAGCCACGTTCACAGCCTCCGCGCCGCCATATCCTATAGACGGCACAGCCAGCGCGATCAGCGGCGCCTGTGCGCTCTTGACGCCAGACATCCGGCGCTGTGCCGACGCCATCGCTTCTCCGCAGTTGTTCATGATCTCAGTTCTTCAGCCAGTTTAGACAAAGTAACGCTCGCGACGCCTTGAGACTTAAGAAGTCCCGCGCGGGGAACCGCGTTGATCATGCGACCATATGGCTCAGCTTTTTTCGGCTCGCGGGTTGACAAGCTGCGACACGAAAACGATCGCAAGACAGAAAAACTTTCGGCCTCAAGATGTAGGAATTATTGTAGCTCGGCCCAATCCGCTGCAGAGGGCGGCGGAACCGGTTGGGAGTCGCTCAGCCGCAGCAATGCAGTCACACGTTTCATCGCTCCACGACAGAATTCCTTTAAGCCGACCCACATCGAATTGGCCCCTAATGAGTTGCTACGCCATTCGCAACCCAGAGAGACGAGCGGCGCTCCGAACTTGGACTTGAAGTTATATATTCCGTCCCTCGCATCCTTCATTGCGACGCCGCCTAGATCATACCATTCGAGCCCCATCTCCTTCAGCCGTAGAATGGCTCGCCAGTGTAGATATTGGCCTGCGCCGTCATTCTCCTTGCTTGGGTTGACGCCATACATGAAGAAGGCCTTGGCGCCCTTCGTGTAGATATGCAGGTAATTGGATATTGCGCCGCGCTTTCTCGCCACGAAGAGCATCGCGTCGCCACGCGCATACATTTGACTCAACGCCTCGCCGACGATTGGCCTCATCCCGCGCGTTCGCGCGAAGGCGTTGAACGCTGCAACGAAGCTTGCCCGAAGCTCGGGACTAGGCTTGTCATGAGCCTCCACGCTGACGCCGCGCGACGTGGCGATCCTGATCTTGCGTCGATAGTCCGACTCATCCCCGCGAGGATCGCATCCTCGTCCTGAGAGAGATCAATGGCGAAGGTCGCGATATTCAGAAGCCTCTCGTGTTTCGCGGCAAGGTGAAAGCGCAATCCAGCGATGACTAAAGGATGCTTGAGCACCTCGTCGAAGTCGTGGATCGTAATGTCTCCGAGACGGAATCCAGCTCCGAGCTCGCTCCAGAAAGCGCCGCAATTCGGCTTCGCCACCCTTTTTAAGCAGGATCAGATACCTGCGGTAGAGTAAGTGGTGCTTGCACAACACCCGAAGGCTTGGACCCAGCACAACCTGCTCTCTCCAACCGAACTCTCTCAGCAACGAGCAGTCGGCCTCGAGAAAAAGACTTTCATAATGCCGAAGCCAGGCACGAGTTCTCACTGGAGATAGAGCCTCTTTACCTCGGGATAGAAATCCCCTAGCCATTCTGAAGCTCTCCGGTTGAGATCTCAGATCCTTGCTCAAACGATTTAAGACACCTCCTATCGATCTTTTGAACGAGTGGATTCCATCTCTATCATCCGGGCCATGGCTCCGCCCCAATCAAACCACTCAAGCTAAAATAAATTTCGATAACTTGATGCAGTCTCTCCGGGCTGGTCAGCTTGCGAGGCTCGGCGCGGAGGATCCGTTGCGCCCGCCTGCGTCGCCGAAACCAGCCCAGCGCCCGGGCATGCCCCTCGGCGCGGCTCTTGGCGTGCAGCGTGAAGCGCGGATGCAGCCAGGCACCCGCATGCGAGTAGTCCTCGCCGACAAGCAGCACGTAGCGATATCCCGCCTCGGCCACCAGTTTCGCTTGCTCCTCGCGCGCCCAGCCGTTGGGAAAAGCATAGACCTGTGGCGCGAAGCCCAGATTTGACCTCGAAATATTGCGTGCAGAGCCTCGCATCCTCCTGCAGATAGGCGTCACTCTCCGCGTCCATGCTCGCGTGCTCGAAGGAATGCGCGCCGAACTCATGGATCGCCGCCAATTGACGAATGTCCTCCAGAGACATCATCGGCGTGGGGCGGAAGCCGTCGAAGCGGGAGAAGGCGTGGCTTTCGAGTTGAGCAAAAATCTGCTTTTGCTCGGCGATGGGCTTGGCCTTGAGAGCCGCCGAGGCGATAAGGCAAGAGCGTTCGCGCCGATCGGGATCGGCGCCTTGGGGCATGCCTGGCAGCGGCGTTTCGCGCAGGAGCGCGGCCGGCGCAGAGGCGATGAAGTCCTGTAATTCGACATTCATCGGCGGACGGCCGCTCTCGACGCATCCCGGAACGATGTTGTGATTGACGCGGATGCGGCGTTTCTCGAGGAGCGGAACCGCCACCTCGATGAAATCCTTGTAGCCATCGTCGAAGGACAACATGAGCTGAGGCTTGCCGTTCTTCCTGGCCGTCTCCAGATCCGCGTGGACGATGAGATCGAAGCGGCGATCCAGCCAGCCGAGCAGCTCGTCGAAAAGCTCAGCGTCCAGTGGGGCGTAGCCGCCGGAGTCGGCGTCGCCGACCCGATGAAGATTTAGTATCGTCAACGCGCCCGCAGCCTTCAAAGACCGTAGCTTCGAGTCGACAAGCACGTCGGCTTGCAGAAACCGATAGACGGCTTCCTTCACGGCGCGCTTCATTCTGTGGGAGGCATTCACGAAGGGTCCTTTTCCGTCACCGTGGAAAAATGCTGGCGCGGGTGTCCCGTCGACGCGCAGTTGCGCATCGCGGCGTCGCATCGGCCGCCTCAATGAGCTTTCAGGCTTTGGCGGGCTCTAGATATCAAGGACGGCGAGCCGCCTCTCGCCGGAAAATTGAGGCGTTTTTCACCTGCGGGGAGCCTGCGAGGACGAGTTCAGGACATAATTCCCGCCGGGAGCCATAAGCAGCAACCGGATCAACTGGTGCTCGCGCCCCAACCGAGATGCGAGGCGTCGTAGGGCGAAAAGCGCGCCGAAGAGCACAATAGCGATTTCGACGAGGTCGGCGGCAATGCCGCCCACCAAGCTTCGCGTCATCGCGGCGGAAGCCATCAAACGCGCCAGCGAAAATGACGAGCGCAAGCGTTTCCTTGGACCAGGTCATGCCGATCGTCAGCCGCGCCACCAACAGCACTACCAAGAGATGCACGGCGTAGCTGGCGCGGAGAAGGCATAGGCTACGCCGACGATTCCGAATGCGTGGAGAAACTGGAATGTCAGCACGGCCTGCAGCAGCACGAGGACCGTTTGCGTCCCGCCAAACCAAATGGCTTCCCCTTTAGCGAGCTGAACATAGGCGGCGGGCCAGGACAGAACCCGAAAAAGGGCGCCGAGCGCCATCCATTGCAGGAGCTCTCCCGCCGCAGAAAATTTCTGGGAATAGAGAATTTGCTACGACAAGTGGCGCAAAAGCCGCGAGGAAGAGCAACCCCGGAAGCGCCAGCACGACGCCGATCTCGGTCTGCTGGTCGACGCTTTTCGCCGCCAGCGCCTTGTCGTGAATCACGCTCATCAAGCGCGGATAAAAATCCGTCGCCATCGCGGAGACCACCACATTCGCGAGCACGCCCGTCAACGTCCAAGCCGCCTGAAAGATGCCCGCGGCTTCGAGGCCAAGTTCCCGCATGATGACGGACCGCACCAACATGTCGAGGCCCGCTGTGAGGATGGCGGTCCACATGAGCGCCAGACCGAGCCCCGCGATGCTTCGGAACTTTTCCCAGGCCTGCCGCCAGGTGACCGGCGGGCAAGGCGGAAGGTCGGCGCGCCGCGCGAACCACGAGGAACAGCCAAGCGTCAACAGCGAAGTCGCGAAGATCGCCGGCGCGATGCCATTCTCGCCCATAACGAAAATCAAGGCGACCGCAGCGAGGGAGCCGATGAGCGCCCCAAAGAGATTGGCGCGCGCCACGTCGCCGATGCGTCTCAACCCCTGCATCAACGCGATCTGGCCCGTGTTGAAGGCCGTCAGCAGCAAGGTCGAGCCCAGCAGCGCGATGACCGTCGCATAATCGGTCGATCCGGTCATGAAACTGCTGATCTGGTCGCGAAAGGCGACCGTCAATCCCCATCCAAGGAGCCCGGTCGCCAAGCAGATGCGACGCAGCAGGTGAAAGGTCCGAGCGACCTCCTGGCGATCTTCCGTGACGTTCGCCCGTGCGATCTCCCGCACGGCGCTCGCGCTCACGCCGAAATCCGATACGGCGCCAACGAGCGTGATGGCCGAGCTGTAAATTCCGAAAATGCCGACCCCGGCGGGTCCGACGAGCAGAGCGATCGTCTTGACGCGCAGCAGACCGATGATGTTGTTGATGATCTGCGCGCCGCCGATGATAGACGACGAGCGGAAAATCTGCCCGTAAGAGCGCTTCTCTTCACTCATATCCTGCGACGCACTTAATGTCTTGGGGCCGACGGAGACAGCCTCCGAGGCCCGACCTCAGCGCCCGGCGCGCGCCAAAATGTCCTGCGCGACGGCCACAAGCGCCTCGTTGCTCCAACGCGGCAGTCGGCTGGCACGCGGAAGGTGAAATAGGTGATTTCCGCCGCGTCGAGTTGCGACAGGGAAAGCTGGGACTGCAGTCGCGCCCACAAAAAGTGCGCGAGAGCGTCAAATCTCGAAAAGCTTGCGAGCGCTTTCCCCTCATAAACATAAACGGTCCGCCAGGGCGGCTCAGGAAAACTAAAGGCCATGAGCCTTTCCGGCGCGGCGCCGAATACGCTCTCCGACGAGACGTAGACAGGCGCTCTGCAGATCGGCGTGCGCAGGCTCAATGAGAGGCGCGTCTGGTCGCGCGCATGCTCCACGACGAAGAAGCCCAGCCGGTCGCCGGGCTGGTAGGCCTGAGCTGTGGGCCGGTGGAACGCCTCGCGATCCGGCGATAACGGGTGAGGTCCTAATCTAAGGAAAGCGCCGACAAGAAAGGCAAGCAAGATCGCCGCGAGGGCCGTCAGCCGGATTGTCATCGAAGGAGCGGGCGATCTTTATCCTTGAGGCCAAAGTAGAAGAGGGCCAGCAGTCCGCCCAGCAATGACCACTCAAGGAGTGTGACGCCCGCGCCTTCGTGCCAAAGCGCGTAGCTCGCAGACGACCAAGCGCACAAAACCAGCCGCACCGTGTTGACCAGCACCACCCAGCTCACGCCGAGGAACAAAACGATCCACTGGCGCCGGCCCGCAGGCTGCCCCTGAATTTTCAGAAAGGACAACCAGAGCAGGATCGTTGCCACGACATTGAGAAACGCCGAGCAGGAAGCCTCGACGACGATCGTGTGGCCGCCCGCGCCCGATATCGCATTGCCGATCAGCGCGAAGTCCCCGAGACGAGACAGGATCAGGAAGGCGAAGGACGTTTCGAGGGGCAGCAGGAACTCCTCGACCGCCGCCTGGATGACGGGTCCCCACATGTCGATGCAGGCGAGCCCAAGGCTGAGCTGTCCGACCGCCGCCAGCCGCGCATCGCGGCTCCAGCAGAACCACGCGCCGATCAGCGTTAAAACCAGTCCGCCCATGTGCCGCCAGGGGTGGGCCAGAGCCAATCCCGCGAGCCCCAGCAGCACATAATCCGCTCGCGACAGGACGGAGTCGGCGCCCAATCTGCGTAGCGACGAGCCGATGGCGAAGAAAGCGATCAGCTCGATCGTCGGAAAGGGCTCGCTCCCTGCCACGGCCGGCAGGTAGTCGAGACAAAACAGCGAAACGAAGAACACCGACAGCACAAGGCGATCGGTCGGATAGCGTAGCGCCGAGAGCCTGCGGAATGCGTCCGCGCTCGTGGTGCGCTCCGCCCTCGCATCGCGATCCGTCATGCCAAAACCTTGACCCCATGCAAGCGCCGTTCACGCCGCGGGTCGACCTGCCTCACTCAGCCGCCGAGCAATATGCCAAGCGACGGTCGCCTCTAAACCGTCCGCGAAACGATGCGTCGGATCGTAGCCCAACAGTCGGCGCCCTTTGGAGACGTCGGCTTGGCTGTGACGCACGTCTCCCGCTCTGAAATCGCGATGCTCGACCTTTGCCGAGGCGACCGCTGGCGCCGCTTCGAGGAGCAGTTCTCGAGTCCGGGAATAAAGTTCGTTGAGCGTCGTTCGATCGCCGACGGCGACATTGTAAACTTGATTGATCGCGCCCGGCTCCTGCACCAAGGCAGCCAGCAGATTGGCCTGGACGGCGTTGTCGACATAGCAGAAGTCGCGGCTCGTCTCGCCATCGCCGTTGACGAACACGGTCTCGCCCTTGATCAAGGCGGCGATCCACTTCGGAATGACAGCCGCGTAGGCGCCATTGGGATCCTGCCTGGGGCCGAACACGTTGAAATAGCGGAGCCCGATCGACGGCAAGCCATAGCACCGTGCGAAGACATCAGCGTAGATCTCGTTGACGAGCTTCGTCACCGCATAGGGGCTCAACGGACGTCCGATGACATCCTCGACTTTCGGCAGGCCGGGGTGATCTCCATAGGTCGAGCTGCTTGCAGCATAGACGAAGCGCTTAACCTTGGCGTCGCGCGCTGCGACCAGCATATTGACGAAGCCCGTGACGTTCGCGGCGTTCGTCGCAATCGGATCGGCGAGGCTGCGCGGCACGGAGCCGAGCGCCGCCTGATGCAGCACGAAGTCGACGCACTCGCAAACGCGGCGGCAGTCATCGAGGCTGCATATATCGCCTTCGACGAACTCATGCCTCGCCCACTGCTCCGGCGTAACGAGGCGCCTAACATCCTCCAGATTCGACCGGTGGCCTGTGGCGAAATTGTCGAAGCTTACGACCCGCTGATCTAGCCTCAGCAAGGTTTCGAGCAGATTGGAGCCGATGAACCCCGCGGCGCCCGTGACGAGCCAACTTCGCGGGGATCGACGCAACTCTTCGATGATGCGCCTATATTCCGTCATGCTCGCCTCCTCACAGCCGCAGATCGACATCGGCTGAGGGCAGGACGTATTTCAGGTCATAGAGCACATGCTCGCTCTTCCCGAAGGCGCGGATCGCCTTAGCGCCCATCTCGCGGAACTGGTGGTGGGCCACCGCGACGATGATCCCATCATAGCTGGCCGTCCCCGGAGCGCCCACAAGCGATAGACCATATTCATGCTCCGCCTCCGCGCTGTCGGCCCAGGGATCATAAATGTCGACGCTCACGCGGTAATCTCCCAATTCGCGCACGATGTCGACGACGCGCGTATTGCGCAGATCGGGACAGTTCTCCTTGAAAGTCAGCCCAAGAATAAGAATGCGGGCGTTGTCGACATGGATGCGCCTCTTGATCATCGCCTTGACCAGCTGAGAAACGACATAGGCGCCCATGCCGTCATTGAGACGACGACCGGCGAGAATGATCTCGGGATGATAGCCGATCGCCATCGCCTTGTGCGTGAGGTAGTAAGGATCGACGCCGATGCAGTGGCCGCCAACCAGCCCGGGGCGAAACGGAAGAAAGTTCCACTTCGTGCCCGCGGCGAGCAGCACCTCCTCCGTGTCGATATCCATGCGATTGAAGATGATCGCAAGCTCATTGATGAGCGCGATGTTGAGGTCGCGCTGCGTGTTCTCGATCACCTTGGCCGCTTCCGCGACCTTGATGCTCGAGGCCTTATGGGTGCCGGCGACGATGATCTCGCCGTAGAGCTTGTCCACGAGTTCCGCCACCTCCGGAGTCGAGCCAGCGGTGACTTTCTTGATCGTCGGAACGCGATGCTGCTTGTCGCCAGGATTGACGCGCTCTGGGCTGTACCCAAGAAAAAAATCCTGGTTGAACTTCAGGTTCGAAAAACGCTCGAGCACCGGCGCGCAATCTTCCTCCGTGGCTCCCGGATAGACCGTGAACTCGAAGACCACGATGTCTCCCTTGTTGAGAATCTTGCCAATGTTTTCTGAAGCTTTGATCAGAGGCGTGAGGTCTGGCTGCTTGTGCTCGTCGATCGGCGTAGGCACCGTCACGATGTAAACGTTGCACTGGGCGATATCGGCCGGATTGGTCGTGTAGACGAGGCCTCTCGCTTCCTTGAGCTCCTCTTCGGAGACCTCGAGCGTCGTGTCCTTGCCCTGCTTCAGCGCCTCCACGCGCGTTGCGTTGATGTCGAACCCGACCACGTCGCGGCGCTTGGCGAATTCG
This sequence comes from uncultured Alphaproteobacteria bacterium, assembly GCA_963808525.1. Classification (GTDB taxonomy): domain Bacteria; phylum Pseudomonadota; class Alphaproteobacteria; order Rhizobiales; family Beijerinckiaceae; genus Methylocystis. The sequence continues at coordinate 25,503 of CAWEGE010000023.1, forward strand.
GCGGCGAGGGGAAGGCCCACATAACCGAGCCCGATAATAGCGAGCTTGACATTAGAGAGCTTGGTCACAGGCGGCGATTGCGGCATGAAAATCCTCTAAGGGCCGATTTGGGTTAGGGCGGATGCGCTCCGAAGCGGTTGCGCGCGCGGGACCAGCGAGGGATGGCTGCGACCCTTCGCTCGCCCCATTTTAGGCGCTGCGCGAGCACGCTTAGGAGCAGGAAAAACGGGCTCCCCGTTTGAAGGGCAACGGAGATCCTTGTCTCCAGCCATTTTGGCGGCGGCGGCTCAGCTCTGAGAGAGAGTTTTCTCGCCGTCGGCCCTATCCAGGCTGGCCCTAATCACCGAGCAGTACAGGACCGCCCTCCCCTCCACGAGGAATTACGCGCAGGCGCGGATAATGATGAGGGAAGAGAATTTGCGAAGCCTGAACCTTCACATCATTCAGTGTAATACCGGCGATAGTAACGATGGCCGTAGTGATCGATGCTGGCGTGTTTCCCATATTTTTGCGCCATCGAGTCGACGACGTAATTGAAGACGACCCCAGCGACCTTCCGCTCTCCCGTCAGTCGCTTCAACGCGTTCGCCACGAGCTCGCGAGGCGTGGACGCCCATCTGACGACGAAGAGAACCTTATCCGCGGTGGAGGCAATGATGGAGGCGTCGATGACGGGTCCCAGCGGAGGCAAGTCTATGATGATCAGATCGAACTTTTCCTGCAAAGCCAGGATGAGGGCCTTGAAGCGCTCGGAAGCAAGCAGATCCATGGGATTTTGCGTCTTGCCGCCCGCGGGCAGCACCCATATCCCCAGCTTCTCGTCGAGAATCAGCACATTTTGCAACTCCGCCTCGCCGACAAGATATTCGACGAGCCCCATACTCTTTTCCGCATTGAAATATCGGGAAGCGGACGGGTGACGCAAATCGGCGTCAACGACGAGAACCCTCTGTCTGGACTGCGTCGCCGAAGCCGCGATGGCCAACGCCACTGTCGTCTTTCCCTCGCTCGGCATCGCCGAGGTCAGCAGCAAGACTTTCGGCGGGTGGTCGACATCGCTCATTTGGATTGCGCTACGCAATGAGCGAAGGCTCTCGCTCAATCTCGATAAAGGCTTGTTGAGCGGAAACTCCGGAACCGTCCGGGGCGAGCCATCCAACATCAGCTCGCGCGTTTCGACTTTGGATATCGAGCCGAGAAGGGGGAGCCCCAGGGTCTCTTCCACCTGCCCAGGCGTCGCGAAGCCGGCGTGAAGCGCCTCCGCGGCGTAAGCGGCTCCGAGACCTAAGATGAGCCCGAGCGCCACTGAGGCCGGGAAGAATATGATCTTTCTAGGGAACGAAGGCGAATCGGGCGGCAGCGCCGGCGTGATGATGCGCGAATCGCGCACCTCGAAGGTCGATTGCTCCTCCGTAAGTTTCGCTCGCTGCAGGAAGTCCTCGAACAACGTCTTGTTCACGGCCATTGTGCGCTCGAGCTCGCGTAAAGTAACGGCCTTGGTGTTGTCCAGGTCGCTCTCGCCGGTGACCTGGCGAAGTGTGCTCTCGACCGCCTTTTGCGACGCTTTGGCCAAGTCGAGCTCGGCCCGCAGGCTAACGGAAAGCCGCTGCAGCTCTCCGCGGATGGCGCGATTGAGGTCCGCGATCTGCGCTCGCAGATTGACCACAGAGGGATGCGCTCCATTGTATCGCGCGAGCAGATCCGCTTCCTGGCGCGACAAGTCCGTGAGCTGCCTGCGCAGGTCTGAAAGCATACCTGCGTTCATCGAATCGGGAAGCGAGGCCAGGTTGGAGCCCTGTGACTGAATCTTTTCCAGAACCTCGACCTTCGCCTTTGTTTCGGCCGATTGAGTTCGCGCAGCTGACGAGGCGCTGATTCAAGTTCGCCAACTGCTCCTGACTGAGCGAAACGTTGTTGGCGCCCGCCGCTGGCAAATGGTTCTCTGCGCGAAAGCGGTTGACCTCCTGTTCCGATTCGCGCAGCTGCCGGCGCAAGTCGACCAACCGATCACTGAGCCAAGCCGAAGCGCGCTTCGCGGAGTCGAGACGTGCGTCGAGCTTATCGACAACATAAGCGTCCGCGATGGCGTTCGCTAATCTGGCCGCTTTGATGGGATCTATCGACGTGACCGAGATCGAAATGACGAGGCCCTGCTCCTTGCCCCGGCCCACAATCATAGCCCATCTGAGATTTTCGATCGTGTCTCTTGTTTCGGATGAAATATTTTCGAAATCCTTCCCGCCCTGATCACTCGCCGCGAGCTCTTCGGGCGAAAGCGGTGGAGCGGGCCGGGAGAAGAAGGCGCGAATCGGCGCCAGAATGCTCAAGGCGCCCGCACCGCTCAGCGCCGAGCCTCCGAATTCAGGATCGCGGTTAAGTTGCATTTTCTCCACGACGCGACGCAGCAGGGCGGTGGACTTGATGATCATCACCTGATTCTCGACCACCATTTGATCGAGCATCCCATCCGTCATGAAAACATCTTGACCGGCTGCGCGTTCCTTACGCGGATCGAGCAGAAGCTGAGCGTTCGCCGTGTAAACTGGCGTCGCACGTGCGAGAAAGAGAGCGCAAAGGAACACGGAGAGAGCCACCACTCCGCCGATGAGTTTCCATCGCCGCCAAAGAAAGTTGACGGCGTCGCGCAGATCGAAGCCGCCGCCTTCAGCCGCGGGAGTCGATGATTCTTTCTCGATCTCAAGACGATTCAGCATTTATCGCCCTTTGCCTCTGTGAATTCGAACCGCGAGAGCTTTGATCCTAGAGCGCTGCGCGCGAAATCTGCGAGCACGCGACCTCCGCCTGAAGCGCCGCCCTGAGTTACGCCACGGCTCAATGAAGGCTGAAATCGACGAGAGTGTGGAAGACGACCCGCACGAATTGAATCGCTGGCCGCGACCGTCACGCTAACGGAAATAGGTTCTGGAAGGCTCCATAGCCGAATCCGAGCCGCGTAGCATCAAGAATCGCTTCAATGGTCAAGATTTGGCGTCGGAGGGGCGGTCCCCCTCCGCACACGGATGCAGCCTACTCGAGCCCGACCTTCGCGGTCTGAAGATGGGAAGCTTAAGGTCAGACCCGGGTCAGACCTCAAAACAAGCGAAGCCGCCAAGCTACCGCAGTTCGGGTGAAGCGAGTCACGCTTCATCCGATGACGCCACATCGCTCATGACCCGAGCCATCACGCAATTTTGCGCGCAGAACCCTCTAACAGGCCAACACGACGGTTGACCTGCTCACCAATGCCGGAACGTTTCCGCCCATGATTTCAATTAGTACACGCACGCGCCCGTTCGAGTCAAGGCGAACGAGTTGGCCGAACTGCTCTGCGAAGGGACCGCTGATGAGACGAACGCGCTGGCCGATTGCGAAGCCTCGATCGAAGCGGCACAAGCCAGTTTCATCGACGCTGTCCAAGATGAATTCTACGATGCCGCGAGGAACGGCGACGGGCGTTTCATCCGCCATAATAAGCCTCGCCACACCAAAGGTTCCGTTGACTGAGCGCCAACGATCACGGTTCAGGTCGAGCGCAATGAACAAATACCCCGGAAAGGCGGGCGCTCGCACTTGCCGCATCTTGCGCGCGTGGCGAACGGTGCGCGCGATGCGCGGAAGAAAAACGCGAAACCCCTGAGCCTCGAGCTGCGACGCCGCCCCGGCCTCGCGATTGGGCAATGTTCGCGCGACATACCATCTCTCGCCAATGCAAGGCTTTTCTCCCGAAATCACTTGTTTGTATCCTTCAACTCGCTCAACGGGTTTAAGCGGCTCTAAACGCAGGCCGTCCGTTTCGGCATTCCTCGAGGCGGGCGCTCCCGAACCGAAGCCTGAGATACGGCTCCTAAAGGGTCCGCCGGCATAGCGCTCGCTCTCGAAGCCTTCATGACAACGGCCGAAGGCTCCGAATTTGGACGGTCAGACTCCTTTCTTGTCCATGACGAAGTGTACTAACAGCACAAGGGGGGCGAGGTCAAATGTTTACCCTACGAATTCTCTGTCGACTCAATTGTGTTCTAATTGTGTTTCGACTCTGTCTCAAATTCGTCCAATGCAGCAATAAACCTCTAAGTTGACAAGTCCGCAATCCGCGGCGAAACGCGCCAGGGACACGGCGCGACGCTCACTCATCTCTTTGAGAGCCAGTATATCACGGCGAGGGCCGCAGCCGTCCCGATGAGCAGCGTCCGGTCGGAGGCCCGCCGGGAACGCGCGAGCGCTTCCAGTGAGCGAGGCGAAAGCTCGACGCCCGTGACGCTCTGTTCGCTGATCCGCGATAACGTCGCTTCCGCTTCGCCAAGCACGACGGGCAGACGCCCCGCCAGTCTGGCGAGTTCGACCAAGCCGCGGCCCGTGTCCTCGAACTTGGCCTTGGGTCCCAAATTGGCCTGGATCCAATCCCGCACCACGGGCTCTGATGTCTTCCAAATGTTAAGCTTCGGATCGAGCGAACGGGCGACGCCTTCGGCGACGACCATGGTCTTTTGCAGCAGAACCAGCTCCGTGCGCGTGCGCATGTCGAAGAGCGCGGTAACTTCAAAGAGCAGGGTGAGCAGGCGAGCCATCGAAATGTCCGAGGCGTCGACTGTGTGCAGCGGTTCGCCGATCGCCCGCAGGGCCTGTGAGAATTCCTCGACCGAATGCGCCGGCGGCACATAGCCCGCCTCGAAATGCACCTCGGCGACGCGGCGATAATCGCGCGTGATGAAGCCATGCAGGATTTCAGCGAGGAAACGGCGTTCCTTGTGCCCGAGCCGCCCCATAATTCCGAAGTCGATCGCGACGATGCGTCCCGAGGCGTCGACGAAGAGATTGCCCTGGTGCATATCGGCGTGAAAGAAACCGTCGCGCATCGCGTGACGCAGGAAGGACTGCAGCACGCAGGCCCCGATCTCCTTGAGGTTGTGGCCTGAGGCCGCGACCCGCGGAAGGTCGGAAAGTGGTATGCCGTCAATCCATTCCAGCGTCAGCACCTCCTTGGCGGTGCGCTCCCAGTCGACCTCGGGCGCATGGAAATCCGGATCCTTGGCGACATTGTCTCGAAATTCAGAGGCAGCCGCAGCCTCTAGGCGGAAGTCTGTCTCGAGCTTGACCGTGCGCGCCAGTGTGTCGACGACCTCGATCGCCCGTAACCGCCGCCCCTCGGCCGAGTAGCGCTCGGCGACGCGCGCCACGAGATACATATCCGCAAGGTCTTGGGCGAACTGGCGCTCGACGCCCGGCCGCAGAACCTTCACCGCGACCTTCCGCTCCCCCTCGGCGTAGCGCGCGCGGGCAATGTGAACCTGAGCGATCGAGGCTGCCGCGATGGGGTCGCCAAAGCTCACGAACAATTCGTCGATCGACCGGCCGAGCGCCTTTTCGATAATCGCTACCGCGGGCGCGCGGCCGAAGGGCTCCATCCGATCCTGCAGCGCCGTTAGCTCATTGGCGATCTCGCCGCCCACCACATCGGGCCGCGTCGCAAGAAATTGTCCGAGCTTGACATATGAAGGACCGAGCTGCGCCAGCGCTCGCGCCAGCGCCTTCGCGCCGCCTTCGCGATCGCGGCGCGCGAAGAGATTCGCGAAACGAACGAGGGTTCCCGCCGGCGCCGGCAACAGCACGGGGTCGAGCTTCGCGAACACGCCTTCATGGGCGAGGATATAGGCTGCGCGCGCCAAGCGCCAAACATGTCCAAAACCCAAGATCACGCGAGGCCCGCCATTGTCGTATTGCGTTGCGGGACCCTAAGCCGAGGCGCAGGGGTAAAGTCAATGCGCCGCCAAAGCCCTACGGCGTGACGAAGTCGAAGCCTGGCTCGCGCTTGCCCGCGATGATCGCCCTGTCCTTCCCGCATTGAAAGGAGCGGGCACTCCTGTCCGCGATCTCTCTCGCCAGAGCGTCGGCCCTGAAATTGACCCGCGCGTCGACATAGCCGACGTGGCAAACGCCGCCGGGACCGAGACGAGTCACCACGAGTATGGCGCCAGTGTAAGGCTCGAACGGCCTATCGGAGGGCCTCTGGATCTTCCAGAGCGTGATCGCCGCGAAAGGCCTTCGCTCGCCGTCGAGGCGCCATTCGATGAGACTCCCGTCGAATTTGTTTGGTCGGAGGAGCGTCTCTTGCGCGGCCCTCTCTTCCCAGGGTTTGGGGCCGAAGCTCAGATGCGTGCGTGCGTCCTGAGTTCCGATCTCAACGCCGACGCCCCGATAGCCCGAGCAGCGCCAGCCGCCCTGCTGGCCGTCGCTTTCCGCCTGAAAGACGCACTGCTTCTTGAGGTTGATCTCGCGATAGGCGGAGGCGAATTCGTCAGCTGGCGCGGCACGCACCACCGAGAGCAGCATCAGCAGCGCCAAGCCGAGCCGCAACGGATATCCGAAAGCGAAAGACATTTCCGCGTCCCCATTTCCCTCGACTCAAAGGAGCCTAAACGGAGACGAGGCGGAAAGACTTGCGGCGGCGCACAGACGCGCCACGAGTTCTCAGGGCTTCCAGCCCGAATGGATCGCGACCACGCCGCCGGTAAGGCGCTCATAGCCGGTGCGCCGAAAGCCCTCCTTGCGGATCATCGCCTCGAATTCGTCAGCCTTTGGGAAACGGCGGATCGAACTCGACGAGATAGCGATAAGGTTCGCCGTCGCCCGCGACGAACTTGCCGACAAGCGGAATGACGTTGAAGGAATAAGCGTCGTAGATCTTATCGAGGCCAGGCAAGGTGACCTGAGAGAACTCGAGACAGAGAAACCGGCCGCCGGGTCTGAGCACGCGAAAGGCCTCAGCCAGCGCGAGCTCGATGCGCGGCACGTTGCGGATGCCAAAAGCAATCGTATAGGCGTCGAAATCGGCGTCGGGGAATGGCAGGCTCTCCGCATTGGCCTCGACGAAGTCGAGCTTCTCCTCCAGCCCGCGCTTTTGCGCGCGCTCGCGACCCACCTCGAGCATGTCGCGGTTGATGTCGAGCACGACGATCTTCCCGTCGTTCCTGGCTTTGGCCGCGATGCGGAAGGCGACGTCGCCCGTGCCGCCCGCGACGTCCAGATGGCGGAAGCCCGGCCTTGCCCCGGCGTTGACCTTGGCCGCGAGTTGATCCTTCCAAAGCCGGTGCAGACCGCCCGACATTAGATCATTCATCACGTCATAGCGATGCGCGACCTTGTGGAAGACGTCGTCGACGCGCTCCTGCTTCTCGGCAAGGCGCACCTCCTCAAAGCCGAAATGGGTGGATTCGTCCGGATCGGCAGGGGCCGTGGTCATCGCATGCTCGCTGAAGGGGGAAAACACGGGAGAGCTATAGCGGCTCAGCGCGCGCGAGGCTACCGGGGGCCGTCAAGCATCCGCGGGCGCAGGAAAAAAACCGGCCGCCCTCGGGGCGCCGGTTTTTTGTCTCCTCGGCGCGAGGTTGTCAGGCGCGATACTGTTGCAGGCGCGTCGTGCGGAGGCCTGCGAGGCCGTGCTGGTCGATCGAGGCCTGCCAGCTCAGGAATTCATCGACGGTGAGCGTGTAGCGGCTGCAGGCGTCGTCGAGCGAAAGCAGTCCGCCGCGCACCGCCGCGACAACCTCGGCCTTGCGCCGGATGACCCACCGCCGGGTCGTCGGGGGAGGAAGGTCCGCGATCGTCAGCGGGCTCCCGTCGGGGCCGATGACATATTTGACCCGGGGACGATAAGACTCTGTCATGCTGCCACTCGCTCACTCGAACCGACACACGCAAGTCGTCTATATGCATTCGGTTTTAAGATTGCCCTAAGCCGACCCGTGATTTACGCCGAGCGCGCGGCAACCCTATGTTAAATGCATGTGTCGAATTGGCTCGCCGCGCGGCTCGACGTAAAGAACTGCTAACAACTATGCCGTTCTTGAAGAAACTGTAGAGATTTGGAGTTAGCGATTTGCAAAGCCCTCAGCGGAGGGTCGGATATGCCTCGGGATTGAAGCTCTCCGGCAAGCAAAATTTTCGACGTTGGCGCGATTGCCGCCGTCGTCACTCCTGAAATCGGCGCCGGAGACGTCGTCCCCGACGCCGACGAAAGGCTCCAGCCTTTGGGCGCCCGCCTCCTGAGGCTTGACCCAAATCGCGTGATCAGCCCCCGCCCGCCGCGGGCGGAGCGAAAGCCTCACGCCACGGCCGCCGCCACCTTGCTCTTTCCGAACTTCTTGCGATCGTTTGGGTCGAGATAGACCTTTCGGAGCCGGATCGACTTCGGCGTCACCTCGACGCGCTCATCGTCCTCGATATAGGCGAGCGCCTTCTCCAGCGTCATCTGGATCGGGGGCGTCAGGCGCACGGCCTCGTCCTTGGACTGGGTGCGGATGTTGGTGAGCTGCTTGCCCTTCAGCACATTGATCTCAAGGTCATTGTCGCGCGTATGCTCGCCGACGATCATGCCGCGATAGACCTTCCAGCCCGGCTCGATCATCATCGGGCCGCGATCCTCCAGCTTCCACATGGCGTAGGCGACGGCCTCGCCCTGATCGTTGGAGATCAGGACTCCGTTCCGGCGACCCTGGATCTCGCCGCGATGCGGCGCATATTCGTGGAACAGCCGGTTCATGATCGCCGTGCCGCGCGTGTCGGTCAGAAGCTCCCCTTGGTAGCCGATGAGCCCGCGCGTCGGCGCATAAAATACAAGGCGCAGCCGTCCGCCGCCGGACGGCCTCATCTCGGCCATCTCGGCCTTACGCTCGGCCATCTTCTGCACGACGACGCCCGAATGTTCCTCATCGACGTCGATGACGACTTCCTCAATGGGCTCGAGAAGCTCGCCGTGTTCGTCCTTCTTGAAGACGACCTGGGGACGCGAGACGCCGAGCTCGAAGCCCTCGCGGCGCATCGTCTCGATCAATATGCCGAGCTGCAGCTCGCCGCGGCCCGAAACGATATAGGCGTCGCCCTGCGAAGAGTCCTCGACGCGCAACGCGACATTGCCCTCAGCCTCCTTGTAAAGCCGCGCGCGGATCATGCGGCTCGTGACCTTGTCGCCCTCCGTGCCGGCGAGCGGCGAATCGTTGACGAGGAAGGTCATGGACAGGGTCGGCGGGTCGATCGGCTGCGCCTGCAGCGGCTCTGTGACCTCCAGCGCACAGAGCGTGTCGGCGACGTTGAATTTCTCGAGGCCCGCGATGGCGATGATGTCGCCCGCCTCCGCCTCGTCGATCGGCTGGCGCTCGATGCCGCGAAACGCGAGAATTTTCGAGACGCGGCCTTGCTCCACGAGTGAGCCGTCTCGCGCCAGCACCTTCACCGGCTGGTTCGGCTTCACGCTTCCCGCAAAGACGCGACCGGTGATGATGCGCCCCAGATAGGGATTGGCCTCGAGCAGCGTGCCGAGCATGCGGAAGCCGCCCTCCTCGACCTTGGGCTCGGGCGTGTGCTTCACGATGAGGTCGAAGAGCGGCTCCATGCCGTCCTTGGGACCGTCCGGCTCCTCGGCCATCCAGCCCTGCTTGGCCGAGCCGTAGATGATGGGAAAGTCGAGCTGCTCGTCGGTGGCGTCGAGGGCGGCGAAGAGGTCGAACACCTCGTTGATGACCTCGCTCGCGCGCGCGTCGGGCTTGTCGACCTTGTTGATGCAGACGATCGGCTTCAGGCCGATCTTGAGCGCCTTGCCGACGACGAATTTCGTCTGCGGCATGGGGCCTTCGGCCGCGTCGACCAGCACAATGGCGCTATCAACCATGGAGAGGATGCGCTCGACCTCGCCGCCGAAATCGGCGTGGCCCGGCGTGTCGACGATGTTGATGCGCGTGTCTTTCCAGACGATCGAGGTGGCTTTCGCCATGATCGTGATGCCGCGTTCTTTTTCGAGATCGTTCGAGTCCATCACGCGCTCGGCGACGCGCTGGTTCTCGCGGAACGCGCCTGATTGCTGCAGGAGACGGTCGACGAGCGTCGTCTTGCCGTGGTCGACGTGAGCGATGATGGCGATATTGCGCAGCTTCATGGGGAAGGCGGCCTTGAGAACGACCGGCGCCGCTCCGGGTGCCCGCAACGCGGCGAACGGAGGACGCAAGGGTCGGCAATGTTGCGATGCGGCGCCTTATACAGGAGCGGCGGGCGAAAGGGAACAGGCGCGAAGGGGGCCTGCGGGCGACTGCCCGACGGAACCCCCGCTTCGAAGCCTAGCGCAATGTTGCGAACCGGAAATTCCCAGGGGCCGCACCGGTAGGCTTCACCCTGCTCCGTTGCCCCTGGCGGCGGCGCGGGCCGCCGTCACCTCGCGTGCGAGCCGTCCGGTCAGTTCGGCCAGATGATCGAAGCGGGCTTCATAGAAACCCGCACCGGACGTCACCGAGCGCAATTCGACAATGAGATTGTCCATCTCGGCCTCGGGGACCAGCGCCTCCATCTTGTCCCAGCCGTCCCAGCCATCGCGCGGCCCGAAGCCCAGGATCTGTCCGCGCCGGCCCGAGACGATCGCCGAGGCGCGCGAAATGTCCTCGCTCGGCGCATAGACGGTCACGGCGAGTATGGGCTCGAGCAGCACGGAATCGGCTTGCGAAAGGGCCTCGCTCATGCCGATTCGGCCGGCGATACGGAAGGCCATGTCGGAGGAATCGACCGTATGGTAAGAACCGTCGAGAAGCACCGCCTCGACGTCGACGACCGGAAATCCAAGCGGCCCCTCCGTCAAGGCGTCGACGCAGCCAGCTTCGATGGAGGAGAAATACTGCTTTGGCACCGAGCCGCCGTGGATCTGCTCGGAAAACTGAAATCCCTCGCCGCGCTCCCGCGGCCCGACCGACAAAAGCACGTCGCCGAACTGGCCGTGGCCGCCCGACTGCTTCTTATGGCGACCGCGCGCCTGCACGAGCTTGCGGATGGTCTCCTTATAGGCGACCGTGGGCTTGCGCGTCTCCACCGTGACGCCGAAGCGCGAGGCCAGCCGCTCGAGCGCGACGCGCAGATGCATCTCGCCCTGCCCCAGAAGACGTGTCTCCCCAAGACCCTGGTCGTTGACGCACTGGAGCGCGAGATCCTCGTCCATCAGCTTCGCCATGGCGCCCGCGAGCTTCATCTCGTCCTTGCGGTCCTTCGCCTTGAGCGCCAGCGCGTGAACGGGCGCCGGCGCGATCGTGTCGCTCCTCGTCGCCTCCTTCGCGCCCGAACGCGGATCGCCCGAGAGACGATCGCCGGTCTTCGCATGCTCCAGCCGCCCGAAGGAGAGCGTGTCTCCCTCCTTCGCCTCGCTCTGCTTCGACAGCGCGCCCCCCAGCAGACGCGAGAGGCCCGAGATCTTTTCCTCGCCGCCGGGCGAGAGCAGGGACTGGCCGTCGGCGAAGCTTCCGCGCAGCACGCGCGCCAGCGAGAGCTTGCCGCCGTGCGAGGTGTGAATTGTGCGGATTACCTGCGCGAGCGACGCGCCGTCCTTGCCAACGCCCAACCTTTCGCGCGTCGTCGTGACGCTCGGCGCCTCGTGGCGCAAAGCCTTCAGGAGGCGCGTGACGCCGGCGCCGCGTTCGGCCGAACCGAAAAACAGCGGCGCCACGAGGCCGCCGCGCAACTCCTTGGCGAGATCGTCGAAGACCTGGTCGCGCGGCGGCTCAATGTCGGAGATGAGCTCCTCCATCAGTTCGTCGTCGTAATCGGCGAGACGCTCGAGCATCGAATAGCGCTCTTCCTTCTCATGCAAGCTTTCGCCGGCAGGAATCTCGATGACCTCCGACGTCGAGTGCTCGCGATAGACATAGGCGCGCTCGAGCGCGAGATCGATGAAGCCGATCGCGACGTCGTTCTTCCAAAGCGGCATCTGTCTGGCGATCAACGGCGTGCGCGAGGCCGGCTGCAGCATGGCGAGCGCCTCGCGCACACCCGTGGCCGTGGAGTCGATCTTGTTGAGGAACAGAAAGCGCGGCACCCGCAGCTCCTCGAGCTCGCGCAGCACCAGTTGGAGCGGAAATATCTTGCGCGGATCCGCTTCGCAAACGACGATCGCCGCGTCGACGAGCGGCAGCGCCTGTCGCGCCTCGTGCGAGAACTCGAAAGAGCCGGGAATGTCGAGAAAGGTGTATTCATCGCCAAGATAATCGGCGTGGCCCACATTGGCCTCGACGCTCATCTGGTGGGCGCGCGCCTCCGCCGAGAGATCGCCGAGCGCGGAGCCCTCTCTCGCCGCCCCGGCGCGCACGAGCAGCGCCTCGAAAAGCTTGGTCTTGCCGGTTTGAAAAGGGCCGACGATCGCAATGAGCCGCGGCCCTCCAATTCTGACGCCGAGACTGTGATCCTTTCCGCTCATCGTCTGCTCTCCCTTGTCGGAGCCTTGTTTCGAACTCTTGGCTCCGTTGACGGATCGTCCCACCAAGCAGCGCGGAGCGCAAGGCGCAAGCGCGCCTCCGCGCAACGGCGCAAAGCTGGCTTGACGTTTCAGATTGAGACAGAACGCGCGCCGGCGGAGACTAGGCGGCTGCAGAAAAGCGTGCGACAGTTTAGCTCTAGCGGGGCGCCCGGCCCTCTCCCGTGAGCCCACTTGGGCTTGCCAGCTCAGCGGATCTGCGCCAAGGGCGACCCATGGATGAAAGCATTGGACATTTCGTCGCCCTGCTTGCGGTCGCCATGCTGGTGGCTATCGCCGCGCGGCGGCTCAAGCTCCCCTACACGGTCGGTCTCGTCGGCGTCGGCGCCGCGCTGAAATTCAGCCGGCTCGATCTGGGCGAGCATTTGACGCATGATCTCGTCTTCGACCTCATCCTCCCGCCGCTGTTGTTCGAGGCCGCGCTGGCGCTTTGCTGGCGCGATTTGAAGCGCGACCTCGTTCCGATCCTCGTCTTCTCGACCGTCGGCGCGCTGGCTGCGACCTTCTTCGTCGCGCAGGGCATGACCACATTGCTGGGTTGGCCCTTCGCCCCGGCGCTGGTGTTTGGCGCGCTCATCGCCGCGACCGATCCGGTCGCGACCATCGCCATGTTCAAGGACAACGCTATCCACGGCCGCCTCCGCCTCCTCGTCGAGAGCGAAAGCCTCATGAACGACGGCGCGGCGGCGGTCATTTTCGGCGCGAGCCTCGCCTTTGCGCAATCGGGCGCGCCGCCGGCGGATTCGCGCACGATCATCAGCCTCCTCTGGGTCGTCTTCGGGGGCGTCGCGATCGGCGGGATCTGCGGTGGCCTCGCCATTCTCGTCGCAGGACGGACCTCGGAGCCGGTCGTGGAAGCGGCCCTCACGACGATCACGGCCTTCGGCGCATTTATTTCCGCCGAATATGTTCACGGCTCGGGAGTGCTCGCGACCGTTGTCGCGGGTCTCGTGATGGGCAATCTCGGCGTGCTCGCCGACGACGAGAGGTCCTTTCTCACGAACAAGGGGCGCGACTTCGCCGTCTCCTTATGGGAGTTCGTCGCCTTCCTCGCCAATTCCGTGGTGTTCCTGCTCATAGGCGTCGATCTGGCGTCGATGCCCTTCGGCGCGAGCGAAGCTTTCGCAATCTTCGTCGCTATCGGCGTCGTTCTCCTCGGCCGCGCTCTGACGATTTATCCCCTGAGCCTTCTCTTTGCGACGACGCGTTGGGCCATTCCGATGGCCGAGCAGCATGTCTTGTGGTGGGGAGGGCTACGCGGGGCGCTGGCGCTCGCCCTGGCGCTCTCGCTGCCCGAGGGGCTGCCGCTGCGCGACGAGATCAAAGTCGCCGCCTTCGGCGTCGTCGGCTTCTCCATCGTCGTTCAGGGCCTCACCATGCCGCTGCTGCTACGCCGCCAGGGATTGATGGCGCGCGCGACCGGCCTCTGAGAGCCTGAAAGTTCAGGGCTTTCATGTGCTGCTCGACATAGGCGCGAGCACCCAGCCAATGCGAGCTGCGCCGGCGTTAATGTGGGGCAGCCTCGAGGCGACTCAGGGCCGCTTCGGCCTGCCGCGTGGCGGTCTCGGCGCGCCTTTTTTTCCCCTCCGAGACGGCTGCTTTGAGATTGGTCAGGCTCTCCTTCAGCGGCTCGTTCTCCTGAGCCTTCGCATCGGCCTCCCGGGAAGAGAAGGATCCAACCCTCGATGCGTAAGCGCGTCTCGCGAATTTGAGCGCGGCTTTTGCGTGGACGACAAGGGCGTCTGCGCTTCCCTTCCTGCCCTGTTCGATTGCGAGCCGCGTATGCCCGACCGCATCGTCCAGATCATTCGCGAGTCCGAGCGAGGGATTGAGAAGCGCTGCGGCGCCTATGAGGACGCAAAATGCGACAACCGGCCAACGCATCTATATCTCCCGCGAGGAATGCGACGCTTTGATCGAGACAAGTTATGGGAAGCTCGAATTTTTGTCCACGAGCCTGCCCTCATAGTCGAGACTTTCGCCTATTGAGGACCTCGTCAAGGCTGCGCGATCGCGCCCCGCGCAAAGCGTAATCCAAGCGGAGCGACTCGTGGAATCAGCGCGGCTTCTCGTCTGCGCGAGCGAAAACCAGCACGCGCGCGGAGATCTTCTGCACCGGCTCGTCGCGCTGATTGTAGGTCGTCAGCCGAAGGGACACGATCCCCCGATCGGGGCGCGAGCGCGAGCGGCTGATCTGCGTCACCTCGGCCTCGATGCGGATCGAGTCGCCGGGGCGCACGGGTTTGGGCCAGCTGAGGTCGGCGCTCATGCCGACGAGGCCGCCCGCAAAAGGCGCGGGACCTTCGACGAGAAGCCGCATCGACAGCGCGGCCGTCTGCCAGCCGCTCGCAACAATCCCGCCGAACAGGCTCGTCTTGGCGGCCTCCGCATCGATGTGAAAATATTGCGGATCGTTATCGCGCGCGAAACAGATCATCTCCTCGGCCGTCAGCATACGCAACTCGGAGCGAAAAGTCTGGCCTACCGAGAGATCCTCGAGATAGAACGTCATGCGTTTCCGTTGTTTTGATCTGCAGAAAGCCGTTTGATCGCAGTAACGCCGCCGGCGCCGGCGGCGATATTCGCGCGCGCACCTGCTCAAACGGCTCGGACGCGACGAGCATGTGCGTCGCATTGGCGTGGAGCAGTGTCGAGGCGTCGCGCATGATCCCGACATGGCCCTTCCAGAACACGAGATCGCCGCGCTGCAACGGTTCTTGCGGCGCAACGGGACGCCCCAGCCCAGCCTGCTGCAAATCACTGTCGCGCGGCGCAGCGATTCCGGCTCGCGCCAAGGCGCATTGGACGAGGCCCGAACAATCAATGCCCAGTGGACTCTTTCCGCCCCAAAGGTAGGGAACGCCGATCAGCGTCTCGGCGACAGCGACGAAATCCTTGGCGAGGTCGCCGATGGGCAGAAGATGCTTCGCATATAAAAAGCCCCCGTCGCTCGTCGCCAGAAAGGCGTCCCGTTGCTCGATGACGCGCACAGATGCGCCGAGCGGCAGCGCCAGGATCGCGGGCGCCTTCATATTGGCGGCGGGATAGACGAAGCTGCGCGCCACGCGAACCACATGGGTCGGCTCGTCGACGCGGCTCCACAGCGCATTGGCGGCGATCCAGCCCACATAGCCGTCGCTCGCGAGCTGGCCCCAGCACCAGCCCTCCTCGTCGTCATAGACGGTCACGCAGTCGCCGTAGATCGCCTGGGTTTCGAGCGGCGCGTCGGGGCGCGGCTCTCGCTTCACGTCGACGACGCCCTCTTTGACCTGCATCACGACGCCCTCGACGAAGCGCGCGGCGTCGACGCGGCCTTCGAGATGCTTCGCGGCGAGATCGGGGCGAGCGGGCGTCAGCCGCCTGTCGAAGCTTTGGGTCATTGCCCCTCGCGCCCCGTGGCGAGACGCGTCTCTATGAGGTCGTAAAGCAAGCGCGCCGCCTGGATTTCCCCGCCCTCCGGGCGCCCGGGCTTGGGCGCAGGATTCCAACAGTAAACGTCGAAATGCGCCCAGCGCTCGGGCTTTGCGACGAAGCGGCCAAGGAAGAGCGCCGCCGTGATTGAGCCCGCGAAACCATGGCTCGTTGTGCTCGACACATCGGCGATCTTGCTGTCGAGGCCGCTCTGATAGTCTTGCCAGAGCGGCAGCCGCCATACGGGATCGTTGGCCCTAGCGCTGGAGCGCGCGATTTCCTCGGCGAGCGCGTCGGAACCCGTGTAGAACGGCGGCACCTCGGGACCGAGCGCGACGCGCGCCGCGCCCGTCAGCGTGGCGAAGTCGAAGAGAAGATCGGGCTCATCTTCGGAAGCGAGCGCCAGCGCATCCGCGAGAATGAGCCGCCCTTCCGCATCTGTGTTGCCGATCTCGACGGTGAGACCTTTGCGGCTTTTGTAAACGTCGCCCGTCCGAAAAGAGGCTGCGGAGACGGAATTCTCGACGATGGGCAGAATGACTCGCAAACGCAGCGGCAGGTCGGGGGAAAGCAGCATTTCTGCGAGCGCGATCGTGACCGCGGCGCCGCCCATGTCTTTCTTCATCAACGCCATCGCGCTCGATGGCTTTATGTCGAGGCCGCCCGTGTCGTAGCAGACTCCCTTGCCGACCAGCGTGACCTTGAGGCCGTCCGCAGGCCCATGCGAAAATTCCACGAGCCGTGGCGCCTCGGCCGCGGCGCGGCCGACCGCATGAATCAGCGGGAAATTTTCGCCCAGGAGATCGTCGCCCACGACGGCGCGCGCCACCGCCCCGTGGCGCTCCGCCAGCGCGAGCGCCACTTCGGCCAAGGCTTGCGGCCCCATGTCGTTCGCCGGCGCGTTGATCAGATCGCGCCCCAGCGCGACCGCCGCCGCAATCCGCTCGAGGCGCAGGGCGTCAACCCCCGCTGGCGCGCGGAGACGCGGCTTTGCCGGGGGCTTCGCGCGATAGCGGAGAAATTGATAGGAGGAGAGAAGAAAGGCGAGCGCCGCGGCGCCGGGGTCGCTCGGCGCGCGCTCGAAGGCGTAGCTTCCGGCCGGCAGACTGGCGAGCTTGCCGGCAAGAAAGGGATCGACGCCACTCGCGCCAGGGGCGTCGACGCCGAAGATCACACGCGCAAGAGCGCCGTCGGGCGAAGGCGCGAGCAGCACGGCGCCAGGCTTGGGCTCGAAACCGACCGCGGCGACATAGGCGCGGACAGACGGCGACAGCCTCTCGCGGTATTGCGCGAAGCTTTCAGGATCGACGCAATCGATGGGAATCGCCGGCTCGTTCCCGCCCTCAAAACGCTCCGCATCCGACATCTCGCCTCCTCAAGCCGCGCGCAAGCTTAACGCTTCAACGGTGGAACCTCGATCTTCATCATCCTGGAACGTCGACGTGATCAAGGATCTTCGTCCCCTTCTCGCGCATCACCATTTCTTGGCGCAAGGCGAGGCGGAGCGCAATCGCCTCGTGCGGAGCCTCGTCTTTCTGCTTCTCGGCTCGGCGGCGCTGGGACTATCCGGCTGCTCGAGCACGCTCGACGACGTCACGGCGTCGCTCAACCGCAACCCGCCGCCAGCGAAGGCGCCAACGGACGAAGCGGGGCTGCGGCGCTTCGCGGAGGAATGGGGCTCGCGCTACGACAAGAATCCCAAGGACAAGACAGCGGCGATCACCTATGCCAAGGCGCTGCTCGCGCTCAAGCAGACGTCGCAAGGAGTGGCGATCCTGCAAGGACTGGCGCTCCAATATCCCCAGGACATGTCCGTGCTCGCCGCCTATGGCAAGGGTCTCGCTAGCGCGGGCCAGCTCAATCAGGCGGCAGAGGTTCTCTCGCACGCCCATACTCCGGAGAAGCCGGACTGGTCCGTCGTCTCGACGCAGGGAACGATCGCCGACGAGCTCGGCGATCACGAAGCGGCCCGCCGCTTCTACGACGAGGCGCTGAAGATCCGCCCCGAAGATCCGGGCGTGCTCTCGAATCTCGGCCTCTCCTATGCGCTCTCGCGACAATTGCCCCGCGCCGAGGAAACTTTGAAGCAGGCCGCGATACAGCCTGGCGCCGACGTGCGCGTGCGCCAGAATCTCGCCCTCGTGCTGGCGCTCGAAGGCAAGTTCGATCAGGCCGAGGAATGGTCGCGGCGCGATCTCTCAGCCATGGACGCCGCCGCCAATGTCGCGCAGATCAAAATGATGATCTCTGAAATCCAACACCTGGCGCGACATCCAGAAGGACGCGCCGAAGGAGAAACGCGGCAAGACGAACCGGACGGCGACGGAGAATGGCTAGCGGTTGGAATCGGAAGTGGATCGCGTCCCCAGTAATGGTGTTGCTGAGGCGGAGCAAGCGGCTCGCCCCGCGCGCTCCTTCACTCCGCCGCCGCCAGCGCCTGCGTCAGATCGTCGATCAGATCCTGTGCGGTCTCGAGCCCGACGGACAGCCGCACGGCCTCCGGCCCCGCGCCCGCGGCGAGCCGCTGTTCGTCCGTCAATTGCCGATGCGTTGTCGAGGCCGGATGCAGAATGAGGCTGCGCGTATCGCCGACATTGGCGAGATGCGAGAAGAGCCGCACGGTCTCGACGAGCTTGATCCCCGCCGCATAGCCGCCTGTAAGCCCGAAGGTGAAAACCGCCCCCGCCCCGCGTGGCAGATATTTTTGCGCCGCCGTGCGATACGGGCTCGACTCGAGACCCGCGTAGGAAACCCAGGCGACCTTGGGATGGCTTTCGAGAAAGCGCGCGACGGAAAGCGCGTTGGCCACATGCCGCTCCATCCGCAACGGCAGCGTCTCGATCCCGGTGAGCGTGAGGAAGGCGTTCATCGGCGACAATGCGGGACCGAAGTCGCGCAAGGCGACAGTGCGCGCTTTCGTCGTGAAGGCGAAGTCGCCGAAGTTCTCGAAAAAGTCCAGGCCGTGATAGGCTGGCTCCGGCCCGGCGAGTGAGGGAAACTTGCCGTTCGCCCAATTGAAGCGGCCCAATTCGACGACGACGCCGCCCAGCGAATTACCGTGGCCCGCGAGGAATTTCGTCGTCGAATGGCAGACGATGTCGGCGCCCCATTCGATCGGCCGGCAGAGATAGGGTGTCGCGAGCGTGTTGTCGACGACGAGCGGAACGCCAGCGTCCTGCGCCACTCCAGCGATCGCCTCCAGGTTCCCGACGATCCCTCCAGGATTGGCGAGGCTTTCGATGAAGATCGCCTTGCAGCGCTCGGTCAGCGCACGTTTGAAATTTTCGGGATCTCTCTGATCCACGAAATGGCAGGTCCAGCCGAGCTTCCTGAAGCTCAGGCCGAATTGCGTGAGCGTCCCCCCATAGAGATTGCGCGAGGCGAGGAACTCGTCGCCGGGCTCCAGCAATGTGAAGAAGGCGAGAAACTGCGCGGCGTGGCCGGAGGCCGCCGCGACGGCCGCGCGCCCGCCTTCGAGCGCGGCGATGCGCTCCTCGAGCACGGCGACGGTCGGATTGGAGAGGCGCGAATAGATGTGGCCGAAATTGTGCAGGTTGAACAGCGAAGCGGCGGCCTCGGCGTCCTCGAATACATAGGACGTCGTCTGAAAAATCGGCGTGACACGCGCGCCGGTGACGGCCTCCGGCCGCGCGCCGGCGTGGATCGCTTTCGTCTCGAAGCCGAAGTCGCCCTTCAGCGTCCCCGCGCTCTTGCGCAATGGCGGGCGCGGCGGCGGCGAAGGCGCACGGTTCGAGATGATTCCGCTGTTGACGCCCCCCCACGACAATTCGCCGGCAAGCCGGCCGTATTCGATCTTCGGGCAGCGGTTCATCACGACCTTGAGACCGGCGGCCTTCGCCCGCTCGGCGGCCGCGTCGTCGCGCACGCCGAGCTGCATCCAGGCGACCTTGGCGCCTTTGGCGATGGCTTCGTCGGTGACGGCGCCGGCGAATTCCGAGCGGCGGAATATTTGAACGAAATCGATCGGCTCAGGAATGGATTGCAGGTCGGGATAGACGCGCTCCCCCAGGATATCCTCTCCGGCAAAGGCCGGATTGACCGGGATGACGCGGTAGCCCTTGCCCTGCAAATACTTCATCACGAAGTAGGCGGGCCGGTTCCATTTTTTCGTCGCGCCGACCTGCGCGATGGTGCTCGTGCGCGAGAGGATCTCGCGCAGATACTCGTCAGAATAGGCGAGATCGTCGGTCATACTAACGCCCCTGCGCCACCGTCACGCCTTTGCCCTCTGGCGGGCCCAAGCTCCTATGGCTGCGTCGCATCCGGAAAGAGCGCCCGAAGGCCCTCCTCGCTTGCTGCGCAGACGCCTCGCTCCGTGACGAGCGCCGTCACATAGCGCGCCGGCGTTACGTCAAATCCAAAATTCTTCGCGGGAGATCCCTGCGGCGTGACGCGCACCCGCGTGACCTCGCCCGCATCCGTCAGACCGCTCATGAAAGAGACCTCGTCGCCGCTGCGCTCCTCGATCGGAATCTCCCTCACGCCGTCGCAAAGCCGCCAATCGAGCGTCGAGGCGGGAAGCGCGACATAAAAGGGTACATCGCTGGCGTGCGCCGCAAGCGCCTTGAGATAGGTGCCGATCTTGTTGCAGACGTCGCCGCGCCGCGTCGTCCTGTCGCTTCCGACGATGCAGAGATCGACCTCTCCATGCTGCATCAAGTGGCCGCCGGCGTTGTCGACGATGACCGTATGCGCAATCTTCTCGGCCCCGAGCTCGAAGGCCGTCAGGCTGCGCCCTGATTGCGCGGACGCGTCTCGTCGACCCAGACGTGGAGATCGACGCCGGACCGCGCCGCCTTGTAGATGGGCGCGATCGCAGTGCCCCAGTCGACGGTCGCGAGCCACCCGGCGTTGCAGTGGGTCAGGATGTTGACACGACCGCCCTTGCGCCGCGCGACCTCCTCGATCAGCCTGAGCCCGTGCTGGCCGATCGCCTCGCAGCAGGCGGCATCCTCGTCGGCCAAGACGCTCGCCTCAGCGAATGCCAGCGCCGCGCGCTCAGCCTTTGGCGCCGCGAGGAGCTTTGCGAGCACGCGGTCGAGCGCCCATTTCAGATTGATGGCGGTCGGCCGCGTGGCGAGCAACGTCGAATGAGCGCCCTGCAGCGCGGCGTCGCCCGCATCCTGCTTCGCCGCAAGCGCCAGGCCATAGGCGCCCGTCACGCCGATCAGCGGGGCGCCGCGCACGACCATGTCGCGAATGGCGCGCGCCGCCGCCTCGAGCGAGTTCAGCCCACAAGTGTCGAAACGGAAGGGAAGCTTCGTCTGATCGATGACGCGAACGGCCCTGTCGTGGTCTTCCGGCCAAATGGTCCGGTAATGCCGCCCGTCGATCTGCATGGCTTCGCTCCCCCTCCCTCTCAAAGCCTTCCTAGCATGACGAAGCGCCATGCCTACAGCCGATCACATTCGCCCTTGTTCAAGGACGAGCCCGCGCTAAAACAATAGCTAGCTGTTTCGCCAGGGTGGAGAATCGGGGGATCGCGATGCGCGAATATTCGAAATTCTACATCGACGGACGCTGGGTCGAGCCGGTCGAGCCGAAGACGCTCCCGGTGATCAATCCCGCGACGGAGGCCGTTTGCGGCCACATCTCGCTGGGCTCGGCCGCGGATGTCGACCGCGCGGTGGTCGCGGCGGCCGAAGCCTTCAAAAGCTTTTCGCGCACGAGTCGCGAGGAGCGTCTCGAACTGCTCGAACGGATCGTCGCGGAGCTTGAAAAGCGCCACGAGGATATGGCCAGGGCCATCACCGAGGAGATGGGCGCGCCCTTCTGGCTCTCGCAGCGTGCGCAGGCCGCCATGGGCGCGGCGCATTTCAAAACCGCGATCGAGGTGCTGAAAAGCTACGCGTTCGAGGAGCGCCGCGGCGCGACGCTGATCGTCAAGGAGCCGATCGGCGTCTGCGGCTTCATCACACCCTGGAACTGGCCGCTCAACCAGATCGCCTGCAAGGTCGCGCCCGCCCTCGCCGCCGGCTGCACGATGGTCCTGAAGCCGTCCGAGATCGCGCCTTTCTCGGGCATAATCCTGGCCGAAGCTCTCGATGCGGCGGCCGTGCCTGCGGGCGTGTTCAATCTGGTCAACGGAGACGGGCCGACAGTCGGGTCGGCGATCAGCGCACATCCTGGCGTCAGCATGGTGTCCTTCACAGGCTCGACCCGCGCCGGCGTCGAGGTCGCGAGGAACGCCGCGCCCACCGTCAAGCGCGTGTGTCAGGAACTCGGAGGAAAGAGCCCCAATATTCTGCTCGAAGACGCCGACATGGAGAGCGCCGTGATGGCTGGCGTCGGCGCGGTCATGCTCAACTCGGGCCAGTCCTGTAACGCCCCGACGCGAATGATCGCGCCGCGCAAGCGAATGGAGGAGGTCATCGGCTTCGCCAGGGCGGCGGCCGAAGCGACGACGGTCGGCGATCCAAACGGCAATGCGCAAATGGGCCCGCTCGTCTCCGAGACTCAGTGGAACAAGGTCCAGGCCCTGATTCAGAAGGGTCTCGAGGAAGGCGCGAGCCTGATCGCCGGCGGCCTAGGAAAGCCCGAGGGCCTGGATCGGGGCTACTACGCCAAGCCAACCGTCTTCGCGAATGTCACGAATGACATGACGATCGCGCGCGAGGAGATTTTCGGGCCTGTTTTGTCGATCCTCGCCTATGACTCGGTCGACGAGGCGGTCGAGATCGCGAACGACACCGAATACGGCCTCTCCGCCTATGTCTCCGGCAAAGATCCGGCGCGGCTCTTGGAGACGGCCTCGCGGTTGCGCGCCGGCCAGGTTCATCTCAACAACGCCCCGTTGGAGCCGATGGCCCCCTTCGGGGGCTACAAGACGTCGGGCAACGGCCGCGAATGGGGAGACTATGGCTTCGCGGAATTTCTGGAGACGAAAGCGATCCTGGGCATCAACTCCTAAAGTCGTCGCCCGCGCGTCGCTCAGTGGGGCGGCATCCAGATCCAAAGCGGCGGCGCTCCCGCAAAACGCACGTCTTTTAGGATCGTTGCATCGTCCACGCCGTCAGGCTTCAGATAGACAAAATAGTTGTCGTTGCGCTCAAATAACTCGTCCTTCGGCGCGTTTTGCGGACTGACGAGCATATCGTTGCTAAAACGCACATGCATGTAATGCGGCAGCAGTTCGGTAAACTTCTCAATGCGCAGCTCGAGAACGAATTGATAGAGCTGGCGGCCCGTGACTTTCAGCACGGAGGCTGTCGCCGTCTCCACGGGCGTGAGTACCGCTTCCTGCCAGCCCGCGCCAACCTGCACGAATGCGCGAACGCTGGGCGACATGACGTAGATTGGTGGATCGCCCTTCGTATTATCGAGATAGATCGTCACTTTGAATCGGTGGTCGCCGAGGCTGGCGATATCGGCAATGTCGCTGCGCAAGGTCGAGGTGGCCATTTCCTCGAGCGCCAGGAGCCGCTCTTTTTGCGCCTCCATCTGATGCCGCTGCAAGCTCGCCACGCAATAATTGACGGCGATCGCGAGGCCGAAGATCAGCGCAGCGCCGGCGGCCAGTCGCCCAAAGGCCGCCCAAAGATTGCCCCCCAATCGATGGAAGCCTTGCGCGTCTTCAACCGATGCGACGGCGGCCGGCTCGAGGGGAGGAGGCGCGGGCCGCGCAATCGCCCGGGCCGGAAGCATCGGCAGCGGCGCCTGGTTCTGCGCATACAGTCGACCTTGCTTCATTTCGAGCCGGCGCTCGGCCCTCGCCGCGAGTTCTCGGTTATGCGTGACGAGCAGCAGGGCGAAGCCTTCGTCACTTCGCAAAGCTTCCAGCAGCGTGACGATTTCCTCCTCCGTCTCTTCGTCGAGATCGCTCGTGGGCTCGTCGGCGAGCAAAAGTCGAGGCCGGTTGATCAGGGCTCGGGCGACGGCGACACGCCTTTGCTCGCCGCCTGACATTTCGCCCGGAAAAGCCGAAGCGCGGGGGAAAAGTCCGACGCGCGTCAGCAGATCGCGCGCGCGCGCATAGGCCGCGTCGGGCGCGATGTCACCGCCGAGCAGCGCCGGCAGCGCAACATTGTCGATCGCCCGCAGATTGGGCAGCAGGCTCGAAAACTGGAAAATGAAGCCGATCTCGCGGCGACGCAGGTCGGAGAGCTGGGTTTCGGAGAGAGCCCAAACCCTCTCGCCTGCGAAAACAATCTCGCCTTCGCTTGGCCGCCTCAGCGCTCCGACCATGGCGAGCAGCGTGGATTTTCCCGAGCCTGAGCGGCCGACGATGGAGATAAACTCGCCCGCATCGACGGTGAGAGTGGCGTCGAGGACGGCGTCGACGCGCATGTTTGCATTCTCGTAGGATTTGCGCAGGTCCACGGCGCGCAGCATCATTGCGCGCCTTCCATTTGGATCATGCCGTAGGGCTCCGGGCGCAGCGCGCGTCGTGCCGCCCCCAATGCGCCGATGACCCCGAGCATCAGGCCGCAGGACACGCTGAGCACAGCCACCGCCGCGATGAAGGCGTCGGGCGGCCCCTCGAGAGGCACGCCAAGCGACGCAAAGTAAAATCCCAGCGACCGCGCGCTCATTAGAATGAGCAAAAAGCCGAAACCAATGCCGAGCAGACTCCCGACGCCGGTGAGAAGCGCAGCCTCCATGAGCGTGACACCGAGCACCTGCGCCGGCCGCGCGCCCACCGCGCGCAAGACGCCGATCTCCCGGTAGCGCTCCTGCACGATGGCCGAGAAGAGCAGAGACACGACGAACAACAACGCCAAAAGAAGAAGGCTTGCAAAGGCCGCGACGCCCCACAGCAGCGCGCCCAACGATTGTCGAGCCGCGGTGAGCACCGAATTGCCGGCGACAATCTTGAGGCCTGGCATTTGACCGATGGCGAAGCGCGCCTGCTCCGGCGCGGCGCCGGGGGCGAGCTGAACGAGATAAGCGGTGACGCGTCCCGGCGCGAGATCGGGCAGACACTCGGCTGCGCCAGGATGTCGGTGGCGGGCGCCCTGCCCCGCGTCGTTCGCGGCGGGAGACGGGACACGCGTCTGCCGCGCCGCTACGACGAGCTGCTCGAGCCCGGCGAAGGAGATGAAAAGCAACTCGTCGACCGGACCGACGCCCGTCTGGCCGAGACCGCCGGCGACGGTGAGCGTAAGGTTACAAATTGTCAGCGTGGCCCCGAGTTTCTCGGCGCGGCGCGCGCCGACGAGCATCGCCAACGGGTCGCGCGGGCCGGGCAGAGGCGCGGAGAGCCAGGGCTCCACCGTGAAGTCCTGCGCCGGGTCATAGGCGATAAGATTGATCACGCGCCCCTCCGCCCCGGCACGGACGAGACGCTGCGGCGCGACCTTCGCTACGCCCGGCAGCATTCGGAGCGTCTCGCCGAGGCTCGCCTCGAGATCGAGATCGGTCGGCTGCACTGTGAGCAACGTGCTCGTGATGTTCACCAGCGCGCCCTGCGGCACGACGACGAGATCGGCGCCCATGCGCGAGAAGCTCTTCGTCAAGCCGTCGCGCAACGCCCAGCCGAGAACGGCGCCAGAAAAGACGACGCCTACGGCGATCATCACGGCGAGACCGAGAAAGAGGCTGCGGAGCCATCGCCTCCCGACGTTCTGTGCGGCGAGACGTAACAGGAGAAAACGCGCCGCGCGCCGCTTCGTCATTATAGCTACACGGTCGTGCTTCGACTGTGGATCAGCTCCTGATTGTTGCGCGGGACAATCACGCAATCATGGTGCCCGCCGAAATTTGGAATATAGCCAACCGGTTCCAGCGTATCCTGTGTGAAGATGAAGGTGCCGCCCTCCAAGCGCTGGAATCCGCTGAAGATCGCCAGCACATATTTGCCGTCGTAAGTGACGTGCATGGTCTGGGTGTCGACTCCGACATTCTCGAAACGCTTGATCGTTGTCCAGCTGTTGGTGTCGACCACCACGATGGAGCTTTTCGCCGGCTTCTGGTGCAGCTCGGAGACGAACATCTTCGAGCCGTCCATGGAATAGGTGATGTGAAAGGGGTTCGGCGTCGCGCCGGCCCAATGCGAGTCCTTGAAGACGCCAATGCGCTTCCAATTGCGGGGATCGCGGTCCTCGCAGTCGAACACGCCCATGCTGTTCTGCTTGGTGTTGTTCGTCATCGTGAACCATTTGCCGTGCGGACCGAAGCCGCATTCGTGACCGGAGGTCACGACATTATCTAGCGTGATGTCCCAAATGCCGTCAGCAATCTTTTTGACGGGAATGCACTCCTTGGTCGTTCCCTCCGGCGACGAGATGCAGGCGAGCGGCTCCATCGTGGTCCGATCGAACACGACGCCGACGGCGAACATGCGCAAGGTGACGAGCGACAGGGGATGAAAGGGGTGATGGACGCAGTTGTCCGCGCCTGTCAGCGTTTTCACGAAATCGCCGGGCAGCTGGCCCGTGTAGACGAGATACTCGCCCATCGGCACCATTTCCCAATCGAGCTTGTTACCCTTCGTTCCGCGGCAATCGTAGAGGCCGGTCTCGGGAGCCTTGACGAGGCGCGTGACGCGCACCTTGCCGCCCTTGAACCAGTTGTCCTGTAACAGCCCGTTCGGCTCATTGCCGATCCAGTCGAAGCGAAAGGCCTCGATGACCTCGGTCTTGTCATGGCCGGTCGCACGCTTGAAAAAAGCGACGATGTCCTTCTGCCCATCGGCGACGGCGAATCCCGTCGCGTCCGGGAAGATCACCGTATGAACGCCGAGCCCGACGCCCGTCGTCTCGGCGACGTTTTCCAGCAGATTCATCTGCTGCCCGTCGAATCCGACGCGATAGATCTGATTGCCCTGGCCCCAGATCGGATCGAGCATCCCATGCTCCCGGATCTGCGTCGGAATCCCGTAGATCAAAACGTTCTGGCCGCCCTGCGTGGAGTTTATAAACTCGAAACCCTTGCGCGGGTCGGGGGACGGGAAGGCGGCGAGGTGATGCGCAATGGGACAGCTGTCGCCATAGTTCCAATACTCGATCCACGCCATCGTTTTGCCGGTCGCTAGATCTTGCGCCTGGGCGCCGCCGCCGAGCTTTGTCGGCGTCAGCCACACGTAATCGCCGAGCGTCGTGAGCCGCAGCGCATCCGCCTCCGCCGCCTTGGCGGCGGGTGTGAAGAACTCGGAGTCGCCTATCAAGCGAGAGAACAAACCTCCCGCATTCGCGGAACGGACGCCGAGGATCGTGCCGACAATGCCAGTCGTCGCGGCATGCAAAAGCTTTCGTCGATCGATGGCGCCGTGTCTGTTATAGAGTCTCGCCACATTCGGCGCGGACGGGCGCGGGGCGTCAGCGCCCGAATTCACGGCTTTGTCATCAATCATCGGACTCTCCCAAGTAAAATCTCAGGAGTTCACCGCGCCGCTTGGTCGATGAAGGCGCGCGAAGGAAGCGGTGAACGTGCTTCAAGACTGCCGCTTCAAAAGCATGGCACCTTAAACGGCGTTAGTCCAGCCGCCTGGCATTCGTTCAGGTGACTGCGCCTCTTAATTCTCGCGCTAGGCTTCGTCGAGAAAGGCGGCAATAGCCGGATCGGCCCGAAGCGCCGCGAGGTCCGCCTCGCTTGGCAGTTGCGGCTTGTCGCGATTCCGGTTCACCAAGCAGAGGAAGCCGAGCGTCTCGCCGGCGTTCGCGCGGAACTGGTGCCAGGTCCAAGACGGAATCGCCACAAGGTCATGCGGCGCGAGGGCGAGTATCTCGTCCCCCACGAGACATTGGCCGCGCCCGCGCAGGATCATCACCGCATGGCGATGCTCATGGCGTTCGAGCGTCGAATGACCGGAGGGCTCGACCTCGAAATAACGAAGCTCACCCTCGAGGCCTTCGCCGCCGAAGAGCGTCTGGCGCGAAACCGACTTGAAGGGCGCCGAGCCCTCATCCTTATAGGCCAGCAGCTCGACCTCGGACCAACGGAAACCCGGCCGAGCCTTGCGCAGGACGCCGTCGCCGCCGCTCATGAGCGGCCGCCAGCATAGTCTTCGACGCCCCGCACGAAAGCCGCCGTCTCGCGCGCCAGTTCACCGGGCGCGGAGAGCAGCAGATCGCCGCCGATCAGCAGCATCGTGTCCTCGCCGTAGAAATCGAGCGTCTCTTTCACGCGCGCGAGCGTCAGCCCGCCGGCGGGCACCGGCATGGTGGGACGCAAGCCGCTCCAGGGCTTTCGCGCGCCGTCGGCGATGCCGCGGCAGGTCTCGCGGCTGTATCCGAAGCGCCCGCCGAAGGTCGCGAAGATCACCGCATCCGCGCCGAAGAGCCGGTAGAGCTTGTTGTAAAGCGGCTGCGCGATGCGCGCGCCGCCCGTGAAGCTCGGATGCGCGAAAAAAGCGAAGTCCGCATGCTTGCGCTTCAAAGCGACGAGGTTCGAGACGCCGACGAGCGCCGGCGCGAGCATGACCGCCCTGAGACCCTCGTCGCGAGCAAGGCGAATACGCGCGTCGATCTCCTCGAAGCTCCCCCAAAGGCTCGGAACATAATGCGTGAGCCGCCCCGTCATCTTCTCGGCCTCGCGCATCGCGCGCGCGCAGGCGGGGACTCGTTCGGCGAAGCGGCCATAGTCCTGGTCGGCGAGGCCGTGATCGTCCTTGATGAAATCGGCGCCGCCGAGCGCGAATTCCTTGGCGAGCGCGGCGAGCTTCTCCGGCGACAGCCCCTGCGGCTTCAAGGCCGAGCAGGTCAGCGCGCGACGCTTCACCCCCGCGAGCGCGCGCAGCCCCTCGACTCCGTGGTTCGGCCCGCCGAAAATTTCGGCGAGGGGGTCGGGGATATCGGCGTCCTCGAGCGAGACGTCCTCATGCATCGAGGTGTTGCCCAAGAGCATGTTGAGCAATTGTCCGGCGTCCGCGCCGACTGTGCGCGCGGACAAGCCTATCGTGACCTCGAACAAACTCTCGCCACGCTGTTCGACGCGGAGCACCTTGCCGACGATGTTCTCCATGATCTCGCGGTCGCGTACGCCCGCAAGCGGCATTTCGACGCTCTGCTCGATCGCGATCTTTTGGGCGCGATCCTCGACGGCGACGGCGTCGCAACGCAGGCGGTAGCGCGCCTTGATCCTCGGTCCTTCGACCGGCCCGTCCTTCTCGTATTCCGGCCGCGCGACGGCGGCTTCCGAGGCGGCTTGCACTACCGCCACCACACGAATATGAAGCCGACGGCGACAGCGAGCAGAAAGCCGATCATCAGATTGCGTAGAAAACCGCCCTCGAATTCTTCCATCTCTCTTCGCCTTTCCGAGCCTGCGCCAAGCGCTATTTCCCGCTTATACCAAAGTTTCTGCCGCCAACCGGGATTCTCGCCAAGACGCGATCAATTTTCAAGGCTCTGACGAAACGAGGCGTGGCCTCGGCCGCAGACACATCGGCCTTGTGAAAGACGATCCGCCGCGGCATCTTCGCCGGGAAAAATAGAAAGCATCGGGAGATCTCCGATTTAATGAAGTGAATTCAGCCGATGGGGGCGCGAATGAAACGAAGCGTCAGAGATTGCACCTTTGCGCTGCTGCGGCGGCTCGGGTTGACGACGGTGGTCGGGAATCCCGGCTCGACGGAAGAGCCTTTCCTGCAAAACTTCCCGAAAGACTTCGACTATGTTCTGGCGCTGCAGGAGGCGAGCGTCGTGGGCGTCGCCGACGGCCTGTCGCAGGGCCTGCGCAAGCCCGTCGTCGTCAATGTGCATACAGGCGCCGGGCTCGGCAACGCCATGGGCTGCATCCTCACCGCCTATCAGAACAAGACGCCGCTCATCCTCACCGCAGGGCAGCAGACCCGCGACATGCTGCTGATCGAGCCGCTGCTCACCAACATCGACCCCACGATCATGCCTAAGCCGTGGGTGAAATGGAGTTACGAGCCGTCGCGGCCGGAGGATATTCCCGCCGCCTTCATGCGCGCCTACGCCGCCGCGGTCCAACCGCCCAGCGGACCGGTGTTCCTCTCCCTGCCACTCGACGACTGGAACAAGGAGATCGACGACGCGGATGTCTTGCGCACGGTTTCGACGCGGGTCGGTCCCGACCCGCGCAGATTGGCGGCGTTCGCAAGGCTCATCAACGACAGCCGCAGCCCTGTGCTCGTCTATGGATCTGATATTGCGCGCGCTGAGGCGTGGGACGCCGGCGTCCTTTTCGCGCACAAGCTCAACGCGCCGGTGTGGGCGGCGCCCTGAACGAGCGCACGCCATTTCCGGAGAGCGACGCGCTATATGCCGGAGTTTCTGCCGCCCGCCATCGGTCCGCTCAGCGCGCGGCTCGCCGGCCATGACCTCGTCGTCGTGATCGGCGCCCCCGTGTTCCGCTACTATCCGTATTTGGCCGGCCCATATCTCCCGGAAGGCGCGCGCCTGCTTCAGGTGACGGACGATCCGGAGGCGGCGGCCAAGGCCGCCGTCGGGGACAGCATCGTCTCCGACAGCCTGCTCTTCCTCGAGGGGATGACGCCGCTCGTCGCCAGCCGGCCCGCGGCCGCGAGGATGTCCGGCCCCAAGGCGAAACCTCAATCAGAATCGTCGGAGCGGCTGCCGCTCTCACCCGACAAGCTTTTCGAAATCCTTGCCGCGCGCTCCCCGGCGAATTTCGTCCTCGTCGAGGAATCGCCCTCGAACGTCAGTGAGCTGCAACGGCATTTCCAGATCGACCAGCCGGACCGATTCTACACTTTCTCCTCGGGCGGGCTCGGCTGGGACATGCCCGCCGCCGTCGGCCTCGCGCTCGCCGAGCAAAAGAGCGGTCGCAACCGCCCCGTCATCGCGATCATGGGCGACGGATCATTCCAATATTCTGTGCAGGCCATCTACACGGCCGTTCAGCAGAAGGTCCATATCGTTTTCGTCGTCCTGCAAAACGAAGAATACGCGATCCTGAAGGAGTTCGCGGCGCTGGAGGATACGCCGAACGTCCCCGGCCTCGACCTGCCTGGCATAGACCTCGTCTCGCTGGGAAAAGGCTATGGCGCGAGGTCCGTTCGCGCCGAGACGGCGGAGGAGGTCGCCGAGGCTTTCGCTTCGGCGCTCGCTTTCAAAGGCGCAAGCGTCGTCGCCGTTCCCATCAGCAAAGAGCTCAGGCCGCTGTTGGGATGAGGCGCGGGCGATCTGGAACCCGGCCCCATCGCCGACAGGCGAAGGGGACGGCGGCGAAAGGGCCCGCCGCGTTTCGATCCGCTCTCCCCAAGCGCTCTTTATCGCTTGACCGCGCTCAGCGCATGTAGCATGGGCCGCCACGCCTCAGGTGAATTTCGTCCCCCCTCGCCCGCGATTTTGGCGTGAGAGCGGGAGTGGCGACGGCCACGGATTTACCGGTGCGGACCGACCGCGAGGGGGAGGCGTAGAGTATCGAAATGGCCGCTGTTCCGCTTCTCGCCGTCGAGCGCGCCTCGAAGCGCTTCGGTTCGGTCGTCGCGCTCGACGACGTGTCGCTCGACGTGGGTTCTGGCGAATTTTTCGCGCTTCTCGGTCCATCAGGCTGCGGCAAAACGACCCTGATGCGCCTTATCGCCGGCTTCGAGAAGCCCGATTCCGGGCGGCTTTCGCTCGAGGGCCAAGATCTTTCCGCCCTGGCACCTTATCGGCGGCCGATCAATATGATGTTCCAGTCCTATGCGCTCTTCCCGCACCTCGACGTCTTCGACAACATCGCCTTCGGCCTGCGCCGCAAGGGCCTCGCGGGAGAGGGTATAAAAAAACGGGTGGAGGAGCTCCTCGACATCGTTCAGCTCGTGGGGTTCGGAGCGCGCCGCATAGAGCAGCTCTCGGGCGGGCAGAGGCAGCGCGTGGCGCTTGCGCGTTCGCTGGCGCCGTGGCCGAGGCTCCTGCTGCTCGACGAGCCGCTCGCGGCCCTCGATCGCAAGCTGCGCGAGGAGACGCAGCTGCAGCTCAAGCAGATTCAGCGCAGGCTCAACACGGCCTTCGTCATCGTCACGCATGACCAGGAAGAAGCGCTGGCGCTCGCCGACCGCATCGCCGTGATGCGCGCCGGCAGGATCGAGCAGATCGGCGCGCCGCCGGATGTCTATCGGCGGCCGCAAACCCGCTTCGTCGCGGATTTCATCGGGGCGACGAATTTGATCGAAGGCCGTGTGTCGCGGCGCGACGGAGTCTGGTTTACAGCGCCTTTCGGCAAAATCGCGCTCGCCTCCTGCCCGCTCGATGACGGCGCCGGCGCCACGCTGTCGTTGCGGCCGGAGGACATTTGTCTCTCCCGCGACGGCGACGGAATGCCGGGGCGCATCGCGCAGGCGAGCTTTCGGGGCCAGAGCACGCTGCTCTGGGTCGCTCTCGACGCGGGCGGATCGCTTCGAGTCTCCTGCGCGCATGACTCGGGCTTCGCGCAGGGCGAGGGCGTGCGGTTGACGATCCCGCCCGACGCGGGCTCGCTCTTTGCGGACGATAGCCGATGAGCGCGCGGGTGAGCCTGGCTCGCCGCGCCGTGCTGGCGCTGCCTTATCTCTGGCTCTCCATCTTCTTCATCGCGCCGATGGCGCTTGTCGCGAAAATCTCGCTCTCCCATCCGGCGGTGGCCCGCCCGCCTTACGAGCCGGTGTTCTCCCTCTCCGAGGGCTTCACAGGCGCGCTGGAAAAACTGCGCTCTTTCAATCTCGACGCCTATCGCGGCCTTGCCGAGGACAGCCTCTATCTCGAGTCCTTCCTCACGTCGCTCGCTGTCGCGGCGATCTCAACGCTGATCACGCTCCTCATCGCTTATCCCTTCGCGCTCGCGCTGGCCCGCGCCCCGCAGCGACTGCGCCCGATCCTCATCGGTCTCGCCGTCGCGCCTTTCTGGACGAGCTTTCTCATTCGCGTTTATGCATGGATCGCGCTCCTGAAGGACGAGGGGCTCATCAACCACGCGCTGATGACGCTCGGATTGATCCACGAGCCGCTCGCCGTTTACGCGACGAATGTCGCCGTCGTGATCGGCATTGTGTACAGCTATCTGCCCTTCATGCTGCTCCCGCTCTATTCGG
This sequence comes from uncultured Alphaproteobacteria bacterium, assembly GCA_963808525.1. Taxonomy (GTDB): domain Bacteria; phylum Pseudomonadota; class Alphaproteobacteria; order Rhizobiales; family Beijerinckiaceae; genus Methylocystis. The sequence continues at coordinate 58,130 of CAWEGE010000023.1, forward strand.
CGCTGGAGCGCCAGGATCCCTTGCTGCGCGAGGCGGCGGCGGACCTCGGTGCGACGCCGGCTGAAGTATTTCGGCGCGTCACCCTGCCCTTGTCGCGGCGAGGCGTCATCGCGGGCTGCTTGCTTGTGTTCATTCCGGCCGTCGGCGAGTTCGTGATCCCGGACCTCCTCGGCGGCTCGGACTCGCTGATGATCGGCCGCACCATCTGGAACGACTTTTTCGCAAACCGGGACTGGCCGGCGGCGAGCGCCGCCGCGATTCTGTTGCTCCTGTTCCTCCTTGGCCCCTTGCTGCTGGCCGAGCGACTGCGACTCAAGGACGAGAGGCTGGAGCAATGAGCGCGCCCGTGCGCCTTGCCGGCCGCGCGGCGCTGACGCTCGGATTTGTCTTCCTCTATGGGCCGATCCTGGTGCTGGCGGCGATGAGCTTCAACGCCTCGCGGCTCGTGACGGTCTGGGGCGGCTTCTCGACACAATGGTATTTCGCCCTGCTCGAGAACGAGGCGCTGCTCGAACTCGGCGAGGATCAGCCTGGAGGCGGCCGCGATCTCGGCGACGCTCGCGACGACTCTGGGTCTTCTCGCCGCGGCGGCGCTGGCGCGCTTCGGCGCCTTCAGGACCCGCTCGCTCTTCTTTGGCGCCGCGCATGCGCCGCTCGTGCTGCCCGAGGTCGTCCTCGGGCTGGCTTTGCTCACCGCCTTCGTCGCATTCGGCCTGAACCGAGGGTTTCTGACGCTGGTGATCGCGCATGCGACCTTCACCATGTGCTTCGCAACGGTAGCGCTCACCTCGGCGCTGCGCGATCTCGACTCTGTCGCAGGAGGAGGCTGCGATGGACCTCGGCGCGACGCCTTTGCAGGCCTTCGTCCTGGTGGGCCTTCCGGCGATCGCTCCGGCGCTGGCCAGCGCCTATCTCATGACTTTCACCCTGTCGCTCGACGATCTCGTCATTGCGAGCTTCGCGACGGGCCCCGGCGCCACGACGCTGCCGATGCGCATCTATTCGCAAGTACGACTCGGCGTGACGCCCGAGGTCAACGCGGTCTCGACCTTGCTCCTCGCCTTCGTCTTTTTCCTGCTCGCCGTCGCGGCGTTGCTGCGGCGACGCACGGCGCGAGACTGAAAGCGCGAAGCCGCCGCCATTAGCGGGCATGCCTGCGATTCATTAACTGATTTATTTATTTGCGGAACGCGTTTGGCGAAATTTTCTCCTGGACAATTCGTCGATGTCGGATTCTTATGAAGCTGATTCGCGGGCAAGTCGCTGCGTTCCCCTCGCGCCAGAAATCGATGGAGACATTTCATGGCGCGGGCCTCCGCCGCCAACGCGACACTCGCGCCGAAGCGATCTGGAGCGCCGATCGCCAAGGCGCGGACGCAGGCTCGCCCGACCCGCGGGAAGAACAATGGTTGAGACGTCTGGCGCTTCTCGCTGGCGTCATCTGCATTCTGGCCTTGTTCGAATTGCTCGGGACGCTTTCGAGCGACGCGCATGATCGGCTCCTGCTCGACGCGGCCGCCGATCTCGACCTCTTTTCCAAGGCGGTCTGGCGCGATCTCTCCGAGATCATCGCCCAGAACCAAGACAAGGCGGCGCTCGACGAGCCGCTCTCCGCCATCGCCCCGCTTCACGCCAGCCGCGGGCGCAGCATCGTCGTCACCGACGAGCAGGACCGCGTCGCCGCCACCTGGCCGCAACTCCAGCGCGCCAGCACCACGCTCCTCGAAATCCTCGGCGAGAAGTCGCAAGCCATCGTCGAACGGTCCGGTCCCGTGCGCATCCTGCTCAGCGACGGCACCCCGGCCCTGGCCATCATCCGCAAGCTTCCGCCTCCCTTCGGCCGGATCGCGGCGATCCAGCCGCAAAGCTCGGTCCTGATCGACTGGCGCGCCGCTTCTGGGCGTCACAAGCTGCTTCTCGTCGCCACGGTGGCCGTTCTCCTCATCATCATCCCTGCGGCGTTTCGTCAGGCAAGGCGCCGCCGAGCGGCGGAGGAGACCAACCGCCGCATCAAGAGCCGGCTGGCGACGGCGCTCTCGCGAGGGCGCTGCGGCCTGTGGGACTGGGACATCGAGCAGGGACGCCTCTACTGGTCCAACTCGATGCATGAAATGCTCGGACGGGAAGTCGAAGGCGGCTCTCTGACGATCGTCGAGCTGGCCGAGTTGATCCACCCCGACGACCGCGATCTCCTGAAGGTTGCCACAATGGTGGCTTCGGGGAGAGCCACCGCCGCCGACCGCGAGTTCCGCATCCGCCATGCGAGCGGCGCCTGGATATGGATGCGGGCGCGCTCCCAGGCGATCGTCGATCCGGAAACGAAACGCACGCATCTCGTCGGCATTGCGGTCGACATCTCCGAGCAGAAGGCCTTGGCGGAAGCGACAGAGGCCGCGGACAGGCGCCTGCGCGACGCGATCAACGCCGCCCCCCAGGCCTTCGTTCTGTGGGACCAGGACAGCAGGCTCGTCGCCTGCAATGCCCATTTTCTCGAGTTTCATGGACTTCATGAGCGAGCACGCGCCGGCCGGCGCAACCTATGAGGCGGTCATGAGCCGAGCCCCCCAGTCGGCGCTGCGTCTCGAGCAAGCTCCGCATGAAACTCTGGCTGCGCGCGCCTGCGCCTATGAAGCGCGCCTCGCCGACGGCCGCTGGCTGCAGATCAACGAAAGGCAGACGAAGGACGGCGGCTTTGTCTCCGTTGGGACGGATATCACGCAGCTCAAGCACAACGAGCAGAATCTTTTGCTTTCGGAGCGCCGCCTGCAGGCGACCGTGGTGGAGCTCACACGCTCACGGCAGGCGCTGGAAATGCAAAAGCAGGAGCTCGCCGCGCTCGCCGAGCAGTATCACTTTCAAAAGTCCGAAGCCGAGGCCGCCAATCTCGCCAAGAGCGAATTCCTCGCGAATATGAGCCACGAGCTGCGCACGCCGCTCAATGCGATTATCGGCTTCTCGGAGCTGATGCTGGAGCAGCCCTTCGGCGAATTGGGGTCGAGCAAATATCTCGAATATTGCCGGGACATTCATAAGAGCGGCGCTCAGCTCGAGGCGATGGTCGCCGACATTCTGGAAATGTCGCGGCTCGAGAGGCGCGAGCCGCAATTCGCGCTTGGCCGCATCGAGCTTTCGAGAATCGTGGACGACGCCGCAAGGGCTTGGCGTCAGCGGGCTTTGGAGAAAGGCGTCACCTTCTTCTGCGAGATAGAAGAAGCTTTGCTCTGCGCGGGGGATCACGCCGCCATCGTCAAGATCCTGGGGGTCCTTCTCTCCAACAGCCTCAAGTTCACGGCGCCGGGCGGCGACGTGCGGCTGCGCGTGCGCAGGCGCTTCGAGACCATTTGGATCTGCGTCGCCGACAATGGCCAAGGTGTCGAGCGCGAGGCGCTTGCGACCATCGGCGCTCCCTTCACGCAGTCGCGCGCCGTCATCGAGAACGGCATGAAAGGCTCGGGGCTGGGCCTCGCGATCGCGCACGCCCTCGTCGAGCTGCTCGGCGGTGGCCTGCGGCTGCGTTCCCGCGTCGGCGTCGGGACGCTCGCTCTCTTCAAACTCCCGGCCGATCCGGCTTCGACGCGCGACGAGGCACAGTGCGCGCGGCGCGTGCTGGCGGCGGTGAGCGCGGCGGCGAGGCAGATGCAGTCCCTGCCGGCCGCGCCGCGCCTCGCTCACCCGCGATCCGAAGGCGTGTCGGCTGCAGGCGGCATGCGCAGCCATGGCATCGAGAAGACTACGCGCAAGCCCGGCGCATTGTCCTCCAAGCGCAAATTGCCCTGATGAAGCCGGGCGATCGCCAGCGCCATGGCGAGCCCGAGACCCGAGCCCTGCAGCGACCTTGACGACTCCAGGCGCCCGAAACGCTCTAGCGCCTTCTCGCGATCCTGCGGCGCGACGCCGGGCCCGCGGTCGGCGACGACGAGCTCGACCATCGCGCCGACGCGCCGCGCCGTCACGGAGACGCGCCTCGAATTCGCCGCCGACCCCATATTTCACTGCGTTATCGACGAGGTTGCCGAGCGCCTGACCAAGGAGCTCGCGATTGCCGCGCGCGACAAGCCCTTTCTGCGCCTCCACTTCTAGGCTCGCTCCGAGCTCCTCCGCCAAGGGCTCGTAAAGCTCGACGATCTCGTCGGCGATGCCGCCGACGTCCACCTCCTCCATCCCGGCGCCGAAGTTGCCGGCCTCCGCGCGGGCGATCATCAAGAGCGCGTTGAAGATGCGGATGAGGCCGTCCAACTCGTCGATGACGGCTGCGAGCGCCGCGCGATATTCTTCAGCGGATTTGTTCCCGCGCAGCGCCGCCTCCGCGCGATTGCGTAGGCGCGTCAGCGGCGTCTTGAGATCATGCGCGATATTGTCGGAGACCTCGCGCAGCCCCCGCATCAGCTGACCGATACGCTCCAACATCGCATTGAGATTTCCCGCGAGACGGTCGAGCTCGTCGCCAGCCTCGGAAGTCGGCAGCCTCTCGCTCAAATCGCCGGACATGATGCGCCGCGCCGTGGCGGACAGCTCCTCGACCCGCTCGAGCATGCGATAGGCGACATAGAGGCCGCCGAGCGTGCCGATGAGCGCGAGCCAGAACAGCGAGGTGCCCATCCCCTCCCCGAGGATTTCGCGCAGCACGCGATGATGCTCGATGTCCTGGCCGACGAGCAGGCGAAAGCCGTCCGGTAGGATGACGAGTTTGGCGAGCGCGATATGCGTTTCCCCGGGGGCTTCGGCGTGACGACGATAGAGCGTCTCGACCAGCGCCCTCTCCTCTCCCCCGATGGCGGGCGAGGCGACGATGTTGCCGCCGACGAACTGACCGCCCGGCGTGGTGACGAGGTAGATCATCTCTCCCGGCGCCCGCACGCGACGCGCAATCGAGCGGCTGAGCTGCAACAGGCCGCCCTCCGCGTAAATCTCTTCCAGGAGGTGAATTTCGCCGTCGATGCTGCGCGCGATCTGCTCGTCGAGCACCATCTCGACGTCGCGCCCGACGCTGCCGAGCACCAGCACGGCGCCAGCCGCAAACAGGATAAAATAGGCGGCGGAGAGCTTGAACGCCGTCGTTCGGAAGAGCTTAGCGAGCGCTTTCACGGATCATATATCCCGCGCCGCGGACGGTGTGGAGCAACGGCGTGGCTCGCCCCTTGTCGATCTTGGAGCGCAGGCGCGAGATGTGAACGTCGATGACATTGGTCTGCGGATCGAAGTGGTAGTCCCAGACGTTCTCGAGCAGCATCGTGCGGGTCACGACTTGGCCTGCGTGCTTCATCAGATATTCGAGCAGGCGGAATTCGCGGGGCTGCAGCGTCACCTCGCGGCCGCCAACCGTGACATTGTGCGACAGGCGATCGAGCTCGAGGTCGCCGACCCGGTAGACGGTCTCCTCGCCACGCGCGCCCGTGCGTCGCCGCGCCAGCACCTCAACGCGGGCCAAAAGCTCGGAGAAAGCATAGGGCTTGACGAGATAATCGTCGCCGCCCGCCCGCAGCCCCTTCACCCGGTCGTCCACCTGGCCCAGCGCCGACAAAATGAGGCAGGGCGTTTCGACGCCCTGCTCGCGCAGGCTCGAGATCAGCGAGAGCCCGTCGAGTTTGGGGAGCATGCGGTCGACGATCAGCACGTCGTGCTGGCCCTCGCGCGCCTGAGCATAGCCCTCGAGGCCGTCCGTCGCGAGATCGACGACATGACCCTCCTCGCGAAAGGCCTTGACGAGATAGGCCCCCGCTTCCTTGTCGTCTTCGATGATGAGCAGTCGCATGGCGGCAATATAAGGGCTCCGCCGCTGTAACCGAAGGGGAGCCGAACGCAGTTCCCGCCGGTTTCCCGCGTTTTTCCCCAGTCACCCAGGATCAAAATACCCCTTGGCGCCTCCGCCGCGAGGGTCTATAAGCCTGTTTTCGTGGCGCGTGGCCTTTCGGGTCCCGCGCCGCGACTGTTTTGCGGGAGGCCGTTCGCCGCCCGCTTCCTCGAAAAAACGGCGTCAGGCAGAGGCATGGCCAATCCCTTTCAATTCATCCAGGATGTGCGCTCTGAAGCCAAGAAGATCGTCTGGCCGAGCCGCCGCGAGACCACCATCACTAGCTCGATGGTGATCCTGATGGTGGTCCTGGCCTCCCTCTTCTTCGTTGTCGTCGATTCGCTCCTGCGGTTCGGCGTGAAGCTGATGCTGACCGCGGGACATTAGAGGATAAACTTTGGAGCGGCTTTCATTCTCATGACCAAGCGCTGGTACATCGTCCACGCCTACTCGAACTTCGAGAAGAAGGTCGCAGACTCCATTCGCGAGCAGGCCACGCAACGCCATATCTCCGACCGCTTCGACGAGATTCTGGTCCCGACCGAGCATGTCGTCGAGGTGAGGCGCGGCCGCAAGATCAACACGGAGCGCAAGTTCTTTCCCGGCTATGTGCTCGTGAAGTGCGACCTCACCGACCAAGTGTTCTCGATGATCAAGAACACCCCGAAAGTCACGGGGTTTCTCGGCGCCGACAACAAGCCCATGCCGATCTCCGAGGATGAGGCGAACCGGATCAAGGGCCAAGTGGTGGAAGGGGCCGAACGGCCGAAATCCACAATCACCTTCGAGGTCGGCGAGACGGTGCGCGTCGCCGACGGACCCTTCGCCTCCTTCAACGGCCTCGTCGAGGAAGTTGACTACGACCGCTCGCGCCTCAAGGTCGCAGTCTCGATCTTCGGCCGCGCCACGCCCGTGGAGCTGGAGTTCGGGCAGGTGGATAAAGTCTGACGGTCACCCGTCGCAAGCCGCATTCAGGCGCCCAGTTGGTCGTTCGAGGCTGCCGTCAATTCTTTCAAATCCGCCCGCCACTGCTCCAGAACGAAGGCCAGGGCGAAGAAGTTCTGGACCGCGTCCTCCGGCATAGGCCGAAACAGCCCCTCGGCGCGAAGCATGGCGATTTCCCGACCGAAGGCTTCGAACGCCTCCTCCCATCCGACGTCTTCTGAAGCAGCGCTCCGCACGCGCAGGCGAAACGCCGAGGTCAATAGCTGACCTTCGATCGCCCGCTCGAGCGCGCTGAGCGACGACTTCAGCCGGCTCCTGATCGTCTCCGGCAACGGCTCCGCGGCGGCGCGTCCGGTCATGATCAGATCGTGCCGCAGGCGCATCAGCGCCACGCGCAGCCGCTCGAATTCCGGCTCGCTCGAGGGATCGTAGGTCAAGAGAGAGATGCGCTCATGTTCGGCCTCTTGGCCCGCCGCCTCGAATTGCCGATAAGCCATCGCAACGCTCTGATGCAGCTTAGCGACCGACTGAGCATCGACGGGTTGGAGAAAGCCGTGGAAGACCCTCGGCGTCGCCTCGGCGATCGCCTCCAGCATGGCGGCGGCCGATCCCCTCGCCATGTCGCGCGCCAGCGCGGGCAGGACGACGAGGGAGACGGCCAGCGCCACCGAAGCCCCGAGCGCGACCTCCTCCACGCGGTCGATCGCGGAGGCGAGCGGCGTGGCGTGCGTCAACGTTGGTACGACAACCACGATAAGGCCCGTCGGGACGGCAGCGGCGAATCTCGGGCTGACGGCGGCCGCGAAGGCGAGCGGCGGCACGGTGGCGGCCAAGGCCGTCAGGAGTTCCGCCGTCGGTGGCCTGCGGGATGAGCGCCGATATGGCCGCGGCATAAATCACGCCGCCGAGCGTTCCGACGAAGTAATCGATCGTCGCCTTCACCGATTTGCCGACGCTCATCTGCGTCAGCAGCACGCTGGTCAGCAGCGCCCATAGGATCATCGGGAGCCCGAGCAGCCGCCCGAGCCCGAACGTCAGCAAGGTCGCGAGCGTGACGCGCAGGCAAAGAAGCAGTTCCATCTTGTGGCGAGTGATCAAACGCCGCATGCTCGTCCCGCCGCCGGCGCGGTGCCCCTTATCTTTGACGAATATCCATCACAAAGGCACAGACGCCCGGTCAGAAGCGAAAGCCTTTGCATTTCTCCCGACAGAGCTTTAAAAGGCCCTAGCCCTCTCCACGAGGGCTTTTTTTCGTTCCCCCAAGGAACGAAACCGCACGTGGCGGGCGCGCCCTTTCGCCAAGGGAGACCGCGTCGGACCACGAACTGCAACCGGCGGCGCTGCGCGTCTTGCGCGCGGCGGCGCCATTCGTTGGAGAAGCAAATGGCGAAGAAAATCGCGGGCTTCATCAAGCTCCAAGTGCCGGCGGGCGCCGCCAATCCGTCGCCGCCGATCGGCCCCGCGCTCGGTCAGCGCGGGTTGAACATCATGGAATTCTGCAAGGCCTTCAATGCGAAGACCGCGCAGGTGGAAAAGGGGACGCCAATCCCCGTCATCATCACCGCCTATCAGGACCGCTCCTTCACCTTCGAGATGAAGCAGCCGCCGGTCTCCTTCTTCCTCAAGAAGGCCGTGGGCTTGAAGATCGGCAAGAAGCCGGCTTCCGGCTCCAAGACGCCGGGCCGCGGCACGGTCGGCAAGATCACCTTGGCGCAGATCCGCGAGATCGCGGAGAAGAAAATGCCCGACCTCAATTGCTCGACGGTCGAGGCCGCCATGACAATGATCCAGGGCTCGGCGCGGGCGATGGGCCTGCAGGTGGTGGAGTAAGACGATGGCGCATATCGGCAAACGCATCGCCAAGTCGCGCGAGGGCATTGAGCGCACGAAGCTCTATCCGCTGCCAGACGCCATCAAGCTCGTGCGCGAGCGGGCCAAGGCGAAATTCGACGAGTCGGTCGAGATTGCGATGAACCTGGGCGTCGATCCCAAACACGCGGACCAAATGGTGCGCGGCGTCGTCAATCTGCCGAACGGCACCGGCCGCACGCTGCGCGTCGCGGTCTTCGCGCGCGGGCCTAAGGCGGACGAGGCCAAGGCCGCGGGCGCGGACATCGTCGGCGCCGAGGATCTCGTCACAACCGTGCAGGGCGGCGCGATCGATTTCGACCGCTGCATCGCCACGCCCGACATGATGCCGCTCGTCGGCCGTCTCGGAAAGGTCCTGGGTCCGCGCGGCCTCATGCCCAACCCCAAGGTCGGCACGGTGACGATGGACGTCACCGCCGCGGTCAAGGCATCCAAGGGCGGCGCCGTAGAGTTCCGCGTCGAGAAGGCGGGCATCGTGCAGGGTACGATCGGCAAGGCCTCCTTTGACGACGGCAAGCTCGTCGAAAACGTGAAGGCCTTCGTCGACGCGGTGGCCAAGGCGAAGCCGGCGGGCGCCAAAGGCACCTACATCCAGCGCATCGCGCTCAGCTCCACCCAGGGGCCGGGCGTGAAGGTGGACGTGGGCAGCGTCGGCGCCGCGACGGCGTAACGCGCGCATGTCTCATGAAATTCTGCAAAGCTGGCGGGAAACCGCCGGCTTTTTCTTTGCGCCCAGCGTCTCGGGAGCGGGGAGGACTTCATGAGCATGTTGGGATGTTTCCTGGCCGTCACGCCCCGCCAATTGGGGACGGTTCAGTCCGACCCGAAGGCCCTCCGAGCCCTGCTCGACAGCGAGCCGGAGCCGAGCGGCGACGATGGCTTCGACGTCGACACGGCTTGGAACGCCATCCACTTCCTGCTGACCGGCGTGCGATGCGGCGAGCGCGCGGAGGGCTGTCCGCCGCTCTTCGGCGATCGGGAGATTCCGGGCAGCGAATATGGCTATGGTGCGGTCTTCAGCCTCACGGCCGCGCAAGTGAAGGCGGCGCTGGCCTGGATGCGCGCCCATCCGCCGGAAAGTCTGCGGTGCGGCTACGACGCCGCGGCTTTGGCCCGGGCGAAAGTCTATCCGGATATCTGGCGAGCCGCGGACGGTGTCGCGCTCGACTTCGTGCTGGAGCGCTACGCGGCTCTGATCGCGTTCTACGAGCGGGCGACGTCGGCCGGCAGCGCCCTGCTCTTCTACCTCGCTTGAATGGGACATCGGCGGCGAGCTCAAGCCGCCATCGCTTGGGTAGAGCTTTCGGCGCGGCGCCATATATACCGAGCGTGATGTCGAAAGAGCATTACCGCCGTCCGCCGATTGCGGCGGCGTCCATGCACAAAGGGACTAGCGTCATGGCCGTCAAATCCAACTTTTCAGCAGAGGAATGGAACACAGTGCTCGGGGCCCCCGTTCTCGCGGGCTTCGCCATCACCGCCGCCGATCCGAGCGGCATTTTCGGCACGCTCGCGGAGGGCTGGGCCAACGCCAAGGAACTCGCCGCCGCGAAGACGAGCGCGAGCGATGAATTGATCAAATCCGTCGCCGAAGACCTTTTCACGTCGGAGGGCCGCACAAGCGCCCGCGACCGGGTGGCGGCGCTCCTGAAAGGCGCGAAGCCCGAGGAGCTGAAGGACCGCGCCCTCAGCGAGCTGCAACGCATCGTGGGGCTCGTCAACTCCAAGGCGCCGGCCGACGCGAGCGCCTTCAAGCATTGGCTTTCGCATATCGCGCAGATCGTGGCTGAGGCGGGGTCTGAAGGCGGCTTCCTCGGCTTCGGCGGCGTGCAGGTGAGCGAGAAGGAAAAAGCGACGCTTGCCCAGATCAACGGCGTACTGGGCGTCTGATCCGCCGGGAACCTCGTCTTTTTCGCCGCCCCCGTGAAGCAAACGGTCACGGGGGCGGCCCATGCCTATTGCGGATTCTCCAGGTTGAAGGACTGGCTCGCCTCGTCATAGGCGAAGATCTCGCCGTAGCGGCCCCACGTCGTCACGCTCTTCAGCGTCGTCTCGGCGTAGTCCTCGCTCATGTAGTCTTCGAGCTCCTCGCGAAAACGCGTGGCGGGCGCGTGATGCGAGGGGCGTTCGTCGAGCACGCGGCGGATGCGCTGCGCAAGCGGCACGTAAGCCAGGAGATGATCGCCAAACAGCCTCTTGCGCTGATCGACGCCGAGCTCCGCGAAGCGCCGCCCGGCCGGCGTAAGCTTGATGTCGCCTTCGGCGAGCTCCGCAAAGCGCAAAAGCTGCAATGTCTCGGCGACGGGGAAGAGATCGTCGATCTCGAGCTGAAGGCTGTCGGCCAGGGCCGGCAGATCCGCCTTGCCGTTATAAGGCTCGGCCGCGACCTCCTCGATCATGCCGGCGAGCGTGTTGGTCGAGACGGTCGGCAGCGACATGCCGAGCCCGAGGCCGGGGAAGGCGCCGGGCACGGCTTTGGCCATTTCGGCGCGGCGCGTCATCAGCGCATAGATGCGATCGACGAGCTGGCGGAACTCGGGATCGAGACGATTGCGCGGATGCTGCATCGACACGTCGATCTCGGCGGCGATACGGCCAGGATTGGAGGAGAGCACGATGATGCGGTCGCACATCAGCACCGCCTCCTCGATGTTGTGCGTGACCATCAGAATGGACTTTATCGGCATCCGCCCTTCGACCCAGAGGTCGAGCAGGTCGGTGCGCAGCGTCTCGGCGGTCAGCACGTCGAGCGCCGAGAAGGGCTCGTCCATGAGGAGAATGCTCGGCGCGACGACGAGCGCGCGCGCAAAGCCGACGCGCTGGCGCATGCCCCCGGAAATCTCCTTGGGATAGGCGCTCTCGAATCCGTCGAGGCCGATGATGTCGATCGCCTGCAGCGCGCGCTTTCGCGCCTCCTCGCGCGGGGCGCCCTTGGCCCGCAGCCCGAGCTCCACATTGGCGAGCACGGTGAGCCAAGGGAAAAGCGCGAAGCTCTGGAACACCATCGCGACGCCGTCCACGGGACCCGTGACCTTCTCGCCGCGATAGCGCACCTCGCCGCTAGACGGGTGGTTGAGACCCGAGACAATGCGCAGCAGGGTCGATTTGCCGCAGCCCGAACGCCCCAGCAGTCCGACGATCTCGCCTTCCTTGAGCGTCAGCGAGATATGGTCGAGCACGGTCGCGCTCTTGTCGCCGCCACGCCCGTAATTTTGCGAGACGTCGTCGATGACGAGCAGCGGCGGCGTGGATGTCGTTGTTTCCATGTGCAGCCTGTCGAGGGCGCCCGAAGCGCGACGGCGTCTTTCCGAAGCCCCTCTCTTCTGGTCAATTGCGCGCAGAATTGCAATCGGCATTACGCGGGTTGCTTGGGCGCGCGGCGCTCTCCAGGTCGAAGGAATCTTGCTTGAGATAGCCAATGATGATAATAATTTATCGGTTATTCATTGGAATAACTCAGAATTGCTTTGCAGGCGCATCACCATGGTTGCAGGAAGGATATTTGTAGCTGGTCATAGGGGCATGGTCGGCTCCGCCGTTGTCCGTGTCCTCGAGCAACGCGGCGAACTGGTTTTGAAGGCCGACCGCTTGTCCGTCGATCTGCGCGATCAGGCCGCCACGGAAGCTTGGATCGCGCAAAGCAAGCCCGACGCCATCATCTTTGCGGCCGCCAAAGTGGGGGGCATCCACGCCAATGACGTGCTTCCGGCCGACTTCATTTACGACAATCTGATCATCGAAGCGAACGTCATCCACGCGGCGCATAAGGCGAATGTGGAACGGCTCGTGTTCCTCGGCTCCTCCTGCATCTATCCGAAATTCGCGCCGCAACCGATCAAGGAGGACGATCTCCTGACCGGGCCTTTGGAGCCGACCAACGAATGGTATGCGATCGCCAAGATTGCCGGCATTAAGCTCTGCCAAGCCTATCGCAAGCAATACGGCCGTCGCTACATCTCCGTGATGCCCTGCAATTTATACGGACCCAACGACAATTTCGATCTGACGACAAGCCATGTGCTGCCGGCGCTCATCCGCAAGTTCCACGAGGCGAAGGCGGAGGGCCGGCGCGAGGTCGTCGTGTGGGGCACGGGAGCGCCGCTGCGGGAGTTCCTGCATGTCGACGATCTCGCCAGAGGCGTGGTTTTCTGCCTGGACCACTACGACGACTATGAGCACATCAATTGCGGCTCGGGAGAAGAAGTCTCGATCCTCGAGCTCGCGCATATCGTCGCGGAATCCGTCGGCTTTCAGGGCGAGGTCGTCTTCGACGCCAGCAAGCCCGACGGAACGCCGCGCAAGCTGATGGACTCCAGTCGAATCCGCAAGCTGGGCTGGTCGCCGACGATTGCGCTGCAGGATGGGATCGCGGCGGCCTATGATTGGTTTTTGGAAAATCGTTCCCCTATGATGGCGACGAAGCCAGAAACCGAAACGCGACCTTATGCCGACTGCGAGCACCGGAGACTTTGATCCCGTCGTCGTCTATCTTGCCCTGGGTCGGGAGGGCTACCGCTTATTAACAAACTCTCTTCTGACGATGCGAGAGGCAGGCGTGACCTCCAACGTTGTCATTTATGGCGCCGCCGATGAGTTGGAAGATTTCCAGCCGCCCATCGACAATTGCCAGCTCGTCAACATCGTCGCAGGCGCCGATCATTTTTTCGATTGGGGAACCGCCGGATTTTCCAGCATAATGGAGTTAAAACTTAAAATAATTTCGGGCTTACTTCGTGATTTCAAAGATATCCTCTATGTGGATATCGATGTTGCGTGGATCCAAAACCCGCTTGATCATCTCAGACAGACGATGACTGTGTATGACATTGTGTTTCAACGCGAGCCTAAATCCGTATTCCCCAGCGAACCCTGCTTCGGCTTTTTTGCGGCTCGCTCGTCGCCCCTGGCGATCTCATTTTTCCAAAAACAATATGATTTATTTGTCGAGAGGCGGAAGCTGAATGAAGCGATTCCCGTTCAGGCGACATGTAGGGAGTTTTTCCAATTACACCCCTCATTCCTGAAAGAAATACATTTTTTATCGGATTATCTCTTCCCGACAGGCCCTCTGCGCCCGCTCTTGTTGAATAGCGCGCCGTTTCCCGGCCTAATAGACGCTGGCCGCCCCTATATATTCCATGCGAACTGGATTGTCGGCGGGAAAGAAAAAGAATCTCTACTGCGTCATCTGGATTTATGGCACCTATAGCTTATTTTTTGCCCTCGCGCGGGTCAACCTCTACCATTGCCACAGTCGCTCTCCTACCTCGACGAGCCAACGGGCGCGGAGAGCACGCCCCATAGTGCAGCTAAATTCAGCCACAGGCTTGATCCAGGGCATTCGGGCGCGCGTCGGCGCAACCTCCTCGAAGGTTTCTGCGTCGCTGCTTAATTCCTGAGCAACCTCCTCGCAGGTTTCTGCGTCGCTGCTTAATGCCTGAATTGGCGGCTCCTTTAGAGCGAGAATTTGATCAATATGAAAGTGATTGATTTGCCGAGCCACGTCGACATAATTTTCGCTCAAATGAGCCAAAAAGTACGTCTTTCACATCGTCGGGGGTGCATGAGCCATTTCTAATCGACTGCGTACCCGCGCCATAAATCGCCATGTCCGAATAGCCATTCGAGCCATGCCGCCTGTAGAGCGCCACGGGCTTATCGATAAGAATTGAACCACCTATCGCATGGCAAGTTAGCGCAAAGAAAGTATCACCAGAGTAACGACCGAGATTAAGCCTATCTGGTAGGACAAGCTCCATTGTACTTCGGCGGAACATTAGTCCTGATGTCGGAGCCCAAAACCACTTGCCGATATTTGAATTCGTCGGCCTGATAAATACTGCGGAAGAAACGTCCAAAATCTGAAGTTCGGGCCTACAATACGCGTCGTCTGGAACCAGGGGCGAAAAATGACACTCATGGTCTGTGAAGATTATATTATCCATACTCCCTGCCAGAAGACGACCTAGTTCGTCAACCAGTTGAACGCGTCCAGAGGTTAAAGCTACTGGAACCCGTTTGTTCAAATGCCAGGATAGGTGGACGTCAATCGCATTCTCCATCAAACAATCATCGGCGTCCAGCAGCATGACAAAAGGATTCAATCCGAGAGATAATCCCGTGGCAATGGCACTCAATTGTCCTCCACTCGAACTATGACGCTCATAGTAGAATTTATCCCCGAAGCCGGCGACTATAGCCTTCAGTTCATCAAATGAAGCGTCAGTCGAACAGTCATCGACCACTATGCATCGCCAATTTGGATATTTTTGGCGGCGAACCGACTTTAAAGAATCAATTAAGTAATTCTTATAATTATATAATGTTATTATGATATCAATGCCGGGAAATTGTGCAATATACGCTGGCTGTACCGACTCTTTTAACGACGGCCACTCCAGTAATGACAAAAGTATACCGTCACGAGTCCGCTTAATTTGCTGCTTAATTTTGTTTGACCGTTCCTCAGCCGCTCGAGTTATCATTTCCAAATCATTCAATGCGGCTGTGATTGCTTCAGCGATCCCCTCGACGGACCATCGTTCGAAAGCGATCGCGGAGCCCGCCGCCACCGCCCTGGAGCTGAACGCCACCTTAGGCGCGATGTAAGGGACGCCCATGGTCTCTGCTTCTTCTGATATCCCGGAGCCACGCTCTTCATAAGTATCAGGACAGTAAGGGAGTAGTAAGATATCAGCGGAGGTCAGCTGTCGCACGTAGTCGTCCAAGCCGGACGGGCCAATGGCGAGGGATACATTGCAATGGCTTCCAGCGAGCGACTCAATTTCAGAGAAGGCGGACGATTTCGGCTGGAAGCACTCCCCCGCAATCGTCCATCGTACTTTCACATTTCGGCGTTCTAATTCCCGGATCAGTCCGGGTATCAAAGCTAAACCTTTTCGATCGCCAAGATGTCCAACAAACGCAACTATCGGAGGGGAGGCGGGCACATGACCTGTTCGCCCAGGAAGTTCAGGCCTCAACGAAATGAATGGCAAAGTAACTATTTCTTCAGAGGAAAGCTCCTTCCAGCGCCGCGAAACCTCCTCTGTAAATCCCGTGAGCGTGAGCCGATCGCCGAATATTTTGCGAAGTCGGTCCACCGCTGTAACCATGCAATTGGGCGAGCCGAACGGGACCACAAAGTCCTCGTCATCTGGCTTCATCATTAGCCAAACTACCAGCCGAGGAATACGCGTTTTTGGCAAACTCGAAGCCCAGGCGGCGATCCCGTTGATTGTGACTAAAGTCGAATGCGCCAGAATGATCACGTCCTCTGCACGAGGCCGTTTCAGCGACACAGCAACGGCATCGCGAAACTGCCTCTGCATTATGCGAAGTTGTGTCCGCGCTTCTGACGGCTCTCCCGGAGCGACGTGGTAGAAATTCCCGCCAAAGGGTTTCTCGACAGCTACAGTCTCGACTGAATGTAAAATACACTCTTTGTGCGCCAGAACTCTACAATTCAACCCGCTCGTATTACAAGCAGCTACCCACCCTGTTACCGCAGTGAAATGGTGGCCCGCGTAGTTGCTGAGTGCAGGATCTACGATGATTGCCGTTGCCATTGTGTCTCCACTACCGACTGAAAAATCTTGACGGTTTCGTCGCAGGAGCTCCCGCAAAAGTCATCGATTTATAAGCTACATTTTCAGAGCCACTAGACGGCTGTGGATCGGTTAGCAACTTTCCAGAAGTTGCCGGCTCTGACAAGCTCCAGTGTGCGAGACGTTTTAACTCAATTTGTCGCCTTGAGCGGCGCATGGTCAATTTCGAAAGACGTGGCCCCTCACAGCAGCCTCAGCCGGCGTTCCGCGAAGAGGGAGAGCCGGCGCCAGAACAGGCGGTTGACGAGGATCACGACGACGCTCATCGCGGCGACGCCCAGCACGATTTTCGGATAATCCCCGATCTCGGTCGCTTGCGCGATATAGGCGCCGACGCCTTCGGCGGTGACGCGGTCGTCGCCCCATTTCACATATTCGGCGACGATCGAGGCGTTCCAGGAACCGCCCGACGCCGTGATCGCGCCGGTCACATAATAGGGGAAGATGGCGGGCAGGATCACGCTTTTCCACCAGGTGAAGCCCCCGACTTTGAAGTTCTGCGCCACCTCGCGCAGATCGTTCGGGAAGGCGCTCGCGCCGGCGATCACGTTGAAGGCGATGTACCATTGCGTGCCGAAGACGATCAGCACGGAAAGCCAGATGTTTGGATTGAGATGAAAGCGCAGAATGCCGATCACCGCCACGGGAAACAGCACGTTCGCGGGGAAGGCCGCGAGAAACTGCGCGAGCGGCTGCACCTTCTCGGCGATGTGGGGGCGCAGACCGATCCAGACGCCGACCGGGACCCAGAAGAGCGTCGTCAGCGCGATCAGGGCGGCCACGCGCAGGAAGGTGTAGAAGGTGAGCTGCGCCACGCGGAAAACCTCGGCGGCGTCGATGCTCCTGCGCAAAAACTCGATTGTCAGTCCGAAGGAGACGCAGACCGCGGCGATGAGAATCACATACCACACGAAGTCGAAAACCCGCTCCCTGTGGGGATCGGCCTCGCGCCGCGCGCCGCGCAGGCCGGGAAGCCGCATCGGCAGCAGCGCGACGCCGTCCAAGAGCCGCGTCAGCGGGCGCGTCGCGCGTCTCAGCCAGCGCGTGCGCAAGAAGAGATCGCGCACCCAGGACTTAGCCGGGGTCTGCGAAGCCGTCAGCTCGACCCGGAATTTATCGGCGAAGGCGACGATCGGTCGAAACAGCAGCTGATCATAGGCGAGGATGATCAGCGCCACCGCGACGACCGCCGCAGCCACGCAGTCGATGCGGCGCTCGTCTATCGCGAGCGCGAGATAAGAGCCTATCCCCGGCAGGCGGATGTTCACGTCGCCGACGGCGATCGCCTCCGAGGCGACGACGAAAAACCAGCCGCCCGACATCGACATCATCATGTTCCAGATGAGGCCGGGCATGGCGAAGGGCGTCTCGAGCTGCCAGAACTTTTGCCAGGGCGTGAGGTTAAAGTTCGCCGCCACTTCCTCGAGATCGCGCGGCACCCCACGCAGCGATTGGTAAAAGGAGAAGGCCATGTTCCAGGCTTGGCTCGTGAAGATCACGAAGATCGCCGCACATTCCGCGCCAAGCGTCGAGCCTGGAAAGAGCCTTAGAAAAAAGGTCACGGTGAAAGAAAGGAAGCCCAAGATCGGCACGGATTGCAGCACGTCGAGGATGGGTATCAGCGCCATCTCGGCCCGGCGGCTTTTTGCCGCGAGCGTCGCATAGGTGAAGGTGAAGACGAGCGAGACGCAGATCGCCGCGAACATCCGCAGCGTCGTGCGCAGCCCGTAGTAGGGAAGATAGCGATAATCGAGAGAGACGCCCGTCGCCTGCGGCGCGCTCAAGGGCGTGCTCATGCCGCCGGCGCCGTAGCTCATCAGGACAAGGACGCCGAGGACGAGCACGAAAGCCGCGACGTCCCAAAGATTTGGCAGCCTCACCCGGCTTCGAGAAATGCTGGCGTAGCGGTCCACTGTCATGCGAGGGCCTGTCGGGTCCCAGAGAGGACGGGGCCAGACGTCCGCGCGAGGGCCGTCATAACCGCGGGTGAGCGCGCCGCTCTTGTCGCCCTGCGGCGCACGACGCGGCGACGCTTTACCACCTCGGCGGCCGGCGTCCAATGCGACGGGGATTTGTGACGGTCTATGGCGCGGCGGACTTTTGGCGCCTGATCGAGCCGGTCGGCGTCGGATCGGCTTGCGCGCGCTCGAGCCGCTCGAGCCGCGCTTCGAGCTGGCCGAGCTTCGTTGCGGTCGCGCCGAGAAATTGCGCCGGCGCGACGCTAGCCTCATGCGCCGCCTCGAGCGCCTTCAGCCGCTCGCCCGTCTTGGAGGTCTCGGCGAGATGTCGAAGCTGCTCGATCTGCGCGCGCAGGTCGCGCACCTCCTCGCGAAGGCGCGTGACGCCGTCCGCGGCGCCCGCAGCGTTGCGCCACGCGGCTGGTTCGGCGCTCCGCGCGCCCGCCGGCGGCGCCGAACCGCCGGCGCGCATGCCGAGTTCGAAGCCCAAGGCGCAGCCAGCCAGGATCGCCAGCGCCAGCGCGCCCCGGAAGGATTTGAGCGCGTGTCGTCCTGCGACAGAAAAGCGCAGGCGCGGCGGGGTGCGGTTCGCGTCTTCCCCCGAGCCGCTAGCGGAGACCCGCGTCGCTTCCGCCCCGCAGGGTGCGAGCAGGGAGGATTCTTGTTGCATGCCCGGCCCAGCCTCACGAAAGCCCGCCGCCTCGGGGCGAAAGTCCTGGCGGAAGGCGCCCGGATCCTGGCCTGAGCGCGTTAAATCCGCGTTAAACTGTTCGCGGCTTGCGACGCCGGGTCGCGCTTTGACGTCGGCGGAATATCGTGTATCCGAATTGGAAAAACTAAAAGGAAACGGACGGGAGCATGTGCTGGAGTGGGGAGGCGTCGACCGTACTGGCGACGGTGGGCATCGGCGGAGCGGCCTATTCGGCGTTGAAGCGTAATCCGGAACCGATGGCTCTCTGGGTTTGCCTCCTCTACTTCGCCAGCATGGAGGCGCTGCAGGCCGTGAGCTATTCGGTGCTGGGCCAATGCGAGTCGCCCGTCAACCAGATGATGACGCTGTTTGGCTATCTGCACATCGCTTTCCAGCCTTTCTTCATCAATGCGGTCGCGCTCTATTTCATGCCGAAGGAGGCCGCGCGGAAGGTCGCTCCTTGGGTTTTCGCCGCCTGCTTCGCGAGCGCGATCTTCATGATCGTGCAGCTCTATCCCTTCGCCTGGGCCGGGCACTGCCAAATCGGCCGGCCGCTTTGCGGCGACCTGCTCTGCACGGTGCGCGGCGAGTGGCACATCGCCTGGCATCTGCCGACCAACGGCATCGGCAACAGCCTGACCGACAACCCCTATCTCGGGCGCGGCTTCTTCTCCTATCCCATCACGGCCTTCTTCATCCCGGCCCTGATCGGCAGCTGGCGCTTCACGCTCTTTTCCTGGGTCGCCGGCCCCTGGCTCGCATCGCAAACGACAAACGACATTACCGAATGGCCGGCCGTCTGGTGCCTTTTCAGCATCGGGCTCGTTCTGGCCATCACCAAGACGCCTTTGCGCGCGCATCTGCATGTCGGCGATCCCTGGTGGCGCATGCTCGCCAAATGGTGGGACGCCAGACGCGCCGAACGGGAACTGCCGCATGTCGCGGGCGAGACGCCTCCGGCCGAATGAGCCGGCGATCCTCGCCCTGAAACGGAGCCTCAAGCTGGGCGCGCTGAGCAGGCCCGAGCTAGCAAGGGGGCTTGCGGCGTCCCCCATTCGCGCATTCCAGGTAGTGGTCGCGCTGCCGGGGCCGATTCGATCCCGTCGCGCGCCGGCTTTTGCCTGGGTCGGTTGCACCTGCCTAAGAATTTCTGCCTGCTTTTAAAGCATCGGATCGCTGCGCATTCGAAAACTGTTGCCCTCATGCAACAGTTTTCGAAAAAGTGACAGCGTTACACGTGAAAAGGCCGAAAAGAACGCTCTCGTGCTTGCTGCCGCGTCCCCGCTGACTTTTAATGATGACAGCTTCACAACCTCGGAGCGCCGCGAGGCTGCTCCGTGCGACAAGCCTTCGCAAGGGGCAAGACGCATCGGTCCAGAAAGCAAGCAGGGTCGCGCGGCCGGGAGTGCCCTCCTTGCGCGACGTTCTTGGCTAAAGGTTCGCGCCTCTTGGGGATCGGGCCTTCGGCCTCAACCGAGACGAGAGAATGAGCAGAGCCATGAAAAAGATCCTCCTGACAGCGACCGCGCTCAGCGCGCTCACCGCATCGGCCTTCGCCGCCGACCTTCCCTCCCGGAAAGAGCCCGTCGTTCCCCCGCCCCCCCCTCTGATTTGGACCGGCTTTTATGCCGGCGTGAACGTCGGCGGCACGGTCGACGCCAGCAGCAACACCTATGTCGCCAACGGCCCGGTGGATCTGGATAGCTTTGGGCGGAGGATATCTGCCCTCGGATCTGCCGCCTCGGCGGCGGCGGCGGCGGCGGGAACCGCCTATCCTGGAACCAACAACAGCGGCTTCATCGGCGGCGGTCAGGTCGGCTATAATTATCAGTTCGGCGCCTACACCGGCCCGGCTCGCTCCTGGGTGGTCGGCATCGAGGCGGACATTCAGGGCGTCACTGGGACCGGCGGCGGCACGAACATCCTTCAGGGCACGGCTCTCTCCTCGCCGCCCTACCGATCCGGCGCGATTGGCGCCGAAACCTATGCTTCGAAGAGCCTCGACTATATCGGCACGGTGCGCGGTCGCATCGGCGCCCTGATCAATCCTGCGCTGCTCGTCTACGCCACCGGCGGCCTCGCCTATGGCGGCGCGAACTCCAACACCAACCAATTCGAGTTCGGCACGGCTCGGGCTTTCGGGCCCTTCCTGACCCCGGCCTGGAGCTACGCCGGCTCCTACTCCGACACGCGCATCGGCTGGACCGCCGGCGCCGGCCTGGAGTGGATGTTCTGGTCCAACTGGAGCCTCAAGTTCGAATATCTCTATTACGACCTCGGCTCCGTCACCTATAGCGACGGCATTGCCGGCAGCAGCATCAACGTCGGCCGCCGCGTCGCGGGCCAGACGCTTTTCCTCAACGGCGCTTACACCTCGGCCCAATTCAACGGCCATATCTTCCGCGCGGGCGTGAACTACCACTTCAACTGGGCCGCGCCGGCTCCGGTTCTCGCCAAATACTGATCGGTTCGAAAAGCCCCGTCACGAAGAAGCCCGGCCCCGCGCCGGGCTTTTTCTTAGCGCGGGCGGCTCCGGCTTGCTTAATAAAGGATCGCTGAAGAGCGCGAGGCTGGTTTCTGACCGAGAGAAGTGTTGCATGCCTGCAACAGCCCGCGGAAAAACGACGCGATTCCCTCTCGAATCCTTCGAAAACATAGCTGTGAGCCTTGCAGACTCAGGCGGTCTGACCCTTAATTCCGGCAGCTTAAGGACTGGGACGCGCAAGCGTTCCGCTCGTCGAGCCTTCGCAAGGGGCGGGATGGGTCGGTCCGGAAAGCGCGCAAACTTCGCGTTTGAGGGATTTCCTGATTTCGCGAAACTGACCGCAGGCTCGCGACGTCTCCCTCGCCGGGGGCGGAAGCGAGAGGCGCCCGCAGGAGCAGGCGGGCCGTCTCGAGGCTCATGAAGGACGCGGCTTTTCCCGCGCCTCGAAGGGGTCGGGTCATGGTCTTCAACCGTGAAGAGAGAAAGAGCACAGAGCCATGAAAAAGATCCTCCTTTCCGCGACCGCGCTCAGCCTCGCGCTGACCGCGTCGGCTTTCGCGGCGGACCTTCCGAGCCGGAAGGCCCCGCCGGTCTACGTGCCGCCGCCGCCCCCGCTGACCTGGAACGGCTTCTACGGCGGTCTGAACATCGGCGGCGGCTGGAACGCCAACAACGGCAATAATGAAGTCTCGGCCTACTTCGATCCGAACTACTCCTTCGCCCAGAGCTATTGGGCGCCGGGCTCGGGCTACGTCCCGAACCTTTTCTTCCTGCCCAACGGCAACCAGACCGGCACGGCCGGCGGCGTCGTCGGCGGCGCGCAGGTCGGTTACAACTTCCAGTTCAATCCGTCGATCGTGGTGGGCGCCGAGGCCGACTTCCAGGGCTCGAGCATCAGCGGCAACGGTCCAGGAAACTATAGCTACTATCCGTCGCCCTTCGCTACGGTCTATGGGCCCTACAACGGTAATGCGTATCCTGTTCTCAACACGCCGAGCGCGCTGGTTCCGGTCGCGGCGATCAACGGCGGGAATCTGGCCCTCAACTGGTTCGGCACGGTGCGCGGCCGCGCCGGCTGGCTGTTCACCCCCACCCTGCTCGTCTATGGCACGGCGGGCTTCGCCTACGGCGGCGTGCAGGCCTGGGGCCAGACCAACACCCGTACCGGCTGGACCGCCGGCGGCGGCCTGGAATGGATGTTCGCGCCGAACTGGTCGGCCAAGGTCGAATATCTCTACATGGATCTCAGCAGCGGCGGCGTCACCGGCGGCTGGGGCTGGAACTACGGCTACAACTTCCATCCCGAGGTCAACATCGTCCGCGCTGGCGTGAACTATCACTTCAACTGGGCGGCCCCCGCTCCGGTTCTCGCCAAATACTGATCGGCTCCAACAGCCTGACCAACAGAAAGCCCGGCCTCGCGCCGGGCTTTTTATTTATTGACAGAAAGCTCTGAGACAGGCTCGTCCGGGCGCAAGACTGTTGCAAAAATAGCACACGGCTGTTGCAAATATGGCACACTTCCAGAGAAAGCATTCAGCGCCGCTCTTTCTATATTGAAATCGGCTTATCTACCCTGCATCTTCATTTCCGAAGTCGTCCCGGCCCGCTCAAAAAACGGTCGCGATTTACCAACGGTTCCTCTCTGGAGGCGAACATGAAAAAGATTGCTGCAATTTCCGCCCTCGCGCTGGCGGTGGGCATGGGCTCCGCGCTTGCCGCCGACCTCCCCTATCGCAAGGCGCCGCTCGTCGAGCCGCCGCCGCCTCCGATGACCTGGACAGGCATCTATGCCGGTCTGAACATCGGCGGCGGCTGGAACTCCAGCAGCTCCGACAACAACGCCAACATCTATTACGATCCGAGCTTCGCCCTTGGTCAGAGCGCGTTCTCGTCGTCATGGGGCTGGACTCCGAACCTGTTCTTCCTGCCCACCAACTACAATAACTCCGGCACGAATGGCGGCGTAGTCGGCGGCGGACAGGTCGGCTACAACTTCCAGTTCAATCCGTCGATCGTGGTCGGCGCCGAGGCCGATTTCCAGGGCTCGAGCATCGGTAACAACGACAAGTCGGCTTCCGCTCCCGTCTATGCGTCGCCTTTCGCCAACAACGGCGGCAACGCCCTCCTCTTCCCGCTCGTCTCGATCGGCGGCGGCCATGTGGGTCTCGACTGGATCGGCACGGTCCGCGGCCGCGCAGGCTGGCTTTTCACGCCCTCGCTGCTCGTCTACGGCACGGCCGGCTTCGCCTATGGCGGCGTCTACGCCGGAAACTACAACAACACCCGCACCGGCTGGACCGCCGGCGGCGGCCTGGAGTGGATGCTTGCGCCGCACATCTCGGCGAAGATCGAGTATCTCTACGCCGACCTCGACAGCGGCGGAATGACCGGCGGCTGGGGCTGGAACTATGGCTATCACCTTCATCCGCAGGTCAACATCGTCCGCGCTGGTGTGAACTATCACTTCAACTGGGCCGCTCCCGCTCCGGTGCTGGCCAAATTCTGATCGTCTCCGAAACTCTCTCCACCTCCTGAAGCCTCAACGCAGAAAGCCCGGCCTCGCGCCGGGCTTTTTGTTTTCAATCTGAGAGGCGGCGTCCGCCGACGGCGCCGCGTTTGAGTTGCAACGCTGAAACGCAGACAAAGATCGTCGACTCTAAAAGTTCACAGCGCGATGCACGAAAAACCGGTTTCCCTTTAGTCGCATAGCGCTTTAGCCGAGCGGTGGTTCATCATCCTGATGGACCGCAAGCGCGCGCCGCAGCTTCCCCAGCGCCCGATTTTCGATCTGGCGAACGCGTTCTTTGGATATCCCCAGCGATTCGCCGAGCGCCTCCAGGGTGACGACCGAATCGTTCAAGCGCCGTTCTTTCAGGATTCGCAGTTCCCGCTCATTGAGCACCGCGAGCGCGTCCGTGAGCCAGCGCGCGCGCCGGTCCTGATCCACTCTCTCCTCCACGATCTCATCGGGCAGAGGGCCGTCATCCACGAGAAAGTCCATCCTCTCGGTGGCGTTCGAATCGTCCGAGATCATCTGCGCGTTGAGCGAGGCGTCGCCGCCGCCCAGGCGCGAGTCCATGAGCTCAACATCCGCTCGCGGAAGCTTCAGGGCGTCGGCGATGCTCTGCAGCGGATCGGCGCAATGCGCGGCTCCGCTCCCCTGCGCAAGGCGAGCCCGCAAGCGTCTGAGATTGAAGAATAGGGCTTTTTGAGCCGAGCTGGTGCCGCCGCGCACGATCGACCAGTTGCGCAGCACATAGTCCTGGATCGACGCCCGGATCCACCAGGTCGCGTAAGTGGAGAAGCGAACGTCTCGCTCAGGCTCGAAACGGGCGGCGGCCTCGAGCAGTCCGATATGCCCCTCCTGGACGAGATCGGCCGCCGCGAGCCCATAGTGGCGAAATCGCGCCGCTATGGCGATGACGAGCCGCATATGGGCGGCCGTGAGACGATGCAAGGCGTGCTGATCGTGCTTGTCTCGCCAAGCTAATGCAAGATTACGTTCCTCTTCTCGCTCCAGAAAAGGGGCAGAGGTAGCAGCCTTCAGGACATCGCGGCTGATTCCTGGCATATAAGCCATAGCCATCTCCTCCGCCGAGTCTCACCGCGATGACGCTGGCGGAGGCTCGACGCACGGGGCTTCATATTACTACCATTCTCTAACCCATAACCCCGCGCTCTCCCGATTGGTTCCGCCCGGGCCGTGAAATTCATTCAGTTACAATCTTGTAATATTCGCCGAGGCTGAGCGGCTGGTCCTTGTCGAGGCCGTTGATTAGCCGAAAGTATTCCGCCGGCGGATTGGCTGAGGCCATTCGCCGCGCCATGGTTTCGATCGAATCGCCCGGCCCGGCGACGACGATCGAAAGTCTTGGGCTTCGTAAAGCTGCGACCTCCTCCGTGGAGAGGGGGCGGAAGGAGGCGATCGAGGCGTCGAAGCGTTTTTCCGTCTCGTCGGTGAGCGAGCGCACCGCGAAGAGCAATCGGAAGAGGCGGCCATTGTGCTCGAAAACCGCCACGCGAAAGTTGAACTCGCCCGCACGGGCGTTCGCCGTGACGGCCTTGAGTCCGTTCACCTCCGTCGCCTTGAGGGAGGAGCGCAAGAGGCCCTGGATCCATCCGCCCGAGGTCAGATAGCTCTTCGCCGAGACGCCGGGCTGCGCCTCGACCCAGTCGAGATAAAGAACCTCATCATCGTGGTCCCCCACGCCCCGCAGCGATTCCGCGGAATTCTTGAGCACGAAGCCGTCCGGCGCGGTCAGGGTGAAGCGCAGCCCGCCGTGGGTATAGCGACCGCCCTGAACGAAGCCGGTCGCGGGATCACCCCCAAAGGCCACGCCGTCTATGGCCGCGAGATAGCCCGCGCGGTCACGCTCGCCGGAGCCCGGCGCGCTGATCGCACGCGCCGCCGCGACAGCGCGGGACACCCGTTCCGGCGTAGAGGGATGCTCCGAGAGAATGTCAGACGCGTAGGAGGACCTTTTCTCTGCATTGAGCGCAGCCAGCTCCTCGGTCGATCGGCCGAGCGCCGTCAGGAAGCGCGAGGCGCCATAGGGATCGAAGCCCGCGGCGGCGATGACCTTGACGCCCATCGCATCGGCTTCAAACTCCTGCTGGCGCGAGAAGCTGGCGAAGGAGAGCTTCTGGCGGATACGCGCGTCGTCGCGGCTCTGCCCGGACTTGAGGGCCTCGGCCGCCTTGGCGATCACTTCCGCCTCGCGCTGGCGCTCGTCGCGCAGGGCGCGGTGGCGCGCCGTCACATGCGCGATCTCATGGGCCATCACCGCCGAGACTTCCGAGGCGTCATTGGCGAGCGCCAGAAGCCCCCGGGTGACGTAGAGATTGCCCGAGGGAAGCGCATAGGCGTTCGGAACGGGCGTGTTGAGTATCGTGACCTTATAGGCCGTCTGACCAGGCCCCCCGCTGGCCGCCGCCAGCCGTTGCAGGATGCGGTTCAGATAGGCCTCGGTGACAGGCGCCCGGTATACGCCGCCGAATTGCTCGACGAACTCATCGACGGGCACCGTTTCGCGACTGGCGCCGCCGGCGGCAGGCGTAGCGGGACCGCTGGGCGCAAAGAGCTGCCCCTGCCGTTCGAGCTCCGCGCAGCCGGAAAGCGCCAAGGCCACGAGGACGACGAGAAAAGGGCGAAAGCCAAGCCCCCCGCCCCCCGCCGCGCCGCCATGCAAGGGCGCGCGTGGAACGTCAGTTCTCGGGTGTGTCGCCAAGGAGCTCGATCTCCGCGGGGCTCGAAATCTCAATCCTCGGTCCGTTATTGGTCTCGATCAAGCCGCGCACGCGAATCCGTCGTCCGAGCAGCGAGCGGAGAATCCATCCTTGAGCCAAGACTATAGGCACATTCTTCCTGGAAATCACGGCGGCGGCGTCCCGGCCGCGATTTTTTCCAAAATTCAGATAGATGGCCCCCGTCGTCTCGCCGATCGAGACGACCCGGCCGACGAGCACGGCCATGCCCTTCTTCTCGGCGAGCGCCGCGAGGGTCGCCTGCGAGGCCGTTGACGCATCGATCTCCGGATCCTCAGCCCACAGACCGGTTTTTCGCGCGCGCGGGAGAGCCTCCGCTTGGAGATAGGCTTTGGCGCAGGGCGCGGCGGCGCGGTCGGGCCGATAGCGGGCGAGCCCCTCCCCAATCAGCGCGACGCCGACTGAAACGAGTGGGGCGGTCGGTTTTTCGCTCGACGCCGCGACCACCTGGGCAGGCAAACTCCCCCAGCGATTGGGGGCTGCCGCGAGCAGTTCGATGAAGACTTCGGCCCCGTCGAGCCAAACGATCAGCCGCGTCAGGGCCGCATCGCGCGCGCCGCCCGGCGAGCGCGGAAACTCAAGCCCGGCGAGGCTCGCTCGACGGCCATCGGCAAGGATGAGATCGAAGTCTGGTGAGACGCCGGCGACGGTCGCCGGCTCCGCCTTGGCGAGCGAGCAAGGCCCGATCTCCGGCGCGGCGGGCGTCTGCCCAAGCGCTGACCGGAACAAAATCACGCCGGAGGCGAGGAGGAGGCCCAGAGCCCCTCCGATCCTCCCCGGCGCGCAGCGCGGCGCTCCGCGGGGCGTTATTGCGACTCCGGGGGCCTGACCGGGATCTGTTCGGGCGAGAGGGCCGGCGCGAGCCGCACGCCCGTGATCTCGAACTGCGTGCGCCGGCGGCACATGAGCGGTAGAGGCAGATCGAGCACGAAGAGCTTCTGGTTATATTGCAGCGCGACGGAGCTGCCCGGGGGGATGTTCTCGAGCTGCTTGCGAGCCTCGGGATCCGGCACGGAAAAATCGAAGGTGTTGTCGACCGGCGAGTTCCTCCCACCCGCTCCGATCGCGCTCGATCGCGAGAAGTTCGGCTGCGCCAGTTGACCCTCCCAGGTCCAGCAGGCGATGCCCTTCTGCGAGATCTTGGAGATCACGCCGGTGCGCTCGCCAACCGCGTAATTGAAGGAGTTGAGCAGCAGGAGCCCGATCACAAACAGCGAGATCGGGAGAATCACCACAACCAGAATCTTCACCTTCCAGTCGAGATTCCAAAAGCGCTGCAATGCGCTGGGTTTCGTCGTCGCAGTCGAACTCATCATCTCCTCCGGGCCCCGTGGTCGACCGTCGCGCCGCGCGCCGGCCAGAGAGCGGCGGAACTCTGCCCGCGAATGCGATTTCGCACAAGCACAAAAACGCTATCTTCAGCGCGCGGAGCGAAGCCGAGAGACGGCTCTTTGCAAGTCGACGCCGCGACAGCGAGCCGCAGCGATGCGAGGGGAAATATCTCCCGCGCGCAATCGCTATCCTCGGGAGATCGCATCCTTGCCACCGCGCCGGCCCACCGCCTATACCCACGCTGTGTTACGAAACTGCGCATGGGAGAGACCCGCACATGGCGGACGAGAACCCCCCGGGTCAAGAGCGGCCGGTTTTCACGGACAAGGAGGCGTTGCTCTTCCACTCGCGCGGACGCCCCGGCAAGCTCGAGATCGTCGCGACGAAGCCGATGGCGACGCAGCGCGATCTCTCGCTCGCCTATTCGCCCGGCGTCGCCGCGCCCGTCCTGGCCATCGCGCGCGACCCTTCGGCGGCCTATGATTACACCGTCAAGGGCAACATGGTCGCCGTGATCACCAATGGCACCGCGATTCTCGGGCTTGGCGATCTCGGCGCGCTCGCCGCAAAGCCGGTCATGGAGGGCAAGGCCGCGCTTTTCAAGCGCTTCGCCGACATCGACTCGATCGATCTCGAGGTCGACGCGCATGAGGTGGAGGATTTCATCGCCGCCGTGCGATATCTCGGGCCCTCCTTCGGCGGCATCAATCTCGAGGACATCAAGGCGCCGGAGTGTTTCGTCATCGAGGAGCGCCTGCGCGAACTGATGGACATTCCCGTCTTCCACGACGATCAGCACGGCACGGCGATCATTTCGGCGGCCGGCCTCCTCAATGCGCTGGCGCTCACCGGGCGCGACATCCGGCAGGCGCGGCTCGTCTGCAACGGCGCCGGCGCCGCGGGAGTCGCTTGCCTCGACCTCGCGAAGGCGCTCGGCTTCAATGCCGCCAATGTGACGCTCTGCGACACGAAGGGCGTGGTCTATCGCGGCAGAACGGAGGGCATGAATCAATGGAAGAGCGCGCATGCGGTCGAGACGAAGGCGCGCACGCTGGCCGAGGCGCTGGAGGGCGCCGACATCTTCTACGGTCTCTCGGTCAAAGGCGCACTGACGCCGGCCATGCTGCGCACGATGGCGAAGGACCCGATCGTCTTCGCCATGGCCAATCCCGATCCCGAAATCTCGCCCGAAGAAGCGCACGCGGCGCGTCCCGACGCGATCGTCGCGACCGGACGCTCGGACTATCCCAACCAGATCAACAACGTATTGGGTTTCCCCTACATCTTCCGGGGTGCGCTCGACGTGCGCGCCAGGTACGATCAACATGGAGATGAAGATCGCGGCGGCCAAAGCCTTGGCGCAGCTCGCGCGCGAAGACGTGCCGGACGAGGTGGCCAGCGCCTATCGCGGCGCGCGTCCGCGCTTTGGCCGCGACTATCTGATCCCCGCGCCTTTCGATCCGCGGCTCATCTCCATCGTGTCCCCGGCCGTGGCGAAAGCCGCGATGGACACCGAAGTCGCGCGCAGGCCCATCATCGACATGAAGGCCTATCGCGCCGAGCTCTCGGCGCGACGCGATCCCGTCGCGGCTCTGATGCAGACGATCTTCGATCGGGTGCGCAGCGAGCCCAAGCGCGTCGTCTTCGCGGAGGGCGAAGAGGAGCAGGTCATTCGGGCCGCGCTCGCCTTCGTCAATGAGGGCCTGGGACGCGCCATCCTCGTGGGTCGCGAGGCGCGCGTCGTCGAAACCGCCGCCGCCGCGGGTCTCGAGCTCGGCGACAAGCTCGAGATTCACAATGCGAAGCTCTCCTCGCGCAACGCCGATTACGCGCAAATGCTCTATGCGCGGCTGCAGCGCAAGGGCTATCTGTTTCGCGACTGTCAGCGGCTCGTCAACAACGACCGCAATCATTTCGCAGCGGCGATGGTCGCCAAGGGCGACGCGGACGCGATGATCACCGGCGTCACGCGCAATTTCTCCAGCGCGCTCGAGGACGTGCGCAACGTGGTCGAACCGAAGGCGGGCAGACGGCTGATCGGCGCGTCGCTCGTGCTCGCCAACGGCCGCGTCGTCGTCGTCGCGGACACGGCGATCACCGAAATGCCCGAGGCCGCCGACCTCGCTGAGATCGCCGTAGAAGCGGCGCGCTTCGCAAAGCGCATCGGCATCGATCCGCGCGTCGCGATGCTCGCCTTCTCCACCTTCGGCCACCCGCCGGGCGAGCGCACCGCGCGCGTGCACGAGGCGGTGAAGATTCTCGACCGGCGTAAGGTCGATTTCGCCTACGATGGCGAGATGGGCGCCGACATCGCGCTGAACCGCCAGCTGATGACCGCCTACCCTTTCTGCCGTTTGAAGGACACGGCGAATGTGCTGGTCATGCCGGCCTTTCACTCGGCGGCGATCTCCACGAAAATGCTGCAGGAGCTCGGCGGCGCGACCGTGCTCGGGCCGCTCATCGTGGGGCTCGACGAATCGATCCAGATCGTGCCGCTCGGCGCGACGGCGAGCGAAATCGTCTACTTAGCGGCGCTGGCCGCTTTCGGCGTGGGCGGCTGAGCGGGAAGACGCCGACTGTCAGCATCGACGAGAGAGCCCGTCCGACAGTGGCGAACGCGCTCTCTCTCTCACGGGCGCGCGCTGGCTGGGGCCTGCGGAGTTCAGATGAAGGTCGAGAAGAGACCGGTGAGCACGGCGAAGACGAAGCTCACTGAGGCGATAATCTGGTAATTGTCCGAAACGCCCCACTTCGCGAGGATGAAGCCCAGAACTGCGCCGCCGAGCGTGCAAAGCACGAGTGTCGGACGCAGGGTCAAATTCATTTCCTTGACCAGAGGCACGTTGTTGTCGGCGCTCATTGCGTTTCTCCCGAAGACGGGCCTCCCGAAAATTTTACATTCGGTAGGGTGTCAGACAGCGACCTGGATGCGAACGCCATTCTTCGCCAATTGACCATGCGAATTCGCCAAAGACTTTCCAGGTGGGGAGCGACGAGCTTGACCTTGAACGCGTATGGACGCGTCGTCGGGATTGGATCCACGATGGCAAGGCGCGCTTGCCCGCCGCCGGCTCGCCCTCTATGAAACGCGCGAAGATCGCGAGGCAGGTCGAGCTTGCGCTCGGTCGCCGGGCTTTCCCCGGCAGCGGCCTGACAAGTCGCGGACTCAATTCCACGCTGTCATGACCCTGTCACGGGAGCGCAGGGAAAGGAAAGGCGCTCTGCATCGCCTCGCTCACGGACGCCGGCCGCCGCCGGTTTCGCCACGCAGGAGGAGATGGCGACGCTACGGACTTCAGAAGGTCAAAGGAAAAATTCTGCCTCATGCATATAACGATGATCGGCTCGGGCTATGTCGGCTTGGTTTCGGGCGCCTGCTTTGCGGATTTCGGCCATGTCGTGACCTGCGTCGACACGGACGCCGGCAAAATCGAGCGGCTGAAGCGCGGCGAGATTCCGATCTATGAGCCGGGCCTCGACGAGCTCGTCGCGACCAACGCCCGCCAGGGACGCCTCTCCTTCACCACCGAGCTGGCAAGCAGCGTCAGGGACGCAGACGCCGTCTTCATCGGCGTGGGCACGCCGTCGCGCCGCGGCGACGGCCATGCAGACCTCTCTTATGTCTTCGCGGCCGCCAAGACGATCGGTGAGGCGCTCGGTCCGAAATTCACCGTGGTCGTGACGAAATCGACCGTGCCGGTCGGCACCGGCGACGAGGTCGAGCGCATCATCCGCGAGATCCGGCCCGACGCGGACTTCACCGTCGTCTCCAACCCGGAATTTCTGCGCGAGGGCGCGGCGATCGAGGACTTCAAGCGCCCCGACCGCGTGGTGATTGGAACCGAGGATGCGCGTGCGCGAGAAGTCATGGAGGAGATCTATCGCCCGCTGAGCCTCAACGCGCCGCCGCTCTTCTTCGTTGGCCGCCGCACCTCCGAGCTCACCAAATACGCGGCTAACGCTTTTCTCGCGACGAAGATCACCTTCATCAACGAGATCGCCGATCTGTGCGAGAAGGTCGGCGCCGACGTGCAGGAAGTCGCGCGCGGCATCGGGCTCGACAAGCGTATTGGAGCGAAATTTTTGCACGCGGGACCGGGCTATGGCGGCTCCTGCTTCCCCAAGGACACGCTGGCTCTGTTGAAGACCGGCCAGGACGAAGGCGCGCCGCTGCGCATCGTCGAGACAGTCGTCGCGGTGAACGACGCGCGCAAGCGGCTTATGGCGCGCAAGATCATGCAGGCGCTCGGCGGCTCCGTGCGCGGCAAGCGCATCGCGCTCCTGGGGCTCGCCTTCAAGCCCAACACCGACGATATGCGCGACGCGCCCTCGATCTCCATCGTCGCCTCGCTCGTCGGCGACGGCGCGAGCGTGCACGCTTATGATCCCGAAAGCATGGAGCAGGCGCGTCCGCTCATGCCGGAGGTGTCCTTCCACCACGACGCTTATGGCGCGATCGAGGGAGCCGACGCGCTGGCGATCGTCACGGAATGGGACGCCTTCCGCGCGCTCGATCTCGATCGCGTCAAGACGCTGATGAAGTCTCCGATCATCGTCGACATGCGCAATGTCTATCGCCCCGCGGAGGCGAGAAAGCGCGGATTCATTTATGTGAGCGTGGGAAGGTCCTGATCTCGGGGCGGAGGAGGCGGCTCGTTCCGCCTCTTTCGGGGACCGCCGAGCGAATTCGAGATCGCGCCAAAGGAAACAATTAACCGTAATTCGACACGCATAACTGCGTCTCGGCGCGCGGATGTTGCAGTTTTGCAACGCTCGCGGAGAATTTGAGCGTCGTTACGCTCAGACCATTGTCCCTCCTCTTCCCCTATGATTTAATTTCTTGTCGCTCCTGACCGTCGCGTCTTGCACGGGAACAACCCATGCGGTCCCTGGACTCACTTTTGCGCATGTTTTCCCGCGACGCCGAGGCATTGCGGCTGTCTCCGTTGAGCAAATTTCCGAAGCGCCGATGAACAGCAGCGCTGCGAACGGTCGCGCTATCGGGAGTGTCGTTGCGACGATCGGCGCTTCGCAACCTGTTCCCTCAGATATCGCCGCCAGCCGTGACGCGCTCAGCCCATGAGAGCGCCCTCCCTACTTCCGACGTATTGGCGTGGGAGAGCGCGACCATGAGGAAAATGCGCCTCTACACGACCTTGCTCTGCCTTCTCGCGCTTCTCGCGCTCGCGGCCTGCTCCCGCGTTCACGGCGTGCTGATCCCCACGGGCGAGCAGGCGCCCGGAACGAGCCGGGTCGACATGCTGGTGACGACCACCCGCAGCGATCTCGGGGCGACCCCGGGCGAGATGTTCACCGGCGAGCGTGGCGAGGGGCTCGCCTTCGCGGACATCGCGGTGTCGATTCCGCCGGACAGCGCGCGCGAGGTCGGCGACGTGCAGTTCCCGCAATCGCTGCCCGCCGATCCCATGCACGACTTCGTGACGCTCGAGGCCGACAAGCTCAGCAAAGGCGCGGCGCTCGCAAAGCTCAACGGACGCCTCGCGCATACGCCGCGGCGGCAGGTTCTGCTCTTCGTGCATGGCTTCAACAACCGCTTCGAGGATGCGGTCTACCGCTTCGCGCAGATCGTGCATGACAGCGGAACCGAGGCCCTGCCCGTGCTCTTCACCTGGCCGTCACGCGGCCGGCTGCTCCAGTACGGCTACGACCACGAGAGCGCGAGCTTCTCGCGCGACGCCCTCGAGCGGGTCCTGCAGGCGCTGGCGAACAACTCGAGCGTCGGGGAGATTTCCATTCTCGCGCATTCCATGGGCAATTGGGTCACGATCGAGGCGCTCCGGCAGATGGCGATCCGCGACCGCGGCCTGCCCAACAAGATCGCCAATGTGATGCTCGCCGCGCCCGACGTCGATTTCGACGTCTTCCGGCGTCAGGTCGCCGAGATCGGGCTGGCCGCCTCGCGCTTCTATGTCTTCGTCGCGCGCGATGATAGGGCGCTCGCCGTATCGAGGCGGGTCTGGGGCGACATGCCGCGTCTCGGCGCCATCAACCCGGAGGCCTCGCCCTATAGCGAGTTGCTCGAGCAGGACAAAATCCGCTGGATCGATCTTACCGGCGTCGGCTCGGACGATTTTCTGCGACACGGAACCTTTGCGTCGGCCCCTGCGGTCGTCCGCGCCATTGGCGGCCGTCTCGCCGGCGGTCAGCCGCTCGGCGAGCGTCTCGGCGTCGGCCAGTCGATCGGACAGGCCGCCACCGGCGCCGTCGGCGCCGTTGGCGCGGCGGCGGGCGCTGCGGTTTCAGCGCCCTTTGTGCTCGTCGATCCCGCCTCCCGCGAAAATTTCGGCGACAACCTCGGGCGCGTCGGCGGGGGATTTAGCGACGCGCTGCAGTCCGGCATCGGCAGATAGAAGCCGTTGCGCGGCGGCGCGCTCAGGCGTCCTCGCTGGCGACCTCGTCCTTATCCGAACGCGCGCCGGGCCCGGCTCCCGCAGCCGTCGTCGCCCTGTCCGCGCGGCCGAGGCGCGCCACTCTTTCGGCGAGCGCGTTGATGATGAACTGGTTGAGGCTGGAGCCCTCAACCGCAGCCAGGTTTTCGGCCTCTTGCTTCAGCGAGACGGGAAGTCGAAGCGCATAGCCGGCGATTTTCGGTTTCATGCTCTCGTCTTCACTCCTTGGATCACGCTGCGCCCGGCGGACCGCCCCGAGACGAGCAACGTGATCGATTCCGTAAGGATGGCCCGGTCTCGCGCGGGAAGCCGGTTTAAAGCGCTCGAGCAAATGGCGTTCGTAGAAGTTTGTGAGTTCTCGCGCGCCGCCGCATTTCAGAAGGGCGCCTCCTTGCCCGCCGCTACATAAGCGTCCGCATCCTGCAAAAGCAACAAGCGCTCCTTGACCAGCTTGTTTGCGACCGAGCGCAGCGCCGCGACGAAATAGCTGCGCGCGCCATAGCGTTCGATGAGAGATTGGCGCGGATCGCCGGCGGCCTCGCGCGCGGCGCGCGTCGGCAGGAACGCGAATTCGGAGCCGCCTGCGCAGGCGGTTTTCGCTGCGCCCTTCGCAACGTTCCAACCGATGAACGTCGCGATCGGGAGGGCCTGATCGGGAAGACGCAGCCCCGAGGTCTCATTGCCGTCGACGTCGATCTTCGGCGCGAGCCGCTCATCGGCGGGCGGAGCGGGAAGCCCGGGAATCTTGGGCCATTCCAGGCTTTTGCCAGGCGCGAGCTCCGCTTCCCGCGAGGCGGGCGGGGCCGGGCCGCCGGAAAGATAATCGTCGAGCGCGACGAGAAGAGCGCGGCGCGCCGGCTCATTGCTGCGCCGGTTCGTGGGCGCCGCGCACTTATTCTCTCCGCCTGCCGGCCCAAGAACGGCGCCGGCGAGAAAGTAGCGGCGCTGGCGTGGTCCCGCTGGCTGCGGCGCGCGGCGCGGAGCCTCGCGCCAAAAGGCGTCGGAACCGTAAAGCTCGACGACAAAGGGGCCCTTCGCATCCGAGGGCGGCGAGGCCGCATCCTCCAAAAGCAGCGCGTCGACGAGCTTTTCCTTCGCAGCGTCGCTGAAGGCCTCCGCCGCCGCGCCGCGAGCGACGCCAATCCTCTTGCCCTGCCCCCACTCTTTGACCGCCTTGCGCATGGCCTCCCGTTGGGGCGTCGGCCCGAGAAAGAGCACGCCCATTTTCCGCGCGCGCGCAATCTCCAGGAGATCGCGGCGATCGAGCTTCGTCACTGGCGGCTCGTCCTCGGCGAGGATGAGCAGCGTCTTGGCGCGCGTCGCGGGACGCCACGTCACGAAGCGCGTCGCGCCCTCCCCCATAAGCGCGCGCGCATAGCCGTCGGGCAGTTGGGGCGGAGGCGGCGGTCCATAGGGCGCTGGCGCCTGCGCATGAGCCAGGCCGCAAAACAGCAGCGCAGCGAGGAGCGCGGCGCACGTCTCGCGCCGCGCGAACAGCCCCGCCGTAGGCATCACAGCCCCGCCAGAAAATGCGCGAAGGCCATGGAGCCCTCAGGCCAGGGGCCGTGGCCGCTCTCGACATTGATGTGGCCCGAGGCGCCGGCGTCGAGATAGGTCGCGCCGATCGCTTCGGCCAGCTCACGGGCGAAGCTCGGCTCGGCGAAGGGATCGTTCTCGCTGCCGACGAGCGTCGCCTTGAAGGGGAGACGCGCGCGAGGGTAAGGGAGGAAGTCCGCGTCGATCTGCGG
This sequence comes from uncultured Alphaproteobacteria bacterium, assembly GCA_963808525.1. Lineage (GTDB taxonomy): Bacteria > Pseudomonadota > Alphaproteobacteria > Rhizobiales > Beijerinckiaceae > Methylocystis. Next base: position 94,234 of record CAWEGE010000023.1, read on the forward strand.
CGTCTCGCGGATCGCGCGATCGGAAGGCGGCGCGACGAGAAAGGCGCCGGTTATCTTCTCTCCGACGCCCGCCACGGCTTGCAGCGTCGCCAGCACGCCCAGAGAATGGGCGACGATCACGACGGGACGTGCGCAGTCCAAGACGGCGCGCTCGAGGACCGGGCGCCACTCCGCAAGAACCGGGCGGGTGAAGTCGCGCTGCTCGACCCGCCGCGCGCTAGAAAGCTTCTGCCGCCAGCGGCTTTGCCAATGATCGGGGGGGAATCGTCCCAGCCCGGAACGATCAGAATGTCGGCGTCGGACGCGCGCATGCGAAGCAGGTTCCCGCTGTCTTGAGGCGATAGGTCGGGGTTTAGCGTTAAGGGCGAGGCGAGCGGGGATCAAGCCTTGACGCGGGGCCCGGACCGTCAGACATTTTTCGCGAAAGCGCCGAGGTTGAAAAAGCAATGACGGGAACGCAGCCTCCGCCGCCCCTCGCCTCAGGTCAGCGCGTCTTCCGCTTCGCGCCGTCGCCGAACGGATTTCTGCATCTCGGCCACGCCTATTCGGCGCTGCTGAATTTCGATCTCGCGCGCGCAAGCGCTGGAGCCGCTTCCTGTTGCGCATCGAGGACATCGATCTGCCCGCTGCCAGCCCGAATATGAAGCGGCGATCTATCGAAGACCTCGCCTGGCTCGGGCTCGACTGGGAACGGCGCCGTGCGCCGCCAGTCCGAGCATGTCGCCGATTACGCCGCGGCGCTGGAGCGGCTCGACGCGATGGGCCTCCTCTATCCTTGCGCTTGCACGCGCGGAGAAATCGCGCGGCAGGAGAAGATCCCGCGCGATCCCGACGGCGCGCCGCTTTACCCTGGAACCTGCCGTGATAAACCGCACGGGCCTGCGCGCGAAGTTCTGCGGATCGGGCGGCGTCGCGCTGAAACTCGACATGGCGAAAGCGCGTCGCGCTTTTGGGCGCTGAGGCGGAAGCGCTCTCCTGGCGCGAGCACGGCGAGGGCGATCTCGCCGCTCGCCCTGAGCTTTGGGGCGATGTCGTGCTCGCCCGGAAGGATACGCCGGCGAGCTATCATCTCGCGGTCATCGTGGACGACGCGCTGCAGGGCGTGACCGACGTCGTGCGCGGCGCGGATTTAAAGCCCGCGACGGGGCTGCATCGGCTGTTGCAACGCCTGCTGGGCCTGCCCGCGCCGAGCTACCGTCATCATCCGTTGCTGCTTGGCGCCGAAGGCGAAAAGCTCGCAAAGAGCCGAAGTAGCAAGACGCTTCGTGATCTGCGCGCGGAAGGTCTCAGCGCCGCGGCGATCCGAGAAGCTATAGGCGCGTCGCTCAGCTGCGATAGTCGCCGTTGATCGCGACATATTCCTTGGTGAGATCGCAAGTCCACACGGTCGCCGCGCCTTTGCCCAGGCCGAGATCGACGCTGAGCTTGATCTCATCGCGCTTCATGATCTGGGAGACCGCCGCCTCGTCGTAGGTGGGATCGCGCTGGCCCTTGTACCGCGACACGTGTCGCCGAACCAGATGGCGAGCTTGTCGCGATCCGCCTCCTCGCCGGCCTTGCCGACCGCCATCACGACGCGTCCCCAATTGGCGTCCTCTCCGGCGATCGCCGTCTTCACCAGCGGAGAATTAGCGATGGAGAGCGCGATGCGCTTCGCCGCGCGCGCATTAGCCGCCCCCGAAACGCGCACCTCCACGAATTTGCGCGCGCCTTCCCCGTCCTTGACGACCTGATGCGCAAGATCGAGCAGAAGCTCATTGAGCGCCGCGGCGAAATCGTCGAGGCGCGGATCAGAGGCCCGGTCGATCTGCGGCGCGCCCCGCGCGGCCGCCGCGCCGGTCGCAAAAAGCAGCAGCGTGTCGGAGGTCGAGGTGTCGCTGTCGACGGTGATCGCGTTGAAGCTTTCACGCACTCCGCGCGAGAGCAGCACCTGCAGCGCCTGGCGCCGATCGGCGCGTCGGTGAAGACGAAGGCGAGCATCGTCGCCATGTCGGGCGCGATCATGCCCGCGCCTTTGGCGAAACCGCCGATGCGCGCCTCGACGCCGCCGATTGCCACCGTGCGCGCCGCGAGCTTGGGAAAGGTGTCGGTCGTCATGATCGCTTGCGCCGCGTCATGCCAGCCGTCCGGGTCGCGCGGCGACGAGTTTCGGCAGCACCTGCTGGAATTCGTGGCGTCGAGCGGCTCGCCGATCACGCCGGTCGAGGCGAGAAAGATCTGACGCTCTGGCGCCCACCGCCTTGGCGACGAGCTCGGCGGAAAGCTTGGTCGCCTCGCGCCCCAGCTTTCCCGTGAAGGCGTTGGCGTTGCCGGAATTGACGAGCAGCGCGCGCGCCTTGCCGCTCGCAAGCCTGGCGCGGCACCAATCCACCGGCGCCGAAGGGCATTTGGAGCGTGTGAACACGCCGGCGACCTGCGTTCCCTCATCGAGCAGCGCGAGCATGACGTCGACGCGCCGCTTGTAGCGCACGCCGGCCATCCCGGCGGAGAAGCGTACGCCGTCGATCGAAGGGATCTCGGGCAGCGTGGCGGGAGCGAATTTCGAAACGGGAGCGGCTTTCGCCATGAAGGGAGCATCCTACGGGGTCAGTCGCGGCGCCGGCGGCGCCGCGCGGGGAAGCCGTGCGCCGGAGACCGGCTCCGGCCGTATCTCACTTCTTCTTGTCGTCGGCTTTGGTTTTGTCGCCGGCGGCCGGCGGCGCCACGGATGGTGGCTGGTCGGCGCGTTCGATCTGCGCGGTTTGCTTCAGCCGCTCGAGCAAGGAGCGGCGCGCCACCTCCGAGAGATAGCGTGAAATTTCGGGGCGCAACTCCTCGGGCGACGGGAACTTGCGCGGACGTTTCTCGACGAGCTTGATGACGTGCCAGCCGACTTGCGTCTTCACCGGATCGGAAATCTGGCCAGGCGAGAGCTTGGTCACCTGATCTGCGAACTCCGGCAGCCACTCGTCCTTCACGCGCCAGCCGAGATCGCCGTTTTTCGCGCCCGGGTCCTTCGACACTTCCGCCGCAACCTTGCCGAAATCCTCGCCCGCCTTGATGCGCTTCAACGCATCCTTGGCCTGATCTTCGCTCGACACGACGAGGTGCAGGGCGTGATATTCGTCCTGCGGCTTGTAGTCCTTCAAAGCGTCGTCATAAGCCTTCTTTATCGCGACATCCGTCACCGCGTCCTTGCTGAGCTTGGCGAGCATCGCCTGCATCAGCGCCATGTCGCGCAGATAGGCGAGACGCTTCGTAAAATCGGGTGTTTCCGCGAGCTTTTCCGCCTGCGCCTCCTGCACGAGGAGCTGCTGAGAGAGGAGGAACTCGGTGAGCGCCGAGTCCCGCGCCTTGGGATCGACCCCGCGCGCGAAATTCGCTCCGATATATTCATCCGCGAGTTTCAGATCCTCATCGGTGATCTCGACGCCGTTGACCTTGGCCAGCACCTTGGCCGAAACCGCCGGGGACGCCGCCAAAGCAAGACTGAGAGCGAGGAGCGTAAAGGCAATGCGAGGAAGCTGCGCGTTCCAGGCAGGCTTAGTCATAGGGCCTCCAAATTGTGAAACCGCGGCAGGATCGATGCGGCGCCGTCAGCATCGATCGTGGCGCGATGCGCCAAGCGTAACTACGCTGCGGGAGCCGTTCTGACAAGCTCACGGCGGCGCCGATTGTCAACGTCAGCCCAACCGGCCTCTCGGTGGAAGCGGATATCAGCTCGCCAGCAGAAAACGCTCGGCCTGCGCAAGATCGACGGAGACGAGCTGCGAGACCCCCCGCTCGGCCTGGGTCACGCCGAAGAGACGATCCATGCGCGCCATGGTGATCGGATTATGCGTGATCGCAACGAAGCGCGTGTCGGTCTTCTTGCGCATCTCCTCGAGAAGATCGCAGAAGCGCTCGACATTGTAGTCGTCGAGCGGCGCGTCGACCTCGTCGAGCACGCAGATCGGCGACGGATTGGTCAGGAAGACCGCGAAGATGAGCGACATCGCTGTCAAAGCCTGCTCGCCGCCCGACAGCAGGCTCATCGACGTGGGCTTCTTGCCGGGCGGGCGGGCGAAAATCTCGAGCCCCGCCTCGAGCGGATCGTCGCTCTCGATGAGCTGCAATTCGGCCGTTCCGCCGCTCGAATAGCACCGTGAACAGCTCTTTGAAGTGCGCGTTGACCATGTCGAATGCGGCGAGCAGCCGCTCGCGCCCTTCCTTGTTGAGGCTCGCGATCGCGGCCCGCAACCGCTTGATGGCCTCTGAAAGGTCGTCGCGCTCGGCGCACATCTTTCCCTGCTGCGCCTCGATCTCGGCGAGTTCGTCGTCGGCGCGCAGATTGACGGCGCCGAGCCGCTCGCGATCGGCGCGCAACAACTCCAGCTTGCGTTCGATCGCTTCCGCAGCAGGCAATTCGTCGCCGGGCGAGACGCCCGCAAGAGCGAGGAGCGCTTCCGGCGTCGTCTCGAGCTCATGCGAGATCGGAATGGGTCACGTCCGCCGCGCGCTGACGCGCGGCCTCGAGCTGCGCTTCGGCGCGCGCCTTCTCCTCGCGCGCGGCGCTCAGCGCGTCGAGCGCGGCGCGCGCGGCCTTGTCGCCCTCGGCGAGACGCGTCTCGCCCTGCGCGCGCGCGTCGGAGACGGCGCGCCGCGCCTCCTCGGCCTGCGCGATGCTGTCTCGCAGCGCACGCCGCTGGCGCTCGAACGCCATCGGCGCCTCGGCGAGCTCTTCCTGCTCCTGGCGCGCCGCGTCGAGACGCTCCTCGATCTCGCCGATGCGATCCTGCGCATGGTCGCGACGCTGCGTCCAGGAGGCGCTCTCGCGCTGGATCGCCGCCTGACGGCCCGAGCGCATCGAGGCTTCATGCGCCAGCGCCGAGAGCGCGGCGCGCGCCTCGTTCGCCTGGGCGCGCTCCGCCTGCGCGCGCGACCGCAAGCTATCGAGCGCGCCGGCGAGAAAGGCCGGCTCCTCCAGCGCGTCGAGCGCGCTTTGTGCTGCGGCGCGCTTCTGCGCGGCCTCGTCACGATTCTCGATCGTCTGCGCTTTCGCCGCCTCGAGCGCCGAAAGCCTCTGGCCGATTTGCGCCTGGCGACGCTCGGTTGCGGCGTGGCGGTCGCGCGCCTCGTCGAGGCGCGAGCGGGTGCGCCGCTGCGCCTCGCGCGCATCGCTCTCGGCCTGTTGCGCGGCACGGACGTCTTCGCGGGTCGCCTGCGCGTCTTCGGCCGCCGCGTCCGCAAGCGCGCGCGCCTCCTCGGCCTCCTGGAGCAACTCCGAAAGACGGTTTTTTTCGGCGAGACGACGCGCGGCGGGGGTCGGGGCCTCGGCCGCCTGGGTGAATCCGTCCCAGCGCCAAAGGTCGCCTTCCTTCGAGACGAGCCTCTGTCCGGGCTTCAACAGCGCGCGCAGCCGATGCCCTTCCTCGCGCGAAACGACGCCGATCTGCTGCAAGCGCCGCCGCATCGCCGCCGGCGCCTGGACGAGAGCGCTGAGGAGCGTCGCGCCCGCCGGCAAAGCAGCGTCCTGCGCGCCGTCGGTCAAAGCCCAGTGGGCCGGCGCCTCAGGGTCGGCCGAGGCGTCGAGATCATCGCCGAGCGCCGCGCCGAGCGCCGTCTCATAGCCCTTGGCGACGACAACCTCCTCGAGGACGGGCGTCCAGAGACCGCCGGAGCCGGCGTTTAGGAGCTTTTCCAGCGTGCGCGTTTCAGCGTCGAGCCGCTGGGCGCGCGCTTCCGCGGCGGCGAGGGGCGCGCGCAAGGCGGCCTCCGCTTCGCGCGCCCCGTAATGGCGCGCCACGGCCGCCTCCGCCGCTTCGTCCGCCGCCTGCGCCGCTTCGCTCGCCAGCTCCAGGCTCGCCTCGAGCCGCGCCAGATCCTCGGCGCCGCCGCCTTCGGAAGCGATCAGCGCGAATTCTGTATTGAGCCGCGTGAGCTCGGCCTCGAAGCGGGCGAAGCGGCGCCCCTCCTCCTCGATCGCCGCCTTAAGGGCGCTCGCACGCGCATTGACCGAGGCAAGGCCGTTCTGCGCCTCATGCAGCGCCTCCTCGGTCGCGGCGAGTGTCGCTTCGATCTCGGCGAGGCGCGCTTTCGCCTCCTCCGCGCGACCCAGGCCCGCGGCTTCCGCCTCCATAAGTTCGCCGTGCTCCTCCTCGAGGCGCTGCGCGACTTCCGCCGCGTCCTGGATCAGCGCGCGCTCCCGCTCGAGATCGCGGCCGAACTGCTCGATGCGCCGCGTCAGCTCTAAGACGCGCTCCTGGGCGCGCTTCTCCTCGGCGTCGAGCGCGTCGCGCGTGACGACGAGCCGATGCAGCGCGGCGCCCTCTTCGGCCTCCTTCTCGCGCAGCGGCGGCAGCTCATGCGCGGCAAGCGCCTGCTCGCGCGCCGCGGCGGCCTGCTCGATCATCCGTTCGTTGACGAGCGCGGAATCCGCCGCGAATTTGCGCTCGGCCTCGGCCAGCCGGGCAGTCGCGCCACGATAGGCGATGAGAGCGGCAAGCGCCTCGTTCTGCCGGATCTGCGCGGCGACGGCGCGATAACGCGACGCCCCGCGCGCCTGGCGGCGCAAGCTCTCGACCTGGCTGTCGACCTGCTTCAGCACGTCTTCGAGCCGCAAAAGGTTTTCGGAGGCCGCCTGCAGCCGCAGCTCCGCCTCATGACGACGGGAGTGCAGGCCTGCAACACCCGCCGCCTCCTCCAGCACGCGACGGCGCGCCTGGGGCTTGGCCGAGATGATCTCGCCGATCTGTCCCTGGCGCACGAGCGCCGGCGAGCGCGCGCCGGTCGAGGCGTCGGCGAAGAGAAGCTGAACGTCCTTGGCGCGCACCTCGCGGCCGTTGACGCGATAGAGCGAGCCCTGCTCGCGCTCGATGCGGCGCGTGACCTCGAGCGTGTCCACATCATTGAAGGCCGCGGGGGCCGTGCGCTGGCTGTTGTCCAGAACGAGGCCGACCTCGGCGACGTTGCGCGCGGGGCGCGAGCCGCCGCCGGCGAAGATCACGTCGTCCATGCCGGTGGCGCGCATGTTCTTGAAGGAATTCTCGCCCATGACCCAGCGCAAGGCCTCGACGAGGTTCGACTTGCCGCAGCCGTTCGGCCCAACGACCCCCGTGAGGCCCGGCTCGATCAGGAACTCGGTGTGCTCGCAAAAGCTTTTGAAGCCGAGGAGGCGCAGCCGCTGGAATTGCATAGGGAATGAGCGCCACAAAATGAGGGGGATTGCAAGGTTTTATGACCAATATGTTGTGGGTAGGCGGTTGCGGCCTGAGGGTCAGGCGCGCTTCTATCGTTCTAAGAAGGTGTCGGCGAATTTAAGAGGGGGCGGCGAGCTCGGGCTTCGTCATCGGGAGCGAAGCGAAGCGATCCAGGGGAATCTCTGGATTGCTTCGGCGCTGCGCTCCTCGCAATGTCGGTAAGAATTCATCACCCTGAAACCATCAAAGGAGACGTCCGCAGGAAGCGAGCTGTTTCAGGATTCGGAGCCAATCGATCGCCTTTGGTCTCGCTTCCTGCGGTCGGGCCCCCAGCCCGTTTCTCTTCTAGTTCGGAGTCGACTGGAGAAATGTGCCTTTTCGCACGCGACGGCGAAACGCCGGTTCAACCGCCGCGCAGCGCCTTCAGCACCTTCAGTCCCGCGCGCCCGTCGGGCGTCATGCCGAGGCGCTGCTGCACGTCGGCGATGGCTTCCTTCGTCTTCGTGCCGATGACTCCATCGGGCTCGCCCAGCTGATAGCCGTTGCGGATGAGCAGCGCCTGCAGTTCCTTGCGCTCCTCGCGCGAAAGCCCGGGATCGTCGGTTGGCCAGGGCGTCTGGATGCCGGGCAGTCCTCGCAAGCGATCGGCGAGGACGCAGATCGCGAGCGCATAGGATTTGGCGGCGTTATAGGAGAAGACCGCGTCGAAGTTTTTCGTCACGAGAAACGCCGGTCCCTCGCGTCCCGCCGGCAGCAGCAAGGCGGCGCGAGGACCCGCGCCGAGCGGCGAGCCGTCGAGCCGCGTGATTCCGCGCGAGGCCCAGGCGGACATCGGCTGGCGATTGGTGCGCCCGGCGGCCCCCGCGTAGTTTTGCGGCAGCTTCACCTCGAAGCCCCAGGGCAGATGGTGCTCGAAGCCGTTCTTGGCGAGATAATTCGCCGTGCTGCCGAAGGCGTCGGCGGGATCGCTCACGACGTTCTTTCTGCCGTCGCCGTCGAGATCGACCGCTTTCGAGAGAAAGGTCGTCGGCATGAATTGCGTGTGGCCGAAGGCGCCGGCCCAGGAGCCGTAAAACTCTTCGAGCGCGACGTCGCCGTTATCGACGATTTTCAGCGCCGCCATGAGCTCCTTGCGGAAATAGTCGGCGCGGCGCGGCGCCTGGCAAGCGAGCGTCGCGAGCGACTGAATGACCGGCCGCTTGCCGAAACCTTTGCCGAAATCAGATTCTACGCCCCAGACCGCGACGATATAGGGCGCATCCACGCCAAAGCGGTTCTCAGCGACATGCAGCCAGTGCGCATGTTTCTGCATCAGCGCGCGGCCTTCCTCGACGCGGTCCTCGTCGACGAGCCCGGCCATATAGTCCCAGATCGGGGTCGTAAATTCCGGCTGTTTGTCGGTGAAGCTCACCGCGTCATTGGGCTCGAGCGAGCCGAGCGCGGTCTGGATGGTCTCCGCCGACACGCCGGCCTGAGCCGCGCTCTGGCGAATGCCGGCGAGGCAGGCGGCCCAATCCGCCCGCGCCGGCGCGCAGATGAGGAGGAGCGCGGCGAGCGCGCCGAGGCGCAGATGATTCGCTTTCATGGCCCCAATGCTAGCGCGCTTCCGCCCGAACGAAAACGCTCGAGAAAACGCTCTAGCTTACGGCTGCTCCGTTGGTTTGGGAGTTGGATCCTCTGAAGACGTCCAGCGCGACGGCGAGAACGACCGTGGCCGGCACCGCCAGCGCCACTCCCATCGAGCCGAAAAGTGTGCCGAAGGCCAGCATGCAGAAGAGCAGCACGGCGGGGGCCACGCGCAGCGAGCGGCTCTGCAGAAAGGGCGTGATCAGATAGCCCTCGAGAAAGCTCGCGGCGGAGACGGCGAGCGCCGCCAGCGCGGCCGCCTCCAGACCATGCGGGTAGAGCCACAAGCGCCGTCACGACGATGGCGACGATCGAGCCGAAATAGGGGATGAAGGCCAGGGCGCCGCTGATCGTCGCCAACGCCAGGGCCGCGGGGACGCCGAAGGCCCAGAGCGCCACGCCAGCGAAAACGGCGTTCATGACCACCACATAAAGCTGGATGACGAGCCATTGCCGCAGCGAAGCGCCGGCGCTGTCGATAAAGCGCGCGACCTGAGCGCGCCGCGAAGGCGGGGTGAGGCCAAGCACGCCGGAAATATGCGTCTGCGGGTCGGCGGCGAGATAGGCCGCGCCGATGATGGCGAACACCGCAAAGGCGAGAGCGCTGCCGAAAGAATGGAGAATGGCGGCGAGCCGCAGCGCCACGGGTCCGCTGGCCTTGGTGAAATCGACGCCTGCGATGAATTTCTCGACGAATTGGCCCCAGGGGTGAGACGCCACGGAGCCCTCGAGCATCTCGATGGCGGCGGGGATGTCGATGGCGATCTCGTCGTATTGGCGCAGGAGATCGCCGCCGAAAAATGAGAAGGCGAGGGCGACGATCGCCGCAAAAATCAGCGCGACGAGCGCCAGGGAGAGGCCGAGCGATAGCCCTGAGCGCGTCGAGACGCTGCGGGCCGCGCCTCGCCAGCCGACGGCGAGCAGGATCGTCGCGAAAACCGTGGGAAAGAGCTCGCTGAGCCGCCAGAGAATAAAAACCGAGACCGCCGCGACCGCCGCGACAAGGGCCACGACGACCGCCCGGTAAACGAAGCTATCGGCCTCCGAGGACTTCGAGCTGAAATTGATCTTCATGGCGCGCTCCGCATATCTGGCGGCTTGATCTTAACCCAAAACGGAGGGCCGTCCGGCAGGTCGTTTCGCTCCATAACCCCTACGAATGACGCTTCGAGCCTCCCGCGGCTCAAAATCGCCGGAAATGGAGGCGAATTTGTCAGTCTAAGACCTCAAGGACGCGCTCTTGACCCTCAAAACCAAGCTTCTCCTCGCAGCACTGGCGGCGTCGCTTCTCGTCGAGCCCGCATTGGCCCAGTCCGCGGACGCACAGCAGCAAAAGCCTGCGGCCCGCCGCAGCCACGCAAAACCCTCTGCAAAGCCCGTCGCGGCGAAGTCGCCGGACGCGCCTGAGTGCCCGCGCGGTCAATATAAGGGCGATCCTGTGTGCTTCGGCGCGGACGACGCCGCCGCGCTCCCGGTCCCCTCCTCTACATCAGGCGCGCAAAACACCGCTCCGAAACGCACCGAGGATGTGACGGTCTCGGCCAAGCCGCGGCTCAACCAGCCAACCGAGAGCCCGACCTATTTTAACAACCCCAACCCGCGTCCCAGCACCAATGATGTTGGCGGCGGCGTCGGCGTCGGCTTCCATTTTTGAGACGGCGGCGCAAAACGCGCTAAAATGCCGCTCATGAATTCTCGACTCCAAGCCTCATACTGAAGCCGAACGCGGAATGACGCCGCCGCGCCGGCGCGCGCTCGCGATTCTCAAGGAAGCGAACCGCCCCATCGGCGCCTATGAGATGATCGAGCTGATGACCGACGAAAGGGGCAAGCGCCCGGCGCCGATCTCAGTCTATCGCGCGCTCGCCTACCTCCTAGACCATGGACTTGCGCACCGGCTGGCGTCGCAAAACGCCTTCGTCGTCTGCGGCCATGCGCATGGCGCCGAGGAGCCCGTGCTGTTCTTGATCTGCGAACGCTGCGGCGAGGTGAAGGAAGCGACCTCGACCGCGCTCTCCAAGTCGCTCGCGGCGCTGGCGACGGAAGCGGGCTTTGCGCCGAGGAGCCGGGTCATCGAGATCGCCGGTTGCTGCCAGAGCTGTGCGGCCAGATGAAGACGCTTCTTTCGGCGCTTCTCGCGGGCGCTGCCGCGCTTGCCGGGACCCTAAATTCGAGCGCCGCGCAAGAGGCCGGCCCTGCCCTGACGCGCCTAGAGGCCTTGGCGCTGATCGAGACGCTCAATGCGGAGCTGCTCGCGTCCAAGAGCGCGACCGCGACGCTGGAGACATGGTGCGCGGAGCATCACATGGCCGAGACGCCGAAGATCGTCGCGAAACGCGCAGCGGCGCCGGAAAAGACGGCGAGCGCCGAGACGCGACGCCGCCTCTCGGTGAGCGAGGGAGAAACGGTGCAATATCGCCACGTGCAGCTCGTCTGCGGCGCGCATGTATTGTCGGAGGCCGACAATTGGTATGTGCCGGGCCGTCTGACGGAAGAGATGAACCACCTGCTCGAGGAAACCGAAGCGCCCTTCGGCAAGGTTGTGGCGGCGCTGCATCCCTTTCGCCGCACGTTCGAGACGAAGCTCCTATGGTCCCCGCTGCCTTCGGGCTGGGAGATGGGCGCGCGCGCCGAGGAAGACGCGCCCGCGCCTGCCGCGCCGCATGCGGTGATCGAGCATCGCGCGCTCGTCTATGGCGAAGACCAACGACCCTTTTCGGAAGTCGACGAAACCTATACGAGCGGCGTGCTGGAGTTCGCGCGCCCGGGGGCGAGGTAAAATCGGAAGGGCTCTCTGCAGGCTGGATATTCTGAGCGCCGGTCGATAGAAACACCCTCGAACTCACGGCGGCGAGCGATCGTCTGAAAGAATGCAAGGCGCGCTGCGAATTTGCCGTTAGGCGTCAGGGAGCCGCTTGGCCCTTCGAGCGCCTCTTTCAACGTCGCTGAAAGTGAAGCCATGCAGGACGCAAACAATTCTCCCGACGCCATCGACTTCTTTCGCGCCTGGGACACCTATGCGAAGGTCGTCGCAGCCAATTACATGTTTCATCGCGAGCTCGGACAAGGCGTTCGCGACGCGCTTCGCCGCCGGTTCGAGGGACGGGACTTTTCTCTGCTCGATCTGGGCTGCGGCGACGCGACCGCTATCGCTCCGCTGCTCGAAGCCCTATCGCTCAAGAGCTACAAGGGCGTCGATCTTGCGCCGTCGGCGCTGGCGCTGGCGAAAAGAAACCTCGCGCATCTTTCTTGCCCCGTCACGCTCGTCGAGGCGGATTTCATGAGCGCTCTGGAAAGCTCAGAGCCGCAAGACGCCATTTATTCGAGCTTCGCGCAGCACCATTTATCCACGGGGGGCAAGGCGCACTTCTTCGCGCTTGCGGCCAAGCGCCTCAATGCCGGCGGCTTGCTCATCCTCGTCGACGTAACGCGCGAGGAAGGTGAAAGCCACGACGATTACATGCGCGATTACCCCGCCTGGCTGCGCCAGACGATGACGAGCCTCGCGACGCAGGAGCTCGATCAAATCTGCGATCACCTCACGAAGAATGATTTCCCAGAGCCTGTCTCGACCCTGCGCAGGCAGGCGGAGCGCGCCGGACTTGTCGCGCTCGACGGCCTCGTTCCGCATAAATGGCATCGGCTGCTGCTCTTCGCGCCCGCATGACGATCGTCGCCGAGCCCTGCGCCTTCGCGCAGCTCCCCGAGGCGCTGCAGGCCCGCTGGATCGCTCATTCACGAGCGCTGCTCGACTCTTTCCTCGCGCGCGTCGGCAAGGAGCTCGTCGAGCGCGGCGGCGATGCTCGACAGGAAGCGGAACGGCTCTTTGATGCGCCTTTCGTCGCGGTCTCGCATGGGGCGGAGGCGGATCCCCTTCTTAACTACGGCAATGCGGCGGCGCTGTCGCTCTGGGAGCTCTCACCCTCGACGCTGATCGCGACGCCCTCGCGCCTCACCGCGGAAGCCGAGCTGCGCGAGGCGCGCGAGCATGTGCTCGCCGAGACAGCCCGCAAAGGTCATGTCTCCGGCTATACGGGAGTGCGCATGAGCAAAACCGGACGGCGGTTCCGCATCCTCGACGTCACGGTGTGGAACGTGACCGACGCCGACGGGCGTTCCCTGGGCCAGGCGGCGACCTTCGCGCATTGGGAGCCGCTGGAGTCATAGATCAGACCTCGCCTCAACAACCGCGGTCATTGCAAGCGTAACGAAGCAATCCGATAGACGAAACTTTACGCCGCGTGCGCGGGCTCCAGGCCGCGGAAGATCGCGCAGCGTTTGAAGGCCTCGAGGTTCGCGGGCGTCTTCTTCTGCCGGCAGTATTTCGCGACGAGCTTGGCGAGTCCCTTTATGTCGCGGCCCGTCGCGTCGGGGAAGGTCGTAACCAAGGTGTCGACCAGCGCCGCATCGAGCGACAGCTCGAATTGCTCGCCCATCACCGACCAGATGCGCCGCCGCGCCTCGTCGTCGGGCGGGTTGTACTTGATCAGCGCGATGCAGCGGGACACGATCGCCTCGTCGATGTCGTCCACGCGATTGGTCGTCAGGAACAACAGTCCATTGAAGTATTCGAGCACGCGCAGGAAGACGCCGACGACGGCGTTCATCGCGATATTGTCGTCGCGTCGCTTGATGTAGACGTCGGCTTCGTCGATCAACATCACCGCGCCCCAGCGCTGCGCGCGCGTGAGAATGTCCTTGAGCGTCGTCTCCATCGTCGAAACGTTCAGGCCGAGCTGACCGGAATGAACGCGGTAGAGCGGCCTCTGAATGATCTCGGAATAGACTTCGGCCGTCAGCGTCTTGCCGACACCGGGGGGGCCGGCGCAGAGCACCGTCGCGCCACCGGACTTGCCGCGCACGATGTCGTCCATGAGCACGTCCATCTCGGCCGTCAGAATGTCGATGAGATCGGTCTGCTCCTCGGGCAGAACGAGCTTGTGCTTGAGCTCCGGGGCATAGCGATAGGGGCGCATTCGTCGACATGCACCCAGACGTGGTGATGCAGATCGAGATGGAACATTAGAATATAGGGGTGCACCGGAATCTGCTTGAAGAACCCCGGCGGGATCTTAGTGCGCAATTCGTTGATCTCGTCTTCCGCGGCGAAGCGGTTGCTCTTCCCCGCCTTGCGCGCGAAATGGCCGAGCACGTCGCCGGGCGCCTCCAGCGTGAGGCTGCGCACTGAGAGCGCCGCTTCGTCGTTCACGAGACGCGCTTCGCCGCCGCTCGCCGAAAGCACGATCACGTCCTTGCGCGACCAGTCGGTGTCGCGATGCGTCGAGTTGGGGTCCTCGGCATGGAAGCCGACCCCTCTGCCGGAAAATTGCGCGCCATAGCGCCCGCGCCAGTCGAGATAGGTTTCGGCCGCGGCGTCGAAGGCCTCCAGCAAGGCCGGAGATTCGCGCAGAAATCCTTTGGCCGCGAGAATTTCGCCGACCGTGCGGCCAGCCGCGTCATTGGCCATGATACGGAGCATGCTGGTTTGCAGCGTTCCCTTCACATTGGCCTTCATTTCGATGATGATCTTGCCGGCCTCGTCATTCGAGGCCGGGACGTAATCGAAGCGCGTCACCACGTAGGGAAGCGGCTTCGTCGCGATATTCGCCGCAAACAGCCAGCCGCGCTCCCCGCCCGCGATGATATAGCCCACGACCTCGGGGAAAAAGATCCTCGAGATCGGCCGCCTCGAAGCGCCGTCCCTCGGAGCCGAAGGCGCTGCGCAGCGTCGCAAGTTGCGCGGCGCGCGCGTGCAGCTCAGGTCCGGAGCGGCGATAGAGATCCTCTAAAAAGTCGAACTCCGCGCCGCTGAGGCGCGTGAGGTCGAGCTCGACGCGATCGCCGAAGCGAAGCTGCGCCTCCAGCCCTGCGCGCTCGGGAAATTTGGCGATCAGCGCCTCAACATGCGGCTTGTCGATCTCGATGCGCATCATTGGCCTCGTCTGCTGTCTGGATAGGGAGGAAGCGTGAGCAGCCGCGCGTCTTCGATCGCGCCGCCCACCGTGAAGTGATAGAGAGTCTGAAAGCTCGTCTCCTGCGGCGCGAGGCCCAGCAGCGTATGAACTTCATCGTCGAAGAAGCAGCCGATGCCGGTGCCCGAGAGTCCGAGCGCGAAAGCCCACAGATAGAGCGCCTGCCCGATGAGGCCGGCCTCCCAATGCAGCCGCCGATAGGCGAAGGCGCCCTCCTCCGCCAGCGTGCGGTCGAATTCCGCGATCATCGCGACGGCGAAGCACCCCTTGCCGCCGATGGCTTGCCGGCAGGAAAAGGTCGACGCCTCGCGCTGGTGCTCGCCGCTCTTCAAAAGCGTCAGCCTCAGCCCCGCGAGATCGACGGGTGATGCGTCGAAGCCCCCCATCGCTTCGCGAAGCCGCGCCGCGGAGGACACGTCGCGCTCGAGGAAATAAAGGCCCGGCTCGAGGCCGTCGACGCGATGCACGAAGAGCAGCAGGTTCACGCGCGAAGAGAAGGGAAAGCTCGAAAGCAACGGCTCGGCGCCGGGCAGCGTCGCCTCGAGCATCAAGCGGAAGCTTTCGAGCGGCGCCACCGTCTTGCCGTCCATGCGCTGCGCGCTGCGGCGGCCGCGCACCACGGCGCCGATCGGCGGGAGCGGCGAAGTCGCCTGCACGCGGCGCGACGGCGCAGGGTCGCCGGCGACGGGCCGCAACTTGCGGCTCAGCACGGAAGCGCGATCGACGGCGGGCCAAGGGTCGTGATCCTCGCTCAAGCGATTGGCCGCGCCAAACCATTCGCGCGGCTCCGCGAGCAAAACGGCAAGATCGGGCGCAGGCGTCTCTTCCCCGCCGACGCCGATCCATAAAAGCGCGTCGGGGTGCTCGACCTCCCAGCGATGCCAGGCGTCGGCGCGGTCGAGACCCAAGAGCGAGGCGATCTCGGCGTCGGAAGGGTCGAGCATGACATGCGCGCTCCAGCCGAGCGCCGCGGCGGCCATGGCGGCGGCGCCGATCCCATGACCGGCGTCGAGCTGGCAGTAGCGATAGGCGCGCTCGCCATATTTCCAGGCCTCGCGCCAGGGCACGGCCGATAGGCCGAGGAGGAAGCCGCCTTTGGGCAGGATATGCCGCTGCGAAAAGGCGGCGCGTGTTTCGAGCCCATGCTCGAGCGGCGCATAGTGCCAGAGCGCCGCCTCGTCGCTCACGCCCTCGACGCCATCGAGCAGCGCGTACGCCTCGGTCGGGTGCAGATTGCCGGAGGACGGATTGTTACGAAGCGCCCAGGTCGATCCGTCGACGCTTTTCCAGGCCGAAAGTCCGAAAGCGAGCTCAAAAAACAGCGCTATCGCTCTTTTGTCGAGCGGCGCGGGCTTTGGCGCCGGCCCCGGAAAGGCCGGCGTCGGCAGGTCCAAGAGCAAGGGCAGCTCGAGCAAAGGCGCGCCCTCGAAGCGGCGATAGGGCGAAGGCTGCGAGGTCCAGTCCAGAAAGGCGGGCCCGAGCGCGTAGCGGGTCGGCTTGTGCTTGGTGCGCAAATGATAGGCTGTTACATCGGCGGGAATCGCATCGTGATCGAGCAGCGGCTCGAGGCCCTCTGGACTCCTGGGCACGGATTTTGTTTACGGTCGGGTCCATGACGCCTCCCTTTCCGTGAGGAGGATTCAAGAAGGGCGCCGAGGACGAGAATGACCGAGCCTTTTTTGGTGGAGGCGCTCGCGCACCGCTTTCTGGGGCTGCTGATCGCGCTCACGCTCCCCGGCCAGCCGCGCCGGCTTTTCACGCTTCAGGAAGCGGCGATCCTGTCCCGGGCGCTCACGGCCGTGGCGAAGGGAGCGAGCCCGGAACGCCAGATCTACATGAGCCCTCTCGCGAGCGATTGCGATTTCGAGGCGCGTGTGGTCTCGTCAGGCTTCGTCGTCGTTTGGGAGGGGTGCGCGGACGCGCCGCTGACCTTCGAGGAGGCGCTGCGGCTCGCGCAGGCTCTGGAGGACGCGACCGAATCTTCGCCACAAGGGACCACGACGAAAGAGGAGGACCGATGGCCGATGTGATCTTCTACGAGAAGCCCGGCTGCGGCGGCAATGCGCGCCAGAAGGCGCTGCTTGCGGCCTCGGGCCATCGGCTCGACGTGCGCAGCCTCCTCTCTGAGGCTTGGACCGCTGAGGAGCTCAGGCTCTATTTCGGCGCGCGGCCGGTCGAGCAATGGTTCAACACGGCCTCGCCCCGCGTCAAAAGTGGCGAGGTCGATCCCGCCGCCTGCACCGAGACGGAGGCGCTGCGACTGATGCTCGCGGATCCTCTGCTGATCCGCCGTCCCCTGATGCGGGTCGGCGAACGCCGCGAGGCGGGTTTCGACCAGCCGCTCGTGGACGCCTGGATCGGGCTCAGGCCGGCCAATGAGAAGGTTTCGGACACCTGCATCCGAACGGGGCGCGAGGAGACGATACCGCCCTGCGAGCCGGCGAAAGCTTAGGCTTAGGATAGAAAATGCAATGGCGGAACGCGGAGCCGTTCAGACATGTCAAGATTTGCGCGGCGTATGCTCCAATTGAAGCGAGCCTTTGACGTTGCTGATTAATTTGTCCGACACTTTGTTGAACAGTCCGGACAGAAAGCCCCGGAACTGCACTTCGATGCGCAGCAAGTCGTTCTGGACGTCGAGCTTGGCGTTGACGGTCTGGCCGAGCGCCGAAACTTGCAAATCCGCTCTGTTTCCGGTCCAGTGGATCTCGGTGCGCGCCAATTTGTCGAGATAGTCGGCTTTCAGCCGCTCGATCCCCCTGCTTACCCGGCTCTTTGCGGCCTCCGCCCCAAGGTTGTGCGGGACCGTAACGACAATCGGCTGGTTCATGATGCGCCTCCGATGCGGAGCATGTGGGCCCTGCCCTGCCCTTTGGTAAGGGGGGCCGCTTCACGCTCCGTCAAAGGAGTCAGGAAACAGCGCCGACGCGCCATCCAGTGCGCCGGTCTCGCCGTAGGTCAGGGCCTCGGCTTCGGCGTCCAGCAACCGGCCGTCGATGACCCGGCCCAGCGCCAGCATGTGATCGCCGGCCGGATGCTCGCTGACCAGCTGGCATTCGAACCAAGCCAGAGCGTCCCCCAGCAAGGGCGCGCCGGTGCGGCCCACGGTCCATGCGACCGAGGCCAATTTGTCGGCGCCGGCCGCCTGTCCGAAATGGGCGGCCAGAGGCAGCTGGCTCTTCTTGAGAACATTGACGCTGAATGCGCCGCTTTGCTTGAGCAGCGCATAGGACGAATGCCGCCGACTGATGCTCAAGACCAGCAGCATGGGGTCGAAGGACGCCTGCATGACCCAGGCGGCGGTGAAGGCGTTGCGTGTCTCGCCCTGTGCAACGCCCACGACGTACACACCCTGCGTCAGTCGCTGAAACAGGGCTGCGATGGAATCTCGCATGGACCTCTCCTTCCCCACCGGCGCAGCACAGCCGCGAAGCCTATGCCGGCGTCGGCGTCGGCGTCACTCTGCACGAATTTGTCCGAGGTTCCGGACAATTGTTCGGATGCCTGTCAGCATCGTTACAAAAGCGCCGCCTTCTTTGCTACGCTATAGGACTATGTTATATTGCGGTAGCCTAGCGTGCGACCCTCTCGACAACGCGCGCAAATTGCCGAAACTCTACGACGCCCATGCAGACGACAGACAACGCAAAGGGCCCCGAGGCCTTCTATCTGGAGCTGAAATCCGCCTTCGGCCAGACGCTGACGCGTTTCGGAGAGGAGCCGGAGTTGATCGGCGCTCTCTGCTCCATCGCCTTCAACGCCTTCGAAACCAATATCGACGCGCAGCAGGAAATTACCCCGCAACTCGCGTGCCGCGGCGATTGCCCGGCCTGCTGCTGTCTGCGTGTCACCGTCACGGCGCCCGAAGCCTTGCTGCTGGCTCGTTTCATCAGCGTCAATGCGCCCGCCTTCGCCGAACGCAATGTCGATCTCATCGCCCGGATCACGGCGATCAACGCCGCGGTGGGCTCGCTCTCGGAAGCCGAGCGCATGGCCGCGGGCCGCTCCTGCGCCATGCTCGAAGCCGGATTTTGCCTTGCCTACAAGCTTCGCCCGCTCGCCTGTCGCGGACACGCGAGCTTCGATGCGGAAGCCTGCGCGGCGGCGATCGCCGGCCAGAATGTCGATGTGCCCGTCTCCGCCGAGCATATGCTGCTCCGCAGCCTCGTGCAGAGCGCGATGATGGCGGCGATGCAGGAAGCGGGTTTGGCCAGCGGACTCTATGAGCTGAACAGCGCGGTCGCCCTCGCCCTGACAACGCCTGACGCGCCACGGCTCTGGGCGCGCCGCGAAGATCCGCTGGCGAAAGCGAAAATCGCGGATTTCGACGGAAAGGTCCCCGCCGACTTCGTCGGCGCGGCCAAGCTCTGAACGTCTTCGCATCATCGCCAGCAATCCGCGCTGATCTGGCAGGCTTGTTGCTTGGGTTTTGCGCCCTTCCGTTCTCGATCCATGGGCAAATCGATGTCGAAGGAAAAGACCGTTCTGGTGTGCGGCGTCGGCGAGACGGCCTCGGCCGCGGCGCGGCGGCTTTTCCTCGAGGGCTATTCGGTCACGCTGTTTCGAACGACGGCGCCGCGCGTCCTGCGCAGGCGCATGGGGTTTTCGGACGCCTGGTTCGATTCCTTCTCTCAGCTCGAGGGGGTCGAGGCGCGGCGCGCCGACGTCAACGGAGAATTTTTGCTGGGGCTGCAGACAAGGAGCTTCATTCCGCTGCTGCGCCAGCAATTCCAGGACGTCATCGGCTTCTGGCCCTGGGACGTCATCGTCGCCGTTGAGGAAGATACGGAGCCGACGCCGACCGCGCTGCGCGACCTCGCGGAACTCACGATCGGAATCGGTCCGGGCTTCTCGGCCGGCGTCAATTGCGACCTCGTCGTCGAGACCGAGGGCGCGGACCCTGGAGCCATCCTGCGTCCGGGCGAGTCCGCGCGGGGACGGCGACCGGCGCCCGAGGATAGCGCCCTGGCCCTGGCGCCGCGCAAGGGGCTCTTTCGCGCCAGCGTCTCGATCGGCATGACGGTCGAGGCCGGCGAGCCTGTCGGATTCGTCGAGGACACGCCTGTGCTCGCGTCGGCGGGCGGACGCCTCAGGGGCGTGGCCCGCCGGGAAGAGGCGGTGACGCAGGACGCGCCGCTCGCCGAAGTCGCCTTCTCGCGCACGGCGCAAGTCGCAGGCGTGAGTGAAAGAAACCAGCTCGTTTCGCGCGGCGTAGCCTTCGCGATCGAGATGAAGTCGGAAGGCTGGGAGCCGTTTTCTTTTGAGAACTGGATGTAGCGAAGCCTCTCACTCGCCCGGCGCGTTCTCGACGCCGAGCGTCCTCAAGGCCGCCTGCAGCATCCGTTTCACTTGGACGCGATCCGCCGTCGCAAGGTCGATCTTCACCAACACACCCTCTCCGATCTCCTCGATGACGTCGCTTGGACGCTCGCCCGCTCGGCCGGTGACCTTATAGGTCTGGACGGGGGCGTGAACGCCTTTCACCTGGATCAGCGCCTGCTCCTCGGCGAGGATTTGGTCCCGCACGAGCGACCAGGTCTCGCGCGACAGCAGGATCGAGTTGGGCGCGGCGGATTTTTCGATGCGCGACGCCAAATTCACCTGATGCCCGATGACGGTGTAATCCATCCGCTGCGGGCTGCCGAAATCGCCGACCGTGCAATAGCCAGTGTTCACGCCGATGCGCAGCCGCAGAGGGAAGGCAAGTCCCGCGCCTCTCCACTTCAAGTCGAGGCGCCGCGCGGCTTCGAGCATCTCCAGGGCCATTTGCACGCAGCGCGTCGCGTCCTCCTTCACGCCGTGGCTTTTCGGATCGCCGAAGAAAATCATGATTGCGTCGCCGATATATTTATCGATCGTGGCGCCGTGCTTGAGCGCGGTTTCGGCCATCTCGTTCAAGAACTCATTGAGGAGCCGCGTGAGGTCCTCGGCCTCCAGGCTTTCGGCGATCTCGCTGAACGACACGACATCGGCGAAGAGAATGGTCAGCTTCTTGCGCTGCGCAGAGGTGGCGACGACTTTGCCGTCCTGGAAAAGCGTTTGATAGAGCTGCGGGGACAGATAGCTTGACAGGCGTTCCGAGAGCCGCATGAGCTCGCCGTTTTTCTCCTCGAGCGCCCGGGTGCGTTGTGCGACGAGCGCGTCCAGCGTCCTTTCCCGCGTCAGAAAATCCTGCGCCGTCGTCATGAGCACCCGCGCCAGCTGACCGAATTCGTCGTGCCGCGCGGCGACGATCGCCAGCCGATCGTCAAGAACCCGCTTGGCTTCGATATTTTGCGCAGCGCGCGTGATCGCGAGGATCGGCGCGGTCTGGCGGCGCGCGAGCCAGGCCGCCAGCGCCGCGCCGACCAGGGACGTGAGCGCCGAGGTCACGGAAGCGACCGTCAACTGGATGCGAATATGTTCTCCAACACGCGTGAGGGGCAGCCGGATCAGCGCGGCGCCGAGCCGCTCGCCATTCTCGGCGTTGATGGGCGCGATGACGCTGTCATCGGAACCGATGATCATTGATTTGGCGACTCCCGTGCGGATTACTTCCGCGACCGGCGCCAGCTCCGCCTCGGTGAGCGCCTCGCCCTGATGATTGGACCCCGCTTTTGGACTGACGATCAGTCGGGAGCCTTTGTCGAAGATGAAGATGGCGTCGACGTCGCCGCCCGCGAGCAGGCTGTCGACGACGCGCTGGACCCCGATCTTCTCCTTGAGCTGATCGAAATAGCGCGCGCTATAGCCGACCTCGACGATCCTCGGTCTATCGACGCCTCCGACGCCGACATATTTATACCGCTCGTCGTCGACCTCGCGCTTCTGGATGGGCTGGATGACGACGGACGTCGCGCCCGTCAGCAAGCCCCAGAATTCATGCGCTTGCGGCTGCTCCTTGGCCGAGGGCTTGAACTGGAAATCCGGGGAGTGGCCGGTGTGGAGCTTGGAGAAGCCTTTCTCGTCGGTGACCCAGACTTCGTCGAGGATCGTCTTGTCGTCGATGCGCGTCAGCCGGTCGTTGATCTGCTTCGTCGTCAATCCGCATTTTTCCGCCAGGGCGACGAGCTCGGAGATCGCGGTGGCCGCGACGACCATATGCTGGGCGATGATGTCTTCGACTTCGCCCGGCGTCTGGTCGGCGACGGCCGCGGCGCGCGCGAGCAGGCTGGCTATGGTCAGTCCCTGACGCTCGATCTCCTCGACTTGTTCACGATAGAAAAACCAGGACGAGAGCCCCGACGCGAGCAAGGTCGAGGTGATCACCGCGCCGCTGACGAGCGCGACCAGCCGAGAGACGAAAGACAATCGAAATCGAGGCAGCATGCTTCATGATATCGGATTGGTCGCTTCGATCATAAACGAAGCCGCGTCATCGTGAACAGAGAGGGTTAAGCGGGCGCAATCGTCACCGCCACGTCGCAGGGCGGCGCGAGATACGGCGCCGAGGTGACGAGCACATCCGCGCCGGCCTCGACATAGGCGCGCGCATTGCCGGCGTTGACGCCGCCGGCGGCTGCGATTACCGGACGCGGCGCGCACTGCTGCACGAGGCGCGCGACCTCGGCGACGCGCTCCGGCGGGAATTTCTCGGTCTGGATCACGTCGAAGCCCGCCTCCGCCGCAGCCAGGGCTTCCTCCACCGTCACGACCTCGATGACGAGCTTCTTCTCGGGCGCGGCGCGGCGCAGGCGCTTCGCCGTCTCGCTAAGCGCGACGCTCTCCAGAAAAACGCGATGCTCAGGAAAGAGCAGGATGGTCTCGGAAAGGCCGGCGCGATGCGCGATGGCGCCGCCCGCCTTGATCGCCGCCAGCGCGAAGGCGCGCGTTCCCGGAGCGGTCTTGCGCGTGCAGGCCACGACGACCTCGGGCGAGGCGCTGCGCGCGGCCTCGACGATCGCGCGCGCTCCGGTCGCGACGCCGGACCAGATCTCGATCAGCGTCTGTGCGGTCTTCCAGGCGCGCAGCAGCGCGGTCGCGGAGCCCCTCGCGCTGAGGATGGGGTCGCCCGGACGAAGCGCGACGCCCGTGGCGCAGGAGAGCGAAACCTCTCCGCCGGCAATCTCAACGAGGCTCGCCGCCTCCTCCACGAGCGCCGCGATCATGGGACCGCGCGCCACAAAGCGCATCGTGCCGGTGGCTCGCCCGAGCGACAGGGTCTCGCTCGTCAGATCGCCGAAAGGCGCGTCCTCCAGAAGCAGCCGCTCCAGCTCGGTCCGGCTCACGATCACGGCGATCCTCCCTGGATGGCGTCGCCACGGCAAGTGCGGCGCCGCCTTTTGCGCGCGTCCACAGGCCGTGGCAAGAAGGGGCCTCTCATGGAGACGCCTCGCATGCCTCTTTACGCGATTGACGACGAAACGCCACGCCTGCCGGCCGGCGGCCGCTTCTGGGTCGCCCCGAACGCCATCCTCATCGGCCGCGTGGCGCTGGAGGAGGACGCCAACATATGGTTTGGCTGCGTGCTGCGCGGGGACAATGAGTGGATCACGATCGGCGCCAGGACAAACATTCAGGACAACAGCGTGCTGCACACCGACATGGGCTTTCCGCTCGACATCGGCGCGGATTGCACGATCGGCCATAATGTCATCCTGCATAGCTGCACGATCGGCGAGAACACCCTCATCGGCATGGGCGCGACGGTTCTTAACGGAGCCAAGATCGGCAAGAACTGTCTCGTCGGCGCCAATGCGCTTGTCACCGAGAACAAAGTCTTCCCCGACAACAGCCTGATCGTTGGCTCTCCCGCACAGATCAAGCGAGAGCTCGATCCTGGCGGCGTGAAGCGTCATCTCGAATCGGCGAAGCATTATGTCGAAAATGCGCATCGCTACGCTCGCGGTCTGCGGCTCGCTTCAGGCGCCTGAAGCGAAAGAAGCTGCCGTTCAGTTTGCGTTCAGACGGGCTCGTCTCTAACGTCGCTTCTCGGAATAGTCTCGAGAGGAGCCCGTTCATGCGATCACGCCTCGTCCTGGCCTTGCTCGCCGCCGTCATCGCTTGCATCGCCCACGCCGCAACGGCGGCCGAGCGGCGCATCGCGCTCGTCATCGGCGAAAGCGCCTATGAGGGCAAGCCGATTGAAACCGCGGCCAATGACGCCGGGCTCATCGCGCAGACCTTGCAGGCGGCAGGCTTCGACGTAAGCGGCGCGCGCGACCTCGACGAGGATTCGCTCCGCGGCTCGCTGCGGGACTTTCTGGAGAAGGCCCGCAACGTCGGACCCGACGGCGTCGCCTTCATCTATTTCGCCGGCGCCGGCGCGCAGCTCGAAGGCGACAATTATCTTCTGCCCGTCGGGGCGCCGATCACGCGCGACGCCGACATTTCTTTGCACGGCGTGCGCCTCTCCGACTACATGAAGCCGCTCGCCTCCATGGGGCTGAAAACCGCCGTCATCGTCCTCGACGCCGCGCGCGCCCTGCCCTTCTCCCTTCAAGGCCAGCCGCTCGCTGGCGGCCTCGCGCTCTATGACCCGGGCCCGAGCCTGCTGCTCGCTTTCAACGCCGCGCCGGGGACGATCGCGGTACAAGAGCCCGGACCCTATGGCGTCTATGCGCAGGCCCTAGCGGAGATGATCCGCGCCGGCGGCCTGCCGGTCGCGCAGGTGTTCGACCAGACACGCCTACGTGTCGTCGAACGCACCAACGGCGCGCAAATCCCTTGGAATTCGCAAGGCTTCGATACGCCCTTCATCTTCTTCGAGCGCACCGCGCAGGCGCCCTCGCGCGGCGTCGACGAAGCGGCGTTGCGCAGCAAGCCCATCGCGCAATTCGCGGCTCAGGACGCCTTCGCGGCGGCGATCGCGCGCGACACTCTGCAATCCTATCAGGAGTTTCTCGTCGCCTATCCCGACGACCCGCTGGCGCATCGCGTGCGCGCCATCCTCGCCGCGCGCCGCGAGGCGCTGTTCTGGCGCAAGGCCCGCATGCTGAACACACCCGCCTCCTATTGGACCTATCTGAACCGCTATCCGCACGGACCGCACGCCTTTGACGCGCGCCGGCTGCTTGCGATCCTCGCGAGCCCGCCGGAGCCTCCGCCTGCCTTCGCGCCGATCGACATCGGCTATCCGCCGCCACCGCCGCCCGAGATCGTCTTCGTGAGCCGGCCCGTGGTCTTCTTCGGCGATCCCGCCTGGAACTTCGCGCCGCCCCCGCCGCCGCCGCCTTTCTTCCTGCCGCCGCCGCCGCCCGACTTCGTAGCGCTGCCGCCGCCCGTGTTCGTGGGCTTCGGACCCTACGGCCTGCCGGTTCCGCCCTTCGTCCCGGTTCCGGTCTATGTGCAGCCGCCGGCCTTCGTCGCGGCGCCGCCGGGCAATGTCTACTTCGCCAATCTTCACAACAGCGTGGTCGTGGACGTGAACCAGAACGTCGTCATCGCCAATCCGCAGGGCCACGTGCTCTCGACGGCGCCGATCGCAGCCGGCGCCGTCGCTGGCGCGGCGGGCGCCGCCATCGGCGCGACCCTGCCGCGATACATCGCCAACAAGGCGGCCGTTCAACCCGGCGCGGCGGTCCCTCCCGTTCAGGGCGTCCAGCGGACCGTCCCCGGTGCGCCGCTGCAAGGCCAGCCCCCGCAAGGCCAAGTCGCGCCGCAGCAGGGACAGGCGCAGCCGGCGCAGGGACACGGCCTGCCGGCGCAGGCTCCGGCTTCGGGGGCGCAGCAGCCCTTACAGGGATCGCACGCACTGCCCCAGCCGAACGGCAATGTTTTGCAGGGCCAAGGCGCGGCTGCGCATGACCAAGTCCCCCAGACACAGGGACAGGCGCCGCAAAACCAGGGCGAGCACGGCCAAGGTCAGCGCGTTCAGGGGCAGGGCTTGCAGACGCAAACCCCGGCCAGCGAGAGCGCCGCGACGCCGAGTCAAGGCGAGCGTCACGGCAACGCAAACCAGGACGGACGCGGACGGGGTCAGCACGATCAAGGCGAGACGCAGCAGCCCAACGCCGCCGCTCCGAAGACACAGCTCGAGAGCCAGCCAGCTGCCGCCCAAGGCGCCAAAGCCCACGGCCATCAGGACCACGGCCATGGATCCCAGACGCAGGCGCAGCCGAGCCCCGCCACTCCGAAGACGCAGCCAGAAAATCAGCCGGCGCAGGCCCACGGCCATCAGGATCACGGCCACGCATCGCAGACGCAAGCGCTGCATGGCCCTGCCGCTGCGCCGCAGCCCGCCTCACAGCAGAGCCATGCCCACGGCGGACCGCCCAATCCTACGCAGAACGCGCAAAAGCCGGCGGGTCCCGGGCCGCAGTCAACCGCGCCGAAGCCGGGCCCGCATCCGCAGGCTCAGGCCCCAAAGCCCGCGGCGTCCGGGAAATCGCAGCAGCACGACCACCACGATCATCACTGAGGCAAAGCGGTCGCCTCCGGCGGTTCGGAACCGGGCCGAGCCCTAGGCCTCGCTTGCGCGGGAAAGCCGCCGTCTGCTATAAGCTTCGCGCCGTCGTCCGGTCAGCCGGGGGGCGGCGCTTCGCCTTTTTGGCGAGGCTTAAACCCGCTTTCCGCTCCCGGGCCGCGCCGGCCGGTTCGCTAAGCGAACCTTCGCTCCCTTCGACAGGCTCTTGAAAGCTTGGCGCAAGGAGCTTCCGGGAACTGAAAGCCTCTCGCAACGCCAACCCACGCCGGCGCCCGCCCCACAGGGCCCCCCTGGAGAAAAAATGGCTTCCGAACATTCGCTCAGCGCGCCGACGCGCGAGGATTTCGCCGCTTTGCTCAATGAAAGCTACGGCGGCTCAGACGCTTTCGAAGGCTCCGTCATTAAGGGTCGCGTCGTCGCGATCGAGAAGGACGTGGCCGTCATTGATATCGGTCTGAAGACCGAAGGGCGCGTGCCCTTGAAGGAATTCACCGGCTTCGGCCGCGATCCGGCGCCCAAGGTCGGCGAGGAGGTCGAGGTCTATCTCGAGCGCGTCGAAAACGCGCTCGGCGAAGCGGTGATCTCGCGCGACAAGGCGCGCCGCGAGGAAAGCTGGGTCAAGCTCGAGAAGGCCTTCGAGAACAACGAAAAGGTCGAAGGCGTGATCTTCAACCAAGTCAAGGGCGGCTTCACGGTCGATCTCGACTCGGCCGTCGCCTTCCTGCCGCGCTCGCAGGTGGACATCCGTCCGATCCGCGACGCCGCGCCGCTCATGAACGTGCCGCAGCCATTCCACATCCTGAAAATGGATCGCCGGCGCGGCAACATCGTCGTCTCGCGCCGCACCGTTCTCGAGGAGAGCCGCGCCGAGCAACGCCACGAGATCGTCGCCAACCTCGAAGAGGGGCAGGTCATCGACGGCGTCGTCAAGAACATCACCGACTACGGCGCCTTCGTCGATCTCGGCGGCATCGACGGCCTTCTGCATGTGACCGACATCGCCTGGCGTCGCGTCAACCATCCGTCCGAGGCGCTGACCATCGGGCAGACGGTTAAGGTGAAGATCGTCAAGATCAATCACGAAACGCATCGCATCTCGCTCGGGATGAAGCAGCTGCTCGAGGACCCGTGGCAGGGCATCGAGGCGAAATATCCGATCGGCGCGCGCTTCCACGGGCGCGTCACGAACATCACCGACTACGGCGCCTTCGTCGAGCTCGAGCCCGGCATCGAGGGGCTCGTGCATGTCTCGGAGATGTCCTGGACCAAGAAGAACGTGCATCCAGGCAAGATCGTCTCGACCAGCCAGGAGGTCGACGTTCAGGTGCTCGAGGTCGATCCGGTCAAGCGCCGAATCTCGCTCGGCCTGAAGCAGTGCCTGCGCAACCCCTGGGAGCTCTTCGCCGAGAAGCATCCGGTGGGCTCCGAGGTCGAGGGCGAGGTTAAGAACAAGACCGAGTTCGGGCTGTTCATCGGGCTCGACGGCGACGTCGACGGCATGGTGCATCTCTCGGATCTGGACTGGAATCGTCCTGGCGAGCAGGTCATCGAGGAGTTCAAGAAGGGCGACGTCATCAAGGCGCAGGTTCTCGACGTCGATGTCGAGAAGGAGCGGATCTCGCTCGGCGTCAAGCAACTCGCCGGCGATCCCTTCGCCGCGGCCGATGTCGTCGGCGGCGTCGATCTGAAGAAGGGCTCCGTCGTCACCTCCGAGGTCATCGAGGTCAAGGACGGCGGCATCGAGGTGAAGATCGTCGGCACCGATCTGACGACGTTCGTCAAGCGCGCGGAGCTCGCCCGCGACCGCGCCGATCAACGTCCCGAGCGCTTCGCGGTCGGCGAGAAGGTGGACGTGCGCGTGACCCTCTTCGATCGCAAAGCGCGCCGCATCGGCGTCTCGATCAAGGCGCTCGAAATGGCCGAGGAGAAGGAGGCGATCGCCCAATATGGGTCAGCGGACTCCGGCGCCTCGCTCGGCGACATCCTCGGCGCGGCGCTGAAAGCGCGCGAGGAGGACGGCACGAAGAAGAAGAAGGGCGAGGAGTAAGCGGACCGCTGCTTCCCCTTCGCGGATTGCGGGGAAGTGGGCTGCGGCCCCTCCCCCTTTTTTATTGCAGCCTCGCTTTGTCCTTCCCAATGCGTGGGAGGCTGCGACCGCGGCCGATTCCTTTTGACCCGGCGCTTTGGAAGATGTCTGCTGGCGTGGCGCGAAACTAGGAGGCCGCATGCCGTCGATAAAACTCTGCAGGCGCGCTTCCTCGATTTTCGTGGCGACCATCGTCGCGATGTGCAGCAGTTCGCTGGCGCTCGCGCAGGAGAAGGCGTTCGACCCTTCGGCGGTCGAGTTTCAGCGCTTTGGCCATGTTGCGCCGGAGCCGACACGGCGCTCCAAAGAGGGCGTGACCGCGCCAGCCAGGCCGCCGGATGCGCCGGCCCCTTACACCCAACGACAAGAGGCCGCTCCGTCAAACTGGAACGGAACCTATGTCGGCGTGAACGCCGGCGCTGCGACCGACGAAAAAAACGGCCGATGAGGTGAGCTTTGTCCGCTTTCGTCGAGGCTCCGAAAGCGCAATAAAAAAAGCCGCCGCCCGAAAGGCGGCGGCTTGGGTCGATCTTTTCAGCGGAGGTTCTATGCGGGAGATCAGGACCTTGCGGGCCTTTGACTGAGCGCGCGCCTTGTCAGGCGGCGCGCTCGACGTCGGCCTCCTCGCCGGCGGCGTCGGGCTCGTTCTTGACGCCGCGGCGCGGCCCCTTGGCGAGATAGCTCTCGATCACTTTCAGCGATTTCGGAGTCGAGGAGCTTGCGCACCGCCGAAACCTCGCGCGACATGCGGTCCAGCGCCGCCTCGTAAAGCTGACGCTCCGAGTAGGACTGCTCCGGCTGCGTGTCCGAACGGTAGAGGTCGCGCACGACCTCGGCGATCGTCACAAGGTCGCCGGAGTTGATCTTCGCCTCATATTCCTGAGCGCGACGCGACCACATGGTGCGCTTGATGCGCGCGCGGCCGCTCAGCGTCGCCAGCGCCCTCTCGACAGTGTCCCCTTCGGAAAGCTTGCGCATGCCGACGGCGGCGACCTTGCTCGTCGGCACCTTGAGAATCGATCTTGTCCTTGATGAAGCTCACGACGAAGAGCTCAAGGCTGAAGCCCGCGACCTCCTGCACCTCGATTCCGACGATCTGTCCCACGCCATGCGCCGGATAGACGATGAATTCGGAAAGTTTGAAACCGAGCTTCTGCGAAGACGGCCGAGGCTTGGGCGCAACGATGGGCTTCAGCGCGGCGGGAGTGATCGCGCCGGTCAGGACGGGGGAAGCGGGTTTCGGAACTGCATCTGCTCTGGGGGTCTGTGAAAGATTTCATGCTCGCTCTGGCTGATTTGCTTGCGATGGGTCGTTTTTGCTCCGGCCCCGCGCGCAGCGGAGCCGAAGGAGCGGGCGCCGTCGCGGCTTTCGCCTTACGCGCGGCTTCGACGGCCGCGCCCACGGACGCAGTGACTATGCCTTGAGTGATTGGCGGAATCTTGGCGGCCGTTGGTTTCGCTTTCGCCGCGGGAGCGGCGACGCTCGTGGCCTTGAGCGCGGGGGCGGCCTGCGCCTCGGTCTTTTTTACGACCGCAGTCTTCTTGACGCTGCTTTCCGTAGCGACGGCGGCCTTGGACCTCGCCGAGGTCTTGGCTTTCGCGGCCACAGCCTTCCGACTCGCGGCTTTCGTCGCGGCGGCTTTTTTCGCCTGAGCCTTGGCTGCAGCGCTCGCCCGCGCCGCTGCGGCCTTCTTGGCGGCGGCCTTTTGCGCTGCGAGCTTGCGCGCCGCGGCCTTCTGCGCCGCGGCCTTTTTCAAGGGCGAGCGGGCCGCATCCGACGCCTTCTTTCTCACCGACGCGGTTTTCGTCTTGGCGGCCGTGGTCGGCTTGCTGCGCGGCGCGCTCGACTTGGCCACATGCGCGCGCTGCGTCTTCGCCGCCGATTTTGCTGTGGATTTCCCGGACTTCCCGCGCGACTTGGCTGCGGAGGCCTTCTTGGCCTTCACGGGCGGTTTCTTCGAAGCCATGCGCGGCGCACTCCCTCTTTCTCGCTTTTATCTCGCAAAAGCTTTAGACTCCCAGCTGCGCGAGTCCCGGCGTCACGCTCTCCTTCTCCCCGAAAGGAGAGAGCGCCGGCGCACTTTCCGCTTTGTACTCATGAAGCAGGTTTAGCCCGCGTCTTCGAAAGTTCCGCTTTCAAAGATACGAGATTTCCACCGCAGGCCATCCCTTGGGTCCACACGTACACGCCCGCGGCTCCAACAACCCAGGCGTGTAAACGCGTTGTGTCCGCCCCGAGTTGGGGACTTCCGCTCATTGAGGTTACATATCATATCGGCTGGTGATAATCAAAGCCCTGTTATGTCTCAAATTGGGCAAAAAGGCGCCCATGCGACAATTAAATGATTGTAATGCAACGCCGGACGTCCCGATTAACCATTCGGGGGCACTCACGGCGGCTCAATCGCCCTCGCCGGACTCGGCGGAGAAATGCTCCTCGAGCTTGCCGGGCTTGCCGTCCCAGTCCTTTGCGTCGGCGGGCGGATCTCGCTTTATCGTCACGTTTGGCCAGACTTGAGCATATTCTGCATTGAGCGACAGCCAGGCCTCCAGGTCGGGCTCGGTGTCGGGCTTGATCGCGAAGGCGGGGCACTCGGGCTCGCACACGCCGCAGTCGATGCACTCATCCGGATGGATGACGAGCATGTTCGCGCCTTCGTAAAAGCAATCCACCGGGCAGACCTCGACGCAATCCATATATTTGCACTTGATGCAATTCTCGGTGACGACGTAGGTCATAGGGGCGCTTTCCCGTTGGCTGGCGGGTAGCTAGCGCCTTTGTAATATCGATGCAAGCCGCTTCGGTTCGCAGCGGCTAAGGGATAATGTGCATTCTTATGACGTCGTCGCCCGTTCTCAATCCCGCCCGCCGGATACACGCCCGCGCCCTTTTGCTCGGCGACCGGATCGACACGGCGGGCTTGGAGCGCGCCGACCTCGTCTCGACCGCGCCGCTCGCCTTCCACTCGGGAAACTCGGGCTTCGTCGTGCTATTTAAATTCGGCGTGGCGGTTCTCTTCGGCCTTTCTCCGCTGGAGGAGGATGAGGTGCTGGCGCGCGTCGGCGCGCGCGTCGCCGGCCCCACATCCCGCAGGGACGACGAAACGCTAGAGCTGGACCTCTCCGGAGAGGGCGAGGAGAAGTCCGGCCGTTTCGCGGTCAAGGACATGAGCGCGCCGGAACTGCTCGTCGTGGCGGACGCGCTGGCGAAGAGCGTCGCGCTCGCCAGAGACGAGCGTCGCGTCAACACCGTTTTCGACACAATCGAGCCGATCGCCGCGACGCTGGCCGAAAAAGGGCGCCCGCCTTGGCGGCGGCGCGAGATGTTGAAGCTCATCGGCCAGACGCTGCTCGTGCAGCATCGCGTCTCGGGTCGCGTCGCTGTCGATGACAAGCCCGACGTGCTTTGGGACAGGCCCGATCTCGAGCGCCTTTATGCGCGGCTCGAGGATGAATATGAGCTAGCCGAGCGGGCGCGCACGCTCAAAGCCAAGCTCGACGTGATCGGGGAGACGGCGCGCGCCTTCACCGAGATCATCGACGCCGACCGCTCGACGCGCCTCGAATGGACGATCGTCGTGCTGATCCTCGCCGAGATCGTGCTCTCGCTCATTCAGTTGTGGCTCTATCCGCACGGTCACTGAGATCATCGCGCGCCGAGCGCGGCGAACGCCTCTTTGGCCGGGTCCAGGCTTTCGAGCCAGCGGAAGCCTGGCAGCTGATGGCGCGCGAAGGTGAGCTGTCGTTTCGCATAATGGCGCGTGTCGAGCTTGCCGCGACGTGCGGCCTCCTCGAGAGAGAGCGCGCCTTCGAGATGCGCGAGGAGATGCGGGACGCCATGCGCGCGCATCGCGGGCAGCGCAGGATCGAGACGGCGCTCTCTCAGCGCGCGGACCTCCTCCAGGGCGCCCTGCTCCAGCATCGCGTCGAAACGCGCGTCGATGCCCGCATAGAGCGCCTCGCGCGGCGGCGCGACGAAAAATGCCGGGCAGAGCGCCACATCGAGCAGGGGCGCGGCGCGCGCGCCCTGGAAGCTCACTAGCGGCCTGCCCGTCGCCTCGAGCACTTCCAGCGCGCGCAACAACCGCTGCGGATCGCTATCGCGGAGCCCCGAGGCGGTCATTGGATCGAGCGCCAGCAGCGCTCTGTGCAGCTCCTGCGGGGCCTTTCCCTCGAAGCGCCCGCGCACCGCCGCGCGCACGCTTTCGGGAACGGGAGGAATATCGGAGAGCCCATAGAGCGCGGCCTTGAAATACATGCCGGTGCCGCCCACGACGACCCCGGTCCGCCTCTCGGCCCCTAGGCGCGCCAGAACCGCCGCGAAATCCTTGAGCCAGAAGCCGACCGAGTAGTTTTGCGCAGCGTCCACATGGCCATAGAGAAGATGCGCAATCTCCCTCTCCTCGGCAGGCGTCGGCCGCGCCGTCAACACGCGCAAGTCGCGATAGACCTGCATTGAATCGGCGTTGACGACCGCGCCCCCAAAGGCGCGGGCGAGCGCGAGCGCCAGCGCCGACTTGCCGGAGGCGGTCGGGCCGGCGATGAGAATGAGGCGCGGCGGCGCATTAATTTGTGGCATGATCCTATACGCCGAGACTCCGCGAGTATGTCAAAGCGCGGCCCTCACCGGCTGGCGCAGCGCGCCGGGCGCCCGCTTGCTGCGCAGGGCGCCCCGCATCGCGGCGCCTATTGACATGCCAGCGCAGTCCCTTTGTGCTAGGGCTGCGACGAAGCTCACTCAAGGAACGGTCCCCATTGTCGATCCAGGTCGCGCTTCACCACGTCACGCACTACAAATATGATCGGCTGATCACGATCGGTCCGCAGGTCATTCGGCTGCGTCCGGCCGCACATTGCCGCACGCGCGTCACCGGCTACTCGCTGAAGATCACTCCCGCCGACCATTTCATCAATTGGCAGCAGGATCCGCATGGCAATTGGCTGGCGCGGCTGATCTTCCCGAATAGAGCGGGGGAGTTTCGCATCGAGGTCGATCTCCTCGCCGAGCTCGCGGTGTATAATCCTTTCGATTTCTTCGTCGAGCCTGATGCAGAGAATTTCCCGTTCGTCTATTCGCCCGAGACGCTCGATCAGCTTCCCGGCTATCTCGAGCCCTTGGATATCGGCCCGCTGACCCAGGAATTTGCAGACCGCTTCCTCAAGGAAAGGCCGCCGGAGACCGAGCGGACGATCGACTTTCTCGTCGCGATCAACGCCAAGCTGAACCAAGAGATCCGTTACGTCATCCGCATGGAGTCCGGCGTCCAGACTCCGGAGGAGACGCTGTCGCTTCGCTCCGGCTCCTGCCGGGACAGCGCTTGGCTGCTTGTGCAGCTGTTGCGGCGAATGGGCTTCGCGGCGCGTTTCGTCTCCGGCTATCTCATACAGCTCAAGGCGGACGTCGATCCCATCGAAGGGCCGAAAGGTACGGATCGCGACTTCACCGATCTGCACGCCTGGACCGAGGTTTATATTCCGGGCGCCGGGTGGGTCGGCCTCGATCCGACCTCCGGACTCTTTTGCGGTGAAGGCCATCTGCCGCTGTGCGGCGCGCCGCACTATCGCGCCTGCGCGCCGATCTCCGGGCTCGTCGATCCGGCCAATGTCGAGTTCGGCTTCGAGATGCGCGTCGAGCGCATTCGTCAGGCCCCGCGCGTCACGGCGCCCTTCAGCGACGAGGCTTGGGCGCGGCTGGACCAACTCGGCGAAGCGGTGGACGCCGACCTTATCAAGCAGGACGTGCGCCTGACCATGGGCGGCGAGCCGACCTTCATCTCGATCGACGATTTCGAGGGGGCCGAATGGGGCACGGCGGCCGTCGGGCCGACCAAGCGCCACTACGCCGACGTGCTCATCCGGCGCCTCCGCGACGCCTTCGCGCCTGCGGGCCTTCTGCATTATGGCCAGGGGAAATGGTATCCGGGCGAGAGCCTGCCGCGCTGGGCCTTCGGGCTCTACTGGCGCGCCGACGGCAAGCCGATCTGGAAAGACGAGCGCCTCATAGAGCATCCCAAAGGCTCGAGCGCCGCGACGGTCGACGCGGCCGAGCGCTTCGCCGCCAATCTCGCGACGAGCCTCGGCGTCCCCGCCGAGCATGTGATCCCGGCCTTCGAGGACCCCGTCCTGTGGATGGAGAAGGAGTCGCAGCTTCCGTTCAACGTCGATCCGACCGATCCGAAGCTCGCCGATCCGGAGGAACGGGCGCGCATGCGGCGCGTCTTCGAGCGCGGCCTGGGTACGCCGACGGGCTTCGTCCTGCCGATCCAGCGCTGGAACGCGCAGGCCCAGTCCGGCTGGCGATCGGAGCGCTGGAAGCTGCGCCGCGAGCGCCTTTTCCTGGCGCCGGGCGACTCGCCCATCGGCCTGCGGCTCCCCCTGCCCTCGTTGCCCAATGTGCCGGCCAGCGACATGCCGCAAATCCATCCGCAGGATTCGCTCGAGGAACGCCCCGAGCTTCCGGATTTTGAACCGGTGCAGTTTCGGCAGGTCCACTCTGAACGGCAAGCCGCCGCCGCAGGCCAGGATGTCCGGGAGCAGTCGATCGTCGAAGGCGCCGTGCGCACGGCGATGGCGATCGAGCCACGCGACGGCGTGCTCTGCGTTTTCATGCCGCCGGTCGCGAAGCTCGAGGACTATCTCGAGCTGGTCTCGCAGATCGAAGCGGCCGCCAAGGAGCTCGGCCTTCCCCTGCATGTCGAAGGCTATCCGCCGCCCCACGACCCTCGGCTCGAAGTCATCAAGGTGACGCCCGATCCCGGCGTCATAGAGGTCAACATCCACCCCGCCGGCTCCTGGCGCGAGGCGGTCGCCACGACGACGACGCTTTATGATGAGGCGCGCAAAGCGCGGCTTACAACGAGCAAGTTCCTGCTCGACGGCCGGCAGACGGGCTCGGGCGGCGGCAATCACGTCGTGCTCGGGGGCGCGAAGCCGGCCGATTCTCCCTTCCTGCGCCGCCCGGATCTCTTGAAGAGCGTCGTGCTCTATTGGCAGCGGCATCCCTCGCTGTCCTATCTCTTCTCCGGCATGTTCATCGGGCCGACGAGCCAGTCGCCGCGCGTCGACGAGGCGCGCCATGATTCGCTCTATGAGCTGGAGATCGCGCTCTCCAACACGCCGGCGCCGGGCTCGGGGCAATTCCCGCTGTGGCTCGTCGACCGGCTCTATCGCAATCTGCTTGTCGACGTTTCCGGCAACACGCACCGCGCCGAAATTTGCGTCGACAAGCTCTATTCGCCCGACGGCCCGACGGGGCGGCTGGGTCTCGTCGAGTTTCGCGCCTTCGAGATGCCGCCCGACGCCCGCATGAGCCTCGCACAGCAGCTGTTGTTGCGCGCGCTCGTCGCCTGGTTCTGGCGCGAGCCGCAGGAAGGCTCCTTCGTCCGCTGGGGCACTGCCCTGCACGACAAGTTCATGCTGCCGCATTTCGTCTGGGAAGATTTCCTGGACGTGCTCGGCGATCTGCGCCGCGCCGGCTACGACTTCGAGCCCGAATGGTTCGAGGCGCAGCGCGAGTTTCGCTTCCCCTTCGCGGGCTCCGTCGAGCATGGCGGCGTGAAGCTCGAGATCCGCCACGCTCTCGAGCCCTGGCACGTGCTCGGCGAGGAAAGCGGCGGCGGCGGCGCCGTGCGCTACGTCGATTCATCGGTGGAGCGGATGCAAGTGAAGGCGCAGGGCTTCGTCCCCGGGCGGCATGTCATCGGCTGCAACGGCCGGCGCGTGCCAATGGCCAGCGCGGGCGCGCAGGGCGAAGCTGTTGGCGGCGTGCGCTTCAAGGCCTGGACGCCCGCCTCGGGCCTGCATCCGACCGTCCCGGTGCATGCGCCGCTCACCTTCGACGTCATCGACACCTGGAGCCTGCGTTCGCTCGGCGGTTGCGTCTATCATGTCGCGCACCCCGGGGGGCGGAGTTACGACACCTTCCCCGTGAACGCCCAGGAAGCGGAAGCGCGGCGCATCGCGCGCTTCCAGGAGCACGGCCACACGCCCGGACGCATCGATCCGCCGCACGAGGAGCCGGCGGGCGAGTTTCCCCTGACCTTGGACTTGCGGAGGCGCCTTGGCGGTTGAGCAGATGGCGCGCCGCGACGACGATCCGGCCCGCGCTTGGCTCGCCGGCTATGGCCCCCTGCCCGGCGCTCACGACGAGTTCATCGGGCTGGACGGACGGCCGCGCGGGCATTGGCTGACCTTTTTCGAATTCGCTGGCGGCCCTGGGCGAGAAGGAGCTCGAGCAGCAATTCGCCGCCGCGGGCCGACGCATCACGGATTACGGGGTGACCTATCGCGTGCTGGGCGAGGCTCGCGAGCGCCCCTGGCCCTTGAGCCGTCTCCCCTTGCTGCTGACGGAGAGGGACTGGCGCGAGCTCGCCGCTGGCGTCGCGCAGCGCGCCGACCTACTCGAACGCATCTTGCGCGACGTCTATGGCCCGGCGCGTCTCGTCAATGAAGGCGTGCTTCCCGCCGCGGCGATCGCAGGCTCGCCGAATTACATCCGCCCCATGCACGGCGTCACCCCGGCGGGCGGACGTTGGCTCGGCTTTTACGCCGTCGATGTGAGCCGCGGCGCCGACGGACGCTGGCGCGTGCTGGCCGATCGCGCACAAGCGCCGTCGGGAGCGGGCTATGCGATCGAGAACCGGCTCATCCTCGCGCGCACCTTCCCGAGCCTCTACCGCGAGATGAACGTGCGCCGCCTCGGCCCCTTCCTTCGCGAATTTCGCGCGGGCATCGCCTCGACGGCGCAACGCGCGGCCCCGCGCATCTGCCTGATGACGCCCGGCCCCTACAGCGAAACCTACTCGGAACAGACGTTTCTCGCGCGCCATCTCGGCTTTCTTCTGGTCGAAGGCGCCGATCTCATCGTCAATGACAACCGCCTTCACATCCGCACCATCGCTGGGCAAAAGCGCGCCGACGTCATATGGCGGCGCCTCGACGCCGACTGGTGCGATCCGCTCGAGATGAATGCGGCGTCCCGCCTGGGGGTGCCGGGGCTTTTCCAGGCCATTCGCCAGGGCGCCGTCGCCGTCACGAACATGCCGGGCGCTGGGCTCGTCGAGTCCCGCGCCCTCTATTCCTTCCTGCCGGCGCTCGCGCAGACGCTCCTCGGCGAGGAACTGCGGCTGCCCCAGCTCGGCGCCTGGTGGTGCGGCGAGCCTAGCGCGCGAGACGAGGTCTTGGGCCGGCTGGACGAGTTCGCAGTCACCGGCGCCCATAGCGAGAAAGCGCCGGGCTTCGCCACACAGGGCATGACGATCGGCGCCGCGCTTGAGACGCCGGCGCGGGAGCGCCTCGCGGCGGCGCTCGAGGCGCGCGGCATGGACTATGTCGGGCAGGAGATCGCGAAGCTTTCGACGACGCCCAGCTTCGTCGAGGGCGCGCTGGCGCCGCGCCCCTTCGTGCTGCGTGTTTTCGCGGCCGCGACGCCGGACGGATGGAGCGTCATGCCCGGCGGCTTTTGCCGCGTCTCAGAACGCGCGGACACGCAAGCCGTCTCGATGGAGGCCGGCGCGACCTCCGCCGACGTTTGGGTTCTCGCCGAACGCCGCGTCGAGGAGACGAGCCTCGTGGCCTCGCTCGAGGACGAGCGCATCATCCGCGTTCTCGGCAATCTTCCCAGCCGCGCCGCCGACAACCTGTTTTGGATGGGCCGCTACATCGAACGCGCCGAGGCGACGCTGCGTCTCGTGCGCGCGCTTTGCAACCGGCTCACTCACAACTCGTCGGAGCGGCGGGTGATCGAGCGCCTCCAACGGCTGCTCTTCGCTTGGGGCGCCATCCCGGAGCCGTCGGAGCAGTCGGCGGCAGAGATCACCGTCGCGGCGACGAGCGAGGCGAGCGCTTACGGCTCGGCGCTGTCTCTCGCGCGGCAAATCAGAGCGGCGGCCTCGATCGTGCGCGAACGGCTGTCGCCCGAGGTCTGGCAGCTCATGAACAGGCTCGAGGCGCGGCTGGCGCGGACGGCGACGCTGCCGGCCTCCGAGCCCGATGTGCTCGAACATGTGCAACTCGCCTTGTATGCGCTCGCGGCGCTTTCCGGTTTCATGAGCGAAAACTTCAATCGTGTCGCCGGCTGGGATTTTCTCGATCTCGGCAAGCGCATCGAAAGGGCGATCGTCACCTGCCGCTTCGCGCGCACATTCGCCGACGCTGACGCCACCTATGAAAGCCTCGACGCTCTGCTGGAGCTGATCAACTCGCAAATCACTTATCGCTCGCGCTATCTCGGCGTCCTCTCTCGCGTTCGCGCTTTGGATATGGTCATGCTCGATCCCTACAATCCGCGCTCCGTCGGTTTCCAGCTTGCGCAGATCGACGCGCATCTCAGGGCCCTGCCGACCTTGCACGAGGACGGCATGCTGGAAGCGCCGCGCCGCCACTCGCTGAAGCTGCGCGCCGAGATCGAGGTCGAGGACGCGAGCCGCATCGACGCCCACCGCGTGCTGGAGATCGAGCAAGGCGTCATGGCGCTCGCCGACGCGCTGACGGACCGATATTTCATCCAGGCGACGGAAGTCGCGCCGACCGACGAGCCCTCGGGTCTCGCGTGATCTACGACATCACCCATATTTCGACCTATGTCTACGCCGCGCCCGTCGCCTCGACGCGCGGCGTGATCCGGCTCTTGCCGCGCGACGACGACCCGGGCCAGACGGTCGTCACGAGCGCGGTCGAAACGAC
Source organism: uncultured Alphaproteobacteria bacterium (assembly GCA_963808525.1). Taxonomy (GTDB): domain Bacteria; phylum Pseudomonadota; class Alphaproteobacteria; order Rhizobiales; family Beijerinckiaceae; genus Methylocystis. Next base: position 133,102 of record CAWEGE010000023.1, read on the forward strand.
GCCGACGCCACAGCTCGCGCAGGAAAGGCGCGACTTCTTCGGAAACCGCGTCATCGAGGCCCAAGTCAACACGCCGCATGCGAAGCTTCGCATCGTGCTGCTGGCGCGCGTCGAGGTGCATCGTCCCCACGCGCCCGCCGCGGCGCTGACGCCAGACTGGCGCGAGGCGCGACGCCTGGCGGTCGCCACGCCTTCGCTCGCCGCGTCGTCGCCGGTGCATGCGCTGTTCGCAGGCCGGCTGACGCCGCTCGATGAAGAGGTCACGCGCTACGCCTCCGAGAGCTTCCCCGCCGGCCGGCCCGTCCTCGAGGGCGCGCTCGACTTCATGCGGCGCATTCATGCGGATTTCGTCTATGACGCGCGCGCAACGAAGATCGGAACGCCCATCGCGCAGATCTTCGCCAAGCGCCGCGGCGTATGCCAGGACTTCGCGCATCTGATGATCGCCGGTCTGCGCGGGCTCGGCCTGCCTGCGGCCTATGTCAGCGGCTATATCCGCACGCTCCCGGTCGGCGGCCTGCCGACGTTGGAGGGCGCCGACGCGTCGCACGCCTGGGTCTCCGTGTGGTGCGGTCCGGCTTTCGGCTGGATCGGGCTCGATCCGACCAATTGCGCGACGGTTGGAGACGATCACGTCGTCGTCGCGATCGGTCGAGACTATTCGGACGTGTCGCCGATCGATGGCGTCGTGCATGGCTCGGGCGATCAGGAGCTCGAGGTCAGAGTCGCCGTCGTTCCCGTAAGCGAGGGCGCCTGAGGCGGCGCGCCTTTCACTCCCCGAGCGCGTCGCGCTCGAAGGGCCGCACAGGCCGCAACTGGCTGAGCTTCTAGCAAGAACGTCTTGTCGTCGGCGTCGGGCGCAAGAAACGTCCCGCGAAAAGCGCCATAATCATTGCCAAACCCAATGCTTTCGGCCTTCGAGCCTGAGCAAGCGACCGTCGCCCTTCGGCGCGCGCTCGATCCTGGCGCCGCCACAACGCTCGGGCGCGGATGCGACGAAAGATGCGCGAGGTCGTAGGCGCGTCGCCAGCAACCCTTGCGACCGGATCCGCCCGGCAGAATTTGCGCAAGCGCGGGGCTGGCGAGAGCGAGGAGGACGAGAGCGACGGCGCACGGGGGTAGAGCGCGCAGCATACGTTGCTTTAGCGGTCTCACTCCCCGAGCGGCACGGCCACAAAACGCGTGTCGCCGCGGCCGTTGGCGACGATGAACAGCGCCGATTTCTTGCCGGCTTCCTTCAGCGCCGTGATCCTCTTGACCACCTCGGCGGGGTCGGCGACAGGCTCCTGATTGATCTCGGTGACGATCTCGCCCGCGCGCAGATGTTTGTCCGCCGCATCCGAATGCGGGTCGACGGAAAGAATCACGGCGCCGGCCTTCACGGCCTCCTTGATCTGATAGCGCGTGCGCAATTCTTCGGAGAGCCTGCCGAATTCGAGACCGAGCGCGGCCGGCGGCTTTTCCGTAGGCTTCGACGCGGCGGAGTCGGCCGTAACGCTCTTCTCGCCCTCATCGAGACGGGCCACGGTCACTGTTCGCGTCTGCTCCTTGCCGTCGCGAAGGACGACGATCTCGACCGCCTTGCCCACCGGCGTCAGCGCGACGACCTTGGGCAGATCGCGCGAGTCCTTGATCGCCTTGCCGTCGAATTTGACGATGAGATCGCCGATCCTCACGTCGGCGGCTTTGCTGGGTCCGCGCTCGTCGACGGCCGCGACAAGCGCGCCGCGCCGCGTTCCAAATCCGAGCGTCTCCGCGATCGCGTCGTCGACACTCTGCACGCGCACGCCAAGCCAGCCCCGTCGCGCTTCGCCAAATTTCTGCAGCTGCTCGACCACCGGCGCGACGGTGTTTGCGGGCGTCGCGAAGCCGATGCCGATCGAATTGCCGGAGGGCGAGAGGATCGCCGTGTTGATGCCGATGACGTCGCCGTCCATGTTGAACATGGGGCCGCCGGAATTGCCCTTGTTGATCGCCGCATCGGTCTGGATGTAGCTGTCGTAAGGGCCCTTATCGATGTTACGGTTGCGCGCCGAGATGATGCCCGCCGAGACGGACCCGCCGAGCCCGAAGGGATTGCCGACCGCGAGCACCCAGTCGCCGACGCGCGACTTCTCGCTGTCGCCGAACTTGACGGCCTTCAGCGGCTTCTCGGGCTTCACGCGCAAGACCGCCACATCGACCTTCTCGTCCTTGCCAATGATTTCCGCCTTGAGCTTCTGCCCGTCGGTGAAGTTCACGGTGATCTCATTGGCGCCGGCGATGACGTGATTATTGGTGACGATGATCCCCGAGGGATCGATCACAAAGCCCGAGCCCATCGCGCCATGGCGTTCCTGCGGCGGTTCGGGCAGACCGGGATTGAGCTTCTGTTGGCGGCGCAGGAAGTCGTCGAAATATTCGTCGAAGGACGGGTTGCTCGGTTCGCCCTGCGAAAGCCTGCCGCGCTTCGGCTCGACGATCTCTGCGGAAATATTGACGACGGCGTCCGAGACCTCCGCCGCAAGGTCGGCGAGCGACTCGGGGCCTCGCGCCCAGGCCGGCGCGAGCGCGAAGGAAAGGAAGAACAGCGCTGCGGCGAGGGTGGTCTTCGGCGCATATCGTTTCAAGGCCGTCTCCTTGGCGCGGCGAGAGCGACTTCGCTCAAGGGGGAGCGCCAGGCTCAGGGGTACTCCATCGCAGCCGCCGCGATCAACGAATTTGTGATGCTAGAGAGTGCGAGCGACCGCCAGCCGCGTCAGGGCTTCTTTTCCGCTTCCTCGGGCGCGCGCGCCTTAGCGGGCGTCGGCGAGGAGAAGAAGCGGAAGAACTCGGAGCGCGGGCTGATCAGGAAGCGCGTCTCGCCGGCCTTGAAGGCGGCCTCATAGGCCTGCATCGAGCGATAGAAGGCGAAGAAGTCCGGGTCCTTGCCGAAGCTTTCCGCGAAGATGCGGTTGCGTTCGGCGTCCCCCTCGCCCTTGGTCTGATCGGCTTGGCGCTGCGCCTCGGCCTTCAGCACGATCACGTCGCGATCCGCCTTGGCGGTGATCCTCTGCGCCTGCTCCGCGCCCTGCGCGCGGTATTCCGCGGCCTCGCGGGCGCGTTCCGTCTGCATGCGCCCGTAAACCTTCTCCGAGATCTGCTGCGGCAGATCGACTCTGCGGATGCGCGCGTCGACGACCGCTACGCCGAATTTACGCCCCTCGAGGTCCGCCTGCTCCTTGATCTTGACCATCAGTGCAGCGCGCTCGTCGCGCACGATCTGCTGCTGATTGGCCTCGCTCAGCACGCGCCGCACCGCTGAGTTGAGCACGGAGGCGAGTTGGTTCTTGGCGCCGAGTTCGCCGCCGACGGTCTGGTAGAAGCGCAAAGGATCGATGATCCGATAGCGCAGGAAGCTATCCACCTCGAGACGTTGATTGTCGGAGGCGAGCACCTCGAGATTGGGGCTTTCGGCAAAGAGGATGCGGTTGTCGAGATAGACGACATTTTCGATGAAGGGCAGCTTGAAGTGAAGGCCCGGCTCGGTGACGAGGCCGCGACCCGCGACGGGCTCGCCAAGACGCAGCACGATGGCCTGTTCGGTCTGTCCGACCGTGAAGACGGAACCCAGCGCGACGATGAAGAGAAGGATCGCGCCGACGATCAAGGGCAGAACGAGCCTCATCGACGCGGCCCTCCCTGCTGGAAGGGCGCGAGCGACGGCAGCGGCAGGTATGGCAGAACGCTTTGGCCGGAGCCCTGCTCGTCGAGCACAATCTTATCGGCGCCGCCCAGCACGCGCTCCATCGTTTCGAGATACAGGCGCTCGCGCGTGAGCTCGGGCGCGCGCTTATACTGCTCGTAGATCTGCTCGAAGCGCGACGCCTGACCGCGCGCTTCCGCCACGATCTGCTCGCGATAGGCCTCCGCTTCCTGAACGATGCGCGCCGACGCGCCGCGCGCTTCCGGCACGACCTTGTTGGCGTAAGCTTCCGCCTCGTTGCCGAGCCGCTGCAGATCCTGCTGCGCGGCGGTCACGTCGCGAAAGGCGGTGATGACCTGCGGCGGCGGATCGACGGAAAGCAGCAGCACCTGCACGATCTGCACGCCGCTCTTGTAGCCGTCGAGAATCTTCTGCATGAGCTGTTGCGACGCCGGCTCGATAAGCTTGCGGTCGGCTGTCAGGATTTTTTGAATTTGCGACTGGCCGACGATCTCGCGCATCGCGGATTCGGCGACGCTACGCACCGTGGCGGGCGGATCGAAGACGCTGAAGGCGAAGTCCTCCGGATGCGCCGGATCGATCTGCCAGATCACGCGGAACTTGATGTCGGCGATGTTCTCGTCGCCGGTCAGCATCAGGCTTTCCTCGGGCGCCTCCGGCCCCTGCGCGTTCCCGCGCCGGCGCGGCGCGGCGCCCTCCTCACGAAAGCCGATGTCGATCGCGTTGCGGTCGGTGACCGGAAGCTTGATCACCGAGCCGATCGGGCTCGGCAGATTGTAGTTGAGGCCAGCCTGCGTCTTTCCGCGATATTTGCCGAAGATGAGATTGAGGCCGATCTCGTTCGGGCCCACCGTGTAAAAGCCCGACGAGAGCCAGGCGAGCACGGTCAAGAGGACGAGTATCGCCCCGCCCCGCCCGCCGAGACCCGACGGCAGTACCTGCTTTAAGCCTTCCTGGCTACGGCGCAGAAATTCCTCGAGATCGGGCGGTCCTTCGCCGGGACCCGAGCCCCAGGGCCCATTGCCCTTGCCCCAGGGATCGTTGTTCTTATGCGGCGGCTCGCCTTGATCGCTCCAGGGCATTTCATCTCGTGGTTTGCCGCGCGGCGCCGAAAGCAAGACCCTCGAATTTTGCTCGAGGAGCGAGCGCTACGCGCGTCCTTTGTCTTGGCGGCATATAGCGCCTCGGACGCCCCGCGGCAATTCGACCGGAAACAGGAGCGGATCAGGAAGAGGGTTTTGTCGCGTCGCCGGTCTGGCCGCGTTTGCAGGCGTCGCGGAAGCGCTTGCGCGGGTTGCCGCGCAGACCCTTGGCGTCGGCCTGCTTTGAGCATTCCTTCGCCAGCGCCTTGCGATCGGCTTTAGCCGGCGCCGCGGGATCCGCCGTCTCCGCGAGAGCCTGAGCCGACGGCTGAGTCTGCGCGAAAGCCGCCCCCGCGAGGATCGAAACGGCTGCGCCGGCCGAGAGGAGAACGGCGGGGAGTTTTGTCATGCGTCTTTCCTCTGGGCTGCAAGCGATGTTACGAAAAGCCTGAGCAGCAGAGAACCCTATTGCTCCGGCGACCGGGTCTTGGCAAGTCTAAACCCCCTGCGTAGGCGTTTCATCGTCTACCGAGCTTTATATAATCCTTGCTACACGCTGCGTTGAGCGTGGCTATAAAATATTTGTCCAAATATTATGCGCGGCTTCGTAAAATGCGTATTTCGTTCGAAGCGCCTCAATCCAGCGCCCGCACGACCGCCGCCCCGCGACGCGTCAGCGGAATCCGCAGCGCGCGCAGGACGTCGCGCAGCTCCTTGGTGCGCGCCTCCGTGCCGCGCGAGAAGACATAGGCGAAGCCCACCGCTGCGAGAATGAGCCCGAATGCCGTAAGCCAATGCGCGGGCGTCGGGAGCTCCTTGAACCAGTCGCGCCCGAAAAACCCTCCGACCGCGGCCCAAACGAAGAAGACGAGCGGCGCATGCGTCGCATAGAGCGAATAGGAGAAATCCGAGAGCCGCCAATGGATCGGTCCGAGCCGCGAGAAGACCCCGCCTCCCGGCGCGTGGCGCAGCGCCAGCAGCAGCACCGCGAAAGTTGCGACGACTGAAAAATCGCCCAGAGCCGATAGCCAGGGATGCGCCGCCAGGATCGGCCCGCGCACCGCAAGACGCGTGACCGCGAGCGCCGCCAAGAACAGGGCGAGCGCGACCCACACGGATTTCACGGCAGGCCGCGGCGCGACCCTCGCCAGCGCGCCGAGCGCCCAGAACTCCATAGCCGAACAGGAACATGCCGACGCCATTGTTCAACATCGGCATAAGCCCGCGCGCGCCGACGTCGACGCCGAAGGCCGCCATGATTTCGGGCGTCGCGAGAAAGGCCACGAGCGTCGCGCCGAGCGCGAGCCCCCCATCCGCCAAGCTTTGGGATAGGCGCACGAGAGCGGCAGGAGCAGCAGCGGGAAGGTGATGTAGTACCACATCTCGCAGGCGAGCGACCACAGCGGCCCGTTGGTTCCGGCCTGCGCCGCCCAGAGATGCTGCTGCTGGAGCAGCGTCCAGAGATATTGGATCGGCGCGAAGACCGAGGCGAAGAAGGGCGCGTCATAAACGCCGCTCGCCGGAAAGGCGGCGCGGCCGACCAAGTCGATCGCGAAGGTCCACAGCAGCGCCGGGACCATCACGATATAGATGCGGCCGAAACGGTCGACGAAATATTCTTGCAAAAACGGCGTTTCGCGCGCGCGGTCGCGCAGCAGCGGGCCGCCGACGAGAAAACCCGAGATGACGAAGAAGACCAGCACCGCCTGATGCGAAAAGGCGGCAAGGAACCACCACGCGTAGACGCCGGGCCCATGCGGTCCGACCATGATGTCGGAGATGTTGATGAGCACCCCGGCATGGCCGACGAGCACCGCGAAGGCGGCGACCCAGCGCGCCATCGCGATGAAATTCGTGAGGTCTTTGGTCAATCTATCTCCGCCAGGATTTTGCCTCGGGGTCGTTTCTACACGCTTCCATCCAAGAATTGGTTTTTTTGCGAGTTTCCGCGAAGCTCCCGCCTTCGCCCGGCCTTGAGCGCGCTCGTTCGTTTGAACCGGGAGCGTTGCCGGCTCTTGAATGTTCGCAAACACGGTGTTAGGCTGAAAATACGGGATTCCTTATAGAGGACCATCTGACGGGGTGTAGGCGGGGGCCGCGCACCAAGACGGGGACGGTAAAGCTCTGTTTTGCGGCCTTCTTTAGCTTGATTGCGACCTCGGCGCCGCCGCCGTTTGCTGTCGAAGCCCCCTGCTGACTGGAAACGTCGTTTCAAAAGAGGGCGTAATCATGACCCGGACGAGTGAAAAAAGCATAATCCCGCGGCTAGGTTTGAGCATCGTGCGAGCAGGCTTCGGCCTTGCCGCCATCGGGCTAATCTTTCTCTTCTCGCTCGTTGACGTAGCGGCTGCCGGCAGCACGACGACTTTGCCGACGCCGACACCGGCGCCCGATCTGGTGCTTGCGAACGGGAAGCCTAACCCATTCTACCAGACGAATTTCGCGTCCCCCGGCTACTGCACCGAGCAAAATTTCCCGGGCTATTGCGTGAAGCAGCTAGTAATCTACAATAATGCGACGGTCACAATTTACCCGGTGCTGCAGTCCTCCGTGCACACGGTGGCCGCGAAGAACTGCGCCGTTGGCGACAGCTGGCTGCAGGCGGCGTTCGGCGATACGAGCCATTGTTATGCGCAAACTTTTACATATCACGTATATATCAATGAAAATCAGGGTATTCCCCCCGGTGGGTTCGCGACCGTAGACATTCCTTTCTGGTCCAAACGGACGCCAAACACAAACACACCGGGCCAAGGCGGCCCTTGGTCGGATCCGGACACTTATATTGATTGGTGGAATTCGGCCAGAGTATATATCTTCGATGACCAGACCGCGCTTAACGACGGCTATTCGAAGGAGATGGGCTTCGATATCGGATACGCTCCAGGAACGCCGCAAGTCGCCTGTGACACAACAAAACCGGGCGCCTGCGCGACGACGAAAGCAGTCGTCAGTTGCGTCTCGGGGCAGTTGCCCAACAATGGTCCTTCCACCGCCTGCCTCCCTGGCACCAACGCCATCGCCGACATCACACCCTTCCAGTTGAATGAATACACCTGGGCAGACGTGAATTTGGATCAGGGCCTTTCCACTTTCAATGTGGGATACAACGTCTCGAATGTCGACCAGGTGTATATGCCAATCGCGATCGAGCCGGTAGAACTGGTCAATCCTGCGACGACCACGATCGGCTGGGCCGGCTCGATATTGGATCGCGTCGAATTCACGAGGCGGCTGGGAGTATTTGTGGGGCTCAACTCCACCGTGTTTCCCCCCGCGCCGACCAACTGGCCAATCTACGTCATCGAGACGGACAATATGGGCCACCTCCTGTACCCGAATTCGGGCATCAGGGTTCCCGGAGCGAACGTCACCTTCGCCACACTTGCTTATCCCACTGGCAATCTGACTTTCCCGGCAGGGGGGACGTGCGTCGGGCAGAAGGGAAGCCTTCCACCCTGTGACCCAGCAACGACCCCGGGCCCCTGGACCAACGCGCCGCTCGTCGATGGCATGATCACTCAATGGAAGAATTGCACGACCGGACAGGGGAGTTGCCCACAATCATCTATATATACCGAGCAAAACAACACGTTCCTGAATAACTACAAACTATATGTCACTACGTGCCCCGGGCTCCCTCCGGCGTGGTTGGCGAACAAGGGCACCGCGGCCAACCCCGCTCCAAACCTCTACGCCTTTTTGCAGTTCGTATACGGATGGGTGCCGTTTAATGTGGCCCCTTGCCCTAACGCCGGCGGCTTACTGCCCAAGGCGCCGAGTCAAATTCTAAATGACTACATCGCCGTGCAGAACAACTTCGAGAGGTACAACGCGCAGGGCCCGTTCACGGGACAACAGCTCTTCAATCCCTACGCTCAGCTCATTCATGCTCCCTATTCGGCCTCCCCGCCGACGTGCCCAGACACAAGCAATCCGGCATGTTTTAATCCGCCCCAGAAGTTCGGCCTCGCTTCGAGCGCATACGCGTACTCGATCGACGATGCGTCGAGCTATCTGAACACTCCAGGCCAAGGCCTCATCTTCGCGGTTAGCGGTGCAACCGGTTTGCCAAACCCGAACCCTTATATTTTCGTGCAGCCGTTCGACGCCAAAGCAGATGTCGGCATAACCTTGGGAGCGCCGAGCGCGAACGGAGCAAAGTGGACGGCCTATTCGGTGTGTCAGGGGCCGAGCGTGGTGCCGACCGCGCAGTTCGCTGCTGATCCTCTGAGGATCTGGGTTCAGACCAACGATCCCCTTAAGTTTCCGAGCCCGTGCTACGTGAAGTTTCTAAACTCCAAAGGCAATGTGTATCAACTCGTGCTGCAGCGACACGTGGCCAACTCTTCAAGTCAAAACTATCCCGCATGTCAGGACTGTTGGAGCCCGTGGCCCTCGTCTCCCCCGCCTTCCCCGCCTCCGCCGCCTCCCCCGCCGGGTTTCAACCCGATGGACATGACTTGCGAAGCCTCGACGGTTCCCGGTTACAACAATGTCGCTCCGAGCAAGTGGTGCGCCCAAATTAACGAGAATTCGCAGCCAAGCGTTCCGAGTTTCGAGCTCTCAACACCGCCTCCGGTACCTCGGGGAACAATTGAGCGGCCTAAGACGACGGCTTGGGCGCCGGCCTCGGCGTCCGGACTGTCTTGATCCTCGAAAATGAGTACCCTGCGAGAGCTTCCTCGCCCCGAGAGAGATCGGGGCGAGGAACGCCGAGGAAGACCAATTGGCACGAAAGGCGCGAGAAAAAGCAGCCCCTGGTCGGCTCCGCTTGGCCTCTGTCACTTCCAGTGACGCACGTGAAAGAAAACCAGAATCCTCCCACGGATGCAGTTGGCCGCAACTCAGAGCGCGCGAACGAGAACTCACTCGTCGCGGCCGCGCTCGGAAGGCGACGACGCGTCGGAGGCGCCGCGCAGGAAGACCCAGGCGAGACCCGCGGCGGCGAACCAGACCGCGAAGATCCAATAGCCGTGGCCAAAGGCGAAGCCGAGCAGGAAGAAGGCCAAGCTGAACATTGCCAGAAAGCCCAGGGCCTTCGCGATCCATTCTCTCGTTCCCGCGCCCGAACCCTTCGGGAGAACCTTTAACGGTCCCCCGGGCAGCTTTTCCGCGAAAGGCATTTTCGTCCTCCAGCGCATCGTTCTTGTTATTGCGTGAAACTCGAGCCACGCGTTTTTGTTCGACGCCGAACTGCACTGCGGACATCGCCGCCGCAGTCATTTTCTCGCCATAAACGCCTCAGACACGCAACGGTTCCTACTTGATGACGTGGTGGCCCTCGTAAGGCAATTCAAGGTCTTTCCTTCGTCAGACCGCGGCGCGGCGGCCATTTTGGAGCGAGCGACGATCCTTCTCCGGCCCAAGGCCAAAGCGCCGGGGGATGGCGGCGACGGCCCTTTTCTTGCCGTTTCGGCGCCCCAAAAGGCGCAATATCGCTCTCTAGGGTCCGTGTCGGTCGCCCTTAAGGGGACGTCGAGCGTCATCCGTCCTTAAGTAAATCTTCATCGGGACGTGGTGAATTTCCCGTCAACCTCAAAGCAAAGTTGAGGACGCGTTTTGGGTTACCTGTCGCCGCCTCCAAATTCCCAGCCCGTGATCGTCTATAAGGACACGGGCGGTCTCGTCAGCGACTATGAAGCGCAGACGGAACTCTATCGCCGCACGAACCGCGAGGTTCGCCTGCATGAGTGCCGCTCGGCCTGCACGCTGGCTTTGAGCCTGCCCAACGTCTGCGTTTACCCGGACGCGCAGGTCAAGTTCCATCAGGCCTATAATGCGCTGACCCGGGAGACCGATCTCGGCGTCTCCGCCAAGCTCTTCGACAGCTATCCCGCTCCTGTGCGGGCGCGTCTCGGCACGCTGACGCGTCAGGTACAAAGTGCTGAGCGGACGCGAACTCATCGCGCTCGGCATGCGCAACTGCTCACCCGGTCACGACGACGGCGTGATGATCGCGAAGCGCAACGACGCGGCGCCGGCCGTCGCCCAAGCCCCCGAGGCCCCGCGCGACGACACTCTCGAAAATATGGCGAAGAGCGTGCGGACGGCCGTCGCCAAGGCGCTGCAGCGGCCGGAGGGCGCGCCTTCCGAAGCGCTCGCATTCGCCGATCGCAGCCCGGCGCCGCCGCCGCTCCCCGCGATGGCCGGCCTGTCACAGGAGGTGGAGATCCCTCTGCCCCCGCGCCGCCCGGATATGCACGTCACGGTAGCTATGCCCACTGACACGCCCGACGTCGTCGCGCCGAAGCTCGCGCCCGTCCCGACTGTCGCGGCCGCGCCCGCTCCGAAGCTTTCTCCGATCGCCGCCGTCGAGCCGGCAGAAGCTCCGCCCGCCCCGCAGGAACGCCGCAGCTTCGTCCCGCATCTGATGCAGGGCGGGACGCCCATCATCGGCACCGGTCGCTTCCATTTGCCGCAGCCCGAGCTTCAGGCCATCGGCGAACAGCAAAACTCGGGCAGTTGAGCGAAGCAAATCGCAATCGTCTCGCTGGCGAAATCGAAACCGGCGGGAGACCGAGATTGGCCTTTTCGCGTTCGGCAGCCTGAAGCCATATCGCTTTTAAATTCTTGAGGCGGCGCCTATGGCAGGCGCCCCTCTTGCGTGTTATTTGCCCCGATATGAACTTCCGTCCACAAGACGTGCTTTTCGCCGCGCCGCCGCGCGCGCTGGTCGACCGTTTCGCGCGGCCGATCACCTATTTGCGCGTCTCGGTGACGGACCGCTGCGATTTTCGCTGCGTCTATTGCATGTCGGAGCGCATGCGCTTCCTGCCGCGCAGCGAGCTACTCACGCTGGAGGAGCTCGCTCGGCTCTGCACAGCCTTCATCGCGCGCGGGACGAAGAAGCTTCGCATCACAGGCGGCGAGCCGCTGCTGCGCCACGACGTGATGACGCTGTTTCGCTCGCTCGCGCGCCATCTCGACACTGGCGCGCTCGACGAGCTGACGCTGACGACGAACGGCTCGCAGCTCGCGCGTCACGCCGCCGAGCTCGCGCAATGCGGCGTCAAGCGTCTCAATCTCTCCCTCGACACGCTCGATGCGGAGAAGTTTCGCGAGATCACGCGCAACGGCGATCTCTCCCGCGTGCTCGGCGGAATGGAGGCCGCGCGTCGCGCCGGCATCGCCGTGAAGCTCAACACCGTGGCTCTCAAGGATGTGAATGAGGATGAGTGCGTCTCTCTCACGCGCTTCGCCCATGAGCGCGGCATGGACATATCCTTCATCGAGGTGATGCCTTTGGGCGAGCTCGACGGAGCAGCGCGCATCGATCAATATTTGCCGCTTACGGCCGTGCGCGAGCAACTCGCGCAGAGCTTCAGGCTGGAGGAGATCGGCTATCGCTCCGGCGGGCCGGCGCGCTACTGGCGCGCGTGCGAGACGGGTGGCCGGATCGGCTTCATCACGCCGCTCACCCATAATTTTTGCGAGAGCTGCAACCGCGTGCGCGTAACCTGCACGGGCCAGCTTTACATGTGCCTCGGGCAGGAGGACTGCGCCGATCTTCGAAAGCCGTTGCGCGAGGGCGCCGATGAGGCCGCGCTCGACAACGCGATCGACGAGGCGATTCTACGCAAACCCAAGGGCCATGATTTCGTGATCGACCGTGAGACGAATACGCCGGCCGTCGCCCGGCATATGAGCACAACCGGCGGGTGAGCGGCTCGTTTTCATTCTTGCTGGAGGCTCTCTTATTGTGCCGCGTCGCGAGCAGGGGGATTGGCGCCGCCGTCATTGCGAGCGAAGCGAAGCAATCCAGGGATGACTAGGGACGTTGCTGTCGTCGCCCCGGGAGTGCTTCGTCGCTACGCTCCTCGCAATGACGACTGTCACAAGCGCCAACAGCTCGTGCCGCAATAGAATTCACACGCTCTTGGTAGGGATCGGCGTCGAGGCCCCGTGGATCCAGCTTTCAAAACTCTTCCTTCCCTGTCGCTGCTGCCGCTTTCGATCAATCTGACGGCGGCGATCGTCGCTTTGCGCGACGACGAGCCGCTGATCCTCACGCTTCCCTCCGAAATCTTTTGCGGCGCTGCCTTCCGGCGAGTTCGATCCGCTGCGCGACCGCACCTTCGAGCTGGCGCTGCGGGCCTTCGTCGCCGCGCAGACCGGCGCGCCGCTCGGCTATGTCGAGCAGCTTTACACTTTCGGCGATCGCGGCCGCCATGCGCGCCTGGGAGACCGCGATCCGCACATCGTTTCGATCGGCTATCTCGCGCTCACTCGCGTCGGCGAGCCGCTCGCCGAGGAGAGCGGCGGCTATCGTGGCTGGTATGAGTTTTTTCCCTGGGAGGACTGGCGCAGCGGCCGGCCAGCGGTGATCGAAGAGAAAATCCTTCCCGATCTTTCAGCCTGGGTAGCCGAGGCGCCTTTCGAGGTCTCCTCCTCCGGCTTGTCGCGCCAGGAGCGCTTCACCTTGCTCTTCAAGGAAGCGGGCAAAGGCTTCTACGAAGAGAATGTGCTCGAGCGCTACGAACTGCTCTATGAGGCGGGGCTCGTGGAGGAGGCGCGGCGCGACGGACGCGAAGTCGGCGCTCAAGCGCGGCGCGCAACCGCCGCTCGGCGCCGCCATGCGCTACGATCATCGCCGCATTCTCGCGACGGCCATGGGACGCTTGCGCGCCAAGATGAAATACCGCCCCGTGATCTTCGAACTCATGCTCGAGACTTTCACGCTCTCGGCTCTGCAGCGAAGCGTCGAGGCGCTCTCCGGCCGACGCCTGCACAAGCAGAATTTTCGCCGGCTGGTCGAAACCTCGGCCATTGTGGAAGCGACGGGCGACATGGCTCTGAAGACAGGCGGAAGACCGGCGGCCCTCTTTCGCTTCCGCCGCAATGTCCTGCAAGAACGATCGGCGCCAGGGCTGCGGGTCGGAATCAAGGGCTGAGGCGCGCTGGCTCAAACCCGGCGCCTCACGCGCCCAAGCGCTAAACGGAATGGAGCTCTGACTTTTCCGGCGAAGGAGTGCCTTCATCTCCCCGGACGGGCGAGTCGCCGTGCAATCGCTTAAGTTTTTCAGGACACGCTTTGGCGTCTTTTCTCCAGATTCCGAACGCAAAGAAGCAAAACGCGGCAGCCGTCATCACCACCGACAGGTAGAAAACGAGCGTATCGCCGACGGAAAAGGCAAACTGTCCCGTATATTCTTTTGAGCCATCCTCGCTAACGGCCCTGACGAGGGCGATGTAATGACCGTCTGCTCCAAAATCATAATCGAAGCTGAACGTCCCATTCCCCGCGAGATATTTCTTCTCGGGAAGAACGAAGGCTGTGTTGGCGTCGAGATCGTCTCGCCAATCCTTCTGCCCGACATCGCGCAGGATGCGGATTTCTATTGGCATCTCGCGCAGTTCGGCCTGTTCCGTGTCCAGGATCAGCACGGTCGGCCCGGCGTTCGGCAGATGATTGCAATGCGTATCGTGCGGCGTTTGTGGTTGAACCGCGCTCAGGCTGAGCCAATTCGGGCCGACGGCCATTAGGCATTCGCGCGGATGGGCGCTGCTGGCCCAAGCCGAGCCCGGCGGGCTCAAAGCGAGAGCGATTGCGAAGAGAATGGCCTTGTTCATGGGGCCCCCGCTAGAGACAGCGAAATTCTCGCCTTATCATACAAGCCTAGCTAAAATGACGGAACCGTGAATAGGCCGGCATTCGCCAGATCACCTCCGTTACCGGCCAAATTTCGAGATAGCGCCCGGCTCAGGGATGCGCTCTTTGGGCAGCTTATCCGTGGCGGCTCGTTCTCGCGACAGCCATGGTCCCGCCGCCCGCCTCTCGACGCGGCATCGACAATTCACCCTCGAGTACTTTCCGAGTCTGCCGACGACGAAACGGCCGCTTACTTAGGGGTCTCCGGCATGGCTTGGATCGCCTTGGCGGCTGAAAGGTTCGTAGACCATGGACACCCAGACCCTTCTCATCATTCTTGTGCTGGTTCTGCTCATCGGCGGAGGCGGCTTGTACGGCCGCGGACGCTGGTTCTAAGCGACCCCGGCGCGGCATCGAAGGTCGGACATGCGGGTGGGGGCCTGTCCCCCTGCTCGCTCATTCGACTTTCGGTTCGAGGAAAAAGCGGAGCATTTCGCGCGAGGCGTCCGGGCCGTGGCGGTCGGCGTAGGAACCTTTTGGGTCGCCGCCAGACCAGGCGTGGCCTAATCCCTCCACCTCCCAATGCTCGACGCAGGCGTCGCCCTTCAGATCGACCATCGTAGTGCGCCGAAACGCCCGGTCCTCCTCTTCGCCGTCTTCTTCCATGAGCCGCACCCCGCCAGCGAGGGCCGACCGCGCGTCGGAAAAGATCATGCCGCCGTTCGAGGGATGGACTTGTTGATCAGCCGCGCCGTGAAAGATGATCGCGCGTAGCGCTTTGCTCGCGCCGGAGCGGGCTTTCTGCGCGCCGTTCTGCGCGAGGTTGACATCGCCGCGCATAGCGGCGAAGGCCGAAACAACGTCGGCGGCGACGCCGAAGGCAAGGCCGGAGTGAACGCCCATCGCCGCGTAAAGGTCGGGATAGGTTTCGCCCAGGACCACCGCCATTGCGCCGCCGGCCGAGAGTCCCGCGACGAAGACCCGACCGGCGTCGACGTCGAATTCCTCAATCACGCTCTGAGTGAGGCCCGCGATGATGCTCGGCTCCCCGACGCCGCGCGCTTGATGGCCCCGATGGAACCAGTTCCAGCACCTGGAACTGTTGGCGCCCTGCGACTGCTCAGGGTAGATGACGATGAAGCCTTTTTCTTCCGCAAGCTGGTTCATTCGCGTCCCGACAGCAAAGTCGTCGGCGTTTTGCGTGCAGCCGTGCAGCATCACGATCAATGGCGGCTTCTCCTGCACGCTGCTCGGCACGTAGACCTTGTAGTCTCGCGAGCCGGCCGCGCAGGAAAAAGAGCGCGTGAGAGATGCGGCGCCTTGAGTGAGCGGGGGTTGAGGGCGCCTTGCCAAAGGCAAGCCGCCAAGATCGAGGCGCGGCGGTCTGAAATTCCGCAGCAAATCGATCGCCTCGCCGAGCGGCATGCGCGCACCCGCGCCGTGCGCGTGACGCGCCGGACCGGCGCTCTCGCCGCGTCCGACGACGGATGCGGGTCCCTCGAGCAGAAGATCGGTCGTCGTCTCTGTCTCAGGCTCGGGCCGTGGGGCGGTTCCGTGCAGCGCCTGCTGAATCAGCCGGGTCGCGCCAGCGAGATCGCGAGCGCGCGTCAGTCTGGTCGCCTCTTGCATGGCGGTGAGAATTTTCATTTGAACTTTCCAGTTGGAGCGTCGGCGACGCAGTCACAGGATTCGATCCGCTAGCGCCGCTTTCACAGCGCTGCTGGCTTGGAGCGCGCCCAATACATGCACGGACGCGATTGTCTCGCGCGCGAGATCGGGCGTCACGTCCTGGTCGATCGTCGTTAGGCCCAGCACTCGGATGTGCAGCTTTTCGCCGGAGGCTTTCGCCGCTTCGAGCTCCGCACGGCCGAAGCGCCGTAACCCCAATTCCAGCGTGTGACGCGATATCGATTGTTTCACCGCCTCCGAATGACTGGCGAGCTGATTGCGTATGGCTGTTCGGATAAAGTCGGTGCGATTGGTGTAGAAGCCTTCGCGCACCAGAAGATCCACACGCCCGAGGTCGACATAGCCGAGATTTACGGTGATCTTTTCCTCTCCGGCTTTTTCGATAGGGCGCGCTTTCAAGGCTTACCATCCTTCCACCATCCACGTGGATGGTAAATAGAACATCTTGTCGCTTTTGCAACCCCGGCTTTGAAATTTCATACAGACGCGCAGGATGGGCTTTAAAGCGAAATCCTCGCGCCTCGGGGAGGGCCGAAGCGGCGCGGTTTCGATAACCAAATCGATAGCCGCGCCATCGACTGACCTTTTTCCGCGGCGGCGCTGTTACATTTTGCGCTGAGAACGCGAACTCGAATTTGAGACGCGTCGCGCTCAAGCCCTAGCACCTCTGCCTGTCGGAAGGATCAACCCATGTCGCAAAAGCACGCCTCCACCGCCTTGCTGCTTGCCTCTGCGCTCGCCGTGGCCACGGCGGGGCTCAAATCCGCCAAGGCCGAGAAGGCCGAACAGGAGAAATGCTTCGGCGTCTCCTTGAAGGGCAAGAACGATTGCGCCGCGGGCCCCGGCACATCCTGTGCGGGGACATCGAAGCGAGACTATCAGGGCGACGCGTGGAAATATGTGCCGAAAGGAACCTGTCTTTCGATGACGACGCCGAAGGGCAAAGGCAGCCTCGAGCCAATCAAGAATTGACCCGACAACGGACGCGAAGCTCATGAACGTCCAGGCTTTCGACTACACGGGCTTCTGCGCGGCGCTCCTCGATCCCGCGCTGCCGCCGCCTTGCGGATTGCCGAGTCCCGCTTCGCGATCTATCGCAACAATGTCGTGTTCGGCCTGACCGAGGCGCTCGGCGCGCGCTTTCCTGTGTGCAGGCGCCTGCTAGGCGAGGAATGTTTCGATGCAGCCGCCGCGTTCTTCGCGCGCCGAGAGCCGCCGCGCGCGGCGGTATTGCACGAATATGGCGAAGGCTTCGCGGCGTTCCTCGAGACTTTTCCTCCTTTGGCCGACTACGATTATCTCGGCGACATTGCGCGCTTCGAGACCGCGCTCGGCCGCGCCTATTATGCAAGGGACGCGACGCCGCTCGCGCCCGCCGCGCTCGTAAACCTAAAGCCCGAAGCGCTGGCGGGCGCAACGCTCGCGCTGCATCCCTCGCTGGAAATCATCAGCTCGAGGCGCCCGGTCCTGTCGATCTGGCGCGCGCATCAGGGCGAAGGAGAGCCGGAGATCGCGACGCTCGAGCGCAGCGAGGACGCCTTGATCCTTCGCCCCGATCTCGATGTCGAGACGCACCTTCTGCCCTCCGGCGGGCGCGTCTTCCTGACCGCCCTGCTCGAAGAAAGCACGGTCGGCGAGGCGATCATGCGGGCGCTGCAAAGCGACGCCGGCTTCGATCTCGCGGCCATGCTGAGCCTGCTTTTTTCGTCACGCGCGATTATCGGCATTGGAGAAACCCTATGAAGCTGTTGACGCAAGCGCGAAACCTGTTCGACGCCATCCCCTATTCGCTTGTGGCGCTTTTCGTGCGCATCGTCGCGGCGCACCCCTTTCTCGTCTCGGGACAGACGAAGGTCGACGGACCGCAGATCGGCGCGACGATCTTCGGCCAGGAGCTTTCCTATACGCTCCCGACTTCGCTTCGGGACGCGACCTTCACCCTCTTCGCGGAGGAATACAAAGTCCCGCTGCTCTCGCCGCAGATCGCCGCCTATCTCTCAACGGCGATGGAGACGGTGCTGCCCATTCTGCTCGTTCTCGGCTTGCTTACCCGAGTCTCCGCGCTCGGCCTTCTCGCGATGATTCTCTTCATCCAGATCTTCGTCTATCCGGACGCCTGGTGGACCGTGCACGCCTATTGGGCGGCGCTGCTGCTCGTGCTCATCGCGCGCGGCCCCGGCGCGCTTGCGCTGGACCGGCTATTTTTCCGAAAAGACGATCGCTGAGGGCTCCTGCAGGGCGTCGCTGCGTCGGTGAGCTTCGCTCAAAAACGCCATCGACAGAAGATTGGAATAACGACCGTCGACGCAAATCGCGTTTCGGTGCAGGCCTTCGACCAGAAAGCCAAATCTCCGATACAAAGCTATCGCATTGATGTTAGAACTCCCATACGGTCAGCTCGATACGGGTCAGCCCGCGATCAAAGGCGGCCTTCAGCGCCGTCTCAAGCAACCTTGCTCCGATACCTCGATGACGAAATTCTGGCAGGAGCCCAATTCCGAGAACGCCTTGATGAGCGCGAAGCGACCTCGGATTGCTGGGGATGATATCGCACCAGCCGACAACAAATTCACGTTGTAGCGCGACGAACTGAGGATGACCGTTACATATGTTGTTTAATACGAAGTTCCTTGTTTCGTCGATCGGGTAGGCGTCCTCGACCACGAGAAATTTCCTCTCGCGTGCGATTATGCCGACGGATTCGTGGAAACTGTTAATATGCGCTTCGGATATTGGAGAGATGTATACATCCATTGGGATTGCCGAAATCGGTGAGGACGCGTCCGAGAGGACTGGTTCAAAGAGACCTTCCAACGATAGGCTGCGCTTGACAAGGTGAACTTCAGGGTCTGGCTGGGGCGAGACTGCCGGCGCTCCATCTGAGTGCCCCGGCGAAACATCGAATGACTCTGACCGGAAAGGGATTTAGCATGGCCCCCGTGCGCTATCACAAGGCGAAGATCGGCGACCGCGAGCTCGCCCCCGAGACCTTGATGCTCGGCTATGGCTACGATCCCAGTCTTTCGGAGGGATCGGTCAAGCCGCCGGTGTTCCTGACCTCCACCTTCGTTTTCAAGACCGCCGAGGAGGGCCGCGACTTCTTCGACATCATGGCGGGCCGGCGCCCGCCGCCGAACGAGGGGCCGCCGGGCCTCATCTACTCGCGCTTCAACCATCCCAATCTCGAGATCGTCGAGGACCGGCTCGCGATATACGAAAAGGCCGAAGGCGGTCTCGTCTTCGCCTCGGGCATGGCCGCCATCGCCACGGCGATGCTCGCTTACGTTCGGCCGGGTGAGACGGTGCTGCACAGCCGGCCGCTATACGGCGGCACGGAAACGCTGCTCTTGAAGACGCTCGCGCCTTTCGGCGTCAAAAGCGTCGGCTTCACGAACGGCCTCGACGAAGGAAGTATTCGCGCCACCGCCGAACGCGCCGGCGCCGAGGGGCGCATCGCGATGATCTTCATCGAGACGCCGTCCAATCCGATGAACAGCCTCGTCGACATCGCGCTGGTGCGGCGCATTGCGGATGAGATTGCGCAGCGCCAAGGCTCGCGCGCGATCCTTTGCTGCGACAACACGCTGCTCGGGCCGGTGTTTCAATCGCCGCTGCGGCACGGCGCGGATCTCTCGGCCTATTCGCTGACGAAATATGTCGGCGGCCACAGCGATCTCATCGGCGGCGCAATTCTCGGCTCGATGAAGGATCTGCAACCCATTCGCGCCATGCGCAGCGCCATCGGGACGCAGCTTGATCCGCATTCCTGCTGGATGCTGGCGCGTTCGCTCGAAACCCTGTCGCTGCGCATGGAGCGCGCCGCGACCAATGCGGCGATCGTCGCGCGCTATCTGGCGGGACACGCGAAGGTGGCGCAGGTGCATTATCCGCCTTTGCTGCCCGCCGACCATCCCACGCGCAAGCTGATGGAGCAGCAATCCACCGCGGCCGGCTCGACCTTCTCCTTCGACGTCAAGGGCGGCGAGGCGGAAGCCTTCGCCTTCCTCAACCGCCTGCAGCTTTTCAAGCTGGCGGTCAGTCTCGGTGGCACGGAGTCGCTGATCTGCCACCCCTCGACGACGGTGCATTCCGGACTGACCGAGGAAGCGCGGCGCGAGATCGGCATCACGCCGTCACTCATCCGCATGTCGATCGGCGTCGAGCATCCCGACGATCTCGTCGCCGATATTGCGCAGGCTTTCGGGTAATCACCCGCCGAGCAGCTCAAGCGCCGCCGCATGCATGCGCGGGTCGCCGGCGGCGACGATCGCGCCGCCCTTCGACGCGTCCTCGCCGCTCCAGGTCGTGACGACGCCGCCCGCGCCCCGCACGATCGGAATCAAAGCCACGATGTCGTAGGGATTGAGCCCCGTCTCGATGACCAGGTCGACATGGCCGGCGGCGAGCGCGCAGTAGGCGTAGCAGTCGCCGCCATAACGCGAGAGCCGAACCTCCTTCTCGACGCGGTGGAAGGCGTCGAGGCGCGCCTCTTCGATCAAGAGCGGCGAGGTCGTCATGAGCGTCGCTTCGGAGAGTGCGGCGCAGCGGCGCGTGGTGAGCTTGCGCTTCTCCGCGCCGTCGTATCGCGACCAGAAGGCGGCCTCGCCGTCTCCAAAGAAGCGCTCGCGCGTGAAGGGCTGGTTCATCAGCCCATAGACCGGCGCGCCGCGATGCGAGAGGCCGATGAGCGTGCCCCATGTCGGCAGGCCGCAGATGAAGGATTTGGTGCCGTCGATGGGATCGAGCGTCCAGACATATTCTGCGTCGAGCTTCTTGTCGCCGAATTCCTCGCCGAGGATTCCGTGCTCGGGGAAGATGTGCTCGATGAGGCGACGCATCACGGTCTCCGCCGCGTGATCGGCTTCCGTCACCGGATCGAAGCCGCCGGAGGAGGATTTGTTGTGCGTCGAAAGCATAGTGCGAAAGAAAGGCAGGATCGCCTCGCCGGACACATGCGCCAGCTCCTCGACGAATTTCTCGAAATCGACCGCCGTCATGCGCCTCCCCGAAGCCCGATGCTGATGCGTGATAAGCCCTGCGCCGCGCAAAGGCCGTTATTGCGAGAAGCCTAGCGACGAAGCAATGACGGTCGCCTCCGTCATGCTGACGAAAGTCCTGCGGCTTACTCCGCCGCAAGCCGCGGGGCCGCGCCGCCGTCGCTGATGGCGCGCAGCACCTCGCCGATGGCCTCGCGCAGATGTCCCGCCACGATCTCGAAGCGATCATGGGGCTCGAGCGTGGCCTCGTCCATGTAAAGACTGCGCGCGACCTCGATCTGCACGGCGTGCCGCCCCGCGCGCGGACGCCCGTAGTGCTCGGTGATGTAGCCGCCCGCATAGGGGCGGTTTCGATGAACATTGTAGCCCTGGCGGCGCAGGGTCTCCTCGATGGCGTCGGCGAAACGTCCCTCGCAGCTCCCGCCGAAGCGGTCGCCGATCACGAAATCGACGCGGCGCTTCTCGCCGCGCGTCGAGGCGGGGTCGCGAACCAGCAAGGTCGGCATGGAATGGCAATCGATGAGCACCGCCACGCCATGCTCCTGCCGCGCGCGGTTCATCAGCTGCGCGAGGGCGGCGTGATAGGGCTCGTAGAGTCCGTTGATGCGCTCGAGCGCGTCGGCGACCCGCAGCTTCTCGCGATAAATCTCGCGAGCGTCGGCCACGACGCGCGGGATCGTGCCCAAGCCCGCGGCGACACGCAAGGAGCGCAGATTGGCGCGCTCCGGCAAGGCGTCCTCGAACATGCGCGGATCGAGCTCATAGGGCTCGCGGTTCAGATCGAGATAGGCGCGCGGGAAATTGGCGCAAAGCATCGGCGCGCCGAGCTCCGCCGCCGGCCGGAAGAGCCTATCGACGAAGGCATCCTCAGACCGGCGCAGCGTCGCAATGTCGAGCCGGGTCGCCTCGAGGAAGCGCGCCGGATAGATGCGCCCCGAATGCGGCGAGGAGAAAATGAGTGGCGTGGAGGCGTCCTTGACCGCGAGAATCAGCGGCTCGAGAAATTCCGGCTCGACCGGCGAATTCTGTCCCGCCTCGAGGGCCTGCAGCAATCAACTCGGCTCGAATTCGCCCGTCATGGTTGTGTCGATGTCCTTGTCGCCTCGTCGCCCGGAACGGCGCGGCGAGGGTCCGCTGCAATGAACGTGCTAGCGTCTTTAGCAGCTTGGCGATAAAGTCCCATCAAGGTAACGGAAGATTGGAAGGTTTTCACGCGATTTTTACCAGGATGCCCCCTTATGGGGAAAACACCTAGAGGCGCGAGATGACCGATTTGACAACGGCGAAGATTCTTTTGGCCGAGGACGACCACGACATGCGGCGCTTTCTTGTCAAAGCGTTGCAGCATGCGGGCTTTGCCGTCACCTCCTTCGATAACGGCCTCGACGCCTACGACCAGCTCCGAGTCGAGCCTTTTGAGCTCCTCCTCACCGACATCGTGATGCCCGAGATGGACGGTATCGAGCTCGCGCGCCGGGCGACCGAACTCGACCCTGACATCAAGGTCATGTTCATCACAGGCTTCGCCGCGGTCGCGCTGAATCCCGACAATCAGGCGCCGACCCAGGCGAAGGTCCTCTCCAAGCCCTTCCATCTGCGCGACCTTGTCAATGAGGTGCAGCGGCTGCTGGCGGCCTGAGTTGAAACAACCCCCTCCCCACCCCTCCACGCTTCGCGGAAGAGGGCGATGTGGGCTTCATCCAGAGGGCTGATCGTTAGGGTCCCTCTCCCACTTGCGGGGGAGGGGCGGGGAGGGAGCCTACGCCCCACTTAAGAGCTTCGCGGGCTTCGGTCCGCCGCTCGCCCAATCCAGAAGCTCGACGAGATGCAGCACGGGAAGGTTCGTCCCCGCCGCGATCTGCGTGATGCAGCCGAGGTTGCCCGCGACGACGGCGTCGGGCGAGAGCGGTTCGATGTTGGCGACCTTGCGCTTTCGCAGCGCCTCGGCCAGTTCGGGCTGAAGCAGATTATAGGTCCCGGCCGAGCCGCAGCAGATATGGCCTTCCGGCACAATCAGCGCCTCAAAGCCCGCCGCCTCCAGCAGCGCCAGCGGCGCCTGCGTGATCTTCTGCCCGTGTTGCAGCGAGCAGGCGGCGTGATAGACGACGCGCAATTTTGGCGCGGCGCGGGGCCAGTCGATCTCGAGCTCGGCCAGGACCTCGCTGACGTCGCGCGTGATCGACGCAATATGCGCTGCGGCCTTGGCCCGCTGCGGGTCGTCGCGGAACATGAAGCCATAATCCTTGACCGTCGTTCCGCAGCCCGAAGTGTTGATGACGATGCGGTCGAGCCCCCCCGCCTCGATCTCGCGCATCCAGGCTTCGATATTGTGCGCGGCATGATCGTGCGAGGCCTCGGTCTTGCCGAGGTGATGCGCGAGCGCGCCGCAGCAGCCGGCGCCTTCAGTGACGACGACCTCGACGCCAAAGCGCGTCAGGAGGCGCACGGTCGCTTCATTGATGGCGGGATCCAGCGCCTGCTGCGCGCAACCGTTCAGAAGCGCCACGCGCAGTCTTCGCGCCCCCTGCGCGGGAAAAATCTGCGGGCGGTCGACGGAGGAGGCTGGCGGCGTCTCTCTGGGCGCAAGCGCCAACATGGCGGCGAGGCGCTGCGGCAGGAGCCCTTGCAGCGGCCGCAGCAGCGCCGAGAGCCGTAGGCCCAAGCGAAACCAGACGGGCCGCGCCAAGACGAAGGCGAGCGCCGAACGCAAGGCGCGCTCGCCTATGGGACGCGTGTAAGTCTCCTCGACATGGGCGCGTGCGTGATCCACGAGATGCATGTAATTGACGCCCGAAGGACAGGTCGTCATGCAGCCGAGACAAGAGAGGCAGCGATCGAGATGCCGCGTTATGCGCGCGTCGGCCGGCCGGTCGTTCTCCAGCATCTCCTTGATGAGGTAAATGCGTCCGCGCGGACTGTCGAGCTCGTCTCCGGTCAGCAAGAAGGTCGGGCAAGTCGCCGTGCAGAAGCCGCAATGCACGCAGGCGCGCAGGATTTTTTCCGATTGCGCCATGTCGGGATTTTTGAGGAGCGCCGGCGGGAAATGCGTCTGCATCGGCTCAAAACTCTGCGCTGAGGCGGCCGCGCTCCAAGATATGCGCGGGGTCGAAGCTTTCCTTGACGCGGCGGGAGAGTGCAGCGAGAGCGAGCGGCTGCGGCTGAAAGACGCCGACGCGAGCTCTGATCTCGTCATCCGCGCGGATCAACGTCGCCTGCCCTCCGAGATCTTCCACGATGGGACGCAGCGCTCCCGCATGGGCGTCCTCCGCCGGCTCGAAGCCAAGCCAGACGAGGCCGCCCGCCCAGTCGTAGAAATGCGCGGAAGGCGGCGAGCCCGATGCCCGCAGCCGATCCGGGAGCGCCGCGCCGTCGGTGGGCGCGAGCGAGACGCGCCAGAGCTGTCCCGAGCTTTGCGCCACGGGCTCGGCGTCGCGCAGGCTCCGCCAAAGCGCGCGCGAGGCCGCGGCGTCCAGCGTCTCGAAGGCGCCGCCCAGCGGCGCGAGAAGCACGGCGAGCGCGTCGCGCCGCGCGTCGAGCGATATCGCCGGGCCTTCCAGCCGGATCGCGGCGGCGTTCGTCGCTAGCGCAAGGTGACGCGCGGCTGCCGGCAGCATCGCGAAGCCGCTGGCGTCGAGCGGCGCCTGCGAGGCCTGGCGCAAGGCGGCAAGGCTCTGCGGCTCGTCGAGGCCCGTGACGAGCAAGGTCACCTCGCTCTCGGCCTTGGGCAGGACTTTCAACGTCACCTCGGTCAAGGCGGCGAGAGTGCCGAAGGAGCCAGCGACGAGCTTAGAGAGATCGTAACCCGTCACGTTCTTCATCACGCGCCCGCCGGATTTGACGATCTCACCGCGTCCCGTGACGCAGCGAAAGCCGAGAAGATGATCGCGCAATGCGCCGGCCTTGATGCGGCGCGGCCCCGAGGCGCCAGTGGCGACGAGCCCGCCGATCGTGCCGGAGCCTGAGCCAAAAAGCGCGCCGAAGTCGATGGCCTCAAAGGCGAGCTCCTGCCCATGGCCGTCAAGAAGAGCCTCGATCTCCGCGCGCGGCGTCGCCGAGCCGGCCGAGATTACGAGCTCCTCCGGCTCGTAAAGCGTGACGCCGCTAAAGCCTGCAAGCGACACCTGCTCCCCTGCCGAAGGCCGGCCGAGCGCGCGCTTCGATCCGGCGCCGACGAGCCGCAGCGGCGCAGCGCGCGCCGCGGCGTCACGAAAAACTTCGGCAAGCCCGCCTTCGTCTTGCGGAGCGAAGCTCATCAGAATCTCGGCAGTTCCGGAAAGGGCAAGGCGCCGGCTTGCACATGCATCGCGCCGAGCTCGGCGCAGCGACGCAGAGTGGGAAACACCTTCCCGGGATTGAGCCGGCCTCGCGGATCGAAGGCGCATTTGACACGCATCTGCTGTTCGAGATCGGTCTCGCTGAACATCTCGCCCATCAGATCGCGCTTCTCGACGCCCACGCCGTGCTCGCCCGTGAGCACGCCGCCAAGCGCGACGCAGAGGCGCAGGACGTCGGCGCCGAGCGCCTCGGCGCGCTCCATGTCGCCGTCGGTCGACGCGTCGTAGAGAATGAGCGGATGCAGATTGCCGTCGCCCGCGTGAAACACATTGGCGACGCGCAGCCCATATTTTCTTGCGAGCGCCTCCATGCCGAGCATCGCCTCGGGCAACCGCCCGCGCGGGATCGTCCCGTCCATGCAGAGATAGTCGGGGCCGATGCAGGCGACCGCCGGAAAGGCGTTCTTGCGTCCCGCCCAGAATTGCAGGCGCTCGCCCTCGCTCGTCGAGGCGCGCACCGTCGTCGCGCCTTCCGTCGTCGCGATGGCCTCAACGACGCCCACGAGATGATCGACCTCAACGACGGTTCCGTCGAGCTCTACGATCAGCATGGCCGCGGCCTCATGCGGATAGCCGCAGGGCTGGAAGCGCTCGGTCGCGTCGATCGTCGCGCGATCCATCATCTCAAGACCGGCGGGAATGACGCCTTTCGAGATGATCGAGCTGACGCAGCGCGCCGCCGCCTCGACGCTCGGAAAACCCAAAAGCAGCGCGCGGGCGAGCGGCGGCCGGCGCAAGAGCCGCACGGTCACCTCGGTCACGACGCCGAGCAGCCCCTCCGAGCCGGTCATCAGGCCGAGCAGATCGTAAGGCTCGCATTCAAGACGCTTGCCGCCGAGGAGCAGAACCTCGCCGCCCATCAGCACGATCTCGAGACCCAGAATGTTGTTGGTGGTGAGACCAATTTGAGGCAATGCACGCCGCCGGCGTTCTCGGCCACATTGCCGCCGATCGAGCAGGCGATCTGCGAAGAGGGGTCCGGCGCGTAATAGAAGCCCTGCGCCTCGACCGCCTTGCTGATCGCGAGATTGGCGACGCCGGGCTGCACGCGGGCGCAGCGGTTCTCATAGTCGATTTCGAGAATGCGGTTGAACTTGCCCATGGCGAGCAGGATGCCGTCCTCGAGCGGCATGGAGCCGCCCGAGAGCGAGGTGCCGGCGCCGCGCGGCACGACCTTGACGTTCATCTCTTGCGCGAGCGCCAGGATCGCCGAGACCTCCATGACGCTCTCGGGCAGCGCGACGACGAGCGGCAATGCGCGATACATCGTGAAGGCGTCGCAATCATAGGCGCGCCGCGCCGTCTCATCGGCGATGACGCGTTGCTGACCGAGAATGGCGCGAAGCCTCGAGACGATTTCGTCGCGACGCGAGAGGGTCTGCGGCTCGGGAGCCGGCATGAGGAGGGGCATGGCGTCCTTTTGCGCGAAGCGGGATATCACAAACCCGTTCGCGCAAAAGTTCTAAGCAAAGATTCGCCGGCTGGCCAATGATCTCTGCTGCAAGTGGTCGCTCGCGGCTCAGCCTTTAGTGCTGAGGCTGGTTCTGGGCCGGCTTTTTGGGCTTGTGCGCGGGCTTCGCATGCTTTGCGGCTTCCGCCGCGGGGGTGGGCGCAGGAGCAGCCGCAGCGGGCGCCGCGGCACTCGCAGGCTTGGGCGCGGCGGCGGTCGCGGGCGCCGCGCTTGGCTTCGCCGCCTCCACCTTCTTCTCCTCGGGCTCGGGCGGAGGCGCCGCGGCACTGGGCTTGGCCTCCTCAGGCTTCGCGGCGCCCCCTTCGGCGAGCTTCTTCTTGCAGTCGTTGAAGTAATCGCCCCAGGGTTGATAGAACTTGGGGTTCTCCTTCGCCGCGATCCATTTCGCCGCACATTGCGCGGTTTCCTCGCCCTCCGCGAGCGCCACGCAGGGCGCAAGCAGCGCCGCCGCAAGCGCGAGGCCCGGAAGGGAAAGCGTCGTTCGAGAGATCGTCATCGGAATGTCTCCTGGATCGCGCCGCCGTCGAGCGCACTCGCCCGAAGAAAACGCAATCGAATTTTTGTTCGGTCCAGAGCGCGCCTTAGGCGCGAACGACCGGCTCCTGCTGTTTCGCCGGCGCGCATCGCGCGCTCGAAAAAATACGTGCGAGCGATGCGGCGAGGCTTTCAAAGAAGCGGCGCCCGAAGGCGCCGCTCCGCTGGCGGGGGAGGAGATCAGAAGTTGTAGGCGCGCTCGCCGTGATCGGCGATGTCGAGGCCTTCGCGCTCCTGATCCGGCGCCGGGCGCAGGCCGACGACGAGATCGACGATCTTGTAAAGGATCGCGGAGCCGATCCCCGACCAGAGCAGCGTCGCGACGACGGCGGTAGCCTGCGCCGTCATCTGCGCCACGAGGTCGTATTTACCGGCGTAGTTCTCGGCGATGTTCGTGTAGTCGGTGATGCCGACGCCGCCGAGAGCCGGGCTGACCAATAGCCCCGTCGCGAGAGCGCCGGTGATCCCGCCGACACAGTGCACGCCGAACACGTCGAGCGCGTCGTCATAGTGGAACGTGTTCTTCACCTTGGAGACAAAGAAGAGGCAGATCGGAGAGACGATGAAGCCGAGCGCCAGCGAGCCGATCGGCCCTGCATAGCCCGACGCCGGCGTCACGGCCACGAGACCCGCCACAGCGCCCGAGATCAGACCCAGGAGCGAGGGCTTGCCCTTCGTCGCCCATTCCGTCAGCAGCCAGGAGAGCGCCGCCGCCGAAGTGGCGACCATGGTGTTGACGAAGGCCAGCGCCGTCGTGCCGTTCGCTTCGAGGTTGGAGCCGGCGTTGAAGCCGAACCAGCCGACCCACAGCAGCGAGGCGCCCACCATCGACAAGGTCAGCGAATGGGGAGGCAAAGCCTCCTTGCCATAGCCGATGCGCTTGCCGATGATGAGCGCGCCGACGAGGCCGGCGATGCCCGCGTTGATGTGAACCACCGTGCCGCCCGCAAAGTCCAGCGCGCCCACGCCTTTCATCCAGGGAGCTAGGCCGCCGGCGAGCCAGCCGACCGACGAGGTCGCCACGTCGATCTTGGCCTGCGCCGCCTGCTTGGCTGCATCGGTCGTCGCGGCGGCGAGCTCGGTCGCCGCGTCGACGATCGCATTCGGATCGGCGACCGCCCAGACCCAATGCGCGATCGGGAAATAGATCACCGTCACCCACAACAGTATGAACAGGAACACCGCCGAGAACTTCATGCGCTCGGCGAAGGCGCCGATGATGAGCGCCGGCGTGATCATCGCGAAGGTCATTTGGAAGACGAAATAGGCGAGCTCAGGAATCACATGTCCCGGCGTGAAGGTCGGAGCCACGGAGTCGACGCCGACGCCCTTGAGGAAGGCCTTGCCCAGTCCGCCGATAACCGCGTTGAGCGAGCCGCCGTCGCCGAAGGCGAGCGAATAGCCGTAAAGTGTCCACAGCACGCCGACGAGCGCGACGATCGTGAAGGTCTGCGTGAGGATCGAGGCCATGTTCTTGCTGCGGACGAGACCGCCGTAAAACAGCGCGAGGCCGGGTATCGACATCATCAGCACCAGTGCGCTTGACGTCAGCATCCACGCCGTGTCGCCCGGATTAGGCGTGGGCGTCCCCGCAAAAGCGGCCGGCGCGGCGAGGAAAAGCAGCAGCGAAGCGCCCGCAACGGCGGTCCGACGCGAAATTCGAAGCGGGCGAAAGCTCATGGTCTTCTCCTTGGAGGTCTGAAAGGAACGGGACATCAAAGCGCATCCTGGTCGGTTTCGCCGGTGCGCACGCGCAGCGCGGATTCGATCGGGGTCACGAAAATCTTGCCATCGCCGATCTGACCCGTGCGCGCCGCGGAAGCGATCGCCTGCACCGCCTTCGCCGCCAGCTCGGAGGCGACCGCGACCTCAATTTTCAGCTTGGGGAGAAAGCTCACTGCGTATTCTGCGCCGCGGTAAATTTCCGTGTGGCCCTTCTGCCGTCCGTAGCCCTTGACTTCCGTCACGGTCAGTCCATGCACGCCGATGTTCGTCAACGCGTCACGAACCTCGTCGAGCTTGAACGGCTTTATGATCGCAATAACCAGTTTCATCTGATTGTCCCGTCTTGGCGTTGGCCCAAGGTGGAGCCCCAGAGCGAACAATTCCTCTCTTCGCGCGGCCCCAACGCCGCCGCGAACCCATGCCTACAAATGGCGTGCCAGCGATAGAACAAATTGACTTTACGGGATTTTCTCCGTCACTTTGGCCCCTGTGGCGCCTGCCCGCGGCGGAACCCCTGCCCTTCCTTGAGGCAGGCGAAAAGTCAGCCTGCGCACCACGTAGGCAGCAGCCTAAACCTTAGGCTCTAATGGCGCGCGGGTAGGCGTCAAGACCCCGGCGGCCACCCGCCGGCCGAGCGGTCTTGAAAAACCCCTTGGGCCGCCAGCATCGTTCGCGGGGCCGCCGGGCCCCGACCTTCGCATGTGTTCCGCGTCCGGCGCCCGTCGCCTCATCGATCTGGAGCGCCGGGCAAATTTTGCGCGAGCGACCTTCGCCACAGCTAAGGCGCTTTCGAAAGACTTTGAGGCGAGCCCCGAGCGACGATGGCCCGGGATGACCGTCCCTCGCTAAGATTTTTGGCTTTGCGACGATTAATAGCCTCGCCTCGTCGCGCGCTCCGCGACAGGCGGGCGTTGACCCGCAACGCGCCATAGCGCAGAGAGTCGTTTCAAATTATCGAAGAAGGTTCGATCTCGAGGCCATGTCCAAACAGGCGACGATAACTCTTTGCGCCGACGACTACGGACTCACCTACGGCGTGAGCCGCGGGATACTCGAGGCGCTCGAGGCGGGCCGCCTCTCGGCCGTCTCGGCGCTCGTCACCGGGCCGCGCTGGCCGGCGCTCGGCCATGAGCTGATACGCCGCGGCTTCGACGCGGATATCGGCCTGCATCTCAATCTGACGCTCGGCAAGCCGCTCGAGCCGATGCCAAAATTCGCGAAGAAGAGCGTCTTTCCGTCCATTCGCGAGCTGGTCCGCGACGCGCGTCAAGGCAAGCTGCCGCTCGAGGAAATACGCGCCGAAATATCCCGTCAGCTCGATCGCTTCGAGGCGGTGACGGGTCGCCCGCCAGATTTCGTTGACGGCCATCAGCACGTGCAGGTCCTGCCGCACATCAGAGACGAGCTCCTGGAGGAGATGACCCAGCGTGGATTGAAGGGCCGCTGCTGGCTGCGCGACAGCGGCGACGCGGTTCCGCGCATTCTGGCGCGCGCAGCGCAGTTCAAGAAGGCGCTGATCGTGAAGCAGCTCGGCCGGGGCTTCGCGCGCCAAGCGCGCCTGGCCGGTTTCGAGGTCAATAGCGGGTTTTCGGGCTTTTCCGATTTCTCGCAGGGCCGCGATTATGCGAAGCTGTTTCGATCCTATCTGCGCGCGCGCGGACCGCGTCATCTCATCATGTGCCATCCGGGCCACGCCGACGCCGAGCTGCGGGAGCTCGATCCCGTCACCGTGACGCGCGAGCAGGAGCTCGCCTTTCTTCTGTCCCCCAGCTTTGAGGCCCTGCTCGCCAAGAGACGTTTGAAGCTCGGCAGGCTGCACGCCAGCGTCAAGGCCGCCTGAGCGGCAGCGCGGTTGGAGCGCGACAGGCACATCGCCTCGTCACGAAAGCGTGATCTCCGTTCTACAAGACAAAACAGGAGTTTGCCCAAGTTGGACTGCAGAGCAAACCATAGGGGGTGCACAATGGCGCGCGTCATCGACATCGGAAGCGATCGCCTACGGCGATGGATAGGCCCAGCGAGCATCGTGGCGACGCTGGCGGCCGCGCCTCTGTCATCGGCTAATTCTGCTCCGTACCAGGACCCGCCGGTCTTCGCTTCAGCGAATGGGCATCTCAACCTGGTCGTCGTCGCGGAGAGAATCGACAATAATTCCGTCTCCAACTTCTTTCCTGGAGCCTCCGGCAAAGGGCCGGAGGCGTGGGTTTATCAGGTGTGTCAGGACCAGCCGGCCGGGACGACAAGTTGTCCGGCGGGCGCTGTAGCGCCCTATGGGGGCGTCCGGCTTGCGCTCGTCGCCGGTGACGAGCTCAAGATCACCTTCGTCAACAAGCTTCCTGTGGGAACCGATTTCGACAACGGGGCAGTTCTAGGGGACTATCTGCACCTCAACCCGTCGAACTTGCACACGCACGGCCTGATTGTCGAGCCTCGCACACCGACGTTGCAGCGGCCGACATACGGCGATGACATCTATGTCTTAGACTTTAATACCTCGAATGGAGCGCCAATCCCGCCGCCGCCCACCAACTCTCACATCCACTTCGATATCACGGCCAACGTCATCAATTACGACTACAACATCCCCTCCAACCATCCGTCAGGCTCTTTCATCCTCCATCCTCATCCCCACGGGATATCGATGAACCAGATGGAGGCCGGGCTATCGAGCATCATCACTATCGGTGATGTCTCCGACCATATTTGCGCAGACCCCTATTGTGCACAGCCGCTCCTGGGCCTGACCACACGGCACTTCGTCTTGAAGGACACCCAATACGAGAGAGGGAATGGCCAGGGCCAGCTGTCCACGCAAATCGACACCGCGTTCTGCGCGACCAATGCTGCTCTGAACGGTTACTGCGATGGCGTCGACGACACCGCCATTGACGGCCTCAATCACAAAGGCGGGAAATGGTTTTTCCCTGTCAGCGGGCAGATTTATCCCGACGTGGAGATCACCAACGCACAGGGAGAGATTTGGAGTTTCACCAATGCTTCCGGAAGTGCGACTTATGATCTTCGGTTGACTGACGCTAGGTCCGGGTATGACATGGCGATGCAAGTCATTTCCGTGGACGGCGTCGCCGTCGATATTCCGGTCACCGCTCTTCCTGGCGACCTCGTTCGCATCGCCAGCGGCAAGATCAGAATAGCGAATTGCCCACGGCAAAGCGGACCGGTCTCGCGACCGCCTCTGTGCGCGAATAGCATCACAATGATGCCGGCTTCCCGCATCGAAGTTTGGGTCATCTATCGCGACCAGAACGGCAACTTGGTCTCGCCAGGCAACGGCGCCAGAGCGACACTGAGGACCGCTGGCGTCAATACCGGTCCAATTGGCGATGGCTGGCCGGCCGTGAACCTGGCCAACATCGGCTTCGCCTATCCAGGCACAGCTCCATCGACCTTCATCAATGTGAAGGCGACCCCGCTCTTCGGCCCCGGCGCGATCTTCAGCACGGTCGGGCAGTCATCCTATCCGGTTCCCGCGCCCGCCGGCTGTCGCCCGTTGCCGATCGGTTGGCACCGCCGCATTTTCTTCGGACTGCCGGCAAGCAACCTGAACTTGTTTTGAACGGGATACGAACTGGTCGATCAGAACGGTAATGTAGTGCCCGGCTCCGCCGTCGATGTAGCGCCGTTTAACCTCACCACGCCGCCAGTCTGCGTGCAGCTTGGGTGGGGGGAGCACGCCGGTGACCGAAATATGGGAGATCGTGAATCTGGCTGGCGAACTGCACAATTTCCACATTCACCAGACCAAGTTTCGGGTTGTGGACCCAAACGCGGCGCCGTCCTCCCCCCTCTATAGCTGCGTCCTTAGCGGCGGGCCGCAGGATGGCGGCGCAACTCAGCCGGTTTATGAGGACAACGCGCCGCTTCCCTACGCGACCAGCGAGACAAACCCCAATGGCTGCATCGGGCTTGCCGACTACCACGCCGGCAATTGCAAGGCCACGCCGGTGTGGCTCGAAATTCCCTTCAAATGGGCGGGGGAATTTGTTTATCACTGCCACATCCTCGAGCATGAGGACGGCGGGATGATGAATAAGGTCATCGTAGCGACCAGTCCCTGAGCGGGACGTTGGGCGGCGCCTTCGCCCACATCTTCGTATGTCTGTATCGGAGCTTTTGATGGAGAGGTGGAAATGGGGGCCGATACCGCAGCCGCGGTATCGGCCGGGCTCGCCACCGTAATTGCGATCAAGGAACGTCCGCCGGACGTCGCGATCATGCAGGCGCTTGTACGATGAGCAGGAGAGCGCCGGGAGCAGCCTTCACGATCGCAATTTGCAGATCATCGAGGTCAGCTGCATGAGATACGCGCCAAACTACAGGTGCTTTGTAACGTTTCTCAGCAAGGCCGATCCATACCAGCATCTCTACTACGACGTCGCCGAGATGGCGCCGACTGCCTTAGGCGGCTGGCAGCTCATATCCGGTCTATGCAAGCGAAGGGATGGTCCCAACCGCGCCGATCCGCCGCCTGTCTAGAGCGTCGGCAAAACCCTCATCGCGAACGATGCGACGCGATCCAGGCAAAATTTTCATGGTGGTGAGACAAGCGCTGGCTTCTCTTGATAAAGAGCGGGAAACAAGCTCTTCAACGCGGCGAGCTTCGGCAAATCGTTGTAGACGATGTAGGGATGATCGGGGTTCTTCTCCAGGAAGTCCTGGTGATAGGCCTCCGCCGGATAGAAGCTCTTGGCCGTTTCGATCGTCGTGGCGATCGGCGCGGGAAAGACCGCCGCGCCGTCGAGCTGCATCAGATAGGCGCGGGCGATGCGCGCCTGCTCGACGTTCTGCGGAAAGATCGCGGACCGATACTGGCGCCCCGTGTCCGGCCCCTGGCGGTTGAGCTCGGTCGGATTATGGACGACAGAAAGAAAGATCTGCAGGATTTTCCCGTAGCTGATCTTCGCCGGATCGAAGGTGATCCGCACACTCTCGGCGTGTCCCGTGTCGCCGCGCCCGACTGTCGTGTAATGTGCGCTCTTTTCGTCGCCGCCGGCGTAGCCCGAGACTGCGCTGGTCACGCCCGCGACATGCTGGAAGACGCCCTGCACGCCCCAAAAGCAGCCGCCGGCGAGAACCGCCGTCTCGTTACCCGGCTTCGCCGCCTCGCCCTCCCCTTCGGGCTCTGGGAGACGGCGCGCGCTTTCGGCGAACGCGCAGCCTGCGCCAGCGATGAAAAGGCCCGTTGCAAGCGCCAGCCCGACCGCCTTCGTCGCGGCGAAAGCACGCAGAGTTCTGTTCATCATCGCTCTCTCCCAGTTGCGGCGTTCAGCCAACGCCCGGCTTGAAGACGAGCGCGACGCCGTTCATGCAGTAGCGAAGGCCCGTCGGCGCCGGTCCGTCGTTGAAGACATGACCGAGATGGCCGCCGCAGCGGCTGCAGTGAACCGCGGTGCGCTGCATGCCGAAGGAGCGGTCGCTCTCGGTCCCGACGGCGTTCTCCAACGGGCGCCAGAAGCTCGGCCAACCGGTGCCGCTGTCGAATTTGGTTGTCGATGAGAAGAGATCGCGCTCGCAGCCGGCGCAAGCGAAGACGCCGGCGCGGTGCTCGTTCAAAAGCGGGCTCGTGAAGGCCCGCTCCGTGCCCGCCTGGCGCAGCACTTCGAATTGCTCAGGGCTGAGGAGCTTGCGCCACTCGGCCTCGTTACGCTCGATTTCGAATTTTTCCCCGGCCCAGGCATTGCGCCCGCCGAGCCAGAACAGGCCCAAGCTGGTGGAAAGCAGCATTTGTCGGCGCGTCGTCATCGCTATCTCCGCTCTGGTGACGTCAGATATGAGAGCTCATTCGCGGCGCAACATCTCAGCGTTACAGCGTCCACCCCGCGCACCGCCGATGGACTCGCCGTCTGGCCCGAGGAGACGGCGAGCGCGGGCAGGAACGCGCTATTAGGGAAATTAATTAATAGCGAATTAAAACTTTCTAAGTGTCAACGCGATGGAAGTATTGCAGCCTGTCGTCGTCCGTGGAACAATTTGAACGCAACGACGATTTGTCTCGAAATTACAGAGGAGGGAGTTCTATGCCTTCTTTCAATCCGATTGCAATCTTATCGCCCACCCCGCGGGATCGTCGAACCCGCGTCCTTGCGGCCGGCGCCTTCGCCCTCGCCGCCGCCGGCGGCGGCGCCCACGCAGAGGGCGCGAACCCCGGCCACCGCTTCGAGCCTTATTCCAACTCGGCCTCAGCCCCCGAAGGGGACGTCTCGATCCATACCTTCCTCAAGGTCACGAAGCCGCTGGTGCTCGTCGAGAAAAACCTTGCGAACCATCTCACGGCGGGCCTGCCGCCCTATAGCGGCTACGCCATCGAGACCCCTGCGTCTCTACAGTGTGTTTATGGCTTCGCGCCGGTCGGCGCGCCGGCCTGCAACCCCAATCAGGTCTCGGTTGTCGGATCGGCGGGCTCCGGGGTCATCGCCATCGTCGACGCCTATGACTACCCAGCGGCGCAAGCCGACCTTTCGACCTTCTCGGCGCAGTTCGCCCTTCCGGCGCCGAACTCAACGAATTTCCAGGTCGTTTACGCCAATGGCCGCCCGGCCAACGGCTCCGGCAGCGGTTGGGATCTGGAGGCCGCGCTCGACATCGAATATGCGCACGCCACGGCCCCCAGCGCGAAAATCATTCTCGTCGAGGCGCGGTCCAGCGGCCTCTCGGACCTGCTTTACGCCGTGCAGGTCGCCGCCAATCTCGTCGCGCAAGCGGGCGGCGGCCAAGTCTCGATGAGTTGGGGCGGCAGCGAGTTCGCTTCGGAAGCGAATTCCGACCAGACCTTCGCCGGCAAGAACGTTGTCTTTTATGCCGCGGCGGGCGATGGGCCCGGCACGATTTACCCCTGCGTCGCTTCGAGCGTGGTCTGCGTCGGCGGCACATCGAACATGCGCGACGCGCAGACCTTCGCTTTCAAGGGCCAGCTTTCCTGGGGCTCCACGGGCGGCGGGCCGAGCCTTTACGAGCCCGTTCCCGGGTTCCAACAGGGCTCGTCTCTTACCAAACGCGGCGCGCCCGACGTCGCCGCGCTTGCGGATCCCAACAACGGCGTGTGGGTCTACAACACGACGTACGAGCGTGGAGCGGCCTGGTGGCAGGTCGGCGGCACGAGCGCCGCGACGCCGATTACGGCCGGCTTGGACAACGCCGCGGGCAACTTCGCGGCGTCGAGCGCGGCCTATCTGCAGGTTCTTTATGCCAACAGGGGCGCCGAGCGGACCGACGTGACCTCGGGCGTATGCGGAAATGCGAACAGCTTCACCGCCAGCCAAGGCTGGGACTTTTGCACGGGGTTTGGCGTCCCGCGGCCGCTCGTTTCCGGCCTCGCAAAACTCTGAGGACGCTCACTCGCCCTTTCGATCCGTCAGTGTCTCGAGAAAAGCCGTGATCGCATCGATCTCTTCGTCCGTGAGGCGCGGCTTCTGGCCGGGCTTGCGGTCGTAGGGCACTTCCTTGACGTTCACGTTGGCGTGGAATTTCCCCGGCAGGTCGTCGTATTTCTGCACCTTGCCCTTGGCGTCCTTGGGATACCAGCGCTCAGGGTTCGTATCGCGCGTCGCATAAAAGGCCACGGCGTCGCGCAGCGTCTTCAGTGATCCGTTGTGGAGATAGGGCGCGGTCAACGCGACATTGCGCAGGCTCGGAACCTTGAAGGCGCCGCAGACGCTCGCGACTTCGAAATCTTTCGGCGCGACGGCGGCGAGACCCGCACGCTTGCAGAGGCCGAGATCGAAGATCTTCGGATCGGCGTTGGCGGGAACGGCGGGGTTGCGCGGAGCGCCGAGCACGTCATAGGTGAAGTCTGTGAAGAGCCAGTCGGCGGGCTCCTTCGAATCCTCCTTGCCGTCGTGGCAGGCGAGGCAATTGCCCTTCTTCTTGTCCTTGAAGAGCTCGAAGCCCTTCGCCTCCTGCGGCGTGAACTGCGCCTTGCCGCGCAGCACCTCGTCGAAGCGCGAGGAGAAGGGCCGGAAGACGGCGGTGCGCTCATAGGCGGCGATGGCCTGGGTCACGCGGTCGAAAGCCTCGTCGGGATCGTCGAAGACATGGTCGCCGAAGACCTCGCGCACGAGCGCAGCGTTGGGACCGCTCTTCACCTTCTCGACGACGGCGGCCTTGGAGGGATTGGCCATTTCGGCGGGGTTGAGCAGCGGGCCAGCCGCCTGCTCCTCCAAGTCCATGGCGCGGCCGTCGCGAAACTGCCCGCCCGCCGGAGTCTTCTCCATGCGGCCGGTCGTCTCGTCCTCCTTATCGATGAAGCCGAAGGGCGGCGTGAAGGCGGCGTAGGTCAGTCCCGGCGGCTTGCGCACGCCGAAGGTGCCCGCCGGCGCGCCCGCCGCCACCGCCGCGATCTTGGAGCCATTGACGCCCGAAAAGGCCCGCGCGGGATCATGACAGGAAGCGCAGGCGACGCCTTGCGGCTCGGAAAGGCTCTTGTCGGAGAAGAGCCGCTCGCCGAGCTTCTCGATGGGCAGCGGCGCGCTGTCGTCGGCAAAGGCTGCGGACGCGAGGGCGAGGCCCGCCCAGGCGCCGATCGAGAGAACCGTGAACCTAGATACTGGCGACCCCGCCATCGTCGATGCGCCCTTGTGACCGGCGCGTGACAAGCCGGCTCTTCTCAATAGGAAGCGCCGATGAACTCAGTCAAACCCAATGATTTGGAGATGTTCCAGATTGCATGAGAGCGTGGGATAATAACTGCGACCATGAAAGCGCTCCTGCCGGCGACAGACCGAGTGAGGCCTCGAAGATGCGAAGAACTCTTGGCGCTGGCCCTCCTGCTTGTCGCGCCCGCGGCCGCGGCGGAGGAAAGGCTGAAAGTGGCCTTCTTCGGCTTAGAGATGATCAGCACGTCGAATACGCCCGCGAGCGACGCCGAGCGCCTTCGCCTCGCCCGGCTCAACGCCGTGTTCGAGGAGATGCTGACAGCCTCGGGCCGCTTCGAGATCGCGCCCATTCCGCAGCCGCTCGCCGCAAAGATCGCCGCCGAGATCAAATTCTCGACCTGCAACGGCTGCGAGGTGGAATTCGCGCGCGAGATCGGCGCCGATGTTGCGGCCTTCGGCACGGTGCAGAAGGTGAGCAATCTCATTCTCAACGAAAATATCTACATGCGTCGCGGGAACGGCGCGACCTTCTTCGCGCAAAGCGTCGATATCCGCGGCAACACCGACGCATCCTGGGAACGCGGCTTGCGCTACATGCTCAAAAACCATTTTCTCCCCGAGCGCTGAACGGGAGGCACATGCCGGAGCTTCCCGAAGTCGAGACCGTGCGCCGCGGGCTCAAGGTCGTTTTCGAACGCGGCGTCTTTGAGAGAGTTCGAGCTCGCGCGCGGCGACCTGCGCTTTCCCTTTTCCAGGAATTTCGCGTCGCGTCTCAAAGGCCGCCGCGTCGAAGCCCTGGAGCGCCGCGGCAAATATCTGCTCGCGCGGCTCGACGATGGCGCGACGCTGCTCATGCATCTCGGCATGAGCGGCTCCTTTCGCATCGACCACGGCAAGCCCATAGGCGACCCCTACATCCCGCGCGGGCGCAATCCCGCGCATGATCACGTGATCTTTCATTTCCAAGGCGGCGCCTGCGTCACCTACAACGACCCGCGCCGCTTCGGCTTCATGCTGCTGTTGTCGCCAGAGGAGCGCGAAACTCATCCGCTGCTGAAAAACCTGGGGCTCGAGCCCTTGAGCGCCGAGATGAACGCCGCCGCGCTCGCCAAGGCGCTCGAAGGGCGCGCCGCGCCGCTCAAGGCCGCGCTCTCCGACCAGAAAGCGATCGCGGGCCTCGGCAACATCTATGTCTGCGAGGCGATGCACCGCGCCGGCCTCTCGCCGCTGCGGCCAGCGGCAAGCCTCGTCACGGAGAAGGGCCGCGCCACGGCGGGACTCGAGCGGCTCACGCGCGCGATCAAGGAGGTGCTCACGGAAGCCATAGAAGCGGGCGGCTCGTCGCTACGCGACCATCGTCAGACCAACGGCGCGCTGGGCTATTTCCAGCACAATTTCCGCGTCTATGACCGCGAGGGCGCGGCCTGCCCAAGAAAGGGATGCCACGGCACGATCGCGCGCATCGTGCAATCGGGGCGCTCGACCTTCTACTGCCCGTCGTGCCAAAAGTAGGCGCAAGAATCGCCCGCCCGCCAGTGAGATCACAAGCGCTGCCGCATCAGCGCGCTCACGAGTTTTGACTGAGCCAGGCGCGCGCTTCCCCCGACTCAGGAACGGTGAACACCCTGGTCGCTTTGGGCAGTAGAAAACCGAACAGCTGGACCAGCTGCTTGATCCACGCAACGTCGGTGACGACGGCGATCCGCTTCCAGCGGTTGAGATGCCGCATGCCGATCCAGAAGTCCTCCCACATCGCTCCCGGCGAGATTCCGGAAAAATCCGGCGATATCTCGTAGTAAAGCCGCAACCGCTCATGGGCCTTCAGCGCTCGCTCGACCGCAGGCGCGACCACTTCGTCGTAGTCGGCCTTATTGACGAATCCGTTGCATCTGACAGCCACCGCGTCGGCGGGAAAACCTTCCAACGTCTGGATCATCGTGGCGCTCCTTTTCTCCCATCCTCAAATGTTTTCGGGGAGGCGCCAGTCAACGGCTTGCACGCAGAGCGGTCACCAGTGGCCAATAACATTCGTCGCAAATTAGCATCAGACAAGAATCCGCTGCCGACGCGCTCGAACGGCAATAGAAACGGCTGCGCCGCGAACTGCGGCGCAGCCGAGGGGGCCTGCTCTAAGCCGCCTGCTGCATGGCCGAGAGCTTCCAGGCGTCCGGCGGCGCGCCGGCTGGGCGGCGGAAGGTCCAGACCTGCGTCGCCTGCGTCGGCGTCGTCGGATCGCCCGAGACGATGCGGCCCGTCGCCCGGTCTTCGATGACGTCGACGAAAGCGTAGCGCATCGCGACGGTCGCATATTCGTCGCCGTCTTCGCGCCACGCCTCGGCAAGATCGCCTTGCAGGAGCTTCACGCCGGAGATTTTGTTGATCACGCCCTGACGGCGGCGCTCGTTCAACTCCTCGTTGAGATAGCCGACGATCTCGGGCGTGGCGAGCCGGGAGAGCGCGCCCAGATCCTCGCGGCCATAGGCGTCCTGCGTCTCCCCGAGCAGGCGCTCGAAGGCCGGGTAATCGGCGGCCGAGAGCTGCAAAGGCGCGCTGCGCGGCCGTTGAGGGGCGCTGCCGCCAAAACCGGCGCGGGGGTCGAAGCCGAAAAGGTTTCCGGCGAAGCGCGGCCCGAGCCCCGCCGAGGCCGCCTGCCGACCCTGCCACCATTGAAACGCCAGCCGCGCCAGGAAGGCGAGTAGCGCGATCTGGATGAGAAAGCCGAGGATCGAACCGAAGCCGCCAAAGCCGCCAAAGAAGCCGTGTCCTGTCAGCAGGCCGAAGAGCCCGGCGCCGAGCAGACCGCCGGCGAGCCCGCCCATGAAGGAGCGCCCGAAGCCGCCAGTCGGCGCGAAACCCGGCTGCGGCGTCGCCCCGAGGTTCTGTTGGGGAGCTGAGGGCGTCGCGCTGCGCTGGATCGGCGCGGCCTGGCTCGGGGCCGTGCTAGTCGCAGGCGGCGGAGAGAAGGTGCGCGAGCCGCGGCTGCCGAAGCCGCCCCGCATCGAATTGCCCATGGCGGCTTCAGCCAAGGAGGGCGCGAAGGCCAGCAGCGCCGCCAGGAGGGCGGCGAGAATTATTGGGGATTTCCGAACTGACAACATGGATTCTGTTCCGTTTGGGCAGACGACGCCCGCATCGCCGACTATATAGGCGCCAGCCTCGGCCTCCGCAAAGGCGGTGCGAGAAATAGCGGTCCGCTCGAACGATGCAGCAGTATCTCGATCTCCTCGATCTCATCTTGCGCAAAGGCCGCCGCAAGGAGGACCGCACCGGAACCGGCACGCTCTCGCTTTTCGGTCATCAGATGCGCTTCGACCTGCGCGAGGGCTTTCCCCTGGTCACGACGAAGAAGCTGCACTTGAAGTCGATCGTCCACGAGCTGCTGTGGTTTCTCTCCGGCGACACCAATGTCGCCTATCTGCATGACAACGGCGTCACAATCTGGGACGAATGGGCGGACGAGAAAGGCGATCTCGGACCGGTTTACGGCCGCCAGTGGCGCGCCTGGGAGACGCCCGACGGTCGCGTCATCGACCAGATCGGCAAGGTCGTCGCCGAGATCAAGCGCAATCCCTTCTCGCGCCGGCTCATCGTCGCCGCCTGGAACCCGGCCGACATCGACAAAATGGCGCTCGCGCCCTGCCATTGTCTGATTCAGTTTCACGTCGAGGAGATCGACGGCGAGAAACATCTCTCCTGCCAGCTCTATCAGCGCTCGGCCGACGTGTTTTTAGGCGTGCCGTTCAACATCGCGAGCTATGCTCTGCTCACACATCTGATTGCGCGCGAGACGGGATGCGAGCCGAAGGATTTCGTGCACAGTTTCGGGGACGTGCACCTCTATCTCAACCACATCGAGCAGGCGAACCTGCAACTGGCGCGGGCGCCGCGCCCCTTGCCGCGCTTGCGCCTCACCGGCGGCTCGCTCTTTACGACGCGCTACGAGGACATTGAGATATTGGACTATGACCCCTGGCCGGCGATTTCGGCGCCCGTGGCGGTGTAGCCCTAGGCGACGGCTTCACCAGCCGTAGCTGTATCCCCATGGCCCATAGCTCGGGGTGTACACAACAGGGTAGACGACAGGCGCAGAATAGACCACGGGAGCGACATAATAGGCCTGGTCACAGTAGCCATATTCGTAGACCGGCGGTGGGACATAGGCCACCGGCTGGTAGTCCAGTGGCGGGATATAGACCGGCTCGACATAGTCGGAGGCGACGACACAGTCGTCGCGGCACGAACGGCGCGGGCCCAGATCGCAGTTGGAGGCAAGACTGCAGTCGTCGTGAAACACCCGGCTCGGCGCGAGATCGTCGTCAGCGGCGACGACACAGTCGTCGTGGTGACGATGACGGGCCCGATGGCGGG
This sequence comes from uncultured Alphaproteobacteria bacterium, assembly GCA_963808525.1. GTDB lineage: Bacteria > Pseudomonadota > Alphaproteobacteria > Rhizobiales > Beijerinckiaceae > Methylocystis. Next base: position 175,191 of record CAWEGE010000023.1, read on the forward strand.
TCACGACATCCTCGTCAGAAGCGACGACGCAGTCGTCATGGTGGTGATGGCGGGCGTGACGGCGGGGGGCGACGTCGTCGTCGGAGGCGACGACCGAATCCCGATACCAGCCCTTGTGCCAACCATAATGCCAGCCGTGCCCCCTGGGACGAGCGTCGGCGGGGCCGGAATAAGCGAGCGCGCCGAAGCCGAGCGCAGTCGCCGCCAGAAGAACCTTCAAGCTTTTGACCGTCATTATCGCCTCCACACATAAAGCCAGCAACGATCCCTTCGAGCGAAACGGCGCCGCGAGCGAGCGCTTCACCTCTCGCCAGGGATAATCAATGATTTCGCGCTCATGCGGAAAGTGTCAATGCAGCGCTGAGAGGATCGCCGATCCATGCATCGCGGCGAGTTGCTCAAAGCTAAAGCGTGAGAGCTGCGCTTTGCGACGCGCTTCGAGGCGGTAATGGTCAGGGGCAGACCGAGCGGATCAAAAACCAAATTAGCCGCCAGGGCGCTACGCCGGAAACACCCTCTCGGCAAAGGCCGGCAGCGTCTCGATCAAGCCGCCGAGCGCGCCGGAGGTGAGGAGCAGAACCACATCGTTCGCCCGCAGCGCTTCGCCGACGACCGGCCCGGGATCGACATGCGGCAGAGCGATCGCGGTGATGCCGCTGGCCGCAATCCGCGCAGTGATCTCACCTTGAGAGACCTGCGCATGCGTCGTCGCGCCTTGCCTTGCGGGCTCATAAACGAAAACGGTCTCAGCGCCCCTGAAGGCGTCGTCGTACCAGGCGAGCGCCTCGCGATTGCGCCAGCTGAAGGCGTGCGGCTCGAAAGCCACGACGAGGCGCCGCTTGGGAAAATGCAGCTTGACGGCGGCGATGGCGCTGCGCGCCTTCTCGTAGGACGAGCCGAAACCCTCGAAGATCGGGATCGACGTCCTTTCGGATTTGAGGTCGAGCCGGCGACGCACGCCTTTGAACGAGGCGACGCCTTGCGCAAAGGCTTCCGGATCGAGGAGCTCTTGGGAGAGCACGAAGGCTCCGACGCCGGCGATGTTTTGCACACTGTGCTCGCCGAGCTGTGAGGTCGAAAGCCGCATGAGCTTTTCACCTCGATGCATCAGATCGAAATGCGTCGTGGCGCCCCAGGCAATATTGGCGGCGGCATAATCGCCCTTCGCAAAACCATAGGTGAGCACGGGACGGCGCAGGCTCGTAAGAAAGCGCGCGCTGAGCGGCCCCTCCGCGCAGGCGATGATCTGCTCAGGGATTTCGGCGAGCTGTGAGAAGGGGAGCAGATAATCCTCAATCGTCGGATAGACGTTCACATGATCATGCGCGAGCGGCGCGAGCAGCAGATATTTCGGCCGGTAGTGCAGAAATTTCGCCCGCGGGTCCGTATTTGAGGAGGGATATTCGTCGCCCTCCAAGACGAAGATTTTTCCGGCGCCGAGCCGCGCGCTCGTCGGCGGCGTGAGCGGAATGGCTCCGATGAAGAAGGACGGGTCCGCGCCGCCTTCAGCCAGCACATGCGAGAGAAGCGCCGCGCAGGTCGATTTGCCGTAGCTGCCCGCCACGACGGCCGTCTCGCGGCCCTCGGTCAGAAGAGCCAGCACTTCCGGGAAAGACAGAATGGTCTTGCCGCTGTCAGAGGCTGCGCGCACTTCGGCGTTGGTCGCCGGGACGAGCTTCGCATTCTTGCCGATGACGATGATGTCGGTGTCGGGCGGAATATTCTCGGCGCTGTAGCCGACGACATAGGGCAGGCCCTCCGCCTTAAGGAAGTCGGAGATCGGGGGATAGACGCCCTCGTCCGAGCCGGAGACGTTGACGCCGCTGTCGCGCAGCAGCTTCGCGACCGCGCTCATGCCGGCGCCGGCGATGCCGATGAAGTGTGCGTTGCGTGCGAGCATCTCGACCCTAGAGCCGCAATCCCTCGGACTGCCTGCGATTCGCCAAAGCATTCCGCAATTCGGCCGCTTTGACAAGGCGCGGCGGTCTCTCCGTCGAGAGGGTGGAGTTGACCCTGATTTGACTCCCGGCAGGCTCAGCCTAAAACCGCGCAGCAAATTCAGGGAGAGCGCCGCGCATGCCGCATACGGGATTGGAGAGCCTCATCACCAACGCCTTCGAGGACCGGGCGAACATCACGCCCTCAACGCAGGGCGACATCCGCCACGCCGTCGAGAGCGCGCTGCGTCTGCTCGACGCGGGCAAGCTGCGCGTCGCCGAGAAGATCGAGGGCGAGGAGGGGCCCGCCTCCTGGCGCGTGCATCAATGGCTGAAAAAAGCCGTGCTGCTCTCCTTCCGCTTGAAGGACATGAGCGTCATCGCCGGCGGCCCCGGCGGCGCGACCTGGTGGGACAAGGTCCCCTCGAAATTCACGGGCTGGGGCGCCAAGGAGCATGAGGGGGCGGGCTTCCGCTCCGTGCCCGGCGCGATCGTGCGTCACTCAGCCTATGTGGCGCCGGGCGCGATCCTCATGCCCTCCTTCGTCAATCTCGGCGCCTATGTCGATGCGGGAACGATGGTCGACACCTGGGTCACGGTGGGCTCCTGCGCGCAGATCGGCAGGAACGTGCATCTTTCCGGCGGCGTCGGCATCGGCGGCGTGCTGGAGCCGCTCCAGGCCAATCCGACGATCATAGAGGACGACTGCTTCATCGGCGCGCGCTCCGAGGTCGTCGAGGGCGTCGTGATCGGCCGGGGCTCGGTGCTGTCGATGGGCGTCTTCATCGGCGCCTCGACCAAGGTGATCGACCGCGCCACCGGCAAGATTCATGTCGGCTATGTGCCGCCCTATTCGGTCGTGGTCTCGGGCAATCTTCCCGGCAAGCCCCTGCCCGACGGCCAGCCCGGCCCCTCGCTTTATTGCGCCGTGATCGTGAAGACCGTCGACGCCCAGACGCGCGCCAAGACCGGCATCAACGAGCTTTTGAGGGATTGATGGACAGGGAGCGCTTCCACTTCCTGTTCCAGCAGGAAAAGGGCGAGATCGACCGCGGCCAATGGGCGAAATATTCGCTCTACCTGGCGGGGCTCGTCGTCGTCCTTACCCTTCCCTGGCTCTGGGCGCGCCATCACATCGTCCATGATCTCGCGGTGGACCCTCTCTTCGCGCCGAAAATCTTCCTCGCTTACTTTTACGCGCTGCTCTACGGCTTCGCTCTCATCCTGATCGGCGCGAGCTATATGAACCTCACCGCCAAGCGTTTTCGCGCGCTAGGCTGGCCGAGCCCTCTGGGCTTTGCGAGCCTCGTGCCGCTGGTCGCGTTTTTTACCGGCGCGCTGCGCCTCGCGCCGATCCTCAGCTCCTTTCTCGTCCCCTACGCGCCAACCTGGGCGGTATGGGGCGCCGAAGCGGCCTTCATGGGCGTCGCCGGCTGGACGGCCTGGGAGCTGGGGGTGAAGCAGCGAGAGCGGGGTTAAGAACCCCCGAGAGGCATTTTTACTGCGCCTGCCGGCGAAAGCCGTTAAGAAGAGCCGTCATTGCGAGCGAAGCGAAGCAATCTAGGAGCCGCAGGCGCGGCCCATGTCGCATTGCATTCGGATGCGAAGACGGCTGTGGTTAGGGGCGTCGCCCCCGGATCGCTTCGCGTCGCTCGCGATGAGGACCCGAACCGCTTAGCCCCGCAACGACCCACGCCAGCTGCATGTCGCTTTTCCCCTCCGTCGCCCTCACCCGCGATCTGATCCGCTGTCCCTCGGTCACGCCGGCAGACGCCGGCGCGCTCGACGTGCTGCAGCACTTCCTGACCGCAGCCGGCTTCTCCTGCGTGCGCAAGATTTTTACGGAGCCCGGCACGCCCGAAGTGGACAATCTCTTCGCCAAGATCGGCGACGGCGCGCCGCATCTCGTCTTCGCCGGTCACACCGATGTCGTGCCGGCGGGCGATCTCTCGCGCTGGCGCCACGATCCTTTCGCAGGCGAAATCGAGGGCGAGCGCGTCTGGGGGCGCGGCGCCTCGGACATGAAAGGCGCCATCGCCGCCTTCGCCGTCGCCGCGCGCGACTTCTTGCGCGAGCATGGAAAACCGAGCGGCGCGATCTCTTTCCTCATCACCGGCGACGAGGAAGGCCCCTCGATCAACGGCACGACGAAGCTGCTCGACTGGGCGCGGGATCAGGGCGAGCATTTCGATCACTGCGTCGTCGGCGAGCCGAGTTGCGTTTCTTCGCTCGGCGACATGATCAAGATCGGCCGGCGCGGTTCGCTCAACGGGCGCGTCACGATCGAGGGCGTGCAGGGCCATGTCGCCTATCCCGAGCGCGCCGAAAATCCCTTGCCGAAGATGGCCCGCCTCGTCGCGGCGCTCTCAGGGCATCGCTTTGACGAAGGCTCCGCGCATTTCGGGGCGTCCAATCTCGAATTCACCACGATCGACGTGGGCAATCCGGCGGTGAATGTGATTCCGGCGCGCGCCACGGCCGCCTTCAACATCCGCTTCAACGATCTGTGGACGCCGGAGCAACTCGAGAACGAAATCCGCACAGTCGCCGCGCAAGCTGTCGGCGACTCGGCGAAGATCGACTTCACGCCTTGCAATGCGCGCGCCTTTCTCACCAAGCCGGGCTCGTTCGTCGCGCTCGTCTCTCAAGCGGTGGCGGAGACAACCGGCCGCACGCCGGAACTCTCCACAACAGGCGGCACTTCAGACGCGCGCTTCATCGTGCGCGATTGCGAGGTCGTCGAATTCGGCCTGCTCAACGAATCCATTCACAAGATCGACGAGAACGCGGCGCTCGAGGACATCGATCGGCTCACAAACACCTATCGCCGCCTTCTCGAGCTTTATTTCGAGCGCCCATGATCCTTCACTCGCCGACGCCGAAAATCAAAGTCGAACTCGCGGATCATGTCGCTCGCGTCATCATCGACAATGCGCCGCGCCGCAACGCCTTCGACTATGAAATGTGGCGCGCGCTGCCCGTCATTGTCCGCGCGCTTGACGCAACGGAGGACGTGCGCGTCATCGTGCTCGGCGCGGGGCCGGGCCTCTCCTTCTGCTCGGGTGCCGACATCTCCGAATTTTCGACGCTGCGCGCGACGGCCGAGGGCGGCCGCGCCTATGAAGAGGCCAATCTCGCCGCTTTCGACGCGCTGGCGCAGGCCGCAAAGCCCACGATCGCCGCGATCGGCGGCTTCTGCATGGGCGGCGGGGCGGGGCTGGCAGCGGCCTGCGACCTGCGCATCGCGCGCGAGGATGCGGTTTTCGCCATTCCTGCGGGCCGGCTCGGGGTGGGCTATCCGCCGAAAGCCATGGCCTATGTGACGACGGCGCTTGGAGCGCAGACCGCGATGGAGCTCTTCTTCACGGCGCGGCGCCTCGACGCGAAAGAGGCCTTCGCGCGCGGCTTCGTCGCGCAGCTGCTGCCGAGCGAGGGCTTCGACGCGGCGGTCGTGGCGCTCGCGACGAAGATCGCCACCAACGCGCCCTTGACGCTGCGCGCCGCCAAGGCTGCGATCCGCGCGGCTCTCAAAGCCCCCGGCGCACCGACGAGCGAAGACTGCGCGAAGCTCGCCGCAGCCTGCTTCGACAGCGCCGACTTCGAGGAGGGTCGCGCCGCCTTTCTGGAGAAGCGCGAGCCGAAGTTTTCGGGGCGTTGAGCGGGGGCGGCGCCGCAAAACGAGACTTGATCGGCGCAGCCTTAGCCGCCATCTTCGTGGAAATCTGAACCTTGGGAGGTCCCATGCCGCTTTACGCCTACGCCTGCGCCGATTGCGCGCATGAATTCGAGACGCTCGTGCGCTCCGACGAGACGCCGGCCTGCCCCTCCTGCGGGAGTGAGAAGCTGGAGCGGCAGCTGTCGCTCATCGCCAAGCCCGCGCCGGGCGGAGACACGGGCGAGAGCGCCCCGGCCTGCGCGGCGATGGGCGGCGGGACGCCCTGCGGCGCCTGCCCAGCCTTCAACGACGCGGCGTGACGTCGCTCGGCCAGCGCGCGCAAGAGGATGCGAGCGGACTGGAGCGGGCGATGGGAATCGAACCCACGACATACAGCTTGGGAAGCTGTCGTTCTACCACTGAACTACGCCCGCGCGAGGGGTGAGATAGCAGAGTTTCCGCCTCGGGGCCATGGGCCTCGTGGCGTGCGGACAGATCAGAAAAGCCGGTTGGGCGCCTGCGCCCCTCATGCTGAGGAGCGCCCGCTGCGGGAGCTTCACAGCGCGGGGTCCGCGGGGGTCGCGGCGTTCATGCGCCGGCGCCCTCATTTGCCGCCCCTCCCCCCTTTGCGCTAGGAACCTTAGCGCATGCTTTTCTCCTCAGGAATCCCCTATGTTCCCTAAGCCCGTCGCAGAATTGAAGCCCAACACTTTCGCCTATGAGACGACGCCGCTCGTCAAGCCGACCGGCTTTCGCGAATATGACGCGCGCTGGCTCTTCGAAAAGGAGCTGAACCTCATGGGCGTGCAGGCCCTGGGTCTCGGGCTCGGGACGCTGCTGCATGAGATGGGCGCGCCGCTCGAGCTTGCGACCGGCCACGACTATCGCTCCTATTCCGCCTCGATCAAGCTCGCGCTCGTCACCGGCCTCATGGCGGCGGGCGTCAAGGTGCAGGACATCGGCCTCGCGCTGTCGCCGATGGCCTATTTCGCGCAATTCGAGCTCGACTGCGCCGCCGTAGCGATGGTCACAGCCTCGCACAACGACAATGGCTGGACCGGCGTCAAAATGGGCGCGAAGCGTCCCGTGACTTTCGGTCCCGAGGAGATGGGCCGCTTGAAGGAGATCGTGCTCGCCGGCAAGTACCGCGAGGCGCCGGGCGGCGCCTATCGCTATGTCGAGAATTTCGGCCAGCGCTATCTCGACGATCTCGCCAAGAGCGTAAAGCTCACGCGCAAGCTCAAGGTCGTCGCCGCCTGCGGCAATGGCACGGCGGGCGCCTTCGCCCCGCAGCTGCTCGAGCGCGTCGGCTGCGAGGTCGTGCCGCTCGACGTCGAGCTCGACTACACCTTCCCGCATTACAATCCCAATCCCGAAGACCTGCACATGCTGCACGCCATGGCCGACAAGGTGCGCGCGTCGGGCGCCGATTTGGGTCTCGGTTTCGATGGCGACGGCGACCGATGCGGCGTCGTCGACAACACGGGCGAGGAGATTTTCGCCGACAAGATCGGCGTCATGCTGGCGCGCGACCTCTCGCGCGTGCATCCGAACGCGCGCTTCGTCGTCGATGTGAAGTCGACGGGACTTTTCGCGACCGATCCGGAGCTCGTAGGGCGCGGCGTCAAGACGGATTATTGGAAGACCGGACACTCCTACATCAAGCGCCGCGTCACTGAGCTCGGCGCGCTCGCGGGCTTCGAGAAGTCGGGGCACTTCTTCTTCAACACGCCCGTCGGCCGCGGCTATGACGACGGGCTGCTGACCGCGCTGCATGTGCTCGAGATGCTCGACCGCAATCCGACGAAGAGCATGTCCGATCTCTATACGGCGCTGCCGAAGACCTGGGGCTCGCCCACCATGTCGCCGCATTGCGCCGACGAGATCAAATATGCCGTCGCAGACCGCGTGGTCGAGCGCTTCAAGAAGATGCAGGCGGACGGCGAGCCGTTTCTCGGCGGACCGATCCGCGATCTCGTGACGGTCAACGGCGTGCGCGTGACGGTGGGCGATGGCACCTGGGGCCTCGTGCGCGCCTCGTCGAACAAACCCGAGCTCGTCGTCGTCGTCGAAAGCCCCGCGTCGGAAGCGCGCATGCGCGAGATGTTCCACGCGGTGGACAAGGTGCTGCGCGAGAACCCGGAAGTCGGGGCGTATAATCAGACGATTTGACCTCGCCGGAATTTTCCCTCTCCCCGCGAGCGGGGAGAGGGGGATGGCGCAGCTGTTCCTTGCGGCGAGGCGATAAGGATCCCACGCTTGTCAGACGCGCTTTCCGTCCTCCTCGACCGGCTGCGCGATTGGCGCGACCGCAAGCTCGCCGATCCAAGGCTGCGCGCTCGCCTCCTCGCCAATCCGCTCACGCGCTTCTATGCGCGGCGGCGCGCCAAGGCGATGCTCGATCTCTGCGCCGGCTTCGTCTATTCGCAGACGCTTTTCGCTTGCGTGCAGCTGAAGCTCTTCGATGAGCTGCGCGCCGGACCGCAGAGCGTCGAGGCGCTCGCGCCCAAGCTCGGGCTCGAACCGAGCGCGGCGCGGCGTCTGCTCGAGGCGGCGAGCGCGCTCAGTCTTGCTTCGCGGCGCGGCGACGGCCGCTATGGACTCGGCGATCTTGGAGCGGCGCTCATCGGCACGCCCGAGGCGCTGGCGCTTATCCAGCATCAGCCGATCCTTTACGCCGACCTCGCCGACCCAGTCGCGCTGCTGAAAGGCGAGAAGGAAACGCAGCTCTCGCGCTATTGGCCCTATTCGACCGGCCCGGCGCCGCAAGAACTCGGCGCGGAAGAGGTCGCACCCTATAGCGCGCTGATGGCGGCCTCGAACCCGCTCTGGAGCGAGACGGCGCTGGCCGCGTACGACATCGGCCAGCATCAGCGGCTCCTCGATGTCGGCGGCGGGGAGGGCGTGTTTCTTGCCGCCGCCGCGGCGCGGGCGCCCAATCTCGAGCTCATGCTCTTCGATCTTCCCGCCGTCGCGGAACGCGCCCGCGCTCGATTGACGGCCGCTGGCGTCGCCGGCCGCACGCAGATCTTCTCCGGCGATTTTCTCCAGGACCCGCTCCCCGACGGCGCCGACGCGATCTCGCTCGTGCGCATCGTGCATGATCACGACGACGTCTCGGCTCTAACGCTGCTGCGCAGCGTGCGCCGCGCGCTTCCCTCGAACGGAACGCTGCTGATCGTCGAGGCGATCTCCGACGCCCCGGGAGCCGAAGCGCTCTGCGCCTATTACGGTTTTTACACGCTGGCGATGGGGCGCGGCGAGCCGCGGCGCTTTTCTCAGATCGCCGCGCTCTTGCGGGAGGCGGGATTTGCGAGCGTCAGTCTCGTGGAAACGCCGCTCCCGACCGCGACGAGCCTCATCGTCGCCAGGGCCGGCTGAGCTTTCGACGCCCTGTTCATCCGCGCCGCTCCCGTATATGAATGCGCCCCTGAAGTGGCCGGAGCGTCGGCCGAGAAAACCCATTTTTCCGCAAGGAGCCCCGCGTTGACGAAGACTGAAGCCGCTCCCCTCAAGGACCTCTATGAGATGGGCGAGATTCCGCCGCTAGGGCATGTGCCGAAGAGCATGTACGCCTGGGTGATCCGCAAGGAGCGGCACGGGCCGCCGGAAGACGCGATGCAGCTCGAGGTTGTGCCAACCTGGGAGCTCGACAGCCATGACGTGCTCGTGCTCGTGATGGCGGCGGGCGTCAATTACAACGGCGTCTGGGCTTCGCTCGGCCAGCCTGTCTCGACGCTCGACGTCCATAAGCTCCCCTACCACATCGCCGGCTCCGACGCTTCGGGCGTCGTCTGGGCCGTGGGCTCCAAGGTCAAGCGCTGGAAGGTCGGCGACGAGGTCGTCATCCACTGCAACCAGGACGACGGCGACGACGAGGAGTGCAACGGCGGCGATCCGATGTTCTCCGCCTCGCAGCGCATTTGGGGCTATGAGACGCCGGACGGCTCCTTCGCGCAGTTCTGCCGCGTGCAGGACCGCCAGCTCATGGAGCGGCCCAAGCACCTTACCTGGGAGGAGTCGGCCTGCTACACGCTGACGCTCGCCACGGCCTATCGCATGCTCTTCGGCCATGAGCCGCATCGCCTTAAGCCCTCGGATAATGTGCTGATCTGGGGCGCATCGGGCGGACTCGGCGTCTTCGGCGTGCAGCTCTGCGCCGCGGCCGGTGCGAACGCCATCGGCGTGATCTCCGACGAGTCGAAGCGCGACTATGTGCTGTCGCTAGGCGCCAAGGGCGTCATCAATCGCAAAGAATTCAAGTGCTGGGGCCAGCTCCCCAAGGTGAACACGCCCGAGTTCAACGAGTGGACCAAGAACGCCCGCGCCTTCGGCAAGGCGATTTGGGACATCACCGGCAAGAAGGACGTCGACATCGTCTTCGAGCATCCAGGCGAGCAGACCTTCCCGGTCTCCTGCCTCGTCGTGAAGCGCGGCGGCATGGTGGTCTTCTGCGCTGGCACCACCGGCTTCAACCTGACCTTCGACGCGCGCTATGTCTGGATGCGCCAAAAGCGCATCCAGGGCTCGCATTTCGCGCATCTGAAGCAGGCGGCGGCGGCAAACCGCTTCGTGATCGACCGCAGGGTCGATCCCTGCATGTCGGAAGTCTTCCCCTGGGACAAGATCCCATTCGCGCACACCAAGATGTGGAAGAACCAGCACGCGCCCGGCAACATGGCCGTGCTCGTCAATGCGCCAACGACGGGCCTGCGCACGATAGAGGATGTGATCGAGGCCGGAAAGCGCAGCTGAGCTGCGGGTAAGCGCCCCCTCTCCTGCCCTCCCCCGCGAAGCGGGGGAGGGTGAGGGAGGGGGCTACCGCCCTTCTTCTGCTATCCGCCGAAAGACGCATCCAGCAGCTTCTCGTCGATCGCGCCGGCGCGGAAGGTTTCGCCCGTCTCCACGGCTGTCACCAACGCCTCGGCGGGAGAGAATAGGCTCGGATCGATTTTGTAGAAGTCTCCCTTATAGGCCTTGAAGACCTCCGCGAAGGGCCGGCCGTAGTCGCGCGAATTGCTGCTTGGCAGATTCTTCGCAAGTTCTCGGGCGGCGTCGGACGGCCCCTTCACGAAGAGATGCGCGCGGCCCGCATAAATGATCGCGTCATTGGTGCGGCCCATGGCCTGCACGAAATCGGGATGCGGCGGGGAGAGCGGCGCTGTGGCGACGCCGTCGACGATGTGCTCGAGCGGAAATTTTAGCTCATGCGCCTTATGCAACGCGACCTCGAGCACGCGGCCGACGACCTGCACGGAGCCGGCGAGGCTCTGCGTCGGCGCATAGACGAAGGCGACATTCGACGCATCGACCTTGGCGGCCGTCGCGACCTTGGCGACGACCGCCGCGGGCGGCGGCTTGTCGCCTTCCAGCACGATCGTGACCCGCCGAGCCGTGTCGGTATAGGCGAGCTCCTCGAAGAGCTTCTCGACCCTCGCGAGCGCGCGTCCGGGCCCGGAACCAAGCGCGAAAAACTTCTCGTGCTGCAGGCTCCAGCCCGCATATTGGCTCGCAAGACAGGCCACGACCGGATCGTTCGAGGAGACGGTGAGCCAGAACGGCCATTTTGCGGCGCCCGGCGCAGGCGTCAGCGTCACCCGGCCGAGACCACCCATGCAAATTTTCGTGAGCAGCAGACCGACCTCGAGCCCGCCGGGCGACTTGGCGCCGGCGTCGATCAAAAGCTCGCCGCTCTCGCCGCGCGTGACCGAGACGCGGTAGCGCCCGGGGTCGGCGGCGATCCTGTCGACGATTTGGCCGGCGAGCAGATTGACGCTCGCAATCACGCGGTTGCTAAAATCCAATGTTCCCGTCACGATAGATTTCCTCGCCTCGACGCCCCTCTCGTTTTGGGGGCTTGTCGGAGCGCGACTGTAATGGGGTTCGGCGCGGGACGGAAGCGGCCGCGCGGACGGCTTCGGTTTGAGCGGCGGCCGACCTTGTCTCAAAGCCCGCTACGTTATAGTTTGGAACGCGTGTAGGGAGCTGAGGGCTCAAAAAAAACAAAGCCGCCCGAAGGTCGGCCTGGAAGAGGAAAGGACAAGGAATGAAAGCTTTTTCGATGTTGAGCGCGGCGACGGCCGTCGTCCTGGCGGCCCTGACCGGTTCTGCCCTCGCTGCCGGCGACGCCGCTTCCGGCGAGAAGGTTTTCGCCAAGTGCAAGGCCTGCCACAAGGTCGGCGACGGCGCGAAGAACGGCATCGCGCCGGAGCTGAACGGGCTCGATGGCCGCAAGGCGGGCTCCGTCGAGGGCTATAATTACTCCGACGCGATGAAAGAGTCTGGGATCACCTGGGGCGAGGCCTCCTTCGAGGAGTTCATCAAGAATCCGAAAGCCAAGGTTCCCGGCACGAAAATGGTGTTCCAGGGCCTTTCCTCCGACAAGGATGCGGCCGACGTGTGGGCCTATCTCTCGACCTTCGGCGCCGACGGAAAGACCAAGTAAGCCCCACTCCCAAGAGGACGCAAAAACGCAAAAGCGGCCCGCAGGGGCCGCTTTTTTCATGCGCGTCATATGCGCGCCGTCCACCTCGAACGCGGCTTGATCTAGCCGCCCGAGCAAGTGCCGGTCTTCGTCAGAAACGACTTGCCGGTTTCTGTGTTGATGTATTTTTGTGTGACCTTGCCGCTCGCCCGGTCGATCTTCCAATCCCAGGCGACGCGCGTCGCCGCGAACATCTGGCGGAAGGAGATCACGTCCTTTTTGACGACGAGCGAATGTTTTTCGAGCGACTGAGCGTCGACGATATTTTCCTGGTCCGATCCGAGCCGCACGGCCCCGTCATCGATCTGCAGGATGACGGCCTGTTGCGGCATGCCCTCCTGGCCGAGCGAGCATGTCAACGTGACGGGCGCGGCCTTCGCCGTCGCCGAAACGGCGAGGAGCGGAAGAAAAACCAGCATCATGCGACGCATCGACGGTTCCTTGGATCGAGCCTATTGGAAAGCGACGGCGAGGATTGATCGAAGCCTCTGCGGGCGCTCCCGCAAACGAGCGTAAGCACCCAGGAAGCGAAGCGCGACTTGCCCTACGCGAGGGCCGAGGCGTGAGGAACTCACCCTCCCCTGTTCGTTTGCTTCTCGCCGGCCACCGGCTTCTCGGTCAGACCATTCTTGATCTTGTCGAGAATGCGCGGAAGATCGTCCGGCTCAGGACCGAGATCGCGCGCATGGTTCCACTGGAACTGCGCCTCGAGCTTGCGGCCGACCCGCCAGTAAGCGTCCCCGAGGTGGTCGTTGATCACCGGGTCTGCGGGCTTGAGATCGATGGCTTTCTCGAGCTCGCGCACGGATTCGTCATAGCGCCCCAAGCGGTAGTAAGCCCAGCCGAGACTGTCGACGATATAGCCGTCGCGCGACTTCAGATCGACCGCACGCCGCAACATGCGGAAGGCTTCGTCGAGATTGATCCCCTGGTCGACCCATGAATAGCCGAGATAGTTCAGAACCGACGCCTGATCCGGGTTGAGCTCCAGCGCCTTTTTCAGATCGGCCTCCGCCGCGCTCCAGTTCTTTCGCCGCTCATTGGCGATGCCGCGGTAGTAGTAAAGCAGCCATTTCGACTTCTCTGGCGTGGTGTCGATCGCCAGGGCCCGCGTGTACGAATCGACGGATTGGTCGTATAGCTTGCGGGAACGCTGCAGATTGGCGAGCGCGGTCAGCGCGTCGGCGTTTCGCGGAAACGCCTCGACCACCGCCTGCAAATGCTCGGCGGCCTCCTTGTTCTTGCCGATCTCCTCGAGCAGAAGCGAGGCCTGCACCTCGGCGTTGACGCGCAGCGCGCTCGTCTCCGGCACCGAGTTGTAAAGCTGGATCGCAGACTTTTCCTGCTTCATGCGCTCGTAGATGTCGGCGAGCGTGAAGATCGTCAGCTCGTTTCCAGGGGCCAGCGCCTGCGAGAGGCGCAGGTAGATGAGCGAGGGAAGCTCCTCGCCCGGACGTCCTCCGCCGAGCGCCACGAGCCCGTAGAGCACCTCGCCCGCGCCTTCCTCGGCGCTGTTCACGATCGGCTGCAGCTTCTTGCCCGAATCGATCTCGGCGAGCGCCGTGAGGACCAGCGGATGGCCCGGCACGGCTTCATCGAAAGCCTTGTAAAGGCGGCGGGCGCCTTCATTGTCGCCTTGTCTCGACAGGAAGCGTCCATAAGCGTCGATGAGACGCAGCACGGTGCGGTCGGCGCTCATCACCGATTTGAAACGCTTCTCAGCCTCAACCTTGTCGCTGAAGAGGTCGGCGATCAGCGCCGCATGATAGTCGCGCAAAGTCGCGAGGCCTTCGCCGCGCAGCTGATCGAGCGTCTGCAGCGCGCGACGCTCCTGCTTCTCGCCGGCGTACGTCCAGGCGTTGAGCAGCACGTTCTTGACGTCGACGGGCTGCTCGCCACCGTCTCTGGCGATGCCTTCGCGCGCTTTCGGCCACTTGTGCTGAAGCATCGCCTCGACGGCCGTCGTCAGATTGGCGACCGGATTCTTTCGATCCTGCGCCAGCACCTTTCCCGAAAGATCGAAGGCTTCGGGAAAATTGCCGTTGGCCAGCGCCGCAATCATCGCGCGCTCGGCGAGGTCCTTGTTGTGCGGATCGACGCGCAACGCCTCGCGAAAGAAGGTCGAGGCGGCGAGCGTGTCGCGCTCCTCATTGGCGACGATCGCCGAAAGGACGTTGCCCGAGAGGCTTTCGCCAACCTCGAAAGGCCGCGGCACCGAGAAATGCTCGCGGGGCTGGTCCGCAGCGGCGACGGCGCCGAAGTGGAGAACGCCAACCGCGCAGGAGATCTGCGCCGAGATGCAAAGATAGCGGCGGACCGCTGTCGCCAGAAGAGGGGAGAATTGCACGTGAGGGGTTTCCGGTTGCGCCGCTTGGACGAGAAGCCACGGTCTTCGGCTTCGCCATATCAAGAATGATGGCTGCTTTGCGCGGTTACCGCAAGCAAGAAATGCGCGTGTAACGTCTTAAAAAAGCCGCAAGACTGCTCTCCGGGCGCTTAGACGCGCCCGGAGAGCGGCAATTGGCTCAGGCTGCAACCTTGACCGCGGCGACAATCTTCTGCGCGGCGTCGTCAAGATTCTCAGCTGCGATCACGTTGAGGCCGGAGCCGTCGATGATCTTCTTGCCGAGATCGACGTTCGTTCCCTCGAGGCGCACGACAAGCGGGACCTGAAGCCCAACTTCCTTGACCGCGGCAATGACGCCCTCGGCGATCACGTCGCATTTCATGATGCCGCCGAAGATGTTGACGAGAATGCCCTTCACCTTGGGGTCCGCCGTGATGATCTTGAAGGCCGCGGTGACCTTCTCCTTGGTCGCGCCGCCGCCGACGTCGAGGAAATTCGCCGGGAAGCGGCCGTAGAGCTTGATGATGTCCATCGTCGCCATCGCGAGGCCGGCGCCGTTGACCATGCAACCGATGTCTCCGTCGAGCGCGATATAGGCGAGCTCGTATTTCGAGGCCTCGATCTCCTTCTCGTCCTCTTCCGTGACGTCGCGCAGAGCGACCACCTCGGGGTGGCGATAAAGCGCATTGTCATCGAAGGAGCACTTGGCGTCGAGGCAGCGCAGCTTGCCGTCCTTGGTGACGATCAGCGGATTGATCTCGAGAAGCTCCATGTCCTTCTCGACAAAGGCGGCGTAGAGCTGCTCGGTAAGCTTGCCCGCCTGCTTGGCTAGATCGCCGGTGAGCTTTAGCGCATCGGCGACATGGCGACCGTGATGCGGCAGGATTCCGGTCGCCGGATCGACGGCGAAGGTCACGATTTTCTCGGGCGTCTCATGCGCGACGTCCTCGATGCTCATGCCGCCCTCGGTCGAGACGACGAAAGAGATGCGCGAGGTCGCGCGGTCGATGAGGAGCGAAAGATAAAATTCCTTGTCGATCGCGGCGCCGTCCTCGATGTAGAGGCGGTTGACCTGCTTGCCGGCCTCGCCCGTCTGCACTGTGACGAGCGTGTTACCGAGCATCTGCTTGGCGAAGGTCTCGGCCTCCTCGATCGACTTGGCGAGGCGCACGCCGCCCTTGTCGCCCGCGGCGGCTTCCTTGAAATGGCCCTTGCCGCGTCCGCCCGCGTGAATCTGCGCCTTGACGACATAGACGGGGCCCGGAAGCTGCTTCGCTGCGGCGGCGGCGTCTTCGGCCTTGAGAACCGGCACGCCGGCGGCGACCGGCGCGCCGAAGTCGCGCAAAATGGCTTTGGCTTGATATTCGTGGATGTTCATCCGGAACGTGCTCCTTTGGAAGACGAAGGCGCTGCCGCAGGCCTTTCCGCCATTGGGCATATGAGGCGGAGGGCGTCAAGAAGGCGCATGGTCGCGCAGCCTGACCCCGGCGCGTTCCCGCGTCAGCCTGCCTTGGACCGAAAATCCGCGCTTGCGCGCCGCGCGCTTCGCGTCTAGAACAAACATGGAACATCTGTCCCGGCGAGCGAGTTGTGGATAAGCGGGCCCCTCGCGAGCGGCGGCGAGCGCTTTGCTCTAGGGTGTGGCGCAGTGTGAAGGAGAGTGAGATGGCGGGCAGCGTCAACAAGGTGATCCTCATCGGCAATCTGGGCCGCGATCCGGAAGCGCGCACCTTGCCTTCCGGCGACCGGGTCGTGTCCTTCTCGGTGGCGACCACCGAGAGCTGGCGCGACCGCAACACGGGCGAGCGCAAGGATCGCACCGAGTGGCACAATGTTTCGATCTTCAACGAGAACCTGGGCAAGGTCGCCGAGCAATATTGCCGCAAGGGCTCGAAAATCTATCTCGAGGGCCAGCTGCAGACGCGCGAATATACCGACAAGGACGGGAATACGCGCAAGGCGACCGACGTCGTGCTGCAAAAGTTCCGTGGCGAGCTGACTCTGCTGGACAGCAAGGGCTCCCGCGCCGAGGGCGGCGACTACGAGCAGGCCGGCT
Organism: uncultured Alphaproteobacteria bacterium; assembly: GCA_963808525.1. Taxonomy (GTDB): domain Bacteria; phylum Pseudomonadota; class Alphaproteobacteria; order Rhizobiales; family Beijerinckiaceae; genus Methylocystis. Next base: position 191,670 of record CAWEGE010000023.1, read on the forward strand.
ATGGCGGCGGCAACGCCAGCTTCGGCCGCTCCTCGCCGATGGATCGCTCGGGAGAAGAGCGCCGGCCGGCGCCCGCCAGCGCGGGCTCGCGGCTTTCGCATGAGCTCGACGACGACATTCCGTTTTAGCTTTAAGAGACGAAGCGACCCCTCCCTGGCCCTCTCCAGAGGCGCGTCTTCCGACGGGCTATGGCGGGAGGGGGAGCGAGACTCGGGGCCGCATTTTATTTTCGCGCAACGCCGATCTTTCGCGTCCCCTCTCCCGCGATAGCGGGGGAGGAACAGGGAGGGGCTGCGTTGGCCAACTCGCTTCATTTTGGCGAAGCTTTCAGTGCTGCGCGAAAGCATCGCGGACGAGAGCGCCGATCCGATTCAACAGCAGGGCAGCCTGCTTTAGCTCGTCAGAACTGCCGTGACTTATCGCCGGCGCCGGACTACGGAATTTCACTTATGGCGAGCGCGGTCGTCGGACCCGTGAGCGGCGTTATTTTGCATTCACTCGCGGTTGCGTTCCCCTCCGCCATTGGACGACGACATGGAAGTCGAAGAGACCGGAGGGCCAGGCCCCGGCCACGATGACATTCTCGTAAAGGCGACGCCCGAGGCGCGCGACATCGGCGTCGAGCGGAACGCGCGATGGAGATGAAAGCCAGCAGGCCTTCGGCGACGAGCAGCCTCCAATTCGCGCCGCAGGGCGACGCAGACGAAAGCGCCACGGGCGACTTCAGGACGGCGTTACTCGCGGTCACGCTCGTCATCCTCGGCTCGTTGCTTTTCGCTGCTCTTCTTGGCTTGGCGGCGGAGACGATCGCCATTGCGCATCGAGCGGCGCCAAGACTTTGGAATCCGGCCTGGGGGAATGCGAAGACGGCCGCAGCGACACTCGTCTTCGTCGCAACTTACGTGATCATCGCGATCGGCAAGCTCCCCTTCTATCAGCTCGACCGCGCCGGCGCCGCTCTGCTCGGCGCGAGCCTCATGGTGGGACTCGGCGTGGTGTCGCTCGAGGACGCCTATCGCTCGATCGATTTCGATGCGATCACGCTGCTGCTCGGCATGATGATCGTCGTCGCCAATCTCCGCTTGTCGGGCTTTTTCCGGCTCGTCAGCAACTGGGCGGTGACGCGCGCCGGCCATCCGCTGCTGCTTCTCTTCGCGATCGTTCTGGTCTCGGGTCTTTTTTCGGCTTTTCTCGTCAATGACGCAATCTGCCTCGTCATGACGCCGCTTGTGCTCGACCTCGTCGCGCGCTTCAAGCGCAAACCACTGCCCTATCTTTTGGCCGTCCCGATGGCTTCCAATGTGGGCAGCGTCGCGACAATCACCGGCAATCCGCAAAACATGATCATCGGCTCCTTCTCGCGCATTCCCTATGGGAGTTTCGTCGCCGCGCTCTGGCCCGTGGCCGTCGTCGGCCTGCTGATCACCACGGGTCTCATCGCCTTGGCCTATCGCCGCGAGTTTCTCGTCTCCGAGCGACTCCCGAAGCTCGCGCCGCGGCCGACGCGCTATCATCGAGCGCTCGCGGCCAAAGCGGTCCTCGTGGCGCTTGCGATGATGGCGCTGTTCTTCGCCGGCCTCCCCGTCGCCAAGGTTGCGATCGTCGGCGGCGCGCTGCTGCTCGTCACCCGCAAGGTCAAGGCGGACAAGGTCTATCGCGAGATCGACTGGCCCCTGCTCTTGATGTTCGTCGGGCTTTTCATCGTCGTCTCCGCTTTGGAGACGACCGTGCTGACGCCGGAGCTAATCGCCAGGCTGGGACGGCTCAATCTCGGATCGACGCCGATCCTCACCGCGATCACGGCGGGCCTCTCAAATCTCGTCAGCAATGTGCCGGCGGTGCTGGTGATGCGGCCTTTCGTCGACGGCCTCGCCGATCCCAAAAGAGCCTGGCTCATCGTTGCGATGGCCTCGACGCTCGCCGGCAATCTGACTCTGGTCGGGTCGGTCGCGAATCTCATCGTCGCGCGGCGCGCGCGGGCGCAGGGCGTCGAGATCGACTTCTGGACCTACATCAAGATCGGCGCGCCGCTGACGCTGCTGACCCTTGTCTTCGGCGCCTGGTGGCTTTGACGCGCAAAAAGGGAGGCTTTCATGAACCCGGCTTGGTTCACGCCCTTCATCATCGTCGCGGGGGCGCTGCAGGCGTTCGGCGCCGTGATGAGCGCGCAGCTTCGCATCTCTCTGTCGAACCCGTGGCTCGCGCTGTCGGTGCTGTTCGGGCTGAATTTCTTCTTCTTCACGGCGCTATTCCTGATCTGGCCGCGCCCGCTGCCGACGCTCGACGGCGTCAGCGCGATGCCCTGGTGGGCGCCGCTCGCCGGCCTCACGGGCGCCATGGCCGTGTTCGCGGGGCTCGCCCTCATCGACAGGCTGGGCGCCGGCATGGTCAACGGGCTCATCATCGCCTCGAACCTCGTCACCTCGCTCCTCATCGACCACTTCGGGCTTCTGAGCGCGCCGCCGCATGGGCTGAACGCCGGGCGCGTGATCGGGGCCCTGCTCATGGCGGGCGGCGTTTTCCTGGTTTCGAAATTTTAGCCGCCCGAGCTTGCCGCCCTGAGGCCAGCTTTCAGCGAGGGGCTTGACAAGCTATCTCTAAGATATATCTTATAGCTGTCTAAACAAAAGGAGACATGTTTTATGAGACACAATCACTGGCGCCGGCCTTCCCACGAAGGCCACAGCTGCGAAGGCCCCCGCGCCATGCGCGGCGGCGGAGAGGGCTTCGGCCGTGGAGGCTTTGGCGGACGCTTCGGCGACGCCGAGCGGACAGGGAGAGGCGGCGGACGGCGCCGCATGTTCGAGGGCGGCGAGCTGCGCCTCGTCATCCTGCTCCTCGTCGAGAGCGAGCCGCGGCATGGCTACGACATCATCCGCGAGATCGAGACGCGCACCGGCGGCGCCTATGCGCCTAGCCCCGGCATCGTCTATCCGACGCTCACGCTGCTGGAGGAACTCGGACATATCGAAGCGCGCGCTGCGGAAGGCGCAAAAAAGCTCTACGCGATCACGGCGACGGGCGCGGCTCATCTTGCGGCGAACCGCAACGACGCCGAGACGGCGCTCGCAAGGCTCGAGGCGCTGCGCCAAAAGAGCGAGGTCGTGGACGCGGGACCGGTGTTTCGGGCGATGAGCAATCTGAAGGCGGTGCTGCATCAGCGCTTGTCCGCACAGCCGGAAAAGTCACTGCTTTTCTCGGTCGCCGACCTCATCGACGAAGCGGCGCGAAAGATCGAGCGGCTGTAAGCACGGGAAGGCGGCGACGCCTTCCTGCAAAATATCGCGCAACGAAAGGACAAGCCCCGTGAAAATATCGAGAGAATGGGCCACACCGCTCACCATCGGCGCCTTCGGCCTCATGAGCGTGACAGGCCTGCTCATGTTCTTCCATCTCGACACCGGGCTGAACAAGCTCGCGCATCAATGGCTCTCCTGGGCGATGATCGCGGGCGTCGCGGCCCACGCCTTCGTGAATTGGCCGGCCTTCAGGCGCTACTTCACGACGAGCCGGCAGGGTCGCGTCATCATCGGCCTGGCGGCCGCCGTGCTGACGCTCAGCTTCGTCTCGATACCGGGCGAGAGAGGCGCGCCGCCGCAAATTCTGGCGTTGCGGGCGCTGACGAAAGCGCCCATCGCCAAGGTGGCCGTCCTCGCCGGACGACCCGCGGATCAGCTCATCGACGACCTCGCCAAGGCCGGAATGCCCCTGCCAAACGCCGATGCGAGCATCGAGAGCGTCGCGAGGGATCGCGGCTCGCAGGGGAAGGCGATCGCCGTGATTTTCGGGCCGAAGTAGGATTTGCGATCGCCGGCCCTTCTTGCCTCTCCCCCCGCCCTCCCCTATAACCCCGCCCCGCGCGCCGTGTTTCCGACACCCCTGGAGGCGAATGGCGCGCTTTTCTTTTGACTTGAAGGAAACCAGCCATGGCCGAGACCAAAACGCTCGCGGCCGCGGTTCGTAGCGGGACAGGCAAGGGGGCCGCCCGCTCGACACGCCGCGAAGGCCGCACGCCCGCCGTCCTCTACGGAGGCGGAGACGCTCCAACCCCGCTCTCGCTCGATTCGCGCGAGGTCACGAAGCTTATCTTCGCGGGACATTTTCTGACGACGATCTTCGAGCTCGACATCGACGGCAAGAAGGAGCGCGCCATTCCGCGCGACTACCAGCTCGACGTCATCAAGGATTTCCCGACGCACGTCGACTTCCTGCGCCTGAAGCCGGGCCAGCGGGTCAAGCTCGAAGTGCCCGTGCATTTCGTCAATCACGAAGCCTCGCCCGGCTTGAAGCGTGGCGGCGCGCTCAACATCGTCTATCACACAATCCAGATGTGGGTGCCGGCCGACGACATTCCGGAGTCGATCACCGGCGATCTGAGCGGGCTCGACTTCAACGACTCGCTGCATATCGGCGCGATCGCCCTGCCCAAGGGCGCGAAGCCGACCAACCCCGACCCGAATTTCACCGTGGCGAGCATCACGCCGCCGGCGGGCGGCGCTGAAGAAGCCGCGCCTGCCGCAGCAGCTCCGGCGGCGGCGCCCGCCAAAGCCGCCGCCAAGGCGCCCGCCGGCAAGAAGTAGCCCGCGCCACGAGCCTTGAGCTCCAACCCTCCTCCCGGCGACGGGAGGAGGGTTTTTCGTGTCGCCGCTCGCGTGCCGCGGCTCGTTTTCGGACGACTCTTAGTCTATGTTCGGCCCAAACCACCTTTGCAGCGGGGAAACGATGACGGCGGGCACGGGAACTCTCTCACAAGCTGCGCCGCCGGCTTTCACGCTCGACGAGGAGAAAGCCGCCTATCGCGACATGCTGCTGATCCGCCGCTTCGAGGAGAAGGCCGGGCAGCTCTACGGCATGGGCGTCATCGCCGGCTTCTGCCATCTCTACATCGGCCAAGAGGCGGTCGTCGTCGGCGTGAGGATGGCGACGAAAGACGGCGACCAGTTCGTCACATCCTACAGAGACCACGGGCATATGCTCGCCTGCGGCATGGACCCCAAGGCCGTGATGGCCGAGCTCGCAGGGCGCCGTCACGGCGTCTCCAAGGGCAAGGGCGGCTCGATGCACATGTTCTCGCGCGAGAAGAATTTCTACGGCGGGCACGGCATCGTCGGCGCGCCGGTCCCGATCGGGGCTGGGGTCGCCTTCGCCAACCGCTATCGCGGCGACGACCGGGTGTCGCTCACCTTTTTTGGCGACGGCGCCGCCAATCAGGGTCAGGTCTACGAGACCTTCAACATGGCGGAGCTCTGGCGCCTGCCGGTCGTCTTCATCGTTGAGAACAACCGTTATGCGATGGGGACCTCGGTGGAGCGCTCCTCGGCGATGTCCGATTTCGCCAAGCGCGGCGTCGCCTTCAACATTCCGGGCGCACAGGTCGACGGCATGGACGTGCGCGCGGTGCGCGCCGCCGCGAAAGAGGCGATCGACTCGTGCCGCAAGGGGAACGGTCCTTTTATCCTCGAGGCGCAGACCTATCGCTACCGCGGCCACTCCATGTCGGACCCGGCGAAATACCGCTCCAAGGACGAGGTCTCGCGTATGCGCGAGGAGCATGATCCCATCGAGCAGGTGCGGCTGCGGCTCATCGCCGCCGGCGTCGCGGAGGGCGAGCTGAAGAAGCTAGACGCCGAAGCGCGCAAGATCGTCGCCGAGGCCTCGGATTTCGCGACGGCGGACAAAGAGCCCGATCCCAGCGAGCTTTACACGGATGTGCTGGCGTGAACATTGCGGGGGCAAGAACGACGCAGCTATTCGGCGACGGCTTCAGCACTTTTGAAATTCAAGGCTCCCACGCATGACCGTCAACATCCTCATGCCCGCGCTGTCGCCGACCATGGAGAGCGGCAAGCTCGCTAAATGGCTAAAAGCCGAGGGCGACCCCGTCAGGTCGGGCGACGTCGTCGCCGAGATCGAGACGGACAAGGCGACGATGGAGGTCGAGGCCGTCGACGAGGGCGTTCTGGCGCGCATCCTTGTGCCCGGCGGCACGGAGAATGTCGCGGTCAACACGCCAATCGGGGTGATCGCGCTGGAAGGCGAGGATGCGACGGCTCCGGCTCCCGCTGCCCCGGCTGCTCCTGCCGCCGCGCTGGAACCTGGGACGCCAGCCCCCGCCTCTGCTCAGCAGGTTGCCAAGCCCGCAGCGGCGCAACAAGCGCTGGAGCCGGAGGTTCCGCCCGGAACCCGCATGCTGCAGATGACGATGCGCGAAGCGCTACGCGACGCGATGGCCGAGGAGATGCGCCGCGACGACACGATCTTCGTGCTCGGTGAAGAGGTCGGCGAATATCAGGGAGCCTATAAGGTCACGCAAGGCCTGCTGCAGGAATTCGGCGCGCGGCGCATCGTCGACGCGCCGATCACTGAATATGGCTTCGCGGGGCTCGGCGTGGGCGCGGCCTTCGCGGGACTGAAGCCCATCGTGGAGTTCATGACCTTCAACTTCGCGATGCAGGCCATCGACCACATCGTCAATTCCGCCGCGAAGACGCTCTACATGTCGGGCGGCCAGATCAATTGCCCGATCGTGTTTCGTGGGCCCAACGGCGCCGCCGCCCGCGTCGCCGCGCAGCACAGCCAGGACTATTCCGCCTGGTATGCGCAAGTCCCGGGACTGAAGGTCGTCGCGCCGTCAAACGCCGCCGACGCAAAGGGGCTGTTGAAGAGCGCGATCCGTGATCCCAACCCCGTTGTCTTCCTCGAGAACGAGATTCTTTACGGCAAATCGGGGGATGTGCCTGCGCTCGACGATTTCCTCGTCCCCATCGGCAAAGCGCGCATCGCGCGGCCGGGGCGCGACGTGACGCTCGTCTCCTTCTCGATCGGCGTGACCTATGCGCTCGCCGCCGCCGAGGCTTTGGCCAAAGACGGAATCGAGGCGGAAGTCATCGATCTTCGCTCGCTGCGTCCGATGGATATCGCAACGATCGTGCAGTCGGTGCAGAAGACGCATCGTCTCGTGGCCATCGAAGAGGGCTGGCCCTGCTGCGGCATCGGTTCGGAAATCGCTGCGCGCGTGCAGGAAGAAGCCTTCGACTGGCTCGACGCGCCCATCGCGCGCGTCACCGGAAAGGACGTGCCGATGCCCTACGCCGCCAATCTCGAAAAGCTCGCGCTGCCGTCGACCGAAGAGATCGTCGCCGCGGCACGGGCGGTGATGTATCGCGAGTAGCATGGCTTATCGACCGCCCACCCCCTCAACCGTCCTCGCCGTGCTCGCGGCGGCGGCGCTTGTGTTCGCCTGGCTCTGGGTCGAGGAGCGCGATTATGCGCGCGATCTGCTGCGTGCGCTCTTCGGCCTTTCGGGCGGAACGACGGCTGGCGGCTGAGGCGCCCGCTCGCCGCCTACTGCAGCGTTTCCGGCTCGACCGAGTCGTGCTGCTTCGGCAGGCTCTTGCCGACGACGATCTCCACATCCGCGTCCTTCGTCGACACCACTTTGAAACTGTTCTGATAGGTTTTGCCGTCGTGGCGCGCGATGGCGACATATTCGCCTTCGGCGAGGACGAGCGAGGGAAAGGCGCCGATCAATTCGCGGATCACGTCCCCGCCCGGCGTCAGCACCGAGAAGGAGGTGTTGGCGAGCGCCTCGCCCCCCGGGGAATTCACGAGCTTCAGCGTGATCGTCGCGGCGCGATGGCGCAGCGTCGCCTCGATGAGCTTGCCCGCCGGCACGCGCAGATCCGTGGTCACGACGGAGTTCGTCGCATTATTCTCGCCGGGCGAGGCGCCGCTCGTGTCGAGCAAAGTCGCGACGATGTGGTAGGGGCCTTCGGGAAGCGAGATCACCTCGCCGGCGCGCGCATTGGCGAGCACGAGCTTCGCCTCCGAATTGTCGCGCTCCGGCACATAGATCGAGATGGCGAGGCGCTGCGGCGGTATCGTCGCGTCGCCGAGCTTGTCGATGAGCCTGAGTTCCTCCGGCGTTCATGATCAGCACTTCATGCGTGTAGCGCCCCTCGACGACGATGCGTTTCGTCGCGCTCGCGAGGCCGAAGGCCGCATGAACGATATAGGTTCCGTCAGGCAGCGCGAAGCTTGGAGCAGCCTCCCGCGACTCCGCGACGAAGCGATGCGGCTCGTCGGATTGCGACTTCTCCTCGAAGACGCGCCAGTGCAGGCCGCCCTTTATGTTCGTCGTCTCATTGGAGGTCAGCGCGGCGGAAAGATGCACGCCGCCGGAGGGCGTTTCGCTCGACGACTTCCCCGCGTGAGCGCGTGGAGCGCTCTGCGCAATCGCGTCAGAGCCGGCGAGGAGCACAAGCAGGAGGCTGAGGAGCGGCGCGAGACGTTTCATTGCGGAAGCTAGCGTGCCGAATGGGGCGATTTCTCGGCGCGCGGGGCGCGAAAGAGCCGCTCGATGACGCCGATGTCGTCTTCCCTCACCGCGCATTTGCCGAAAAAGCCGTCTTTGCGCGCTGCAAGACATTCCTCCTCGAGCTTTGCCGGATCGTGGCAGGGCGCGTCTAGCGCCTGCGCTCCCGCAGCTGCGGCGGCAAGGATCAGCAGCGCGCGAGCGTTCTCGACAGGGGCCGAAACCACATCCGTCCCGAGCGCCAAGGCTAGCGCGGCGCGCCCGAAAAGCAAAGCCTGGAGGCGCTTCGACGCGCCTCCCAGCGTGGCGGAAGAAAGAACGCCCGAGGGCGTCGAAAACTCGGCGACGATGCGGGTGGCGCCATCGGCGGCGCCCGCTTCGGCTTCGAAAACCGCGAGCCGCGAGCCGAGCTGCTGCACGCTCGCGGCGCCCTCGACCGCTTGCAGCACGACGCCGTCGGGAGGCGTGCCGCGCAGCGCTTCGAGCGCAAGGTCGAAAAACGGGTCGTCGAGCCCAGGAAGACGTACGAGAAGACGCGAAGGACATTTGGCCTCGCGCGCGCGCCAAAGCAGCGGCGCTTGTCTCTCCATTGCCTCCGCGTCGGTGCAATCGAAGACCAGCGCCCCTACCCCGGATGTAAACATCGTATCGCTTATACTGGCCTTCGGCACGATGAGACAGCTTCTCATTGACGACATGCTTGTCGCCTTCCTCGTTTCGTCTCGGCGTTAATCCGCTCTGTACCATGAATCTTCATCTTTACTGAACTTTCAGGCGCCGCCAACGGCATCGCACGGAGAACGCCTTCATGATCGTCGGCGAGTTTTTCAACTGGGCGCAGAGCGCAAGCGTGGCATTGCGAACGGAAGGCGCTAGCGCCCTGGCCCGGGCCTATCTAAATTCGCCGCTCGATCCGGCAAGTCGGCGCGAGGCCGAGATCGCGCTCACCTGTCTCGCCGACGACCTTTCGCCGCGCGTGCGCCGCGCGCTTTCAGACGTCATGGCCAGCGCGCCCCAAGCGCCGCGCGCGCTCATCACGGCGCTCGCGAACGATCAGCCGGACGTCGCGGCGCCCGTCCTATCGCGTTCGCCGCTTTTATCGGAAGCTGAGCTGGTCGAATACGCCACCATCGGCGCCGCTCTCGCGCAAACCGCGATCGCGCGCCGCGCGCATGTGCCCACGACCGTCGCCGCAGCGCTCGCCGGGTGCGGCGCGCGCGAGGCGGCGATCACGCTCGTTCTAAACCCCGGCGCCGATCTCGCCGAAGCCTCGATGCGCAAGATGCTCGAACGTTTCGGCGATGACGGCGAAATCCGCGAGGCGTTGCTCGCCAGGCCCTCGCTTCCCGGCGCCATCCGCAGCCGGCTCGTCCAGGCGACGGCTTCGACCCTCCTCTCTTTCACCGTGGAGTGCGCGTGGCTGTCGCCGGAACGCGCCGAACGCCTGTCTCGCGAGGCGCGGGACAAAGCGAATGTGAGCGTCGCGACGGAGACGGCGCGCCGCTCGGGCCGCAAGGGTCTGCGCGCCTTCGTCTCGCACCTGCGTAGAAGCGGCGAGCTCACCGCGAGTCTCGTCCTGCGCGCGCTGCTCAGCGGCAGGTCCGATTTTTTCGAGGCGGCTCGTCGAGCTTTCGGGTCTTTCCGAAGCGCGCGTTGAAAGCCAGCTCCGAGCGTTCAGGGGAGCCGGCTTCGCGGCGGTCTATGCGAAGGCGGGCCTGCCACAAAAATTCTTGACCGTCTTCCGCGCCGCCCTCGACGCCCTCGGCGACCTCGAGCCGGCGATCCCGGGAGAGGCGGTCGAGCTGCGCCTTGCGGTGATTCAGCCCGTGCTCGCGCGATGCCATCTTGCAAAAAGCGGCGAGTTGGATCGGCTGGCCGCGCTGTTGCGCCGCTTCGAGATGGAGGCGGCGCGCGAGGCCGCGCGAGCGAGGGCTCCGGCGCTCTCGGCAAGTCGCGCGCCGCGGCGTCCCATCGCCCCCATCATAGCTATGGGCACGCTCGAGGAGGTGCTCGGCCAAGCGGCTTGAGCGACTTCACATGCAAAGCAAAGTCGCAGGCGTCACGCCACCGCGATCATCACGTCGGAGGATTTGATAATGGCGTGGACGGCGTCGCCGACCTTCAGTCCCAGCTCATCGACGAACTCATTGGTGATCGAGGCGGTGACCCGCGTTCCGCTGACGTCGATCAAAACATGCGCAGTCGTCGAGCCCTTCCTGACCTCGACGATTTTGCCCGCGAGCGCATTGCGTGCGGAAATTTTCATTCGTTCTGCTCCCGAAACTCAAGGGCGATCCATCGAGGAACGCCATGTGTTCTCTTTAGCGTACGTGGGCCGATAGACAAACCCGCGAGGCGCAGGCTAGCGGCTTTCGCTGCTCTCCAGCGCCTTCTCCAGCTCCAAAAGCCGCCGCGTCGTCGCAAGCAGCGTATCGGGATTGAGGCTAATCGAATTGATGCCGAGCCGCACCAGAAACTCGGCGATCTCGAAATAGTCCGACGGCGCCTGACCGCAAATGCCGCAGTGTCGGCCGTTGCGGCGGGCGCCTTCCACGGCGAGGCGGATGATCTCCTTGACCCCGGGATCGCGCTCGTCGAAGTCGAAGGCGACGATCTCGGAATCGCGATCGACGCCCAGTGTAAGCTGCGTCAGGTCGTTCGAGCCGATCGAAAACCCATCGAAGTGCTGCGAGAACGCGTCGATGAGCAGCACATTGTTGGGGATTTCGCACATCGCATAGATTTCTAGACCGTTCTCGCCGCGCCGCAGGCCCATCTCGGCCATCGCCTTGAGCACGCGCTCCGCCTCCTCGATCCTTCGGCAGAAGGGAATCATCAGCTTGACGTTGGTGAGGCCCATCTCGTCGCGCACGCGCTTCACCCCCGCGCATTCCAGCGCGAATCCTTCCTTGTAGGCCGGATGCGCATAACGCGAGGCTCCGCGGAAACCGATCATCGGATTGGCTTCCACCGGCTCGAAGGCGCGCCCGCCGAGAAGCTGCGCATATTCGTTGCTCTTGAAGTCGGACATGCGCAGCACGACGGGCTTGGGATAGAAGGCGGCGGCGATCGTCGCGACGCCCTCGGCGAGCCTACGGACGAAAAACTCCTTCGGGCTGGGGTCGTTCGCCGTCAGGCGCGCGATCTCGGCGCGTTCGGCTGCATCCGCGATCCGCTCGGGATGGATCAGGGCCATGGGATGCGCCTTGATCGATTCAGCGACGATGAACTCCATGCGCGCCAGGCCGACGCCATCGTTCGGCAGGCTCGCGAGCCCGAAAGCGAGTTCGGGATTGCCGACATTGAGCATCACATGCGTCTTGGGACGCGGGAGCTGCGAGAGATCGACGCGTTCGATGGAATAGCCGATCTCGCCCTCATAGACGCGGCCGACATCGCCTTCGGCGCAGCAGACCGAAATGAGCTCCCCGGTGTGGATCGCGCGCGTCGCCCCGTCGGCGCCGACGATCGCCGGAATGCCGAGCTCGCGCGCGACGATCGCCGCATGGCAGGTGCGCCCGCCGCGATTGGTGACGACGCCGGCGGACGACTTCATCACCGTGCCCCAATCGGGCGACGTCGAGTCGGCGACGAGGATTTCGCCCGGGACGAATTGCGACAATTCGCTCAAATGAGCGATGACGCGCGCGCGCCCCACCGCGATTCTCGTTCCGACCGCCCTGCCCTCGATCCTGACCGGCGCGCGCCTCTCGATCCGATAGGTCTCGAGGGCGTTGCGATCGCGGCGCGAGGCGACGGTCTCGGGCCGAGCCTGAACGATGTAGAGAAGCCCGTCGAGCCCATCCTTGGCCCATTCCACGTCCATCGGCCGCTTTTGCCCGGCGCGCGCGCTGTAATGCTCCTCGATCAGGATCGCCTGGCCGGCAAGCGTCAAAACCTCTTCGTCGCTCAGGCAGAACTTCTCGCGCTCCTTGGAGTCGGTCGGAATGTTGCGCGTCGTGGCCAATCCGCCTTCCGAGAAGATCATCTTGATCTTCTTCGCCCCCAGCTCGCGCTTCAGCACGCTTTTCTTGCCCTGGCGATAGGTCGGCTTGAAGACGTAGAACTCGTCGGGATCGACGGCGCCCTGGACGACATTCTCGCCAAGACCATAGGCGCCGGTGAGAAACACCACGTCCTCGAAGCCCGTCTCCGTATCGAGCGTGAACAAGACGCCCGACGCCGCGATGTCGGACCGCACCATCTTCATGACGCCGACGGAATTGAACACCTTGAAGTGGTCGAAGCCATTATCGACGCGATAGCGGATCGCCCGGTCGGTGAAGAGGCTCGCGAAACAATGCACGACGGCCTCGAGCACGCCCGCCTCGCCACGCACGTTCAGATAGCTTTCATGCTGGCCCGCGAAGCTCGCACTGGGCAGGTCCTCGGCTGTGGCAGAGGAGCGCACGGCGACGGAAAGCTCCTTCCCATACTCCTCGACGAGCCTAGCGAGCGCCTCGCGAATTTGCTGGGCGAGCGCATCGGGAAGGTCCGCGCCGCACACGATCTCGCGCGCGCTCTTGGCGCGGCGCGCCAGATCATCGACATTCGTGACGTCCAATCCGGAAAGCGCCTCTTTGAGCGCGGGCCACGCGCCGGCGGAATCGAGCGCATAGCGATAGGCTTCCGCGATGATCGCAAAGCCATTCGGAATCAAAATGCCCTTCGGCGTCAGCAGGCGGTACATTTCACCGAGAGAAGCGTTCTTGCCGCCGACGAGCGGCACGTCCGCGATGCCGATCTCGCCGAAGAAACGAATGAATCGAGCCATGCCCCCTCCTATGCCGCTTCCCTACATAGGGACGCGGAGAATGGGGACAATGACGGCAATAGGACGCGGGACGAGCTCGGTTTCCCGCTTCCATCGCGGCGCCGGCTCGATCGTTGGGACTTCAAGCAGATTCGGCCTTGTCAAAACCGGCAAACAGCAAGACTATCGATGATCCATGAGAAAAATTTGTCTCCTATTTTTGTGACGGGGTCGCCCGATCGATGCGCGCAGCGAGGAAAGCAGATGCCGCAGGAAAACCTTGATCCACGGCCGCCCGCCGTGCGGCGATTGCGTGAGATCGTCGACCCCTGGGGCGATCTGGCCTCTGAGGGGTTTCATATCCTTGGACTGTTCGCGATCCTCGCCGTGACCGTCTTCGCGGGCGCTCAAGCATTCTTCAGGATGGCGGCGCGGGGGTTCGCGTCGATCGAGGACCTGCTGCTATTGTTCATCTATCTCGAGATTGCGTCGATGGTCGGCATCTATTTCCGCACCAACCATATGCCCGTGCGTTTTCTGCTTTACGTCGGCATCACGGCGCTGACGCGGCATATGATCGGATATGTGCAAAAGGACGCGCCGCCCGACGCCGGCATTCTTATCCTCGCCGGGGCGACGCTCATTCTGGCGTTGGCCGTATTGGTCGTGCGCTACGCTTCCGCCGCTTACGGGTCGGGTTCGGCCAATCGAGGCGCCAAGGCCGAGTGAGCTTTGCGCCGGCGGCCGAGCCGCGATTGGCGCAGCTCTTTGTCGAAGCAGCGGATCAGATGCAGATGACAAGAAATATTGGCAGCGGCTTTCGTGATGCGGACGGCGCGCTCTGCGGCAAGCTGGTCCGTTGTCTCGATTTCATGAACGAGCTTCCCTTCTTCAAGGCCTATAAATCTCATTCGTGGAGGTCGCTGGAGCTCGAGCCCGGCCAAGTCATTGTCGATGTTGCCTGCGGGACAGGATTTCGACCTCATCCAGCTAGCCCGCATTATGCAGCGCAAGTAGGCGGATGCAGCTTAACAAGCTGATTTCGTGTATGATTTGGTTGTCGACGCCAATCAACGCGATTTCAGAAAGGCCACACCCGCCGTGATCAATCCTATGCTGCCGTTGCCTGGCTTGTCACCTGTCGGGGCCAAAAAGATCGTCGCGCAATTCGACGGCGGGTTGTTGTCGTCGGACGCCGGCGTGCTGGTTTTGCGCGAGGTCGAGCAACGTCTTCGCGTTGCCGAACGCATGGCCGCCTGCATCGTCGATCCGCGCGCGCCGGAGCAGATCACGCACACGCTCAGCGACATCATTCGTTTTCGCCTGCTGATGATCGCCGCGGGCTACGAGGACGGCAACGACGCCAGCAGCCTTCGCGTCGATCCCGTCTTCAAGATGGCGCATGATCTTTCGCCCTCGGACCGCGATCTGTGTTCGCAGTCGACGATCTCGCGTCTGGAAAATTTGCCGGACGCCCGCGCGCTGCTGCGCATGGGCCGCGCCATGGTCGACCTCTATTGCGAATCATTCAGGCAGGTCCCCAAGCGCCTCACCCTCGACATCGACGACACGTTCGATGCCGTCCATGGCGGCCAGCAATTACGGTTGTTCAACGCGCATTACGACGAATACGGCTTTCAACCGATCGTCGTGTTCGACGGCGCCGGCCGCTTCGTCACCGCCGTTCTGCGTCCCGCCAGACGGCCCGGCGGCAAGGAGATCAGGGCCTTCCTACGCCGCCTGTTGCGCGCCATTCGCCGCAATTGGCCCAAGACCGAAATCCTGCTGCGCGGCGACAGCCATTATTGCACGCCGGAGACGATCGACTTCTGCCGCGCCAGCGGTCTCGACTTCGTCTTCGGCGTGGCGCCGACCTCGACGTTGCGAGCGCATATCCTGGGCCTCGAGGCCAAGGCGACGGCGATGTTCGAGGCTGCGCCGGAAAACGGCAAGGTTCGACGCTTCAAGGAGTTCCTCGACGGCGCACAAAGCTGGAGCCGCGTCGAGCGCATCATCGCCCGCGTCGAGGCCAGCGCGGACGGACCCGATACGCGCTTTGTCGTCACCAATCTGACCACCCGCAACGCGCGCAGGCTTTACGAGGACGTGTACTGCCGACGCGGTCAGGCCGAGAACCACATCAAATCCTGGAAGACGCATCTGGCGGCGGACCGCACGTCCTGCATGAAGGCCAGCGCCAACCAGCTGCGTTTGTTCCTGCACGCCGGCGCCTACTGGTTGATGTGGGGCTTGCGCCAGTCAATGCCGCGGCGATCCATGTGGCGCGTCGCGCAGTTCGACACGCTGCGCCTACGGCTGATCAAGATCGCCGCGCGAGTCGTCGAGATGAAGACCATGATCAGGATTTATTTGCCCACATCGTGTTGCGGACAGGACATCTTGCGCTTCGCGCTCGAAAAAATCCCGCGTCTCGCCACCTGAGCGGCGGGGCGCGACGCCCCGAAAACCAAACCCGTCCCGTCAACCCGCAAACCCTTCCCCTTCGAACTCTGGCCATGCCGCCGGTGACGAAAATGCGCGTCGGTGCGACCAAAAACTCTCGATCAGATCATCCGAAAACCTCGCGGCGAGCGGCACGAAGCTCAAAGCGCTGCATAATGCGGGCTAGCCCGTCAATATCCCGCCGGCCATTTCATCGGCGTCGATAAGAGCGAGAATTTCATCGCAGTCGCAAAGGAGCGGGCGGGGTCGACGCCGAACATCCAGTTCTTCCCTGGAGTCGCCGAGCAACTGCCGCTTGGAGACCGTTCTGTCGATGGCGCGCGGATCGATCGCTCATTGCAACATGTGGAAAGCCCCGCCGCCGTCCTGAGAGAAATGCTTCGCGTCACCCGCATTGGCGGTCGAATCGTCGCCTGCGAGCCAGACTGGGAAACATTCATCTTGTTCAATGGCGAGTTTGACGACAGCCGGAAGATTGCGCACTTCTTCCAGCATTCCATACGGAACCGCTTTATCGGGCGGGAGTTGGCGTCACTGATGAATCAATGCGGAATCGAAAACTTGAGAACGCATGTCCATGCTTTTTGCACCAGCGCTCTCGAAGAGGCCGATGTTATTTTTGATCTTCGCAGAGTCGCGGACCAATGCAGAGACGCAGACCTGATCGCGCCGGCTGACGTGGAGAATTGGTTGGCCCTATCCGAGCAAGCGTCACACAAAGGCATTTTTTTCGCCGCTCTCAACATCGTCGAAACGAGCGGCTTGCGCGGATCGAACAAGCCGGTCTAGGACCCCCGCAGCCGGCTTATCGTCGCTCGCGCCTCATGCTCATACTCGCGCGCGCGGGCCTGAGTCATTCTCCCGCGAGGCGTTTCGATGTGTAGCGTCGCGGCGACGCGCGTCGGCCGCGGCGCCAGAACGAAGATTCGGTCGGCGAGCGCGATCGCCTCATTCAAGTCATGGGTGACGATCAGCGTCGTCACATGCGTTTCGTCGATGAGCCGCGCAATGCGCTGGCGCAGCTCCAGCGCGAGCGCCGCGTCGAGCGAGACGAGCGGCTCGTCGAGAAGCAGCAGCGTCGGACGGATCGCCAGCGCGCGGGCTAGCGAAGCGCGGCGCGCGAGACCGAGCGAGAGCCGCCCAGGAAACTCGTCGCGATGCGCGGCGAGGTCGAAATCCCTGAGCAGAGTTTCGATCTCCGGGGCGCTGGCCTGCGGGGCCGCGATTTTCAGATTGTCGAAAACGCTGCGCCAGGGCAGAAGCCGTGGCTCCTGAAACGCCATGCCGAGCCGGCTTCCTTGCGGCAAGGAGACGCGGCCCGAAAAATCCTCGTCCAGACCGGCGATGATGCGCAGCAAGGTGGTCTTGCCGCAGCCCGAAGGCCCGACGAGCGCGCCGGCCTCGCCGCGCGCCAGCGCAAAAAATAGATCGGAAATGACCGTCGTCTTGCGCCGGTCGGCGCCGGGAAATTCTTTTGCGATGATTTCGACGTCGAGCAGCATGGTCAACGCCAGCGCGCGAGGCGACGCTCGAAGGGCTGCACGATGAAGGTTTCCACGCACAGCATGATCGCCACGAAGGGCAGCGCATAGGCGAGCAGGAGGCGCACATCGAAGAGCTGGAAGGCCGTGTAAATCTTGAAGCCGATCCCGTTCGAGCGGCCCAGAAGCTCGACGATCAGCACGATTTTCCAGACGAGCGAAAGGCCCGAGCGCGTCGCCGCAGCGAGATAGGGCGCAAGCTGCGGCAGCACAACATGGCGGAGCCGCGTGGAGAGGGGAAAACGAAAGGCCTGCGCCATCTCGTCGAGCAACGGGTCTTGCGCGCGCGCGCCTTCACGCGTGAGGACCATCGCGCCGGGAAGCTTGTTCAGCGCAACGGCGCCGATCGCGGCGACCTCGGTCAGCCCAGCCCAAAGATAGGCGAGAACGATCACGACGAGCGCCGGCAGGTTCAAAAGCGCGACGAGCCAGGGATCGAGAATCTTATCGGCGAGACGGCGCCGGCCCATGAGATAGCCGAGCGCGGAGCCGAGCGTCATCGCCAGCGCGAAGCTCGCGGCGACGCGCGCCAGCGTCGCGGCGAGATTGGTGAAGAGCGCGCCCGAGCGCGCCTCTTCGAAGATCGCAGCAAGTACAGGCAAGGGCCCCGGCAGGAGGCGCGGGCTGCTCACGAGCGCCGCCCCCTGCCAAAGCCCGAGCATTGCGGCGAAGGAGAGGAGCCGGATCAAGGCGCAGCCTTATGGAAGGCTCCAGGCGGGAGCGCCTTGGCGGGTCCGACCAGCGCCTCGCCTCCTATGGCGGCAAGCAGTGCGAAGAGCTTTGCAGCGTCGGCCTCTTGGCTCGCAACCGAGCCTTTCGGCTGCGCCTCGACATAGCGCTTGCGATAGAGGTCGAGCGTCGCCTTGTCTTTTGCGGGGATCCGCGCCGCGGCCTTTGCCCAGGCCTCGTCGCTCGTGGCGATGAGCGCCTTCGCCTTCTTCATCATCGCAAAAAAGCGCGCGAGCGCTGGACCATGCGCGCTCGCGAATTTCTCGTCGAAAACATAGCCGGTCACGACCGGATCCCCCTCGGCGCCGAGCGCCCTCTCGACGTCGCTTATGTCGATCGCGCGCCGGAAGCCGCGCGCCTCGAGATCGAGCGCGAAATTCCAAAACTCGAGCACGGCGTCGAGCTCGCCCTGCGCGGCCTTTTCGGCCAAGAGCGGCGGCGCGCCATAGACGATCGTCGCAGCCCTCTCGAGATCGAAGCCTTGCTTCAATGCATCGGCCTTGAGAAAGAGCCAGCTCTTGTCGAGAGGCCCGCCGGCGACGCCGAGCTTCTTGCCCGCAAGGTCCTTCACGGACCCGATCGCAGGCTCCTTCGTCATCACCGCGCCAATGCCGGTCGAGGCCGGATAGAAGACGAGTCCGCGCCCGCCGGCGCGCTCGCGCGCGACGAAAAGCCAGTCGGAGACGATAACGTCGGCCGAGCCGCCCAGAAGCGCGATCTTGCCGGCCTCCGTCGAGGCGAGCTCGGTGGTTTTCAGATCGAGTCCCGCCTCCTTGTCGAGGCCATAGGCCGAGACGACCGCCATCTCCCAGACCGTCGTGCCGGTCGCCTGCAGCGCGAGCCGAAGCGTTTCGGCGGCGCGCGCGGGCTGCGCCAGGAGCGCAGCAAATAGCGCAATGAGGGCTAGAGGCGTGAGGCGCATGGACTATTTCCCCGGGCGAGAGGCGTGCTTTTAGCCTCATATCGTAGGCGCGCGAGCTCGTCGATGCGAAGCTTGAGCAGCGGCGAAAGCACAGGTTTTTCAGGAGGAGGAGGAAGCAGCCGCAAGCTCGACATAAAGTCGCCGCCAGGGCTGATCGTCAATGAGACGCCACCGGTGGCCCGTGCCCCGCGTGTCGGACGCCAGGAGAATATCGCCGGGTCGGAGCATGAAGGTCTCGCCGTCGCGCGTGGTGAACTCCAGCGTGCCGGAGAGCGTGATGACGAGTTGCTCGCAGGGCGCCGTGTGCCAGTCGAACGCAGAGCCCGCTGCCGTCTCCTCGAAATGCGCGATCTTCGCTTGCAGCGCGGCCCCGAGAGGAAGCTGCTTGCGCTCCACGTGGGAGCGGCGATCCGCGCCTGTGAAGAGATGGATGCAAGGGACTACGCGTTCAGCCATTTCTGCGCCAATCGTTGCAGCGCGCCGCTCTCTTGCAGTCGCGCCTGGACGTCGTTTATCGCCTCGAGCAAAGCCTTGTCGTCTAGCCTGACGGCTATGCCGAGTCGTTCATCCGTTATCCCTTCCTCCACCACGCGCAAGCGGGGCCGATCCTTGATCATCCAGCGCATCACGGGGGCGAGCTTCATCACCGCGCCGATCTTGCCAGCGGCCAGATCATCCAACATCGCGCCAATGTCGTGATAGGCGTAGGTGCGCACTTCAGCGACCCGACCCTCCGCCTTTAGGCGATGGGCCACTGGCTCGGATGTGTTGCCGTGTTGCACGCCGAGGATCATCCCTTTCAGATCGTCTATGCAGCTGACGTGCGGCGTCGCCTCGATGTTGCAAACGAGGCTCTGACCGGAGCGCAGGTAGGGCGCGCAGAAGGACGCCAATCGCTCGCGCTCCGGGGTGATCGTCGCCCCCGACGCGACGCAATCGAACGTCCGTCGCGCGAGTCCGTCTAAGATTCCATTGAAATCGGCGCCGGTATAAGGGCAGAGCCTCCATGCGAGGCCGAGCTCGGCTGCGATGGCCTGCGTCAGCTCTATGTCGAAGCCGCGAGGCTCATTGGCTTGCAGGAACTCGAAGGGCGGGTCGGGCAAAGCAGACCCGACCGACAACACTCCTGGAGTCGCGGTACCTGAATTTCACCAACGCCGCCTGAGTTAAGGGAGCCGCCCAACGCCAAATTATGGCGCGGCTTGTGGGGAAGCAAACGCAACGATCTCAAGTGGCTCCCCCTTAGCTTGGCCTTACCGCCGACGGTCTGACGCGCTTGAGCGGCGCCTCAACGGCGGGGTTGTCACGCCTGGCCATCAACACCGGCATAGAGAACAGACGCTGCAGCTAGCGTTTCTCGATTTGGAGAAAGGATGGACTATTTCCAGCCTGAGGCGACAAAGCATCATTCTCGTTCTGCGGAGATAATAGGCTGTTTGCGGTTAAAGGTGAGGCTTCCTCAGAACTTTGAGCAAATAAAACTTCAATACGGCATATCCCGCGAGCATAATCCCTATCATCGTACCTCTGCTCAAAATCAATCACCCTATACGCCACATCCTGCATGTCTTTCTCAGTATACCCGAGCGCTATAACTTTACTATCCAACCCCGCCTCAAAATTGATGCGGTGGGTATAGCCCTTTTCCAATTGGCATCGAGCGTCTATCACATGACCGCTATTTTTATAAATACTCGCATTATAGCTATATTGTTCGAGATTCTTTTTCCACCACTCGGCGCTCGCCTCCGTCGGTAAAAGGACGAAGCCAACAAGAACGCCGATAAGAAATGTCTTGGGGTCACCCATGACTCCGCTCCCAACAGCTAGGGGTCCTTCCAGCATCCCTTGCGTCGGGCGCGGCAGGACCAAAATCTCTTGCCTTGAATGTACAACCTTCGCCGCAGGCGGGGCAAGCCCTAACCTACCCGCCTGATAGGTTTTTTGCCGGACCGGCCCTTCTCCTACGCAGCCCGCTCGCGCAAAAAAGCCGCCGCCTCGTGAAGCGAGGCGCGCCCTTCCGCCATCAGCCCATGCGCCAGCTGCCAACAATGCGGGACGCCGGGCCAGAGGGCGAGCTTCGTCTCGACGCCGGCCTGCCGCGCGCGGGCGGCGAAGCGCAACGCGTCGTCGCGCAACAGCTCCGATTCCGCGAGATGGATGATGAGCGGCGGCAAGCCGGAAAGGTCGGCATAGAGCGGCGAAGCGCGGAAGTCCTTCGGGCTCGCGCCGGCCAGATAAGCGCGCGACGCGATTTTCAGCATCTTGCGCGTGAACATCGGATCGCGTCCCTCGTTCTCGCGCGTCGAGAGGCCGGTCACGGCGAGATCGGTCCAGGGAGAAAACAGCGCGGCAGCCCAGGGCATTTTCTGTCCGTCCTGCCGCCGCGCCGCCATGACGCCGAGCGCCAAGCCCCCGCCGGCCGAATCGCCGGCCAGCACTATGCCGCCACGCTCCTCGCTGAGCGCCGCGAAGACCGCGCGCGCATCCTCGAAGGCCGCGGGAAACACATGTCGCGGGGCGAGACGGTAGGCCGGCGTGAACACCTCGAAGCCCTCGGCGGCGAAGGCCGAGGCGATCGGCCGATAGGACTTCGGCGTTCCCGCGAAGAAGGCGCCGCCGTGCAGATAAAGCAGCGGCGTTCCCGCGCCGCAGACTTCCGTCGGCACGCCGCCGAGCCGCTGGCGCTTGAAGCCCCCCGGCGGCGGCTCATAGGGAAGATCGAGCGCGAAAGCCCGCGCCGCCTCGGTGAGCGTCTGCGCAAAGGCCAAGCGCGGCTTCACGCGTCGCCGCAGAAAGCGGCTCGCGAGCGCCGGCGAGACCGTCCTCAAATGTCGCGGCCCTCGACCTCGACGCGCAGCCGCTGCTCGGTCCGCCGCAGGCTCTCGAGCTTTGGGGCGAGCGCCAGGGCGCGGCGATAGGCCTCGAGCGCGCCTTTCTTGTCGCCCGACTTTTCCTTGAGTTCGCCCAGCGCCAGAAGCGCGTCGTAGCGGCGCGGCTCGAGGCGCAGAGCCGACTCGAAGTCGGCGCGCGCGCCGGAGGCGTCGCCTTCGACGAGCCGCAGCTGGGCGCGTTCGACAAAGCCCTCGGACCAGGCGGGATCGATGGCGACGAGACGGTCGAGAAGCGCCAACGCCAACGCGGGCGCGCCAGCTTTTTCAGCGGTCGCGGCGCGCGACGCGATGAGCGTCGAGGTGTCGGAGGTCGTGTTCGCGAAGGCTTGGCGAAGCAGCCCCATGATGGCCTCCGCCTCGGCGGAGTTGGAAGCGGATTTCAAGCGCGCGGCAAGCTGGTCCGTCATCTTCGCCTGAGCCTGCTGAGGCGTCAGTTTCGGCGCTGGTTCGGCTACGGCGCGTGCGGGCTTTTTGGGCGGCTCGCGCGGGATCTTTTTCTCCACGCCCTCGGGGGGAAGCGTGGGGGGCAGCGGGATGCGTCCAAAGCCCGGGATTTCGATAAAGCCTCCGCCCTCTGCGGCGGCGCTCGCAAGCCCGGGCGCGGCGAGGAGCACGAGCCCGAGGAGGCCTTGAAGCGTCTTTCGCATCGACATAGGCGCGAAGATAATCCGATGAGCGCGGAGCGCAAGCGCATGTGCCCTCTGCGGGCGCGGGCGCCCCGCGCGGCCAGTTCACAAAAAGGGCGGGGTTTCCCCCGCCCTTGAGACCTCGGTCGCTTCCGCCGATTAATGCGCCAGCGTGGCGAGCAGCAGCAGCGCGACGATGTTGGTGATCTTGATCGCCGGGTTCACAGCCGGGCCGGCGGTGTCCTTGTAGGGATCGCCGACCGTGTCGCCCGTCACCGCAGCCTTATGCGCGTCGCCGCCCTTGAGGTGCTTGACGCCGTCCTTGTCGATGAAGCCGTCCTCGAAGCTCTTTTTGGCGTTGTCCCAGGCGCCGCCGCCCGAGGTCATGGAGATCGCGACGAAAATGCCGTTGACGATGACGCCGAGCAGCAGAGCGCCGAGCGCCGCGAAGGCGTTGGCCTTGCCGCCCAGGATCCAGGCGACGAGAAAGGCCACGATCGGCGCGAGCACCGGCAGCAGCGAGGGGATGATCATCTCCTGGATCGCCGCCTGAGTCAGAAGATCGACAGCGCGGCCGTAATCGGGGCGCTCCGTGCCGGCCATGATTCCCGGGTTCTTGAACTGGCGACGCACCTCCTCGACGACCGAGCCGGCGGCGCGGCCGACGGCGGTCATCGCAATGCCTCCGAAGAGATAGGGGATGAGTCCGCCAAAGATCAGGCCCGCGACGACGTAAGGATTGGAGAGACCGAAGTCGACGGTCTCCATTCCCTTGAAGAAGGGCAGGCCCTGGTCCGTGAAGTGCTTCAGATCGTTGGTGTAGGCGGCGAAGAGCACGAGCGCGCCGAGGCCCGCCGAGCCGATCGCATAGCCCTTTGTGACGGCCTTGGTCGTATTGCCGACCGCGTCGAGCGCGTCGGTGGACTGGCGCACTTCCTTCGGCAGGCCCGACATTTCGGCGATGCCGCCGGCGTTGTCGGTCACCGGGCCGAAGGCGTCGAGCGCCACGATCATGCCGGCGATGCCGAGCATCGTCGTGACTGCGATAGCGACGCCGTAAAGGCCGCCGAGATTATAGGTGAACAGAATGCCGAGCACGATCACCAGCGCCGGCGCCGCCGTCGAACTCGAGCGACACCGCGAGGCCCTGGATCACATTGGTGCCATGACCCGTCACCGAGGCCTGGGCGATCGAGACGACCGGCCGCTTGCCCGTGCCGGTGTAATATTCGGTGATGTAGACGATCGCCGCGGTCACGATGAGGCCGATGACGCCGTCGATGAACAGCCAGAAGCCATAGATCGGCTGGCCGTTCACCCTGCCAACCTCGCCGAGGCCCACAGTGAAAAGCGTTGCGAGGAAGAGGCCCACGATCGAGAGAAGGCCCGCGGCGATGAGGCCCTTGTAAAGGGCGCCCATGATCGAATTGTCGATGCCGATCTTCTTGAACCAGGGGGCGGCGAGCTTCGTGAACTCGAAGGAATGGCTATCGCCGAGCTGAACGAAGTAGGTGCCGGCGATCGAGGCGAGAATTGAGAAGCCGCCGATGGCCAGCGGATAAAGGACCGCACTCGAAAGGCCTTCCTGACCCGCAAAGAAGATCGACGCCAGAACCATTGTCGCGACGACGGTGACGGCGTAGGTCTCGAAGAGGTCGGCAGCCATGCCGGCGCAGTCGCCGACGTTGTCGCCGACATTGTCGGCGATCGTCGCCGGATTGCGCGGATCGTCCTCGGGAATGCCCGCCTCGACCTTGCCGACGAGGTCGGCGCCGACATCCGCGCCCTTGGTGAAGATGCCGCCGCCGAGACGCGCAAAGATCGAGATGAGCGAAGCGCCGAAGCTCAAGCCGACGAGCGCGTCGACAACCGTGCGGTCGGCGGGACTATAGCCCGCGCCCCAGGTGAGGATCGCGTAATAGATCGCGACGCCGAGCAGCGCGAGCCCCGCGACGAGGAGGCCGGTGATCGCCCCCGCCTTGAAGGCGACGTCGAGGCCTTCGGCGAGCGACTTCGTCGCGGCCTGGGCGGTGCGCACATTGGCGCGCACCGAGACGTTCATGCCGATGTAGCCGGCCGCGCCCGACAGCACCGCGCCAAGCACGAAACCGAAGGCGACCCAAAGCCCGAGAAAGAACGCCAGCAGCACCGCGACGCCCGCGCCGACGATGGCGATGGTCCGATATTGGCGATTGAGATAGGCCTGCGCGCCCTCGGCGATCGCCCCCGCGATCTCCTGCATTCTCGCGGAGCCCGCGTCCTGCGCCAGGAGCTCCTTGGCGGTCACCGCCCCATAGGCGACGGACGCCAGTCCGAACAGAATGGTGAGAAACAATACCATGGTGGTTTCGCCCTCTCGTTCCAGCGCCGTGCCCCGACGCCACGTGCCGCGACGGATCGCCGCCTCGCGCCCCAGCCGAAAAAAAAGACGCGCAGCCGCGATCCGGGAATCGCGGCTGCGACGGTTGTTCTCTTTCCCTTTGCCAGAAAGATTTGCTCGCGGCAATGCCAACGCGAAGACGCAGCTTAAAAGTGGCGGAAAGAGAGGGTTCTGAATCCCATGGCTTTCCCTCCCTCGTCGAGGACGCTCGGCGGATGCGAGCCGGCGACGATTTCGCCAATTCTTCTGAAACAGTCGGAGGCGGCCGGATTGTCGCCGAGAAGCGCGGCGCCGCCGCAGGCGAGAATCTCGTAATCGTCTCCCCCGGTGAGCAGGGTTTCCCGGAGCGCCGGGTCGAGAGCCAGCGCCTCGCGCGCCGCCTCGGAGAGAGGAATATCGGCAAGCGCGACCTGAGCGGAGACTTTCGAGGCGCGGGTGAGCTTCGCGAGATCGCCTAAGAGCCCATCGGACACGTCCATCGCGGCGCTCGCGAACTCGCGCAGCAGAGGCGCGAGCTCGAGGCGCGGCCGTGGCAGGAGATAGCGGTCGAGCAGGAAGTCGCGCGAGGCGGCCGAAAGCCTCGCGGCGAAGGCTGGGTCTTCGCGCAGTCGTAAGCCTAGCGCCGCGTCGCCGATGGTCCCGCTGACGAAGACGCCGTCGCCGATCTTCGCCCCGGCGCGCGCAATGAAGCGCCCCTCCACGCGTCCCAGCGCCGTGATCGAGATTGTTAGGGGCCCGGGCGTCTTGACTGTGTCGCCGCCGAGCAGGGGGCAGGAAAAGCGCTCTGCGTCTTCGCCGAGCCCCTGCGCGAAGGCCATGAGCCAGTCGTTGGTCCAGTCCTCGGGAAGCGCCAACGCCAGCAGGAAACCCAAAGGCTCGGCGCCCTTGGCGGCGAGATCGGAGAGATTGACGCGCAGCGCCTTCTTGGCGATGGCGCCGGGCGGATCCTTAGCGAAAAAATGCACGCCGGCGACGAGCGCGTCCACGGTTGCGACGCTCTCCCCGCCCGCGGGCAGCAGCGCCACGTCGTCTCCGAGCCCGAGCCCCGCCGGCCCTGCGAGCGGCGCGAAGAGCTTTTCGATGAGTTCGTCCTCGGTGAAGCGCTGTTTCATGGTCCTGCCGGGACGCGGCGCCCCGAACTCGCGACGCCGCTCGCCAAGATGCTCAGGCCCGCGGCGCAGGTCAATCTGGCGCGCGCAGATGCGCGGGCGCGGTCCGGAAATTTCGAGGAGACACGTTTTGCGCGCGCTCGCCATCACTCCGACCGGCGGCCTCTTGCCCAGCGTCACCCCTCCTTCAAGGCCGATAGCTATTTCTTCGCGCCAATGAAAATATTCCTCCTAATGAACAGGAATCTATGTAATTTTCGCCCGATTTTATGAGATACCGAATTGTGCTTTTTGAAGAAAAATTGCTCAAAACCTAGAAGATATTTTAAGTATGCCTGGGTTTTGAGCGAAACTTTTGTCTTTGGCACCATGAAGATTGCGTAGACATCATGAAATCCGGCATCATTGCAAAGCTTTACCAACTCAGACAGCTTATATTCATGCAGGTGCATGAATATAGCCCTATCGAGACCGAAGACCTTAGATAGATCTGCAGGACCAAGAGGTCCATATGGGGTCCTGACGATATACTCACCGCCTTCCTTCAATATTTTTCGAGCTTCCATGAGTTGAGTTAGCAGGTCGTCGGGGTGCATATGCTCAATAACCTGATCGGAAATGACATAGTCAAAATAGTTGCTGTCTACATACTTAGAAATATTAACTCCATCTGTTAAGCTCCAAACGATATTTTCCTTTTTCGTCTTTCCCGCCAGCGCCTGCCTATCCTTCGCAAGCTCCGAGGCAACGCATGAATAGCCTTGCGCTGCAAGATAATTTATCAAATATCCCGCCCCGCTACCAATTTCGTATACCCGAGAGTTGCGGCGCAATAAACTTAACCACATCTGCGCTCCGCTCGTTGTCCCCGTCCCAACGAGCCATGGCAGCTCCCGATACAGCCTATTGTATGCATCAGAAAATACATCAAATCTATCGCAAATCGTCGTGCTTAATAGCCTATCAGTGAGCTCACCTTCAAGATCGGCGTGCCTTTTTATTTCCGTAATGCCAATATTATCTTCTGTCTTAAATAGATTCCTGTAGTTTCTGATGATCAGATCATGCGGCAAGTGATCAAAAATTCCGTTCCTGTCAACGGGCTGCATCTCTCACGCCCTCCCTGTGCCGGCGGTCAATCGCGTTGATTCTCTCGCCGCAGATCTGGCTTGGGACATCCCAGGCCGAGGCGCGAGCGGCCCGCAGCGCAGGCTTCGTCACCCGTCGGTTCAGTGCTTCGCCCGCTCCCCGGCCCGCGTCTCGCGCGCGAGGCGGTCGAGGACGGCGTTGATCATGCCGCATTCGGTTTGGCCGAAAAAGGCGCCGGCGACGTCCACATATTCTTTGATCGCGACCGAGGCCGGCACGTCCGGACGGTTCAGGAGCTCATAGGCCCCGGCGCGCAGGATCGCGCGCATGACGGTCTCAATTCTCGCCAGCGGCCAGCCGCCCGAGAGCGCGGCGTCGATTTTCGTGTCGATCGCGCGCTGCTCTCCGAGCACCCCTGCGAGCACCTCGCGGAAGAACCCGACCTCGGCCGGCAAATAGCGCGCGCCCTCGATCTCACGCCCGAGCCAATGCGCCTCGAACTCGGCTTGAACCTCATGCAAGCCCTTGCCGGCGACTTCCATCTGATAAAGCGCCTGCACGACAGCGAGGCGGGCGTTGGACCGCTCCGCGGGCTTCATCGGCAAGACTCCAATTCGCGGGAAAGGCGGATCAGCGCGAGCGCGGCGAGGGCGGCGTCGGCGCCCTTGTCGCCCTGCTTCGGGTCGGCGCGCAGGATCGCCTGCTCCTCGTTCTCGACGGTGAGTATCCCGTTGCCGAGCGGCAGACGTTGCGAAACGGCCAGATCGCTCAAAGCGCGCGCGCTCTCATTGGCGACGATCTCGAAGTGATAGGTCTCGCCGCGGATGACGCAGCCGAGCGCCACGACGCCGTCATAGGGCGCCCGGCTTTCCGCGCGGCCTCGAGCGCGATGGCCGCGGCCGGCGCGATCTCGAGCGCGCCGGGGACCTCGATCACCCGCGCCTCGACCTTCGCGCGAGCCAGCGCCGCGGCCGCGCCCTCGCAAAGCAGCGCGACGATGCGGGCGTTGAAATGCGCGGCGACGACGAGCACGCGCGCGCCGGGAAGCGGCGCAAATTCCTGATCCGCGCGGGAAAAGCCTGCCATGGGGATCCTGGGCTGATGAACCGCTTGGCGTCGCGCCACGCCAAGGCGGTCTGGCACGCGCGAGAGACAGAGGCAAGCGGCGAAGGCGCGTGGACGATTTCTTGAAGCCGCGCAGGCGCGTCGACGCGGTCCGGTCCAAGACGGGCATAGTGGATGCGTGAATCCGCAAAGCATTTTCTGCAGCGTCTGAAATGGACGTTGCTTCGCTGTGGCTCTTGGGTGACAGACAATGCCGACGATTAATGATTAATTAACCGAACTTGATTCTGCCGCATAGCCTCGTCGAAATTGGAGGACGCCTTGAAAAACAAGTCCCATTTGGCGACTGTCGCCTTTGCTTCTCTCGCCCTCGGCAGCTGCGGCCTCGGTCTCAAAGTTCCCGAAATACAAGAAGGTTGGGACAGCCCTCAGGACGGCGAGACGCTGATCCGCGAGATCTCCAAGACCGTTTATCTGTCTGTCGAAAAGGCCGTCGTCTGCGTGCTTACTGATGGCAAAACATTCGCGAGTCAGGCGGCCAAGGAGGATTTCGAGAACAATTGGGCTGCGCAAATGACGCTTCAGCTCACGCTTTTGGAGTCCACCACGCTCAGTCCTGGACTCAATTTGAACACGCCGATGCACAACGGCATCGTGAATTTCGCCGGGGAATATTTTGGGTCATCGGCGGCATCAGTCCCCGGACCATGGGGAGGTTTGGTGAGCGGCTATCCGTCAACTTATACGTTCGGGGCGCTTCCGGTCGCGCAGAGCTATAATCTCGGTCTCGGAGGCAAGGCGAGCTCGTCAGCCACGCGCGTGGAAACTTCCGGCGCCTTTTTCAGCGTCAAAAAACTCGTGCAAAATGCGAAGATATATGGCCGATACAAAATAGAATCGGAAGACTGCGAAAATCAAACAATTGACGAAGATCAGCGAGATAAACTCTACCAAAATCAGAAGTCCAAGGAACTCTCGAAGACTGCTCAGTTCCTCTCCTTGATTACGAACAACGACCTAAAAATTTACGACTGGCTGAAAACGGTTCTGCACATCCAAAACATCATCTCGGGGTTGGGGGGCGGGACAGTGGCTACCGGCAAAGATAGCACCAAGGGCGTCGGCCAAAATGCGATCACGCATCAGGTAACATTTCTCGTCATCACCGATGGACAAGTCACCCCGCAGTGGAAACTGGTCCGCGTCTCCGCCAATCAGAACTCGCCCTTCTTCGATACGCAGCGCCAACGCACCCATGACCTGATCGTCACCTTCGGTCCGGCGGCCAAGACGAGCAAGGGCGGTGGCGGCCTGCTCGAGCAAGCGGCGCAACAGCAGCATGACGCCGCGCTCTACGGCCTCAGCAACGTCAATGGGATCAGAGGGATCATCCAACCTTGAGTTGAGCGCCGGGGGATGCGCTTCAACGAGAAGCTCGCCCCCCCTACTCCATCAGTTCCCGCCACACCGCAGGCAGCGTCGCCGCGATGTCGTCGGCGATCAGTCCCGGCCCGAAGAGCGTTGCGGCGCGGCCATGCGTCCAAGCCGCGCAGGAGGCGGCGGCAAAGGGCTCCATGCCCTGCGCCAGCAGGCCCGCGATCATGCCGGTGAGCGTGTCTCCCGAGCCGGCCGTCGCGAGCCAGGGCGGCGCGGAGGCTAGGATGGAGGCGCGGCCGTCGGGCGCGGCCACCACCGTGTCGGCGCCCTTGAGAAGCAAGATCGCCCCGCTCTCGCGCGCGGCGCGGCGCGCACGCTCGAATTTGGAAGAGGCGCGGTCGATGTCTCCGAAGAGTCGCGCGAACTCGCCGGCGTGCGGGGTCAGCACGACGGCGCCGGGCGCATTGCCGATCAGCATTCGCAGGGCCTCGAGATCGCCCGCAAAGCTCGTCAGCGCGTCGGCGTCGAGCACGACGCTGCGCCTTGCCGGGGGGGCCGGCGCCGCAGAGAGCGCCGTCTCCACAAGGCGGCGCGTCGCTTCGCCGACGCCCAGTCCCGGCCCGAGCGCGACGACGTTCTTGCGCGCGTCGGAGAGGACCGCGGCGAGCCCCTCGGGGCCCTCGGCCTCACGCAGCATCACGCTGGTCAACGCCGACGCGTTCACCGCCATGGCGTCGCGCGGGCTCGCGAGCGTCACCAGCCCGGCGCCGGCCCGCAAAGCAGCGTGCGCCGAGAGCCGCGCCGCGCCGGTGAAGGAGAAGCCGCCCGAGACGACCACCGCATGACCGCGCGAATATTTGTGCCCGTCGACGCGGGGAATCGGGAATATTTTGCGCCAAAGGGCCGGCTGGTTGACGAAAGTCTTGGGCTGGATCGAACTCGAGCACCGCGGAGCGAATGCCGATATGGGCGCAGGTCACCTCGCCGCAATGGAGCCGGCCCGGCAGCAGCAGATGGCCGTTCTTCAAGCGAAAGAATGTGACGGTCGCGTCGGCTTCGACCGCGACGCCGCGCACCGCGCCGCTCGACCCGTCGATGCCGGAAGGGATATCGACCGCGACGACGCGCGTCCCGCTCTGACGCCGATAATGATTGAGCCGGCGGACGAGATCCGCGGCCTTGCCCTCGATATTGCGGGCGAGGCCCGTGCCAAACAGCGCATCGATCACAATGTCGACGCCTTCGAGCGAGCAGCCCTCGGCGGGTTCGAGCGGGCCGTCCCAGGCCTTCGCCGCCTCGAGCGCGTCGCCGCGCAGGCTTTCGCGCGGCGTCAGCGCCCCGACGCGCAGCTTCATGCGCGCGTGGCGCAAAAGCCGCGCCGCCACATAGCCGTCGCCGCCATTATTGCCGGGACCGCAGAGCACGAGCACGCGCCGGCCGCTCGACTTTTGCAGCATGCGCGAGACGACGCTGACGAGCGCTGTCGCGGCGTTCAGCATGAGTTCCGTTCCAGGAACGCCCGAGTCCATCGTCAGCCGATCGGCGCGCGCCATCTCTTCGGCGGTGAGGATCTCAGTCGGGAAAGGATCGAGCGGCATGTCCGATCGTCGCAAATGCATTCGCCGAGGGCAATGGCGAAGGCGCGATCCGGGAGCCCCGAGCCCAGGCTTTTTGACTTGCGCCCCAATTTGCCGCCTGATCCCGGCTCAAGCTCGCGCCAGATTGCTCTCGCGGAGCGCCTCGAAGAAAAGGATCGAATGCTCTCGCTCATCCTGCTTTGCCACGCGCTTCAGCAGGCGCGCGAGCCGGCCGACGCGGCCGCGCTTTTGCGCGAGCGCTCGGCGCGCAGCCTCGCCTCGCTCGTCGAAGCCTCGATCGCGGGCGTCATCGCCGACGCGACGCTCGTCGCGGCGCCCGCTCCTTCGCTCGCCGACATCGCCGACGAAGCCGGCGGTCGCCTCATCGTCGGAACGGAGCCGCGCGCGGCCCTCGCGCAGGCGCTCGCGGAGGCGCGCCAGGCAGACGTCTTCCTGCTCTCCGCGGGCTTCTGCGTCGATCGCGGCTTCGTGGACGAGGTGGCCGACATTGCGGCTTTCGGCGGGCTGAAGACCGCGCGCATGTTGAAAGTCCAGCCGGAGGGCCTGCTCACCCGCTTGGCGCCGTCGTTCGCGCCGCCGGTGGGCGTGCTTGCGCGAAAAGCGGCCATATCCGAGACCGGCGTGGCTGAAATCCCCCGTCTCGCCCGCCTGTTGCGCGCGCGCGAAATGGTTTCGCGGGCGAGGCGCGGCGCGTGAGCTGGCGCACCGCAGGGGCTCAAGGGCGGCTTTAAAACTCTCCATCATTTGGATGCGCTTCATGAACACCCTAACGAGACTGCTCTCCTCGCAAGCTCGCGCCCAGCGGTTGCTCCGTCTCGGCGCCCTGCCCTTGCTGCTGCTCTTTCCGCAGGCCGCGGCGAAGGCATGCGCTAGCGGCCCCGACACCGGACCGGTCTGGACGCTCGACCACAGGCAATACGCCGACGACATCGGCCTGCCGTTTCTTAGCCCCGGCAACGACAGCCGCATCAATCTGCAATTCCTGATGCTCGACGCCACGTCGCGCCGGCTTGCGGGGCTGAAGCCCACGGTCGATTTCACACCCGCGTCGACCGTTACGGGGCTTTTCGACAAAACCGATCTCGACACGGCCTGCGGGCGCGCGCCGCGAACCGCCGACGCGCCCATCGCCGATGGCGAGGGCAGCCGCTGCCTCTCGCTCGAATCCGGCAAGCGCGCCTTTCTCGAAGCGGCGCGCACCGAGAGCCCTTTGAGCGAAAGCGAGCGCTCGGCGCTGATCGAGGCGCGCAACGGCTTGACCTCGAGCTGCGATGAAAAGAGCGCGAACGCCCCGCCAGCGGCAGAACCTCTCCTTAGGATCGCGAAGCCTTCGACGACGGCGCGCGATTTCGCCGCCTATCTCGCCGGCGCGAAGGCCTTTTATGACGGCGCTTTTGACACGGCGCTCGCTCAATTCGCCTCGCTCGCCAAATCACAGAACGCCTGGCTGCGCGAGACCGCGCGCTACATGAGCGCGCGCGCTTGGCTCAACAAGGCGGAGATTGGCGCCTTCGCCGATTTCGACGGAACGGCAGAACCGAAAGTCTCCGACAAGGCTTCGCTCGCCGAAGCCGAGAACGCCTTCAAGGCCTATCTCGCAGACTATCCTTCGGGGCGCTACGCCGCCTCGGCGCAAGGGCTGATGCGCCGCATCTATTGGCTCGCGCGCGACAAGGCGAAGCTCGGAGCGGCCTATGCTTCGCTCCTGCCTCATGCGGGCGAGGCGCGCGCCGCTGCGGCCATTCCAGATCTCGCCGACGAGATCGACCGCAAATTCCTAGGCGAGAAGGGCGAGAGTCGCGACCCCACGCTTCTCGCCGTCGCGGACCTGATGCGCATGCGTGTGAACGGCGACAAGAAGCCGGATTTTCCCGCCAAGGATCTGGAAGCGCAGGCCAGAGATTTCACGGGGCGCGAGGCGCTCTTCGACTATCTGAAAGCCGCGCGCGCCTATTACGTCGACGGCGACTTCGCGCAAACGCTGAAACTCCTCGGCGAGCCTTCGTCCGGCCCCCTGTCACCGCCCTATCTCGCCTTCAGCCGCGAGACCCTGCGCGGGCAGGCGCTGATGGCGCAGGGCCAATATGAACAGGCGGCAGAGCAATGGCGCCGGCTGCTGCCGCTCGCCGCCGACCCCTGGCAGAAGGAGGCGGTCGAACTCGGCCTCGCGATGAGCTGGGAGCGGCTCGGAACGGTCAACAAGGTCTTCCTGCCGGAGACGCGCATCGCCTCGCCGCGCATCCGCGCCATTCTGCTCAGCAATGTCGCGGGTCCGATCCTGCTGCGCATGGCGGTGGAGAATCCCGACAGCACGCCGGCCGAGCGGCGGCTCGCACGCTTCGTGCTGCTCTTCAAGGAGGCGACGCGCGGCCAATACGCAAACTTCCTGCAGGACTATAACGCCGAGGGGCTGCGCAAGGACGAGGCCGAAGGCCGCTCGCTCGCCAACTCCTATAAATCGACGCTGCTGCTTTGGCCCGGATCGAAAACGCCCTATCCCTGCCCTGCGCTGCATGAGGTCATCAATGAGCTTTCCGCCGACGCCAATTCGCCTCACGGCCAGCTGTGCCTCAGTGAATTCATGCGCGTGATCGATCTCGACGGATTTGACTCGGCGCATCCGCCGGCCGAGGAATTGGGCGGGACGAAGTCGATCTTCCCCGGCGAGCCTTTCTCGCGCGGTGAAATCTACAAGAAGCTTTTCGCCGAGGCCTCGACGCCGGAACGCGACAAGGCCTATGCGCTCTTCCGCCTCGTCAACTGCTACGCGCCAGCGGGCAACAACACCTGCGGCGGCAAGGATGTCGACCTTGCCCAGCGCAAGGCTTGGTACGATCAGATGAAATCCCGCTATGGCGGAACGCCTTGGGCGAAGAGCCTAAAATTCTATTGGTGAAAGGGCTGCGCCTTCTCGGCTTCACGCTTCTGCTCTGCGCGACGGGCCCAAGCCTTGCCGGCGAGAGCGTGCGCGCGCGAGATTACGACGCCTATTGGCTCTGGGCGGGCGTGAGGGCGCGGCCGGAGCTCGAAAAGGCGAAGACGCTCTATCTTCTGCAAGGCGAGATCGGGCTGGACCCCTTCGGCGCGATCCGGTTGAGGGCGCAGGGCGCAACCGAGCCCGGGCCGCATGCGCCGGCTTTGTGGCTCGTCTACCGCGTGCGCAGCCTCGATTGGACGCCGGAAATCTTCGCGACGCTCAACCATCGTCTCGCGCGCTGGCGCGACGCAACGCGCGTCGCCGGCGTGCAGATCGATTTCGACGCCTCGACGCATGGCTTGGAGCGCTACGCCGCCTTCCTCGCCGAGCTTCGCAAGACGCTGCCGGAAGGTTGCGGGCTGAGCGTGACGGGGCTCATGGACTGGGCCTCGCAGGCGTCGCTCGAGGACATCGACAAGCTCTCGGGAACCGTGGACGAAATGATCTTCCAGACCTATCGCGGGCGCGAGACGGTCAAAGACATCGACGCCTATCTCGCGCGGCTCGGGCGGCTGCATGTTCCCTTTCGCTTGGGCCTTGCAGAAGGGGCCCAATGGTCGAACTCCGGCGACGCTAGCACGCAACCCGCTTTTCCTCGGCTATGTGGTCTTCCTGCGCAATGACATTAGGGCGCCAGAGGACGGAGGCGCTCATTGACGCATCGCGCGAAGATGTCGCAAATTCCCGATCGGGCCGCGCAAGGAAAAGCAAAAATGGCTCTCCGACGAAGTTTGATGAGGGTGCTCGCGGCGGCGCTGTTTTTCCTTGCCGGCGCGGCCTTTGAGGCGAACGCGCGCGGCGCGCTGACGCAGAACCAGGACGTCTGCCTGCTCTACATCGGGCCCGACTACGCCTATTTCTCCGCCTATGATCCGCAGAACCCGCGCAAGCGTTACTGCGAGGAGGCGCCGCGGACCGGCGTCACCGTCTTCGCCATCGATTTCGCGCAGAGCGAAATGCGCGAGATGAAGGTCGCTTTCCGCATCCTGCGCAACATTGGCGAAAACACCGATCCTGCGGCGATTGAGGCCGCGACGCTCGCCTACGAGCCCCCGCAAGTCCGTGCCACGGGAAGCGTCGGCCTCGCGTACGACTTCAAGGAGCCCGGAGATTATGCTGGGCTCGTGACAGTCGACGGAGCGCATGGTGAGCACTGGGAGGCTTATTTTCCCTTCAGTGTCGCGCAGCCCTATCGCGCGCGCCTGCCCTATTATCTCTTGCTCGCGGCGGGAACTCCTCGCCCTGTTCATCATCATCCGGGGGAAGGACCGGCAAGCAAAAGGGCCACGGCTGGAAAAGCGCTAACCGCTGGACGCGTTCGGCCATCCGCCCGCAGGCGCGTTCCACGCTCTGATCGCGGGGACGCCGCGATAATCGCCGAGAAGGCCGAGACTTCCCGTGTCGAGAAGGAACCGCTGTCCCTCGCAAGGCGGAAGGCCGATCCACCGCGCGGCGAGCACGCGCAAGAGGTGACCATGCGCAAAGAGCGCGACATCGCCTAGAGCAGCGCGCACTCTAACGATTACTCGATCAGCTCTGGCGCCCACTTGCTCAGGGGTCTCTCCTTGCGGACAGCCGTCACGGAAAACCAGCCAACCGGGCGAGATTTTTTCAATCTCCGCCGGCGTCAGCCCTTCATAGGCGCCGTAGCTCCACTCCATGAGATCGTTGTCGACAAAGGCTTTCCCGCCCAGACCCGCCAGCTCGCACGTCTGGCGCGCCCGCAGCGCGCCGCTGACGAGAACGAGTGCGAAATCTTCGCGGCTCAACGCCCGCCGCATCGCTTCGGCAGAACGATGACCTTCGTCGGTCAGAGGAATATCCGTCGTCCCCGTGTGCCGACCGCTGCGGCTCCATGCGGTCTCCCCATGCCTGATCACGAAGACATTCATGCTGGCGTCGCGTTTTGCATTGAGCCTGTTTTCGTCCAAAAACCGCTTCGCACTTTTTGGGAACAGGCTCTAGACATTGTCGGCCTCGGTCGAAGTCGCTCTTTGGCTGGGCGCCGCGCCCTGCCATACCCAGTTCTTGATTTCCGGCATGTCGTCGCCGTAGCGGCGGATATACTCCCAATGCTCCGTGAGCTTGTCGCGGATTTCCTGCTTCGCATAGGCGCAGCGAGCCGCAAGACCGGGAACCCGGTCGATGACGTCATTGGCGAGATGGAACCGGTCCAAATCGTTCATCACGCACATGTCGAAAGGCGTGCTCGTCGTGCCTTCCTCCTTGTAGCCGCGCACATGCAGATTCTTGTGCCCCGCCCGCCGGTAGGTCAGACGATGGATCAGCCAGGGATATCCGTGGAAAGCGAAAATGATCTGACTTTCCGCCGGAAACAGCACGTCGAAGTCCTTGTCCGGCAGTCCCTCGGGATGCTCGCTCTGCGGCTGCAGCTTCATGAGGTCGACGACGTTGACGACGCGAACCTTCAGCTCTGGCGCATAGCGCCGCAACAGTTCGACCGCCGCCAGCGTCTCCATGGTGGGGACGTCTCCGCAGCACGCCATCACGACATCGGGCTCGCTTCCCTGATCGTTGCTTGCCCATCCCCATATCCCAACACCGGCGGTGCAGTGATTGATCGCCTGATCCATCGTCAGCCATTGCGGCGCCGGTTGCTTGCCCGCGACGATCACATTCACTTTGTTGCGGCTGCGCAGGCACTGGTCCGTCACCCAGAGCAAGCAATTGGCGTCCGGGGGTAGAAAGACGCGGACGACCTCGGCCTTCTTGTTCACGACATGATCGATGAAGCCGGGATCCTGATGGCTGAACCCGTTGTGATCCTGTCGCCACACATGGCTCGACAGCAGATAGTTCAAGGAGGCGACAGGGCGGCGCCATCGGATTTCATTGCAGACTTTCAACCATTTCGCATGCTGGTTGAACATCGAGTCGACGATGTGAATGAACGCCTCGTAACAAGAGAAGAAGCCGTGACGGCCCGTTAGCAGATAGCCCTCCAGCCAGCCCTGGCACTGATGCTCGCTCAGCATTTCCATGACGCGGCCATCCGGAGCGAGGTGATTGTCCCAGGGAAGCGTCTCCGCGACCCAGGAACGATTGGTGACGTCGAGAACGTCCTGCCAACGGTTCGAGTTGTTCTCGTCCGGACTGAACAGACGGAAGTTGCGGGCCTCCAAATTGCACTTCATGACGTCGCGCAGGAATTTGCCCATCTCGCGCGTCGCCTCGGCGGTCGCGGCCCCGGGCGACGCCACCGCGACGGCGTATTCGCGAAAATCTGGAAGCTTGAGATCGCGAAGCAGAGCGCCGCCGTTGGTGTGAGGATTGGCGCTCATGCGGCGCGCGCCCGTCGGCGCGAGCGCGAGCAGCGCTGCGCAGGGCCGGCCTTGCTCGTCGAAGAGTTCTTGCGGCCGATAGCTGCGCATCCACGCTTCGAGGAGACGCACGTGATCGGGGTTCTCGTGCATCTCGCCCATCGGCACCTGATGCGCGCGCCAGTAACCCTCGACTTGCTTGCCGTCGACTTCCCTGGGACAGGTCCATCCCTTGGGCGTTTTGAGCACGATCATCGGCCATGCCGGGCGCTCGATCGTAGCCGCGGATTTCGCAGCGGCCTTGATGCGCTGGATCTCCCCGATCGCCGCATCGAGCGTCGCCGCCATGAGCTCATGCATCGTCTGCGGATCGTCGCCCTCGACGAAATAGGGCGTGTAGCCATATCCGCGGAAAAGCTGCTCGAGCTCTTGGCGAGGGATGCGGGCCAGCACTGTGGGGCTGGCGATCTTGTATCCGTTGAGATGCAATATGGGGAGCACCGCACCGTCAGTGGCGGGATTGAGAAATTTGTTGGAGTGCCAGCCCGTGGCGAGCGCCCCCGTCTCCGCTTCGCCGTCGCCGACGATGCAGGCGACGATCAAGCCCGGATTGTCGAAAGCGGCGCCGAAAGCGTGAGAAAGCGCGTAGCCGAGCTCGCCGCCTTCATGAATGGAGCCGGGCGTTTCCGGAGCGACGTGGCTTGGAATGCCGCCGGGGAAGGAAAACTGAGTAAAGAGCCGCTTCATCCCGTCCGCATCCAATGAGATGTTCGGATAGACCTCGCTGTATGTGCCCTCCAGATACGCGTTGGCCACGAGAGCCGGACCGCCGTGACCGGGACCGGTGATGCAGAACATGTCGAGGTCGAGCTTATTTATGAGTTGATTGAGATGCGCATAAATGAAATTCAGCCCCGGCGTCGTGCCCCAATGGCCGAGGAGCCGCGGTTTGATGTGCTCCTTTTCCAAGGGCTTTCGCAGCAAGGGATTGTCGAAGAGATAAATCTGCCCGACGGAGAGATAATTCGCCGCCCGCCAATAGGCGTCGATCTGCGTTCTTTCAGCATCCGAAAGCACGTCGGTCATGACCACTTCCTAACTGCAGGAGGCTTTGCCTGAATGGCCGCGCGGCGTCGCGCGTTCCGAATATGGATCGCGGCGCTTTGCCTCCAAGAGGCGCCGACGGGCTCGCTGCGCCGAGCTTAGTGGTTGCATGGAGCCGGCCAAGCACGCTTCGCCCTTGCCTTATTTATCCGATTGCACTACGTATATCCCAATTGGATATCACAGACCGGGCACGGCTCATGACCAGTTCGACCGTGTTCACCAGCAACCGCAGCCAGGCCGTTCGCCTTCCCAAGGCCGTCGCCTTCCCGGGGGACGTCCATCAAGTCGACATCCTCAAGATCGGTCGCAGCCGCGTGATCGCGCCCCAGGGCAAAAGGTGGGACGATCTTTTCCTGACCGGCCCGCGCGTCAGCGACGATTTCCTCGTCGAGCGCAAGCAGCCTGCCGCAGAGACGCTCGAGCCCTTCTGATGCTCAATTATATGCTCGACACCAACATCTGCATTTACGTGATGAAGACCTACCCGCCCGCCCTTCGCGAAAAGTTCAATGGGTTGGCGGAGCAGCTTTGCATATCGACCATCACGCTCGGCGAACTGCATTACGGCGCGGAGAAGTCGGCGCGACGGGTCGAGAATCTGACGGCCATCGCGCATTTCGTGGCGCGGCTGGAAGTGCTGCCGTTCGCGGACAAGGCCGCCGCTCATTACGGACAGGTCCGGGCCGAACTGGAGCGGGCTGGTACGCCATGTGGCGCCGGTGAAATGCAAATCGGCGGTCATGCCCGCAGCGAGGGACTGATCGTCGTGACCAACAATATAAGGGAATTTGCCCGGATGCCCGGGTTGAGATCGGAGAATTGGGTGTAGCGCCGGCTTCACTGCCCCAGGCGCTGCAGCAGATCGTGCACATGCACCTGATCGGATTTGTAATTGCCAGTCAGCGTGTACATCACGAGATTGACGCCGCCGCGCAAGGCCATCTCGCGCTGGCGCGGCGCGCCGGGAGTAAGCGGATAGAGCGGATCGCCGTTCTTGTCCTCGGCCCAAGCGCCGGCGAGGTCGTTTGCGACGATGACGACCGGCGAAACGCTGTCGGTCGCGCGCACGGGCCGCGAGACGCCCGGCTCCTCGGGCTCGGGCGCAAGCGCCTCGACATAGGTCTCGCCGTTCGTGTAGCGGCCGACGAAGCTGTCCAAGAGATAGAAAGTCTTGGTGATCACGTGATCGCGCGGCGCAACCTCGAGCTCCGGGATGTCGAGGCCGCGCGCCAGCTCGCGCAGCCACAGCGCCTCGGGCGTCGGCTCAGCATTGGCGCGCGCGGTCAGCGCGTCGCGCGTGTCGAACACGATCATGCCGCCCTGTTTCATGTAAGCGGCGAGGCGCGCCTTGGCCTGCGCGGAAGGCTGCGGCGCGGCAGACGAGATCGGCCAGTAGATCATGGGATAGAGCGTGAGCGTGTCGTGCGCCGGATCGACGGCCACGGGATCTCCGCCGGAAAAAGAGGTGCGC
This sequence comes from uncultured Alphaproteobacteria bacterium, assembly GCA_963808525.1. Classification (GTDB taxonomy): domain Bacteria; phylum Pseudomonadota; class Alphaproteobacteria; order Rhizobiales; family Beijerinckiaceae; genus Methylocystis. Next base: position 231,366 of record CAWEGE010000023.1, read on the forward strand.
TGCTCGAGCACGCGCGTCAGCGTCTCAAGTCCGAGCCGCGTCGCCTCGTCAATGCGCGCATCGCCGCTCAAGACATAGGCGAGGCGGGTCTTCAGGGCCGCCTCACGCTCGCGTGCAAGCGAGGAACGCGGCGTGGTTTCAGCGCGCGGCGCTTCGGGCGCGAGGGACAGAGCGAGCCCGCAAAGGAGCGCAAGCGCGACGGGCGCCCAGCGCAGCCGGCCGGAGAGCCAGAGTAGCGCGAGCCAGTCGAGGAGCAGCATCAAGACGACGGCGACGAGCAGCGGCGCGCGCAAGTCGAACGCCGCGCGCGCGGCGTCGAGCGGCCGTATCGGCGCACCCAAGCCGGCTAGCTCGAGCGCGTGCAGCGTCGCGCCGGGCGCGAGCGTCTGCAACGCATGCAACCCGCCCGGCGCGCCGTAGAAGCCCGGCGGATGATCGGCGTCGGCAGGGCCGGTGAAGTCGGGCGCGATGGGCTTCGCGGTTGGCGGCGGCGAGACGACGGCCCCGAAGCCGTCGAGCGAACGCCAGGGCGGAAGCGCCGCGCTGCGATCCCCGCCCGCGGAGGAACCCGCGCTCTCGCGCGCCTCCGCCGAAATCCGGCGCAGCATCTCGACGAAGAGCCCGGACATAGGCAAATTAGACCATGACGGTTCGGCGGAGACGTGAAACATCACGATCAGGCCTTCGCCGCGGCGCTCGAAGGTGACGAGCGGCGTGCCGTCCGCAAGCCGCGCCCAGGTGCGGTCGGCAAGGCCCGGATCGGGCTCCGCGAGAATTTGTCGCGACACCGAAACGTCCTGCGGGACGGAAAGCCCGAAGAAGGGGCTCGTCTCGTCGAAGGGCGCGAGGCGCTTGGGCTCCTCCCAGGACATGGCGCCGCCGAGCACGCGCCCGTTGCGACGAAGCCGCGCCGGGGTCAGGCCGTCGGGATCGTTGGCAAGACGCGGACCTGCGAAACGCAGGAGCACGCCGCCCTTCTCGATGAAATCCGAAAGGCGCTCATAGGCCTCGCCCGGCGCGACCTTGGCGTCCGCAAGGATCAGCATGTCGGGGCGTTCATCGAGCGCCGCGAGCGCGGGGTCTTCGTCCGCGCTGGAAGGAATGGAGACTTGAGAGAAGGGCGCCAGCGCCCGCTCGAGATAATGCGTCGGCGAGAGCAGCGGCTGCGCGCGGTTGATGGAGCCGCCGGCCACGATCGCGACGCGGCGCACGCGCTGGCTCGCGTCGAGCAGCGCCACTGCGCCCGCCGACGTCTCATCGGCGATACGCAGCAGGCTGATCTGGTTTCGCAGTTCCGGCGGCAGCTCGAAACGCGCTCTGGCGGGCTGGCCGGGGGAAATCGCAAAGGGCTGCTTTGCGACCGCGCGGCCCTTGTCGTCGAGCGCCTCGATGACGCCCGAGGCGCCGCGGGCGCCGTCGGAAAGCGCCGAGACCTCGAGCGCGCTCGCGCCATTCGAGACGTCGGCGAGGCCGAGCGGGCGGCGCGCGTCGGCCAGAAGCTCGACCTGCGCGCCCTGGCGCGATGCGCCGCGCAGCGCTTCCAGGAAGGCCGCGTCCTGTTCCCCCGCGAGCGCGCCCGCAATCCATACGATGCGCGCGTTCTTTCGCGCTTCGGCGAAGTCAGAAATACGCTTGCCCGCTGCGCCGCGCAGCGGGAGAAAGGGCTTGGGCCGCAGCGCCGCGAGCTGTTCGGCCGCGCGCGCCGCCAAAGCCGGCTCGGGAGCGATCGCGGCTTCGGAAACCGCGAGCAAGGCGACGCTGGCGCCGCCGCGCTGCGCCTCGTCGATGATCGCGCGCGCCGCCTCGACGCGGCGCTCCCACGTTGGCGCGGCGTCCCAGCCGTCATCGATCACGAGGAGAAGCGGCGCATTGGTGATCGACGCCGGGGAGAAATTCCAGACCGGTCCCGCCATCGCCAGCGCCGCCGCCGCCGCGACCGCGAGGCGCAGCAGGAGCAACCACCAGGGCGTGACCGCGCTCGTGCGCTCGCGCACGCCAAGCTTTCGCAGAATCTCGATCGGCGCGAAGACAATCTCGCGCGGCGCGGGCGGGGTCAGACGCAGGAGCCAGTAGATCAGCGGCAGCGCGACAAGCCCGAGAAGCGCGAGCGGCGCGGCGAAAGTCAGGCCCAATGCAGCGCCTCCCCGCCCTCGCCGAGACCCATCAGCAGCGCGAGCGCAGCCTCCGCGGGCGGCCGGTCCGTGTGATGCACGAGAAACAGGAAGCCCGCGCGACGCGCGGCCGCGCGCAAGGCTTCCAAATGCTCGGCGAGCTTTGCAGCATAGTCTTCGCGAAGCGCGCGCGCGTCGCCAGCCCGAAAGGCTTCGCCGCCAAGCGGATCGCGAAACAGCGTCTCGCCGACGAAAGGAAAAGCCTCTTCCGCAGGGTCGATCACCATGAGCAGCGCCCCGCGCGCCCCGCTATTGCTATAGGCGGAGAGGCGCTTTTCCAGCGCCTCCGGATTGCAGAAAAAGTCCGAGATCAGCACCGCGCGCGCCCGAGGCGGCAGCGGAACGGCCGGCGGCAATTTGTCCGTCTCAGCCGAGGCCGCCTCTTTGGCGAAAAGCTCGCCCAAGCGAATCATGACATTGCGCGAGGCGGTGGGCGTCGAGAGGCCCAGCGCGCCGACGCGCTCGCCCCCGTTCACCAGCGCATCGGCGACCGCGAGCCCCAGAATGGCGGCGCGGTCGATTTTGAAATCGCTGGCGAGCGCCGATCGAAACGCCATCGACGCCGTGACGTCGATCCAAACGAAGCAGTTGTGCGCGGCCTCCCATTCGCGCTCGCGCACGAAGAGCTGGTCGGAGCGCGCCGAGCGGCGCCAGTCGATGCGTTGCGCCTGCTCCCCGCTCGCGAACGGGCGATATTGCCAGAAGGTGTCGCCCATGCCGGCGCGACGTCGGCCATGCGCGCCATGGACGAGGCTTGCGGCGATATCGCGCGCCTTGGCCAGAATGAGCGGCAGGCGATGCGCAAGCTCGGCTGCCCTTGTCGCCTCGAAGCCCGACGCAGGCGTGCGGCGCGGGTCGAACCACTCGGTCGCGGGATTTTCGGCCATGCTCAGCTAAGTCTCGCAACCAACTTGGTGATGACCTCGGCCAAAGACACCTCTTGTCGCGCGCGAAAAGTCAGGGCCATGCGGTGGCGCAGCGCCGGCGCGGCGAGCGCCGCAACATCGTCGATCGTCGGCGACAAGCGACCCTGCGCGAGCGCCCGCGCGCGCGTCGCGAGCATCAAGGCCTGAGCGGCGCGTGGTCCCGGTCCCCAGGAGATGTAAGGCGCAATGGCCGAGTCGCCGCCCTCGGGCCGCGCCGCGCGTACGAGGTCGAGGATCGCATCGACAATTTTCTCGCCGACGGGGAGCCGGCGCACGAGCCGCTGCGCCGCCAGAAATTCCTCTGCCGTCAGCGCCTGCGCGGGGGCGGCCTGCGCCTCGCCGGTCGTCTCGAGCAGCATGCGCCGCTCCGCCGAGCGCTCGGGATAGGTCACGTCGATCTGCAACAGGAAGCGGTCGAGCTGCGCCTCGGGCAGAGGATAGGCGCCCTCCTGCTCCAGCGGATTTTGCGTTGCGAGCACATGGAAGGGGCTCGGCAGATCGTGCGACTGGCCGGCGACGGTCACATGATGTTCCTGCATGGCCTGCAGCAACGCCGACTGCGTGCGCGGCGAAGCGCGGTTGATCTCGTCGGCCATCAGCAGCTGCGTGAAGACCGGCCCCTTGATGAAGCGGAAGGCGCGCGAGCGGTCGGCCGATTCCTCCAGCACCTCGGAGCCCAGAATATCGGCGGGCAGCAGGTCGGGCGTGAATTGAACGCGTTTTGTGTCGAGCCCCAAGACCTTGCCGAGCGTCGAGACGAGCTTGGTCTTGGCGAGGCCCGGCACGCCGATGAGCAGCGCATGGCCGCCGCCGAGCAGCGTCACGAGCGTCTGCTCGACGACCTCCTCCTGGCCGAAAACGATCCCCCCGATCGCCTGACGCGCCCGCTTGATCTCGGAGACGGCGCGTTCGGCCGAGGCGACCACGGCGTCGTCGAGGGAGAGAGGTGCGGCGGCTTGCGACATGAGGCGGCGGTCCTTTGGGAGTGGCGGAATCCCAGCCAGCAAATAGGGAAGTCGCGGCGAAAGCAAGGGTTTTGGGGAGGCGGCTCAGAGGCGATGTGATTATGGAAGACTAATCAAATTCCTTGAAAAACAACTCGTCGATCTCATAGGTTTTCTTCGGTTTCAAACCAAGCTCAAGTTGCTCTAGCATCTCCACAAGCTTTTCGCCGTCGATTAGCTCTATGGGCGGGACGCCGTCTCTTGACGCTTCCCTGCGAGCTTCCGCAGTAAAGGTTCCAGTCGTGATTATAATTCCCTTATCCGCGCGGCCTGCCATGGCGCCACGAAAATCTCTGACGTGACTCGGCGAAACGGATTTCCGATAACGCTTGCATTGAAAAAGCACCTTGAACGAAACGAGGGCGTTTATTTGCAATGTTCCGTATCCATCGATGCCTTCGTCCCCGCTTCTTCCTGTGACCACTACTTGAACAAAACCAGCCTCGCGCAAAATTCGCTGCGACAGTTTTTCAAATCCCGCAGGGGAAAGGCTTAAAATCAATTCTATTGCGTCGGTTCGATAATCGTCCGGCGAAGCTCCGCCTGCTTCAACCGCTTGCTCGACGGAAGGCTCGGCCGAGACCGCCTTTGCGCGCCTCTGCTCCTGAAAAATTCGCACCCATTTAAGGAAGATTGCATGAGCCTGTTCATAGCTGAGATGTGTCGCGCGGCCTTTTTCGGTGAGGCTCCAAACGCCGCGCTTCGACGAATCGAGTAACCCCTCTTTTACGAGATAAAAGCGTGCCCAATGGACCTGATTGCGAAACCGAGGTTCGCCAGAAGGGAGCAGTTCATTTTGCACTTTGTCGGGGATAGAAAGATCAATTGCGATCCGCTCCACCACCTCATCAGGGGTACCAGAGTCTCCGAGGCGCCTTAATGCGTCAAGCACCGGCCCAAAATATCGAACGAATTGCGCACCCTCGTCTTTCTGCTTCGACTTACCCGCCCATGGTATGCCCTTCTTGAATATAAAGAGTATTCTTATTTCCTTCTTCTTGGTATCGTAAGCGCGTAACCGTTGAGCTATGGCGTATCTCCGCAAACATTTTTGCCCCCGGGGCGCTGAGCGCTTCATTAGCGCATTTACTCTCTCGCGACCAACACTTTGTCCTAACCTTAAAACATGTCGCGCCGGATCCGTCTATAATTACTCAAGCTCCAGCCGCAGCTCGCGCCCCACGACTTTCGCGGCGCGCATGAGGGTTTCGAGCGTGGCGCTACTGTTCTTGGGGTCGAGCAATCGGTCGACCTGCGCGCGGCTCGTTTCCATCATTTCGGCCATGCGCGTCTTGCTGACACCATTGCGCCCATCTGGTCTGCGATGATGGCCTTGATCGCAATCGAGCGGGTTCTCGAAGGCGAGCCGCTGCGCGGGTTTTTCCAGATTGTGCTTGTTTCCCATGTGGCCGGCGTCATTTTACCTTCTCAATCGGGCACATGAATGGGTCGCTCACGCCATGGCTGGAGAACCGCGGTGAGTTCAGGAAAAATTGTCGGCGTCGCGGACGCCCTCCCGGGGAAATGGTACCTCGGCATTCGCGACGGAAAGACAATAGTCTTCATGCCGATAAAAACTGTGCAAGACAAACGAATGCTGCGAGTGGAAGAGGTTGACGCGGCGATTGTTTCAGATCATGAGTTCACCTTTCTGTACGAGCCCGAGAATTGCGAAGTCATACCAGATGCAAAAAGTTTACGTTTTACTCTCCGGCCGGAAGACGGCGTCGTTAAGCCGGTTAACGGCGCCCTATGCGTCGCACAGAATGGAACATTCATAAAAATCGACAGTATCAGGGCTGAATCACCGCTATACATTGACATTAAGACTGGCTTACTCGGTGCGCCTAACGACGATTATTTCTCGTTCAGCAAGTGGTCATTGGTCAGCCGATGTGGCAATGAACACGGAGTGTTACTGTACTTTAGAGTAAAGAACGAAGACGCTTCGAATTGATCCTTGGCGAGGTCGCGGCCTACCATCGCCGCACGTCGCGCTATAACGTCGTCACGGCTTCCATTCTCGTCTCCGGGCTGCGCCAAGCACTCGGCGCGAGGCCTGGCAAGGAACAAGGTCCGAAAGCCAAGGGACGCTTCAAATGGAAATCAAGGACAAGCTGGCGCTCGTCACCGGCGCCTCCAGCGGGATTGGCGAAGCGGCTGCGCGGACGCTTGCCGCGAAGGGAGCGCATGTGCTGCTGGTCGCGCGCTCGGCGGATAAGCTCTCGAAAATCGCGGGCGAGATCGAGGCGCAAGGCGGCAAGGCGAGCGTCTTCGCAGCCGACCTCAGCAATCCCGACGACGTCGCGCGCATGGGAGAGGCTGTGCGGATAGAAGCAGGCCTTCCCAATATTCTGGTCAATAACGCCGGAGCCGGCCGTTGGCGTTCAATCGTAGAGACCAGCCCCACCGAGGCCCGTCAGATGATCGAGCTTCCCTATCTCGCCGCCTTTTATGTCACGCGCTTTTTCTTGGCCGACATTCTCGCCCGCAAGAGCGGCCATATCGTCAACGTCACGTCGCCCGCGTCCTATATCGCTTGGCCCAATGCAGCCGGCTATATCGCCGCGCGGCAGGCGCTCAAGGGCTTCTCGGAGGCGTTGCGTCTGGAGGCGGCGGCAAGCGGCGTTTTCGTCAGTCTCGTCGTGCTGGGCCCCGTCGAAAGCAGTTACTGGGAGCATAACCCCGGAAGCCGCGAGCACATGCCGCAGGGTTTCGCGCCGCTCAGCACCTTCGAGGCCACCGAGTCGATCGTTCGAGCGATCGAGCGCCGCAAGAGATATGTGATCCGTCCGGGGCTTTTGCGGCTATTGTTCACCCTCGAGGCTTTAGTTCCGGGAATAGCCTCGCGCGGTTGAAGTCGAAATCCCAAGTCCGCGCATGACGCCCTCCCCTCCCCTTGCGCGGCCGGGCCTGGCGCCCGATCTTACGTCTCAAGCCCAAGCGCCGGAGCCGCGCCCGTGTCCCTGCCTGCCCTCACCACGCCGATAAGCCGCGCCGATATGCAGGCGCTGGAGGCCGCTGTCGCCGCGCTCGAGCGGACAAGCTTCGCGCGCCGAATGTCGCAGCTTGCGGTTAGGCAGATCGGCTTCGCGGGGCGGGCCATGCCGGAGAAGTGGCGCCAGGCGAGCGCTGTCGCCGCGCGGCGCGCGCTGGAGGCGGCGCTGCGCGTCGCCATCGGCACGCTCAAAAACGGCGGCCGGACCCTGCCGCACCGCAAGCTCGCGGGAATTTGCGGCGCGGTGGGCGGCGCCGTCGGCGGCGCGGCGCTGGCGCTGGAACTGCCCGTCTCGACCACGCTGATGCTGCGCGCCATCGCGGACATTGCGCGCGAGGAGGGCGAGGACCTCTCCGATCCCGCGGTCTCCTTCGCCTGTCTCGAGGTTTTTGCGCTCGGCGGCCACGGCGAGGACGAGCGCGTCTTCGAGGGCGGCTATCTGGCCTTGCGCGGCGTTCTCGCCAAGTCCGTCTCCAACGCCGCGACCTATGTGGCGGCGGGCGGCGCGGCGGCGGAGAGCGCGCCCGTCGTCGCGCGCTTCATCGCCAAAATTTCCTCGCGCTTCGGCGTCATCGTCACGCAGAAAAGCGTGGCGCAGGCGGCGCCGATCCTGGGCGCGTTCGGCGGCGCCGTCGTCAACATCGCCTTCATGGAGCATTTCGAGACGCTCGCGCGCGGACATTTCACCGTGCGACGTCTCGAGCGCGCCTATGGCGAACACGAAGTGCGCAGCGAATATGTGCGCATCGCGCGCGAGGCGGGATATTGGGCGAAGGCGAGCGCGTGAGGGGCGGTCACTGCTCGTGGCGCATCTGCTCCACGTAAGAGCGCAGTACGGCGTTGATCTTGGTCTGATAGCCCTTGCCCTGGCGTCGGAAGAACTCCAGCACGTCGCGGTCGATGCGCATGTTGAGCGTCGCCTTCGGCTGCGGCAGCTCCACCGAGGCTTGCGACCAATCGACGACCATCTCCGCCTCGTCGGGATCGTCGGCAATGGCCGCTTCGATCTCGGCTTCCGTCATGGCGGCGGCGCGCTTCCAATCGCTCTTGTCCTCTCCGCGCGCCTGCTTCGCGCGCAGCGCGTCAGCCGTGACTCTGACGATATGCTCTTTCTTCGCCATGACGCGCTCTCCTGAACGAGATAATCCGGCGGGCTCCATCGCGCCAAGTCCAGACGACGGTGTAAAATTTCCCGTCGATCAGGGCCGTCGTGACATAGCGCGCCTCTACGGAACGGGCTGACGGGGCCGTTATCGTCGCCCGCCCGTCGAAGACGAGCCACACGGCCAAAAAGTCGAGCCCGTGCTTGGCAAAGTTCGTTGACCGCCTGTCTTCGTCCCACCCGAACATTTGATCTATACGTTTTGTCTATACGCTTCAAGGATTATAACCGGCGGGGCGCTCACCTCGCCCCCCGCGCCCCCGCGAGCAAATTCCCCACCTGCCGCGTCTTCGTCAGGTTCAGCGCGATCTCCTCCAGCACCACGGCGTCGGCATCCTTGAGGCTTTGCGCGAGCTCGGCGGGATCGGCGGGGATGCGCTCGCCATTGCCGGTCTCGCCGGGCTTGATCAGGAAACGCATCAGGTCGCTGTGCTCGTCCGCCTGCACATGAAACCAATAGTCGATCGTCGGCGGACAGGGCGCCTGCGACGCGACGACGATGAGCTCGCGCAAAAAACTCGAGCCCACCAAGAGCAGTCGAGGATGTTTCTCGCAGGCCTGCGCCGGACCGCGCCGCTCGATCGACGCGGTCGGATAGCGCACAGGCGGCCAGAAGAGGTTCAAGAGCTCGACGAGATCCTTGTCGGGACCAACCGCGACGCTTTGCTCGCGCCAGTCGAAGGAGAAATCGCCGATGGGCGACCCTGTCGGCTGCGCCGACCACTTCGCCGTGATCTCGCGCAGCGCGAGCGCGGCGCCGAGCAGGTTCCAGTGAATGCCGCCCTTGGGAAACAGCTCGATCGGATAATGCGCGCGCTCTTGGCGCAGCAGCGCCTGGGCGTCGAGGACGGGGACGCCATGCGCCGCAAGCGCCGCCTTATAGGGCGCGAGCTTCTCTGCGGCCTGCGGATTGGCGAGCGCGGGACAGCGCGTCCCCGCGGGGAACCAGGACGGTTCATAGGCGGCCTTGGAGGGCGAGATCAGATAGACGAAGCTCTTGCCGAGCGCCGCGGTCGTCGCGCCAATCTCGCCGATGTCGCCCGCCCAGGCGGCGAGTGTGTCTTGCGGCGGCGGCGCGCCGCGCGCGCAAAATTCCTTGATGTATTCGCTGGAGATGAGATCGCCGTCGCGCCCAATCGCGACATTCGGCGCGCCGGAAACGCCGAAGAAGGAATAGAGGAACTGGTTTTTCAGCCTCACCGACATCGGGAAGAGCGGAGACCCCCGCCCGAGGTGGTTCGAGACCGCGTGCTGTGTCTTTCCAGAGAGAAACGCCTCGAGCGTCCAGGGGATCGGCCTCTCCGCATCCAGCCCGTTTAAGGGCTCGGCGCTACGGATGCGCAGCTTCGGCCAGTCGCGTTCGACCGCGAAGTTCCAAAGGTTCACGAGGAAGAGAAAGCCGATGAGCGCCGCGGCGGCGAAGATCGGGGCTCGAGAGAGGATGCGCGCGTCCATTATCTAGAACCGGAAGTAGATGAAGGGTTTGAACGGGTCGGCGAGGCCCTTGGCGAGCGCCGCGAGGAAGAGAAGCGCGAGCAGCGCATTCGCCGAGAGCGCGTGCTTCTTGGCGAGCGCCGCCCAGTCGAAGCCCGGAATATAGAGCGCGACGCGCTGCGCGACGACGATGGCGAAGCCGATCATAGCGGCGAGCCAGTAGAAGCTTGGGATCATCGCGTCGCTCGGGGCCCGCGCCCAGGGCGCGCTCATCCGTGCGAGCATGCCCCCCGCTTGAGAGAGCGAGACGGCGCGAAACACCGTCCAGCCGACCATGACAAAGAGGAAAGTGAGCGCATTGGCGAGCCAAACCGGGAGCCGCCCGAGCCAGCGCGCGAGAAACAGCCGGTCGAGCACGAGGAAGAAGCCGTTATAGGCGCCCCAGGCGATGAAGGTCCAAGCCGCTCCATGCCAGACGCCCGAAGCCAGAAAGCACAGCCACAGATTGAGCTGCGTGCGCAGCGCGCCGGCGCGGTTTCCGCCGAGCGGGAAGTAAAGATACTCGCGGATCCAGCTCGTCAGCGAAATATGCCAGCGACGCCAGAAGTCAGTCATTGACGTCGCAACATAGGGCTCGTTGAAATTCTCGAGCAGGCGGAAACCGAACATGCGGGCGAGGCCGATCGCCATGTCGGAATAGCCCGAGAAATCGAAATAGATCTGGAAGGTGAAAAAGATCACGCCGGCCCAGGCCTCGACGAAGCCGAGCTCGGACGCGTCATGCGCGAAGACGAGATCGCAGCCGCCCGCGAAAACGTCGGCGAGCAGCAGCTTTTTCACGACGCCGAACATGAAGCGCGAGAAGCCCGCGACGAAGTCGTCCACGTGGGCTGGCGGGCAGGCCTCCATCTGGCCGGCGATGTCGTGATATTTGATGATCGGGCCCGCGAGGAGCTTGGGGAAGAAGAATACATAGAGCGCATAGAGCGTCGCGCTCTTCGCCGGCGGCGTGACCTTGCGGTGCACGTCGACGAGATAGGTGATCTTCTCGAAGACGATGAAGGAGACGCCGATGGGCAGCGCGATCTTGGGGACGTCGAGCGGTGAAAAGCCGAAGCTCGAGATCAGCGCGCTGAAATTCTGGACGATGAATCCCGCATATTTGAAATAGACGAGGATCGCGAGATTGCCGCAGACGCCCAAAGCCAGCCAAAGGCGTCGCGCTCGTGTTCCCGCCTCGCTCGCATGGATGCGGCGCGCGGCGAAAAGATCGAGCGCGACCGAGGCGAAGACGATGAAGACGAAGACCGGCTCGCTCCAGGCGTAGAACACGACGCTCGCCAGGAGCAGGACGAGCATGCGCGGCTTGAAGCGCGTTTCGACCGCGAGATAAAGGAGATAGACCGCCGGCGCGAAGAGGAACAGAAACAGCGGCTCGTAAAAAAGCATCCCCTCTCCCGGCGCTGACTTTTTAGCGAAGCGGGGTCTTAGCAGAGGGAAGGGACGAGCGCCAAACCAGGCTGTCTTCGGGAGAGGGACCCATGCAGGTGGAAATCGTCGAAATCGCGCCGATGCGCCTCCACACCGTTCTGCATGTGGGGCCGGTCACGGAAATCCCGCAGGCCTGGCGGCGGCTCGACGGCTGGCTTTCCGGGCGCGGTCTTCGCGAGCGTGTAGAGCTTGCCGTTGGCCTTTGCGAAAAGGCGCCCAACGAAGCCGGCGTCATCGTCTATCGCGCCGGCGTCTTACTGCGCGGGGCGGTCGCTGCCTCGGACGGCGTCGAGATCGTCGAGGCGCCGGGCGGCCGCTACGCCTGCTACCGCCATGTCGGCCCGCACTCAGAGATCGCCGAGGCCTTCCAGAAGCTCTACCGCGAGTGGCTTCCCGCGAGCGGCTATCAGCCCGACGACCGGCCAGCGCTCGACATCTGCGGCAACGATCCCAGCGTCACCCGGCGCCGGAGCTGGTCACCGAGCTTCTGCTACCGGTTCGCTGACAGGACGAGCGAGATTTTCGTGCGCCCTCATGCTGAGGAGGCTCCGCAGGAGCCGTCTCGAAGCGTGCGGGCCTCCGAAAACTTGCGAGATTCCGCGCCTGGACGCCCGCGCGGCGGGCTCCTCCATGAGTATGGGGATCATCAGCCTCCCATCCGCCTGCTCAGTATTCGCTGAACCGCACACTGCGGGCCGAGCTTGAATTTCTCACCTTAACGGAGCTGGCGGCTGTCCCAGCTCCTTCCTACGCCGTTAGTGCGAAGGGGCCGACTCGCTCAAAGGGGAGCATGCGCCACGTTTATTCGTCCTACTTGACCGAGCCCTGGCGCCAGATAGCTAGAACAGCGATGCGGCGCGCGCGCGACGAGCCCGATGTTCGCCGCGAAGCTACTGGAGCATGAGAAATGAGCGTCTCGTTGAAAACAATCGCGGTCACGCTCGCGGGGGTAAGCGCGCTAACCTCCGCGCCTTGCCCTGCAAGCGTCCTCACGCCGACTGACAAAACGGCCGTTTCGATCGGGTCGCCGATTGATTTGGTCCATTACGGCTGGACGGGTCATCGCCGCCATCAGCAATACTATGCTCGCGGATGCAACTCCTCTTGGAGCGGATGCAGCTCCGCTTCCAACTATCCTGTTTACACCTACGAGAACCCTTATGGTCCTTACTGGTACCTGGCCCGGAGCGCCGCTGGCTGGGGCGACGGATTCTAGGGCGGCGAAGCGGGGGAGTTGAAAATGACGCCGACGGAAAAGTTGAAGAGCGATATCGAAACGCTCCGCGAGTCGATCAAGGTGGACGGGATTGTTTTCGAAATCCTCGGCCTAACGCCGGACGACCGCGCCGGGATTCTTGAGCACATGGGTGAGTGTCTAAGCGAGATCCAAGAGCTGAAATCTCAGCTGAGGGATAAGGAAGCTATCGCCGAGCGGACCAGCGCCGCCTCCCCGACGTGAACGCCGCGCACTGGTAATGTCGGAAATTTTGGCGTGCTTGACGTGGGCTCGCAACGGGCCAGACTCCCTGCTATGCTTGGCGCATAGCAGGGAGAGAGCCATGGCGACCGAGTGGGTAAAACTCACGGAGCAGGACAAAAAAGAACCGAGCGTTTGGATAAATCTGACGAACGCAGCCATCCTTGCAGAGCACAAAGGGGGCTCTCGAATCTGGTTCACGGCCGATACGAAGGGCGCCACCATCGACGTGAAAGAAGCCCCTGAGGACGTCCTTAGGAAAGCAGGCGAAATATAGCGATGCCCGCAGGCCCCTACAGGCGAGAAGCGTCCCGCCGACGTTAAGTCCGCACCATCATGATCGCAAGGTTGCACGGACGAGAGTTCTGCAGGCGTAGCAGTCGCCAGCCAGCGAGCAACAACGGCTTCACCTCAGCGGAAATCCGGTCGATAATCGGCGCAGCCTGCTCGCTCCCGACCTCGACAATCCCGTTCGCCGTACTCGCAATGTCGTAGGAATGCGATTCCTCCCGCGAGGTATGCCCCCGTCGCGCTTCGCGCGGCGCCCTCCCCCTAGGGGACTGGTGCTGTCCTAGTTTGTGGTAAAATGTCCTAAGTTAGGCGCTCTGGAATGACATTGAGCTTAGTTGGCTCCTTAATCTAAAAACTTCATCAATCCGGCGTTTAGCTTTGTTCCGCGCTGCATCCGCTGACATTTCGTTAATCGGGTCAAGCTCCCAATCGACTTTTGTCTGGCCAGGCCGGGTAGCGTAGATGGCAGCCTGCCATCCAGGAGGCTTATTTGTGACCTGGATTTCATATCCACGGTAGTTGGTTTCGGGCTCGTCCTTTTTAGGGGCCATCATTTCGAGGATTTCCACAGACTTCCCCAACATCGTCTGAAGCTGCCGAAGCCCCTCAAGATCGACCGACGCATGGATGTCCAGGTGGTCACCGTTCATGACGATGCGAGGCTTGCCTAACTGAGGCGGAGACGTGGCGATTGGCTGCGCATGTAGTGCCGCCGTGGCTCGCCGAGTTGGTTCGGGATGTGTTTGCATGGTGTCTGCCGGCTGGTCGTCATCGCAAGCATGAGCCTCCCCATGCTCAGCATCATTTTTATCAGATTTTGAGAAGTCCTGCATAGTCAATAGTCTCGTCGTAAACGCTCAAAAATTTCGGCGCGGCGTTCTCGTTAAATTTGTTGAAAAGCACCAATGTATCAAGGCAAATCTCGTCCGGACCGCGCTCGTTTCCCCAAATGGGCCAGAAATGAGCGATCCATTTCGGCGTTAGCGCAAATTTCCGAAGCAGGCCGCTCCGGATGCTTTCCTGTTGTGCTCGCAAAAACGTGCGCGCATCTTCCGATATTGAGACGAGACGCTTTGGCCCGCTGCCATTATATCCAACTAACCCAAATGCCTTGAGCGCCGCTAAAGTTTGCTGCGCCTGGCTCGTATCTCCCTTGTATCCCCAGGCGAGGTAGACGCGATCCGCGGGCGCATCCTGCCGCCCGAACTTCTGCTCGAATTCGTTGAGCCGCGCTATCGCCCCTTTCAATGAAATGAAAGGGAACGACGGGCTCCGGTCTCGCGTCGCAGCTTTGTCAGATAGCTCGTCGGCCATGGTCAAGACTCCTCCAGCCCGACCATACTCGCTTACCAATAAAATTCAACATAAAAATTTCAACCGGCGGATTTTTATTGATAGAGGCCCTTGTCGTGGGCGCCATTATGGTTTATTCGATTCTTGGCAGATTGGAGATCCGCCATGGATAGGAGGGTGAGAGCCCCGCGCCAGCCAGCCGACGGCGCCGGGGCGAGGATGAAGGAGAGGCCGCTTCCCCGACCTTGGCGGGAACAGGAAGCGGCCTCGCAATTGGCTCTCTTAAGTTTTCCCCGTTGGTCTAAATGGCAGGACGTCCGCTCTTACAGGCAGGGAAATCGAGGTCCGAATCCTGGCCGGGGAACCAGAAATCAGTGGGGCCGAAACCGTTGGCGCGGTCCGGCCCCTGATCTCCACTCTCGGATTGGCCCCGTGAGCTTTGACCGTATGCAGTATATAGCATGTGCGGTCCCGACTTTCCAGAGTCGGCGCTTGCGGCCAATCCCCAGCTATCGGATTGGCCCCGATGAACATCCTTCCTCTAGAACGGCAGATCGCCGTCATTTCAGCATTGACCGAAGGTTGCAGTATCCGCGCGACTGAACGCCTCACGGGCGTCCATCGCGATACGATCATGCGGCTCGCGGCACGAGTTCGGCTTTGGCGCGATCAAATTCCATGACCGCACTGTTCATTCGCTCCACGTTGGGCGCGTTGAACTCGACGAAGCGTGGTCCTTCGTCAAGAAGAAACAGCGCAAGGTCACGCCCCAGGACGGAACCGACGTCGGCGATCAATACATCTTCTTGGCGATGGCATCCGCAGCAAAGGCAATCATCAGTTTTGAGGTTGGAAAGCGAAACGAGGAAAACACTTTTGCTTTTGTCCGCGATCTTCGCGAGCGTATCGTTAATGCTCCAGAAATTTCGACGGATGGCTGGGCATCCTATGAAGCAGCAATCGAGAACGCCTTTGGTGGGCACTGCGATTACGGGCAGATCGTGAAGCACTATCATGGCGAGCCCGCAATAGACGCGGCGCGCCGTTATTCTCCGGGCTATGTAGTATCTGTAAATCGGCGCTCAGTCGTTGGGTTTCCGGCTCATATCTCAACGAGCTACGTGGAGCGCCAGAACCTGACGTTGCGGATGCAGTCACGTCGCTTCACGCGGCTTACCAATGGGTTCAGCAAGCGCGCTGACTATCATAAGGCGGCCGTCGGTCTATTTGTGTCGCACTTCAATTTCTGCCGCGTGCATGAGGCTCTGCGCATGACGCCAGCGATGGCGCTTGGCCTGACCGACCATATTTGGACCATTGGTGAGCTTATCTCGGCTTGTCTATCGAATGCCCCGAAGGGACCGCGCAAACACCATCGGCGTTTCAGGGTTATCCAAGGGGGCCGCCGAAACTGAAAACGTGACCCGGCCGGCGGGTCACTTCTTCTTGGGCTTGTCCAGCTTTGCGTATTCCTTGCCTGTTTTCTTCAGCGAACTGCGAACGGCGCGGATGCCTTGAGCTGGCGGAAGCGCCTCAGGGCGAGTGCCGCTTATCTCGATCTATTGTGTTCCGAACTGCCTTGCCGACGCTTTCTGCCGCGCGCTCCAAAGGGTGCTGACCGCGAATGTCTTCGTTCCTAATCTTTTCGTCAGTCTGAGTCAGACGGAACAAGTTTGCGGCCAGCTCTGTCTTTCCCATAAAGTCCAGAGGCGACCTCCCGTCGGGAACATTCTTCCTAGCCCAAACCTGCTTAAGGTCGAGGTTATACATGCCGCGATAGCCCGCATTCTGAAAGAACTGGTATTGTTGAATGCCCCTGCTAAAGACAGTCCCGCTGAGCGCTGTTTCACGCTCGGCGATGTCGCCACGGATAACGATACGCTCCACATTTTCGGCCGACTGCACGTATTCCCGAAAAGCCTCTGCCATCGTTATGAAATAGGCTTGAGCTTTAGCAACTTGAGGCTTCTTAGGGTCGCCGTTCATCACCGTGAGATAGCAGGCGAAACGTGAGAGTTTCCAATCTTTGCCGCCGGTATCTGTCTTAGCTTCGGCAAAATTTTCGGAGATTGGAACGTCGAGTTGGCCACACGCGGCCATTGCCTTATTCACAGCATTAAGAATTGGCTGCATAGTCGCGTAGCCGAGCGCCCGCATCAAATCTGATGCGCGCCAAAACCTAAATCCATTCGACCCGCCCAAAGCCTCAAAACTCGGGCCGCCCCCTCTTCAAAATGGAAAACTTCCAAATCGCCTTCGGTCATGGCGCGCCCCTCCACAAAGCCAATTAAGGCTCGTAGAGGCTGGCCCGATTCGCGGCAAGTTCTCATCGGTGCCCCTCAACAGCCGAGTGTCCTAGTTCGGACAGTACCCGGGGAACTCACCGCCTTGACACTCGGCTCAAAACAAGAACAAAATACAAACACTCCCGCAACGTCAGCGCCGGAGCGCGCCGTGATCTCCGCCCTTCCCCGCTACGCCGAGCTTGCGACGACCACGAATTTCTCCTTTCTGCGCGGCGCCTCGCATCCCGAGGAGTTCGTCGCGCAGGCGTTAGCGCTCGAGCATGTCGGCCTTGGGATCGCCGACCGCAATTCGCTTGCCGGCGTCGTGCGCGCTTTCTCTTTTCTCAAGGTCCACAAGATCCCGCCCGAGCGCTTCCGCCTCGCGGTCGGCGCGAGGCTCGTCTTCGCCGACAAGACGCCAGAGCTTTTGTGCTACCCGCAGGACCGCGCCGCATACGGGCGCCTCTGCCGGCTGCTGACGAGGGGCTATTGCCGTCCGTCACGCGAGTTGAAGCCCCCTCCCCACCCCTCCCCCGCCCTAGGGCGGGAGGGGGGAGCAGGCTCCGCCCGGCGTCGAGATTTCGCGCAACGCCAACCGTTCCCTCTCCCGCGAAGCGGGGGAGGGTGAGGGAGGGGGCCAAAACTTCCTCGACGAAGACCCTCGCGCGCGTCCGCCCAAGGGCGAGTGCCGACTTACTCTCGACGATCTCCTCGAATTCGGCGAGGGCCAGCAGATCGTCGCGCTCGGCGCCAAACCGCCCCCGGCTGCGCTGCGCGAGGCTTTCGCCGAAAAACTCTGGCTTGGCGCGAGCGCGCTCTATGGCCCCGACATGCGCGCGGGATTGCAGCGGCGCATCGCGCAAGGAAAGAAGCTCGAGCTGCCGCTCGTCGCGATCAATGACGCGCATTATCACACGCCCGAACGCCGGCCGCTCGCCGACGCGCTCGCCTGCATCCGCGAAGGCGTGACGCTCGAGGAAGCGGGCTATCTTCTCTCCGCCAACGCCGAACGGCATTTGAAGAGCGCCGCCGAGATGACGCGCCTCTTTGCGCTCGCTCCCTGGGCGGTGGATGAAAGCGCGCGCTTTCTCGCGGGCCTCGCCTTCCGCCTCACGGACCTCGCCTATGAGTATCCCTCAGAACTCTGCGAAGGCTTTGAGAGCGAGCAGCAGGCGCTGGAAACCTTCGCATACGAAGGCGCAAAAAACCGCTATCCGCAAGGGATTCCGAAAAACGTCGCGACGCTGCTCGCGCATGAATTGAAGCTCATCGGCGAATTGAATTACGCCGCCTATTTCCTCACCGTGCACGACATCATGCGCTTTGCGAAAGGCCAAGGCATTCTCGCGCAGGGGCGCGGCTCGGCGGCAAATAGCGCGGTCTGCTTTTGCCTCGGCGTCACCGAGGTCGATCCGACAAAGCACGATCTCCTCTTTGAGCGCTTCGTCTCGGCGGCGCGCAATGAGCCGCCCGACATCGACGTCGATTTCGAGCATGAGCGGCGGGAAGAGGTGATCCAATATATCTACCGCCGCTTCGGCCGCGAGCGCTCGGGGCTTGCGGCGGCGGTCACCACCTATCGCTCGCGTTCGTCGATGCGCGAGATCGGCAAGGTCTTCGGCCTCTCGAACGATCTCCTAGGGAGGCTGTCAGCGCTCTCGCGCGGCGGATCCAATGCGGAACAGCGCCGCGCCGACATGGCGCAAATGGGCCTCGATCTCACAGAGCCGCGTTTCGCCTTGGCGCTCTCGCTCGCCGAGGAGCTTGCTGGCTTCCCGCGCCATCTGACGCAGCATTCGGGCGGCTTCGTCATCACGCGCGGGCGGCTCGACGAGGTCGTTCCCGTCGCGCCTGCCGCAATGGAGGGACGCACGACGATCCTTTGGGACA
Source organism: uncultured Alphaproteobacteria bacterium (assembly GCA_963808525.1). GTDB lineage: Bacteria > Pseudomonadota > Alphaproteobacteria > Rhizobiales > Beijerinckiaceae > Methylocystis. The sequence continues at coordinate 249,788 of CAWEGE010000023.1, forward strand.
AGAACGATCTCGACGCGCTGGGCCTTCTCAAGATCGACGTGCTGGCGCTCGGCATGCTGACTTGTCTCCGCAAAGGGCTCGATCTTCTGGCCGCGCATTACGGCGTTGCGCATCGCCTCTCGACGCTTCCCGCCGAGGACGCGCGCGTTTACGCCATGCTCACGCGCGCCGATTCCGTCGGCGTGTTCCAGATCGAGAGCCGCGCGCAAATGTCCATGCTGCCGCGCCTCAAACCCCGATGCTTCTACGATCTCGTCATCGAGGTCGCGATCGTGCGGCCGGGGCCGATCCAGGGCGACATGGTGCATCCCTTCCTGCGCCGGCGCATGGGCAAGGAAGTGATCCAATATCCCTCCCCCGAGCTCGAGGCGGTGCTGGGCAAGACGCTCGGCGTACCGCTCTTTCAGGAGCAGGCGATGAAGATCGCGATCGTCGCCGCGGGCTTCTCGCCGCAGGAGGCCGACGAGTTGCGCCGCGCCATGGCGACCTTCAAGCGCGCGGGGCTGGTCAGCCGCTTTCGCGACAAGATGATCTCCGGCATGGTCGCGCGCGGGTATGAGGAGGAATTCGCGAGCCGCTGCTTCGCGCAGATCGAGGGCTTCGGCACTTATGGTTTTCCTGAGAGCCACGCGGCCTCCTTCGCGCTGCTCGTCTACGCCTCGGCCTGGCTCAAATGCCGCTATCCGGACATCTTCGCCTGCGCGCTCTTGAATTCGCAACCCATGGGCTTCTATGCGCCGGCACAGATTCTGCGCGACGCCGAGGATCACTGCGTGACGCTGCGCGAGGTCGATGTGAACGCCTCCGATTGGGACTCGACGCTGGAAGAGACGCAGGACACGGGGAGTCTGCATGCGCGCCACGCCGAAATGGCCGCCGACATTTATGGCCGGCGCGCGCTGCGGCTCGGCTTTCGCGAGGCGAAGGGCCTCGCGGAAGAAGACATGCGGCTCCTCGTCGCGCGGCGCGGCGGCGGCTATGACTCGGTGCGCGATCTCTGGCTGCGCACCGGCCTTTCGCCCGCCGTGCTTGAGAGGCTCGCCTCAGCCGACGCCTTTTCGAGCCTGGGCCTCACGCGCCGCGAGGCGCTCTGGGCCGTCGCGGGATTGAACCGCGCCGGCGACAAGGACGATCTGCCGCTGCTGCGGGCGCTCGCCTTCACGCCGATCGAGGCCGACGCCGCGCTCCCGCCGATGCCGCCGGGCGAAGCCGTGATGGAGGACTATCGCGCGCTGTCGCACTCGCTCAAGGGCCATCCGGTCGCCTTTTTGCGCAAGGGCCTTAGCCAGAAGGGCATCGTCTCCTGCGCCGAATTCTTGCGCGTGAAAGGTCCGCTGCGCCCACGGCTCACGGTCGCGGGATTGGTCTTGATGCGCCAGCGTCCCGGCACGGCCAAGGGCACGATCTTCATGACGATCGAGGACGAGACGGGCTCGGCCAATGTCATTGTCTGGCCCAAGATTTTCGAGCGCCAACGCGCCGAGGTTCTGGGCGCGCGGCTCGTGGCCGTACAGGGCGAGGCGCAGGAGGAATCCGGCGTGCTGCATCTCATCGCGCGCAAGGTCGAGGACATCACCCCCGCGCTGCGCCTCATCGAGCGGGCCCAGGCGGCGACGCCCCGCGCGCGGGATTTTCATTAGAACCCGCCGCTCTCTCGACGCGCGGCCGCAGTGAAACTGATGAAAGCTCAAGTCCCGCCTTGCAATGCCGGCGGGCGCTCCCCTACTATGCAGCGAGTTGGCGACACGGTGACCCTTCGGAGATTATCCCCAAAAGTGCTTACCAAGAAGGCGAAATACGGCCTCAAGGCGCTCGTTCACCTCGCGACAGTAGAGCCGGGGCGTCCCGAGCTCGTGAACGACATAGCCGAAGCGGAACAGATCCCTAAAAAATTTCTCGACGCCATCCTCGGCGATTTGAGGAACGCCGGCTTCGTCCATTCGAAGAAAGGCAAAGGCGGAGGCTATGCGCTGGCGCGTTCCCCCAAGGAAATCTCGATCGGCGCGGTGATTCGCGTGCTCGACGGTCCGCTGGCGCCGATCCAATGCGCGAGCAGAACCGTCTATCGACGTTGCGACGATTGCACGGACGAAAAGCACTGCCCGGTGCGAATGGTGATGCTGCAGGTGCGAGAGGCGATCGCCGGCGTGCTCGACAAGACGACGCTCGAAGAGATGCGCGACTTGGGCGACCAAGGCGTGAAAGGCCTCGCCGTCGAATGGGCGATCTGAGCCGGCCGAAGAGGAAGCGCGCGTTTCGCGAAGGGCCGCGCTGCCTTTTTGGGAGGGCGCTCGCGTCGTGACGACCTGCTCTAAGCCGACAATCTGCCCTGAGCCAAAAAGCTTCGTCCCGAAGGAGGCAGGCCCGGCCGCCGAATGGCTTTGCGCCACTAACCCGGTCCCTTACGAGCAGGCCTTGGCCGAAATGGCCGCCCGCGTGACCACGATCCAGTCAGGACAGGCGCCCGAGCGGGTGTGGCTCCTCGAGCATCCGCCAATCTACACGGCGGGGACCTCGGCGAAGGACAAGGACCTCCTCGATCCCCGTTTTCCGGTGTTTCGCACGGGGCGCGGCGGCCAATTCACCTATCACGGCCCCGGCCAGCGTATCGCGTATCCCATGCTCGATCTGACACGGCGCAAGCGCGACGCCCGCGCCTTTGTCTGCGCGCTCGAAGCCTGGCTGATCGCCGCGCTCGCCGATCTCGGTGTCGAAGCCTTCACGCGCGAGGGGCGCGTCGGCGTCTGGGTCGCGCGGCCGGACAAAGCCCGGGGTCTCGCGGGCGAGCCGGCCGAGGACAAGATTGCGGCGCTGGGCCTGCGGCTCTCGCGTTGGGTGAGCTCGCATGGCGTGGCGCTGAACGTCGCGCCGGATCTGACGCATTTCACCGGCATTACGCCTTGCGGGATCAGCCAGTCGCATCTCGGCGTGACGAGCCTCGCAGCGCTCGGCGCGCCGTCGGACATGAAGCTCGTCGACATGGCGCTGCGCCGGCGCTTCGAGGCGATCTTCGGCGAAACGGTCGACGCCTGAGGCCTATTCGCGCGCGAAAATGACGACCGCGGCCCCCGCGAACATGATCGCCGCGCCGAGCAGCCGTGTGCGGAAGCTCTCGCCGAGCGCGAGGCCGCCCACAATGACGGTGAAGAGTGCGCTCATTCGCTTCAGCGCGATGACATAGGGGACGAAGAGCAGCGTCAGCGCAAACATTTGAGTCGCATTGCCGACGGCATTCGCGGCGCCCGCGGCGACGGCGTAACGAAGCTCATACAAACGAAAGGCTCGTGGGCGCGACGCAAAGAGGAACGTGAGGCTCGCCAGAGCGATCGTGTCGGTCGCAGCCGCGATCCAAAAGATGGGCGTCGAGGCCTCGATGCCGAGCTTGTCCATATTGGCCGTCACGCTGTAGATCGCGGCGGTCACGCCCATGGAGCGGACGCCGGGATCGCGGAGGAAGGCCGAAAGGGACGCGCGCGGCTTCTCGCCCGGCTCGCTCAAGGCGAGGATCAATCCGCCGACGACCGACAGAACGACGCCTGCGCCGCCCAGGACAGACACTCTCTGATCGACGAGGAGCGGCGAGGTGACGAGCATCAGAACCGGCGAGATCAGGAGCAGCGGCGCCGCGAGAGAGGCGTCGGAGAGACGATAGGCGCGCACGAAAAAGTAATAGGCGGCGACGTTCAGCACGCTCGAGCCGAGAAGAAGCGGCCAAAAACGCCCTCGCGTCAGCTCGGGCAGAGCGCTTGAGGGGCGAAGCAGCAGCTCGGGATGCAGCGCGAGGCAGAGCGCGGTGAGCAGCACGGCTCCGACGCACCATTGCGTCGCGACGACGACCTTCTCCTCCGCTTGGCGCGTGGCGGCCTTGGTGCCAATGTCGGTCGCTGTCTGGCAGAAGGCCGTGAGCACGGCGGCGCCGATCCCAAGCCAGGTGGAAGCGCTCGCCATGAACCATCCTGCCCCTTACGCGCCTCCTCGCTTTTTTGACGCGTTGGGGCGGAGACTCAAGCCGCAGCCCCGAGCCACATCAGCATTGCGGAGAGGGCGGCCAGAGCGAAAACGGTGACTAGCATTTCTTCCTCCCTAAGTCATTGCGACGTTGGGAACGTTAAGACTGTCTTTACCTTGTCGCCGTGCGCCAGCACACAACTCGTGGAGCGGTCCGCCGCCCCTTTGCGCAGGCGCAAGGGCGATGCTATCTGGCGCTCAGACGAGCGCGCTTCCGGCTCCGACGATTCCGTTCGAGGAAGAAAGCGCACAATATCAAAAAGGTGGAGCGAATTTTGATCGCAAGGGTCTTTCAGCTTTTGCGGCATTTTTCTGGGGAGAGGGAAGACCATGAGCGAAATATGGCTGGCGACGGGCGAGGCGACCGTGCTCGCGGCGGACGGACAGTTCACCGACGCGATGCCGGAGGTCATGATCGGCGATGTGAAGGGCCCGGTAGGTCACGCCTTCGCGGCGATGACAGGACAGGTCGCCGGTCATCCCCGCATGTTCGTGATTCGCGATCTCAATCAGCAGGTGCGGCCGCCGACGATGATGACCACCAAAATGACGGTGAAGTCGGAAGCCTATGTCGAACTGCTCGGCGGAATCGTGCAGGCGGCGACCGGCGACGCCATTGTCGACTGCGTCGCCGAGGACATCCTGCCCAAGGACCAGATCAGCGATCTGTGCATGATCATCATGGTCTGGCTCGACCCGCGCTGCGCGACCGAGGAGAACCTCGACCGCAAGGATCTCTACCGCACCAATTACGAGGCGACGAAGCTCGCGATCTCGCGCGCGATGAAGGGCGAGCCGTCAATCGACACGCTGATCGAGAACCGCAGGAAGGTCTCGCATTACGCCCTCGAAGGCGTCTTCGACGTCTAGCGCTCAGGGCGCCGCAGAGGCCTGCTCGTCGTCGCCCTCGCTGAGCGCGACGACGAGCCCGTCGGCAAACCAGTTGACGAGAAACTGCGCCAGGCGTTCCGGCGCAGCGGCCTCGTCCTCCTGAAAGGCGACGAGTTGGCAGATGTCGCCGAAGGATTTTCCGGCGCGCGCCTCATTCAACGCGAGAAATTCGTCGGCGCTCAGCGTCCGATAGGCGGGGTCGAACCCTGATCGCCATATGGCGACCGCCTCCTCCTCGTCGCTCGGCTCGAGTTGCAGCGGAGCGCGTTCGGAAGAAAGCGCTTCATAAAGCCCGACCGTGCCAACGGACACTCTGAAGAGCCTGAGGCTCGGGTGGAAGGCGAAGACGAGGCGAGGCCAGTCCTGGGGCTCGTAAGCCGCGAGCGCCTCGAGAGCGCAGGAATCGCAGTCGGCGGCGTCGAAAGCGTCGGTCAAGGCGCGCTCCATGCTCGCCACGCCGATGGCCTGAAGTCTCGTCCCGCCATCTCTCGGACTGCTGCATGACCTCGGGCAGTCGTGCAGAGAAATAGCGGGCGTTTCGCGTGCGCGATGGACTGGCCGCGACATAATCGGCGACAAGCTCTTCAAACCGCTTGGGGCCCAAGAGGCTTCTCAGCGCCGGGAAATCCTCCTCGAGATATTCCGCGACGCGCAGGCGATAGGCCTTTACGTAAACGCCGAAGCCTGTCGCGCGCTCTCTCCCGACCGGCTTCGTCAGGCTTGCGAGCACCGTCGAATCTTTGGCGGCGCCCGAAAGCACCGCGGACTGGAAAGCGGCCTGAAGCTCGGCGAGCCTCATGCGGCTGTCTGCTCCCGAGCCTCGGAAATGGCGGCGTCGATCTCGCGCATGCGTTGCAGCTCGGCGAGAAGCTCGGGGAAAGGCGGGAAATTGTCGTCGCGCTCGATCATCGCCGCCACGTGTCCGAAGCGCCGGCGCGCGCGCTCAAAGAGCTTCCAGACCGGGTCGCAAATCGGCTGGTCATGCGTGTCGATGCGGTAGCTGCCCTTGTCGGTGTGTCCAGCCATGTGAATTTGTCCGACGCGCTCGACAGGGATGGCGTCGATATAGGCCTCTGCCGAAAAGCCGTGGTTGAAGGCGGAGACGAAGACATTGTTCACGTCGAGCAGCAACAGGCTGTCGGCGCGGCGCGTCATCTCGTCCAGGAACTCCCATTCGGTCATTTCCGATTGCGAGAAGGCGACGTAGGTCGACGCGTTTTCGATCAGAATGCGTCGGCCGAGAAAATCTTGAACGCGAGAGATGCGGTCGACGACGTGGTCGAGCGCTTCGCGCGTGAGCGGGATCGGCAGAAGATCGTGAAGATTGACGCCGTGAACGCCGGTCCAGGCGAGATGGTCGGAGACCCAGGCGGGCTCCGCCCGAGCGATGAGGCGCTTCAGCGCCGAAAGATAATCCATGTCGAGCGGATCGACCGAGGCGATCGACATCGAGACGCCGTGCAGGACGATCGGATAGTCGGCGCGAAAGCGCTCCAGCATGGCCAATGGCCGGCCGCCGTCGATCATGTAGTTTTCGGATATGACCTCGAACCAGTCGACCGGCGGACGAGTGGACAGGATCTCCTCGTAATAAGCCGGCCTGAGGCCCAACCCGTAACCAAGGCGGGGAAGCGGCTCCATTGCTCTGTGCTCCTCAGCCTTGCGCTGCGACGAGGATTCGTCGGAGCAGGCTTTTGTGCGAAGACGGCCCGAGCCCGATCGGCTCGGACCGTTCGTCGTTCTCGATCAGTCGAGGACCTTGCCGCCGGCTTTCGTGCATTCCGCCTCGGATTCCTCGAACAGCCACCCTTGGCCCTTGCACTCGTTCATGGCCTTGCAGCTGTTCTTCGGCGTCATGCAGTCGGACTTGGCCTTGCACGAATTCACGCCCAAACATTTCACCTTGCCCGGCTTGCTCATGGCTGCGGACGGGCCTGTCGCCTGCGCGACGAGCGCGAGCGACACAGCCGCAATGGCGAGCGCGGCTCCGGAACGGGAAACGACCTTCATGTGACCTCCCTGCTTTGACGATGATCTTGGCTTTGACAGCGCGTCGACGAAGGCGACCACGCTTTCCTTTCGGTCAGGCGACTCTCGATGTTACTTGATCGCGCGACGGTCGGCGTCGCCGCGGCGCTTTGCGGGCTCACAGGAACCTTGTTCGCCTTGGCCCGCGGCTGGCGTCGCGCCTCCCACGAGCAGCGCGACGAGGGCGAGCGCTGAGCCCGTCACGATTTTCTGCTTCATCCGCATCTCCTCCCCACCCGCGCTCGCGACCACGTTTAGACCGTGACGCGTCGGACGCGGGGCGCCGCGGACTATATCATCGGGGCGCGAATTCGCGATGACTTTCATCAACCGACGAGAACGACTTGGAAACAGTCTAGCAATTTACTGCGCTAGTTCTTTCAGCCCGCGCCGGATCAGCGCGGAGGCGTCCGCCTCGGGGCCGAGCGCCGCGAGGCTCGCATTGACAGCCGCTTGCGCCTGCGGGCGGCCATAGCCGAGGTTGCAGAGGGCAGAGATCGCGTCGCGGGCGGCGGAAGGCGCGGCTGGCGGCTCCGCCGACGCAACGGTGAGCGTCGCGCCGGCCGCGAAAGCCGGCGCCCTGTCCTTCAATTCTGCGACAATGCGCGCCGCGAGCTTCGGCCCGACGCCGGGCGCGCGCGCGACCATCGTTCTGTCCTGCCCCGCGACGGCGGAAGCGAGGTCATCGGGGGTGAGCGTCGAGAGCAGCGCCAGGGCGACCTTGGCGCCCACCCCCTGCACGCTTTGGAGCAGCCGGAACCAGTCGCGCTCGGGCTCGCTCTGAAAACCGAAGAGACGGATCGCGTCCTCGCGCACTTGCGTCTCGATCGCGAGCGCCGCAGGCTCTCCGGCGCGCGGCAAATGCGCGAGCGTGCGCGATGAGCAGTTCACGACATAGCCGACGCCGTTGACGTCGAGGATCACATAGTCCTCGCCGAAGCTGTCGATGACGCCCTTGAGTTTTCCGATCATGCCCGCCTCGCGCGCAGCAGCGCCTCCCGATGCTGCGCATGGCAGATCGCCACCGCCAGCGCGTCGGCGGCGTCCTTGCTCGCGGCGAAGCTCGCCGGCAAGAGCACGCGCACCATCATGGCGACCTGCGCCTTGTCGGCGTGGCCATTGCCCACAACCGTCTTCTTGACGAGATTGGCCGCGTATTCCTCGATCATGAGGCCGGCGAGCGCGGGCGCGGCGAGCGCGATGCCGCGCGCCTGCCCCAGCTTCAAGGCCGACTGCGGGTCGCGGTTGACGAAGGTCTCTTCCACCGCCGCCTCCTGCGGCGCGAAATTCGCGATCACCCCGGTGAGGCCCTCGAGCAAGGCACGCAGTCGCTCGCCCATCGGCGCGGTGGCGTCGGTGTGCAGGCAACCGGAGGCCACGAAGGCGAGCCTCGACCCCTGCGCGTCGATGATCCCCCAGCCCGTGTTGCGGAGGCCGGGGTCGACGCCGAGGATGCGAATCGCTGACGCGCTCATGGCGCGGAGTTTAGCGAAGCTTGTGGCGGATGGGCAGGTTTGAGCGCCTAAAACGGATGATACTGGTAGAGCCAGTTCTCCGTCAGCACCTCGTCGCCGTTCTTCAGGAATAGCCGCATCTCGACGGGCTCGTCGCCGGCGACGGTCAGGTCGAACTGCGCGCGCCAATGGCCCGGCACATTGTCGAACACGGATTCGGTGTAGATGTAGGAAAACGTGCCACGCGAGGCCCAGAGCACGGGCTCGGGCTTCACGCCGAAGGGAAGCCTCGCGAGCGGCTCGCCCAAAAACTCGATCATGAATTTGCGCACGCCCTTGGGGCGGGGCTTGCCGGGCTGCCCGCCATTGCCGAGCCTTGTGGCGACGCAGCGGGCGAGCGGCGTCGGATAGGGCTCGTCGGCGAGCCAGTGCAGCCGATAGGAGAAATCGAACTCGGAGCCCGCGACGGCGGGCTTTTCCGGGACCCAGACGCAGACGACATTGTCGTGGATCTCGTCGTCGGTCGGGATCTCGACGAGATGGATCGCGCCCTTGCCCCACTCGCCCTTGGGCTCGACCCAGACGCTCGGACGCCGGTCGTAGAAGACGTTGTCCTGGTAATGATCGTAGTTGCGGTCGCGCTGCATCAAGCCAAAACCCTTGGGATTTTTGTCGCCAAAGGCCGAGGCCATCACGCGTCCCGGATTGTTGAGCGGCCGCCACAGCCGCTCGCCCGTGCCGGTCCACATGGAGAGGCCGTCCGAGTCATGCACTTCCGGGCGCCAGTCGATGGCCGTCAGCTTGCGCGTCTCGGAGAACCAATACATCGAGGTCAGCGGCGCGATGCCGAAGCGCACGAAGTCGCCGCGCAGATAGAGCTTGCAGTCGATGTCCATCACGACGCCCTTGCCGCGCGTCATGAGGAACCGATAAGCGCCGACGATGTGCGGCCCCTCGAGCAGCGCGTGCAGCACGACGCCCGTCTCGGTCTCCGGCCCGACATAGACATGGGTGAAGTCCGGGAACTCCTCGGAGCGGTCCGCGACCCAGGTGTCGAGCGCGACGCCCCGCGCCGAAAGCCCGTATTGGCGCAGCTCGCCAATCGCCCGGAAGTAGGAGGCGCCGAGAAAGGCGACCCAGTCGTTCTTCTTCCAGGGCAGCTCGCCGTCCTTGGGCTCTTGGATGCGGAAGCCCGCAAAGCCCGCGCCTTGGGCAAGGCCATGGGCGATCGAATTGGCGGGCATGTCGAAATAGACGGGATCGTAAAGAATTTCCCGCGCCTCTCCCTTCTCCGCCTTGTGGATGCGCACGGCCTTCTTGAAGAACATGCCGAGGTGGAAGAACTCGAGCGGAAAGCGCTCGGGACTCGTGGCGTAAAGAGCGTAGTCCGTGTTGTAGGTGATCTTGCCCCAGGCCTCATAGTCGATCTTGCTAGTGATCTCCGGACTTGGTTGGGCTGGCGGGCGATAGGGCTCGCCGATGAGGCGCTTCGCCTCTTCCTTGAGCAGATCGAAGGAAAAGGGCGCGGCCGGGCCGAATTTGATCGAGTCGCCCTGCGGCTGCGCCGAACCCTGGGTCGCGCCGACGGCGCCCACGGCGCCCGTCGCCGCGGCGGCTTTCAGAAAGGCGCGGCGATCCGGCGCGTCGACCATCGATGATCCTCTAGAAGTCTTGGGAGGGCCCCGGCCGGGGAGGCGCCAGCGGGCTATGCGGGCAAAGAGAACCGAGACGCCTCAGCCGCGGATGGGCTCATGCTTTATGGCCGTGCGCATGAAAAAATAGAGCCCGACGAAGCCCGCCAGGGCGAAGACGACCTCGAAGGCGCGGCTGACCAGAGGATCGAGTTGGAAGAGGCCGCCGAGCGCCCAGCCGGCCGCCCAAGACGCGCCGACGAGCTCGGTTCCCACCAGGATCGCGACCGCGACGAGCGTGGAGAGGTTCACGACATTGATCGGCTTTTCGCTCATTTCGCTCACATTATTAGGCCGCTCGGCCCAGGGGCCTAACCCTGAGAACGGACCTATAGGGTCGCCGCCGCCAGGGCGCAAGCGCTTCCTGCCGCAGGCTCAGGCTGCGGCTTTCGGCCCGTCTAGCCCGGGGTTCGTCCTTTTTTTGAGGCGGTCGCGCACTTCCCGCTTGCCAAGGGGCGGTTGAAAAAGACAATTTTGCAGGGGCGGACCCTTCCTCCGAACGCGCGGCGCGAGATTTGTATGCCCCCTGACGAAGCCTTCGCCCGCGTCCTATATGGGAGAGAATGGAACCGCCCCGGATCAAGAAAGGATCGTCAGGAACGCTCCATGACCAAGTCCCTCGAACGAAGCAGCCATCGCGCAGCGCGTCGTTCCTCCGAGACGCCGGCGCGCGCGAGCAAGGATCCTCGCAAGAACGACGGGGGCAACCCCGGCTCGGGAACGGCCCTAATTACGCGTACGCAGCAGCAGACGCGCCGCCCCCACATGTACCGTGTACTCCTCCTCAACGACGATTACACGACGCAGGAATTCGTGGTCATCGTGCTGCGGAAATATTTCAACAAGTCCGTGGAGGAGGCGACGCGCATCATGCTGCATGTCCATAACCATGGTGTAGGCGAATGCGGCGTCTACACCTATGAGGTCGCCGAGACCAAGGTCACGCAAGTGATGGAGTTCGCAAGGCGGCATCAGCATCCGCTGCAATGCATCATGGAAAAGAAATAGGAGCCACGAGGCATGCCGGCCATCTCGCGAAACCTCAAGCAGACTCTTGATCGGGCGCTGTCGCTCGCGCGGGAGCGGCGCCACGAATATGCGACGCTCGAGCATCTGCTGCTGAGCCTGATCGAGGACCCCGACGCCGCCGCGGTGCTGCGCGCCTGCGCGGTCGACCTCGAGCTGCTTGGTCGCAATCTTCGCGAATATATCGCCAGAGAGCTCGACAATCTGGTCAATGGCGACGCGGAAGAGGCGAAACCCACCTCAGGCTTCCACCGCGTCGTGCAGCGCGCCATCATCAGCGTGCAGTCGTCGGGCCGGGAGGACGTGAACGGCGCAAATGTCCTTGTCGCGCTCTTCGCCGAGCGCGAGAGCCACGCCGTCTATTTCCTGCAGGAGCAGGAAATGACCCGCTATGACGCTGTCAACTACATCAGCCACGGCATCGCCAAGCGCGCCGGCCTTTCCGAGGCCTCGCGCGCGCCGCGGGGCGTCGAGGACGAATCCGAGCGCGGCGAGGGGCGTGAAGGACGCGACGGCGACCAGCGCAAGAAGGAAGGCGCGCTGGATGCCTATTGCGTCAATCTCAACCGCAAGGCGCGCGACAATCGCATCGATCCGCTGATCGGCCGCGAGGCCGAGGTCGTGCGCACGATTTAAGTCCTCTGCCGGCGCCAGAAGAACAATCCGCTGCTCGTCGGCGATCCGGGCGTCGGCAAGACGGCGATCGCGGAGGGCCTTGCGCGCAAGATCACCCAGGGCGAGGTTCCCGACGTGCTCGCCGACGCGACGATCTTCGCGCTCGACATGGGCTCGCTTCTGGCGGGAACGCGCTATCGCGGCGATTTCGAGGAGCGCCTCAAGCAAGTCGTCAAGGAGATCGAGCAGCACAAGAAGGCGATCCTCTTCATCGACGAGATCCACACGGTGATCGGCGCCGGCGCGACCTCAGGGGGCGCGATGGACGCCTCGAATTTGCTGAAGCCCGCTCTCGCGCAGGGGCTGCTGCGCTGCATCGGCTCGACCACCTACAAGGAGTACAGGCAATATTTCGAAAAGGACCGCGCCCTCGCGCGGCGCTTCCAGAAGATCGACGTCAATGAGCCTTCGATCCCCGACGCGATTGAAATCCTCAAGGGTCTGAAGCCCTATTTCGAGGAATATCACAAAATCCGCTACACCGGCGACGCGGTGAAGGGCGCCGTGGAGCTCTCCGCGCGCTACATTCATGACCGCAAGCTTCCCGATAAGGCGATCGACGTGATCGACGAGACGGGCGCGGCGCAGATGCTGCTGCCGGAAAGCAAGCGCAAGAAAACGATCGGCCTCAAGGAAATCGAGTCGACCATCGCGACGATGGCGCGCATCCCGCCAAAGAGCGTGTCGAAAGACGACGCCGAGGTGCTCGCCCATCTCGACGAGACTTTGAAGCGCGTCGTCTATGGCCAAGAAAAGGCGGTCGCGCTGCTCGTCTCGGCGATCAAGCTCGCGCGCGCGGGACTGCGCGACCCGGAGAAGCCGATCGGCTGCTACCTTTTCTCCGGCCCGACCGGCGTGGGAAAGACGGAAGCGGCGCGTCAGCTCTCGACCGCCCTCGGCATCGAGCTCGTGCGCTTCGACATGTCGGAATATATGGAGCGCCACACCGTCAGCCGCCTGATCGGCGCGCCTCCCGGCTATGTCGGCTTCGACCAGGGAGGGCTCTTGACCGACGCGATCGACCAGCATCCGCACAGCGTGCTGCTGCTCGACGAGATCGAGAAGGCGCATCCCGACCTCTTCAACATCCTTCTGCAGGTGATGGATCACGGCAAGCTCACGGATCACAACGGCAAGACGATCGACTTCCGCAATGTGATCCTGATCCTGACGACCAACGCCGGCGCATCCGATCTCGCGCGAACGCCGATCGGCTTCACGCGCTCGCAGGCGGGTCGAGACGACAGCGAGGCGATCAATCGGCTGTTCGCTCCGGAGTTTCGCAACCGCCTCGATGCGGTCGTGCCCTTCGGCCATCTCTCGGCGCAAGTCGTCGCCAAGGTCGTCGACAAATTCGTCGTGCAGCTCGAGGGGCTGCTCGCCGATCGCAACGTCACGATCGACCTCTCCGACGAGGCGCGCTCCTGGCTCGTCGAGCGCGGCTATGACGAGGCGATGGGCGCGCGGCCGATGGCGCGCGTCATTCACACTTACATCAAGACGCCGCTCGCCGATGAGGTGCTGTTCGGGCGCCTCAAGAACGGCGGCGCCGTGCATGTGGTGGTCGTCGCGGGCGAGAATGGCGAAAAAACGCTCGGCTTCGTCTATCCCGAAGGCCCCGTGCTGCCGCGTCCCGAACGCGACATCATCGAAGCTGGCAAGAAGCGCGCCTCCGCGGACGGCGACGCGCGCAAGGATCGCGCCGAGGAGCCCGCGACGGACGAGCCCGAGCCTACGGGGAGTGGGGTCGAGTCGAAGTCCGCATCCAAGAGCGTCCCGGACGCTCCTTTGCAGGGATGAGCGGGGGACCAGCCCCCGCTCGGCTGTCATGAGATGCGCGTATAAGGCGAGTTTACGGTTATTTGCAACCGTGAATTAATTCCCCGCGATCAAAGCTCCCTCACCGGGTGCAGCAGCGTTCGCGCGGCCGGCGCGGAGCGCCTCTCCTCATGTCGAGCTTCGATCGCGCCGGACCTCTGCGGATTGTCCACGTCCTGCGGGCGCCGGTCGGCGGCTTTTTTCGCCATGTGCTCGATCTTGCCGGCGAGCAGGCGGCGCCCGGGCATGAGGTCGGCGTCATCGCGGATTCGTTCGCCGGCGGCCCGCGAGCGGAGAGCGCGCTGGCCACGCTCGCGCCGAAACTTGCGCTCGGCTTCTGTCGCCTGCCGATCCGCCGCGCGCCTCACCCGAGCGATCTCCAGGCACTTTTTTCGATCAGCCGGAGTTTTTGAGCCTTATCTCCGAATGCCGCGCACGGCTATTTCAACGCTGCGGGGCTTGGCGAGACCTTCACGCTCTACGATCGCGCAAGGGAGATTCAAGGACCCGAATGTGCTCGGTCCCTATCTCACGCCGGGCGTGCTCAATCTTTTGCAGAAGCTCCTCGGCCTTCGTCATCGACATCGACAATTGGCGCCATTTTCCGCTGCTGATGGGCGCCTTCTGGGGCTTGGAGGCGGCCCGGCCGAAATGGGCGGCGAAAAAGCTGTCAGCGACGCTGTCGGACGGCGCGAAATCGTCCGAGGGGCGGTCGCAGCGACTGACGCAAAGTCGAGCGGCCTTAGGTCTGGTCGCCCTCAGCTCAGCCCTCTTCGTCCGTGTCGATGTCGCCGTCGATGAGGCCCGAGACGTCGTCCTCGCCTTCCTCCTCCTCGAGGAAGGTATCGTCCGCCTCGTCGGCGTCCTCGATCTCAACGTCGTCGTCCGTCGGGATCGCATCGGCCTTGTTCTCGGCCTCCTCGACCTCGGAGAGCGAGACCGTCTCGGCCTCGTCCTTCTCGGTTTCCGCCTCCTCATTGGGCGCGGGCGCGGCCCGGGTGAAGGAAGTGACATGGAACGCCGCGCCGCACTTGGGGCAGAGGATCGGCTCCCGGTTGAAGTCGTAGAATTTCGTCGCGCAGGACTGGCATTGCCGCTTGGCGCCGAGCTCGGGTTTAGCCACGATGTCGAGATCCTTCGAGAAAAAGCCAGTCTTCGCACGCGGCGCGTCGAAGGCGTCGCGTTCGGGCGCTCGGGTTAGTTTGCCGGCGCGCCGCTGTCAAATGAGAAATTGCGCAAGGCTCCCGGCGCGGGCACGCGCCCCGCTCGCCGCCGTGGGCGGGCGCCTCTCCGGCTGTTGCCAAGCGCGCCGCGGCTTGGCATAGGTTCCCTCGCGCGGGTGTAGCTCAATGGTAGAGCAGCAGCCTTCCAAGCTGAATACGAGGGTTCGAATTCCCTTCACCCGCTCCAGCCTCTGTCTGAACCTCAGCTCGGCAACATGGTCCCCCTGCAACTCGGCGACGAAATCCGCGCCAGAGCTTTCGCGCTCGGGTTCGACGCCTGCGGCTTCACGCGCCCGGACGCCATCCCGCTCGCCGCGGAACGCCTGAAGGCCTGGCTCGCCTCCGGCGCGCAGGGCGAGATGGGCTGGATGGCCGCGCGCGCCGATGAGCGCGGCTCGCCCAGCCGCCTCTGGAGCGAGACGCGCAGCGTGGTCATGCTCGGCATGAACTACGGCCCCGACGCCGATCCTCTCGCGGCGACCGAACCGCGAGAGCGCGGCGCGATCTCCGTCTATGCGCTAGGCCGCGACTATCACGAGGTGCTGAAGGGCCGGCTGAAGCTGCTCGCAGGCTTCATGCTCGCGCGGGCGGGCGGCGGCGCGGTCAAGGTGTTCGTCGACACGGCGCCCGTCATGGAAAAGCCGCTCGCTCAAGCCGCCAGGCTCGGTTGGCAGGGCAAGCACACCAATCTCGTCTCGCGAGAATTCGGCTCCTGGCTGTTTCTCGGCGCGATCTTCACCGATCTCGATCTTGCGCCCGACGCGCGCGAATCGGATCACTGCGGCTCTTGCCGCGCCTGCCTCGACGCCTGCCCGACACAGGCCTTCCCGGCTCCCTACCGTCTCGACGCGCGACGCTGCATTTCTTATCTCACAATTGAGCACAACAGCCCGATCCCCGAGGAATTCCGCGCGGCGATCGGCAACCGGATCTTCGGCTGCGACGACTGCTTGGCCGTCTGCCCCTGGAACAAATTCGCGCGAGAGTCGCGTGAGGCGAAATTCGCGGCCAAGGAGAGCCTTAGGTCGCCGGACCTCGCGGAGCTGGCGCGCCTCGACGAGGACGCGTTCCGAAAGCTCTTCGCCAGCTCGGCCGTTAAGCGCATCGGCCTTGCGCGTTTCCTGCGCAATGTGGCGATCGCGATCGGCAACAGCGGCGACGCGGCTTTGGCGACCGCGCTGACGCCCCTGCTCAGCTCAGCCTCGCCTCTGGTTCGCGGCGCCGCGGTCTGGGCGTTGAGCCGGCTTCTCGAGGAAAAGGCGCTTCCCCGTTTCGCTCAATCGCAGTTGAAGGAGGAGCGTGATCCGAGCGTCCTCTCGGAGATTGCAAAGATGTCACACTCGGCGAAAAAATAACGACGTCGGCGGTTTGATTGTTGCATCGCGCAAAATATAGGCGACTATTGGAAACGCCAGTCGCGCTGCGTTTCGAAGTCCTGTCCCCGGCGAACACTCAGGGGTTCGACGCAGCCGCGCCGTCTCCGGCCTTAAGGCCATTATGTGCCCCTTCCTTCTCGTCGCATGACCGCATTCACGCCGCCCCACCCGAACGAGGACCCCGCGCTGGAGGCCGGCAGGCTGCTGACGCGGATCGGGGTGTTTTTGCTTTTCGTGGTGGCGCTGATCGCCCCGGTCGTCGCGGGGCAAACCATTTATATTCTTCTGCCCGTCGGCGCCGCGCTCTTGCTCCTGGGCTCGGCCGTCGCGCCGGACCGCCGCGAGAAGACGGCGCCCTTGCGCGAGTTCCTTATGGCGCCGCCTTTCCTCGCCGCCCTGTTCCTGGCGGCTTGGGCTGCGGTCTCGCTGAACTGGACGCCGTTTCACGGCGGGCCGGCGGAGCGTTACTGGAAGGATGCGGGCACGCTCGGCCTCGTCGCGATCGCCTGTGGCTTTCTGCCGGCGCGCACGCGCATCTGCGATCTCAATCTGCTGCCCGTCGGCGTCGCCGCGGCGGCTGTGGGCATGATCGCCGCGGCGGTCTACGGCTTCTTCTCGCGCCGTTCCTTCACGCTGGAAGAGATCCTCGACGGCGACGCGCTGGCGCGCTCGGGCGTCGGGCTCGTCCTGATCATGTGGCCGGCCTGCGGCGCGCTAGCGATGCGCGGAAAGTGGAGATTCGCCGCCGCGCTGATGCTGGTCTCGAGCGTCGCGGTGCTTTTCTCCGGTGCGCAGAACGTCGCGCCGCCGCTCATCGCGGGACTTGCGGTCTTCGGCCTGTCCTTCGGGCGACCGCGCGAAGCGCGGCTTTGGCTCGCGCCCCTCGCCGCCGCGGCAATTCTTCTTTCCCCGCTGCTGGCGCTCGGCTTGCGCTTCCTGTTCCAGGGCCACGCGCCAGATCTGCTGCGCGGTCTGGACGTCTGGGGGCACATTTTCTTGAGCGGCGGCGCGCGCTCACTGCTCGGTCATGGCTTCGGCTCGGCGATCTACGGCCTGTTCGGCGGCTATATCGACCCCAAGTCGCCGCGCAGCCTCGCCTTTCAGATTTGGTTCGATCTCGGGCTCGTCGGCGCCGCGGCTTTCGCCGCCGCCGCCTATAAAGCCTTTTCTATCGTCGGCCTGGTGCGCCCGTCACTCGCGCCCTTCCTGCTCGCGGGCCTCGCCGCGGGTCTCGTCGTCTGCCTGCTCGGGCCCGCCGGCGAGCAGCTCTGGGCCTTCACGCTCGCGGGGCTCGACGTCGTGGCCTTCGTGATGGTGATGCGCGGACAATTCAGAAAGAAGCGGCCGCATCTGCCGCGCTGGGCGATCGTCGATGACGAGGACTGAACTTCCCTCGCAAGAGAGACCCCGCGCGTGACGCAAGAATCCGGCTCGATCACCGAACATGTCGTTGAGATACAGGCCGAGGAAGCCGTCGTCGCGGCGGCGTTCCTGTCCTCCGCGCCTTTTTTCGCGCTCGCGCATGGCGTGACGCTGCGCATGAAAAGCGACGGGCCATTCGAGACGGACTTGCACATCGCGGCGCATACGGACGGCGCCGCGCTCTGCGCCGCGAGCGACGGGAAGCGCCTCTTTTCGGGCGGTGACGATGGTCGCATCGTCGAGATTTCGGCAGCGGGCGAAGTCCGCCTCGTTA
This sequence comes from uncultured Alphaproteobacteria bacterium, assembly GCA_963808525.1. Lineage (GTDB taxonomy): Bacteria > Pseudomonadota > Alphaproteobacteria > Rhizobiales > Beijerinckiaceae > Methylocystis. The sequence continues at coordinate 267,674 of CAWEGE010000023.1, forward strand.
CCGAAGAGTCGGGCAAGTGGATCGACTCGCTGGCGCTGCGCGGCGACGGGACGCTCGCCTGGACCGCCGGCCGCAGTGCGCGGGCGCGCCTGCCCGGGGGGGAGATCAAGAGCCTCGATCTGCCCTCGACCTCGCGCGGCGTCGCCTTCCTGCCGAAGGGTCTGCGCATCGCCATCGCGCACTATAACGGCGCGACGCTCTGGTATCCGAATGCGAGCGCCGAGCCGGAAACGCTGGAGTGGAAAGGCGCGCATCTCGACGTGACCGTCTCGCCCGACGGCCGTTTCGTCGTCACCTCGATGCAGGAGAATACGCTGCACGGCTGGCGCCTGGCGGACAAGAAGAACATGCGCATGTCCGGCTATCCGGCCAAGACCCGCTCCTTTTCCTGGTCGCCGGACGGCAAGTGGCTCGCGACTTCGGGCGCGGACGCCTGCGTCCTCTGGCCCTTCGAGGGCAAGGACGGCCCGATGGGGGCGCAGCCGCGCGAATGCGGGGTGCGGGCCGGCGTCGGCGTGACGCGCGTCGCTTTCCACCCGCAGGCGCCCGTCGTGGCGATCGGCTATGAGGACGGCATGATCCTGATGTCGCGCATCGCCGACGGCTCGGAGATTCTCGTCCGCCGCCCTCCGGGGCGAGATCATGCGAAGATCACGACGCTCGCCTGGGATGCGCAGGGGCGACGCCTCGCCTTCGGCGGGGGAGACCGGGCGGTCGGGCTGTTGAAGCTGCCGCAGGCGTGAAGGGGAGCGGGTTCGATGAGCGCAAAACTTTCGAACGAGGCGTTGGAGCAGCTCTTCACCAAGGCGCGCACGCATAATGGCTGGCGCGACGAGGACGTCCCGGACGCTTTGCTGCGCGAGGCGCTCGACATCGCCAAATGGGGACCGACGAGCGCCAATGGCTCGCCGATGCGCGTCTTGTTTCTGCGCTCGCAGGAGGCGAAGCAGCGCCTCGCGCCGGCGCTCATTCCCGGCAATCTCGCAAAGACGATGGCCGCACCGATCGTGGCGATCGTCGCCTATGATCTGAACTTTTACCAGCATCTGCCGCGGCTTTATCCAGCGACCGACGCGCGCTCCTGGTTTGTCGGCAATCAGGCGCTGATCGAGGAGACGGCGTTTCGCAACGGCGCGCTGCAGGGGGCTTATCTTCTGCTGGCGCTGCGGGCCGTGGGTCTCGACGTCGGGCCGATGAGCGGCTTTGACAAGGCGATGGTCGATGCGGAATTTTTCCCCGAGGGGACCGTAAAGTCAAATTTCCTCGTCAACATCGGATACGGCGATGAGGCTAAACTTTATCCGCGCGGGCCGAGATTTGCATTTGACGAGATCGCTCGGATTTTATGAAAATTGGCGATTCGATAGCTTCTGCTCACCTAACGGCCATCACACACCATGCCAGCTCACAATTTAGTCGCGTTTCGCAATTGATCTCTGTCGTGATGCGGGCCGGTCTGAACGGCTTTGGCGGCCATCCTTCCCGCGCCGGTATCGAGACCGAAGGCGGACGCCATTTTTAAGGTTCAATCGGGCTCCTGAGCCGCTTGGCGCCCGACAACGTTCAGCTCATAGGGGCCTTTTGGCCTCCTTGCCTGTGTGAGCAACATATCGACTGCGCGAGGATAACAACCGAAAGCCGCAAGATTGTAATCCACTGAGATCAATGCCGTGAGTAACATGCTCAACGGTTCTGGCTTCAGACGAGGGAGTATAGCGACTTCCAAGGCCTCCCGGGCAAGGTTTGCAATAGTTATAAGATACGATCTCCGATCTTCGCTAATATCTCGGTCATTAGCACAAATATTAGAAAGAACGGAGTAGATCGCGGAAAACTGGTTCATCGCTTTGACTGCTCTTCTAGACGTTGGAGATTCCAAACGCAGCACTTCCATGACAATTTCATCAGGAGACAGTTTCTGAAAGTATGAATGCAACTCCTCCATTTCGACCAGCATAGCAAACTCATCATCGCTCAGGCGCATGCTTCAAACTCCAACAATGCATGGGTGCGACAACAATGGCGTCCCCTGTAAGCCGTCCCGATCAAACCTCCAACGGCTTCTCAATGACTGGCCCCATGGAGCGTTTCGGGGCCAATAAGAGCCGGCGGGCGGCCGGGTAGACATTATCCCATAAACCTCACGTGAACCTCGCTCGCGTTCAAAAATCAGCTGCCTATGCGCAACTTTCGTCATTCGCGAAGGTCCGCTTGACCCTAAACGAACATTGGCGGGCCTGTCGAAACCCAAAGAGGAGAGCATCGCGTCCGCCAAGCGCCTTATGGGCAAGCACGTGAGGACATGGATCGCGGATTCATGAAGCGAATTTGAGGTCAGGGTCCCAAAGAAGTCGACATTCTCGCGTTGCATTGTGGACACGTCAAAAGCGCATCGCGAGGCGTGCGCCACGCACCGCCAGCAGGATTTGCTTCGCCGCCTTGCTCGAGCGGAGATAGAGCTTTTCAGTCCAGAGAGAGCGCTCGACGATGGCGAAATGTCGCAGCGTGGGCCCGACAACGTCAAGACGCTGAGCTCTAAGGGTTGGTTGCGCTCTTGCCAGGGCGGGGCCTGTTCTGTATCCCAAACCATCAAAAGCCCTGTTTTCTGCGCCTTTTGCGGCGCGGAGATTCACGCGCGGGACGCAAAGAGGACAGAAAAATGACGAAGCGCGCGCTCATTACGGGCGTCACGGGACAAGACGGCGCCTATCTCGCGCAGCTTCTGCTCGAACAAGGCTATGAGGTTCATGGCGTCGTGCGCCGTTCCTCGCACCGCGGCGTCGACGATCACCGGCTGCGCTGGCTCGGCGTTCTCGACGCGCTACGTCTGCACGACGGCGATCTCGGCGACCTCTCGAGCCTCGTGCGCATCGTGCAGGAGACGAAGCCCGACGAAATCTACAATCTCGCGGCGCAGTCCTTCGTCGCCTCCTCCTGGCGCCAGCCGATCCTGACAGCGAACATCACGGCCGTCGGCGTCGCCAACATGCTCGAGGCGATGCGCATCGCCGCTCCGGAGGCGCGTTTCTATCAGGCCTCCTCCTCGGAAATGTACGGGCTCATCCAGCAGCCGATGCAGAGCGAGAAGACGCCCTTCTATCCGCGCTCGCCCTATGCGGTCGCCAAGCTCTTCGGCCATTGGATCACGGTGAACTATCGCGAGAGCTTCGACATGCACGCGTCTTCCGGCATCCTCTTCAATCATGAGAGTCCCCTGCGCGGCGAGGAGTTCGTCACGCGCAAGGTCACGACCGGCGTGGCGAAAATCAAGCTCGGGCTCGCCAAAGAGCTGCGGCTCGGCAACATCGACGCCAAGCGCGACTGGGGTCACGCCCGGGATTACGTCCGGGCGATGTGGAAAATGTTGCAGCAAGAGAAACCTGACGACTATGTCGTCGCGACGGGCGTCACGACGACGGTTCGCGACATGTGCCGGCTCGCCTTCGAGCACGTCGGTCTCGATTTGGAGAAGCATCTCGTCATCGATCCGGCCTTCTATCGGCCGGCCGAGGTCGACGTGCTGCTGGGCAACTCCTCGAAGGCCAGGGCCAAGCTCGGCTGGGCGCCGAGGATCGCGCTCAGAGACCTCATCAGCGAGATGGTCGAAGCCGACCTCGACCGTCTCAAGCGCGGCGAGGCGGGCTGAAAAAAGCGCGTTCTGACAAGAAAAGCAGCGGTTACACGATGGCTCGCTACGAACGCATTCTCTTGACAGGCGGCGCAGGCTTCGTGGGCTCGCATCTCGCCCCCGCCCTCGCCGCGGATTACCCACAGGCCAAACGCGCCATGCTGACGCTCAAGGGCAGCGACGGCGCGATCGATCCCGCCTGGGAGCGACTTGACGGCGATCTGCTCGACGCCGAAGCGGTCGAGCAGACGATCGAAAAATTCCGTCCCGATCTCGTCGCGCATCTCGCTGGCCAAGCCTCGATCGCCCTGGCTCTCCATGCGGGCGAAGCGACGTGGCGCGTCAATTTCTGCGGAAGCCTCAATCTCGCCTCGGCGCTTGCTCGCCACGCGCCCCAGGCCGTCGGTACTGTTTACGTCCAGCGCCTCGGTCTATGGCGCGAGCCTCAAGGACGGTCCCGCGAGGGAGGAGACGCCGATTTGGCCGCTCGACGCCTACGGCCGCTCGAAGGCTGCGGCGGAGGCCATGTTCGGCGACGTTCTCGGGCCGGAGGGGCGTCTCATCGTCGTGCGTCCGGTCAATCACACGGGTCCGAGGCAGAGCCCGCAGAACTTCGTGCTCTCCTCTTTCGCTTCTCAGATCGCGGCGATCGAGGCCGGCCGGCGCGAGCCGCGTCTCAAGGTCGGCGATCTCGCCAAGGCCCGTGACTTTCTCGACGTGCGCGACGTCGTCGCGGCCTATCGCGCGCTCATCGCACAAGCTGACAAGCTCAGCGAGCCCGTGAGCTGCTTCAACGTCGCCTCCGGCGCGCCCGTCGCGATCGGCGATCTGCTCGGAGGTTTGCGCGCGCTGGCGCGGCGACCCTTCGAGATCGAGGTCGAGACGGCCCTGCTTCGCCCCGCCGCCGTGGACCTACCAAGCGTCGCGCTTAATGCCGGCAAGCTCGAGAAGGCGACAGGCTGGCGCGCCGCGCACTCGACACAGGACATGCTCGCCGCTCTGATCGACTACTGGCGTACCGTCGAAGCGGAGAAAGCCTGAGGCGCCGCCTCAGGCGTCCTGCTGGGCGACGAAAATCAGGATCACGCCGATGACCAAGGCGAAGCGGAAGGCCGCTTCCTGAAAATTCCATCTGGCCGAGCGCCACATCTCGAACCATTCGCCGCCCACAACAAGAAAGCCCACGAAATATAGCAGAAACAGCGCAACGAGGCCGGCGATGGCGAGCCGCTTGCTCGTGTTGAAGATCAGCGCGTCGTAGCGCGCCGCGCGCGCCATGCGCCCGGCGCCCGAGATGAGAAAGGCGCCGGAGGCGAGCTCCGTCAGGATGATGGCCCAATAGGCGGCATTCTGCAGGGCCGCGAGCGTGATGGCCCGCCAGCCGAAGGCCGCGCCCGCAGGTAACGTGTCCATCGACAGGACGTGGCGCACGGCTTCGAAATTCGTTTGATAGTCGAAGACATTGTCGAAGCCGACTATTAGCGCGAACAGGCCGACGCTGGCCACGAGCGCGATTTTCGCCAGGCGTGTATTCAATCTCCCGCCTCCCCGCAGGCCCGGTCCCGCCGCTTGAGCAGACTTGCCTCGCGGAGGCGGGCAAGTCCAGAGCCCAGCGTCTCACGGGCGCCCGAAAATATTTCAAAACTGTTGCAAAAAAGGCACAGCGCGGCACGACCTCCAACGGCTCCAGGGTTTTGCGCCGCGCTCCTTGGAAGGGGCGCCTCGGCGCAGTGAGGAAGAAGCCAAAGGCCAAGGTCCGGCCGCCCGATTTTCGCCCCTTTTGAACCGCGAAACTCAAGCTATGAAACAGCTTCGCGTCAGAGCAGCCATTGCTGCGCTTTTCGCCGCCGCCCTCGTTCTAGGGGGCTGCTCGGGCCGGGACCCGAGGGCTTTCCTCGCGCAGGCTTCGGAGTTGGAGGTCCTCTCCGCGAGGGTCAGAGGCAAAGAGGCAATCTGCGAGCGGATCACGCATCACGCGAAGTTGAACGAAATCCCGGAATCGCTGATACACCGGGTCGTGCAGCGTGAAAGCAGATATGATCCCGCGGCGCGCCACGGCCGCTATTGGGGCCTTATGCAGATCAGCCACGCGACGGCGAAGAGCATGGGCTATTCCGGCCCGCCGATCGGATTGCTCGACCCCGAGACCAACCTCAAATACGCGGTCGCCTATCTCGCCAACGCCTATCGCGTGGCCGGCGGCGACGAGAAGCGGGCGCAGAAGCTTTACGAGCGCGGCTTCTATTTCGACGCGAAGCGCGCCGGCCGGCTTGGCCTGCTGCATGCCGCTCTCGAGGACGCGTCCGAGCCCAGGCGAGATGAGGCGCAGAACGCCGGAGCGCAAGCCAACGACCCGCAGGCGGTTGCGCAAACCGCCTCCGCGGAGCAGGCCTCGGCAGCCCTGGATCAGGCCGCGCTCGAGAACAATCCCGCCAATGCGGAAAACCATCTCGATTCCGAGTATTTAGACAAGGCTTCGGACGAAAAGCCGGCTCCCGCCGCCAAGGCGAAGGCCCACCGTAAACATACCGCCTCCCGCACCGCCTCCGCCACGGCCGCCCCGTCACCCTAAGCTGTCGGGCCTTCCAGACTGCGAAGCCGCGGCGATTAAGGCTCTGGACATTGCCGCGGTACTTTGGTCTATGCCGTGCCGCCGGCTTGGGCAGAACCCTGAGCGCGCCGCCAGCTCGGGCGGCGCCAAGACGCCCGCGGCGCCCCTATCGCCCCGCCCCGCCCGGCGACCAGAATTCAACCGAAAGGATCGCGAGCTCCATGACCGCCAAAGCCATTCTTCATATGTTGAGCACGTTGAAGCATATGAGCCCCTTCGACGTGAACATGGCGGTCGACGCCGGCTATGACGTCACGATCCCCTACGCCAACGTCACGATCGAAGAAGTGCCGGCCCTCGTGCAGGACGCAATGTTCTCGCGCGCGCCTTCCGCCGCCCTGCGCACCGGCATCTTCTTCGCGGGCCGCGACGCCGTGCTCGCGCTCGACATGCTCGATGTCGCCAAGAAGACGTTGCTGAAGCCCTTCGAGATTTCGCTTTTCGCCGACCCCTACGGCTCCTTCACGACGGCCGGCGCGATGGTCGCCTGCGTGGAGAAGCTTCTGCGCGAGAAGAAGCAGCGCGAGCTCAAAGGCGCGAAGATCGTCATCTACGGCGCCACCGGAGTCGTCGGTTATTCCGCCGGCGTCATCGCCGCGCTCGAAGGAGCGCAAGTGACCATGGTCGGCTATAGCGGTCTCGACCGCGTCCAGAAGCTCACCGAGGAAATCGAGCATCGTTTCCACGTCAAATGCAAGGCCGCCGACGGCAGCACTCCTGAGCAGGTCCGCACGCTGCTCATCGAGAACGAGATCGCTCTCTGCGCCGCGCGCGCCGGCGTCCAGGTGCTCTCGAAGGACGATCTCGCGGCGGCCAAGTCGCTGCTCATCGCAGCCGACGTCAACGCCGTGCCGCCGCTCGGCGTCGAGGGCTGCGGGCTGCACGACAATGGGACCGTCATTTCGCCGAGCGGCGCGCTGGGCATTGGCGCGCTGGCGATCGGCAATGTCAAATACGGCACGCAGTCGGGCCTGTTCAAGCAGATGACCGACGCCTCGAAACCGCTCTGCCTCGATTTCCGCCACGCCTTCGCGCTGGCCCGGACACTCGTGTAATACGAGCAGCTTTCGCGTAACATCATGAAGGGGAGCCCTCGCAGGCTCCCCTTTTGCGTCCCGGGAGAGGAAAGAAGCGATGTTTCCTGCTCCGGATCTTCTCGAGGCCGGTCCATGAGCGCGATCCTCGGCTGGGACATTGGCGGCGCGCATGTGAAGGCGGCTCGCGTCGAGGACGGCGTCGTCGTTGCGGCTGCGCAAATTCCCTGCGCGCCGCACCAGGGCCTCGGTGAGCTGGAAGCCGCCCTACGCGCCATGCGTGACCGGATGGGCTCGGTCGAGCGGCACGCCGTCACCATGACAGCCGAGCTCTCCGACGCCTTCGCCGACCGCCAGCGCGGCGTTGTCTCCATCGCCGCCATTTTCGCCCACGAGCTCGCGCCGGACGCGCTCTTTTATGCGGGCGCGAGAGGCTTCGTGGGAAAGCCCGACGTCGCGACCGCGGCGGCGGGGATCGCCTCCGCCAATTGGCGCGCTGCCGCCGAGCTTCTCGCGCGGCGTATAGATGCAGCGCTCCTCATCGACATGGGCTCGACGACGACGGACCTGACCCTGGTGCTCAGCGGCGTCGTCGCGGCCAGGGGTGACGATGATGCGAGCCGGCTCGCGATGGGCGAGCTCGTCTACACCGGCCTCTTGCGCGGCGATCCGGCGGCGGGCCTTTCTCTCGCGCCGGTCGACGGCCAATGGACGGGGCTCGTCGGCGAGCGTTTCGCGAGCATGGCCGACGTGCGTCGGCTGACGGGCGACCTCTCCGCGGAGATCGACGCGCTGCCCACCGCCGACGGCCGCCCCAAGAGTCTCGAAGATACGCGCGCGCGGCTGGCGCGGCTCGTCGGTCGCGACGCGGGGAGCGGAGCGCCGCAGCAGTGGGATGCGCTCGCGCAATTTCTCGCGCGCGCGCAGATGCGGCGCATCGAGGACGCGATCGCGCTGCTCGCGTCGCGCGAGCCGGCGGCGCTCACCGCGCCCATTATCGGCGCCGGGATCGGCCGCGGCGTCATCGCCGCTTTCGCCAAACGTCAGGGGCGGGACTATCGCGAGTTCGGCGAATTTCTGCCGGTCACGCGCGGTGCGGCGTCAACCGCCGCCGACTGCGCCCCTGCCTGCGCCGTCGCGCTATTAGCGGGAGAATAGCCTCACGGCTTTTTCGCGAAAGCCGCCGCGCCGCATCGCGCGCGCTGGGGACCGGGCTTCGCTTCGGGCTTGTCGGCGACCTCGGCGAGCGCCTGATGACAGGGTGAATGCGTCACTTCGAGCCCCAGGTCGGCAGATAGCTCGCCGGATTCCACCAGCTCTTCGCGTCTTGCTTTTCCGTAGCGGGCTGGCTGGGGGCGGAAGACGCCAGCGCCGAGGGACCGGAGCTCGTCTGTGTGGGGGAGCCAGGGGACGCAGGCTTAGGATTGTCGTTCTTGGATCCGAGGTAACTCATCGGATTCCACCAGCTCGTCTCCTTCTTGTCCGAGTCCCTTACGAGGGAGAGATCCTTGGAAGGATTGCGATAGCCAGAGGGCGGCTGAGTCAAATTCTCGCGCGAGGGCTCATTGGGCGAGGAGGGGCTGCCGCTCACCGCTCGCGAGCCTTGACGCCGCGCCGATCCCTGATCGACCGGGAAAGAGGGAGGACGCGCTTCGCCGTCGGCGCGCGGCTCGGGCAAAGACTTTCGATCAGGCGGAACGACGAGCTTGGGACGATCCCGGTAATCAATCGTCTGGCCGTCGCCGGATGTGACGCCGATCGCGGCGCCGATCGCCGAAAAAGGGCCGGCGTCGTCGTTTCCCGCATGAGCGCTGACGCCGCCGCTGAGCAAGAGGAGCGCGCCGAGGGCGGCGGGCGCGCCGATCGAACGAGCGTTGATCCGCAAAGAAGACATTGGGCGGCGTACTCCTTTAGCCTCGGCCGGAGAGACGGCCTAATCGGAAGCCTATGCCCGGATTTCTTGGCCTTTTGGAGGCAGGCCAGCGCGCCGCCGCAAGGCGCCGCCGCAAATGGATTTTCGCCCGTCGTTGGCCGAGTGCGACAGTCTTTGCGGAGCAAAAGCGGCGTCCCTGTCCCGCCCCGCCCAAACCCGCTACAACTCCCCCATGTCCTCGCCATACTGGTGCGACCTCAAAACGACCGATTTCGCCGCGCTCGATTGGGCGAGCACGATCGTCGTCGCTCCGATCGCCGCGATCGAGCAGCATGGGCCGCATCTTCCGCTCGGCGTGGACGCGATGATCATGGACGGGATGATCGCGCGCGTCGCCCCGCTGCTGCCGGCGGCGCCACGCGTGCTGTTCCTGCCGACCCAAAGCGTCGGAGTCTCCACCGAGCACCGGGATTTTGCGGGCACGTTGAGCCTGAGGCCGTCGACCGCCCTTGCCATGCTGGCGGAGCTTCTCGAGGGACCGGTCGCGACCGGCGCGAAGAAGCTCGTGATTCTCAACTCTCATGGCGGCAATTCCGCCCTTGTCACGCAGGCGGCGCTGGACCTGCGCGCGCGTCACGGCGTGCTGGCGGTCACCTGCTCTTTCGCGCGCTTCGGCTATCCGCCGGGCCTCTTCGAAGCCGTGGAGCTACGCCACGGCATTCACGGCGGCGCGGTCGAGACCTCGATTATGCTGCATCTGCGTCCCGATCTCGTGGACATGGGCCGCGCCCGGAACTTCTCGGTCGCGACGCAGGATTTCGCGCGCGACTTCAAATGGCTGTCCGCCGACCGGCCGGCGGGTTTCGGCTGGATGGCGCAAGATCTCTCCAAGGACGGGGCGATGGGCGACGCGACGGCGGCGAGCGCGCAAAAGGGCGAGGCCGTCGCAGAGTTTTGGGCGCGGGCCTTCGTCGAGCTCATCCAGGAAGCCGACGCCTTCGCGCTCGCCCGTCTTCAACCGCGGGTGTGAAACATGCTGTTCTTTCGAGAGTTACACCATCGCGAAACCCCGATTTTGGCGAGGGCCGAGGCTTGGCCAGCGCGTCTTCAAGCTCCAGCGTCGACAAGATTCTCTGAACCAAGAAGCCAGAGTCACGACATGGTCCGGAGACAAAGCCGATAAACAGGACAAAGCCAGGAAACATCGCGTTGCGAATGTCTTTTCGCAGGGAGCGCACATAGCAGCCCTCCGACTGGAGACCATCGATGAAGAAATCACTTGTGCTGGCCGCTCTCGTTGCGGCTGGACTTATGGGACCCGCGGTCTCGACGCTCGCCGCGCCCCAGGATGCGCGCAGCGAGCAGAGCGAACATCCGAAGCTCTCGCCTGAGGATTTCGCCGCTTTGACCGACGCGCGCGTCGCCGCTCTGAAGGCGGGGCTGAAGCTTTCTCCCGAGCAGGAGAAGAACTGGCCGGCGGTCGAGGCCGCGATCCGCGAGGGCGCCAAAGCGCGCGCCGCGCGTTTCGAGGAATGGCGGACGCTGCGTCACGAGGGGACCGAGGGCCATCGCAACACCATCGAGGCGCTGCAACGCAAGGCGAAGGCGCTGCAGGAGCACGCGACGCGGTTGGCTGCGCTCGCGACTGCTGCCAAGCCGCTCTACGACAGCCTCGACGACGGGCAAAAGCTGCGTTTCGGCATGCTGCTGCGCGCAAGCTCCGGCCATCACCACCACTGGCGGCACGGCGGGGAAAACTAAGTCGAGCGGGAGCGCGGCTCGCAAGTCGCGCTCCCCTTAACCCGTTCCGGCCTCTCTCACCCTTCAGGGAAATCTGAAAATCTGATGAGCTATGCCTGGGACATTTTAGCCGCAATGTCCCTCTACGCGGCCGTGCTCTATTTTTTATGGTCCATGCGATGATCAAAGGTTCCGTGATGGCCAACTCAGAGCGATCTCGCGCGAGCAGCGCGAACGGTCCCGTTTACGCGACCAGCGCGGGACGGCATCCCTTAGGCGAAGCGAACATGAACACCGGTCCTTCCGTCCTGCTCGTCGAAGACGACAAGGAAATCGGAGCGCTCATTTCCCGCTACCTTGCGTCCAACGACATCAACGTGACGCATGTGCCGGACGGCGCGAAGATGGACGCGGCCCTTTCTGCCCAAGGCTTCGATCTGATCATCCTGGATCTTAACCTTCCTGGGGAGGACGGTCTCTCCATCTGCCGCAGGCTGCGTGTCGACCACAATACCCCGATCATCATGGTGACGGCGCGCGCCGAGGACGTGGACAAGATCCTCGGTCTCGAGATGGGGGCCGACGACTATCTGACGAAGCCTTTCAATCCGCGCGAGCTTCTGGCCCGCATCCGCTCGATCCTGCGGCGCGCGTCATCAAACGAGCCGGTCGCGTCTGTGCGGCAGGTCTATCGCTTCTCCGGTTGGACCCTCGATCTCGCGGCGCGCGACCTGACGGCTCCCGACGGCGCCAAGGTCGCCCTCACCGGCGCGGAGTTCGATCTCTTGCACGCCTTGTGCGAGCATCCGAACCGTGTGCTTTCTCGTGACCAGCTCATCGGCCTCACGCATGGCCCCACAGAGGGACCGTTCGAGCGCAGCATCGACACGCTCATCAGCCGGCTGCGCCAGAAAATCGAAGACGAGGCCAAGAACCCGCGGCTGATCCAGACGGTTCGGTCAGAGGGCTACCTTTTCTCCACCCAGGTGACGCGAGGATGAAGGGCTTTCTGCGCCGCCTGCGCCCCGACCATCTCGCAGGGCAGATCGCGCTCCTGATCTTCGCGGCGCTGGTTCTGTTCCAGCTTGCGCTGGCGGCCGCCCAGCATTTTCACACGCCCGGCCCGCAACGTTCCTTTGCTGACCCCTATGATTCGCTCGCGGCGGCAATTCTCGCAGTGGATCTGGCGCCATCGGAGCGTCGATCGCTCGCGCTGGAGAATCTTGCATCAGGCCTTCCCTGGTCGATCCTTCGGGTGAGTGACACGCCGCCCCCGGAGCGGGACGGCGTCGACGCGGCGGATGACCTATCGGAATTCAGTCGGAGGCTCTGGCCCGGCGCACGCGTCTATCTCTCCGACGAAACCAACGCCAGGGGGGAAAGCAGCGTAGTCGTGGCGCTGCGGCAGGGCGGATATCTCGTCGCCGCGACACAGGGCCCGCGCAGGGCCGGCTTCCCGGCCTGGGCGACGAGTTGGCCGACGCGCGTGCAGCGACTCGCGTTGTTCTTCCTGCTCTGCGTCACGCTCCTGACGCTCTGGATATCGGGCGCCGTCGTCGCGCCGCTGGTGCGCCTCGCGCGCGAGGCCGAGCGTTTTCCAGACGAAAGCGGCTCGAGGGCGCCCCTCGCCGAGGCGGGGCCCCGCGAGGTCCGCGATCTGACGCGCGCGGTCAACAGGATGCAGCGGCGGATTGAGGCGATGATCGCGGCGCGCAGCCAGGCTTTGGCGGCGATCAGCCATGACCTCCGCACGATCATCACGAGGATCAAGCTCCGGTCGGAATTCATCGGCGACGAGGCGTTGAAGTCGAAGATGCTCGCCGACGCCGATCTGATGGACTCGATGCTCCTTAAGAATCTCCAGGCGCTGCGCGACGGCGCTCCGAGCCCCGACCGCAGTCCTATCGACCTCGACAGCGTCCTGCAGACCGTCTGTGATCAGTTCGCCGATCTCGGTCACAAGGTGAGCTACAACGGCGGACAGCACCAGATCATCCTGGGCGCGCTGACCGAGTTGCAACGCGTCTTCACCAATCTCGTCGAGAACGCGGTCTCCCATGGCGAGAAGGTCATCGTCACGCTGACCCAGCCGGACGCCAAGCTCGTGCAGGTCGATGTGAGCGACGACGGGCCCGGCATTCCCGCTGAGGACAAGGTCCGCGTCCTCGAACCCTTCGTGCGCGGCGAGCCTGCCCGTACGGTGACGGATCGCAGCGGCTTCGGTCTCGGTCTGTCTATCGTGCGCTCGCTCGTCCTGAAGCTCGGGGGCCGTCTGGAGCTCCTGGATCGCCAGCCGCACGGGCTCATCGCCAGGGTCACGTTGCCGTGCGCTTTCGCCAGCGCGCCCGCCTCCCGGACGGAAACGGCGTCGGATCAAGGGATCGCGCCCGGCTCTGATCGCAAGGCGTCGCCCGCGTTTGCAAATGCGCGCGCCAAAGACTGAGGCGGTCAGGCGCCTGCTTTCAGCAGCTCTGCTGCGCGCAACGCGAAGTAGGTGAAAATGCCGCAGGCGCCGGCGCGCCTGAAGGCCAGAAGACTCTCCAGCATCGCCCGGTCGCCGTCGAGCCAGCCATTCGCGCTGGCCGCCGCGAGCATCGCATATTCGCCTGACACCTGATAGGCGAAGGTCGGGACCTCGAAAGTCTCGGCGACCTTGGCGATGACGTCGAGATAAGGCATCCCCGGCTTTACCATCACCATGTCGGCGCCCTGCTCGAGATCGAGCGCGACCTCGCGCAGCGCTTCCTTGGCGTTGGCCGGATCCATCTGGTAGGTGCGCTTGTCGCCAATCAGCGTTTTTTTGGTGCCGATCGCGTCGCGGAAAGGGCCGTAGAAAGCCGAAGCGTATTTCGCGGCGTAGGTCAGGATCTGAACCTCCTCGAAGCCTTCAGCGTCGAGCGCCGCGCGAATGGCTCCGACGCGACCGTCCATCATGTCGGAAGGCGCGATCACGTCGGCGCCGGCTCGCGCCTGATTGAGCGCCTGCTGCACCAGCGCGGCGACGCTCGCGTCATTGACGACCCGCTCATCCTGCAACAAACCGTCGTGGCCGTGGCTCGTGTAGGGGTCGAGCGCCACATCGGTGATGACGCCGATCCCCGGGACCGCGGATTTGATGGCGCGGCAGGCGCGGCACACAAGGTTCTGAGGATCGAAGGCGTTCGAGCCCTCTTCGTCGCGCAAAGCCGCATCGATATTGGGAAAGAGCGCGACGGCGGGAATGCCCAAAGAAGCCGCGCGCTCGGCCGTGCGCGTGAGGCGGTCGATGGAGAGCCGTCCCACTCCCGGCATGGAAGGGATTGGCTCCTCCTGCTCCTGACCCTCGATAACGAAGAGCGGCAGGATCAGATCGGCGACATCGAGGCTCGTTTCGCGCACGAGACGACGCACCCAGTCGGCGCGCCGATTGCGCCGCGGTCGGTGCGTCAGGTCGAGCGCCGCCGGCGCTCGAAAGGCGTTTTTGTCCACGCTCATGCTCCTCACCTCCGCGGCGGCTCTAACACGCCTGAAGGCTTGCAGAAAAGCTCGGGTTGCCGGAAAGGCGCCCCGGCGGCTATGATCGGGACATGCTCGCATCTCGGCCGCAGAAAGCGACGTGCGCTTCCTTCACGGCGCGACCCGCTCGACACGTTTTTTGCGCGCGCGACGTCCGGTTTGCGGTGACGTTGGTGCGATGCGCAGCGGTCGCGATCTTTGTTTGGACGCCGAGCGCGCGCGCCTTCGCGGAAGACAAGGCCGCACCGCCTCTTCCGCCGAAAGCCGAGGCGGGCCGTAAGACTTCCGCCAGGGATAAGGCGCAGGGCGCCGCCGCCCTTCCAGCAAACCGCCCGCCATTGCCGGCAACGGGCGCAACGCAAGCCGGGACCGCCGCGCAGGCGCGGCCTCGACCCGCGCGGGAGGAGGATGTTCGCAAAGCGCCGCTCGCAGCGCTTCCGCCGCCCGACACGACTAGGCCGCCGCCGCGTCTGCCTGAGGCGCCGCGTGAGAAAATGCACGCCTGCGCGCTCGAATGGTCGAAGCTGAAGCTCGAGGCGCGCGATCCGATGCCGCTTTGGCGGGACTTCGGCGCTCAGTGCTTGAAGCGCTGAGAGGCGCTGGGGGACGGCTCACCCGAGCTGCGCGCCAGCGCGTGCTCGGGCAAAGCCAGTCCGCCGCCGCTCCACGCAGGTCGCGAGGCAAAGCCCGCGCCAAGCGTCGGCGTCTGTGTTTCAAATGGACTCGGGCGTCGAAGCGGGCGGAGCTGCCGGAATGGCCTTTGGCTTGCGGGTGGCGCGCTTTTTCGTAGCGGCCTTGCGAGCGCCCTTCTTGGCGGTAGCCTTCCGCGTTCCCTTCTTCGCCGCAGCCTTGCGAACGGTGCGCTTTTTCGTCGCTGTCTTCCGAGTCGTCGTCTTGCGAGCGACCTTGCGGGCTCCAGTCTTGCGAGCGCCCTTGCGCGCGGTCTTCTTCGCGCCGGCCTTCTTCTTCGCGCCAGCCTTTTTCGTCGCCGTCTTACGCGCACCCTTCTTCGCCGCTGCCTTCTTGGCCGGCTTACGCTTGGTGGTTGCTCTCGCCATAGTTGGTCCCCTTCATCCGAATTGCCGGAACACGATCGACCGACAATTGGCGTTGCTAGCGTAGCGTGGTTAAGCAAGCGTGCAAGAGGTGCGCGGGCGATTTATCGCTGCAACACATGTTGCAGAGCCGCGCGACGCGATGAAAAACGCAATCAAGCGCGCCGCGCGCGAGCGATGAAGCAAGCCGATAGAGACTTCGAATGGCTCCCACGCGATCGCGAAGCGGGCGTTGCGCGATACGCGAGAAATGCCGCTCACGCCTCAACCATGGAGGTGAGCGATGCGCATGCAGGCGCGCGCGATGATGGTCAATGCTTTGATTCTTTTGATCTAAGCATTGACGCGCGCGCGCATTGCAGACTTGCCGGCGGATGCGTTCCTTGGATCGCGTCGATCCTGCGAGAGAGATGTCGGCGACTTGCCGCCGCTGCCACCGCCGGCTTGATGTGGCGCTCCACCCCGCCCTGCGGAGACAAGCCGAACAGCGCACGCGAGGCGTGAAAAAAAAATTGTCGATGACTCGTCAGAACGCAAAAAAAAACGCGCGCGAGCTTCCCTCGCGCGACGGAATCGCGCAGCGCGCCAGAAAAATTGATTCGTTTCGACGGGAAAAAGCGCGGCTCACAGGCCGAGCTTGGCTTTCAACAGTTCATTCACCGCCTGCGGATTGGCCTTGCCGCCGGTGGCCTTCATCACCTGACCGACGAACCATCCGAGCATCGTCGGCTTGGCCAGCGCCTGCGCGACCTTGTCGGGATTTGCGGCGATCACCGCGTCGATTGCCGCTTCGATCGCGCCCGTGTCGGTGACCTGGCGCAAGCCGCGCGCCGCGACGATCGCTTCCGGATCGCCGCCCTCGGTCCACAAGATCTCGAAGAGATCCTTGGCGATCTTGCCGGAGATCGTCCCGTTGGAGATGAGATCGACAATCTTGCCAAGCGCTCCGGCGGAGACGGGCGCGCTCTGGACGTCGAGCCCTTCCTTATTGAGGCGGCCGAAGAGCTCGTTGATGACCCAATTAGCGACGAGCTTGGCGTCGCGCCCTGTTGCCGCGGCCTCGAAATAGTCGGCGCTGGCGCGCTCCATGACCAGCACGCCGGCGTCGTAGGGCGTGAGGCCATAGTCCGAGATGAAACGCGTGCGCTTGGCGTCGGGGAGCTCCGGCAATTCCGTCGCCAGGGCGTCGACATAGGCCTGGTCGAACTCGAGCGGCAGCAGATCGGGATCGGGGAAGTAGCGGTAGTCATGCGCTTCCTCTTTCGAGCGCATGGCGCGCGTCTCGCCCTTGCCGGGATCGAAGAGTTGCGTCTCCTGACGGATCGAGCCGCCGTCCTCGAGGATGCCGATCTGCCGGCGCGCCTCAGTCTCGATGGCCTGACCGATAAAGCGGATCGAGTTGACGTTCTTGATCTCGCAACGCGTGCCGAGCGGCTCTCCCGGCCGCCGCACGGAGACGTTCACGTCCGCCCTGAGCGAGCCCTGCTCCATGTTGCCGTCGCAGGAGCCAATGTAGCGCAGGATCGTCCGCAGCTTCGAGACATAGGCCCTCGCCTCCTCCGCGGAGCGCAAGTCGGGCTTGGAGACGATCTCCATCAGAGCGACGCCGGCGCGGTTCAGATCGACGTGGCTTTCGCTCGCGGAGAGCTCGTGCAGGGACTTTCCTGCGTCCTGCTCGAGGTGCAGGCGCTCGATCCCCACATTGATGCGCTCGCTCGGAGACACGTCGACGACGACCTCGCCCTCGCCGACGATCGGATTCTTGTACTGCGAGATCTGGTAGCCCTGCGGCAGATCCGGGTAGAAATAGTTCTTGCGATCGAAGACCGAGCGCAGGTTGATCTTGGCCTTGAGGCCCAGCCCGGTGCGGACCGCCTGCGCGACGCACTCCTCGTTGATGACCGGCAGCATGCCCGGCATCGCAGCATCGATGAGCGAGACATGGTCATTGGGCTCGCCGCCATATTCGGCGCTCGCGCCGGAGAAGAGCTTGGCGCGGCTCGTCACCTGCGCGTGGATCTCCATGCCGATCACGACCTCCCAATCGCCCGTCGCGCCCTTGAAGAGTTTCGACGGGATTGAAGCGGTGGCGGCGATCATGGGAAGTCCTCGCGTCTGTGAGATTATCGGCTGGCGCCCAGATATATCCAAAGCCGCGCCCGCTCGAAAGCGGCGCGCGCGGCTCGCCCGTCGATGTCGTCGGCTCAGGGGTTGCCGCGCTTACCGGCGTCGCCTTGTTGCAAGCTCTGCGCCTGCCGCGTCTTGGAGGTCGCCGCGGCGGCGCCCGCCCGGTCCTTCGCGGTGGCGGGCGTCGCAGGTGCGACCGCACGGTCGGGCGCTTTCGGCTCGAGCCGCGCCGATAGCTTGTCGATCTGCGGCGTCAGAGCATCCCCTAGCCTCGGGTCGATGGCGACGATCTTCTGATAGGCGGCGATCGCCTCCGCGATGTCGCCACGCGCCTCGAGCTCGCGGGCGACCTCTTCAAGCGTCTGCGGATCGAACATCGCCTCGACCTGCGCCTCGAGCAACTTATTCTTGGCTTCGTCCTTCTTGCCTTGCTCAAAGTAGAGACGCGACCAGCCCGTTAAAAACTGTGCGTTGTGGCGGAAAAGCCGCGCACGCTTCGCATAGAGCGCCTCAGCGGCCGCATAGCGTTTCTGAGCAGCGTAGAGACCTGCGAGCTCGATGACCGGAGCCGGAGAATTGGGCGCAAGCTCCAGCGCCTTCCCGAAAGCCTCTTCAGCGCTCTTCCAATCGCGGAGCTGCTTCGTCGCCGCGCCGAGCGCGAGCCAGGCGTCGACGCTCTTGGGCTCGGCCTGCGTCGCGCGCTGCAGGAAGGAGAGCGCGTCTTCCTGCCGCTTGAGCTGTTGGGAAGCTTCCGCGGCGCCGAGAAGCGGCGCGGCCGACGGCCTGAGCTTGGCGGAGGTTTGGAAAGAATTCGATAGCCTCCTCGTAGCGCTGCAGGCGATGCCGCAGCTTGCCCTGCAGCAAATGGCTCTGCGCCTCCTGTGGATCGGCCGCCACGCCCTTGTCCATCTCGACCAATGCCTGTTCGCGGTCGCCCCGATCAAGCAGCACGTGCGCAAGGGCGGCATAGCCTTCGTGCTGCTTAGGCATAAGCTCGATCGCCTTGCGGGCGGCGGTCTCGGCCGCATCCAGCTGGGCATCGAGGCGCAAGATGCCGGAGAGATTGACGTAGCCCATACCGAATTTGGGATCGAGCGTCACCACCTGGCGGAAATTGCGCGCGGCTTCGCCGTATTTGCCCCGGTCGCGGGCGACGAGGCCGCGCATCGTGTAGGCCCAGGGTAGGTTTTCGGCGCTGGCGAGCGCGAGCGCGAGGTCGGCGGTTTCCTCGGCCTTGTCGTAATCCTTCTGGCGATAATAAAAATAGCCGAGGTTGATCGGATCGAACTTGTGCATGATCCGCTCGGCCGCCGCCTCGATCAGTCGCCGCACCTCCGGCTCGGGCGTTTCGGACTTGTAGATCGGCCCCTCCCCGGCGATGCGTAGGCGCAGTCCGTATTTGGTGGGCTGATCCTTATCCTCGGCCTCTTCGACAAAAATTTCACCGGTGATGGCGGTCTCGGTGTAGCCCAGCAGGCGGCGCACCTCGGAGACGATTGTGCCCATGTTCAAGCCGCCGACCGGCAGGTTGATGGTCGGCATTCGGCTCTGGAAATCGAGCCCGGAGATTTCGGCTTTCTGCTTGCGCGAGCCCGCGGCTGCGCTGACTTCCGAAATGTGATCGAGGATCTGCTGCGCGATCACGTTTCCGGTGATTCCCTGTTGCTGCAGCGATGCAGGAACGGAGATATCCTTCACGACGAAGCTCGTCTTCGCCGCGAGCTTGTAAATCGTAAAGCCGCCAACGAAGACCGCGAGGATCACCACCGCGTTGACGACCAGAATGCGCAGCGGCTCAAATATGCCCGCGAGGCGGCGGATCGCCGTGGCGATGGCGGCGATTACGTCGGTTGGCGCCGGCTTTATCGCGCTCGTTTCTCGCTGGCCATCGCTGAGGCCGGTTTCAGAGGTGGCCAAGTCGGTCACGGGGTCTCCATGGGCAGGGGCGAGATCGGCGCCTCGGGAATTTGAGCTTTCCTATCCGTGCCCTACGATGGTGACGTAAAAGGGGCGTTTTTGGCGCAAAAATTGCGAGCCGGACGGGTTGCAGACCACGTCGCACTCAAGCCAATGGGAGCAAGATGCCGCTATATTCTTACGTGTGCGAAGACTGCCAAGCCCAGAGCGAACTGCTGGTTCGCTCGGGCGAAACCGCGGAATGTCCCTCCTGCGGCAGCGCGCGGCTCACCCAGCAGATCGCCAAGATTTGCAACGAGATCAAATATCCGGCGATGGCCCGCTCCTGGCGGCAGCGGGCGGCGCGCGAGGGCGATCTCTCCAACTTCAGCCAAAAAGAACGCGGGAAGATCTAGCCGAAACGTCAGATGTGGATCGCCCGCCCGTCGACGGCGAGCGCTGCCTCCTTGACCGCCTCCGAGAGCGTCGGATGGGCGTGGCAGATGCGCGCCAGGTCCTCGGACGAGCCGCCAAAGCCCATCAGCACGCCGGCTTCGGCGATGAGCTCCCCGGCGACGGGACCGAGGATGTGGACGCCGAGCACGCGGTCGGTCTCTGCGTCGGCGATGATTTTCACGAAGCCTTCCGTCTCGCGCATCGCGCGCGCGCGGCCATTGGCGCTGAACGGGAACTTGCCGATCCGCACGGGACGACCCGCGGCGCGCGCCTCTTCCTCCGTCAGGCCGACGGCGGCAACCTCGGGATGCGTGTAAACAACGCTCGGGATCACGCCATAGTCGACGTGCCCATGCTGGCCGGCGAGAATCTCGGCGAGCGCGACGCCCTCCTCCTCGGCCTTATGGGCGAGCATCGCGCCGCGAACCACATCGCCGATCGCATATACGCCGGTGACATTGGTCGCGAAGCCCTGATCGATCTTGACCCGGCCTCGCTCCAGCGCAACGCCCGCCTCTTCCAAACCGAGTCCTTCTATATAAGGAATGCGGCCCGTCGCGATGAGCACGGCATCGGCTGTGGTCGTCCCCTCGCCGGAGCCGTCGAGCGCCGCATAAGAGACGGTCACGCCGCTCTCCGAACGCTCGATCTTGGTCACTTTGGTCTTGAGACGGAAGGCGAAGCCCTGCTTCTCGAGAATTTTCTGGAAGCGCTGGGCGATCTCGGCGTCGAAGCCCGGCAATATGCGCTCGAGATATTCGATGACCGTCGTCTTGGCGCCAAGCCTTCGCCAGACCGATCCCATCTCTAGTCCGATGACGCCGGCGCCGACGATGGCGAGCGTTTTCGGAACCTCGCCGAGCGCGAGCGCGCCTGTAGAGGAGAGCACGCGCGTCTCGTCGATCTCGATTACCGCGCCCGAGGCGTCACGCAGCGGCGCCACGGTCGAGCCCGTCGCGAGCGCGACGTTCTTCGTCTCGAGGGTTTGCGTCGAACCATCCGCAGCCCGGACCTCAACGCGGAGCGCGCCGTCCTTGCCGACGATCAGTCGGCCCGCTCCAATCAAGCTTGCGACCTTGTTCTTCTTGAGAAGAAAGGCGACGCCGTTCACATTGGCGGCGACGGTGTCGTCCTTGTGCTTCAACATCGCCGCGAGGTCGAGCCTCGGCCTATCGACGAGAACGCCGAAAGGCGCGAGCTTTCCCGCCTCGTCAAAGAGGTGCGAGGCTTGCAGCAGCGCCTTGGAGGGGATGCAACCAATATTAAGACACGTGCCCCCGAAGGTCGGCCGCTTCTCGACGATCGCGGTCTTGAGACCGAGCTGCGCGGCGCGGATCGCGCAGACATAGCCGCCGGGCCCCGAGCCGATGACGACGAGATCATAGGTCATCGGCGCAGTCCTCCCACCATCCTCAACCCGCGGCCCAAGCATAGATCAGCACGGCTGCAAGCCCGATGCCAATCAACCCCAGCTCCAAGAGGCCCCAGAGCTTGATGACGCCGCGCGCTTCATGCAGGGCCCCGCCCTCGATCAGCGCGAGTATCTTGTTGTTGAGCGGCACGATCGCGATGTAGCTGTAGGGCCAGCTGGCGATGACAATGAGAGCGCCCAAAAGCCAGCGCACGTCGTCGAGCTCGCGATAGGCGATGAAGCCGAAGAACGCCGAAACCAGCGCCAATCCCGCCAGGACCACGAAGCCGCGATGGTCGGACGGCTCCCATTCCTTGGCGAGCCCCTCGTCGTCGAGCGCGAGGCGCGCCGGCTGTTCGACGTAATTGACATAAAAAGCCGCGCCGACGAGGCCGCCGGCGGCGGCGAGCGCGAGTGAGCCGATCACCATGGCGTTCTTTCCTTTATGCGCGGCTATGGCGCTCAGCTATGCGACGCCGCGCTAGGCCGCGTCAATCGCCTCTTCGTCGCAGACGATGCGGGAAGCGCTCAGAGCTTCCGCGGCGAGGTCGAGCTTCGTCACCGCGGCCGTCCCGGACGTCTCCTCGGAGCGTTGCATGAAGTGCTCGAAGAAGATTTGCATCGTCCGGTCGACGCCCAGACGGTTGATGCGGCGGGTGTCGTCGCCATAGAAGCGCGCCGCATTAGGCGCGGCGGTCACGAGGTCGTAGGAGGGGAAATAGGCGATATTGGCGCGCGCCCGCACCACCTCGTCGGCGGCGGCGCGCAGGATCGCCTTCGAGGCCGAATTGGAGACGAGCACGTGCCGCTCCTCGCCCGTCGCAATGATGGAAACCGGCGAGACGCTCAGAATGATCCGCACGCCGGGATTGTGCGACTGCATGATGTCGACTGACTCGAGGAAGTCGCGCACGACCTCGGAGACGCTCATGTTCCAGAATTCATAGAGGGCGGGGTCGAACTCACCGCCGGCGACGCCGGGCGCAAGCTGCAGCACTGCCCCATCCGGCCGATGACGCCAGCACTCCGTAAGCCCGAAAGTGAATACGAAGACGTCCATCGTCTCGACCATCTTGCGCACGGCGGCGAGATGGCGGTCTCGATCGGCGCGCACCTCTTCAGGCGTCGCATAGCCCTGGGGCTCGATGCGCGGCCGGAACGGATCGACGTAACGGCCGTCTTCGTTCCGCCACACGTCGAGCTGCGGCTTGTAGTCTCCATAGGCGCGGCGCAAGAGCTGCAGCAGCTGAGTCGTCGTGTAGAGATTGCCGTAGCGGCAGGAATACATGGCGTAGTTGCGCGCCTGCGCCTCCGTGGCCGAGAGCTCCTGCGACGGCTCCTCGCAGAGATAATAATTGTATCCGCTCTTTTGCAGCTGATGCGCGATCTCCTGGGCGAAGCAGCTGCCGGCGGTCGCGACCTTGTCTTCCCTGGCGATCTTGAAGGGCGTCTCGACGATGGGATCGAGCGCGAAGGGCGGCAGGCTCGCCACCGCCTTGCGCCAGAAACGATGGTCGGGGAGAGAAGCGTAAGGGTTTTCGGCCACTTTGAAGCTCCCGAGAAGACCGGACTCCGCATTGGGTTCGGGTCGCGAACATAGCGGCGGGCCCGGCGCTTGTCATCCCCGCACGTGAGCCCGAACCCTTTGAGCGTGCGGCGAAAAACTTGTCGCTTCAGGCGTGTCTTCAATGATCGGGAACGAACGATGGAGCGCGCAGCGTCGCAGCGAGCGCTCGCCTTGCGCCAAAACTGGGGGTCAGCTAGGAGAAGTGCAGTTTTCCCACGCCACGCTCCCCCTTCGTCGTCCCTTCACTGGACGCCAATCGCGCCCCGGACGTGAGCGCATAGACCTGTCGCATCATGCTCTCTCAAATCGACAAGCAAATCCTGCGCGCCCATGTGCTGCCTCGCCTCGATAAGCTCCTCGGGCGCGCGCCCACCCGCGGACCGCGCGTCGCGGTCGTCGGCAATTGCCAGAGCTACGGGATCGCCTTTGGGATGAAAGTGCTCGCGCCTTCCGCGCAGGTCGATCACTATTCCGTGGTCCACAAGACGTTGGCGAACATAGACCGGCTCGCCAAGACGCTTGCGGGCTACGACCGCGTCTTCTTGCAGAATTTCCCGGCGGGCATCGTAAAGGGCGGCGACTATGAGGACCTTCTGGCGCGGCTGACAAACGTGACGCGCATGCCGTCATTGGTCTTCGCGGCTTTTCACCCCGATCTAATCTATCTTCTGGACGCGACGCGTGGCCACAAGCCTCTGAATGGCCCCTTGCGGCCCTATCACTCGGCGCTTGCGGTGTTCGCTTTTCGTGTCGGCCTGTCGCTGCAAGAAGCCAACGCCCTCTTCAACGACAATGTCTTCGCGACCGTCGGCTATTACGATATTTGGAACGCCTCGGCGCGGGAACTCATACAGACGGCCAAGAGCTACTTCGGCTTCGACTTCTCGAACGATCTTATGAACTGGTCGCGGCGCGGCGTCTTCATGTATTCGATCGTGCACCCCAAGCCCTTCGTGCTCGCGACCGTCGCCCGGCGCCTGCTGGAGACCGCGGGCGTCGCCATTGAGAACGAGAACTTCGACGACTATGCGATCGACGATCTGGCGCGATCCGAGATCTTCCCCGTCTATTCGGAAATCGCCGCGCGGCTCGGCGTCCACGGCGGATACCTCTTCAAGCGCGGCAATTATCACATATCCAATGGCGTCGGCGAGTTCCTGACGCTGCCGCAGTTTCTCGCGGCGTGCTACGCCGTCTATAAGCGCGCCCGCCCCGAGCAGATCGCCCAGGAGCGCGTCGATGCTTGGCTCTCGGACGCGGCGCTATCGAGCCGGCTCGTCGAGCTGGCCAAGGGCAATCTCGCCAAGGGCAAGACCCCGACGCTTTAGTAGTGCGATACTCGTGGGTTTCTTGGGCTCACGCGGCCGCCGCTTTGACCTTCTCGATCCGGGCCGTGAAATCCTGGATGCGCGGGGCGATCTCGCGGCGGAAGCGCGAGCCGTTGAACACGCCGTAATGACCGACTCCGAGCTGAAGGTAGTGCTCGCGACGCGGCTCGGGGATATTGGCGCATAGCGCCTGCGCCGCGTAAGTCTGCCCGACGCCGGAGATGTCGTCCTTCTCGCCTTCCACGGTGAGGAGGGCGGTCCGTCTGATCGCTTGAAGGTTGACTGGCGAGCTGCGGTGGTGAAACAGGCCGAGCGGGATGGCATGCCGGATGAACACCTGCTCCACGGTCTGCAGGTAGAATTCGGCCGTCAGATCCATGACCGCGAGATATTCGTCGTAGAAGTCGCGGTGCTTTTCCGCGCTGTCGCCGTCGCCCTCCACAAGATGCTCGAACATTTCGAGATGCGCGGAAACGTGGCGCTCAATGTTCATGGCCATGAAGCCGGAGAGCTGGAGAAAGCCCGGATAGACAGACCGTCCCCAGCCGGCGTGCGGGAAGGGCACGGTGTGGATGCAGTGCTGCTTGAACCAGCGAATCCCGCGCTGTTGCGCGAGCTTGTTCACGCCCGTCGGATTGACTCTCGGGTCGATCGGGCCGCCCATCAGCACCATGGACGCCGGCAGATGCGGATCGTCTCGCGCCTCCATTGCGGCGATCGCACAAATGAGAGGAACGCTCGCCTGACAGACGCCCAGCGTATGCACGGGCGTGTCCTCGCCGAACTGCGAGAGGAGCCCGCAGATCTCGATCAGATAATCGATGTAGTCGTCGAGGTCGAAACGGCCGTCGCTGACCGCCGTGGCGCGGGCGTCCGACCAATCGGTGATGTAGACGTCATGGGTCGGCAGAAACACCTCGACCGTGCCGCGCAGCAGCGTCGCATAATGGCCCGACATGGGAGCGACGAGCAGCAGCTTAGACTGCCGAGGCTCGGCGCCTTCGAACTCGCGACGGAAGCGAAGCAGCCGACAAAAGGGCTTGCGCCAGACCTCCTCCTCGAAGATCGGGACGTCGACGCCGTCCACGACCGTCTTGTGAAAGCCGAAAGCCGGCTTGCCGTAACGGCGCGTCATGCGCTCGAAGAGTTCGGCGGAGGCGGTGATGCTGCGCGTGATCGAGTTGTCGCCGAACGGGTGCAGCGAGCTGTTCAGCATGTGAACGGTCGCTTCCGACACCGCCCGCGCCGGCGCAAAGGCGAGGTGCAGCATCTCGTACATTTGGTAGGCGTAACGATCCATTCCCGTCTACTCCAAGCCCCGCAGGCTCCGCCTCCCCGTCTGGCGCCGCGCCGCTCGCCGTCTCCCGGGGAGGGGAAGCCGGAGTATCAACCTTTATCTTCGCAACTCGCGCCGCTTTTTGTCAAACTTAGAGACTCGGAGTGGGTAATGGACAAACGCTCTCGCGGATTATGCAGCTTTCAGTTAATGTGACAAAGGCGACCAGCAAGGGATGGCCACGGCCCATAGAGGCTTGAGAGCCCGTAGAGGCTTGAGGGAGAGAGCATCGATGTCCACGATCGAGGATATTCTGGTTTCCGCCCAGGGCGGCAAGCTCATCGACAATCTCGCGCAGTCCTTCGGCTTGACGCCGGAGCAGATTCGCTCGGCGATCACGGCTCTGGCCCCTGCGCTGTCGCTCGGACTGCGCCACGCCGTGTCGAACCCCGAGACTTTGAACAAGGTGGTGGACGGCCTCGCGCATCCCACGCATGCGGCCGCCTTCGTGGATCCCTCGGTCGCCTGCTGCGAGCAGACGGCGACCCTGGGCCAGGGCGCGATCACCCAGCTTTTTGGATCGAACTCGGCCGCGGGCCAAGTCGCTCAGATCGCCGCCCGCGACGCGGGACTGCGCCCCGACATCCTCTCACAATTGCTGCCCGTGCTGGCCTCGGTCGTGCTCGGCGGACTGTCGAAGTCTCTAAGCGACAAGGGCCTGGGGCCCATCCTTGGACAAATCGCCGGCGGCGGCGGTCTGGAGTCGATCCTCGGCCAACTCGCGGGCGGCGGCGCGCCGGCCCCGCGGCCGCAGAGCCCACAGGTCCCGCAAGCTCCGGCGGGCGGCGGCCTCGGCGGATTGCTCGGCGGGCTGCTGGGGGCGCTGCTCGGCGGCGGCGGCGCAAGGCCTCCGGGCGGCGCGGGCGCCCCGCCTTCATCCGGCGCCCCGAGTGGGCTACCGGGCGGCATTGATCCGGCGGCAATCCAATCAGCCATTGAAATGATCAAGAAGACGCTGGCGCAGGGCGGCCCCGCGCCGGGCGGCGCCGCGAGCGCTCCGGCAGGCGGACGCCACGCCGAGCTACAGGACGTGCTCGATAGGGTGTTCCCGAGGTCATAGAGAGGGTCCGCCGAGGCTCGCGGCTCGCATTGGGACCGCGAACCTCTGGCTCTCCATGACGTTCTGTTCAACGGCGCGCCGCGAAAAACTCCCGCAGCAACGCCGCGGATTCCGCCTCGCGCAGCCCTCCATAGACTTCCGGCCGATGGTGACAAGTCGGCTGCGAGAAGAAGCGTGGTCCGTGCTCCACGGCCCCGCCCTTCTCGTCGCCCGCCGCGAAATAAAGCCGGCGGATGCGCGAGAGCGAGATCGCTCCGGCGCACATGGCGCAAGGCTCGAGCGTGACATAGAGATCGCAATCGACGAGCCGCTCGTTTTGCAGCGCGCGCGCCGCGGCGCGAAGCACGAGCATTTCGGCATGCGCCGTCGGATCGCGGTCGCGAGCCACGCGATTGCCGGCGACCGCGAGGATTTCCGTTCCGTAGACGATGGCCGCGCCGATCGGAGACTCTCCCGCGACGGCAGCCTCGCGCGCGGCCTCAAAAGCGGCGGAGAGGGGATCGAGGCGCATGGCGTTCCCGTCATGAGGGGTCTATCCGCGAGATCGACAGATTGCGGCGCCTCCGACGGGCGGACAAGTTCCGGCAGGGTCGATTAGACAGCGCGCGCGGGGAAGCGCGTGATCGCAAAGCGGCTTTACGAACAACGGAAGGAGTGACGCCGGCCTGGGTGTTCGCGGAGCCGCTCCACCTTTAATGCGAGCCGAATTCGAGCATAACAGATGACAAATGATCAGGCAAAGGCGAGCCCTATCCCTGCTCCTACCGCGCCAATTCCCGAATTGAACTTGGCTCAGTTCGAGGCGCTCGCGAACTCCTTGCCAAACCTCGCATGGATGGCCGAACGGCTGGAGCAATTGGTATAAAGACCGTGGGTATGAATATACCGGCATTACCTGAGATGCTGCGGCGTTGGACGGCAGCGCTCAAGTCGGGAGAAGCCTTCGAGATGACCTTTCCGCTTCGGCGAGGCTCCGACGGCTTTTATCGTATGTTCATGACGCGAGCCGAACCTCTAAAGGAGAAATCGATGCTCGACTATTATCTCGACAAAACTTCAGGCTTTGTCAGCTTAGAGCCCAAGGGGCCGCTGACGGTGGACGATTTCGCAGCACTCACTGCAGATGTCGATGGTTATCTTGCAACTCACGACAATCTGACCGGCCTTCTGCTCAGCGTCGACCATGTTCCGGGATGGGCGAGTTTCGCGGCGCTCGTTCAGCACATCAAGTTCGTGCGCGACCATCACAAGCGTATCGCGCGCGTCGCCTTGCTCACCGACAATTCGCTGTTGAAAATCGCGCCGGAGATCGCGGCGCATTTCGCTCACCCCGAATTCCGCGTCTTCGCTAGCGACGACCGCGCCGGCGCGGTCGAGTGGCTCAGAAGCCTGCTGGGATAGCAGCGCTGGCGGCAGCTCGGACCTGCCGCCAGCGCTGCGGCCCTTTCATTCGCGCCGCTTCGCCTGCTATCAGGATCTATGACCGAAAAGAAAGGCAAACCCCCGCGTGGCCCGCGGGGCGGCGGAGGCGGAAGCCGTCGCGGGCGTGACGCAGACAAAGCCGCGTCCACGCGCGGCGGAAAGCCGCCCCGGGCCAAGGAATGGCGGAGCACAGGCGGAAAGGACGCGCCTCGCGGCGCATCCCGGCGCAAGGATGACGCCGGCTCCGCCACCGCCAAGGAGCGCCCGGCTTACTCAAAGCCGAGAGGGCCGCGCGACGAGCGCGACGCCGCGCGTCCGCGTCCGCCGCGACCCGACGGGGAGAGCGCCGGAGCGCGGCGCGCGCGCCCGGCATCGGCACAGCGAGAGGGCGAGCGGCCGCCGCGTCGTAATGCTTGGTCGAGCGAATCACGTGACGGCGCCGTTAAGCGCAGCCGCGACTTCGCCGCCGGCGGATCGGGAGAGCGTTCGACTTACGCAAAGCCGAGAGCCCCGCGCGACGAAGGCCACTCCGAACGCCCGCGCCCGCCGCGACGCGGCGGGGAGAGCGCCGAAGCGCGGCGCGATCGGCCGACCGCATCGCAGAGGGACGGCGAGAGGCCGCCGCATTCCCAGCAGGCCCGCGGCGACGCACGCAGCGGCGGCTTCGAGCGCAGCCGCGACGTCACCGCCCGCGGCTCGGGCGAGCGTTCCTCTTATGCAAAGCCAAGAGCGCCGCGCGACGGGGGCGAGAGCGCCGGATATCGGAGCGACCGGCCGCCGCGCCGCACGGAGGGCCGAGACGAGGGCTTTGCCCGCAAACGCGACTTTACCGCGCGCGGCGCGGGGGAACGTCCCTCCTTTACAAAACGGCGAACGGAGGAGGCGCGCGGCGGCGACAGGCCCGAGCGAAAGTTCAGCGGGCCGAGAAAATACGACGCTGCGACCAAAGACAGCGCCTTCGAGGGCGAGCGCGTCGCCAAGGCGATGGCGCGAGCCGGCGCCTGCTCGCGTCGCGACGCCGAGCAATGGATCGCCGAGGGCCGCGTTTCGGTGAATAGCCGCAGGCTCTCGAGTCCCGCCTTCAACGTCAGGGAAGGCGACCGGATCGAGGTCGACGGCAAGCCGCTGGCGGAGCGCGAGCGCACGCGGCTCTTTCTCTTTCACAAGCCGCCGGGCCTCGTCACGAGCGCCAAAGATCCCCAAGGTCGCGACACGGTCTTCGACTTCATCAGGGAACGCGAGCCGGAGCTGCCGCGCCTCATGAGCGTCGGCAGGCTCGACATCAACACGCAGGGACTGCTGCTCATGAGCAATGACGGCGGCCTCGCGCGCGCGCTCGAATTGCCGGCGACCGGCTGGAAGCGGCGCTATCGCGTGCGCGCGC
This sequence comes from uncultured Alphaproteobacteria bacterium, assembly GCA_963808525.1. GTDB lineage: Bacteria > Pseudomonadota > Alphaproteobacteria > Rhizobiales > Beijerinckiaceae > Methylocystis. The sequence continues at coordinate 297,097 of CAWEGE010000023.1, forward strand.
ATGGAGAGACGGATCAGGCCGCGCTCGACCGGCTCGCCCAGGGCGTCGAGATCGAGGGCGTCGCCTATGCGCCGATCGAGGCGAAAATCGAGCGCCAGCAAGGATCGAACGTCTGGATCGCGATGACCCTCGCCGAAGGAAAGAATCGCGAGGTCAAGCGTGTCCTGGGTCATCTCGGTCTCGAGGTGACGCGGCTCATCCGGGTTTCTTTCGGCCCCTTCCAGCTCGGCGAACTCGACGAAGGCGCGGTGGAGGAGGTGAGGCTCAAGGTGCTGCGCGAGCAGCTCGGCAAGTCGATCGCCGAATTTGCCGGGGTCGACTTTTCTTCGCCCTTGCGCGAGCAGCAAACTCCCGCGAAGCAGCAGGAGGCGCGCGCCGCGTCGGCCTCCCGCCCACGCAAGCACGTCTCGGTGCTGCGCCGCGAGCGCGAGGGTCGCGACGACGAGGCGGCGCCGCGCACGCGCATCGAGCGCGCGACGACCGCCGATCGCAAGGGACGCGCCGTTGCGGTCGAGCGCGTCATCGTGAAGGGCGAGAAGCGGGCGCCCGATTCGCGCAATGCGCGGCGCTTCGCTGCGCAACGAAACGAAGCGAAAGGCGAGACAAGAACGAATTCGCCCGAAACGAGAAGACCTCCGCGAAAGCCCCCGCGAGGCGCCCCGAAGAGACCGCGCTGAACCATGCGTATCGTCGGCGGCGCGTTTCGCGGGCGAAAACTCGCGGGCCCGAAATCTTTGTCGATTCGTCCCACATCGGACCGCCTGCGGGAAACGATCTTCGATATTCTCGAGCACGTCTATCCGGCGTCGATCGAGGCTGTGTCCGTCATCGATCTCTTCGCGGGAGCCGGAGCGCTCGGACTTCGAGGCGCTTTCGCGCGGCGCGGCGCAGGCTTTGTTCGTCGATAACGGCGCCGAGGCGCGGGCGCTGCTGCGCCAGAACATCGAGACCCTCGGTCTCGGCGGCGTCACGCGTGTTTTCCGCCGCGACGCGACGCGGCTCGGCCTCGCGCCGGAGGCCGCCCGCTTTGGCTTGGCCTTTCTCGACCCGCCCTATCGGCACAATCTTGCGCTTGCCGCCCTGGCGGCGCTCGCACGCGGCGCGTGGCTCAACCCGGGCGCCCTCGCCGTGGTGGAGGACGCGGCGAACGCCGAGGTTCAGCTTCCCGAGGGGTTTTTAGCGGAAGATATCCGCCGCTACGGCGAGACGCAGGTCGTCTTCGCGCGTTGGCTCGGCGGGAGCGAGAAGGCCTGAACGCGCCCGCCGCGAATCGAGCTCCCACAAACGAAATGACTACGATAGCGACGCCGAAGTCATTTGGCGGCGCGTGGCGTTCTTAAACAAGCCATTGACGAACAAAAGCTCAGGTCGCTCGTTCGCACAATTCACATCGATGACGCTCTATGGGTCAGGAACGCGCGCCTGGGTGAAACGCGCGTTCCCGAAATTCTCAGCGAATCTTCACCGTGAGGTCCGTACCGACGGCGCTCGTCTCATTGCTGACCGGCCGGTCGGAAACGATGATGGATCCGCCTGTCCACAAGCGCTCCGCGATGCGATCGCGAACGTCCTGGGCGATTTCGACACGCTCCAGCGCTTCTGCCGCGCTCGACTGGGAAAGATGGGAGGCCACAGTCGGCTCCTCGGGCTGGGCCCACCTTCTCTTGCGCCCCGACTGCTGCGGATCGGAACCTCCAGCGTCTGGGATGTCGAGCACGGTCCAATGCAGCGCGCTTCCGTTCTTCTCGGCGCCTGTGGCGATGAAGAGATGCGTGCCGAGCGGGCGTTCGGGATCGCGTATCGTGGCGGGAGCCTCGAAGAGCGGCGCAAGGCCCTGGCGCACATAAACCTTGTGATCGCGCTTGCTGATCAGCACGGAGATGGGCGCCAGCCGCTGGATGGCGTCCTTCTCGGCGCGCGCCGCGGCGGCCTGCGCCTCGATCGCGTCTCTCAGGCGGCCAGTGAGCTCCGCATGCAGGGCCGCATTGCCGTCAACCGCCGAGCGAGCCTGCTCCACAGCCGCAGAAGCCATGTCGACCTCGCCCTCCGCCTTAGTCTTCGCCTGGGCCGCAGCATCCTTGGCCGCGACCGCGACCTCCAAGGCTTTGGCGAGCATGGCGGTCTTGGCGCCGCCGAGCGGATCGGCCTCGGATTTCGTCGGCTCATCCATCGCCACGGTCGAATCCCGATGCTTCGCGGCAAGAGCGGCTTCGGCGGCCTCAAAAGACCGTCCGGCGGCCTCGGACTTCGCGCGCGCAAGGCTCAAATTCGCTTCCGCGACCCTGGCCGCATTGGCGAGCCGCGCCAACTCCGCCGCCTGGGCGGCGATGGCGGCCTGGGCCTGTTGAGCGGCCTTGACCGCCGCAGCCCTGTCGGCGACGGCCTTGGCCTTCATGCGAGCGGCCCATTCCCTTGGGTTGAGAGGCGGGCGAGCTTCGGCCGAGGCCTGCACGATGGGCGCAGGGGCCATCGCGGCGGGCTTCGCGCCTTCGCTCGCGGCCGCGTCTGCCGTCGTGTCGGGGGCCGCGCTCACCTTGGCCTCGATCACCGGAGCCGGCGCCGGGACCGCCGCGGCGGGAGTCGCCTCCTCCGGACGCGAATACATCTTCGCGACAGGCAGCTGCGAGCTCGAAAATCCCTCGGGCGAGATGTCGGAAGGCGAGATGACGACGCGTTCGCCGATCTTGGTCATGCCCCAGATCTTCTGGGCGAAAGAGGCCGGAAGCCGGATGCAGCCGTGCGAGGCCGGATGACCCGTCACGACGCCGACATGCATAGCGACTTCCGACCAGGTCACGCGCTGCATGAAGGGCATGGGCGCGCCGGAATAGAGATTGGACGCGTGGAAGCGCTCGCGGCCGAGGATCGTGAAAATGCCCTTCGGCGTGGGATGTCCCGGCACTCCAGTCGAAACGATCGAGCTGGTGACGAGTCCGCGATCGTCATAGACCCGGATGTGCTCGTCGTTCAGCGATACGACCACGAAGAGCGGGCCATGCGTCTCCACCGCCTCGGCCTTCGCCCCGTTCGACGCCTTGGACGCGCTTGTGGAGGATGTGGGCGTGTCGGTGTCGATCGCCGTTTGCGCGTTGTGCGTCGAGGGCTTGTGCGCGGCGCGGTAGCGCATCGCACGCATCGGCGCGCTCGGCGACGCCTGGAAGCGCTGCTGCCCTCCCCCGAACAACCAGGAGAAAAGCCCCTCCGCAGAGGCGGGGGCTGGCGCCGATCCGAGCGCCAAAACGACGGCAACCGCGCTCGCCGTTTTCACGCGCGTCAAATGTCCACAGCGACCCTGCAACCGCATTCTGCGTCTCCTCTCGCGAAGCCGGCGCCCATATGATCTGGCGCGCAGCTTAGAATGAAATGCACAAAGCTGACTATCGTTCCCTCATTTCAAACGACAAAATTTGGCGCCGTTTCGCCGAATTTTCGCCGTGTGTGGCGCCGGCGCCACAGTCCGATCTCTCTGGCGGCGCGACAGCCGATTGAAAACACGGCTCTCTCGACGCGACGATTTGGGGATTTAGCGTTCTGCGTCAAAGGATTTCGAGCTGAAGAAGCGCCGCGCATCGTTAACGAAGACATTCAACACCAATCCATTTAAGGACTCCTTTATCGGTCCTCGAGGCTTGGCGGATCCGTCGAAACAGATGCGCTTTACCGGGCCCTTGGCTTGGGATATGAAAAGCGTCGACGAGCCCTGGCGATGCCGCCGGGGCTTTTTTCGTGCGGCCGGCGGGAGTGAATTCTCGCGAAAGTCGAGAGACTTTTGCGATCCGAAGGTGCTCTAGCGCTCTTATTTCGGCGCGATCATTCGTCACTTGAACAATTCCGTTCGAGGGACGAGCGCGCTGGAAGCCGCGGCAAGCAGGGAAATAACCTTAAGACCATGGCGAATGTCGCGGTCGTGGGCGCCCAATGGGGCGACGAAGGCAAGGGCAAGATCGTCGACTGGCTTTCGCTCGAAGCGGATGTCGTCGTGCGCTTCCAGGGCGGCCACAACGCCGGCCACACGCTGGTCATCGACGGCGTAACCTACAAGCTGGCGCTGCTCCCATCCGGCATCGTCCGGCCCGGCAAGCTCTCCTTGATCGGCAATGGCGTCGTCGTCGACCCGCATTTCCTCGCGGGCGAGATTGACCGGCTGCGCGAGCAGGGCGTTGAGATCACCCCGAAAAACTTCAAGATCGCCGAGAATGCGCCGCTCATCCTGTCGCTGCATCGCGAGCTCGACGCTCATCGCGAGGAAAGCGCGAGTGAGGGCGTGAAGATCGGCACGACGAAGCGCGGGATCGGACCGGCCTATGAGGACAAGGTCGGGCGGCGTGCAATTCGACTGGTCGACCTCGCCGAGCCCGACACGCTCGACGACAAGATCGCGCGGGCGCTCGCGCACCACAATCCGCTGCGTCGAGGACTCGGCCTCCCTGAGATCGCATCGGCGACGCTGCGCGAGGAGCTTCTGAGCGTCGCGCCTCGCATCCTGCCGTTTATGGCGGCGGTCTGGCGGCTGCTCGAGGACGAACGCCGCGCCGGCAGACGAATCCTGTTCGAGGGCGCGCAGGGCGTGCTGCTCGACATCGATCACGGGACCTACCCCTTTGTGACCTCCTCGAACACAGTCGCCTCCTCGGCAGCCGCCGGCTCGGGGCTGGGATTGGGCGCGATCGACTATGTGCTTGGAATCGCCAAGGCCTATACGACGCGCGTGGGCGGCGGACCCTTTCCCAGCGAGCTCACCGATTCGATTGGCGATCTCATCGGCGACCGGGGCGCGGAATTCGGCACGAACACCGGACGGCGCCGCCGCTGCGGCTGGTTCGACGCCGTGCTGACCCGCCAGTCTGTCAAGGTCTCTGGAATCAATGGTGTGGCTCTAACCAAGCTCGACATTCTCGACGGTTTCGAGGAAATCAAGATCTGCACGCATTACGACCTCGACGGCGCGCGCATCGATCGCCTGCCGGCCTCGCAATCGGCGCAGGCGCGCGTCAAGCCGGTCTATAAGTCGATCGAGGGCTGGAAGGGCGAGACGGGCCGCGCGCGCTCCTGGGTCGATCTCCCGGCGCAGGCGATCAAATATGTCCGGCGCATCGAGGAGCTGATCGAAGCGCCCGTCGCCCTGCTTTCGACGGGGCGGGAACGCGACGATACAATATTGGTTCACAATCCCTTCCGGGACTAAGAAGAACGGACGGGCGGCCAGGAGCGCCGCACCTCCGTGCTTCGCCCGCCCGACTAAGCTTGACGCGGCTTCGGCAACAATGGTCTAGGGGACGGATGGCCGACTATTATTCGTTACTGGCGCGCAAGGTCGCCTCGCTCGAGCAATCGACGCCGCAGACGCGCAAAGCGATATATGACGTGGCGCGTCGGGCGCTCCTCAATCAATTGCGCAACATCAAGCCTCCCATCGCCGCGGAGGTCATCGCCGCCGAGGAACATGCGCTCGACGAGGCGGTCGCGCGTGTAGAGGCGGAGTCTGCCGTGCAAGGCCTGCCGGAAGCGCCGCCCGAAAAGCCAGGATCGGACTCCCCTGCCCCGCCGCCGCCTGAAGCCCCGGCCGGGCCCTCCCCGTCGAGCGGGCGCGAGCTGAAGCCCGAGCCCCTGGTGGCGGTGCGACAGCGACCGGCGGCTCGGATCGCGAAAACGGACCCCGCCGCGCGCCAGAAGCGCTGGTTCCTGCTGATGGCTGTGGGCTCTCTCCTCCTTGTCGGGCTGCTTGCGTTTGTGGCGCTGCGTTACCGCGAACGGCCGGAGGACCTCGCCAAGTTCAACCCAAATGAAAGCAGCGCCGCCACGGAAGAGCGCGGCAAGATCGGCGACCGCGTCAGCGATGCGGATCGCCGGCGCGCCGGCGCCGACCAGGGACCGCAGGTGCCCGTTGCGCAGCGGGCGGAGTTCTACGTCGCCTACCCAAACCAGCCCGAGAAGGTGGAGCACATCTATAGTGGCACGGTGCTCTGGCGGCTCGAAAACGCGGGGGGCGCCGACGGCGGCCAACTGCGGCCCGCCATCCGCGGCGACGTCGACTTTCCCGACGCCAAGGTCAAAGCCACCATTCTCATTCAAAGGAATGTGGACCAAGCCCTTTCCGCCTCGCACACGATCAGCATCGCCATCAAGTTCCTGGGCGGCGACGTGAAAGGCGTCAGTCAGATCGGCAACATCGAGTTCCGCCGGCCGGACGCGCAGCGGGGGCAGGCGGTGGCGGGCATCCCCGTGCCCATCAATGAGTCGAATTTCCTCATCGGCCTGATGCGCGGCCCCTCTGAGGCGCGCAATCTTCAGCTGCTGCGCACGCCGGCGATCATCGACATTCCGCTGAAGCTTTCCGACAACCGCCTCGCGACCTTCAATCTCGAAAAGGGCGCCTCCGGAGAGCGAGTCTTCTCCGACGCGTTGGACGCCTGGGCGCGGTGAACGCCGCGCTTACGCGCTGTGGATGAGATCGCCTTTCTGACCTCACTGGATGAGCGTCAGGCGCCGCGCGGCGCGCGTTACGCCGGTGTAGAGCCAGCGGGCGCGGTGCTCCCGGAAGGCGAAGGATTCGTCGAAGAGCGCAACGTCGTCCCACTGCGAACCCTGCGCCTTGTGCACGGTGAGCGCGTAGCCGAAATCGAATTCGTCGGAGTTCCTTGCGCAACGCAAAGGGGATTTCCGCTTCGGCGCCCTCGAAGAATTGGGGGATCACGCCGACGCGCTGCGGCTTGCCGGGGTTCTCCTCAGGCGTGACCAACATCCTGACTTTCCGCGTCCGCAGCACGCCGCTGCTCTTGACCGTGAACAGCGCCCCGTTGAGCAGGCCTTTCTTTCGGTTGTTGCGAAGGCAGACCAGCTTTTCCCCTGACTGCGGAAAGGCGCCTGAGAAGCCGCGCAACTCGCGCAGACGCCGGTTATAGGCCCGGCGCGTCTTGTTCATGCCGACGAGCACCTGATCGGCCTCTGTGACCCGCTGCGGATCGAGCTCCCCGCGCGAGACGACGCGCGTCTCGCCATAGTCGCCGGGCGTGATCCGGCCGCCGTCCCGAATGATCATCGAGAGCCTAATGATGGGATTGTCCGCAGCCTGGCGATGCACCTCCGTGAGCATCGCGTCCGGCTCCGCCTCGGTGAAGAAGCCGCCCCCCTTTATCGGCGGAAGCTGCGCCGGATCGCCGAGCACCAGCACCTTGCGGCCGAAAGAGAGCAGGTCGCGCCCAAGCTCCTCGTCGACCATCGAGCATTCGTCGACGATGATGAGCTTGGCGCTCGCCGCCTCGCTATCCTCGTTGAGGACGAAGCTCGGCTCCTCCGTGTCACTTTCGGTGGCGCGGTAGATGAGGCTGTGGATCGTGCGCGCGTCGTCGCAACCCTTTGAGCGCATGACGAGCGCAGCTTTACCCGTGAAGGCCGCGAAAGCGACCGGCCCGTCGACATGCGCGGCGAGGTGTCGAGCGAGCGTCGACTTGCCCGTTCCCGCAAAGCCGAAGAGTCGGAAGGTCTGGGGCGAGGCGCGCGAACTTCAAGCCAAGCCGCGGCGGCCTTCAACGCTTGATCCTGATGGGGGGTCCATTGCGTCATGCAAAAGCGCCCCGAACGCCGGTCTGTCGCGCCAAGCGGGCTCTGCCCTTTTGCAACCCTTTGCGCTCCCCGCCTTCAGCCGATCGCGGCTGAACGCCGCGCCATCTAGCCGTTCTCCGTAAGATGTAACAGCATATTGACCTTCTCGATGATGTTCACCATCGCGAGACAGAGCAGGATGAAGAGCGCGGCTGTGAGCGCCCAGAATTTCGGGTTTGCGTGCATGTGTACCCCGCTTCGCCTCCTCGCCGCCGGCCATCGCATATTCAGCCACAATTCTCGCCGAGGCGCGAGCCCCGCTGGCGCCTTGCGTGTCCATGGGCGGACCGCCACATAGGTTTTTAGGGAGTCACAGCATGTCCGCCGCCGACCGTTCTTCCGCCGCGCCATTGCGCCTGCAAGCGCTCGACCCGGCGGATCTCGCCCTTATTTCCGCGCATCTGCAGGACGCCGCGGTTCGCGTCGGCGATATCGCTTTTCTGAAGGAAAGACGCCGCTTTGCCCTGGTCGCGGCTCGCTTCGACTGGGAGGCCGAGATGCAGGGCCAGCTGGAGCGCTGCGCGGCGGCCTTGCATTTCGAGTCGGTCCGAAACGTCCGCTGCTTCCGCCTGCCGCGCGAAAACCCAGAGACGGTGCTGGCGCTTCTCACGATCGTCTACGAGGCGGAAGGCCCAGGGCCGGAAGGCCGCATCCTCCTTGTCTTCTCAGGGGGAACGATGATCGCGCTCGACGTCGACGGGGTCGAGGCGCAGCTCAGGGACCTCGGTCCGCGCTGGCAAATCTCGTCGCGGCCATCGCATGAGCTTGACGAGGGCCAAGGCGCGGGGCCATGACAGCCGCCCTGAGGCGGATTTCGTAAAAGCTGACAGGCTTTTGCGACCTGAATTCGCATTCTGATCTGGCGTGTTTTCCAATTTCTCGAACGATCCGGTTCGAGAAACGCGGGCGCTGGACCGGCGGGAGAAGCACATGGCCCAGCGATTGGACGCTCGAGCGCCCGACTTCGAAGAGAAATTCAAGGCGCTGCTCGCGCAGAAGCGCGACCTCGCGCCCGATGTGGACGCCGCCGTCAAGGCGATCATCGACGATGTGGTCGCGCGCGGCGACGCGGCCCTCGTCGATTATTCCCGCCGAATTCGACCGCATCGACCTCGAGAAGACCGGCATCGCGGTCTCCAAGGCCGAGATCGACGCCGCCGAGGGACGCTGCTCCAAGGCGCAACTCGACGCGCTCGACCTCGCGCTCGAGCGCATTCTGGCCTTCCACGAGATGCAGCGGCCGCAGGATCTGCGCTTCACCGATCCCGTCGGCGTCGAACTCGGATGGCGCTGGACGCCCGTCAATTCGGTCGGGCTCTATGTCCCGGGCGGCACCGCCGCCTACCCCTCCTCCGTGCTCATGAACGTCGCGCCGGCGAAGGTCGCCGGCGTGGGCAGGATCGCCATGGTCGTGCCGACCCCGGGCGGCGAGGTCGCGCCGCTGGTGCTCGCCGCGGCCAAGCTCGCCGGCATTGAGGAAATCTACCGTGTGGGGGGCGCGCAGGCCGTGGCGGCGCTCGCCTATGGCACCAAGACCATCGCAGCGGTGGACAAGATTGTCGGTCCCGGCAACGCCTATGTCGCAGCGGCCAAGCGGCGCGTGTTCGGTCAGGTCGGCATCGACATGATCGCCGGTCCCTCCGAGGTGCTGATTCTCGCCGACAAGAGCGCCAATCCGGACTGGATCGCCGCGGACCTGCTCGCCCAGGCGGAGCACGACGAGTCGGCGCAGTCGATCCTGATCACCGATGACCCCTCACTCGCCGATGCCGTCGTCGCCGCCGTCGAGCGCCATCTCAAGACGCTTTCGCGCCACGAGATCGCCTCGGCCTCCTGGCGGGACTACGGGGCTGTCATTTTGACGTCCAAGCTTTCGGACGCCCTGCAGCTCGCCGACAGGATCGCCGCCGAGCATCTCGAGCTCGTCTGCGAGGACGCCGAGGAGCTGGCGGTCAAGATCAGGAACGCCGGCGCGATCTTCATCGGCGGCTACACCCCCGAGGCGATCGGAGACTACGTCGGCGGCTCGAACCACGTGCTCCCGACCGCGCGCTCCGCCCGCTTCTCGTCGGGCCTCAACGTGCTCGACTTCCTGAAGCGCAGCTCGATCCTCAAATGCGACGCGGAAGCGTTGCGCGCCATTGGCGGCGCGGCCGTGACGCTGGGCGAGGCGGAGGGGCTCACGGCCCATGCGCGTTCCGTCTCGATCCGGCTGAACTCGCTTGGAGCCTGAGGTGTCGCAAGACGGCGTTCGGCGCCTCACCCAGGTCACGCTGGACGAGAACTCGATCGGCCGCGGCACGGCCGATCAGGAGCATGAACGCGAAACCGCCATTTACGACCTCATCGACGACAATCAATTCGGCGTCGTCGGCCATGACGGCGGACCCTACGCGCTCGACATCTCGCTGCATGACGCGAAGCTCATGCTGGCGGTGAGCGATGGAGAGGGCAAGCCCGTCGTCAGGCATATCCTCTCGCTTTCGCCCTTCAAGAGGATCCTCAAAGACTACTTCATGGTCTGCGAGAATTATTACGCGGCGATCCGCAGCGCTTCCCCGAGCCGCATCGAGGCGATCGACATGGGCCGGCGGGGGCTGCACAATGAGGGCGCTCAGCTTCTGCTCGAGCGCCTGACGGGCAAGCTCGACATCGACATCGACACGGCGCGGCGGATCTTCACGCTGGTTACGGCGCTGCACTGGAAAGGCTAGCGCAAGATGGCCGATCCGCCGTTTACCCGGCCTGCAGTCAAGGCGCGCGGGCGCCCGCAGTCCGTGCTCTTCGCCTGACGCTCAACGCCGTGCGCTCGCCCATGGCCGAGGCGATCGCCCGCCACTATTTCGGGCGCGGCATCCGCTTCGGCTCCGCGGGCTTGAAACGCGCCGAGCCGAACGGCTTCGCCATTGCGGCGATGGCGGAGATCGGCATGGACATCTCGCGCCATAAGCCCAAAACCTTCGAGGAGCTCGGGGACGCGAATTACGATCTGATCGTTACGCTCTCCCCCGAAGCGCATCATCGCGCGCTCGAATTCGCGCGCGATCTCTCGGCCGAGGTCGTCTATTGGCCGACGCCCGACCCTTCCGCCACGCAAGGCTCGCGCGAGACCATTCTCGACGCCTATCGCCAGACGCGCGACGGGCTGGCGGCGCGCATCAAAAGCTATCTGCACCGCCCTTGGGACGGCCAAGGTTGAACGCCGCGGATTTCCGCATTGGGACCACGGATGCGCAAGTCTTCGCGCTTCTCCTCGACGTGGACGATTTGGCGCCCACGCCGCGCGATCTCGTCGAGGCGCCGCAAGGCGCGAGTCGCGAGGCCTTTTTGCGTCGGCGCGCCGCGACACGACGTCCCGTTGCGCAGCGGCTCGGCGTCGCGGCGAGCGCAGTCGAGATCGGGCACGATCCCCAGGGCGCGCCGCGTCTCCTCGCGCCGCAAGCGCCGCTATTTCTCTCTGTCTCCGGCCGCGAGGATTTTTGCGCCATCGCGCTCGGATCGCGCGCCGTCGGCGTCGACATCGAGCCGCTGGAGCCTGAGGCGAAGCCCGTTTGGAGCGCGCTGCATGCGAGCGAAGCGGCGTGGCTTTGCGCGCTTCCGAAGGATGCGCAAAGCGAAGCCTTTCTGCGCCTCTGGACCGCCAAGGAAGCCTATCTAAAAGCGCTGGGCACGGGCTTTTCGCGCGACCCCGCGACGATTGCGGTCGATTTCGATTTCCGCCTTTTCGTCGAGGGCGCCGAAGTCGCTCTCGCGGCCGGCGAATGGCGCACGGTCGAGCTTGGGGGCCGGAAGTATATCGTCGCCTGTATCGTTAACAGTTCTGATGCTTGACTTTCAACTACCACTTCAACCTATAATATCCTATTACGACGATAAAATGGTAAAAGACTGGGAGAAATGTGATGGCGGAGAGGATGTGGGAACAGGCAGTTGAAACCTATCTTTCGATCAATCGGGGTATTTTTCTCAACCCTCAATATCTCATCGGTCAGCCAGGGGTTTGGGAAGCAAACCCGGATTTTTTGGCGCTCGATTTTCCGGCCAAAACGGCTTGGATGGTTGAGGTAACGATTTCACCGACGGGCCTATACATCAAAATCTCAAATTTCGAAGCGGAGTACGCTCCAAGAATACGCGAACAACTCGCTCGAGAATCATGTGAATCCTGACCGATGGCCATTGGGAAATTGGGCTGTGGTTGTTCGTCCCTCAGGCCTGGGAAGATCGTATGGCAGAACGGCTGCGAAAGGCAAACATAGCTAAGCCTCGCGTAACTCGTTTGGAGGAGACGATGTTCCCGCCGTGGGATGAGTTATTCCGATAACTGTCTGAGATGACCGTTGCCCTTTTCGAGCTGGCCACTAAGCCCGGCGTATCTATACCCACAAACCCTCGGCGCCAATCGCCCCGCCAGCGCCAGAAGCGCGCGGTCCGTTCCGCGCCTGCCGATAAGCGACAGGCCCAGCGGCGGGTCGGAGGCGAGCGGCAGGCTCACCTGCGGCAGCCCGAAGTAGCTCGCCAAGAGGAAGAGCCGGAACATCTGATAGCGCTTCGCGTCCAGCGTCTCTGCGCTCTCGTCGAGCCGCGGCGAGAAGAAGGGCGTCGTCGGCAGAACGAGCACGCCATCCTCCCCGAAAAGCGCATCGATTTTCGGGCGCGCTTCGTCGCGAAAAGCTTCCGCCTCTCGGCTTTGCGCCTGCGTGACCGTCGCCGCATAGGCGAAGCGCTCGGAAATTCCCGGCCCGAAGCGCGGGCGCTGTCGTTCGATCCAGGCGCCGTGCGAGCGCAAAGCCTCGAAAGCCTGAAAATTGCGAAAAAGCGCGAGCGCCTGCGGCCAGAAGGATGCATCGAGCGCAATCTCGCGCATCGGGAGCTCGGGCGCGAGCGCCTCCACCGCTGTTGCGAAGCGCGCGGCCTCCGCCGGCGGACAGTCTGCGAAAGCCTCGTCGAGGAACTGATTGCGCACGAGCGGGCGGCGATCGGAGTCCTCAGGCAGGAGGACATCGCCAACCCTCTGCAATGTCGCCGCGTCGCGCGCGAAAAAGCCGACGACGTCGAAGCTCGGCGCAAGCGGCACAATGCCTTCGAGCGACAGCGCGTCATGGCTCGGACGAAAACCGAAGACGCCGCAGAAGCTCGCCGGCGCGCGGCAGGATCCCGCCGTGTCGGTGCCGAGCGCGAAATCTGCGAGCCCCGCCGCGACCGCAACCGCCGAACCCGAGGATGAGCCGCCGGGATGGCGGTCTTTCGCACGCGGATTGATGGAAGTCCCGTAATGCGCGTTGGCGCCCATCAGACTATAGGCCATCTCGTCCATCTGGCTCTTGCCGACGAGCCGCGCGCCGGCGGCAAGCAGCGTCTCGACGACGGGCGCATGGGCCTTTGCCGGCGCATGGCTCGCAGCGAATTGCGGATGGCCATTGGTCGAGACCTGGCCTTCGACGTCGATGTTTTCCTTGACGACAAAGGTGAGGCCTGCGAGCGGGCCGCGCTCGCTCCCTTTCACGTCGAGCGCGACGCTCAGCGCGCGAAAATCATCCGCCATTGAAAGTCCCTCTGCACGCGATGCGCTTCGTCGGCCATTTCAACCGAGCTTCGTCAGCTTCACCTGCAATCCGTCGCGCGGGCGTGGAATCGGCCAATAGGTCCACTCCGGTCTGTAGCCGGGACGGACGGATAGCTCCGACATAGAGAGCAGATGATAGGCGAAGCATTTGGCCTGAAGATATGCGAAACGCTGGCCGAGGCACATATGCGCGCCGCCGCCGAAAGGCGCGAAAGCATATTTGTGACGCGCGCGGACCGCTTCGTTTGAAAAGCGCAGAGGATCGAATTTTTCCGGGTCCGGCCAGAACTCCGGCATGCGGTGCGTGTAGAGCGGGTTCACGGCCACCCGCGTTCCCTGGGGGATTTTGAACCCTGCGAATTCCGTGTCGCGCATCGCGCAACGCCGCACCGCCGGCACGGGAGGAACGAGTCGCATCGATTCGTTGAAGGCCATCTCGGTCAGCGGCAGAGCGTCAACGAGCTCGTAGGGCAAAGGCTCCCCTCGGGCGAGGCCCAGCGCCTTTATCTCGTCCCGCAGCCTCTTTTGCCAGTTGGGATTGAACAGGAGAAAATAGACGAATGCGGAAAGGGAAGAGGCCAGCGTGTCATGCGCGGCCATCATCATAAAGTTCATGTGGTCCGCAATTTCCTGCGCTGGCAGCAGATTTCCGTCCTCGGTGGTCGTTTTGCAGAGCTGAGTGAAGAGGTCTTCGGAGCGGCTCTCGCGGCGCGAGGCGATCTGGCTTTGGAAATAGTCGATCATGAACTGGCGCGCCTTGACGCCGCGGCGCATCTGCGTGCCGGCGAGAGGACTCCGCACGACAGCGACGGTCGCCGCGACCATGTCGATGAAGGCCCGCTTGATGCGCTCCGCGTCAGGGCCCATCCCTTCGCCAAGAAAGACGGTCGCGGCAAGGTCCAAGGTCAGGCGTTTGGCCGCGGGGTAAAAGCAAAGATCAGGAGAGGCGGTCAGCCAGGTGGATATTCCCGCTGCGATCCCCTGGTTGAGGCTTTCGAGATAAGATTTCAAAGGGCCGGCCTTGAAGGCCACGGAGAGCGCTTTTCGCTGCAGCCGATGCTCGTCGGAATCCATCAGCAGGAGGCCGCCCGGAAACAAGCGGCCGAAGATGCGCTCCCAACCGTCCTGCGCGGAAAAGAGCTTGGCCTGATCGAGCAGAACGAATTCATTGGCTTGCGGGCCGAGCAGCGTGACGATCCGGCCCCCAAAAGTATAGGTGCGGAAAACGGCGCCAAATCGCGTTGCCAGACGCTCGGGCTCGCCTTTGGGGTCGGCCAGCATTTGCAGCGTGTTGCCGACCAGGGGCCAGCCGTCCGTGCCGGGAATATGGGCAAGCGCGCCGAGCGGCGGCTCGGGCATGGGCGGCGAAGCGCGGAGTTTTAGGTCGGGAGCGATCGGTGACATGCAGGAGAATTCTACGGTTGAAGGGTCGGTTCGCAAAACGCGTTTCGGCGGGCAATCCTGCGGTTGGTCAGGCTCGGGCGCGAAGAAGCCTGGCGCGGAAAAACAGTCGGCGCAATGAGGCGCGGGGACCCGGTTTGGCGCGCCAGGACGGCGGCCCCCTTAACCGGGGTCGACGCAGCCGAACGCCCGCGGCGCCAAAATGGGATGCGCTGGCGCGGCGAAATTCACGATCCGAACGCAGCTGGAACAAATCGCGCCCGAATTGGAAGGCGCGGGAGAATCGCGCTCTGTTCGCCCAGATGTGGCGGCGCGACGGCTCCTCGCCACTAGGGGTTGCCCGATCGTCGACTTTCGACATGAAATTTTGAGATTCCTAACAGGACTCGGCGTCGGGCTTTTGTCAATTGCCGGCGGTGGGAAAACGCGCGATTTTTCCTGACGCCAAGCCTCTGGTTTAGAGACTTAATCTGTTTCGCGCGCGGTCGTTCGGCCGCACTCGGCGCGCGGCGCATCTGCCGGCCGATCGAGATTCTGTCTGCGGACGGCGAATCATGGGGGCCAAGCGGGGTCCAAGCCCTCTCCATCAGGGTTAAGCCGGCGTCCGATTTTGAGCCGGGCCGTCCGCGTCAAACCGGCCGGATCTTAAGCTTTGGGGTCGAAGCCGAACGAACCGGGCCCGAAATCGGCGTCCTTCGCGCGTTCACGCCGCGTTCGGGGTCGGACCACCCGTTGAAAATAACGCGCCGCCGCAGCGCTCTTCTATCGCCCGAACCCGCCGCCCCCTCCGCCGCCCCATCCGCCGCCGCCCGGACCGCCGCCCAAGCCGTGATGTCCGCCGCCTATCTGCTGCGGTTGTTCGTCCTTTTTGGCGGCGGTTGGGTTGGCGGCGCGCAGCTCTGTCTCGGAGACGTGACAATCATGCTTCTTGTCGAACCGCGTGAAGAATGGACTGGGGAAATCCAGGAACTCCTCGCGCGTGACGCGGCCTTTGCCAGCCTGATCGAAATAGTCGAAAGTCGCGGAGGCGAAGACCGAGCTCGTTCTGGGGATGAGGGCGAAGCTCTTCTCGTCAATGTAGCCCCGCTTCTTGGGGTCGGCGAAACGATAGAGCTTGGCCATATAAGCGCGCCATTGCTCGCAGGTGTAGACGCCGCCGTCGCCGCCCCAGTCGCGCGCTGTCGAAACCAGAAGGTCGTCGCTCTGCTGGGCGAGGGACGAAACAGGGCAAGCGACGCTGGCTAGGGCGAGCGCGAGGATGAATTTCCGCATCAGTCTCTCCGTTCCCGCCGTCGCGATTCCGCCCCCAGCGGGAAGCTGGTAAAGGCGCCCAGCTTTGCCAGTGGGCGATCGACTTCCTCTCTGGCGGACCGCGAACGACTTCGCAACTCTACACGGCCTCGCGTCGCGGTGAATTCGCCGCGGAGAGTCGCCCGGCGCGAGCGAGGCTGCGGCGTCGCGCCGCGTCGGAGCTACCGCGGCTCCAACTTGCATTCGGGGGAGGGATGTTTAGGTAAAATACGTAGCGCGGCTAGGCTTGCGCTGGATTTGCGGCGGCGCCCGAGTTCACCACGGACCCGCTGCATTGGAGGGAAAAAGATGCTCAGACTATTCAAACTCGGATCGATCGGCATGGGCGGCGCAAGCCTCGGGGCCGCGCTGCTTGCGCTCGTCCTTCCGGGCCAAGCGCTGGCTGGCGACCGGATCGGCTCCCTGCAGTGCAAGCTTTCCGGAAGCACGCTCAGCGTCCTCGTCGAGAATCAGACGGTCGACTGCCTCTATGAGGACGATAGAGATGGCGTCGCGCCGGGGCATTACGTTGGCAAGCTCACGAAGGTCGGTGCCAATTTCGCCGTCGACGGACCCGGGCAGCTCGCCTGGGGCGTCGTCGCGGCGACGCGCGATGTCGGTCCGGGCGCGCTGGCGGGCTCCTATGCCGGGCCCGAGACGACCGTGAAGGTCGGGGTAGGCGGCGGCGGCGCTCTACTCGTCGGCGGCAGCAACAACACGATCTCGCTGCAACCCCTCGAGGTCGAGACCGGCAAGGGCTTCGGCCTCACCGCCGGGGCCGAGAGCCTGGATTTGGCCTTCGTGCCGGACGTTCCGCCGCCGGTGTTTCCGCACAGCTTGCGCAACCACAAGCATCACCGCGGCTAAAGTCGCCTAGGGGGGAGCGGCGGGGTCGCCGCTCCCTTACGAAGGCGCAGCGAAATCAAGCAGCCGGTCCGAGGGAAAATCATAGAGCCGGCCGCTCTCGGTCCACTCAGGCCGGAGCAGAGCGGCGGCCTTTTCCGCGAATTCCTGCGGCGTGCGCAAGGTCGCCGGGTCCTCGCCGGGCATGGCCTTCGCCCGCATGGCGGTGCGCAGCGGCCCGGGATTGGCGAGCATCACTTTGATGTCGGAGACGTTCGCGCACTCGGCCGCATAAGTCCGCGCGAGCGCCTCGAGCCCGGCCTTCGTCACGGCGTAAGGTCCCCAATAGGGCTTGAGCCGCGCGCGATGCGCCGCGCCCGAAGTGATCATCAGCACGCGCGGCGCGCGACCCGCCCGCAGCAGCGGATCCAGCGAGCGCAGCAGCCTCCAATTCGCGGTCAGATTGACCGCGAGGAGCTTCTCCCAATCCTTCGGCTCGACATGCCCGAGAGGGGAGAGAGGGCCAAGCTGGCCGCCGACGCAGCCGAGGGCGTCGAGGCGTCCGAAGCGCTCATGAAGCGCGGCGCCAAGCCGATCCAGCGCCTCGAAGTCGGAGAGATCGCAAGGGACCAGGGTCGCGGCGCCACCGAAAGCGACGATCTCGTCGTCGAGCGCCTCGAGCGCTCCCATGGTGCGCGCAAGCAGCACAAGATGCGCGCCCTCTCGCGCGAGCTGAAGCGCCAGCGCGCGACCGACGCCGCGCGAGGCGCCGGTCACCAGCGCGATGCGGGAAGGCGACGAAGAGGGCGGCATCAGGTGAGACGAATGCGACGGGCTTCAGCCCAAAGGCGGTCGGTTTTGGTCCGACCGCCCGAACGCCGGGGCGAGCAAGGCGCTAATCCGGTCAATGCGCCGGAGCGGCTGCGGCGGCGGCCGGAGCAGCAGCCCCGGGCGCGGAGGCGGCCTTGACCTCCTTCTTCACGGCGAGGACGAGGCTCGATTGATTCGGCCGCCAGCGATAGCCGATGCCGAAAGGCAGCGCCGCAGGCGATTCCCTCGCATAGAGCTTCGCCAGATCTCCCTGCCATGCGTAATGGAAGACGGGGATCGGACGGGAATAGTGGCCGAAAGGCTTCACTGTCCAGCCCGCCCCATACATCCGATAGGGAACGCCCGTGTCGTCCTGCAAGATCGCGCTGCTGCGATTGAGGAGAGAATTCCTCACGTCGGAGAAAGGCGTGCCGTGCAGCAGATAGGAGGCGCTTTTGACCAGCGCGTCGCCGTCTCCGAGCTTCGCGAAGAGGGCGTCGAGCCCGGTCTTGGCGAAGGAGCCGTTGATGACATTCGCCTGGAAATAGTAAAGCGTCTGATCCGGACCGCCGGGCGAGGAGAAGACGATCTTGGCGCCCTTGGTTCCGCCGGTCGCGGGATCCGAGGCCTTGTCGCCTTCGACGATATCGCCGTTTTCCAGCAGCCGGACGAGTTGCGCGTCGTGGACGACTTTGCCGGAGCGCGCCAGGAACACATAGAGAACCGGGAGCGTCCCTTTCGTCGGCGTGAGGCTGAACTGGCCAGACATCTCCGCCGTGCGGAAGAAGCTCACCTGAAGGATCGTGCGCGTCGCTCTTTCGAGTCCTTGCAGGGCCGCGGGGATCAGCTTCTCCGGAATCTTGGTCACGTCGGGCGGCGTGCCGGGGGGCTCAAGCCCGGCCATGACATAGGTCTGGCGATCCGGGAAGAAGGCGTTGGCGTAAAGGAAGTCCGGCCCGCTGAAGAGATAGAAGAGATTGGGGCGCTTCGGCAGGTTCAGATTTTCCTTGGCCCAGCTGCGCACGTGAGAGAGTTGAGCGCCGTCGACCAGCCTGAAGGCTTGGTCGAAGCTTCTCGCGTGATTTTCCCATGCGGGGGTCTTGGTCAGCGGCGCCGGGGCAAATCAGCTGGGACCGGCAGGCCGGCGAGGAAGCGGGCGTTGTCGTCCGCGCTCGCGGCCTGCGCTCTGGGAGCCGAGAGGCAAAGGCCACCCAGCGCCACGACGGCGAAAATGAAGCCGAGCCGGAGCTTCGACAGACGCCCCGCCATGGCGCCGACCTGCGCCGATGAGACGAGCGCGTAAACGAGGAGCCCGGCGATCATGACAGCCAAGCCGGCAAGCGACTGCATCGGGCGCGTTTCGAGGAGATAATACATCATGTAGAGCGTCACCGAGAGGAACACGAGCGGGGTCAGGGGATAGCCCCAGGCTCGGTAGGGCCGTGAGAGGTCAGGACGCGTATAGCGCAACTTGACCATTCCGAGAACCGTCAAAAAAGAGCAAAATGTCAGGCTGAACTGCGTGAACTCCAGAATGGCCTCGAAGCTCTGCGAGAACAGCATCAGGCTCGCCAAGGCCATCTGCACCAGCGTCGCGAAGGCCGGCGCGCCGTTCTTGGTGCGCTGCGCGAAGGGCCGCAGCGCCGGTATGTCCTCGCCCATCACCATCGTGACGCGCGGGCCGATCCACATCATCGCGCTCACCGTCGAGACGAGCCCGATGGAGATGAGCGCATCGACGAGACGCCCGCCGCCCGCCCCGAAAATGTTCACGCCCGCGATCTGCGCCACGTTAATTTTGCCTGCAATATCCGGGATCGGGGTCGTCAGCAGGAACACTGCATTGAGCGCGACATAGAGGAAGATCACCAAGCCGGTGCCCAAGAACAGCGCGCGCGGCAGGTTCTTTTGGGGGTCGCGGATTTCTCCGACGATGTAGGTCGCGGCGTTCCAGCCCGAATATGCATACATGACAAAGACGAGGCTGATCGCGAAGGGCGCGGTGAGCATCTGCTCCGGATGGAAGGTGCTCTTCAGATCCACGGCCGGCGCGCTCCAGCTCGCAAAGCCGCCAAAGACGATAAAGGCGGCGATCACGGCTAGCTTCAGCGCCGTCGAGCCAATCTGAAAGAGGCTGCCCTGCCGAATCCCGCTCAGATGGATCGTCGAGACGAGGAGAATCGACCCCAGTCCCAACAACATCGGCGAGGCGCCCGGCCAGAAGGACTTCGCATAGTCTCCCAGCGCCATCGCCGCGAGCGCGACCGGCGCCGAAAAGCCGACCGTTGCGGAAAGCCAGCCGGCCAGGAAGCCGACCGGGGCCCCAAAGGAGTGGGTCAGGAAGTTATATTCGCCGCTCGATCGCGGAAACATTGCGGCAAGTTCTGCATAGCAGAACGCCCCGCACAACGCGACGGCTCCGCCCACGAGCCACAAGAGCAGCACGACTAGCGGCGAAGAGAGCCCCTGAACTTGAAATCCCAGGCTAGTAAAAACCCCGACGCCGACCATGTCGGCGATGACTATGGCCGTGGCGGCGACCAGGGACACTGCAGTAGCGTTGGTATTGCTTTGGGGCTGAGAGTTCATCGCGCGGCGGACCCTGCAAGAATTTATCGCATTTACACCATAAACCTGCCGCCTTCGCAATGCGTAATTTCGATTAACCCCAACGGTTGGCAAGTCCTGCGGACGCGCCTTCGGCTAGGGGAAAGCAATTGGTAACCAAGGACGCATAACTTGTATCGGCGAGCGCGGCGGCGCCGAGCGTCCGTAAAAGGTTGACGCGATGAACTGTTGGCGAAAAGCCTGTTGGCGCGTCGAGCCGGGACTCTCCGCCGATCGGCGGAAGGCTCTCCCGGCTCGAAAGAGGGGCGGCGCGCGGCTCAAGGCCGCGGCGCTGGGTCTCCTGACGCTCCTTGCTGCCTGCGACCACAATGCGACCCAGAATGTCGCGCAGAGGCCCCAGGGGACGGAAATCGGCCTGGACGCCCAATTTTCCGCCGATGGCGCGCGGCGGGAGCGCCTCGCGCATGTGCGGCCCGCGAAGGTCGATGCGCGGGCGGCCGAGCCGCAGCCCAAGGATTTATCCTTCGCCATCACCCCGACCGACCTGCGCCTCGCCTCGCGAACCGCCGCCGTCGAGGAGGAGGAAGTCCCGCAGCGCGAGGCCAGCGTCGTCGCAGCGACGAGCCCGCCGAGCATGACCAGTCCCCGCTCCGAGACGCTCACGAAGCTCGTCGCCTTCAACACGGCGCCCTTTCCCTATGAGGGGCTTATTCCGGGCGGCCGACCGTTCCTCGACGTGAGGGAGGGCGATCAGCGCGGTCACCGCTCCTACACCGGCAAGGTCCTCTGGGAGAACGAAGTTTTCGGGGATTCGCGCGTGCTGGTGCACGTGCCGGAGACCTTCGATCCCGCCAAGCCCGCCGTAATGGTCGTATTCTTCCACGGTTTTGGGGCGACGCTGACGCGCGACGTTTTGCGCCGTCAGAGGGTTCCGGCGCAGGTGACGGCCTCGGGCGCCAATGCGGTTCTCGTCGCGCCGCAATTCGCGGTCGACGCGCGCGACGGGAGCGCCGGCCGTTTCTGGCAGCATGGCGCCTTCAACCGCTTCCTCGACGAGGCGGCCCATCACCTGGCCACGCTGCGCGGCGACCCCAGCTCGGAGGCCGCCTTCCAGAAAATGCCTATCGTCATGGTCGCCTATAGCGGCGGCTTCGCGCCGGCGGCGTTCTGCCTCAGAGACATCGCTTCGCCCAATCGCGTGAAGGGCGTCGTGTTGCTCGACGCCGCCTATGGCGAGCTCGACACCTACGCCCATTGGGCCGCCCATGAGCAGAAGTCCGGCGGCTTCTTCGTGAGCTCCTACACGCTCTCGACAAAAGGCCACAACAACGACCTCAAGCACATGCTCGCCGCCAAGGGCGTGCCGTTCAGCGACGACGAATCGAAGGTCGCCCGCGGCGTCACCTTCTTCGACACGGGCTCGGACTACACGCACGAGAGCTATGTCACCCAGGCCTGGACCGAATTTCCGATCAAGGACGTGCTCGCCCGAATTCCGGGCGTCGGCCCTGGCGACGCCAATGTCGCCTCGCTGCGCGATCGGACCGCCACGCGGGAATAAGCCAGAAGGCTTCCAGAAGGCTGGAGAGCCGCCCGAATTGCGGCCCCTCTCTTGCGTTTGAGACAGAGGCGCGCGAAACCGCCTGCCCTGCCCTCACCCCGGAGACATGAAAAGTGACGCAAGGCGCGCCCGAAGAGGCGACGACGATTTTCGTTTGTGTGACCTGCCGTGGATCAAACGACCCCGCCGCCCGCCCCGGCCAAGACTTTTACGAGGCGCTCGGCGAACGCCTGACGCTTAACGACGCGCCCGCGCTCCGAGCGGTTCCCGTCGAGTGTCTGTCGATCTGCCGGCTCCCGACCAGCGTCGCGCTGACGGCGCCCGGCAAATGGACCTATGTGCTGACGGGTCTCGAAGGCGCCGGCCATGTCGAAGACCTCGTGACCTCGGCGAAGCTCCACGCGTCGAGCCAGGATGGCGTTCCCGCTTGGCGCGACCGCCCGGAATGTTTCAAGCGCAATGTGGTCTCCCGCACCCCGCCGCTCGAGGGGACGCGGCGCGAGGGTTGACGCCTTTCGAAAGTCCTGGCCTCTCGTCTTCCCTTGCGGGAGAAGCGGTGAGCGGCGCCCTCGCATACCCGTGAATCAAAAAGCAAAGCGAACTCCTTCTCCTACGCGGGGAGTCGGAGTTCGCCTCCCTCTCCCTCTGCAGGGAGAGGCTGCGCAGAGCGTTTTTACGCCGCCATTGCGTTGGCTTTTTCGATCAGCGCCTCGGCCATGCGAATCGAGGCGATGTCGATCAGGCGGCCGTCGAGCGAGACCGCTCCCTTGCCTTCCTTGGCGGCCTGGGCCATCGCGTCGAGAATGCGGCGAGCCTTGTTCACCTCCGCCTCGGACGGCGTGAAGACCTCATTGGCGAGTTCGATCTGCGAGGGATGGATCGCCCATTTGCCCTCATAGCCGAGCACGGCGGCGCGCTTCGCGGCGGCCTTATAGCCTTCCGGATCGTTGAAGTCGCCGAAGGGTCCGTCGATCGGACGCAGGCCGTAGGCGCGGCAGGCGACCATCATGCGCGTCTGAGCCGCATGCCACTGGTCCATCCAGTAGTAGTCGCGCGCGCCGTCCTTGTCCTTGTCGGTCAGGACGCCGTAGTCGGGGTTCACGCCGCCGATGACGGTCGTGCGCGCGCGCGTCGAGGCCGCATAGTCGGCGACGCCGAAGGACATGGCCTCCAGGCGCTTCGAGGACTTCGCGATGGCCTCGACATTGGCCATGCCGAGCGCGGTCTCGATGAGGATCTCGATGCCGGTCTTCTTCGTGCGCTTCTTATACTGCTCGATCTGCGTGATCAGCATGTCGATGGCGTAGACGTCCTCCGGCACGCCGACCTTGGGGATCAGCACGACGTCGAGACGCGGGCAGTTCTCGAGAACGTCGACGACGTCGCGATAGCAATAATGCGTGTCGAGGCCGTTGATGCGCAGCGTCATCGTCTTCTTGCCCCAATCGATGTCGTTGAGGCCCTGGATGATGTTCTTGCGCGCCTGCTCCTTGTCGTCGGGCGCGACAGCGTCCTCGAGATCAAGGAACACCACGTCGGCCTTGGAGGCCGCGGCCTTCTCGAACATGCCGGGCGCCGAGCCCGGCACGGCGAGCTCGGAACGATGCAGGCGCGACGTGGCCTGTTCGATGAGCGTGAAAGACATAACTCCCTCCCTTTCTTATTAGCCCGTGGCGCCGAGGCCAGAGGCGATGCAACTGATGGATAGCAAGAGCGGAATCTTGATCAGCTCCCGCGCCGTTTCGTCCTGCGCGCTTCGGAAGCGTCGCAGCAGCTCGACCTGCTCGAGATTGACTTGATTGATCGTCGGCAGGCGATCGTCGAGGCGCGCCTTATAGGCCTTGAAGCGCTCCCCGAGCGTCGCAGCGCCTGTCACCTTCAAGACCACGGCGCGCGTGAGCGCATGCTCGGCCGCAATCTTGGCGAAGATCTTCTCGCGAACGGCGACGTCCTCGACGAGGCCCGCATATTTGCCGGCAATCTCGAGATCGACCAGCATCAGCGCCTTCTCGACCTCGTCGAGCACGAGGCGGAAGAGGCGCGAATCCGCATGCATGCGGCGCAGGAGCTCGAGGCCGGCTTCGCCCCGCTCATCGAGAAACGCCTTGAGACCCGAGCCGACCCCAAACCAGCTCGTGATCGCATGGCGGTTCTGCGCCCAGGCGAAAACCCAAGGGATCGCGCGCAGATCGGCGAGGCTCTTAGCGCCGAAGCGACGCGCCGGCCGCGAGCCGATGTTGAGGAGCGAAATCTCCTCGAGCGGCGAGGCGGCCTGGAAGTAGAGAACGAGATCGCTGTCGCCCATGAAGTGCGTGTAGGCCTTCAGCGAAGCAGTCGACAGGTCCTCGAAGGCCTGCTCGAATTCCGCGCGCGGAATTAGGGCTTCTTCGCGCTCGGACTTCAACGCATGGGTGAAGACGGAGGAGGCGAGCAGCTCCATCTGATAGGCGGCAGTGCCACGATTGGCGTATTTGAACGAGACGACCTCGCCCTGCTCGGTGACGCGGAAACGTCCGCGGATCGAGCCCGCCGGCTGCGCGGCGATCGCGTGTCCCGTCGGCGCGCCGCCGCGCGAGACTGAGCCGCCGCGACCGTGGAAGAAAGCAATGGCGACGCCCTCCTCCACGCCGACCGCGGTGAGCCGCGCCTGCGCCTTGTAGAGCTCCCAGTTCGACGGCAGAAAGCCGCCGTCCTTGTTGCTGTCCGAATAGCCGATCATCACTTCTTGCAGATCGCCCTGGCGCTGGGCGCTGCGCTTGACGATCGGGATGGCGAGAAGCTCGCGCATGATCGCCGGCGCGTCGCGGAGGTCCTCGATCGTCTCGAACAGCGGCACGATCGGCAGCGAGCAATAGACGCCCTTGGAGCCCTGCTTGACGAGGCCCGCCTCCTTGGCGAGCACATAGGCGCCGAGCACGTCGGCGACGCTATGCGTCATCGACAGGATGAAGCTGCCGAAGGCTTCGCGGTCGAGCTTCGACTGCAATTCTGCGACGACCTCGAACATTTCGATCGTGTCGCGCGTCTCCGAGGAAAAGCGCTCGCGCTCCTCGGCGCTCAAGGGCGGCGTCGTAATCTGCTCGTCGAGCCAGACGCGCCATTCCGAAGCATCGACGGCCGGCGGCTCTCCTTCCCGCGTCGCGCGCCACAGGTCGCGCAGCGCATTGGTGGTGCGCGTGGTGTTTTCGCGCAGGTCGAGCCGCACCGTCGAGAAACGGAAAATCTCGACCGCGCGTCGCAGCGGACGCACGAGATCGGTGGCGAGCCCCGGCGAGCCGCCCTCGACGAGCGCATCCTCCATGACCCTGAAGGCGCCGATCAGCTCGTCGGCGCTGGCGTAGCGGGCGTCGGTGGTCGGCTCGCCGCGCGTCGCAAGCAGGGTCTGGTCGAGCTTATGGACGATCAGATTGCAGAACTGGCGATAGGGCTCCATCTGATTTCGTGAGCGAATGGGGCTCGAGTCGCGCAAGGTCGAGAGCCGCTTTTCCAGCTCGTCGCGGAGTATTTGCGGGATTTGCGCGGCGCGCGGGCTGATCGACAGCATGCGGCCGAGCTCGATCGTGCGGCCGCGATAGTAATTCAGGCTCGCCAGGGCATTGTCGCGCATCGTCTGGCGCGTCACCGCATTGGTGACGAAGGGATTGCCATCGCGGTCGCCGCCGATCCACGAGCCGAACTGGAAGAAGGGCGTCACCTCGAAGCTCTCGTCCGGATAGTGCTTGGCGAGCGCCGCCTCGAAATTCGCCAAGAGTTCGGGCGCGAGATCGAAGATCGTCTCCGAGAAGAAGTGCTGGCCCCAGGCGACCTCATGCTCGACCGTGGGCTTTTCAAGGTGCAGGTCGCCGGTCAGAAACAGAAGCTCGACCTGATCGCGCAGCTGCGCGCCGAGCGCGTTCCGCTCACGGTCGGTCCAGCGCGTGGATTCGAGCTCCCGCAGCAGAAGATAGATTTTGCGGTTCTTCTCCAGGATGGAGACGCGCTTGGCTTCGGTCGGATGCGCGGTGATTACGGGGCGGATGCGCAGCGTCTGCAGCTGCGCTCGGATCTCGTCGGCCGTCACGCCCGCGCGCCTCGCCCCGGCTAGCACCTGATCGAAAGTGCCCAGCAGCTGATCGTGCCCGCGCTCGCGCTCGATGTGACGGCGCCGGCGCATGGCGTAGGCCTGCTCGGCGATCGAGACGAGTTGGAACAGAATGCCCTGCGCCTGCAGCGTGCGGCCCATCTCGTAGTCGCTGAGCTTGGAGCTCGCGGAGAAGCCGCGCAGCACGGGCGCAATCTGCGGCAACTGCCGCTCGACGACGAGCAGAAGCTGCTCGACGAGCCATGCCGAAGCCTCGTTAACGGAACGCGTCGCGAAAGCCGAAGGCGCGGCGGAGGAGGATGCGGGAGCGACATCGTTCATGCGTCCTGGGTCCCCGCTCGTCTTGCGAATTGCTCCGATGCGTCCTTCAAGCCCAACCCCCGCCTGCGACGACAGGCGGAGATCGAAGTCGTCAGACGCTCTTCAACACCTTTGCGACCGTCTCGCCGAACTCCGAAGGGCTCGGCGAGATCGTGAGCCCGAAGGACTTCATGATCTCGGTCTTCTCGGCCGCGCTGTCGCCCGTCGAGGAGATGATGGCGCCCGCATGGCCCATGCGGCGTCCCTTCGGAGCCGTGAGCCCCGCGACGAAGCCGATCACGGGTTTCGAGAAGTTGTCCTTGATCCACGCGGCGGCTTCGGCCTCCTGCGGACCGCCGATCTCGCCGATAATCAGCACCGCCGCTGTCTCCGGATCCTTGTCGAACAGCACGAGATGATCGAGGAAGGAGGAACCGTTGATCGGATCGCCGCCGATGCCGACCGAGGTCGAGATGCCGTAGCCCAGCGCCTTCAGCTGCGAGGCCGCCTCATAGCCGAGCGTGCCCGAGCGCGAGATGAGGCCGACATTGCCCTGCTTGTAGATATGACCGGGCATGATGCCGAGCATGGCCTTGCCCGGGCTGATGATGCCGGCGCAGTTCGGTCCGACCATCATGGGCCGGCGATCCTTGGGATAGCGCATGAAGTAGCGCTTCACCCGCATCATGTCCTGCGCCGGAATGCCGTCGGTGATCGAGCAGATCAGCTTGATCCCGGCGTCGGCCGCCTCCATGATCGCGTCGGCGGCGAAGGGCGGCGCGACGAAGGTGATGCTCGTCGTCGCTCCCGTCTCCTTCACGGCCTCCTTGACCGTATTGAAGACCGGCACGCCGTGAACGGACTTGCCGCCCTTGCCGGGCGTCACGCCGGCCACGACCTTGCTGCCGTAGTCGAGCATCTCCTTGGCGTGGAAGCTGCCCTTGTCGCCGGTGATTCCCTGGACCAGGATCGGCGTCGTCTCGTCGATCAGAATGCTCATGCTGTCCTCCGCGACCGCGCCTCGTCTCAGGCCGTCTTGCCGATGGCGGCGACGGCTTTTTCCGCGGCCTCCTTCAGCGTGTCGGCGGTGATGATGTTGATCCCGCTCTCCAGCAGGATCCTGCGGCCCGCCTCCACGTTGGTGCCGGCAAGCCTCACGACGAGCGGCACGGCGATATTGGTCTCGCGCACCGCGTCGACGACGCCCTGCGCGACCCAGTCGCAACGATTGATGCCGGCGAAGATGTTGACCAGCACCGCCTTGACGCGCGAATCCGAGAGCACGAGCCTGAAAGCGGTGGCGACGCGCTCGGCCGAGGCGCCGCCGCCGACGTCGAGGAAGTTCGCGGGGCTCGCGCCGGCGTGCTTGATCATGTCCATCGTCGCCATGGCGAGACCCGCGCCATTGACGATGCAGCCGATCTCGCCGTCGAGTCCGATGTAGTTGAGATTATATTTCGCAGCCTCCGCTTCGCGCGGGTCGCTCTGCGAAGGGTCCTGCATGTCGACGATATTGCGGCGGCGGAACAGCGCATTGTCGTCGAAGGACATCTTCGCGTCGAGAGCGAGGACCTTGTCGTCCTTGGTCACGACGAGCGGATTGATCTCGAGCATCGTCGCATCGCAGTCGCGGAAGGCGCGATAGGCCCCCAGAATCGTCTGCACCGCGCGCGACACTTGCTTCAGATTGAGGCCGAGCTGGAAGGCGAGCTCGCGCGCCTGGAACGGCTGCAGGCCGACCGCGGGCTCGACGATGACCTGCAAGAGCTCGTCGGGCGTGTTCTTGGCGATCTCCTCGATCTCCATGCCGCCGTGCTTCGACGCGATGACGCGCACGCGCTCGAGCTTCCGGTCCAGAACGTAGCCCAGATAGATTTCACGCTCGAAGGGGTCGGCGAGCTCGACATAGACGCGCTGAACAGGCTTGCCCTCCGGACCCGTCTGCCCGGTCACGAGGCGCTTGCCCAGAAGCTCGCGCGCCGCCTGCTGCACCTCGTGGTAAGTGCGGCAGAATTTGACGCCACCCGCCTTGCCGCGCGCCCCGGCGTGGATTTGCGCCTTGACGACCCAGTGCGATCCGCCGAGCTCCGTCGCCGCGTAGACCGCCTGGTCGGGGCTGAAAGCGATCGTGCCGGGCGGAATCGCGACTCCGTGCTTCGACAGGATTTCCTTGGCCTGATACTCGTGGACGTCCATTATCGTCCTCCCTGAACCGAACGGCTTCACGAGCCGATCTTGCCGCGCACAACGTCGTAGACTTCTTCGGTCTTCTTGGCCGAGAGATCGAGCAGCGCATTGACCTCGCCAAGGCGCGTTTCGGCGAAGTCGCGATCCTTGATCGACTTTGCGTTGATGAACACGTTGAGCGCGGCGCTCCGCAGTCCCGCGTTGGCGGCAAGCACAGCGACGCCCGCGTCGCTGATCACGTTCAAATTGCCTTTTTCCGCGACGATCGCGGAAAGCTTGATCACCTCGTGGCAGGCCTTTACGGCGCGCAAGGGCGCATCGGTCGCAAGCTTGAGCGCCTGCTGGATTGCGGCGGCTCGCGCCGCCTTCTCCTCGTCCGTGCCGCGCGGCAGGCCATAGGCGCCCATGACCGCGTTGAAGGCGACGACGTCCTCGTCGATCGCGGCGGTCAGCTCCGCGCGCACGGCTTCCGCCCTCGCGTTCGTCTCCTTCAGACCGACCTCATGGGTTTCATAGCCTTTCTTGCCGATCGTCAAATTCGCGACCATCGAGACGAGGGCCGCGCCGACCGAGCCCATGATCGCCGCCGCGCCGCCGCCGCCGGGCGTCGGCTTCTCGCTCGCTAGCGCATCGAGGAAGGCGCCAATCTGTTCGTTCTTCGCGCTCACGGCGAGGTTCCTTCTGTTTAAGCGAGTTCTTTGGCCAGCGCGTAAATGTTCTCGGCGTCGAACACCTTGTCGGCGGCGTCGAACATCTTGCCCACGCATTCGCGATGCAGCTTCAGCTTCAAGCCGCCAAGGCCAAGCGCGCCAATGACGGTCTTGCCGTGACGCTCCTTCGCCTTGTCTGTCGCCTCAACTCCGCCAAGTCCCAGCGGCGGCTGCGCGTTGCAGTCGGCGAGAAGCTCGATCGTCGAATCGTTCTGCCAGTCTTTTTCGTCGAGCAGCGACACGCCGATGGCGCCGGCCGCAAAAACGACCTGCGCGCCCTTAACCGCAGCGGCGCGCGCCGCATTGTCGGCGGCCTCGATCGGCGTCGGCGCGAAGCCGAATCGCTCCTTGATCGCCTCGCTCGACGCCTTCGCGCGGGCAAGCTGGCGCGAGGTCAGCGCAACCTCGGCGCCTTCGATGTGCAGCATCGCCGCGGCGCGCATGCCGACCGGGCCGGTGCCGGCCAACACCACCGCCTTCATGCCCGCTATCGGCTTGGCCTTGGCGAGCAGCGCGACGCCGGCCGCGGCCGTCGTGTTGGAGCCGTTCGAAATCAAGCATGGTCGAAACCCGGAAATTGGCGAAGAAGCGCTTTTTGACAGTCTTAAAGAGCGCCTCGCCTTTCACCATGCTGCCGCCGCCGACGAAGAGCGCCGTGAACTGCTTCTCTTTCGGCCCGCGGGTGTAAATCGCGCCATCGACCAGCGCGCCGACATTGTCCGGCGTCACGCCTCCGTAGCCGATGACGTGATCTGCGCCGCCGTCATAGCCGACGACCGTGTCGAAGACGCTCGGGACGGGGTCGGTGTCGAGCAGAAAAAGGAGTTTCTTGGTCATGTGCGTTTCGTTCCGTGACGGCCCATCGTCCTGGCGACGGCGACATAGAAGGGGCGCGACTGCCCCTCACCGCTCGCCCGGACGCCTGACGGCTCCTGGATTGTGCGCTGCGTCCACAATCGGAACTGCGGTGCAGCGCCTGACTGACTTTTAGGCGGTCACCACATTACGCGGAGAACCGGCGACATAGGCGTCGATATTGTCGATGAGCTGATCGGCGAGCACCTGCATCGCCTCCTTGGAGGCCCAGGCGACATGCGGGGTCACGATCAGGTTCGGAATTGTGGGATCAAGCAGCACATTGCCGTTCTTGGGCGGCTCGACCGTCAGCACGTCCATGCCGGCGCCGCCGATGACGCCCTTGCGCAACGCGTCGACGAGCGCCTGCTCGTCGATGATGCCGCCGCGCGCGGTATTGATGATGGATGCGGTCTTCTTCATCGACGCGAGCTCCTTCGCGCCGATCAAGTTCTTGGTTTGAGGCGTCAGCGGCAGGTTGAGCGTGACGACGTCGGAATCGCGCAGCAAGGTCTGCACGTCGACCTTGTTGGGCAGGTCGACCACATCGTTGACGAGCACCTTCATGCCAAGCGCGACCGCCCGCTTCTCGATCTCCTTGCCGAGCGCGCCATAGCCGATGATGCCAAGCGTCGAGCCGGCGATGTCGTAGATCGGATAGTCGAAGTAGCAGAAATGGTTGTTGTATCCCCAGCGCCCGTGAAACACCGAATTGTGATAATTCACGAGATTGCGGCGCAGCGCGAAAAGCAGCGCGAAGACGTGCTCGGGCAGCGTGTTGAAGGCGTAGTTGCGGATGTTGGAGACCGTGATCCCATGCGCGGTCGTATAGGCCTTGTCGATCACGTCCGTGCCCGTCGCCGCGACGGCGATGAGCTTCAGGCCCGGCAGCTGCTTGAGCGTATCCTCGCGCAGCGGCACCTTATTGGTGATGCAGATGTCGGCGCCCTCCAGGCGCTCGACGATCTCAGCCGGCGACGTCTGCGCATGTTCCGTATATTCGTGCAGGAAATTCGGTTTGCGCAGATTGGCGTCGAGCGTCTCGCGATCGAGAAAGACGATTCTATGCGACATGCCGTTTCCCCCGGTGCGGCGATTTCTTTGAGCGAATAGCGAATGGAGAGTTGCGAATGACGTTTCATTCACTCCTTCGTCCCTTCGCTATTCGCTACTCCCTATTCGCTCTTGTGCTTAGACCTTCAGCAGCGGATCGGCGCGATAGACCGCCTGAGCGGCGGCGACGCCGGAACCGGGCTGGATCTTGATGCCATTGTCGAGCATCGCCATCTCCGCGCCGGCGACGGCGCCGAGCAGCATCAGCTCGTTGAGATCGCCCAGATGGCCGATGCGGAACACCTTGCCCGCGACTTCAGACAGGCCCGCGCCGAGCGCCAGATTGTAGCGCTTATAGGCCGTGGAGATGACCTTGGCCGCGTCATAACCCTCCGGCACGACGATCGCGGTGACCGTGTCCGAATTCCATTTCGGCTCCTTGGCGCAGGTCTTGAGGCCCCAGGCCTCGACCGCGGCGCGCACGCCCTTGGCCAGATGATGGTGGCGCTTGTAGACCTGATCGAGACCTTCCTCGAAGAGGATCGCCAGCGCTTCCTTGAGACCATGCAGCAACGGGATCGACGGCGTGTAGGGGAAGTAGCCCGTCTCGTTGTTCTTGATCATGTCCTGGAATTCGAAATAGGCGCGCTTCGACTTGTTGGACTTGCCGGCCTCGACCGCCTTCTGGCTTGCCGCCATCAGCAGCAGTCCGGCCGGCAGCATGAAGCCCTTCTGCGAGCCCGAGACGATCACGTCGACGCCCCACTTGTCCATGTGGAACGGCAGCGAGGCCACGGAGGACACACCGTCCACGAAAAGCAGCGCCGGATGCTTGGCGGCGTCGATGGCCTTGCGCACCGCGCCGATGTCGGAGGTCACGCCCGTCGCGGTCTCGTTGTGCGTGGCGAAGACGGCCTTGATCTCGTGATTCTTGTCGGCCTTCAGGGTCTCTTCGATCAGCTCCGGATCGTTGCCGGTGCCCCACGGACGCTCCTGCTTGACGACCTCGAGGCCGAGTCGGTTCGCCAGGTCGATCCACAAATGCGAAAACTGGCCAAAGCGCTGGGCGAGCACCTTATCGCCGGGCGACAGCGTGTTGGTGATCGCCGCCTCCCAGCCGCCGGTGCCGGACGCCGGGAAAATGAAGGCGTGGCCCTTCTCGGTCTCGAACACCTTCTTGAGCTGCGGGAACAGCGGCTTCACGAGATCGGGGAAGACCGGCGAACGATGGTCCTCCGACGCGACCATCATCGCACGCTGCACGCGGTCCGGAAGGTTGGTCGGACCCGGCACAAAGAGAAAATTGCGGCCGGGAATTCTGGAATTCGACATAGCGGGCTCCCTTCGAGCGCTTTTGGCTGGTTTGAATGGATCGCCTCCGCGGCACTCGAGCTCGCGGCGACGGCTTGGAATGCGTCAGCTGGTCTAGAACAGGCCCTGGATGCGCCCGTCCGCTCCGACTTCGATGTTGTTCGCCGCCGGAACTTTGGGCAGGCCGGGCATGGTCATGATGTCGCCGCAGACCGCGACAATGAACTCGGCGCCCGCCGAAAGCCGCAGCTCGCGCACCGGGATCACATGCCCCGAGGGCGCGCCCTTGGCGTTGGCGTCGGTCGAGAAGCTATACTGCGTCTTCGCGACGCAGACGGGCAGATGACCGAAACCTTCCTTCTCGAGCTCTGCGAAGCGAGATTTGATACTCGAGTCGTAGGAGATGTCGGACGCGCCATAGAGCTCGCGCGCGATCGTGCGCAGCTTCTCCGCGAGCGGCAGGTCGTCGGCGTAAAGCGGCTTGAAGTCCGAGGGCCGCTTCTCGATCGTCGAGACGACAGCGCGCGCAAGGTCCGCTGCGCCTTCGCCGCCCGAGCCCCAATTGTCGGCAACCACGCAATCGACGCCCTCGGCCTTGCACAAGGCTTCGAGCTTCGCCATCTCGGCCGGGGTGTCCGACGAGAACTTGTTGACGGTGACGAGCACCGGCACGCCAAACTTCTTCACATTAGCGATGTGGCGCTTGAGATTGGCGAAGCCCTTTTCGACCGCTTCGACGTTCTCCGCTTTCAGATCGTCCTTGGCGACGCCGCCATGCATTTTGAGCGCGCGGATCGTCGCGACGATGACAGTGACGTCAGGTTTGAGACCCGCCTTGCGGCACTTGATGTCGAAAAACTTCTCCGCGCCGAGATCGGCGCCGAAGCCCGCTTCGGTCACGACGTAATCGGCGAGCTTGAGGCCGGCCCTGGTCGCGATCACCGAGTTGCAGCCATGCGCGATGTTGGCGAAAGGACCGCCATGAATGATCGCCGGATTGTTCTCGAGCGTCTGCACCAGATTGGGCGCGATGGCGTCCTTCAAGAGCGCGGCCATCGAGCCCGCGGCCTTGATCTCGGAAGCGCGGATGTTCTTCTTCTCGCGGGTCTGGCCGACGACGATATTGCCGAGGCGCTTTTGCAGATCGGCGAAATCGGAGGCGAGGCAGAAGATCGCCATGACCTCGGACGCAACTGTGATGTCGAAACCGTCCTCGCGCGAAAAGCCGTTCGAGACGCCGCCGAGCGAGGAGACGATCGAGCGTAGCGCGCGATCGTTCATGTCGACGACGCGGCGCCAGGAGATGCGGCGCGTGTCGAGGCCCAGCGTGTTGCCCCAATATACGTGGTTATCGACCAGGGCGGCGAGGAGATTGTTGGCCGCGCCGATCGCATGAAAGTCGCCAGTGAAGTGGAGGTTGATATCCTCCATCGGCACAACCTGTGCATAGCCGCCGCCAGCGGCGCCGCCCTTGACCCCGAAGCAGGGTCCGAGCGACGGCTCGCGCAAGCAGCAGAGGGCTTTCTTGCCGATGAAGTTCAAGCCGTCGGTGAGACCGACCGTCGTCGTCGTCTTGCCTTCGCCGGCGGGCGTGGGCGTGATCGCGGTGACGAGGATAAGCTTGCCGTCCGGGCGCGATTTCAGCTGCTCGAGATATTCGAGCGAGATCTTGCCCTTGTAGTGTCCATAGGGCTGCACATATTCGGCGGGAACGCCCAGCTTATCGCGCGCCACGTCGAGAATTCGGCCGCATCTTGGCGGCCTGGGAGATCTCGATGTCGGACTTGGGCGAAATGTGCTGATTGTTCTTCCCGCTCGCGCTTGGCGCCGGCGTTGCCGTCGTCATAATCTGCTTCTCTCCCTCCACGAGCCGCGCGGGCGGACTCGATACATAAAAAAGCGCTCTTTGCCGGCGCTTTGAGCGATCCGTCGACTCAGGAAGGGCGTAAAACGCGTAATGCGCTTGGCTTCCGCCCCCCGACGGCAGCCGCGCCGACGAGTAAAGCGTCGTCGGCTCAATACAGCGACCCTAGAATTTTATCCGACGGTCATCAAGCGACAAGAAGACGCGTCGCGCTCGACGGGCTTGCGCGCATCAGCTTCCCTGCTTGATCGCCCCTATGCGGGAGCAGGCGCGGCCGCGTCAAGCAGAAAGATCACTGAATCCTTGCGCTTTAAAGGGCGCGCGAGCGCGCGTCGATCCTGCTCCCCGCACGGCCGATCAGCGAGCGGCCATCCGTATCGGTCGATTCGAGTAGGCGCCGGCGCCTACTAACTACCCATCCCTATGGGCGGGGAAGAGAACCATCCCGCCGCGCGGGCAAGAGCCCCGAGCGTGGGCGCTTTTCCACTCATCCGCTCCGACCCCCGACAACCGACAGGCAGGGAGTGCTGACCCGATGCCAGATTCTCTCGCGGCTTAATAGAAAGCCCCGCCAACCCCAGAGACCGGGCGCCGGCGCAACGCCGGAACAGCATGTGGCGATAAGGCGAGAAAAATTGTCGCAGCCGCCCTCATTCGGGTGAAAAATCCAGCGCCACGCCGTTGATGCAATAGCGCAGGCCCGTCGGCGGCGGCCCGTCGTTAAAGACATGGCCGAGATGCGATCCACAGCGGCTGCAGTGAACCTCGGTGCGGCGCATCAAGTAGCTTTCGTCCACGCTCGTCTCGATCGCGCCTCCGAGCGGTTCGAAAAAGCTGGGCCAGCCGGTGCCGCTCTCGAACTTGCCGCCCGAGACGAAGAGCTTCTGATCGCAGCCCGCGCAGGTAAAAACGCCGGCGCGCTTCTCATGGTTGAGCGCGCAGCTTCCCGGCGGCTCGGTCCCGTGCCGGCGCATCACGTGATATTGCTCGGGGGAAAGCCGCTCGCGCCACTCCGCGTCGGTGCGCGTGACGGGATAAACCTTTGTCTCGGTCATGGCTTGTCTCCTTATCGAAGCCTGAGCAGGAACCGTGCCGCCGTCAATGTTCTGGCGGCGCGCGGCCTATCGTCACGAGCGCGATTTTGTCCACGCCGCTGAGCGCCAGCGCAAGGCCGCCACCGGAGGGCGTCGCCATCATGTTGCGCACGACCCCGCCACCGCCGGGAATGGGCCAGCTGTCGAAGCTTTGCGTTTTGGGATCGAAGCGCACAAGCATGTTTTGCTCCGATCCCGTCTCGGCGAACCAAACGTCGCCGCCGAGAACCGCGATCGCGTAGGGCCCAGATTGCGGTCCCCCGGGCGAGGGCCAATCCACGACCGCGCCGGTCTTCGGGTCCAGCCGTCCAAGCCTACCGCGGGTGAAGTCGGTATACCAGACGAACCCGTCCTGCGTCGCGGCGATCCGGCGCGGCCGCGCATCCTCATCGGGCAATATGAATTCTTCGATGCGTCGTGAGCTTGGGTCGATGCGCGCGATCTTGTTGGCGCCGAACTCCGCGACGTAGAGCGCGCCGTCGGCGCCGACGACGACGCCATAAGGCGCCGAGTCTCTCGTCGGCGAGGGCACGAGCTCGATCTCAGCCTTAGCGGGATCGAGCCGGCCGACCATATTGGCGCTCTGCGCTGTGAACCACAGCACGCCGCTTGAGTTGAAAATCGGCGTATGCGGATCGATCTTCTGCGCGCCCTTTGGAAAATACTCGCGCACGGCGCCGGTTCGCGGATCGAGCCGGCCGACGTAGCCGCCGCTCTGCGCGGTGAACCAGATCTGCCCGTCCTTGTCAGCCACAAGCCCATGCGGCCCCGAATTGGGCTTGCGCAGCGGAAATTCCTTGATCGCGCCAGCGCCAGGGTCGACGCGCCCGAGCACATTGGCGTTCTGCCCCGTGTACCAAATCGCGCCGTCGGATGTGGCGAGAGGGTCGTGCGGGTGCTCGCCCTTTGCCGGCGTCGCCCATTCCTCGAAGTCCACCCGCGGTGCGGGCCCTGCGGCCTCCTTTGCGCCAACGAGGCCGCCGAGCAGCGAAAGGACCGTCATGACGAAAAACGGCGTGGCGGCGCTGCGGCGAATGAAGCCCACGGGCTGAACTCCTGCGTTGAAAGCTCAGGCCTGGAGATAGATCGCTTTCTCAGGCGTTCAACGGGAATTGTTGAGAGCGTGCGCTCGACCTATCGCCAACATCGCAAGCGGTGCTTGACGCCGCGCGTCGACTGCCGAGGTAACCCAGCAAGGCGCCTGCAGCCCGACGCGCGCCGGAGCGAGAGGAGCCGTCCATCCTGCCGGGAGTCACGAGATGCGCACGATCATTGAGCCATTCCGCATCAAGATGACGGAAGCCCTGCCTTTGACGACGCGCGAAGAGCGCGAGAGGAGGCTGCTTTGCGCGCACAACAATATCTTCCTTCTCGACGCCGCGGATGTGACGATCGATCTTTTGACCGACAGCGGCACGGGCGCGATGTCGGACCGGCAGTGGGCCGCGCTGATGCTCGGAGATGAAAGCTACGCCGGAAGCGCCTCCTGGCGCCGCTTCGAGCGCGTCGTGCGAGAGATCACCGGCTTCACGCACATCTTTCCAACCCATCAGGGACGCGCCGCCGAGCGCATCCTCGCCGCGACGCGCCTCAAGCCAGGCGACGTCGTCCCCAACAACAGCCACTTCGACACGACGCGCGCCAATATTGAATATGTGGGCGCCAAGGCGGTCGATCTGCTGACCGCCGAGGGCAGGAACCTCCAATCAGAACAGCGTTTCAAGGGCGACATCGACCTCTTCGCGCTGGAGCGTCTGATCGAGCTCGAGGGGGCGGCAAAAATACCCTTCTGCATGATCACCGTCACCAACAATAGCGGCGGCGGGCAGCCCGTCTCCTTGCAGAACATCCGCAACGCCAAGGAATTGCTGAAGCGACATGAAATTCCGCTGATCCTCGACGCCTGCCGCTTCGCCGAGAACGCCTATTTCATCCAACAGCAGGAGAGCGGCTGGGCGAACAGGACCCTTCCCGAGATCGCTCGCGCGATGTTCTCGCTCGCCGATGGCGCGACGATGAGCGCGAAGAAAGACGGCTTGGCCAACATCGGCGGGTTTTTCGGCTGCAACGACGACAAATGGGCCGAGGACTTCCGCAATCTCCTGATCCTCACCGAGGGTTTCCCGACCTACGGCGGTCTTGCCGGGCGGGATCTCGAAGCCATCGCTGTCGGGCTGATGGAGGCGCTCGAAGACGACTATCAGCGCTACCGCCACGCCACCGTGCAATATCTCTCCCGAAGGCTCGCGCAGCGGGGCGTGCCGCTGGTGCAGCCGCCCGGCGGCCACGCCGTGTTCATCGACGCCGCGGCGTTTTGCGGGCATCTTTCGCCACGCGATTATCCAGGGATTGGTCTCGTAAACGCTCTCTATCTCGAAGGCGGCGTTCGCGCCGTGGAGCTCGGGAGCGTGATGTTTGGAAAGCGCCGGCCGGGAGGCGTTGAAGACCCGGCCGCGCATGAGCTGGTGCGGCTCGCCCTGCCCCGTCGCGTCTACACGCAAAGCCACTTCGACTATGTGATCGAGGTTGTAGACGCCGTCTGGCGCGCGCGCGACGCGATCAGGCCGCATCGCATCACGCGGCAGGCGCCGTTCCTGCGTCATTTCACGGCGCGCTTCGAGGCGGCGTGAAACGGGCGCTAGCCGGGACGTGCGGAGTCGCACAGACCCGCGGCGCGCGTCAAGCGATTGTTAACCCTGCAAGCTGCCGGAGCGCATTTTCGGTCTGGGAGGGGGACATGAACACACAATTCATCAAAGAGCTTTCGTCGACCGCCAATCAATGGCTCTACACTTTGATTTTCGGCGGGGTGGTCCTTTACTCGGCGTTCAACATCGGGCCCATTTCGAGCTATCTCGCCGACCGCTTCGACTCGCTCCACGAGCTGAAGGTCGCCGGCGCCGATCTTACCTTCGATGCTCAAGACATTCACGCCGATGAGGGCTTGTTCGATATCAGCCATACCGACTTCACGCGTGAAACGAGCCGCAAGATCGCGCAAGACATCAAGAAGATGGATGCGCCTTTAATGAAGCGTCTCATTTTCGTCGAGAGCCTCAAGGAGCTTTGCAAATACGACACCAGACAGTGGCAAGCAGAACAAGCCGCGGTGCTCGACGACCGTCTTCGCGACATGGGACTGGCGACTATTGAGGACGACTCTGAGACCAAAAATCTGGTCGATTGGCGTATCCGCACCGGCGACAAACGCGCGCCCGGAAAGGAACTAGGCGCTCCGCTGCACTGCTACAAGGTGACGCTCACGGCCGAAGGCGCCAATGTGCGTGACGTGCTGGTCACCAAGATGGTCGAGGCCGTCGCCGCGCGAACCACTAACGAGCTGACAATTCCCGATGAAAATCCCGACGCCGCCGCCAAGCCGGCTCCCTCCGTGACGATCGCGAACCACCAGCACGCCCCGGGCGCCACGGTTGCGATGCATCCACGATGAGGCGGTGAAACCTCGCTACTTTCGCTTCTTCTCGGCGATCGCGACAAGCGTTCGCAAAATGTGTCGGACGCCGGCGAGCCGCTCCTTTAAAGAGTGGAACTCGCCGGCAAAAACGATTTTCTGATCCGGCCGCACTTTGGCGCGCGAGCCCTGCTCGCCGATAAACCGCACCAGTCCCGCCGGGTCTGCGAAAAGATTGTCCTTGAAGGAGAGCGTCATGCCCTTGGGCCCCGCATCGATCTTCTCGATATGCGCGCGCCGGCAGAGGGCTTTAATCCCGACGATCCGCAGAAGCAGCTCGACCTCGGGCGGGGCCTTGCCGAAGCGGTCGACCATTTCAGCCGCGAAGCTCTCGATATCGGCGTCGGTTTCGAGCGTCGAGAGCCGCCGATAGAGCTGCAGGCGCAAGGTGAGATCGGGCACATAGTCCTCGGGGATCGTCACCGGCGCGCCGACGGAGATCGTCGGCGACCAAACCTCTTCCTGCGGCTCCTCGACGCCCGCCTTCAAGAGCGCGATCTGGTCGGAGAGCATCTGCTGATAGAGCTCGTAACCGACTTCCTTGATGTGGCCGGACTGCTCATCGCCCAGCAGATTGCCCGCGCCGCGCAGGTCGAGATCATGGCTTGCAAGCTGGAAGCCGGCGCCGAGCGTGTCGAGCGACTGCAACACGTCGAGACGCTTTTGCGCCTGGGGCGTGATCGTGCGGTTCGCGGGCGTCGTGAATAGGGCGTAGGCCCGCGTCTTGCCCCGGCCGACGCGGCCGCGCAATTGATAGAGCTGGGACAAGCCGAACATGTCGGCGCGCCAGACGATCAAAGTATTAGCGTTGGGAATGTCGAGTCCGGATTCGACGATGCTCGTCGAAAGAAGGATGTCATATTTGCCGTCGTAGAAGGCGGACATCTTCTCTTCGAGCTCGCTTGGCGCGAGCTGCCCATGCGCGATGACAAATTTCGCCTCCGGCGCATTTTCTCGCAAGAAGGCTGCGGCGTCCTCTAAATCTTCGATGCGCGGACAGACGAAAAACGCCTGACCGCCGCGATAGCGCTCTCTGAGCAGCGCCTCCCGCACGATCAGCGCATCGAAAGGCGAGACGAAGCTTCTCACGGCAAGCCGGTCGATCGGCGGAGTCGCGATCAGCGACAATTCGCGCACGCCCGTCATGGCGAGCTGCAAGGTGCGGGGAATGGGAGTGGCGGAAAGCGTCAGCACATGCACTTCGGCGCGCAGCTCTTTGAGGCGCTCCTTGTGGCCGACGCCGAAATGCTGCTCCTCGTCGATGACGACGAGGCCGAGGTCCTTGAAGCTCACGCTTTTCCCGAGCACGGCATGTGTGCCGATGATGATGTCGAGAGAGCCCTCGGCCAGCGCCTTTTTCGACTCGCGCGTCTCGGCCGCGCCGACCATGCGCGACAGCCGGCCAACGTGAATCGGAAAACCCGCGAAGCGCTGCGTGAAATTGGAGTAATGCTGGCGCGCAAGCAGTGTCGTCGGCGCGACGACCGCGACCTGCTTTCCGTTGATCGCCGCGCAAAAAGCTGCGCGAAGCGCGATTTCGGTCTTGCCGAAGCCGACGTCGCCGCAAACGAGACGGTCCATCGGCCGGCCCGCGGCGAGATCGCTAAGCGTCGCGTCGATCGCCGCCGCCTGATCCTCGGTCTCGTCATAGGGAAAGCGCGCGCAAAATTCCTCGTAGAGACCCTCGGGCGGCGCCAGCTTTTCGGCGCCGCGCAGCATGCGCTGAGCGGCGATCGCGATGAGGCCCTTGGCCATCTCGCGAATGCGCTTTTTCATGCGCGCCTTGCGGTTCTGCCAAGCGGCGCCGCCGAGCCGGTCGAGCTGGACCTCCGCGTCCTCAGTGCCGTAGCGGGAGATCAGCTCGATGTTCTCGACCGGCAGGTGGAGCTTTGCGCCCTCCGCATAATGAACCTCGAGACAATCATGCGGCGAGCCCGCCGCGGTGATCGTTTCGATCTTGATGAAGCGGCCAATACCGTAATCGACGTGCACGACGAGATCGCCGGCGGAAAGCGCCGCAGCTTCGCTCAGGAGACTCTCAGGGCGCTTGGTCTTGCGGCGCCGTCGCACGAGACGATCGCCGAGAATGTCCTGCTCGCCGACGATCGCAAGGCTCGACGTTTCGAATCCGTGCTCGAGCCCCAGAACGGCGAGGGAAACGGCGCCCGGACCGAGGCTCTGCGCCTGTGGCCAATCGGAGACCTCGGGCGGCGTGGCGAGTCCGTGCTCGACGAGGACATGACCGAGCCTCTCGCGCGATCCCTCAGACCATGCGGCGATCACGACGTTGCGGCCAGAGGCGGCCAGAGACCGCATATGCTCTGCCGCGACCTCGAACACATTGATCTCGGTTTGCGCGCGCTCCGGCGCAAAGTCGCGCCCGACGCGCGCGCCGAAATCGAGCGCATTGGCCTCGCCGTCATGCGGCACCTGCGCGGAGAAGTGGGCCTGCGGGCGACCATCGAGCCGCGCCAGCCACTCTTCTTGCGAGAGATAGAGCGCCTCTGGCTCGAGCGGCTTGTAGTTGCAACGCGCGCCCTCGAGATCGAAGGCGCTTTTTCTCGCCTCATGATAATCGGCGATCTGCGCGAGACGCTCCTTAGCCGCCTCCTCGCAGCGCGCGTCCAGCAGCAACGGCGCGTCGCCCACATAATCGAAGATCGTATCGAGACGCTCGTAGAAGAGCGGCAGCCAATGTTCCGCCCCCGGATGGCGGCGGCCTTCGCTGATAGCTTCATAAAGCGAGTCGCCGCGCGTCTCCCCGCCGAAGAGCGCCGTGTAGGACTGGCGAAAGCGCCGCATCGTTTCGGTGACAATGCGCAGCTCGCTCATGGGGACGAGATCGAGCGAGCGCAGCTGACCCGTTGTGCGCTGTGTTTCAGGATCGAAGCTGCGGATCAATTCCAGCGTGTCGCCGAAGAAATCCAGGCGGATCGGTCCAGGCAGCGTCGGCGCGTAGAGGTCGATGAGCCCGCCACGCTGCGCATATTCGCCGACCTCGCGCACCGTCGTCGCGCGCGTGAAACCATTGGTCTCGAGCCAAGCCGTAAGCTCGTCGAGCCGAACGACATTGCCAGGGGCGGCCGAGAGCGTGTCGGCGGCGACGCGGGCCATCGGCGGCAGGCGCTGCAACAGACAATTGATCGTCGTCGCGATGATTCGCGGCCGTGCCGCCGAGGATTTGGCGCGAACGAGGCGGGCGAGAGCCACCATGCGGCGCGAGGCGACGGCGGCCGAAGGAGAGACGCGATCATAGGGCTGACAGTCCCAGCCCGGAAGCTCGAGGATCTCGCAGAAGGGCGCGCAGAAGCGCAGCGCCTCGCGGAACTGCGCCGAGCGCTGCGTGTCGCGCGCGACATGCACGAATACCGCGGGTTGGCCTTCAGCGCCCGGCGCCAGCGCGCGCGCGATATCGCCGGCGACGAAGGCGTCGAAGCCCTCGGGAGCGCGGGCGAAGACGAGCTTCTTGCCGGCCTTGAAGCCCGCGAGGGCCGCTTTCAACAGCCCGGCGTCCCCGGACTTGGGACTGAGGGGCGCGCTCACCGCTCGCGCTCCGCGTGAAAGGCGAGAATCTCGGCAAAGAGCGGCGTGTCGTAGGGCGCGGGCGCCGCGCCGGCGCAAAACCAGCGGAAGGCCTCATCGTCTGGAGCTTCTAGAAGCGCCTCGAAATGGGAGAGTTGCGCGGGCGTGAGGGCGTCAACGCGCGCATCCGCGAAGCCGCCGAGCAGCAGATCCATCTCTCTCATGCCGCGCCGCCAAGCGCGCACGCAAATCCTGCGGCGCGCGGCGGCGTTTTCGTCGAGCGGCGCATGAACGTCAGCGGGAGCGCCGTCTTCGCGGGTCATGGTCGTGTTGTGCTGAGGCCGAAGCGCGAGACGCGCGTCGTTGAAGAGCGACCTCGCCTTAGACCAGCCGCGTCTGAAAGGAAAGAGCCGAACAAAAATGAAAAAACCCGGCGTCGCCGCCGGGTTTTCCGAAGCGTGTCGATGCTCGTCAAACAGGATGGGGCTCCAAGCCGCCGACGTCCGGCTCCGGTTTGCGTCCGGTAGACGGCACGGCCGGGGAGCGCGGCGGCTGAGGCGCATTGCCCGAGTCCTCGCGCACCGGCTGCACGCCATTGAGCAGGCCCTTGAGCTCGTCGCCGGTCAAAGTTTCAAACTCGAGTAAGCCCTTGGCGATGGTCTCGAGGTCAGCGCGCTTTTCCGTGAGGATGCGCTTCGCCGTGGCGTAAGCCTCCGCCACGAGACGGCGCACCTCGGCGTCGATCGTCTGCTGGGTCGCCTCCGAGAGCGTCACCTGCCGACCGAGCGAATAGCCGAGGAACTGCTCCTGTTGCGGATCGGCATAGGCCACCGTGCCGAGCTTGTCGGAGAAGCCGAGCTGCGTGACCATCGCGCGAGCGACACGCGTGCATTGCTGAATGTCGCTCGCCGCGCCCGAGGTGACCTTGTCATGTCCGAAGACGAGCTCCTCGGCGACGCGGCCGCCCATCGCCATTGCCAGCATGGCGATGAACTGCTCATAGCTCTGCGAGATCTGGTCGCGTTCCGGCAGACCCTGCACCATGCCGAGCGCGCGTCCGCGCGGAATGATCGTCGCCTTGTAAATCGGCACGGAGCCTTTCATGTTCAAGGAGACCAGCGCATGGCCGCCCTCGTGATAGGCGGTGAGGCTCTTCTCCTCCTCCGTCATCATCAGCGTGCGCCGCTCCGCGCCCATCATGATCTTGTCGCGCGAATCCTCGAACTCCGCCTTCGTCACGATCCGCTTCGAGCGCCGCGCCGCGAGCAGCGCCGCTTCATTGACGAGATTCATCAGATCCGCGCCCGAAAAGCCCGGCGTGCCGCGCGCCACCACCTTCAGGTCCACGTCCGGCGCCAGCGGCACCTTGCGCGCATGCACCTTCAGGATCTTC
Source organism: uncultured Alphaproteobacteria bacterium (assembly GCA_963808525.1). Taxonomy (GTDB): domain Bacteria; phylum Pseudomonadota; class Alphaproteobacteria; order Rhizobiales; family Beijerinckiaceae; genus Methylocystis. The sequence goes on from CAWEGE010000023.1 coordinate 340,580, forward strand.
TCGCGCCCGATGAAATCCGGGTTCGGCACGGTGATCTGGCGATCGAAACGGCCGGGCCGCATCAGCGCCGGATCGAGCACGTCCGGACGGTTCGTCGCGGCGATGAGGATGATGCCCTCATTCGCTTCAAACCCATCCATCTCGACGAGCAGCTGATTGAGCGTCTGCTCGCGCTCGTCATTGCCGCCGCCGAGCCCCGCGCCGCGATGGCGGCCCACCGCGTCGATCTCGTCGACGAAGATGATGCAGGGCGCATTCTTCTTGGCTTGCTCGAACATGTCGCGCACGCGCGAGGCGCCGACGCCCACGAACATCTCGACGAAGTCCGAGCCCGAGATCGTGAAGAAGGGCACATTCGCCTCGCCCGCGATGGCGCGCGCGAGCAGCGTCTTGCCGGTGCCGGGCGGACCGACAAGCAGAACGCCGCGCGGAATGCGGCCGCCGAGCCGCTGGAACTTCTGCGGATCGCGCAGGAACTCGACGATCTCCTGCAGATCCTCCTTGGCCTCGTCGACGCCGGCCACGTCCTCAAACGTCACGCGGCCCTGCAACTCGGTCAAAAGCTTCGCCTTCGACTTGCCAAAGCCCATGGCCCGGCCGCCCATCCCCCCCTGCATCTGACGGGACATGTAGATCCACAGGCCGATGAACAGCACGAGCGGCAACGCGTTGAGCAGCAGCGTCATCCAGAAGCCGTTCACGTCGCCCGACGGCCTGGCCGAAATCTGCACCTTTTTGGCCTCGAGCTTGGAGACGAGGTCCGGGTCGCTCGGGGCGTAAGTCGCGAAGCTGCGGTTGTCGTTGAAGTGGCCGGTGATTTCATTGCCCGAGATGGTTACGTCATGGACGCGGCCTTCATCGATCTGTATCAGCAACTCGCTATAGGTGATGTCGCGGATCGACGTTCGTTGCCCGCGCTGATCGAGCGCAAGATAGATCCCCAGCGCCGTGAGCGCGCCGATCAGGATCCAGGGGGCGAATTTTTTCCATTTGGAACTCATCGTCTGTCTCCCCGACATGCCGGACATTAGCCTTTACTAGATCGGACTGATCAGGGCGCGCGCCTGGCTGGGCTTGTCGCCATACTAAACTGCATTATGCTCCAGTTGCAAAAATAAGCAGCATTGCGCATTCGCCAAGGTGGCTGCACAATTCGCCAACGCGCGGGATAGGGATGGCCAAGATCGTCGTTGCTGGCCTAACTCACTGTTTGGGCTCGGCGTTTCTCGGCCTTTGCGACGCTTTGGAGCTCGCGGGCTCCGCCGTGGCGCGCGCCACGGGCGAAACGGCTCCTTTCTTCGTGTTGACCGCGAGTCCTGGCGGCGCGCCCGTCGTCGACGGGGCCGGGCGCGTCTTCCCCGTCGCGACGGCTCTCGAGGAGATCAGCGCCTGCGACGCCGTTCTCGTGCCGGGATTCCATCCGGACGAAAGCGGTCAGCCGCCGCTGCTTTCTGCGCTCTCCGGCGCTGCTGCGTGGCTGCGCCGCCAGCACGCGCGCGGGGCGCTCATCTGCGGCGCGGGGTCGGGCGCCTTCCTGCTCGGAGAAGCGGGACTTCTCGACGGCCGGCGCTGCACGACCACCTCACGCTGGCTGGATGAGCTCAAGCGGCGCTATCCCCGCGCCGATGTCGCGCGCGGCGCGGCGCTCGTCGAGGATCGACGCGTCGCGACCGCGGGGCCGCCGCTCGCCTGGATGGACCTCGCGCTGCACGTGGTTCGCAGGCTCTGCGGCGGGGAGCTGGCGCGTATCGCCGCAAACTCCGTGCTTCTGGGCGACGCCGGAGCCGAGGCTGCGATCTACCGCCCGGAGGGTTATCTGTCGGGGCTGGATCCCTTTGTCGTCGAGGCGGAGCGAATTGTCCGCGAGGCTGGCGAGGCGCCGCTTTCCACGCTCGATCTCGCTCGCGCGCTGTCCACCTCGGAGCGCACGCTGCATCGGCGCCTGAAGCTTGCGGGCGCCGGCGCGCCCAAGGCCTTCATCGATCGCGTGCGGGTCGAGACGGCGCGCGTGCTGCTGGAGACAAGTCCGAAGGCGGTCAAGGAGCTCGCGGCCGAAGCCGGCTTTGCGGACGAGTCGAGCTTTCGGCGAGCCTTTCGGCGCTATGCGGGCATTTCGCCAGGCGCCTATCGCTCCTTGTCACGCGCCCGCAGCCACCCCAAGGGCCTGGTCTTTGCGGCCAGGAAAGGCGTCGAGCTCATTCCGGAGATGCTGACGCGCATCCTCGACGCCTGCGTCAATGGCGTGACTCTCGCCGATCCGGACCAGGAGGATGCGCCGATCATCTACGCCAATAAATCCTTCCAGCGCATGACCGGCTACGGGAAGGACGAAATACTCGGTCACAACTGCCGCTTCCTGCAAGGCGACGACCGGGACCAGGAGGAGCGCGCGCGCCTGCGCGAGGCTGTCGCAAGGCGCGAGGAGATCGAGGTCACCCTGCGCAACTACCGCAAGGACGGCTCGCTCTTCTACAACCGGCTGCGCGTCGCGCCCCTGCGCGACTCCGCGGGTCAGACCCTCTATCTCCTTGGAATCCAATGCGATGTGAGCGCGCAGGTCAAGGCCGAGTTCGACATACGCGCGCTCAACGAGCGCCTCGCGGCTCTGTCCGAGGGCGCAGAGCTCGCGGAAAGCTGAAGCGGAACCGGCAAAAAAATCGTCATTGCGGCGCGAGAGCGCACCTAAATTGAGGAAGACGTTGCGTGAACAGCGGCAGCACAGCCGCTGGAGGCAGTAAATTGCCTCTGCAGCGCAACATGTTTTCAGCTTGAACTCAATATCCGCTCTGTGCGTTATTTTGTCGCAGCGAAAGACCCTGAGACTCAGGGCTTGCGCCCGCGGCGCGAGAAGGTCCGGGAATTCCCCCGACGCGCGGCGGCCCCTGGTCCGAAATGATTGGGGTTGGCCTTTAAACGATCCGAGAAGACGTCGATGAACGCTCCCACAGCCATCCTCGCCATTTTGGCCGCTTCCGCCGCGATCACGCTCGCCATCACCTCCTGGGTCGCCGTCTGATTGGCCTCCGCTAAAGGCTGCTCCCTGTTTCTTCTGCGAGCGCCAAAGCGCGCCGCGGAAGGATATCCTGCTCTCGTCTCGAGACCCGGAGCCCTCGAGGGTGTCCGGGTCCTTTTCCTGTTTACGAAAAAGTTGATTTGAACGCCGTTTCTCTCTCCAAACCCGCTATAAAGGGCCGCACGCCGGCTTGTTTCCGTCCCCGGCGCCTGGGAGAGATGGCTTGAACGACAAGATCCCCGTCACCGTCATCACCGGCTATCTGGGCTCCGGGAAAACCACTCTGCTTAACCGTATCCTGACCGAGCCGCACGGCCGTCGCTATGCCGTCATCGTCAATGAATTCGGGGAAATTGGCATCGACAACGATCTCGTCGTCGGCGCCGACGAAGAAATTTTCGAGATGAATAACGGCTGCATCTGCTGCACCGTGCGCGGGGACCTGATCCGCATCATTGAAGGACTGATGCGGCGGAGAGGGAAATTCGACGCCATCGTCGTCGAGACAACGGGATTGGCCGACCCTGCGCCCGTCGCCCAAACTTTTTTCGTCGACGCGGATGTTAAGGACGCGGCGCGCCTCGACGCCGTCGTGACGCTCGCCGACGCGAAGTTCCTGCTGGAGCGTCTCCGAGACGCGCCGGAAGCCAAAAATCAGATCGCCTTCGCGGATGTGGTGATCCTCAACAAGACCGATCTCGTCTCGCCCGAAGAGCTGCTGGAGGTCGAGGGGCGCATCCGCGGGATCAACCCTTACGCAGCAATCCATAGGGCTGTGAAGGCCGCTGTGCCGCTCGAGGCGGTGCTGGAGCGTAAGGCCTTCGATCTTGCGCGGATCATGGAAATCGAGCCCAATTTCCTTGCAGTCGGCGAGGTCGCCCACGATGATCACCATCACGATCACGCGTGCGGCCCCGATTGCGAACACGAAGAGCATCATCACGACCATCCTCAGCACAGCCATGCGGAGCACGGTCATCGCGCGGCTTTGAAGGCCTATCATGACGACGAAATGCGATCCGTCTCGATCCGCCACGACGGCGACGTCGATCCGGATCGTTTCGTGCCCTGGCTCGAAGAGCTGACGCAGCGCGACGGCCCGGATATTTTGCGCTGCAAGGGTATCGTCTCTTTCAAGAACGAGCCGCGACGCTTCGTGTTTCAGGGCGTGCACATGATACTCGACGGCGATCTGCAGCGGGCGTGGCGGCCGGATGAAAAACGCAGCTCACGCCTCGTGTTCATCGGCCGCAAGCTGAAGGAAACCGAAATCCGCGAGGGCTTCGCCAAGACGGTCGTCTGACGACGCGGAGACTCCTCGAGCCGCCGGACACCGCCCCGATCTGCACGCCAAGAATGCGATCAACTCATGCTGAAGCGGATTTTTGAATCCTACCTGATCTTCGCGCGCTGGCTGATCGCGCCTCTCCTCCTGCTGCTGACGGCCGCCCAGCTCGCTCTGATCTTCAAGGGAGGGAAGAAGGCCCTAACTCTTATCACTCTGCTGGCCAACGGGGAGGACGAGCATGTGGCGCTGACGGTCCTCAATCTTGTCGACGTGACTTTGACCAGCGCGCTGATCATCATCGTGACGATTTCGGTCTATGAAAACTTCGTCGCCCGCGTGTCGACCGCGAGCAGGCGCGATTGGCCAAGTTGGATGGGCGACATCGACTTTTGGCAACTCAAATTGAAGCTCCTGGGCACGATCGTCGCGATCTCGGCGATTGGACTTCTCGAGTCCTTCATCGACGTGCGGGAGATCTCGGATCGCGACCTCTACTTCTATATGGCCATTCACCTGACTTTCGTCGTCTCAATGGTCGCGCTGGCCGCAGCCCAACGCCTCGCGGGGATACACAGCCAAGCCGACAAGAACGGCGAGCACTCGCCCTATTGAGGGAGGCTCAGCCGCGAAAAGCGTTTTTCATCTCGCGCATTTTGGCGAAGGCCGCGACCGACCCGCCCTCGCTCAGTCTCAGCGCGCGCTGGACGAGAGGGTCCTCCGCACGCAGAAACGGGTTGGTCGCGCGCTCGAGACCGATCGTCGTCGGCAGCGTGGCGCGTCCCTGACCCCGCAGCACGTCCACCTCCTTCACCCGCTCGGCGAGCAGGGGATTTTCCGGATCCACTGTCAGCGCGAAACGCGCATTGGCCTGAGTATATTCATGCCCGCAATAGACGCGCGTCTCGTCGGGGAGATCGACGAGCTTCTGGAGGGAGTCATACATTTCCTCCATGCTGCCCTCGAAGACCTTGCCGCAGCCAAGCGAGAACAGCGTGTCGCCGACGAACACGATCTCGTCCTCCGCGAAATAATAGGCGAGGTGGCCTCTGGTGTGACCGCAGACGTCGATGACTTTGGCGCGCGCGGCGCCAAGCAGGATGTGGTCTCCCTCCTCAACGAGGAGGTCCGCTCCTCCGAGGCGATGCTCGTCCCGCCGCGCGCCGACGACGCGCAGTCCCGGAAAAGCCTCCCGCAAGGCGGGAACGCCCTCGATATGGTCGAGGTGATGATGGGTGAGCCAAACGTCGGTGAGCGGCCAGTCGATGCGTCGGGCTTCCTCCGCGATCGCCTCGCCGTCCGGCGCGTCTATCGAAGCGACCGCGCCCGTCTCCTCGTCTCGGACGAGCAGGCCAAAATTGTCGGTCAGGCAAATGAATTGATGGACGGATATCCCCATGCGCTCCTCCTCGATAGTCAATTCGCCGCCGGTTTCGGCCCTCAAATGGGGAGTCTGCGACGCTTCGCCCAGGCGATCAACTCCTCTCTGAGCCCCGCGGTGTCGAAGGCGAAGGTCAGAACCCCGTAGACGATCGCGCCGATGCAGACCTGCGCGAACAGCGTCGTCAGCCCCGGCGTCAGGCTCTGCAACGGCGTCAATGCAGCGATCATGCCGACCGTCGCCGCGGCGGCGGCGGCGAGGTCGCGCAAGCGCGGCCAGATCGGCCTTTCGCGGGCGGCGAGGGCGAGCGTCGCGAGCAGCGCGACGACATAGACACCGCATTGGGCCAGCGCGAGATTGGAGGCGTCGGCGCCCCAGGGCAAAAGGAAGATCAGGATCACGCCGGCAAGGGCGCCGATCAAGGCGGCCCCGATCATCGGCGCGGTCTTCTTGGCGATCTGGAACACAGGATTGATCGCGAAGAGGATCATCCCCATCGAGAAAAGGCCGGGGAGCAGAAGACGCAGATAATGCCCGAAAGGCCCGCGAAACTGACCGGGAACGATCAAGAGCTCGATCGACGGCATGACGAAATAGACGCCGACGCAGCCCGGCAGCAGCACGGCCAGCACCACCGCCATATTCCGCCCGACCTGCCAGCGCGCCTCGTCATCTCCATGGTTCTCATGCGCGGCGACCGCAATCTGGAACAAAAGAACGTCCAGAGCGGAGCCAAGCGCGAGGATCGCGCGCATGCCGAGATCGAAGGCGAGTGCGAATTGTCCGGCCTCGGCGAAGTCGAAAACGTCGGCGACGACCGAGCGCGTCGCGAGCGGCACGGCCTGATAGATGAGGTGCGCGGCGACGATCGGCGCGCTATAGGCGGCGAGAGTCGCGGCCATGTTGCGGCGCGCAAAGCGCGGCTGCGCATGCCGGTCGGTCAAGGAGGCGCGCGCGGCGATCACCGTCCCGAGGAGGCTCAAGATCACGCCGCCCATCGCGACGGAGGCGGAGTGAAAGAAGAACGCGCCCCCGCCCGTCAGCAGGAGCGACAGGAAGTTTTTGACCAAGACGAGCCGCCAGAAGAGCTGGTCCTCGAAGCGCGCGCGCACGAGCGCGATGGAATAGTCGAAGAGCCCGTTTACCGCAGCGGTCGCCAGCGCCAGCAAGATCAGCGTCGTGTCGAAATCGAGCTTTGGACCGACAAGCGCGTAAAGAAGCGTGCAGAGGACGAGCCCGCAGGTGACGGCGAGGAAGGAGAGATCGAGGCTGGCGCGCACGACCGGCTGGTTCTCGCGCACCCTCTCAGAATAGAAGCGCGTCGCCGCGAGACGCAACCAATCGAAGAGCGCGGTCTGCACGACGCCGACGATCGCGAAGGCGATCGCGAAGCGTCCGTATTCGCCGGGACCGAGATAGGTGGCGACGAGAATACCGATCACGAAATTCGTGATGGAATTGGCAAGAAAGGCGAGCATCACCTTCACTGCGCGCAGAGCCTCCGCGCCGCGGCAAACCTTCCCTCAACGCTTCCTCTCTTCATGCCCTGCCCTTCTCGCGCAGCGCCTGCGCATCGCGCGGCGTCACGTCGGGATAGGCCGGGTCGGCGGTCGCGGGATCGAAATAGCGCCAGGATCGCGCGCATTTGACGCCTTGGGCCGGGGCGAACACCGCGGCGACGCCCTTGACCTCGGGGAGGCGGAAAGCCGCGCCCGGCGCCTCGCCCTCGCTCTCGATTCTGATATCGGAGACGATGCAGATTTCAGCAAAGTCGACGCCATCGAGGGCCATCAGCAGCTTGGGATCCGCAACATGCACGATGGGGGCGGCCTCGAGCGACGAGCCAATACGCTTTTGCGCGCGCTCCACTTCAAGCGCGCCGGTCACGACGCTGCGGATCGCGCGAATGTCGGCCCATTTCCGAGCGAGCTCCTCGTCCCGCCAGTGCGAGGGAATGTCCGGGAAAAGCTCGATATGCACGCTTCCGACGGCACGGAAGCGGGAGAGCCACGCCTCCTCGGCCGTGAAGACGAGAATGGGCGCGAGCCAGCTCGTCACGCATCGAAGGATCCAGTCGATCACGGCCAGAGCCGCCTTGCGCTTTGGCGACGAGGGCGGATCGCAATAAAGCGCGTCCTTGCGAATGTCGAAGTAGAAGGCGGAAAGATCAGTGATCATGAAAGGCGTCAATAGCGCAACTATCCGCTTGAAGTCATAGGCCGCATAGGCGGCGCGGATGGCCTCGTCAAGCTCGACGAGGCGGTGCAGCATGAAGCGCTCGAGCTCCTCGGCGTGATCGAGGTCGGAGGGCTCGGGCTCGTAATGCGCAAGCGTGCCGAGCATCCATCTCAAAGTATTGCGCAGCTTGCGGTATTGATCGGTCACCGATTTTAGGATTTCCGGGCCGATGCGCTGGTCGTCGGCGTAATCGCAGCTCGCAACCCAAAGACGCAGGATGTCGGCGCCGGCGTCGACGATGACCTTTTGCGGCGCGACCGTGTTGCCGAGCGATTTCGACATTTTGCGGCCCTTCTCGTCGAGCGTGAAGCCATGCGTGAGCACGGCGTCATAGGGGGCGCGATGACGCGTGCCGCAGCTCTCGAGAAGCGAGGAATGGAACCAGCCGCGATGCTGGTCCGAGCCTTCGAGATACATGATCTCGTCGGCGCCCCCATCGCGCTTTCGATGGATGTCCTCAGCCTGGGAAATGTCTTCGGGTCCTCGAGCACGAAGGCGTGGGTCGAGCCGGAATCGAACCAGACGTCTAGAACGTCTGCGACTTTTTCGTAATCATCGGGTTCAAAATCGGGCGTGAGAAAGCGCCGCGCCGCGCCTTCCTCGAACCAGGCGTCGGCGCCTTCCTTGCGAAAAGCCTCGACGATGCGCTCATTGACGCGCGCGTCGACGAGCGGCTGATGCGTTCCCTTTTTGACGAAAAGCGCGATCGGCACGCCCCAGGCTCGCTGGCGGGAGACGACCCAATCCGGGCGCGTCGCGATCATGCCGGTGATACGGTTTTCACCAGCCGCTGGGGTCCAATGCGTGCGCGCGATTTCAGAGAGCGCAAGCTGACGCAGCGTCGGCGCATTGTGGCCGGCGACGGCGCCTGCCCCGCCTCCCCGCTTGCGGGGAGAGGGGGCAACGGCCGATCCATCGCGATGAACCATTGCGGCGTGTTGCGAAAGATCACCGGCTTCTTGGACCGCCAGGAATGCGGATATTGATGCTTCAGACGCCCGCGCGCGAGGAGATTGCCGGCGGCGATCAGCGCGGCGATCACCGCTTCATTGGCGTCGCCCTTCTCGCCTTTTTCGGTAAGCACGCGCTTACCTGCGAAACCCGGCGCGTCGACGGTGTAGAAGCCGTCCGCGTCGACCGTATAGGGGATGCGCGTGTCGATCCCGCGCTTGGCGAGCATGCGTCCGCTGGCCATCCAGATGTCGAAGTCGTCGCGGCCGTGTCCCGGCGCCGTATGCACAAAGCCCGTGCCGGTGTCGTCGGTGACGTGATCGCCGTCGAGCAGCGGGACTTCAAACCGGTATTCGCTATTGAACTCGGCCAGCGGATGTGAGCACTCGCCGACTCTCAAAGTGTCGGCGTCCACAGCGCTCACTCTCCGGTAGTCCTCAGCTTCCACTTTCGCTGCCTTGAAAACCTCTGCAGCAAGGGTGTCAGCGATGATATAGCGGCGCCTGTTGCAGCCCAATTCCCTGGCGCTGCCCTCAAAACTGCGTACAGCCCATAGCTAATCTTTGAAGAGAAGCTGATGGCGCGGTTTCCCGGAAGCGTCCAGGGTGTGGTCGTCCAGATCACGACAGATGCGAGATTTGGCGTCCCTCTGGCAAGCTCGTTCCACTTCACATGAGCCGGATTGATGTTTGGTCCGGTGGTAACGACAAACTGGCATGGAAACGCTACAAAAATCGTATCGCTCGTGTGGTCCTCGTATTCCACCTCGGCTTCCGCAAGAGCGGTCTTCTCGACAACGGACCACATCACGGGCTTCGAGCCGCGATAGAGCAGCCCGTTTTCGGCGAACTTCAAAATCTCGGCGGCGATGCGCGCCTCGGCCTCGAAGGCCATCGTCGAATAGGGATTGTCCCATTCGCCCGCGACGCCGAGCCGCTTGAACTCCTCGCGCTGCACCGAAAGCCAGCGCTCCGCATAGGCGCGGCATTCGCGGCGGAAGGCGATCATGGCGGCGGGATCGGAGAAGTCGGGCTTCTTCTTGCCCTTGGCGCGATAGTTCTCCTCCTCGATCTTCCACTCGATCGGCAGGCCGTGGCAGTCCCAGCCCGGCACATAGCTGCAGTCCTTGCCCAGCATCCTCTGGCTGCGGGTCACGAGGTCTTTGAGGATCTTGTTGAGCGCATGGCCGATGTGGATATTGCCATTGGCGTAGGGCGGCCCGTCATGCAGCACGAATTTGGGGCGGCCGGCGCCGGCTTGCCGCAGCTTTTCGGCGAGTCCGGTCTCCTCCCAGCGTTTCAAAAGTTTCGGCTCGGCCTGCGGCAGGCCCGCCCGCATCGGAAAATCCGTTTGCGGCAGATAGAGCGTCGAGGAATAGTCGACGGTTTTGCTGGCGTCTTCGTTCATGGGATTTATGACCAGGCTCGCTCCGGACAGGCTGCGGGAGCACCTTAGTCACGGGAGGGCTGAAGGGTTGGCGAAAGGGCGCCGCGCTGGCGCAAAACCCGGACCCCGCGCGAGCTTCTAGCGTCGAGCGCGGGCCGGGCCCGTAATTCGAGTTTGTGCCGGCAACGTCATGGGGGGAGCCTTAGCAGGCCGGGGCTCGGAGGAAAAGGGGCGCGGCTCAGCTAAAGCGATTGCTGCGGGGGAATCCGCGCGGCGGCAGGCGGCCCGCATCGGCTCGGTGACCGATCCATTCCTTGAGATCCGCGCGGGACACGTTGAAGGCGCGGCCCGAGGAGTCGGTCCAGCTCAGGCCCTCGGCCAGCGCGAAGACCTTGGCGTCGGCGACGCCGCCGTCCTTAAATCGCTGCATCCTGACGCCCTTGCCGCGAGCCATGCGCGGCGCTTCCTCCAGCGCGAAAACGAGAAGCTTTCGATTATCGCCGATGATCGCGACGTGATCGCCCTCGGCGGGCGTGACGATCTTCAACTTCGACGCGCCCTCCACCGAGAGAGCGGCCCTGCCCTTGCGCGTCGCCGAGATGAGATCGTCCTCGGCGGCCACAAAGCCGCGGCCGTCGTCCGAGATCAGCAGTAGGGACGCGCCCGGCGTATGCAGCATCGTTTTTTCGACCTTGGCGTCCTCTTCGATATCGGCGAAGAGCCGGATCGGCTCGCCATGGCCGCGCCCGCCCGGAAGCTTCGCCGCATCGACCGTGAAGACCTTGCCGTTTGAGGCGAAGATCAGGATTTTCGAGGTGGTCTGCGCGAAAAAGGCCGTCTCCAGCGCATCGTCGCCCTTGTAGGCGAGCGTGGAAATGTCCTGGACATGGCCCTTGAGCGAGCGGATCCAGCCCTTTTGCGAGACGACGACGGTGATCGGCTCCTTCTCGATCATCGCTTCGGCGAGATCGAAGTCCGCCGGACCCGGCGCATCCTCGAAAGTGGTGCGTCGCTTGCCGAGCGCCGTGGTTGGTCCCACGGACTTTTTCAGCTCGCGGATCTGGCCCGCGATGGCGCGCCATTGCTTGGCCTCGTCATCGAGCAGCGCCTCGACTTCGGCCCGTTCCTCATTGAGCTCCTTGTGCTCCTTACGAAGCTCCATCTCTTCGAGCTTGCGCAGCGCGCGGAGCCTAGTGTCGAGGATGTAGTCGGTCTGCAGATCCGTGAGCCTGAAGGCGGTTTTCAGCGCGCTCTTGGCGTCGTCCTCCTCGCGGATGATGCGAATCACCTCGTCGAGATTGAGGAAGACGATGAGCATGCCGTCGAGCTGCTCGAGCCGGCGCACGATCGCGGCCAGACGGTGCCGCGAGCGGCGCAGCAGCACCTCGCGGCGATGATCGAGCCAGCGCCGCAGCGCCTCGTCGAGCGAGACGACGCGCGGCGTGACCCCATCGACGAGCACATTCATGTTGACGGGAAAACGCGTCTCGAGCTCGGAGAGCTTGAACAGCGTCTCCATCATCAGCGCCGGATCGACCGTCCGCGCGCGCGGCTCGATCACGATGCGAACATCCTCCGCCAATTCGTCGCGCACGTCGGCGACGAGCGGCAGCTTTTTCTCGTTGACGAGCTCGGCGAGCCGTTCGATCAGGCGCGATTTCTGAACCCCATAGGGAATTTCGGTCACGACGGCGACCCATCCGCCCCGCGGCAGATCCTCCCTGCTCCAGCGCGCGCGAAGGCGGAAGGAGCCGCGTCCCGTGCGATAGGTCTCGAGGATGTCCTCGCGACTGTCCACGACGACGCCGCCGGTGGGAAAATCCGGCCCCTCAACGAAGTTGAGCAGCTGCTCGGCCGTCGCCGAGCGATGCGCGATCAGATAAAGCGCGGCGTCGCAAAGCTCAGCGGCGTTGTGCGGGGGAACCGAGGTCGCCATGCCCACCGCAATGCCCTGCGCGCCATTGGCGAGCAGATTGGGGAGCGCGGAGGGAAGCACGATCGGCTCCTGCTCCTCGCCGGAGTAGTTCGGCCGAAAATCGATCGCGTCGTCATTGATGCCCTCTAGCAGAAGGCGCGCCACGGCAGTCATACGCGCTTCGGTGTAGCGATAGGCGGCCGCGGCGTCGCCGTCGATATTGCCGAAGTTGCCCTGGCCGTCGACGAGGGGATAGCGCGAGGAGAAATCCTGGGCGAGGCGCACCAGCGCGTCATAGATCGCCTGGTCGCCATGCGGATGGAAGGAGCCCATGACGTCGCCGACGATCTTCGCGCACTTCTTGAACGGAGCCCCCGGATCGAGCCGCAGGATGTGCATGCCGTAAAGGATGCGCCGATGCACGGGCTTCAGGCCGTCGCGCGCGTCGGGCAGCGCGCGGCCGGTGATTGTGGAAAGCGCATAGCGAAGATAGCGCTCCTCAAGGGCGTCGCGCAGCTCGACGGGCGTGATGGATTTCTCGCTCCCGCCCGAATCTGAGCTTTTTCCCTGCGCCATATCTGCTCCTTAATTCCCGCGCCGAAGCCCGTCCCGGCGCAGCGCTTCCGCGATCCACGGCGCTTCCGTCACTAGCGCAGGGCGAGAGCCCCGCCTAGATCACGCTAGGCCCAGTCTCTATGGCCCGAACCGGAAAAAAAGTCGCCAAGTCGAGGCTGATTGAACCTCGCTCCTTGCGAAGAAACGGGTCTGCGTTTTCTGCTCTACCCTGTCCATGCCCAAACTGAACCAGTCGAGGCCGACTGCGCCGGCGCACGCCCGCGCATGGCCCGCTCTTCCGAACTTTCAAGGAAATCAATAATATCCGCCGCGTCGCGCGAATTCGTTTCCTTTTTGGAGAATTTTGTCTTGTCGAGAGCCATCTCTCTCTCTAACTATTGCTTAGCTGTCCAGCAGGAGCGCGGTTCCTCGGATGCCTGAAGCGACATCCGCAAGAGCCTCCGGCTTTTGCTGGGATTGTCACTAGACCCTTTTCCTTTGGCGCTTTTCCTCTTGCTCGAGCGATCCGCTCGACGGGCGGGCGCGTTACAGGCACTGAAACTGTATGGAGGCGGCGATGCGATGCATAAGGGGGGCTTTTGCGACGCTGGTCGCTCTGGCTTTCGTTTTCTCGGCTGAGGCGCGGGAGGAAAACCCGGTCATCGAGTCCCTGAACGCTTATGTCGCCGAGCCTTCTGGCTATGAAGCCCTCAGCGGCCAGAACGAAATCGCCGAAAATCTGCCCGACTGCCAGAAGGTCGACGTCGACATCGACGAGGGGTATGGCGTCACCGGCCACGTCACGCGCGACGAATGCCCGCCGCGCCGCCGCTGAGCGCGGCGCTCTCCACTCGGGAATGACCAACGAAGAGAGTGAGCGGCTGAAATAGGTCGCGCGCTTCCCGTTCCCGCTGCGGCCATTGATTCGCCGCCTCGATCCGATGTGTCCCAAAGACTGAGAGCGCGCGGCGGGTGGCGGAATCGCTTTCGCACCACGATCTCCCTTCCAAAATCGCTCGACGCTTTTGGCGGCGCTTCAGTGCGCTAGAGCCTTCACGATCAATTCGACGGTCTTCTTCGCATCGCCGAACAGCATCATCGTGTTTGGCCGGAAGAACAGCTCGTTCTCGACGCCGGCGTAGCCGGAGCCCATGCCGCGCTTGAGGAACAGCACGGTCTTGGCTTTCTCGACGTCGAGAATCGGCATGCCGTAGATCGCCGATTGCGGATCGGTCTTGGCCGCCGGATTGGTTACGTCATTGGCGCCGATCACGAAAGCCACGTCCGCCTGGCTGAATTCAGAGTTGATGTCCTCTAGCTCGAAGACTTCGTCATAGGGGACGTTCGCCTCGGCGAGCAGCACGTTCATGTGCCCGGGCATGCGTCCGGCGACCGGATGGATCGCATATTTGACGTCGACCCCCTCCTTCTTGAGAATATCGGCCATCTCGCGCAAGGTGTGCTGAGCCTGGGCGACCGCCATGCCGTAGCCCGGCACGACGATGACCTTCTCGGCGTTTTTCATGATGTAGGCGGCGTCTTCGGCTGAGCCCTGCTTGACCGAGCGCGTCTCCTTTGCGCCGGCTACCGCCGCAACCTCGCCGCCGAAGCCGCCGAGAATGACGGAGATGAAGGAGCGGTTCATGCCCTTGCACATGATGTACAGAGAATTGCGCCCGAGGAGCCGACAAGCGCGCCCGTGATGATGAGCGCCATATTGCCCAGGGTGAAGCCGATGCCCGCGGCCGCCCATCCCGAATAGGAGTTCAACATCGAGACGACGACTGGCATATCGGCGCCGCCAATCGGGATGATCAGCGTGACGCCGAGCACAAGCGCTAGCAGGATCAGCGTGGCGAGCCAAAAGCCGCCCTCGGTCCCTACGAACAGCAACATGCTGAAGACGATGCCGACGCCGATCAGAATGTTGATCGTGTGACGTTCGGGAAGCAGGATCGGCTTGCCGCTCATCCGTTCGGAAAGCTTGAGAAACGCGATGATGGAGCCCGTGAAAGTGATCGCGCCGATCGCCGCGCCGAGCGACATTTCGAAAAGGCTTCCGCCCTCGATATGTCCCGGCACGCCGATGCCGAAGGCTTGCGGAGCATGGAACGCCGCTCCGGCGACGAGCACGGCGGCGAGGCCGACGAGGGCGTGGAAGCCCGCGACGAGCTCGGGCATCGCGGTCATCGCGATACGCTGCGCCACCGTCGCGCCGATGGCGCCGCCGATGCCGACGCCAACCACGATCCACACGAGGCTCGTCAGGCTCGGCGCCTGCACGAAGAGCGTCGTCGCTACGGCGACGGCCATGCCGATCATTCCGTAGCGATTACCCTCGCGCGAAGTGGCCGGCGAGGACAGGCCGCGCAAGGCGAGAATGAACAGAATGCCCGAGGCGAGATAGAGAAGAGCCGTGATATTGGCGCTCATTGCCGTCAGCCCTTCTTCTTATACATCGAGAGCATGCGTTCGGTGACGAGGAAGCCGCCAAATATGTTCACGCTCGCCAGGATCAGCGCGATGAAGCCGAACCAGCTCGCTGTGCTCGCTCCGGGCTCTGAGGACGAGCCCACGCCGACGGAGAGCAATGCGCCGACGACGATGACCGAGGAGATGGCGTTGGTCACCGACATCAGCGGCGTATGCAACGCCGGTGTGACCGACCAGACGACGTAATAACCGACGAAGACCGCGAGGACGAAGATCGCGAGGCGGAAGACCACAGGGTCGATGGCGCCGCCCGCCAGTCCATGCGACGCGGCGGCGGCGGCGGTCTGAGCGATCTGCTCCGAATAGGCCTGCGCCTGCTCGGCGACGTGCCGAGCCGCTTCTGCCGCCTGACGCGCTTTCTCCAGCAGTTGCTGCGTGTCGTCTGTCATAATTGGGTCCCCTCAAAGTCCGGTGTCGTTGAAGCTTTTTCGGATCGTCAACCGCGCGGGATGGCGGCGCCGTTCCGGGTGAGGGCCGTCGCCTTGACCAGCTCGTCGTCCCAGTTGATCGCCAGCTGCTTCGTCTCTTTCGAGATCAGCGTCTCGACGAAGGCCAGAAGGTTCTTGGCGTAAAGGCTCGAGGTCGTGGACGCGGTGCGCCCGGCGATGTTGAGCGGCGCCATGATTTTCACGCCGCTTTCCACGATCGTCTCTCCCGGACGGGAGAGCTCGCAGTTGCCCCCGCGCTCGGCGGCGAGATCATAGATCACCGACCCTGCGCGCATGGAGCGGACCTGTGCGGCGGAGACGAGCTTCGGCGCCGGCCTGCCCGGAATGAGCGCCGTCGTGATGACGATGTCCTGCTTGGCGATGTGCTCGCTCAGCAGCTCCGCCTGCGCGGCCTGATACTCCTTCGACATTTCCTTGGCGTAGCCGCCGGCAGTCTCCGCCTGCTTGAATTCTTCATTCTCGACCGCGATGAATTTCGCGCCGAGCGACTCGACCTGCTCCTTCGTCGCGGGCCGCACGTCCGTTGCGGTCACGATCGCCCCGAGCCGACGCGCCGTCGCAATGGCCTGCAGGCCGGCAACTCCGACGCCCATGATGAAAATTCGCCCGGCCGGCACCGTGCCCGCGGGCGTCATCATCATCGGCAAGACGCGGCCATATTCGGCGGCGGCGTCGATGACCGCCCGATAGCCGTTGATGTTCGCCTGCGAGGAGAGCACGTCCATCACCTGCGCGCGGGTGATGCGCGGCATGAGCTCCATCGCGAAGGCGGTTACGTTAGCCTTGGCTAGGTCTTCGATGGCCTTCTCGGCGCCAAAGGGGTCAAGGATCGCGACGACGGCC
Source organism: uncultured Alphaproteobacteria bacterium (assembly GCA_963808525.1). Lineage (GTDB taxonomy): Bacteria > Pseudomonadota > Alphaproteobacteria > Rhizobiales > Beijerinckiaceae > Methylocystis. The sequence continues at coordinate 357,089 of CAWEGE010000023.1, forward strand.
GCGCCGGGGTTGGCGCCGGCGACTTCCGCGGGAGAGGGCCGGCGCACGCGCAGGACCACATCCGCGCCCGTGACGGCGTCCTTGGCCTTGGCGGCGATGGAGGCTCCTGCGGCGGCGTAAGCGTCATCGGCGAAGCCGGAAGCGAGGCCCGCGCCGGCTTGCACGGCGACCTCCGCGCCCAAGCCAATGAACTTCTTGACGGTTTCTGGTGTCGCGGCGACGCGCGGCTCGGATGTGTCGGTTTCGGCGAGAACAGCGATTCGCATCAAGGGCTCCAATCGAGACAGCGTCTTGGCGGCGTCAAGGGCCGAGTGGACCCGGCTCATGGCGGTCTTGCCCCCCATGAACCGGCGCTCGAGCGCCATGTCTCAAGGGGTTGGCGATAGTCTTGCAGGATAAAAACGCATAATTCGTGCTGCGGCGTTCGAGCGGCGCAGCTCGCAATACCCGGTCGCTAATCCCCCTTCACCCGTCGCGCGACCTTTGCGTGCGATCTCCGTCGCCTTCGCGCCGAATGGTAGACGAGCTTCCCCTGTCCTGCAACGCCTTAGCAGGGGCCCAGCCTGCCGCACCGCAACAAAGAGAAGATGCATACGTCACGCTCGCAAGGAAAACGCTCCAATCATCTGCATTTGCATTGCGGCAGAGCGGCAGCCAACCGACGCGAAGCAACAAAGCTCGAGTTTTCCCTTACCGACGGAGACGCGCGAGCAGCATGCGGCTCGCTTGCCGCGAGCGGGGCCGAGCGCAATATGCCTCCACATGCAGTTTGACCAATGTGGCCGGCGACGGCGTCCGCCCCTGACGACAGCGCTTCGTTTGGCGCTGTCCGGCCTCGCCACGGCTCTCTCCTCCTCTGCCGCGCTCACCGACGGACCGCCGCCCGGCTTCGTTCGACTGGCCGACGTGGCGCCGGGGATCGAGGAGGATATCCGCTACGCGAGCGCGAATAATTTCACCGGCGAGCCGGTGCCCGGCTACCGCGAGCCGCAATGCTGGCTGCGGCGAGAGGCGGCGCAAGCTCTGGCTCGCGCGCAAGCGCTCGCCCATCGGCGCGGCTTCGACCTCGTCGTCTACGACTGCTACCGACCGAAACGCGCGGTCGCGGCTTTCCTCGCCTGGTCGAAGAACGCCGATGAAAGCACAAAGGCCGCCTATTATCCGCGCGTCGCCAAATCGGAACTCTTCCCCCAGGGATATATTTCCGAGCACTCGACGCATTCGACGGGGCTCGCGGTCGACATCGGCGTCAAAGGCTGGGACTTCGGCGCGCCTTTCGACTTTTTCGATCATCGCTCCTGGACGGAGACTTCCGGTTGGCCGAGCGGCGCAAAGCGCGAGAGAAAAGCTCGTGGCGCTGATGCGAAGCGTCGGATTCGAGAATTATCCGCGCGAATGGTGGCACTTCACCTACAAGTCAGCGCAGGGCGCCGAGAGCCTCGATGAGGAAATTCGATAGGCGGCTCCTTCAGCCGCCTACCCCGGGCCTCGCTTCAGCTGGCGAGATTGTTCGCGACGTCCTTGAAAGGCGCGCGCAGTTTCGTGCCGAGGGCGCTTATCGACGCAATGAGAACGATCCCGATGAAGGTTGCGATGAGACCGTGTTCGACGGCTGTCGCGCCGCTCTCATCGCAATGTGTACAAAAGCTTGGTCGCTCGTTTAAACCCCACAGCGCCGCCTGAACTGAACGGCAGAGTGGCCAGCGATAAGACGCACTCCCCAACCCCTCTTAAATTTGAACTGCCGCACCGCCTTTGCAGTTCCGCCTGTGGTTAACGGGTTGTAACGTCGAGGGCGCCCGGGTGGAATTGGGCCACCCGCTCAAGTCTCCGCACTCGGAACCGCCAGAACGGGCCGGTCAGCGCCAATCAAGACCCGCTCGGTCGTGCTGCCTGATAGAGCGTCGAGCAGCCCGCGGCGGCCCTCTGTCGGCATGACAATCAAATCCGCGTCAATTTCCCTGGCGTAGCGGACAATGGCGTCGACCACGGGACCCGATCTCATCTCGACGGGCGGCCAGTCGGCGCCGAGATCAACCCGCCGTCCCACGCTCAGCAGCCGCATGTCCACTGGGCGTTGCAGCGTGAGCGAGAGCGCTTCCACGAGACGTCGCGCGGCGAGGGGCTTGACCGCGGGATCGACGGGGATCAGGACGCGCTTGAGCGACACCGAGCCCGTCTCGCTGTCGACGAAACCGTTCGATCCACTGCGCAGGTAGAGGGTCGGCCGGCGGCTGCGCCGCGCTGTTTCCGAAGCGATCGAACCATACTTTAAGCGAGACAAACCGGACCTTGCGTGTGTCAACATCACGATGAAATCACAAGCATGTCGATCCGCGTAGGCGGCCACTTGGCGGCTTACGTTGTAGCCCTCGACTTGCGCGATTGTCACGTGCAACCCCAAATCCTGGCCACGCGCCCTTGTTGGCGCGCGCGGCTGCAGCATGCCCCATTTGGTCAGAGTCGCGCCTGTCCGTGGGAACGGAGCGGGACTATCGTCGGGCGCCATGCGACGCGAGACGTTCAAGAGATGAAGCTTACTCTTCGCCGCCACCGCGATCCGCAGCGCATGCGCGAACGCAGGGATGCTGGCGTCCGAAAAGTCGGTCGGATACAGAATGGACTGGAAGACCGAGACGGTCATGGGTGGGCTGCTCCTTGAATTTAAACCAGCCAGCGCGGAAAAACTGGGTAAACATCATCTATCAGCCCGCTCCCGTCCACAAGCCGCTCGCTGCATGCACGAGATGGCGCGACTCTCTCCGGGTCGTCGCACGCCAACTGCACGCGAGCGCAGCGACATTGCGCTTCTTCGAAAAGGATCTCGAGCATGCGATGGGCGTCTTGGCTGATGTTTGTGCTTTGCCTGTCGATTTGCCCCGCGCGCGCTGCCTCGCCGGAGGAGGACTATCTCGCGCTGCGCGACAGAGCGCTTTCGCGCATCAAGGCTATGGAGAAGGCGAAGGTCGGCGAGCAAAAGCTCTCGACCGAGCTTGAAAAGCTTCGCGACGATCTCGAGAAGCGCCTCCGCCTGGTGCTGGGGGACATTTCCGTGACGGGATTCCCGGGGCCCGGCAAACTCAATCTCGAGAGCCTTTCCGATCAGGACGTCGGCTACGGCATGCTCGACGCGCTCACATATGGCGGGAACTCCGCGGGTGCGCCGCTGCTCGTTGTCACGACGCGCTCGCTTCTCAATGAGTGGCTAGCCGCGAGGTCGCACGAGAAGCTCCCGGAGTTGAATGTATCCGCCGATCTCGCGACGGCGCTGGGACAAGACAATTTCTTCACTTTCGCGATCGGCGACGACGCCGCCTTCACGCGAAACGCCAGTCTCGAGCTCACCGCGCCGGACGGGGTGGAGTTGATCCACGGGATGCTCGGAGGCTGGGGGCAGGACATCGGGCCCAATCCCGATCTCATGCTGGTCGCGACGCTGATCAAAGGCGACAAGGTCTACATCGCCAGCGAGCGCCCGAAGACCACGGTCGGCAAGATCGCCGCCTGCGAGGCGATCTGGGCGCAGGCGATCGAGAAGGCGGACAAGCTGCGCGCCGATTACGAAGCCGCACGTTCCAAGGATCAAGACGAATTTGACGCGGACTCGAAAGCCCAAGAGCAAGGCGACAAAGACTTTCACGCCTGCTGGAGGGAGCAGGCGGCAAAGCAGCCCTTCTATCCTGCGCTCGTCAAAGAGGCGCAGGACTTCGTCAATCGCATCGCAGGGAAATGAACCGGCGCCCGAGCCTCACCCGCGATCCTGCGGCGAATCGAGCAAGCCGCGCGCGTAAAGCTGCGTGACGAACACGAAAAGCATGACCGTTATCGGGGCGGCGAAAATCGTGCCGGCCGGGCCGAACAACAGGCCGAGGATCACGATGCTGAAGAGCATGAAGGCGGGCGGAACATGGACAAGCTGCCGCTGAATGATCGGCATGATCAGATTGCCTTCGATCTGGTGAATGAGGATATAGGCGCCGAACGTCCAGGCCATGGCTCTGAGGCTCACCGTCGAGGCCACGAGAACCGACGGAATGATCGCGAGGATGGGGCCAACATAGGGAACGAACTCGGCTGCGCCCGAGATCACGCCCAAGGCCAGGGGCGAGGGGACGCCGATCCACCACACGGCGAAGCCGGCCAGCACGCCGACGATCAAGGTCTCGAACAAGAGACCGAGAAGCCAGAAGCGAAGCGCTTTGGCGACGCCGTCGAGAATCTCGTTCATCTCGCGGCGTTGCGCTTGTGGAAAGAGCGCGGTGAGAGAACGGCGATAGAGCGCCGGCTGCGCAACGAGGAACATGCCCGAAAAGATCGAAACAAGCACGCCTAGGACAAAAGTCACGCTAACATGAAACAACTGGCTGAAGAAATTGGTGAGCGGAAGGTTGTCGCCCTGGACGTGAGCGAGAAGCGCCTTTCCCAGCTCCGTCTCTTGCAGCGCCCGCACGAGTTCCTCCTCCGCCTCCCCGGCGCGGAGCAAGACTTCCTGCATTTCCGCGAACGCCCCTTTGCCGAAAAGGTAGCCGGCGCCGCCGAGTAGGCTCACCACGAGGATTCCGGAGAAGACCAAAGCCACGCCGCGCGGAAGCCCTAGGAGGCGAAACGGCTGCGCAACGACGTCCAGCAGAAGCGCGAAGAGGGTCGCTCCGATGATGATCAAAATCGCGTCGAAGAGAAGCCAAACGAGAATGGGCGTGAAAGCGAGCGCGATGACAATGGCGGCGCGCTTGGAAAATTCGGTTAAGCTCATGTGGGGGGAAGCAGGCATGAAAAAAACCATCTGCGCCCAGCGCCAGAAGCAACGACGGCCAAGGCGAAACACACGTCGCTAGGCGGCATAGAGCGCCTTTTATTTCGGCGGTCAACGACCGAGAACCTCGACGAGCGCTCTGGAGCACCCTCTTTCCAGCCGTTTCGCCGGGCGTTAGAGAATTCCGGCGCGCGCAGATAAAGGATTGGACGCCCCCCGGCGCGCGCAAAGCCGCCTGACGCGGAAGGGTTTGCAGGAATGCGCTGGTTCGAATGGTCGAGGTGGTCGAAAGCGTCGGCGCGACAGGCGGCGAAGCCGTTGCTTGGGCCGTTTCTGGGCCGCAACCCGGATCCAAAAACTCTCGAATACTACGCTTCGCTCATCTCTAAAGGCGCGGGTCCGGCTAAGATCGCGCGCGAGCTCTCGCAAAACCAGGAGTACAAGTCCCAATTCAGCGCGCGCGCGCCGCGCGGCCCCGAGGGGCGGGCCTGCGTCTGGAACGACGCGCGGTACGAGGCTTTTCTAAACGCTCCCAAAATCCGCGACGCGCTGGTCGTGAAGCTCGATCATATCGGGGACTTCCTCCTCGCGCTCGACGCCTTCGATGCGCTACGCAAGGGCTTTCCTGATGCGAGGCTCACTCTTCTCTGCGCTCCCTGGAACGCGGCGCTGGCGCGTTCGCTCGGAGTTTTCGACCGAGTCGAAACGCTGGACTTTTTCGCCCCTACCGCAGAGGGCGAAAGCCCCGCCTTTGCACGAGAGCGACTGGGCGATCTCGCAGATGTTTCTTTCGACCTCGCGGTCGATCTGCGCGTGGAGGCCGACACGCGCGCGCTCTTCGATCATATCCAGGCGAGGCACAAATGCGGCTATGCGAGCGACGCCTGCCGGTCCGCTTTGACCTTTAGCCCGCCTCGACCCAATGTCATCTTTTCCGACAGCCTTGCCGCCAACCAGCGCATGCTGATGCTCGGCCTCGCGCGCAGCGTCGTCGATTTCTTTCATCGCGACGAAGCACTCTATGGTGAAGCGCTGCGCCGGCGCTTGGCCGGTTCCACCGAGGCGGAGCTCTCCTTTCGCGCTCGCGGGCCGCTCATTGCAATGCACCCCTTTTCCGGCAGATCGATCAAGAACTGGCCGCTCGAAAATTTCCTGCGGCTCGGCGCGGGCCTGACGCGTGAGATTGGCGCGTCGGTCGCGCTGCTTGGAACCAGGAAGGAGGCCGAAAGCGTGCCGGACATCGCCGCCTTGTGCCAGTCCGCAGGCGTCCACTCGCTTGTCGGCGAGACCTCGCTTGCGCAAGCCTTCTCCGTCATCGCGAGGTCCGACCTCTTCATCGGCAATGACAGCGGGCTTACGCACGCCGCGGCGCGAATGGACATTTCGACGCTCGCCCTTTATTCCGGCGTTGCGCCGATCGAGTCCTGGGCGCCCTGCGGCAAGAGCGTGACGATCCTGCACGCGCCGGTCGCCTGCGCCCCGTGCTATCTGCCGACCCTGGACGGATGCGAGGCGGAGCACGCATGCGTGACAGCGATCGACGTCGAGTTCGTCCAGGCGAAGGCGCGAAGCCTCATCGAGCGCCGCTTGGCGTCCTGCGATGGAGAGTTCCAGCCGCGATCTTGCTGAAGTCGCACGGATATAGGATAGAGCGGCGGTCGCAAGAATGCGGCCCGGAACGGGCATCGAATTGAGGAGCGCCATGCGGTTACGCGCCTATGTGCTTGCCGCCGATCCGGCTTGGCTCGAAACGAGCATCCAATCCTATTACGACATCGTCGAAAAGATCGTCGTCTCTTACGACCGCAATAAGGTCGGATGGACGGGAAGCGCTCTTCCGATCGACGAGTGCATCGACCGCGCCAAATCGGTCGACAAAGACAAGAAGATGGAGTTCGCTCGTGGCGATTTTGCGATTTTGAGCAACTCCCCAATGGAGAACGAGACGCGGCAGCGCCGAGAAGCGCTGGCGCTGGCTGGCGACGCGGATTGGGTGCTCCAGCTCGACACCGACGAAGTGGTGACGGAGCCGACCTCCCTGCGCCGGCAACTCGCGGCCCTGCCCGCTTCCGCGCGATGCGTGCGCTGGCCCATGAGAAGCCTGTTCCAGCGCGCCGCCGACGGCCGCTATCTCGAGGTCTGCACCAAACGGGGCGGGCATGTGGAGGAATATTTCTCCATTGCGGTTCGTCCGGGAACCCGGCTCGCCGAGGCGCGGACCACCTTGGATGAAACCGTCCCGTTTCGAAGCTGGACGCTCTCGCGCGAAGTCGCTCTTCAATCCCACCAGTCGGCTGCCGCGCAGGGAGACGATGCTGCACTTTTCCTGGGTGCGGTCGCCAGAGCAGATGTTGCGCAAGCTTCGGAGCTGGGGCCATGCGCGAGACTTCGATACGGAGCGCTACTACCGGGAGATCTGGTCCCGCGCTCCGACGGAATGGAGTCGTTTGCGCGATTTCCATCCGCTCACGCCCGCGACTTGGCCGGCCCTTCGGCAGATCGAGCTGCCCTATGCGGTCAACTGGTGAGGGCGCCTTGGGATTTCGGTTCGGCTCGGTTGTTCCATCCGCTAAGGTGAAACGCGGCGCGCCTCGAGGGCGGCTGAGCAGGTCTACAGGCGGAGCGAGGCTTCAGTGGCGAAGAGTGGAATCACCCTGGTGGTCGTCTCGACAGACACCTATGAGCTGGGTCTTCAGGCCGTCGTAAACTCTGTGAAGAATTTCACTTTCGACGAAGTTCTGATCTTCAGCGATCTGCCGGAAAAATGGGGCGACTTCTCCATCACGCGCATTGATCGATTCAAGTCGGGAAGAGATTACAACCTCTTCATCCTGTCCGAGCTGCACAAATACATCAAGACGGAGTTTTTCCTCATCGTCCAATACGACGGCTTCGTGCTGCGAGGCGACCAGTTTTCCCCGCACTTCTATCATTACGACTACATTGGAGCGCCCTGGCCTTTTCACGACGCGCTCACCGTGGGCAATGGCGGCTTCTCATGGCGATCCCTGCGGCTGGCCGAAGCCGCGGCGAAACTCCTCGAAACCCACCCTCCCGAGCCCGGCGAAGCGCTGCTCGAGGACCATTACTTGTGCCGGCGCAACCGGATTCTGCTCGAGGAAAAATTCGACATCCGTTTCGCAAACCAAGGTGTCGCCGAGCATTTCGCCGTGGAGCACGGCACGAGGCGCTTTCCCACTTTCGGTTTTCACGGGGTTTGGCATTTGCCGAGAATATATGGCGACAGGCTCGACTGGCTTCTCGACAATCTGCCGCCGAGGCTGTTGCAGAATGATGCTATGTATCCTTACATCGCTGATGAGATGTACAATGTCTCGGTTGAGCATCATCGAAAGTTGACCAAGCTCAAGGGACGGGCTAACCGGAAAAGCGGTGGCCTGGGATTTCTCCGATGGTCGGGCGGCCGGTGATCCCAGCCTGGCCCGACGCCTGATTACGAACCGCGCCGAAAAAAGCGAGAAGGGGAAGGAATGCGTATCTTCATCAGCGGCGTCGCGGGATTTCTGGGAAGCCACTTGGCGGAGTCCTTCATTGCCGACGGACATGAGGTGATTGGCTGCGACAATATGCTCGGCGGCGAACTGGACAACGTTCCCGCCGCGGTCAACTACTATCAATATGATTGTTGCCACCACAATTCGATGGTCAAGATCACGCAAGGATGTGACGTCGTCTACCACTGCGCGGCCACCGCTTATGAGGGTCTGTCGGTCTTCTCACCACATGTCGTCACACAGAACATTGTGACCGCTTCGGTTTCACTTTTTAGCGCCGCGATCGCGAACCGGGTCAAGCGGATCGTCTTCTGCTCGTCGATGGCGCGATATGGCGTAAACGAGGTGCCCTTTCTCGAGAGCTACACGCCGCGCCCGCAGGATCCCTACGGCATCGGCAAGGTGGCGGCCGAACAGATGCTGCGCAACCTCTGCGAGACGCACGGCGTCGAATATGTGATCGCCGTGCCGCACAACATCATCGGGCCCCGCCAGAAATACGACGACCCTTATCGCAACGTCGCAAGCATCATGATGAATCTCATGATGCAGGGCCGCCAGCCGACGATTTACGGCGACGGATCGCAGATGCGCTGCTTTTCCTTCATCGACGATGACATCTACTGCCTGAAGGAGATGGCCTACAGGCCCGACATCGTCGGAGAGGTGATCAACATCGGACCGGACGAGGAGTTCGTCACCATCAACGACTTGGCGAACAACATCGCAAATCTGCTGAAGTTCAATGTTGATCCGATTTATATGCCGGGGCGCCCGCAGGAGGTGAAGTTCGCCACCTGCTCCGCCGAGAAGGCGCGAAAGCTGCTCGGCTATCAAACCAAGGTCAAGATGAAGGACGGGCTGCAGGCGATGATCGACCATATTCGTCGCAAGGGACCGCGGCCGTTCCGCTATCATCTCGACCTCGAGATCGTGAACGAGTTGACGCCGCGGACGTGGAAGGAAAAGCTTTTCTGATCGTTCGGCTCGCGCCGGCCTTGGAGAATTGGGATGAACGAGGGCGCGCGGATGGATCGGCGCTTCGCGCTTTTGGACCGCGACGGGACGGTCGTGATCGACAAGGTCTACCTCTCCGACGCCGCGGGCCTCGAATTTGCGCCCGGCGTCATCGAGGGGCTTCGCCTCATGCGTGACGCCGGGCTGCGCTTCATCATGGTGACCAATCAATCGGGCGTCGCCAGAGGTTATTTCGACGAGAAGACGCTTGATGGAATTCATGCGCGACTGCGCGCCATGCTGGCGGGAGAGGGAATCGATCTCGAAGCCATCTATTATTGCCCGCACGGTCCTTGGGACGACTGCCGCTGCCGCAAGCCGCGACCGGGTCTCGTGTTCGATGCGATGGAGGATTTTGGCTTCTCGCCCGAAAACGCGATCCTGATCGGCGACAGCGACGCCGACATGGGAGCGGCGGCCGCGGCGGGCGTTAAAGGCATCCGCGTCGCCCCGCCCGATGTAAACGAGATCGCAGCGGCCGACGTCGCAGCGGATTTTGTCGGGGCGGCGCGCTGGGCGGTCGACTACTTCGAACTTCGGCGGAAAAAAAAACAGCCATGTATGTGATCACGGGCGGAACGGGCTTCATCGGCTCGAACATCGCCGCGGCGCTCGATGCGACCGGCGACGACATCGTCATCGTCGACTGGCTGCGCGACGACCCTCACAAATGGCGCAACATCGCCAAGCGCAGGCTTGCCGATCTCGTGGCGCCGGAGGATCTCACCGCGTTTCTGGCGGCCAACCGCTCCAAAATTCAAGGAATCGTGCATATGGGCGCGATCTCGACGACGACGGAGACGGACGTCGACGCCATTGTGCGCAATAATTTCCGCCTCTCCGTGGAGCTCTGGCGCTTTTGCGCAGCGGCCGGCGTGCCCTTGGTCTACGCGTCTTCCGCTGCAACCTATGGCGACGGCGCGCAAGGTTTTCTCGATCAATTCGACGAAGCCTATCTTTCCAGGCTCCGCCCGCTCAACCCCTATGGCTGGAGCAAGCATGTCTTCGACCGCTTCGCGCTCGGAGCCGTCAAAGGACGCGAAGCGGCGCCGCCGCGCTGGGCCGGTTTGAAATTCTTCAACGTCTATGGGCCGAACGAATATCACAAAGGCAGTCAGCGCAGCGTCGCGGTACAGCTTCACGGGCAAATTCGCGAAAACGGCGCAGCGCGTCTTTTCCGCTCGGACAACCCCGACTACGCCGACGGGGAACAGCTTCGCGATTTCGTATGGGTCGACGACTGCGTCGAGGTCGTAACCTGGGCGCTGAAGAACCCGAAAGCCCCCTCGGATCTCTATAATGTCGGCTCCGGGCAAGCGCGCTCATTCCACGACAAAGCGAAGATCATGTTCGCGGCGCTCGAGCGCAACGCCAATGTGGAGTTCTTAGAACTGCCGCAAAATCTGCGGGGAAAATATCAATATTACACCTGCGCATCTCTGGAAAAGCTGCGCGCCGCCGGCTTCACGCGCCCGATGACGACTCTCGAGGAAGGCCTGCGATCCTATGTCCGCGACTATCTTGAAAGCGACGATCCCTTCCGTTGAGCTGGCGCGCTGCCGCTAACGCGGGCTCTTCTTCAAAAAGGCCGCAAAGCGGGCTTTGACCTCCGCGCTCGCGAGCGCTTGCGCGAAGAGCCGCGCTTCCTCATCCATCCGCGAAAGCAGCTCGCTCTTCTCGCCTTGCAGCAGGCGCCGCGTTTCGCGCAAAGCCGTCGGCGGCTTGGCGGCGAGCCGCAGCGCGGAGTCGAGCGCTCGCGCTTGAAGCTCTTCCTCCGCTAGGATCTCGTTGACGAAGCCCAACCGAAGCGCCTCCTTCGCGTCAAAGGAGTCTCCGAGCATGAGCAGCTCAGCCGCCTTGGCGGCGCCGAAGCGGCGCGGAGCCAGCAGGCTCACGCCCCCCTCGGGCGGGAGCCCGAGATCGATGAAGGCCGCCCTGAAGCTCGCCGACGGAGACGCATAGACAAGGTCGCAGTGGAAAAGCATCGTCACGCCGATGCCGACCGCATCGCCTGCGACCGCTGCGACGAGGGGCTTTTCAAAACAGGCGAGCGCCTTGATGAAGCGCAGCGCCGGAAACTCAGAAGGCTCGCCGGAGAAGGCGAGGAAGTCGGCGATATCGTTGCCGGCGGTGAAAGTCCCGCCCGCGCCGCAAAAATATACGGCGCAGAGATTCTCTTCCGCGGAGGCCTCCTCGAGCGCCGCGAGCGCCTGAAGATACATTTCGCGCGTGAGCGCATTCTTCTTCTCGGGCCGGTCGAACAGGATGCGCAGCACGCCGCCTTCGCGTGAAACGTTCAGCCTCGTCTCCATCAGGGCCTCCCTTCTGCATTCATCCTGCGCGGCGGGCAGCGCCGCGTCAAATGAGCAGCTCGCAAAATTTCCTCTGGCGCGCTAACATCGCCCTATGTTCGCCCCTGCGCTTTCATCTCTTTTTGCCCGCGCCGGCAAAGCAGCCCTCGATCTTTTTTATCCCCCCGCCTGTCTTCACTGCCGCACCGCGGTCGCCGAGCCTGGCGGTCTTTGTCCTCGCTGCTGGAGCGACATGGCCTTCATCGAGCGCCCCTTCTGCGAGCGGCTCGGGGAGCCTTTCGAGCGTGACGCTGCCGCTCCGGGCATGATCTCGCTGGAAGCCGCCGCGCGGCCACCGGTCTTCGCGCGCGCGCGGGCCGTCGCCCGCTACGAGGGCGAAACGGCCCGGGCGCTGGTCAATCGGCTGAAATACTACGACCGTCACGATCTCGCGGCGCCGATGGGACGCTGGATGGCGCGCGCCGGCGCAGAACCTTGCCGATGCGGACCTCGTCGTGCCGACGCCCCTGCACCGCATTCGCCTCGCGGAACGCCGGTTCAATCAGGCGGCTCTGCTCGCCGCGCCGATCGCCCGCGAGAGCGCCGTGCCTCTCGAAACCTTGGCCTTGGAGCGCGTCAAGGCGACGGCGCCGCAGGTGGGCATGAGCCGCACCCAACGCGCCGCAAACCTCTCCGGCGCCTTTCGCGTCGATCCCAGCTTCGCCGGACGCATCGCGGGCGCGAATGTCGTGCTGGTGGACGACGTGCTGACCACCGGCGCCACCGCTAACGCCGCCTCTCGCGCGTTGCTGCGGGCAGGAGCCGCGCGGATCGACCTGCTGGTCTTCGCGCGGACGCTTTTGGGCGGTTAGCCCGGTTTTGCCGCCGCCGGCGTCAAAAGCCCGCGACTTGGGTGGCAAGTCTCCAATTCGGACGATACAAGCCTGCCATGGCCTTCACCTTCATCCATGCCGCCGATCTTCATATCGACAGCCCGCTCGCGGGCCTCGGCTGCAAGGATCCGCTTGTGCGCGAGCGTTTCGCGCATGCCGGGCGGCGCGCCGTGGAAAATCTCGTCGCCGAGACGATCGTCGCGAAGGCCGCCTTTCTGCTGATCTGCGGCGATATTTTCGACGGCGAGTGGCGGGACGTCTCCACCGGCCATTTTTTCGCGCGCGAGCTCGGCCGGCTCGAGCGCGCGGGGATTCCGACCTTCATCGTCAATGGCAATCACGACGCCGCCAGCCAAATCGGCAAAAGCCTCCCCTACCCCGAGAGCGCGCGCGTCTTCGCCTCCCGCGCGGCGCAGACGATCACGATCGACGAGTTGCGCGTCGCCCTGCACGGTCGGAGTTTCGGCCAGCGTCTCGTCGGCGGAGATTTCCTCGCCTCTTATCCCACCCGACGCGACGGCTATATCAACATCGGTCTCCTGCATACGGCGCTCGACGGCTCGCGCGGCCATCGAGTCCTACGCACCCTGCACGCCCGAGGAGCTGAAGCGCTTCGGTTATGACTACTGGGCGCTGGGTCACGTCCATGCGGCGGAAATCGTGTCGCGCGATCCATTCATCGTCTATCCTGGCAATATTCAGGGCCGGCACGCGCGTGAGACCGGCGCCAAGGGCGCCATGCGGGTCACCGTCGAGGAAGGCCGGGTCGTCGATGTTACGCCGCTAGCGCTCGACGCTGCGCGCTGGGCGCGAGCGCTCGTCGATGTCGCTCCTTGCCGCGACGAGGCGGAGGTCGTGACGCGCATCGAGGCCGCCATGCGCGCGGAGCTCGAACGCAGCGAGGGACGTCCGGTGGCGCTGCGCATCACGCTGCAGGGCGCGACTGCTCTGCATCGCCGCTTCGTCGCTCAGCGCGAAACGCTCGAAGAGGACCTGCGCGCGATCGGCTTCCGTCATGCCGAGGATTTCTGGGTCGAGAGCCTTAAGGTCGAGACCCGCGCGCCAACGAAGAGCGCGATCAAGCTCGACGAAGCCGACGCGCTCGACGTGGAAGCGCTGATCGCGGGAGCCGCAGCCGAGCCGGAATTTTCGCAGGCGCTCGCCGAGCTTCTCGCATCGATCGAGGAGAAGTCGCCTCGTGAATTGCGCGGAGTGCTGACGAACGAAGCCTCCGCGCTCGCCGACGAGGCGCGCGATCTTCTCCTGGGTCTCCTCGCCAGCCATGAGCGGAGCGACGCGTGAGGATCGAGCGCCTTCACCTCGAACGCTATGGCGCCTTCGACGACCGCGTGCTGGAGTTTCAGACCGAAGCTTCCCTTCATGTCGTCCTCGGGGCGAACGAGGCTGGCAAGACTTCGACGCTGCAAGCCATCGGCGATCTGCTGTTCGGCTTCGAGCGACGCACGAGCTATGATTTTCGGCACGAGCAGAAGTCGCTTAGAGTCGGCGCGCGGATCCAACTCGCCGACGGCGCCGCTTTTACCGTGCGCCGTCGCAAGGGCGACAAGAACACCCTGCTCGACGAGGAGGATAGGCCGCTCGCCGACGATCCTTTAGCCCCTCTTCGCGGGTCGTTGACGCGCGAGACCTTCTTTGCGGAATTCGGCCTGACTTCTGCGGCGCTACGCGCTGGCGGACTTGATTTGCTAAGGGCGGGCGGACGTCTCGCAGAGACGCTCGCCGCCTCATCGGCGCAGCTTTCCGCCCTGACGCGGCTGCGCGCGAAGCTGGCGGAAGAGGCTGAGGGGCTCTTCGGACCGCGTCGATCGGCGGGGAAGGCGTTTTACGCCACGCTTGATCGCCATGAGGAGGCGGAGAAGCGCCTGCGGGGGGCGGTCGTGACCACAGACACCTTCGCCGCAGCCGAGAGGGCCGTCGCCGAGGCCGAGGCGCAACGCACAGCGTTGGACCGCGAGCATCACGAGCTGTCGCGCGATCTCAATCGCCGCGAGCGTGCGCGACGCGTCTGGAAAAAGCTCGATCAGCTGCGGCGCCTGCGCGAAGAGCTGGCGCAACTTGCAGGTCTGCCGCTGGTCGCACGCGAGACTGCGAAAGAATGGCGAGACACTTTGCAAACACGGGCGACCATCGATGCCGAGCTCGCCCACCAGCAAATCGAGGAGATGGAAGCCGCGGAGGAAATCGCGGCGCTCACGATAGATGCGCCGCTCATCGAGACCGCCGCCGAAATCGACGCGCTGCGTGAAAGGTTGGGAGAAATCCGCAAAGCGGAGAGCGACCTGCCGCGGCGTCGCGAGGCGTCGCGCGCCGCGCGCGAGCAACTCGACGAGCTGGCCCGACGGCTCGGCGTCGTCGATGCCGACGCGCTGATCGCACGCCAGCCCAGCGACGCGACGATCATCGGCGTCGAGGCGGCGATAGAGGCGCGGAGCGACGCCGAGAAGCAACTCCTCGCCGAGAAGGAAAAGGCGACCGAGGCCGAGCGTCGCTTGCAAGAGCTGGAGCATAGTCAGGCGCCGGGAGAAGCGGTTGTCGACCCCGCGCCCTTTCGCAGACGCATCACCGCCTTCGTCGATCTGCCAAGCGAAGCGGATCGGGCGCGGCGGGAACGGCTTGCTTTCGACCATGCCGAAGCAGAGCTGCTCAGAGAGGCGCAAAGAACTCGATCCCTCTCCCGGAACGCCTGAGGCGCTCGCACGCCTTCCGCTGCCCGACGGCGCAGAAATCGAGGAGTTTCGTCGCCGCTTCGAGACGCTGAAGGACGCAGAGCAGCGCGAGGAGCGGGAGCTGGAGCGGCTTGCCGCTTCGCTGCGCGAAACGGAAGAAGAGCTCATGGTTCTGAGCCAGGCGGGCGAGGTCAGGACGCGCGACCAGCTCTTCGACGCCCGGCGCGAGCGCGACGGGGCGATGACGCATCTGAGCCAGCAGCTCGAGGATGTTTCCGCGCGGCGTGACGCATTCGCCAGGCTCGACGCCGCCAGCCGCAACGTCGATGCGATCACGAACGCGTTGCTCGACGATGGCGCGCGCGCTGCGCGTTACGCCAATGCGGTCGGGCGGCGCGAGAAGCTACGGCAAGAGCGGCTGTCGCACGAGCGCGGGAGAGAAGAATGCGAGAGGCGACGCCACGAGGCCTCATTGGACTGGCGGCGCCTCTGGTCCGCAAGCGGCCTGGAGCCTCGCTCGCCAGCCCTTATGGCGCATTGGATGGACGACGCGCGGGAGATTTTGCAGCAGCGCCGTCAGATGCAGGAAGGAAGGCTCGGGCTCGCCGCGCTCACACAAATGATTGAAGAAAATCGCGCGGCGCTGACCGCGCTTGTGAACGACTTGGGCGAAGCCATCGATGCGGCCTTGCCGATCGATGCGCTCTACAAGCAGGCTCGCGCGACGCTGGATCGGCTCGAGGCGGGTTGGAGCGACGCGCAAGGGGTGGCGGCGCGGATCGAGAGCGCGCGGTCTGAACTCGCGCGCGCGTGGCGAGAGCAGGAGATTGCGCGGTCAAAACTTAAGTCGGCGCGAGCCGATTGGCCGGAAGCGATTGCGCCGCTCGGGCTTCGCGAAAACGCCTCTCTGCCAGAGGTGAAGGCGGCGCTCGCGGTCTGGCCAGCCGTCCCCGCTCCCCGCCTCGCGCTGATGTCGGAGCGCCATCGCGTCGAGACGATGGAAGCCGACATCGCCTCCTTCGGGGCGGCCGTGGATCAGCTGGTCGCCAAGGCGGCGCCGGATCTTAAGGGCATGCCGCAGCGCGACGCGCTGACGACGCTCGGCAAGAGGCTTGCGGAGTCGAAGGCGGCGCTCACAAAGAGAAGCACGCTCGAAGAGAAGCAGCAGCGTCGCGAGGAGGCGCGCGTAAAGTTGCTGCGGCATGGCGAGGGCGCGACGAACACGCTCGGCTCAGCCTATGCGGGGCTCTGCGTCGGCGATCCCACGGCGCTGCGCGCGAAACTCGATCGGCTCGACCTCCGTTTCGAATGCGAGAGCGCTATAGGAGCGGCGCAGCGCGATCTTGCGGAGAGCGGCGACGGTCTCGACGAGGCGGCGCTACGCGAGGAGCAGGCCGGCTTCGACTTCGACGCGCTGCCCGGCGAGATTGAGCGCGCTGGAATCGCGCTCAAGAACATGATCGACGAGATTGCGCTTGCGGAGACGCGGTTGCATGAAGCGCGACGCGCGCGCGACGCCCTCGCTCAGGGCCGCGACGCCGCGGGAGCCGCCGCTGAGAAGGCGGATGCCGCAGCCGAGCTTCTCGACGTGTCGCGACGCTGGTTGCGGCGCGCCGCGGCGACCAAGCTCGCGAGCCTCGCCATCGAACGCCATCGTCAGACTACCGCCGATCCGCTGATCGCGCGCGCCTCCGAGCTATTTGCGGCGGCGACGGACGGCGCATTCCAGACCTTGGGCGTCGATTACGACGAGGCGGATGCGCCCATCCTCGTGGGCTTGCGCGAGAACGGTCTGCGCGTTCCGGTCGCGGGCATGAGCGAAGGGACCCGCGACCAGCTCTTTCTCGCCTTGCGTCTCGCTTTGCTCGAGCTGCGTAAGACTGAGCCCCTGCCCTTCATCGGCGACGATCTTCTGGCGAGCTTCGACGAGGAGCGCACGCGCCGGGCGCTGGAGCTCATCGCGCAATTTGGGCGCGAACGGCAGGCGATCTTGTTCACGCATCACCGCCATGTCGCGGAGATCTCCACGTGGATCACAGACGCAAAGATCGATGTCGTGAGGCTTTGACGGCGCGGATCAGACCCTCTCGCCCTGCATGTTGATCCTGTGCATCAGATAGCAGAGGCAGTCCTGCCTCACGGCGGCGGGCTTTGTCGTGAGCATGGCGGGGATCGCCGAACGCGCAAGGCGAATTTCGCCATTCGCATAGTCGAAATAGCCGACGGGCTGAGCTTCGGCGCCCTCTCCCGGAGCGAGCTCAAGCCGCCCGGCTCCATTACCAACCCTGCCGAAGGTCGCGCCAGCCGCGAGCTCGCTGAAATTCAGATGATCGAGATCGGGGGCAAACATAAAGTCGGCCGGCGCGCCATCGAAAGAGAGCGTCGCGGTCGGCGGCACGCGCACGATCACGCATGTGCGCAGCAGGTTGAGGTCCTGCGGCGACGGCGCATGCTCCGGAAGCTCCGCAATGGAGAGACAGGCTTCGAGCAATTCGATGGCATGATCTCTGGCCTTGCCCTCGCCGACCTTGCCGCATTCGACCGTGACCGCGGGACAAAGCCCGGCGAAGGCTGAGGTATGCACGCCGAGCGGACGTTCGGAGTGAACGACGGTGCGCGAGAAGAGCCGCGCCAGAGCGAGGAACTTGGGCTCGAGCCTAGAAACGCAGCCATAATGCGGATTGAAGCCGGTGTTGTTGTGAATATCGATGCTGGCAAAAAGCGGCCGGCGAGCCGCGTAGTCGAACACGAATTGCGCCATCTTCGTCTGATGATCCGCGTCCAACGTCGTGCCCGGCCAGACGCGATTGAAGTCGCGCTGGTTCGGCAAGGTTCTAGACTCCCGCCGCGGCGGCTTCGACATTGCCGACAAAGAGCAGAAGGGAGCGGTTCAGCCCTTTCCCCAGATGACGGCGCAGCAGCGCCTGCGCCGCCTCCAGCCCGGTCTCTTCGTCCCCGTGAAGCAAAACCGAGACGAAGAGCGGCCTGGGATCGCGGCCCTTCAGATCGAAAAGCGTCGGTCGCGGGAGAACTTCGATGAGGCGCTCGGGCGAGGAATCGAGAAATTCCGGCGGCACGCGGTCCAGCACCGCGCAAGGCGTTTCCATTGCAGCTAAAGCTCCCATTCATGCGCCGGCGCGCCACTGCGCTGTCTTTCACAATAGGCGGCCATCAGCTCGTAATGGCTTCGCCCATGCGCCTCGAAAGCCGCGCGCTGCCAAGCGGCGCCGGTCTGGCCAGAATGAATCCGCGCCTCGACGATGTCGAGAAATTCCTGCGCGTCGAGGCCGAAGTCCGAGAGACCCCGGCGCGCCGCAGGCAGGACCCGATCGGAGAGCAGCTCGCGGGCGCCAATCTCGCCGACGCCGGGCCAGCGCAGCCGCGCGGCCAGCCCGTCGCGTGCTGCGGCGTAGAAATTCGCGCGCGCCGAATTCGAAAGGCAGGCCGCCGTCGCCGTTTGCGGAGCCAAGCGCCAGATGACGGGCCAGCCCGAGATAGAGGGCGGCGTTGGCGATCATGTCGACGAGCGAGGGACCGGCGGGCAGAATGCGATGCTCGATGCGAAAATGCGGTGCATTTCCGTCATCGAAACCGATGAGCGGACGGTTCCAGCGCCAGATCACGCCATTGTGCAGACGCAAATGCCGCAGCTTCTCAGGCGGCTCGTCGAATGCGATCGGCAGCAGCGCGGAATAGTCGCGCAGATTCTCCTCGAAGAGCTCGAGGCAGGATGCCTGCGCATAGCCGGAGCCGAGCGACACGCGCGCGGGACCCGGCACGACCACGGCCTGCTCGAAGAGCGGAATGCGCGTCTCTTCCCATAGCGTCCGCCCGAAGAGAAAGGGCGCATTGCCGCAGGCCGCGAGAATGGGGCCCGAGGCTGCAACCGAGGCATTGTAGAAGCGATGCGCCAGCCGCGCCGGCGTTTTGAGATGAATCTGAAAGGAGGTTGTCGCCGCTTCCATCATCACATCGTAATGCTCCGACACAAGTCGATCGCGTCCGTCGATGTCAATTCGCAGCGGCGCGCCGCCACGCCGCCGCAGCACTTCGGCGTTGAGCGCGTAATAGCGATTGAGCGGCGAAATATTGCCCAGCGTCAGATCCTCCTCGCGGATCGTCGGCAGGGTGCCGATCAGCACGAGGTTGGCGTCGAGCTCATGCGCCGCCCGGTTGCATCGGCGCCAGAGCGCCTGAAGACTGTTCAGCGAGCGGCTAAGCGCATCGTTGCTAAGCGCCAGCGGCTCGCTGTTCAATTCGAGGTTGAAGCGCGACAGCTCGGGCACCGCCAAAGGATCGTTCAGTCTTTCCAGCAACTGCTGATTGACGGGCGCCGGGAAGAAGCTGTGGTCGAGGATCCAGGCCTCGATCTCGAAACCGAAGGCGTAGCCCTGGTGCGAGAATGCGTCGGCTTCGAAAAGCTTCCGGGCGAGCGCGGTCTCGCCCTCAAGCCTCCGCCTGAAGCGGGCGACGTCGTCTTTCGTGAAAGCGACGGCCTCGATCTCTTCGCCCATGCCTGGGACTCCGCCGCGCCCAAAGGGGCCTGGACCCGTATTAGGACCTCCGAGCGGCGCTGAACAGGCGTCGGCGCGTCGCAGGCCGGCGGCCGCCGGGAGATGGCGCCGCGGTTGCTTGCCGGCGCGCTAGATAACCGGCGAAGCGAGGGCGGAAGGACTGATTCACCCATGAAATTTTATATGACTCCCGGCTCCTGCTCGACAGGGGTCCACATTCTGCTCGAGGAAGCGGAACTCGTCTTCGAGGCCTATGTTCTCAATCTGCCAAAGGGCGACCATCTCAAGCCGGAGTATCTCGCGATCAACCCGCAGGGGACGATCCCGACCCTGGTCCGCGACGACGGCGTCGCGCTGACGGATTTCGTCTCCATCGCAAAATGGATCGCTGAAGCCTATCCGCGACGAAAGCTGCTACCCGAGGAGCCGGTCGCGCGCGACACGGCGCTCGGCGCCATGGCCTTTTGCGTGGGCCATATTCACGGCGAGGGTTTCCGGCGCATCTTCGTCCCCGAGCGCTATCAAAGGAGCGGCGCCGAGGTCGAGGCGATCAAGGCGGAAGGGCGCGAAATCGTCGCCTCGGCGCTGACAGCGGTCGACAGCGAGCTCAAAGGCAGAGACTATGTCGCGGGAAGCTTTTCAATCGCAGACGCGGCTCTGTTCTATAACGAGTTCTGGGCCGACAAAATCGGCATGACGCTCCCGCCCGCCTGCCTTGCCCACTATCAGCTCATGAAGAGCCGTCCGGCCGTACGGCAGGTCCTCGCCGAGGAAGGCTATCGCTAGACCTTGTCGCTCCTGCGCCGCGGCGCCGCCGCCTGGAAGGCGTAGCCGCGGTAGAGCGCCTCGTGGCGGCAGTCGAGGCCGCGGGCGCGCGCCTGAGCGGCGAATTCGTCGGCGAGCTCACGGCGCGGGGTCACGTGGAAGCAGGCGAGCCATCTGGCGAGCGCCACCCGAAACCAGAGCGGCAAGCCCGCCTGATCCCCGAAATCGACGACATGCAGCTCGCCCTCTGGGGCCAGCAGGTCGAAGGCCTGCGCTAGCGCCTCGCGCCACGAGGGGATCATCGACAGCGCGTAGGAGATGAAGATTCTCTCGAATCGCGCCACGCCGAAGAGCGCCTGCGCGTCGAAATTCGTGGCGTCGCCTTGCGCAAAGACGATCGCGGCGCTGGCACGGCGTGCGGCGTTAACCCTCGCCTCCTCGAGCATGACGGCGGAGATGTCGAGGCCGTAGAAGCGGGCCTGCGGATAGAGTCTCGCCGCGCGAATGAGGTTCCGCCCCGTGCCGCAGCAGACCTCCAGCACATGGCCTCCCGGCGGCGGCGAGAGCGCGTCGATCGTCTCGTCCCGCCCAAGGAGATAGTGCTTGCGCGTTAGATCGTAAATTCGCCGCTGCGGGCGATACATCCGATCCATCAGCGCGGCTTGAGCGTCGGTCATTGCGGCCTGTGCAGCGTATAGAGGTGAAAGGCGCCGTAGATCGAGGAGCGATCGCGGCGCGTCAGCTCGCGGCAGCGCTCCTCGTCGTAACTCCAGCGCGCCAGAAGCTCGGCTGGAAGACGCCCCGGCAACAGACGCTCCTCGGCGGCGGTGCGGAAAATCACACGCGCGCCGGGGCGGGCCGTGCGGGCGATGTTCTTCCAAAGGTGATGAAGCGTCTCGTCGTCCATCCAATCCTGCGCATCGAGCAAAACATAGGCGTCGAGGCTGGCGGGCCCGGCGCTTTCGAGGAAAGCGCCCATCGACATGTGCTTCGTCTCGACACGCCTAGCCCCTGCGCGGACGCGCTCGAAATATGCCTCCTCGAGATAGGGGGGCGCGGCGCCGTCTTCGCGATCGCCGTAGCGACGGCCGAAGGCCTGACGCGCAAAGTAATTCGACGAAAGCTCGAAATCGCAGGCGAGGCGCCGCAAGCGCTCGTGCAAGACCTCCGCCGCGCCGCCCCTCGCGTCTCCGATGAGCGCCTGATACTGTGCCGGCGGAATGCCGAGGCCGTAGAGCGTCGCCGGTTGATTGACCAGCCAGCGCAGCGCCTTCGTCTCGAAGAGCGGCGCAATCTCATCGTCGAAGAGCTCGCGCTGCTCCTCGAGCGTGCGCGCCTCGAGGAGCCGGCGCGGATTTTTGCCATGCGCCCGCGCGAGCAGATGGCCGGCGCCGATGAAGGAGCCCAGAAGGCCATGGCGATAGAAATTGTTGGCGAAGCGATCGATCCGGCGCCGCCCGAGGGCCGTCCGCCCCTCCCAATAGGCGCGCGATTCGCGGTCGAGATGGGGGCTGATCCAGCAATCGTAAGCCTCTACGTTTTCCGCGCGGTCGGCCTCGCCGAAGAAACGATGGAAGGCCGCGAAGTCGGGAAGACGCCGCACCGCGCAGAGTTTCAACCGGTTCAGCGCGATATGCGCGCCGTTGAGATCGACCGCGACGATCCGCGCGGGGTCGGCGATGAGATAGCTCATCACATTGCAGCCGCCTGACGCGATCGCGACGACGTGATCCTCGGGCTTGATCGCCAAGGCTTCCATGTCGACGACCGGGTCCTCCCAGATCTGGGGATAGACGAGGCCCCGAAAGGCGAAAGTGAAAAGGCGCTCGAGCGCGCCGGCGCGGGAGAAAGTCCGGTTTCGGTGCACCGCGGCGCTGAGGCCGGCGGCCGTCGCGCGCTTCATGGCGCCGAGATCCACGCTCATCGTCAATTCATCCCCAAGGCCCGAGAAACCGGGCGCCCTCGCCGCAAGAGCGGGGCAATAGGACGGGCGCATGTCATTGCCGTGACTGTTGCGTCCTCGGTTGAGGCGTGGACAT
The DNA here is from genome assembly GCA_963808525.1 of uncultured Alphaproteobacteria bacterium. Lineage (GTDB taxonomy): Bacteria > Pseudomonadota > Alphaproteobacteria > Rhizobiales > Beijerinckiaceae > Methylocystis. The sequence goes on from CAWEGE010000023.1 coordinate 379,563, forward strand.
TGTGGGGGGTATCAGCGACGGCTCGGCCGGCGATTTGATTTTCGCGCTTGCGCTCTACTTGCAGCTGAATAGACGGTCCGGAACAGGGAATAGCAAAATGAATAGACGCCTCGCCCTTTCAGTCTTTGCGGCGCTATCCGGCCTGCTTCTGTCGGCTTCGGTCGGCATGTCTGAGCAAAAGACTGCGCCCTCCGCTCCCGCGCCGGCCGCAGCTCCCGCCGAGCCTTCCGCTCCTGCCGAGGCGCCCGCCACTGCGGCGCCGAGCGGATCGTCGTCTGGCGAGGTTCAATTTGAAACCGCCGGGCAAGCAAGAAGTCATTGCCCGGGCGACACCGTCGTATGGGCCAATCTGGCGTCAAAGACCATTCATTACTATGGCGAGCGCCGTTATGGAGCCACTAGGCGCGGCGCCTATATGTGCGAAGCCGACGCGAAATCCGCGGGGATGAAGTCCAAGAGGAACGAAAAACATCCATAACTATGGGGCGAGCAAGGGCCTGCCGGCCTTTTTCGCCAATACAGCATATCGCTCCAGATTTCCTCGATCAGCGGGACTTTCCAAGAGGCGCCCCACGCGCGGGCTGCCTCCAGGTTCTCCGCCCCGCTCTTCGGACTGGAGCCGGGAAGCGGCGCCTGGCGGCGCGGCGGATGCGGCGGCCTGGGGATCTCGCGGCCGCGTTAGGAGCTTTCGTCTTGGGCCATTTCGCGCGGTCCTTCCGAAGGCGGCGCTTCCTTTATTTCCGGTGCGGCCCGGCGTATATGGGCCGCCCGAGCGCCGCGGGAAAGCAGCGGCTCAAGGAGGCAAGAGCGGGTCAATGGCCGGGCACAGTCAGTTCAAGAACATCATGCATAAGAAGGGCAAGCAGGACGCCCTTCGTTCGAAGCTTTTCTCGAAGCTCGCCCGGGAAATCACCGTGGCGGCCAAAATGGGCCTGCCCGATCCCAACATGAACGCGCGGTTGCGCGCCGCCGTGCTCGCCGCGCGCGCCGAGAACATGCCCAAGGACAATATCGAGCGGGCGATCAAGAAGGCCTCCGGCGCCGACGCGGAGAATTACGACGAAGTGCGCTACGAGGGCTATGCGCCCGGCGGCGTCGCGGTCATCATCGAGGCCCTGACGGACAACCGCAACCGCACCGCGGGCGAGGTGCGCTCCTATTTCACCAAGGCCGGCGGCGCGCTGGCCGAGACGGGCGCCGTGTCCTTCATGTTCGACCGCGTCGGGCTCGTGGAGTTCGACCGCAAGGTCGCCTCGGAAGACGCGCTGCTGGAGGCGGCGCTGGAGGCCGGCGCCGAGGACGTCGCCTCCAACGAGGAGACGCATGAGATCACGACCTCGCTCGAAGGCTTGCGCGACGTGGCCAAGAACCTCGAGGAGAAATTCGGCGAGCCCAAAAAAGCCGCGCTGGTCTGGCGCCCGCAGAACACTGTCACGGTCGACGACGAGGCGGGTGAGAAGATTTTGAAGCTCATCGGCTCGCTGGAAGACAACGACGACGTGCAGAACGTCTATGTGAACGCGGAATTCTCCGACGCGCTCCTGGCCAAGCTGGCGGGGTGAGGCCGCGGGGCGGCGGGCCGACGGGATTACAGCGCTGCCGGCCGCCTTTCCGCACAAAGCTCGCGGAGGCGCTGGCCTCGCACTGCAGTTTTTGACGGCCGCCGGCCCGATGCGCTATCGCAGACGCAAAGGGAGCCTATCAGCATGACCGACGCCTCGGCCCCGCGCCGCGACAAGCCTTGGATGTTCCGCACCTACGCCGGCCATTCGACCGCGCGCGAGTTCGAACCTTCTCTATCGTTCCAACCTCTCCAAGGGACAAACGGGGCTTTCCATCGCCTTCGATCTGCCGACTCAGACGGGCTATGACAGCGACCACCCGCTTGCGCGGGGAGAGGTCGGCAAGGTCGGCGTGCCGGTCTCGCATCTGGGCGACATGCGCACGCTCTTCGACGGCATTCCGCTCGGGGAGATGAACACCTCGATGACCATCAACGCCACAGCCGTCTGGCTGATGGCGCTCTATATCGCCGCGGCCGAGGAACAGGGCGTCGCACGCGCCAAGCTGCAGGGCACGACGCAAAACGACATCATCAAGGAATATCTCTCGCGCGGCTCCTATGTGTTTCCGCCGGCGTCGTCGCTGCGGCTGACGCAGGACCTCATTCTCTTCACGACGAAGGAATGCCCGAAATTCAACCCGATGAATGTCTGCTCCTACCATTTGCAGGAGGCGGGAGCGACGCCGGCGCAGGAGCTCGCCTATGCGCTCGCCACCGCCGTCGCGATCCTTGACGGCGTGAAGGCCGCAGGCCTCTCGGACGAAGATTTCGCCCAGGTCGTCGGACGCATCTCCTTCTTCGTCAACGCCGGCATGCGTTTCGTCACGGAACTCTGCAAGATGCGGGCTTTCGTCGAGCTGTGGAACGAGATCACGCGCGACCGCTACGGCGTGAAGGACGAAAAGTCGCGCCGCTTCCGCTATGGCGTGCAAGTTAATTCGCTCGGTCTCACCGAGCAGCAGCCGGAAAACAACGTCTACCGCATTTTGATCGAGATGCTGGCCGTGGTTCTCTCGAAGAACGCGCGCGCCCGCGCCGTGCAGCTTCCCGCCTGGAACGAGGCGCTCGGCCTGCCGCGTCCTTTCGACCAGCAATGGTCGCTGCGCATGCAGCAGATCATGGCCTATGAGACGGACCTGCTGGAATATGGGGACATTTTCGACGGCAATCCGGAGATCGCCAGGAAAGTCGCGGCGCTGAAGGCCGAGGCGCTGGCCGAGCTCAAGAAGATCGATGAGCTCGGCGGCGCGGCCGCCGCGGTCGAGATCGGCTATATGAAATCGAAACTCGTCGAGTCGAATACGGCGCGGCTCGAGTCGATCGAAGCCGGCCAGCAGATCGTGGTCGGCGTCAACAAATTCACCGAGGGAAAGTCGTCGCCGCTCGCCTTCGGCGAGGACGCGATCATGGTGGTGCCCGAGGGCGTCGAGGCCGAGCAGATTGGGCGCCTGAAAGCCTGGCGCGCGGCGCGCGACGAGAAGGCCGCCAAGACTGCGCTCGAGGCGCTCTCGAGCGCAGCGAAGGAAGGCCGCAACATGGTCGAGCCGTCGATCGCCGCAGCCAAGGCGGGCGTGACGACCGGCGAATGGGGCGGCGTGCTGCGCGGCGTCTTCGGAGAATATCGCGCGCCGACCGGCGTCTCCTCGACGGCCCGCCAGGTCGGCGGCGCGCTTGACGAGGTCAGAGGCGAAGTCGAGCGCGTCTCTCAGAAGATCGGCAAGCGCGCGAAGTTTCTGGTGGGCAAGCCCGGATTGGACGGCCACTCGAACGGCGCCGAGCAGATCGCCGTGCGCGCACGCGACGCCGGCTTCGACGTGATCTACGCCGGCATCCGCTCGACGCCTAAGGAGCTGGTGGATGCCGCCAAGAAGGAAGGCGCGCATTGCGTCGGCCTGTCGATCCTTTCCGGATCGCATGTCACGCTCGCCCATGAGGTCATCAAGCTCATGAAGGACGAGGGGCTCGCCAATGTGCCGCTGGTCGTGGGCGGGATCATCCCGCCGGCCGACGAGAAGCTCTTGCGCGAGAGCGGCGTCGCGGCAGTCTACACACCGAAGAATTACGATCTCAACCAGATCATGACAGACCTCGCCCATATCATCGAGCGCAGCGTCGGCTGAGCGAAGGCGTCAAAACTCACATCGGCAGCCGCGTCCGCCTCACTCCGGATCAAGCGGCGCGAGGCCAGAAGGCTTGCCGTCTTCTCCGAGCGCGATCTTCTCGATGCGCGCTTCCGCCTCTTTGAGCAGCGCGTCGCAGCGCCGCTTCAAGGCCTCGCCGCGCTCGAAGAGCTTGACCAATTCATCGAGCGAAACGCTCGATTTCTCGAGCGCAGCGACGATCCCCTCCAATTCCGCCATGGCCTTTTCGAAAGGCAGGGTTGAGGGATCGGGGAGCGACGCGTTCAAGGCGTGACCTTTCGCAGACGAGGGAAGAGCTTCGACAGTCTAAACTCGTTTTGGCCGCAGTTGGATCGAAAACCGCGCGCCCACTGGCCGCCGCCCGCGCCCAGCGGCGCGCCGTTCAATCCCCCTCCGCCTCGCCGCCTTCCTCAAGGATCTTCTCGGCGACGACGCCGGCGTTGGCGCGGATCGCCTGCTCGATTTTCGCCGCGGCCGCCGGATTCTGCTTCAAGTAATTCTTGGCGTTCTCGCGCCCCTGCCCGAGCCGCTGGCTGTCGTAGGAGAACCATGCGCCGGATTTCTCGACGACGCCCGCCTTCACGCCCAGATCGACGAGCTCGCCGACCTTGGAGATGCCCTCGCCATACATGATGTCGAACTCGACCTGCTTGAACGGCGGCGCCACCTTGTTCTTGACGACCTTCACGCGCGTCTGATTGCCCACCGCCTCGTCGCGGTCCTTGATCGCCCCGATGCGGCGAATGTCGAGCCGCACCGAGGCGTAGAACTTCAGCGCGTTGCCGCCCGTCGTCGTCTCCGGCGAGCCATACATGACGCCGATCTTCATGCGGATCTGGTTGATGAAGACCACCAGCGTGTTGGAGCGCGAGATCGACGCCGTCAGCTTGCGCAAGGCCTGGCTCATGAGCCGCGCCTGCAGGCCCGGCTGCACCTCGCCCATCTCGCCCTCGATCTCCGCGCGGGGCGTCAGCGCCGCGACCGAGTCGATCACCAGCACGTCGACCGCGCCCGAGCGCACCAGCGTGTCGGTGATCTCCAGCGCCTGCTCGCCCGTGTCGGGCTGCGAGATCAAGAGATCGTCGAGCTGCACCCCGAGCTTCCTGGCGTAAACCGGATCGAGCGCATGCTCGGCGTCAACAAAGGCGCAGACGCCGCCGGCCTTCTGCGCTTCCGCGATCACATGCAGCGTCAGCGTCGTCTTGCCGGAGGATTCCGGCCCGTAAATCTCGACGATGCGCCCGCGCGGCAGACCGCCGACGCCAAGCGCGATGTCGAGCCCGAGCGATCCCGTGGACACGGTCTCGATCTCGACCGGCTTCTGGTTCTTGCCGAGCCGCATGATCGAGCCTTTGCCGAAGGCGCGCTCGATCTGCGACAGCGCGGCGTCGAGCGCCTTGGTCTTGTCCACGGAGGTCCCTTCAACGACGCGGAGATTGGCTTGGCTCACGGCGAAAATCCTTCTGACATGGGGAACGGGGGCGGCGCAACGGCGGGCGAGACGGAAATGGAGCCCGGGCGGCTGGGGATTATTGTGCATGCTTTGTTCTCTTCCGCAAGCCTATTT
>CAWEGE010000024.1:0-86647 GCA_963808525.1 uncultured Alphaproteobacteria bacterium
CGCAAACGGCGCAATTGCATCGTCGAGGAAGTCGGCCCGCTGAGCTTCTTCGTCTCGCTCGCTTCGGCTCTCATGGGTGAGCGAGTGGCCGATGTCGACTTGCTTTTTGCCCTCCACAGCCATCAACGCCGCTTACAGCGGCAAAATTCGTTGCCGTCGTCACGCCACGCGTTATGATTTTCTGAGCAAACTCGCGGAGCCCCGGCGACCTCCCCACGCAGCACGATCACGTCGAGACAGGATTCATGATCAGAGAGGAACTCGCATGTTTGCGACAAGGAGCTCGTGGTGCGCGTGATAAGCTTCGGACAGCCGCTTCTCCAGACCGCGCGCGTTTTGGTTGAAGACGTGGGAGAGGGTCGCAATGCAAAAGCGAGCGTTCCCGCCTGCCTCCCCTTGGTCCCTTTCGAGACCGATACGCAGGAGATACCGCGGCAAGCTTCCGAGCGATTGCCGTAACCCTTTGAATCCGCGAACGCGATCAGTTGTTGCTCGAGTTCGTCCGAGACACTGATCGTCACGCGTTTCATCGCCGTTCCTGACGGTATGATAAACTATTAATAAAATCATATCTACCAGCTCCCGGATGGTCGTCAAGGGCGGAGGGAATGCCGCGCGAAGGGTCCATACGTGCGCAGTTAGCGCTCCGAGGCTCGCCGCCAGGGGCGGAACGCAGGTGCGAGAGTGACGCCTCCAATGGGGGTGACCTTGAGTGTGACTGATCCAGGTTGAGAGGGGCGATTTTGAGACCCCGGTGTCTTCCGAAGCGACATTACGAATTTGGATCAATTGGTTAAGACAGTTCGCCTGTATCCGCATCCCGCATTGCAGATCCGCAAATTTGCGCTATCATATGAAAGAAGATGAAAATCTTCATATCCAATAACAAAAAAGGGAGGGAGAGAAATGGCAAATGTCCACAGCACTAAGGAAATCGGCAAGATTTCCTCATGTAACGTAGCGGGCATAGTGGCCTTTGTTGTCGTCGCCCTGACATGGGTTCCGGACTGGATCTCGCCGGAAGGCACGAACGGCTCGGGCAATCAACCCGACGCCCCTGGCGTGGGCCGCACCTCCAGGATGATCCAGTAAGACGCGCCTTAGATTCCGTCGCGCTCGATTTCCCCCTGCGTGACGGAGATGGACCTTACGCGCCCCGCAAGGGCGCGCTTTTTTTGGCCTGGCATTGGGCTGAGGCGCTGGCGCGGCATGGAAAGCGGTTTGCAGCGCAGTTGATCGGCCGCGATCCCGACATCCTCGGTAGGCTCGAAGTTTATGTTAGTCTCAGAGCTTCACGGGCGGGGTCGCGGTGAAGCGCTCGAGGTCGGCGGCGCCAAGCGCTTGCTCGATTGCGGAGATTTGAGCGACGGCGTCTTCAAAGCCGTCTTTCCCGAACTGCCGATGCTCGATTTCTTCGAACTTCTCGCCCATCTCGTCGAGCTGATGGGGCGAGAGCGTCTTCCATGCGGGAAACACAACGTGTCTTCGCGCGCAGAAATGCAGTCTTCATACATAAGCTCAATCAATTCAGAACGCGCCCGCAAGCGACTCTGCTTCCGTCGCCGAGACACCACCCTGGCCACCGCGGCGAGGACATAGTCCGTCGAGCTCGTGACTACGCTGGTGCTGCGAGATAGGGTGAGCATCGGCTCGACGCTTCTTGGCCGCCCGCTTTCCTGACTATGGGGAAGATATGCGTCTCTTCGAGTTCCTTTTCGTGATAATTCTCACCGAAGGACCGGAAGAGATCGGCTGTGCGACCCAGCGATTTCAATTCACGCTTGCCGGCTTCGTCCGCAGCTTCGTCGCAATGTCGCGATAGACGAGAATAGCGCGGCGGATGACGCCATGCTCGCGCATCGGTCCTCAACCGCGGTGACCTCCTTCTCGGCCGCGTGCTTCTCCTCGGCAAGCGCGGCCGAAAAATTCGCTCCCGCAAGGGCAAAACCGGTTCCTGCCGCGACGAGAAGGCGACGTGTGTTGTCGATTTCGATCATAGGCGTCTCCACTCGTTCGAAGGCGGTTGATGCCGAACAATGCTTATTCCGCGCTGGATAACGCTACCGGCTGGCTCTCGCCATTCACCATGACTTGCAGCGTCTTTCCACCACGCACTAGGGTGACAACTTGCCACGCACGCGGTCCTTCCGCCGACAAGAGCTTGGTCGCGTCGTAACTGACGTTTTGGTCCGCGCAGTTGAAGCTTAGCTCCACCAGAACGGCTTCATCATTCGCCGGATCTTCGCCTGCTCGCTCGACGTTTCCTTCGCAAACTGTCCCATTCGCGCGGTGCATCGTCACGCGCCTTTGCACGAATCTCCCAATCTCGCGCTCGAGCGCGCCAGGCTGCGACAGGTCCACACCCACGCGCTCGCCGCCGCTTCTTTGAAACATTTCCTCGAAGTCACTCGCCAATAGGGTGATATCGACGATGTAGCGGTGATCACTTTGGGAAATTTTAGCGGCAGAGATGTTGGTCTGAATAAATGCATCAGACTTCGCTGACTGAGCTACAGGAGCTTTGCCAGTCATGCCTGCAAGTACGACGATCGCCGAGACTTCAAGCCGATGGCGGATCATTGAATCTCCGAAAACACAACGGCTTAGTGGTATGACTTCCTACATTATTTATCTCACTCGAATCGCGTCTGTCAATTCGAGCATTGGTGAGAGGCGCGATCCATGGATGCGCCGTTTGCTTCGCTCAAGGCGCGGTCATCACCCTTCGCGAAGTTTTGAAACGGGCGAATGCCTCCCCTGGGCGCGCGAGATCGCGAGGCAACTCGCCCCCAAATCAGGCGACTTCTGGAGAAAAAATCCCTTCGAGACACTTTTGAGAAGCTTAAATCGGAATGGCGTACTCGTTCCTTCGCAAATGCTTGCATGGGTTGACGGCCCCGCTAATTTACAATTGGGGATCAGTGTCACTCAAACTGTTTGCCCTCGCTCCGACGTCTTCCCCGACAATTGCTTATCCTTTATACTGACGGCTTGGTGAATACCTCAAGCCGCCCCGGCCCCTTGATCTCTGCCGGCTCAAAGCCTTCAAACCGCAGTAAACGCCGGGTCGCGGTGAGCCAAACGTAGACGTAAGCCGCGAACGCTTCGGCCGACAATTCCAGCTTGCGCTTCAAGCTCACTTGACGAGAGCCGGTTCGGAGCAATCCGACCGCAGGAACTTGGCGTCGATCGCGAAGCCAGAATGGACTTCGGAGCCGGGCGTCGATCCTTTTGACGTGATCTTCCCCTGCGCCCGGTACCAAGTTGTGAAGTCCCCGGTGAAGAGCAGGCTGCGGACCACGCGCCGGCCACTCTCCTCGCACGTGATTGTCACCACCACTTGGTCGCCTTCTCGGATGACCCTTGGATCGCCGCAGGCCGGGTCCTTTTCCCCGACGATGCTGTCTTCAGGCTGAAGACATGTCTCGCTGACGTGCAGACCCGTAGCGGCGGAGAGGGTCGATATCCTCCACAATCCTGCTCTTCGAACAGGCAGGGAGTCCGAGACGTCTGAAGAAGGCTTGGCGCGTGCAGGCTGTGAGATGGTCAGGGCGCCGAATAGCGCGATCAAACATAAGAAACGCGTCAAATGCAGGGCCAATCAAGGTTCCGATGGGTTCGCGCTTACGGAGGCCGCCCGTCCGCGGACGCCGGATGAGGACTGACCCTAGTCGAGCGACGGTGCAAACCGGCGTTTCTTTGGAAGGATCAAACTTCCGCCGATTCGTAGCTCGTGATCTCCATGCCAACGCAGATTTCGGTGATTTCCGGGCAGGTCCAGGTCATGCTTTGGCTCCTTATGATGGATCGCCGCAGCGTGACCGCGGCAATCCGACAAAGGCATTTTAGCAGCCGATAGGCTTTTGGCGCACCTTGAATAAATCTCATGAAGGCTAGGAAAAATTCCCGATTTCTTCGATTGCAGTTCACCGCCGCCCTTGGCTTATGGCTCCGGGGATGAAATCGGCCCTCGCCGAGCACGTCCGAGGGTCCGGCAACGGAGAAGGTAAGCACATGGCGATCCCACATCGCTGCAGGACGCATGGCGTTTTGTGGTCTCTTCTCATCGTCGGATTATGTGCGTTTGCCTCGATCGCTTCTGCTGTGGGCGCAGAGCTGACGCGATCCCAAATCGAGCAAAGGATCGCCCATGCGAACGGCGATCGGCTCGATCTCGGCAATTTGGACTTGAGCGGGCTCGATCTATCCGGCCTTCGCCTGGCTAAGGCCGACTTCTTTTCGTCGAAATCTTGCAGGGGCCATTCTGAGCGGCGCCGAGCTCACGGAAGCAAACTTCACCCGCGCGGATCTCCGCCACGCCAAATTCTCGAAAGCCGCTCTACGCGGCGGGATACTCTATGCGGCGCTGCTTGAGGAATGTGACTTCTCGGACGCCGATCTCTCGCATGCGCGGATTATCGGAGGCGGTCCGCGGGCCTCCTTCAAGAATGCGAAGCTCGTGGGCGCTGATCTCGGTGCCGATCCGGCCAATCAAGGGATGGTTCCGGTCCGCGCGGAGCTTCCGGAAGCGAATTTCACTGGCGCGGATCTGACAGGCGCAAATCTCACCCACGCCATTTTGTCATCCGCGAAATTCGAGGGCGCGATATTGACCGGGGCGCGCTTCGACTATGCCGTGACGGACGGGACCATTCTTCACGCGGCGGAGCGGCCCTGATCGGGGGCGAACGACGGCGCAAAGAGGCTCGGTCTCTAACTTCGGCGCAATCTCACGAACTCGAGCTCCTCATCTTTCGGCAGCGGCAAAGCGGCGGCGACGCGGGCTCCTCCCTCGTTGCGGCGGCCGATAGAGATCGTCCCCTCCAAGGCCCTCACACGCTCCCTCATGCCCAGGAGGCCGAGGCCATATTTGGGACTGTCCGGAATGCCAATCCCGTCGTCCTCAACTTCGATCAACAGCGCCGGCGCGTCCTCGGCTTCTTGATCTGCGCTCGACACAGCCGGCATCGAGCCGAACTCGACGCGAACCTTGGCCGAGGTGGCGTTCGCGTGGCGGAAGACATTAGTGAGCAACTCCTGCACCACGCGAAAGGCCGTCAACGCAGTGGGCTCGTCGAGGATCGAGAGATCGTGGGGACAGGCCAGTGAAAGCCTCACGTCCGAACGACTGACCTGCCACGACTTGATCAATCCTTTCAGCACCTCCCCCAATCCAAATTCCGCCAGTCCCCGGGGAGCAAGCCGGCCGAGTAGCGCTCGAAACAGGTTTTGCAGAACCTCGCTGGCTCAATTCACGCTTTCGCAGGTTTGCTGAATTTTCTGCGCATCGAGCTTAGCGTCGGCCGCGAGCTCACTGAGCGCGACCACGCCGGCGCGAATGGAAAAGAGACAGGGGCCCGCCTCGTCGTGCAGATCGCGAGCGATTTCCTTGCGTTCGTCATCCTGAACGCGGATGAGCCGATCGACGAGGGAGCAATTCTCTGTTTTGACGCGATCCAGCGTCTCGGCCAGCGAATTCAGCGCTGCCGAAATGATCCGGAATTCGGTCGCGCCACGCTGCTCGATCCGCACATGGCTCTTGCCAGCTTCCAGATCGGCGAGCCCGCGCTTCAAGCCTTCGAACGGCTTCAAGGAATGTCGCACCAGCAGAAGCACCACTCCCAGCATGAGCGATGTGATCAGGAGGCTTATTAGCGCCAGCCAAGATACGTCCGACCAGATCTCCTCCAGCTCATCCACGGGATTGGAGACGATGGCGATGCGGCCGTAATCGACGCCTTTAATGGTCACGGGAACGATGACGCTTCTGGGCGGCGTGTGAATGAGATCGACGAACCAGCCGGGCACGGAGCCCGGATCTCTTGGGATCGCACTCGCGGGAGTTGGAACCGTTGGGCCGCTGCTGCTCAGGACCTTGACATCGACGTGTCGAAGCTTGCCGAGGCTTTCATAAAAACGGTTGAGCGCCGGCAAGGGATCATTAGTCTCCTGCAGACTGCCAATGGCGGTTACGACCAGCTCGCGCGTCAGATGCACGCTGGTTTCGTCCTCCGCGCGGATGCGAGGCCCGGCATGCAGGATCAAGACGCTCAAGTTGATGGCCAAAGTAACGAGCATCAGAAGGCCGATCAGCCAACTCAGCTCGGTTTTCAGGGATAGGCAGCGCATGAAGATTTTCCAAGCGGTGTGCTGAGAGCAGGCTGGGCTGCAGGAGACGAGGAGCCTCGCCGGAGGTGGGGACGGCAGAAGCAGCGCGTTTCGTCTTCCTACGACCCTGCCAAAAGAGCGCAAGAAGTCCAAGTCATTACAGCGACTATTGGAGCTTCGAAGCTGGCGTTTTCGCGAGAATATTATCGCCTAAATGCGGCTCTGGTTGGAAACTTCCAAACTTTCCCGAGCCCATCGGGAATTCACGGCATGTTTGACAGCAATGATCTTCGCTAGACATAGTCCGGGCATCAATTCCGAGCGCGGAAAGGCCAATGCGCATCCTGATCGTCGACGACCATCCCATGGTGATCGCGGGCTGCCGAACGATGCTGTCCGGGCAGCAGGATATCGAGATTCTGGAAGCGCACGACGCGGAGGAGGCGCTGGAGACGCACGCCTCCAAGCTTCCCGATGTCGTCGTGCTCGATCTCAATCTTCCTGGTGTTTCCGGATTCGAGGTGCTGCGTCGGATGCTCAAGCGCCAACCGAGCTCGAAGATCATCATCTTCACGATGAACGACGACCCTGCATTCGCCGCGCGGTCCATCGAGCAAGGGGCTAAAGGCTACATCACCAAGAACGAGGATCCCAAGGCCTTTATTCAGGCAATCCGCGCGGTCGCAAGTGGGGAGCGCTATCTGTCCAGTGGGCTCGCTCTCAAGCTGGCTTTCGCCGAACGAAAGCAGGGACACGATCCTCTTGAAGGCTTGAGCGGTCGAGAAATCGAGATCTTGCACAGTCTCGCCGCAGGGAAGGACATGGTCGAGATCGCGCATATGCTCAAGGTTTCTTATAAGACCGTGGCCAACAATTGCACGCTGTTGAAAGCGAAACTCGGCGCCCGCTCGCGCGCCGATCTCATCCGCATGGCGGTCGAGAGCCGCACAGGGCAGAAGGGCCGTTGAATGTCGTCAACGAGCGCTCGCGGGAGGATTGCCGTAGCGAGCTCGCAACTGAGCTGCCGCCGTATCCCCATCGGCTCCGCTATGACGCAAAATGAAGTAATATTGGCATAGCTCTCCATATGTCTCCTTGGGGCGGTCGGAATTGACCACAGAGGCGAGCGCTTCTATCAGCCCCGCCGCGCTCTCGGGCTTGCCGTCTTTCGCGAGCATTTCCAAAAGCTGCGCGGTGCGATTGGCCACCATGCGATCCAATTCCAGAAATTTCGGCGCCGCCGCCTCAAAGGCCTTTCTGATCCGAAGCACGGCGGGGTCCTCAGCCGGCAGCGGATAGCCGGCTTCCTTGCTGGCGAGCCACTGAGCGGGATCCAGATCGTCGTTTCGCCTAATCCAGGACTGTGATGGATTGGACTTCTCGACCACCCTGTCGGTGAAGCCGGGTTCCTGTCGCGGCTTGCGATCTTCGCAGGCCGGCAAGGCGGCCAGGCAAGCCAAGGCCAAGAGCCGAGCGACTAGTCCTTTCATTGCGCTTCTCCCGGACCAGCGAAGGCCATGGAACGCGGGCCCTCTCCGATCTTGACGGTCGCGAAGCGGTCGCCCGTCGTGAGATCGACGACCGATATGTCCCCAGAGAACCAATTCGCGACATAGGCCTTCCCGCGCCATGCCGCGACAGCCTCGGGGTAACGTCCGACGGCGATAGTCCCGATCAGGCTAAGTCCGGCTTTGTCGACGATCGTGACACGATCGGCATGTTGATTGGTCACGAGAACGCGGTCGCTCTCGCCGTCGATAGCGACCCCATAGGGCGCGCCCCCGAGAGTGACACGCGAGGTGACCGTTTGCGTGGCGCTGTCGATCGCCGTCACCTCGCCGCTCCTGACGGCGGCGACGAGGAGGCGGTTGTTGTGGCCATCGAACGCCAGTGCGAAGGGTCCCTCGCCGACTTCGATGTCTCCCATCCTCCGCATCGAGGGGAGTTCGAGGATGGTGACCGACCGACTCTCGCGATTGGCGATGTAAAGCCGTTCCTCACGTGTATCCAAAGTGAGGCCGGCCGGTTCAAGACCCACCGGAGCTTCCGCAAGCCGCGCTCCCGTTTCCGCGTCGAGCTTGCGCACGACATTGCTTTTCCAGTCGCCGACGTAGAGAAAGCGGCCGTCGGCGCTCGCTGCGATCCCAAAAGGAGTCCCGCCGACGTTAAGTCTTCGCGGCGCGTCGAGCCGTGACGTCTCGATCCGCGAAATTTGCCCCAACTCGGGATGAGTAATGAAGAGCAAATCCCCTTGCCTCGCCGCGGCGATCATCGCGGGCTTGGGCGGCAGACTGACGCGCGCGCTCACCGCGGCGCGCTCCGTGTCGAAGCGAACGAGCGTCGCCTCGTCCTGACACACAACGAAGAGATCCCTGGTCGCCCGCTGCTTGCACGCTGAAGACGAGAAACCAGAGGGTCGCCCCTTGTCGCCAGAACGAGGGCGCCATTTATTTCCCTTCGACCTTCTTCTTCAGTCCCTGAAGCCCTGAACGCAGAAAGTCGGACATGGCGGTCCGCGCGGCGTCGTCGTTGAGATTGTCCGGCGGCTCGTTGCCAGTGTCGCCGCGGTACAGACGTCCATACCAATGGACCTCGCTGCCGCCGTCGGCGGCCGGCGTGATCACGAAGGTGGTCGAATAGGAGCTGATCGGAAGCGCGTCGAGATTGGGATCGGACATTCGGTAGGAATATTTGAACGACGACGGCTCATATTCGTCCAGTCCCTCCTTCAGCGCGCCACCCTTGCGCAAGGTGATCTCGCGCTCGGCGCCGACAGTGTCGCCGCCCTTGGCTTGCACGCTCGCGACGTCGGGATGCCAATTGGCAATGCTGTCGAACTTGCCGGCCACCGCCCAGACCGCCTTGGGGTCGGCGGTGATGACGATGGACTCATCGACCTTGATTGGTGTCGGGCCATGCGCCAGCGCCGTGGTAGCGATCAGGGTAGCGAGCGCCGCCCAAATGGTTCTCATTTTTGTCTCCCTTTTGTTGAGTTTTGGCGTGTGAGAAGCGCCCCGCCCGAATGGCCGCGAGCCGCTCGAGCCCGGGAACGAGGATGAAAATCGCGATGAGCGCCGCGGCTGCGGCCGCGGCGAGCATGGGACGGAGATCGAGGGCGACCGCTCGATATTTCGGTGACGCCGCCTGCTCGAATTCCCGGAGCAGCTCCGACGACCCGACGAGATGCGCGTAAGACAGCCCGGTCTTTCCCGCGAGAGATTGGAGATGGGACTTCGCGCACGGAGGAAAGATGTTCCACACCGACCGCGACAGCGCCTCCGAAAGGCGCATTGCGAGCGTTGTATCCCTCTCGTTGGTCGTCGCCAGGCGGCGGAAGACCAAAGCGGTTGTCGTGTGGAACGTCCTCGACGCTGTAAAAACCAATCTCGCGACCGTCGTCGTTGAATTTTGGAATCGGAGCGAGCTCATAGCCGCCGGCGCCGGCGATCAGTCCCCGAACCTCGCCGCTGCGTCCTTCGAACGGGGGCGGCCCAGAGAAGGGCAGGGGTGGCGCTTCTTGTCCATCGGTGATGAAAACGAGGTCCGTCTTCAGCTCCCGCGCCATGTCAATTGCGCGAAATAGACCTGCCGCGATGCGGCTGTCCCCCTCCCACGCCATGCGCCAGTCGAGCGCTTCGATCGTACCCGTGAGCGGCGCAAAGTTTTCGCAAACCTCGAGCGGCTCGAAGAGCAAAAACGGACGCCGTTCTGAGAAGACGCCCAACCCAATTCGTGAGCCGCAAGGCAGACCGGCGACGAAATCCCCCAGCGTCTCTTTGGCATATTGGAGCCTAGAGATGGGACGGTCAGCCTTTGTGTAATCACGCGTGTTCATGCTGCCGGTGATGTCGACGATGATGAGCGCGTCGAAACTCTTCCGCATCATTCGCGGGGTTGGCGCGATCAGCGCGCCGATAGACAAGGACAGGGCAAGCGCCAGGAGCAGCAGGCGCGGGTCGCGCAAGTCAGGGCGCATCAGGGCAGCCCCTTGGGAACGCCGGGTACGTCCGTCCAGAGCTTCTTGGGCTCGGCTTCGAGAACGTCGCCATTCTCTTGCTCGAACGCCGGGTAGTCGCGGATCAGCCGCGCGGCGATGTCGAAGTTGAATTTCGCGTCCCAATAGGATGGCGACAACTGCAGAGCGCGCCGATATTCGCGCTTCGACAGGTTGACGAAGGGGCCCGCTCCGTCGAGATCGCCGCGTTCGATCAGCTCGAAGGCTCTGCGCAGCAGCGCATTGCCGACTGCATAATGGGCCTTTGCCGCGAGGCCGTCACGCCCCGATGCATCGAGTGTCCCAAGGAGCGTCCGGGCGTTGTCGACGTCGTCGCGCTTTGCGAGGAACTCGAGCCTTGCCAGCAGGAGCTCCGGCGCGGCGTCAGTCGCCACAGGCCTGTCATGGCCAGCGTATAGCGCCGCAATCTCCTTGTTCGTCGCCTCCAAATCGCGCCGGACCCAGGCCGCATAGAGCGTAGCCGCGGCGCTGGAGATCGCAGCGACGATGAGCAGCGCCGATCGTGAGCGTCGCCACCATCTGCTCGCCTCTTGCCACAGAGAGAGCCGTTCCAAGTCTTGCGGGACGTGCTCAAGCGGGGCGTTGCGATCGATCACGCAGCGCCTCCAGGATGGACAATGCGGACTTCCGCGAGCTTGGCGAGAAGCAGAAAGAGCACAGCGAGAGCAGCAATGACGAAGAGTCCAGCGGAAAGGTTTTCACGGGGTTCCGCTTCGACAAAGCGAACGGGGTGGCGCTCCAGCTGTTCGATCTGATGGACAGCCGCCTCGATCTGCTCGGCGCCTTCCGCTTCGAAAGCGCGATAGGAGACCCCGAGCGACTTGAAAAAAATGTCCAAGTGACGTTCGGGCGCCGCCTGTGGCGTGTCCGAGCCGGCTTCGGGGACTTGATAAATTCCAGGGCTTCCGCTCGTGCGCAGAAAAAGCCAATAAAGATGGATGTTGGCCTTCCTGAAATCGGCGCGCAGATCGTCCTGGATGCGCGGGTCGATGACGCCTGCGCCGTCGGAGACGAGAATGATCGCCCGCGAGCGATCCGAGAGACCAGCGGGGAACATCGACAGCGCCATCGCGAGACCGCGGCCAATATTGGTGTAGTCGAGACCGGGCCTGTCCACGGCGTCGATCCCGGCCTTGATCGCCGGACGGCGATCGGTGAGCGGCGTCACCAGCATCGGAGCGGTCGAGAACGCGGCGACGCCCACGAAATCGTGGCGCTTTCCGGCGATGAAGTTCTGGAGCAGCCTTTTCGCAGCGGAAGCTTTCAACTCTTCGCCGCCGCTGGGGGTGCGTCCGGCGAAAGTCTCATTCATGCTGCCGCTTCGGTCGATGAGAAAAACGATTTCGGCGCCTTCGCCCACGCGCTCGAGCGCGCCGCCGATGTGGAACGGACTGGCGGCGGCGAGAATGAAGGAGAAAGTCGCCAAGGCGCCGCTCGCTTTGAGCGCAATCGCGATCCAGCAGGAAAGCGAATCGGCGGGCCCCACGGCGACCGACGGGACGAGGGCGCCTCGAAACGGCAGACGGAAAAGCGGGCTGAGAGCCAGGGGTGAAAACCACAGCGCCAGCGGATAATCGAAGCCGATCATCTGGCCCTCTCTTGCACGGCGAGCGCCTTGGCGAAGCTGACGAGCTCCGCCATCGTGAGTCCGTTCGCCCCCCCGGCGGGGTCAAAAAACAGCTTTTCCGAAGCTTCGAAAAAGCGTTCGGTCGTCGGTTGCAGGCTTGCGAACTCCGTGCGTCGCCGAAAGAAGTCGTTCAGATCCGGGCTTAGCAGGCTTTTCCCGCTAACGTCGTCGAAGGCACGGTGCAGGTCGCGCGCGGCCCTGCGCAATCCCTCGAGGCTTTGGTCACGGCGCGCGAGAGCCTCGAGACGGCGGGCCAAGATCGAAAACCCGCGCTTCGCCCGGCGATGAAAGGGCGGCCATCCGCGGTCCCAGGCGATCCCGATGGTGAGGGCGAAGGTGAGCGCGGCGAAGAGAAGGGTCAGCCAAAGGCTTGGTTCTTCGTCAACGAATGCCGGAGCGGGGTCTGGCCGCAGATAGTCCTCGCCGCGCTCTTTTTGCTCCGGGGCGATCTCACGCAGCGGTGCGACGCCGAAACGCCAGTCGGGCGCGATGACCTGGGTTTGCTCTCCCGCCCTTCGAAAGCGGATGGTAAAGGCGGGTACCTCGATGTTTCTCACGTCGAGCGCGGCATAGAAATTCTGATAGGATAACCGTATTCGCCACAAACGCCCGTCGTCGTCCTTGAACTCTTCGACGGAGACGTCGCGGAGGTCGAGAGAGACCGTCAAGGGAATAGGATTCGGCAGCGAGGCCCGCACAAGCTCGGCGTTGGCCGGCCCTCTGATGTCGACGATGGCCTTTACGAGATCGCCGACGAAGTAGCCGAAGGAGCGCTCCGTCCGGATTTCCACCGAAAATTCATTCGCTCTTGCGGTCGGCGTGAAAACGACCCAGGCGAGGAGAACGATCGCGAGACGCATGGGCGGCCTCACCCGGCCATCAGCTGAAGGCTGAGGATGTCCGCATCGAAACGGTCGCGTATGCAAATCGGGGCGCGGCAGTGTGCGGCCGCAAGAGCCGTCAAGAACGCTTGTCGCTCCTTCTCCTGCTCGATCCAGCGCGCGCGGAGGCTGGGTCGCATAGCCCAGAGCTTTCTTGCGCCGCTCTCGGAATCGATCAGCTCCAGCAAGCCCCAGGCCGGCGGCGCCTCTTCCGCGGAGTCGAGGATGACGAGCGGCGTCGTATCATGCAGGGCGAAGGCGTCGAAGACGCGCTCGAGGAGCGGCTGCGGCCATCTGAAGTCCGAGATCAGGAAAACGAGCTTGCGCGTCGCCCCAAGCGTCTTTGCCGCGGCGAAGAACCCTTCAGCGCTCTTGCCGTCAGGCCGCTCCTCTCGAAGCCGCCAGGTAGAGCGCAGCGCGAGACCTCTCGAGCGCGTCGGAAGCAGAAGCACGTTCTTTCTAACCGCTTGGTCACAGGCGATCAGACCGAAGCGATCTCCAATCTTCGTTGCAGAATAGGCGAGAGACTCCGTCCCTTCACAGGCGAGCGCAAACTTACGACAGGCCCCCAAGAATCCCATGGAAGCCGAAACGTCCACAATCGCTATGACGTCAACGGATTGCCGTTGTTCGAAGCGCCTGACGTAGACTTGCTCGAACGGATCACGCAGGCTCGCCCTAATGTCGATGCGCCGGGCGTCCGGATAGCAAAGGAAGGGAGCCTGGTCGCGAAAGACGCCGAATCCTCCCACCTCACTTGAGGCGTGCGGACCCAAATGATTTGAGCGAAATCGTCCGCGCGGCCGATAAAGGATTTCGCCGGGGTTGTTCATGGCGCGGGCGTCGAATCGAACACGGCGCGACAAAGCCTCTTCACAGGATCGTCGCCGCGGAGCGCGTAAATCGGATTAACGAAGATCCGATGCGCGACCACTTCGAGAAAGACGGCGCGAACGTCGTCAGGCGTGAGATAATTGCGCCCCTCGAGCCAAGCCCTGACTCGGGCGGCGCGCGTCAGATAGGCCAGTCCGCGCGGACTGGCGCCGCCTCTGACGAGATGCGCGACGTCGATGTCGGGCAGCGATATGCCCGCCGAGGCCGGGTCGACCAGAGCTTGCCAGAGCGCCACGACGTAATCCTGAAGAGCGTCGCTCGCGGAGACGCATTCCTGAAGGACGCCCGAGAAGGTCGGTATCTCGCGAAAATCGAGGGTCCCAGGGCGGACCTCCTCGATGAGCGCGTCCACGTCCTGGAATTTCGGATCGAAGATGAGCTGCCTGCGGACGGCCGGGTCTTTTGGCGCTTCGATCGTGATCTCCATGAGGAAGCGATCTCGCGCGGCGGCCGGCAGCTCGAAAGTCTCTTCCCGCTCGATCATGTTGCGATCGGCGAAGACCTGAAGATAGGGGAACCAATATTCTCGATTGAAAGCGGAGAGCGTTCTTTCGGCCATGAGCCGCAGCAACAGGGAATGTACCTGGGGGCGAGCGCGATTGATCTCGTTGAAGAAGAAGACCGACAAGCGATCGGAGCGTTCGAGCATCGAGGTCGGCTCGAACTCGGGGCCGGCCATCTTCCGCAAGATAGGTGTTGTAGATGATATCGGTCGGCATCATGTCGACCGTGCCTTCGACGCGGTTGAACTCTCCGCCGAGCGCGCGTGAGGCGGCACGCAAGAGGGTCGTCTTTCCGACGCCGACATCGCCCTCGAGCAGCACGTGCCCACGGGCGAAAATGGAGATGGTCAGGAGACGAATGGCCCGAGCCTGGCCGATGATCGCCTTCTCGATCTCGCGCTCAAAGGCGAGAGCGTGGCTTCGCCACTCCGCGAGAATGTTGTCGCGGCTTTGAGGCTCGATCAAATCACACCTTCACGGGAAATTGTACGCGGCCGCGATCCCGGGAAGCGGAACGATGAGCTCATGCAAAGGAACATCATTCCTGATCGCGGCCGCGCATTCGGTCAAACCATTTACTTGGCCGGCGAAACCCATGAATTCGGGGTCGCGCCGGGAGTCGCGGAGGCTTCGGCGGCGGGCTTGGCGGCAGGCTCAGCCGTGTCAGCTGGGATCTTGTCGACCTCGTAGATCCATTTGCCGGTCTTCTTGAAATTGGCCACGCGCCTCTTGTTGCGATCCTCCATGGCCTGAATCGACGTCTGCTGCTTGGCGAGCTCTTTGGGATCGTGCTTGGGATCGTATTTCGAGCCCTCGATTTTTTCCGGGAAGCCCGGCTTCGGCTCCCAGCAATTGCCCGGAGCCCTGCAGTTGGTTCCGTCGTAGGCGAGCGCGGATGCCATCGGTGCGCCGATTAGCGCAGCGAGCACGAGAAGACCCATTTTGCCGTTCTTCATTTTGTTCCTCCCATTTTTTGGGTTTAGGGAAGTTCCTCGCACGCGCGCGGAACTGGAGCTCATTTCCCCGCGCAAAGTCCAGGCGGGTTGTCGGGGAAGGTTTCGCCGTGCTGGTAGGGTTTGTAGGCTTTCTTCTGCGCCTCGGTCAGCCACGGTGCATGGTCGACGGAGTCCTTGTAGAGATGACGCACCCAGGCCATGACCAAGAGCATCTCGTCGAGCTTCAAGTTCTGATATTGCGGTCCCATCGATGCCTTTGCGCCGCCGAAGATCGTTGAGAAAAGCCCGACGTCGCTCTCGTTTTCGGGATAGGTCCAATAGTCGTCGTTGAGCCCGGGCCCGATCTTGCCTTCGCCGATGTGACCATGACAGCCAGAACAGGCGGAAAGGAAAATCTGCTCGCCCTTTTTGAGGCAGCTCGGATCTTCGTTGTAAGGGTTGGCGCCGGTCTGTAGGAACTTCTTCACGCCGTCCGTGTCGCGGCCCTCGGGAAGCGCGTCGTCAAACTTCAGCGGGTCTCCCGTTACGGTGTTGTTGAACGGCAACCCCGAGCTCTGAGCATAAGCGGCGCACACGAAAACAAGGGCTCCCAAGGCGAGGCCAGAGATCAGAGGCCTGATGCTTTTCTTCACGATTTTTTCTTTCTGCTCGAGGCGTTTCGTTGATTGCGTCAGTTGGCGACTGGCAAGAGCGGCACGCCGTCCGCTTGCAGAATCGCATCGATCTTGGGCTTGGCTCTGGTCAGCGCCGCATTGACCTGTTGAAGCAAGGCCGTGTCCTCTCGCCTCACTCCTACCGATTGATCGAAGCGTTGCGGAACCTTCTCTCCGCTCGACTTGACGGCGTCATCCTCGATGAGGGTCATTCGCAGAGGGGTGGGAGACGACTTCACATAGCGGGCGACGTCGGGCGCGAAACCGACGGCTGCTCCGGCCGAGCCAGAGGCAACCTCGGAGACCAGCCGCGCGGGGTCGATCTGCGTGTACTCGTTGCGCGCAGACCGGAAATTCACCAGCGAGTAGAGATAGGCCATGTCCTCTTCATAGAGGCCCTTTTCCTTCAACAAGAGTTCCGCGGGGGATCCGAAAGGGACGGCGACATGACCAAGACGCGTGACGCGCGGATCGGACCAGGATTTGATGTCGAGATCACTGTCTGCACGTGTGATGAAGACATAGCCCGATCGATAATAGGGCGCCGAGGTCGAAACGCGCGGATCGCCCGTGTCTAGGCCGATGACCACATCGCATAGCTTCTTGTCGAGATAGTCGCGGACGATGTAGATCGCCGGACGATCGCTCCAGATAAACTGCGGCTTGAGCTGCATCGCTTCGGCGAGCGCGACGCCGATCTTGTTCTCAAGACCGGATCCGTCCTCCAGAGACAAGGGAGGCTCCTTCTTCGCCGCGCAGATGCGCAAGACGTTAGACTCTTTGGGTTGCTGTGCGCTTTCGGCAGCTTTGGGTTTAGCGCCCTCAGGCTCCGAGGGAAGTCCCAAAGAAGCCGCAGCGGCCAGAGCGCTCCAGGATGCGAAAGCGGTCGCGACGACGATGCGAGCCGTCGCTGGTAAACGAAGAACCATGATTACCTTCCGAACGGCTTCGAGGGCCACACTCCCATCGCACTGCCCGGATGCGCATGCCGCGCATCCGGGACAGCGATGACGTCGCTGCTTGGAGGTGTAGGAGCTCTGCCGCGGCGACATTCTTATCTCGCGGAGAGATCAGTTGGGCTTGTATTCCCCAAGGTTCACGTCATCGTACGGGCCCTGACCGTTCAGAGAGAACACCATCACGCCGCCGCCCATTTGCGTGTAATTGGCGAGCTGCTTGAAGGCGCCCACGGCTCCGAGGCCGGCCGTCGGATCCTGAAGGTCGAACACGAGGCCCACTCCCGGCCATCCGCCGACGCCATACAGGATCGCCACATACTCGATGCCCTTGTGCTGATAGACGATCGGATGGCCGATCACGCCGGAGGGAAGCTTGAACTTCCACAAGAGCTCGCCGGTGTCGCTGTTGCGGGCTTTGATGAAGCCGTCGAGGGTTCCGTAAAACACCACATTGCCGGCGGTGGCGGCGGTGCCGCCCCAAACGGCGAAGCGCTCCATCTTCTCCCATTTGAACTGGCCGGTGATGGCGTTGTAGGCCTTGATCTGCCCAAGACCCTCACCCTTCTGGCGATCGCCCTTCGGACCCGGATACATGTTCAGCGTCGCGCCGACGAAGAACTGGCCCGCGCGATAGGGCAGCATGAAGGGCTCCCAATCCATGCAGATGTGGTTCACGCCGAGGAAGAAGAGCTCCTTCGTCGGATCGTAGGAGTCGAGTCCCTGGTTGTGATAGCCCATGGCCGAGGGGCAGATGTCCTTGCCCAGATGGTCCATGCGCGTGCCATATTCGGGATCGCGCACCGGCAGGCCCGTCTTGATGTCGACCTTCTTGAACACATTGACCGTGTCGTCGATCTTGTCGGCGGAGACCAGCGTGCCGTCCGTGCGGTCAAGCGTGTAGACGATGCCGTTGCGGTCAGGATGCGTCAGCAGCTTGCGCGGCTTGCCGTCCTTGTCCTTTTGCTCGGAGAGCATCATGAAGTTGATGCCGGCGAAGTCCCACTCGTCGTGTGGAGTCTTCTGATAGCCGAACTTCGCCGCGCCGGTCTCCAGGTCGCGGCCCCAGATCGTCATGGTCCATTTGTTGTCGCCCGGGCGCATCGTCTCGTTCCACGGCGCCGGATTGCCGCTGCCGTAATAGACGAGGTTCGTGTCCGGATCGTAGGCGAACCAGCCCCAGTTGGTGCCGCCGCCAATCTTCCAGGCGTCGCCTTCCCAGGTCGAGGTTCCGAGGCCCTTCTGGCCGTAGTGCGGATTGGCCTTGTTGAAGTCGTCGCCAATGAGCACGTCGGAGTCCGGCCCCGTGGCATAGGCGCGCCACTTCTGCTCGCCTGTGCGCACGTCATAGGCGGTCATATAGCCGCGAACGCCGAGCTCTGCGCCGGAGCTGCCGATGAGCACGACATCCTTGAACACATGCGGCGCGACGGTGAGCGTCGATCCGACCTTGTAGTCGGAGTTTTCGACTTTCCAATAGAGTTGGCCGGTGTCGGCGTTCAGTGCGACGACATTGCCGTCAAGCAGGGTCTTGATGATGAGCGAGGGAGTCTTGCCGTCGCCCGGCCAATAGGCGAGGCCGCGGTTCACGATGTCGCAGCAGGCGACGGCGCGGGCGGCGGCGTTCTGCTTCGGCTTGTCCTGCCACAGGATGCGCGTCGGATCGTCGAGGCTCAGCGCAAATGTGTTGTTGGGGAAGGACGTGTGGATGAATATCTTGCCGTCGACGACGAGCGGGGAGCCTTCGTGGCCGCTGAGGAGGCCGGTAGAGAAGGACCAGCTGACCTTCAGATTCTTGACGTTGCTGGCGTTGATCTGCGTGAGCGTGCTGTAATGATTCGCGCTATAATTCTTGCCCTGCATGGCCCAGTTGTCTTCGCTCTTGGTCAAAGCCTCGAGCCTGTCTTCCGCGCGGGCCGGGGACATCGTGAGTGGCGCGGCCAGACAGAGACACAACAACGAAACGGAATTCACCAGTTTCCTCATGGACGGTTCCTCCTGCGACGAGCGTTTGCGCCTTCAAGAGCGCATTCTTGCTTCGCCCAGTCGCCTTTTGAAGCGATGGCTTTGAGCCGTTGCCCGGCAGGCCATCTTGTTTTTCGATGATCCGCCCTTCAAGGCCGCGCGTGCAGGCTCTTCGGCAGGAAGGCGATCCATGCTCATATAGTTTTATCGTTCAATCGCTGTCTTCATGATTTATCGGTAAGTTATGCCGGGAAAATCCGGCAATGACTGGCGAAGCATTCCCGGAAACGATGCATGCGGGACGACCAACACAAGATGTGCGAGGGCCCGTCACTTCGTTCCGCCCGTATGAGTCGCCGAAGCGACGCACGGAGCAGCCGCGTCGATGGAGATCGGTGAGGCTCTGGAAAAGTCCGGGAAGGGGGTACAAGATTGCAAGAATGCTCAACCTAGATCTTCGCAGCTTCGCCTTTGGGAGCCAGAGTGACGGTCATCGGCTCCCTCGGTCCGGTTTGGGAATTGCCCTCGGGCTTCTTGCGGCAGTTTTTGTCTTCGCGGCCGTTGGCGCATCTCGCGCGCCATTCTCCGTCGTGCTGGGGGCCGCTCTCTATCCGCACGACGGACGAAAGTTGATAGAAAAGCCCGACGAGGAGAAGTATCGCGGCGCCGGGGTGTTGATGTGCTTCACAGACATGGGAACCTTGGAGCGTGCGGCGGCGGCCTGGCTCATCGGCGCTCGCCAACTTGTGGTGCTAAACGCACATAACTTCGTCGATCGCAGCTTGCGGCCCAGTCATCCGGTCGAGAACTGCTTCTTTCGTATCCAGGGCGTGGATCGCTATTTCGAGCCGGAAAGCCTCGTCCTCGGCGTCGATGGAAATTCCAAGTCTCTGCACATCACCGACGACTGGGCGCTGCTGCGGCTCATCGAACCCGTCCCGGACGAAATCGAGCCGCAACCGACGCCGGACGCCTCCTTCATCGCGACGGGGACGAAAGTGAAGGTCGTTATGGTGTCTCCAGCGGGCCATTCGAATTCGCGCTTAGAAACGTCGCTAGAGGAATGCGCGATCCAAACCATCGACGAGCCGAGCGAAGCGCGCATCAGACGCGCACGGCATGATTGCAATGACGGCTACGGCGGCTCGGGTTCCGGTCTGTTCACCGAAGACGGCCGGTTGATCGCCATGCACAGCGCCTCCCTCGACATGAACGCCAAGCGGGAGTTCGATATCGACTCACACTATGGGTCAGCGCTGCTGTTCGAAGGCGCGCTCGTGGAGGAGATAAGGCGAGAGGCCGCGCCGAAATCGCGATAGCGGGTTCAATCCTTCGGCGGCAGCGTGCGCAGCCAGGCGATCAGCGCATCGAGGTCCGTCTCCGTCATCTTGGAGAAATGCGCCTTGGAGAGATTGGCCATGGTCGGCGCGAGCGGCATGGCGTCTCGTCCCAGGCCTTCGGTGATCGCGCGCTTCAGCTCTTGGTCCGACCAAGCTCCCACTCCCTTCGTCGGATGAGAGGTGATGTTCGAGGCCACCGCCACGCCGGCAGGTGTGCGAAAAATCTTGCCACCTTGTCCCAGGCGGTTTTCCAGGTCCGGCGCGCCCTCCGTCTCCCCACTGTGACAATTCATGCATCGGGCAAGCGAGGCGACATAGAGGCCACGTCGCAGCGGATCCACCAGGGTTGCGTCGTCGAAAGGCGCTTCTGCGCCAGGAATAGGGCGGCGCGGTTCGAGCGCTCCGCGCCGCTCTTGCGGAGGCAGGTCTGATTTCAGGGGAGGCACGGAGCGCACAAAGGCGACCACGGCGTCGAGATCTTCTGCTGTCAGGGCTCGATAGGATTCCGACGGCATGACGGGCGCTAACCGACCTTTGGGACCGACGCCGCTCACAACCGCGGCTTTAAGTTCGGAATCTGACCATCGCCCGATCCCGCTCTCCTCGTCGGGCGTGATATTCGATCCTCGCACGGAATAGTCCTTGTCGGCAAAGACCTGGGATCCCCCTGAGAACCTTCGGGTGCGGTCATATCCCTCCTTGGAGCGCGGCGAGTGACAATTGTCGCAGGCCATGAGCGCTTCGACGAGGGACTGCCCGCGATCGGGAAGGGAAGCCGCCTGCGCGCCCCGACAAAGCAGCAAGGCGCAGGCTGCACCCAGGCGCCGAAAAGCTCGCGGTCCCATTGCGCGGCGGACTAGCTGTCCGAGGCAGTCGAGGTCAGCGATCACGCTCCTCATTTCTCCGTGGATTGGCCTAAGCGAAGAGGCGCTTGCTCGAGAAATTCAATATGCCAAAGTCCCGAAATTAAGTCGCCTCCACAACCTCCCGCTAGCGTCGGGAAAATTTTACATTATGTAGAACGCGGGGATGGAGCTTAGCCGGTCGTATCCAACGGGGAAGCGTGCGGGGAAGCGCTTGTTTCAAGATTGGTTCAACCGAGGGATGTCATGCCGAACGAAGGAGAAATTGAATGACTCTTGGCAAAATGCTCGCGACCGGACTGGTCGCCGGAGGGTTCCTTATCGGAGGAGCGTTCGTCGCGTCCGTCCCGGCGCATGCGGAAAAGTCCGCGATCAAGGCGCTCGACACGGATAATGATGGAACCTTGGACCTGGACGAAGTGACCAAGGCGGCGCAGGCCGTCTTCGATCGCTTGAACAAGGATCAGGATGACACGCTCGATATCAAGGAGCTTGGCGGGCGGGTCAAAGGTAAGGAATTCGCGGCCGCTGATCCCGACAATGACAAAACGCTCTCGAAAGAGGAATACGTCGCGGTCGTGACGAAACTCTTCAAGCAGGCGGATACGGAAGGCGACGGCAAGCTCGACGCTAAAGAGCTGAGTTCGAAGGCCGGGCGCGCGCTCCTGCGCTTGATCCGCTGAGGGGCGGATCAATCTGTCTGACCAAGCTCTGCTGACGCCCGCCGTCAGCAGAGCGCGCCACGTCGGAGCGCGTTGAAGTTGGGATGCTGCAGAGCGCATCGCCGAAGCGCAACGCTCTCAAGCGAATAGGATGCGGGGGTTTAGGATGAGGGCGTGCATTTGCGGATTGGCGGTCTGGCTCATGGCGAGCGTCGCGACCGCGGCCGAAAAGCCCGTGCGCTTCTGGAATTTGACGAGCGAGACCGTGACCTCTTTGCGCCTCGCGCCGACCGGGACGAAAGACTTCGGACCCGATTTGACCAAGGGCGACTTTGATGGCGACGTCGATCACGACGAGCGGCTGGCGATCAAGAATTTGACGCCGGGAACCTACGACGCCTCGGTCGGCTTCAAGAGCGGCCGCGCCTGCCAGGTCCAAGGCCTCAAGATCGAGGCGGCTTCGGTCTTTTCGATCGAGGAGAAAGATCTATCCTCATGCAGCAAATGAGGGAGCGATTGGAGAAGGCGGCTTCTCCTTGGGCCGCTGCCTGAGCGCACCCGATGGCTTTGCTCATTGAAGCTTGCACTTTGACTCAGCGCGGTCGACGCCAAGCGTGTCGAGTTCGGAGAATTGATGGAGGAAGCCCTCCTGAGGCGAGACCGATGCAACCATTCTGCCGTCGGACAGCAAGATCGGCTGTCGTAACTGTTGATTCCACGGGCGTAGGCTCAAGCGGACGCCTTTAAAGGCGGCGATGGAAAAGTCGGGAGACAGGAGAAAGGCGCGCAGCTTCTGCGCGTCGGAGGTTCCCGTCCGCGTCGTCGCTTCGCCGATCATGCGCACGGCGAGCCAAGCCGCGTGATCGCGAGCATTCATGAAGCGATGAAAACCTTTGATAAACCGGTTTTGCAGTTGAATGGCGCCCCACTGCTCGTGGGAGGCGTCCCAAATTTTCGGAACTAGGCCCGCTGAGCCAACGACGGGGCGAGGATCCCAATTGTGATAAGGGAGATATCCCGCGAAAACCTCTGACTCGTCGGCTGCGACGATCACATCGTAAGCAGGCGCATTTTGCGTCAGGGTGGGGATTTGGCGTTGGGTCTGGACCGAGCCGGAGTTGCTGCGGCGACCGCCTCCCGTGTCTTCATACACGCGTTCTTCGACGATCTTCACGCCGAATTTTCTTGCACTGTTTCGATAGGCTTGCGCGAGCAACTCGTCGTCCGGATGCGAGCCTTTGATGAGTAGCCATCGGCGCCATTGCTTCCAAACCAGATATTGCGCGAGCGCGTCCGTGAGCATCGATCGGGTCGGCGCTACATGCACGATATTGCTTCTGCAGTCGCCTTCACGCAGCCGGTCATCCGACGCGGAAACGTTGAAGAGAAGCATGCCGCGTGCGCTGGCCGCTTTCGACGCTACAAGCAGGCGCTCTGCCAAGAGATCCGCAATGATGAAGGAGACGCCAGCTTCGCCGAGCGACTGGATGATGCCTTCGAGGCCAGCTCCAGCGTCAAGAAGGTGATCCGTCACTTCGAACGTCTGGCCGGTGAATTTCCCCGTCGTGTTGTTATCGGCGACGCCGAGCTGAGCTCCGGCAAATGTGTCGTCATTTGCCGGAACATCGAGTATCGAAATGGTCTCCCGATCATGGAGCTCGCGAAGGACGGCGAGCTTGACGGCAAGCTCGGCGAGCGCTGGAATGCAGAACCAAACCAGCAGCAAGCTGGCGAGGAGGAAACGCGTCACGATCGGCTCCTTTCTCGGCGCGCGTCTCAGAACGTCATCTTCGCGCCGGCAAAGAATGCGGTGGGCGCCGAGATCGACACCGATCGCGGATCGGAGAAATAGAGGAAGGGGATCGCCTGCGTGTCGAAGAAAGTCGCGAAAGTGCGCGCGCGCACGCCGCCGACATTGTCGATGAGCCCGTAGATCTGGAAATTTTTCGTGATCTGATAGGAGCTGCGCAGATTGACGGTCGCATAAGACGGCAACGTGCCGAAGGCGTTGATCTCGTCGCCGCGCACCCAATTGCCGGCCGAGTAGACGACGTCCATGCCGATCTTCCACTCCTTGGTCAGCGCATAGTCGAAGCCGCCCTTGAGCCTCTGCCGCGGGATCGACGTCATATGCGAGCCGGGCATGACCAGGATCGACGAGGCGGGAATATTCAGAAACGTGTTGAAGCCGACGACCCAAGGATTGTAAGGCGAGCCGAGCTCCACCATCGAGCGGAAGGTCGCATCGGTCATCGCATAATTCACATAGGCCGAGAGCTTCTCGTCAGTGTAGCGGATTTGCGTCTCGATGCCCTGCCGCTGCGTGATGCCGGCGTTGGTGAAATAGCCCTGGCCCGCGACCTCGCTCGGCACGCTCAAAATGTCGTTGAAGCTCGTCGTGCGATAAAGGCCCGCCGACCAGTCGATCCGCCCAGGCAGAAGCGCGGCCGTTTCAGAGGGAAGATAGGAAGCCGGGCGGAATCCTCCGCGCAGACCCGTTTCGATCGAATGGGCGACGACTTGGCTTAGGTGCGGATCGGCGACGAGGAAATTGTCGATGAGGCAGGGGCGGTTCGGGTCGGCGCAGCCGAGCTCGAGCGGCGTCGGCGCGCGGTTCGATTCCGAATAGCTTGCGTAGGCCGCGACTTCCGGCGTGATTTTATAGGTCGCGCCGACGACCGGGTTGAGATGATCGTAGCTCGACGAGCCGTTGAGCTGGGTGCCGTAAAGGTCGTAGAGCGAGATGGTCGCGAGATTGTAGCGCGCGCCGGCCGTGAAGGTGAGCTTGTCGGTCGCCTCGAAAGTGTCGAGCGCATAGACGCCGAGATAGGTGTTGGCGGCGTTGAGCTTGACCGGCGCCACGTCTCCCGCGGGATCGGAATTGATGATGCCGAGACCGGGAACGGTCAGATCATAGGGGTTGAGAACGCCCAGCTCCTCGCTCGCCGCGAAATTTGTCCAGCCGTGCTCGAGGTTCACGCCGAAGACGATCTTGTTGGGCAGTTCGCCCACGCCGAGCTTATCTGTGTTCTCGATCTGCACGGTGCCGCCGACTGTGCGCGAAGTCGTCCAGGTGCGGTCGATGGCGCCGAGCGTCACGTTCGGCCCGAAGAAGTCGGGCATATAGGTCGGATTGCCATTGCCGTCGCAGAGCGTCGGACCGCCGCAGGAGGCGAAGTCGGTCGTGTTGCCGTCGACATGCGCCTGATCGTAGGCGCGATAATGGGCGTCGGCGAGGATCTTCCAATTCTGCTGCGGTGTGAAGATGCCGTTCAAGTCGAATTGCGAAAGCGTGTTCTTCGTCGTCTGCGGCGTCGTGTAGTCGGCGCTGGGGTCGACATTGACGAGATCGTTCGGGGTCGAGGCCGAGACGCCGAATTTGTTCGTGGCGAGATTCGTCGTCACATGAATTTCGGCATTGTCGCCGCGCCAACCGAGATCGCCATAGAGACGGTGAATTCTCGGATCCCGAGAACTTGCGATAGCCGTTGTCGCCGGCGGCCTCGACCGCGAGATAGGCGGCGACGCCGTCTTGCTCGACGCCAAATTGCATCGAGCCCTGCCGCCGGCCGAAACTGCCGCCTCGGCCGTCTAGCTCGAAGCCGTGGTAGGTGAAGCCGTTCTTCATATCCATCACGACAGCGCCGCCGATGGCGTTGAGGCCGAAGAGCGGATTGCCGGTGACGATCGCGGTGCGGTCGATCGCGACGGTCGGAATTAGGTCCCAATTGACGATGTCGCCGAAAGCCTCGTTGATGCGGATGCCGTTCATATAGACGGCGAGGCCGATTGCGGCGTGCCGCTGACCGGCGAGGCGACGAAGCCGCGGAAATCCACCTCGGGCGAGAAGGGATTGCCCTGCACGTCATTGATGATGACGTTGGGGGCGACGCGCTCCAACGCCTTCGCCACGTCGAACTCGTGCGTCTGCTCGATTTCCTTCGCGCTGGTGATGTTGATGGCCGCCGGAGTCGTCGCAGCGACGAAGGGCGCCGGCGTCGGGGCGGCTGGCTGCGGCGCGGGGCGGGTAGGGGCGTCGCCGAGGCCGGCGCGCTCGTCGCGGCGCGCGGGGCGTGGCCCTCGACGGCTGCGAAACCGCCGCCGTCGGACGCGGATTGGAGACGACCGGCTGCGCCGCCGGCGCGGGCCGCGGATGCGATCGCAACGGCGAGGAGATGTTGATGTCGGGAAGCGCCGTCTGAGCCTGCGCCGCCTGCGCCAGCGCGCAAACCAAAGCCGTCAGGGAGATCGAAATGAGACGGCTTATCGGGCGCATGCGGTTCTCCGTTGCCCCCGCGTCGCCGCGGCGGACGAAATTGGTGCTAACAGTTTTTTACTAGAAAAGTCTCATTTGTCTTCTTCAAACTATTCCCGGTAAACTGGGAAGAATGGAGCATTGTGTAGGATTTTCTGCCATAAAAATCGGGAAAAAATCCCGATGCAGCATCGGATCGCACAACTCTCGGCGCCTCTTCTGGGGATGAGACGTCGTCAATGATCGTGCGTTAAGTAAATAAAATCAGTAAGGTACGGAGGGTCTTTCGTTCGTGTCGCTCGCCCCGTCGCGCGATGTTGGGAATCCGGCTCGGCGCTCTCTCCCTGTCACGTCGGGCCCAGCCAGTTTCCGCAATTCGCTACAAACCTCTGTCTTGCGCAATGACGATTTCTTGATACCTGTGGCATTCAGGCAACAGTGACACAGCGTTGCTGATGAGGAACTCTATGGCCGGGCGGTAACATTGTATGTGCGGAGCGCGGCCATGAGCTCAGATGGCTGAACCCCCTATCCAGCGGCGCTGGCCCCGAACGCAATGTTGCCGCGGCTCAAATCCGGTTTTTAACTGGACGAGGCTCTATGTGGTGACAATGTGGTAACTCAACTGCCCGCGCCGAGTCTTTCTCCAGCAATCGTTCTAAATTTCTGTTATTTGTCAGTAGCTTACATGGTGCCGGTTGCAGGATTCGAACCCGCGACCTACTGATTACAAATCAGTTGCTCTACCGACTGAGCTAAACCGGCTTTGTGGTGTCTTGCGCTGGGGCGAGGCCCTTATTCTCTATGGGGGCATCAACGTCAATCCCGCGCTCGCGCGGGCGCCAGCGCCGCGCCGCTGGCGTTCGAGGCTGTGACCAGCGCCTCGAGCGTCTCCCTGGCTTTGCCACTGGCGATCGCCGCGTCGGCCCGGCTTGCGCCTTCGCGCAAATCCGTGACTTGGCCGGCGACGATCAGCGCCATGCCGGCGTTGAGGACGGCGACGTCGCGATAGGAGTTGCGCGCGCCGGCGAGAATATCGCGCAAAGCTCGGGCGTTCTGCGCAGGGTCGCCGCCTTTCAGGGCCTCGGGCCTCGCGCGCGGCAGGCCGGCCTCTTCCGGCGTGATTTCGAAGGAGCGGATCGCGCCCGCCTCGAGCGTCGTCACCAGCGTTGGTCCGGTCGTCGTCGCTTCGTCGAGCCCGTCGCTGCCGTGCAGCAGCCAAACGAGCTCTGAACCCAGCTCGCGCATCGCGCGCGCCATGGGTTCGAGCCAACGGCGGTCGTAGACGCCGAGCACCTGCCGCTTCACGCCGGCCGGATTACACATGGGGCCGAGCAGGTTGAAGATCGTGCGCAGCGACAGCTCGGAGCGCGCGCCGGCGGCGAAACGCAGCGCCGGATGGTGGGTCGGCGCCGCCATGAAGCAGATGCCCGTCTCTTTCAGGCAGGCGCTCGCCTTGGCGGGTGAAAGACCGACCTTCACCCCGAGCTCGGCGAGAACGTCGGAGGCCCCGGAGCGTGACGAGGCGGCCTTGCCGCCATGTTTGGCGACTGTCACGCCGCAGGCGGCGACGATGATCGCGGCGAGCGTCGAAATATTGAAGGTCTGCGCGCCGTCGCCTCCGGTCCCGACGATGTCGATCGCGTCTTCCGGCGCCTCGACCGGCGTCATCGCGGCTCGCATCGCCTCGGCCGCGCCGACGAGCTCGTCCTCCGTCTCTCCGCGGAGCCGCAGCGCCATCAGAAACGCGCCGAGCTGCGCCTCGCTCGCCTCGCCCGCCAGCACATGCGCGATCGCCTCGCGCGCCTCCTCGCGCGAGAGCCTGTAGCCCTCCGCGAGCTGCGCCAGCATCGCCTTGAATTCGCTCACGCGACCTTCTTGCGGCGCGGCCGCGAGTTGTTCCACTCCTGCGCCAGCTCGAGAAAGTTCTTCAAGATCTTGTGACCGTGCTGCGAGGTGATGCTTTCGGGATGGAACTGCACGCCATGCACCGGCAGGCTGACATGCGAAAGCGCCATGATGAGCCCATCAGGCGTAGTCGCGGTGACATGCAGAGAGTCCGGCAGCGTCTCGGCCTTGACGACGAGCGAATGATAGCGCGTCGCCTGGAAGGGCCCCTCGATGCCGCGAAAGATGGTTTCGCCGTGGTGCAGAATGGTCGCCATCTTCCCATGAATTGGCAGCGGCGCGCGCACGACCTCGCCGCCGAAAGCTTCGCCGATCGCCTGATGCCCCAGGCAAACGCCGAAGATGGGAATTTCGCCGCAGGCGCGGGCGATGAGGTCGAGGCACACGCCCGCATCGCGCGGCGTGCAGGGGCCGGGCGAGAGCACGATCGCATCGGGGCTCGCGGCCATCACCTCATCCACGCTGATCTTGTCGTTGCGATGCACGGCGACGCGCGCGCCGAGCTCGCCGAAATAGTGGACGAGATTGAAGGTAAAGCTGTCGTAATTGTCGATCAGCGTGACTTTGGCCATGGGTCTACCGATGCGGGTGGCGGGCGCCAGATTTTGCTTTAGGGCGCTTTTTGCGCCGAACCGGCCGCCACTTCAACGATAAAAACGGCGAACGGCGCCCCTTTCATGCAGGAGCGCCGTTCGAGAGAGCCGTAAACTCGAAGAGACGAAGCGGAGCCCCTTCAGAGTCGATAGCGGATCTGGTCGGTCCAGAAGCGCTCGAGCCGACTCAAGGAGGTGTTGAGCGCTTTGAACTCCTCGGAGCTGACGCCGCCGATCTGCTCCACCGTCGAGGCGTGCTTCTCGTAAAGCTGCGCGACGATGTCATGCACTTCCTTGCCCTTCTGCGTCAGGCTGATGCGCACGGAGCGGCGGTCGATGCGGGAGCGCGCGTGGTGCAGATAGCCCATCTCGACGAGCTTCTTGACGTTATAGGAGACGTTGGAGCCGAGATAATAGCCGCGCGTGCGCAGCTCGCTCGCGGTCAGCTCCTTGTCGCCGATGTTGTAGAGCAGCAGCGCCTGTATGGAGTTCACATCCGAGCGATTGCGGCGGTCGAATTCGTCCTTGACCACGTCGAGAAGGCGACGGTGCAGGCGTTCGACGAGCGTCAGCGCCTCCAGGTAAACGGGTCGAACCTCGCTCGCCCGCTGCGCGCGGGCCGGCTGGTTCAAGAGGTTCGTGGCGGCGTTCATCTTCGTCTCCGTGATTCCGCTGCGACGCTTGGGTCGTCGGATTTCCTAACGTCGATGGGGCCAAACTAGCGGGGTCGGATGAAGGTCGGCTTAAGCAACAGACTGAATTGGCGATTTACCAGCCAAGCGTTGTTCTGAGTGAATGGAGCGTGAAAAAAACCGATGATTTATTCTAAACGGCGTTTAACGCTCGCGTGCTGAATTCAGCCGCCTTTGCGGTCGGAATCGACCGTCTTCTCAGTGGGCCCGGCGGGCGTCGCGCTGGTGCGCAGCGGCGATGGCGGCGCGAAGCGCTGTTTGCCGGCGTCCGGCGCGGTTGTAACCGACGCAAGCGGCGCCGGAGTAGGTGGGGGAACCGCGGGGAACGCAGAGGGCGGCGGGGCTCGCCGCGGCTTCACGCCGAGGAAGGGAAGCGCCGCGAGGTGGCGCATCAGAGTTGCGCCGAGCGTCTCGGGCGGCGGCGCGCCGGTTTGACGCAGAATGCTCGCCCGTCGTCTTTGTCGCTGATCGAGGACTTTTTTGGCCTCGAAGTCGCGTCCGGCCTCGAAGGTCAAAACAAAGTAAAGCATGATCAAAACGAGATCGACCGCGATGAGGTAGTAGCCGCCCGAGAAGAAATTCGGCATGCCGGCGGCGACGAAGATCTGCGCGCTGGCGATGAGGAGCCAGAGCACCCCGCCCCAGGGCGTCGCGAGCCACAAGCCGACGCCCGCGACGAGGTCGGCTACGCCAAAGAACACGACGGCGACGGCGGCCGGCTGCGGCATGGTGTCGAAGACGGATTCCGGCGATACGAGCACAACGCGCCATTGCGCGAGCCCCTGGATGATCCAGAAGGCGGCGATGAGACGCATGAAGCGCGTCAGCAGCAGGCCCCATTTTGTCGCCTCGCCCGCCGCGCCCGCATCGCCTATCCGAATGGCGCGATAGGGGTCGTCGGAGTCGTCGCCGTTGCTGAAGTCGGCCATCTATTGTCCGCGTCCGGCGCGCGAGGCGAAGCGAACCGCTTCATCGGCCGCGCGCATCAAGGCCATGGCCTTGTTCTCACACTCGCGCTGCTCGTAGTCGGGGTCGCTGTCATAGACCACGCCCGCGCCCGCCTGGACATGCATCTTGCCGCCCTTGACGATGGCCGTGCGCAGCACGATGCAAGTGTCCATCTGTCCGCCCGAGCCGAAATAGCCGATGCATCCGCCGTAGATGCCCCGCTTGTCTTCCTCGAGCTCGTCGATGATCTCCATCGCTCGAACCTTGGGCGCGCCCGACACCGTGCCGGCTGGAAAGCCCGCCGCGAGCGCGTCGATCGCGTCGCGCGAAGGATCGGCCTCGCCCTCGACGTTCGAGACAATGTGCATCACATGGCTGTAGCGTTCGATCGCGAAGCTCTGCGTCACCTTCACCGTGCCGGTCGCGGCGACGCGTCCCACGTCGTTCCTGCCGAGATCGAGCAGCATCAGATGCTCGGCGCGCTCCTTCTCGTCGGCGAGCAGCTCGGCCGCGAGCCTCTTGTCCTCTTCCTCGGTCTTGCCGCGCCAGCGCGTTCCGGCGATCGGGCGGATCGTGACCTTGCCGTCGGCGAGGCGCACGAGAATTTCCGGACTCGAGCAGACGATCTGGAAGCTTGCGAAATCGAGAAAGCACAGAAAGGGCGCCGGATTGACGCGGCGCAGCGCGCGATAGAGCGCAAAGGCCGGCAGCGCGAAGGGCGCCGTGAAGCGCTGCGACAGAACGACCTGAAAGATGTCGCCGGCGCGGATATATTCCTTCGCGCGTTCGACCATCTCCAGAAAGCGCTCGCGCTTCGTGTTGGACTGCGGCGTCACGCTTTCGATCGCGCCGCCGCGGGCAAGCTCTGGCTGCGCGAGCGGCCCTTCGAGCCTGCGCGCGACGCCGTCGAGCCGCTCGGACGCCGTTTCATAGGCGGCGCGCGCGGCGACGCCTGGCGCCGGCCGGACGGGCGTGACGATCGTCACCTCGTCGCGCACGCTGTCGAAGACGACCATGAGCGTCGGGCGGATCAGTATCGCGTCGGGCGCGCCGATCGGATCGGGCTTCGCTGGCGCGAGCCGCTCCATCTCGCGCACCATGTCGTAGCCGAGATAGCCGAAGACGCCGGCCGCCATCGGCGGCAGGCCGCGGCGCTCGGGGATCGCCGACTGGGCGATGAGCTCGCGCAGCGCCTGCAGCGGCGGCTTGCCGCAAGGCTCGAAGGCGTCGAAGTCGTGCAGCGCATTGCGATTGATCGTGGCCTTCGAACCCTCGACGCGGAAGATGACGTCCGGATCGAGCCCGATCATCGAATAGCGCCCGCGCGCGGCGCCGCCCTCGACCGATTTAAGCAGAAAGCAGTTGCCGGCGCGTGCTTGCGAGAGCTTCAGATAGGCGGAGACGGGCGTCTCGAGGTCGCCGACGAGGCGGATCGAGACGAGGCTCGGCCGACCGGTTTCATATTCGGCGACGAAAGCCTCGAAATCCGGCTCCTGCGCGTCGAGGCTCACTTCTCGGCGTCTCCCCCGAGCGCCGCCTGCAGCGCCTTCTGATCGATGCTGACGTTGAGCAGCTTCTCCAATCCGCCGACAAACTGCTCGTCGAGGTCGTTGATCAGCGCCGTCTTCAGCTGTCCGGCCATCGCGACGTTCTCGGGGTTCGACGCATCGTATTTCGGCGTCGTCGCCTCGGCCACGGTGAAGATGAGCTCGCCGCCCTCGATCGCCACCGAGCCCGCTCCGCGCACGGGGACCTCGAAGAATTGCAGGATTGTCTGCGGGGCGTAGTCCGGACGGTTGGCGCGGCGCACATCGGTGATGCGGCGCAGCGGCAGGCCGAGCTCGCCGGCGAGATTGTCAATCGACTTTCCGCCGCGCAGCTGCTCGACCAGTCCCTTGGCTTTTTCGGCGAGCGCTTTGCCCTCGGCCTCGCGACGCAGGACCGAGGCGACCTCGTCCTTCACCTCGTCATAGGTGCGCTGACGCGCCTTCTCGACGTCGCCCACCTCGAACCAGACATAGCCGCCGTCTCGCGTCGCGACGGGCTCGTTGTCAACGCCCTTGTCGGAGGCGAAGAGCGCCTTGAGCAGATCCGGCCCGCCGGGAAGATCGGCGACGGGAGCCCCCGACTTGTCGTGACCCGTCTCGTCGACGAAATCAAGATCGCGCGTCACGATTTCCCGCGGCTGCGGCGGCTTCCTTCAAGGGCTTGCCGGAGGCGCGTTGGTCCTCCACCGCGTCGCGGATCTTGCGCACTTCGTCGGCGCTCACCTTGCGCTGCGCCAGCTCGCGCCGCAGATCGTCCTTCACCTCGGCGAAGGTTTTCGTATAGACGCCCGGGTTGATCGCGCGCACCTGCGTCACGACGAAGCCGAAGGGCGTTTCGACGATGTCGGCGAAACCTGGCTCCTTGAGCGCGAAGACAGCCGCGCCCACCTTGGGGTCGCCAAAGTCGCGCTGCGCAACCAGACCGAGCTGCACGTCCTTGACGTTCAACTTGCGCTGCTCCGCGAGCGCCTCGAGCGTAAGACCGCCCTTCAATTTCGCAAGCGCGTCCTTCGCCTCGGCGTCGCTCGGGAAAACCAGTTGCCAGACCTCGCGCTTTTCCGCCGTTCCGTAGCGCTGGTCTCTCACCTCGTCGAAAAACTTCCGCGCGTCATCCTCGCTCACAGCTTCGAACTTCGCGAGCGTCGAGGGAGTCGCTGCGGCGAGCGTCATGCGGCGGTATTCGCGCGCGCGGAAGGCTTGCTCTCGCGAGGAATAGAAGCGCTTGATCTCCTCCTCGCTCGGCGGCGGCGACGCCGGAAGGACCGACGGCGGCAAGAGGAAGGCTTCGACCGTGCGCGTCTCCGTGCGGAAGCGGTGGAAAGCTTCGAGCATCGTTTGAGGAACCGTGACGCCGATCGTGACGGGGTCGAGAATCTCCTTGCGCAGCGTGAAGGCCTTCTGCTCGTTCAGATAACCCCTTTCGCTCATGCCCATGTTCTCGACGATGAGCTTATAGCGCTGCGGGTCGAAGCTGCCCGCGGGGCCCTGGAAATTCTTGTCGGCCTTGATGATGTGCTGCATCTCCTCGTCGCTGACGGCGAGGCCGAGCGCTTGCGCCCGCTGGTCGAGCGCGAGTTCCGTGATCATCCGCTGAAGCACCTGCTCGTCGAATCCGGCGCGGCGCGCCTCCTCATCCGTCACGCCACGGCGCAGCCGCGTCTGTAAGCGGCGCAGCTCCTCGCGATAGGTGGAGCGGAACGCCTCGGCCGAAACCTCTCCGCCGCCGACCTTGACGAGCCGGTGCGAGGTCATGCCGCGAAAGACGTCGCCGATGCCCCAGAGCGCGAAGGTGATCGCGATGAAGCCCATGACCGCTCCCATGACGAGCCGGCCCACCCAATTTTGCGACGCGATGCGCAGCGCTTCGAACATGTTTTCCTTCCCGTTGATCGCGAGACTGCTTTCCGAGATCGCTCCGCTCGCTCTGCGAGTGGAAAACGCGCTGCGTCCCGCCTTATTTGGCGGCGGACTATAGGGATGGCCGAAGTGCGATGCAAACGCCGCGGAGAGGGAAGCTTCGGTGGCGCGAAAGGGCGGGCAGGGGGCTTCCTCAGCGCTCCGCATAGGCTGCGAGCGCGCGCGCTCGGGCGCGGGCATGGTCGACGATCGGGAGCGGATAGCTCTCGCCGAGCCTGACGCCGGCGGCCTCCAGCAACGGTTTCGGCGCCTCCGAGGGGTGGTGGATCCATTTCGCCTCGAGCCCGGCGAGCTCCGGGACGTAGCGGCGAACATAGCAGCCTTCGGGATCGAACTTTTCGCCCTGCAGCATCGGGTTGAACACGCGGAAATAGGGCGCGGCGTCCGCGCCGCATCCCGCGACCCATTGCCAGCTGTTGGCGTTGTTGGCGAGATCGGCGTCGACGAGCGTGTCCCAGAACCAGTCCTCGCCGGCGCGCCAGTGAATCAGCAGGTGCTTGACCAGGAAGGAGCCGGCAACGAGGCGCGCGCGATTATGCATGTAGCCCGTGCGCCAAAGCTCGCGCATCGCGGCGTCGACGAGCGGATAGCCGGTCCGGCCCTCCCGCCAGGCCTGCAGTTGTTGTTTGTCCTCGCGCCAGGGAAAGCGCGCGAAGCTCTTGTCGAGCGGGATCGCCGGCAGGTCCGGATTTGCGAAAAGCAGATGGCGGGAGAATTCGCGCCATCCGAGCTGGCGGTGATAGGGCGCGCCCGCTTCCCCCGCCTGCGCGGCAATCGCCGTCCAGACTTGGCGCGGCGAAATTTCGCCGAAATGCAGATGCGGCGAGAGGCGTGAAACGCCGTCCTCGCCCAGAGCGTTGCGGCTTTCGCGGTATCGCGCCGCGCCTTTCGCGGCGAAATCGGCGAGCCTCGCCTGCGCCGAGCTCTCTCCGGGCGTCCAGGCTTCGCGCAGACCCCCGGCCCAATCCGGTTTTTTGGGCAGGAGACGCCAGTCCTTGAGCCTCTCGCTTTCGGGCGCCGTAGCGCCGCGGAGGCGAGCGGGGACCGGCAGAGGCGCCTCGGGCGCGGGCCGGGCGAGGCAGGCCCGCCAGAAGGGCGTGAACACGCGATAGGGGTCGCCCTGCGTCGTGCGCAACGCCGAGGGCTCGAAAAGGAGCGAGGCGTTGAAGCTCTCAGCCTTGACGCCTTCCGCGCGCAGCCGCGCCTTGATCTCGCCGTCGCGGCGCACCGCCCAGGGCTCATAGAGCCGGTTCCAATAGACGGCCGTAGCGCCCGTCTCGGCGATCAGCGCGGGGAGGACGATCTCCGCCGCGCCGCGCCGCAATACGAGCGGCACGCCGCAGGCGGCAAGATCCGCCGCGAGGCTCGAGAGAGAAAGATGCAGCCACCAGCGCGAGGCGCCGCCCGGCCGCCAGTCGCCCATTGCGGCGTCATCGAGCACATAGAGCGCGACGAGCATCACGCCGCTGGCCGCGGCCTCTGTCAGCGCGGGATTGTCGGAAAGACGGAGATCGTCGCGAAACCAGACGATCGCCGGGGGCTCATCCGCGCTTCGCGTGCTTGACGCCATAAAGGAAATATATCGCCATGCCGATAGCAGTCCACACGATCAGCCGCAGCCAGGTCTCGAGCGGCAGCGCGGCCATCAGCGCGAAGCAGGAGACGATGCCGAGCAGCGGCAGCCAGGGAACGCCCGGCGCCCGGAAAGGGCGATGCAGCTCGGGCTGGTAGCGGCGCAGGTGCAGCACGGCGCCGCAGACCAGCGCGAAGGCGGCGAGCGTCCCGATGCTGACCATCTCGTCGAGAATGTTGATCGGGAAGAGTCCCGCCGCGAGAGCGACGAACACGCCGACAAGCGCCTGGCTCACGGCCGGCGTGCGCCAAACGGGGTGGATGTCGGCGAAGACCTTTGGCAGCAGCCCGTCCTGCGCCATTGCGTAAAAAATGCGCGTCTGGCCGAAGAGCAGCAGCAGGATCGCCGTGGTCAGCCCCGCGAGCGCGCCGAATTTGACGACCCAGGCGAGCCAGGCGACGCCGGTCCTGTCCATCACGAGCGCCATCGGATCGGGCACGCCGAGCTCCTTGTAGCTCACGACGCCCGTGGCCACAGCCGCGACGGCGATATAGAGGATCGTGCAGATGACGAGCGAGCCCAATATTCCGATGGGCACGTCGCGTTGCGGCGTGTGCGCTTCCTGCGCCGCGGTTGAGACCGCATCGAAGCCGATATAGGCGAAGAAGACGACGGACGCGCCGCGCACGACGCCGCTCCAGCCGAAATGCCCGAAATGGCCGCTATTCTCGGGGATCAGCGGCGTCCAATTGGCGGCGTCGACATGCGCCGCGCCAAAGAAGATGACGACCAGCACCACCATCACCTTGATCACGACGATGATGTTGTTGAACTGCGAGGATTCGCTCGTGCCGCGGATGAGCAGCGCCGTGAGCAGCAGAACAATCGCCGCCGCCGGAACGTTGAACACGCCATGCGTCCCACCGATGCTGTGCGCATTGGCGAAATAGGCCGCCGTCAGGGACTCGGGCAGGTGAATTCCGAGGCCCTGCATCACGCGGTTGAAATAGCCCGCCCAGCCGACCGCGACCGTCGCCGCGCCGGCCGCGTATTCGAGCACGAGGTTCCAGCCGATGATCCAGGCGAAGATCTCGCCAAGCGTGACATAGGTGTAGGTGTAGGTGCTGCCCGCGGCGGGGATCAGCGCCGCAAGCTCCGCGTAGCAGAGGGCGACGAAGGCGCAGGCGAGGCCGGATAAGAGGAAGGATATCGTCACCCCCGGCCCGGCGTAATCGGCCGCGGCCTGTCCCGTCAGCACGAAAATACCGGCGCCGATGATCCCGCCTATGCCCATCGCCATCAATGAAACCCAGCCGAGCGCGCGCTTCAAACCCTCCCCCTCGGCGGCGCCGTTCTGGGCAATGATCAGCTGGATGGATTTGCGCGAAAAATAGACGGAACGGCTTTTGGTCAACAAGGGGCGGCCTTCCTCGAAGAGGCGCTGGCTTTGCCGCCAGCGCGGGCTCGGGGCGCGATTATGGTTGCGCTGCAAAAAGATACAAGCGCGGAATCGGCGGTTGGAGGCGGCCGACCCGCCCAGGGAGCGCGGCCGCGAATTTCCTCTCTCTGCGGGCTGGGCGGGGGAGAGCGCTCGCTACGGCGCCGGATCGGCGGATGCGGCGGCCCCTACACGGCACGGCCCACGTGGAGGAGACTCCTGAGGGAAGCCCGCGCGTGGGTCGCCAGCGCTTTTTTTTTACGGCGCCAAGATAAATGGGTTAGAGCCGCCGTACAAACCCATAGTCGCCGGCTAGCGACCGGCTCAGGCTCGGGGCGATGGTTGCGTTGCAAAAAGACGCCGCGGGACATTTCGGATTTTTATGCAAAGGGGGTGGCGCAAACGCCATACTTCTGCTAGAGAGAGAGTGCCTAACGAAAATTTTGTGCGCCGCGTCGTTTTGGACGAAGGCGCGCGTTTATAAACGCACCTCTTCCGCTTCTGCGGCGGCACGGAGAAAGCGATGAAGTTTTGGACGATCGGACTGTCTTTTGCGCTCCTCGGCGCACCGACATTGGCATCCGCGGCGGCGATCAACATCTCAGATTCTCTGCCCGTCGCCACCTTGGTCTCCGTATCCAATCCCAGCCCCGGCGAGGGCGTGATCAGCGTCGTGGTGATCGTTATCCTGGGCGTTGTGGCGAGGTTCCGCAGCTTCATCGTATGATGCAAGGCCTGCGGACCGCGGGTCTTGAGCGCTGGCCCCGCCCCGACATCCGCGTCCTTCAAGCCGTAGCGCAGTTGGACGCCAAATTGGCGCGGCGCTCGGCGAGATTCACGACGATCGCGGACACGAGCCCCTCGCCCCGTGTTTCGTTGAAGTTATTGATCGGGCGGCGGTAGCGAGACGAGGCGCGCCGGCCCTGACGCGCGACGCCGGCATGCCTCCGATCTCCCGCGAGCA
The DNA here is from genome assembly GCA_963808525.1 of uncultured Alphaproteobacteria bacterium. Lineage (GTDB taxonomy): Bacteria > Pseudomonadota > Alphaproteobacteria > Rhizobiales > Beijerinckiaceae > Methylocystis. The sequence continues at coordinate 37,259 of CAWEGE010000024.1, forward strand.
TCACGCGCAACGCAACCAGCAGCTCCGCAGCCAAGCGCTCCTGACGGGAGTCCAGCGCGGTCCTGATCGCGGCGACAATCCCAGCGCGCAAGGTCGCCTTGGCGATGCTCGAACCTTGGCGATAACGGGCCTTCAGCTCCTCATGCTCCGGCCGCGGTCGGGCGCCGATGATCATCTCCTGGGGCGTGAGATCGCACAACTCCTCGCAGCGCGAGAGCGGCAAAAGGGCTTGCGTCGTCCTGTTCATGAGAAAAACCTCGAATTTGCGAGTGGAGCCGTTCCAACCCGCGGGTCGGCAGTCGCTCCGAGGACTTCATAAGGCGTGCCAGAGGTGCGTCCGCAAACAAGGTTCTGAAATTTTTGGAACAGCGGGAAATTGATCAGGCTTGGACGCCCTTGCAGGACGCCATTTAGACCGTTTCGCGTTGCAAATTGAGAATCGTGAATGGTCGTGCGGCGCTCGGCAACCGCACGGCGGTCGCCTTGCGTGGCTAGGAGCCGGCGCTTGAGCGCAGCTGCGGCCGCGGCGCGCTCTCAGTCGGAGCAGCGCACCACGGCGTCGGACTCTCTGGATAGGCGCGCCTCGCCGCCGCCACGGATGGCGCCGGTCACTTCCGAGGCGGAGCCGAAGGCCACGGCCGCGCCGTGTCCATGAGAACTCGCACCAGGCGTCTGCGACGGCCTTGCCGCATTCTCTCTTTTGCGCCACGCAGTCGCCCAGCCCATAGCCGTCGTCGGCGATCGTGTAGACATTATCTTTGGCGGGGGCGGCGCGAGCTGACTGAAGAGCGGTCGACGCCAGCACCAGGCCGGAGAGAAGCGGCGCCAGAACGCGAAGCCAGTCGACGCGCGCCGTTTGAGAAGGATGCAACATCATCGTGAACGCCCCCCGCGAGCCGGAACATCGCCCGCTTGCGCTTATTTGCTCCCGAGGAATGAAATTTACGTTAAGCCTTTGATCTACATTCGAGAGACGGCACTGGGAGAAGCATGAGCCTGACGAGCGAGGAAGTGGAGCGTTACGCCCGGCATCTTGTGCTGCGCGAGATCGGCGGCCCCGGCCAGCAGAAGCTGAAAGCGGCGCGGGTTCTCGTCGTCGGCGCGGGCGGTCTCGGCGCGCCTTTGCTGCAATATCTCGCTGCGGGGGGCGTGGGCGCGCTAGGGGTCGTCGACGACGACGCGGTCGCGCTGTCCAATCTGCAGCGGCAGGTCCTGCACGGCACGCCAGATGTCGGCCGGCCGAAGGTCGAGAGCGCCGCCGACGCCATTCGGCGCCTCAATCCGCATGTGTCGGTCGAGACGCACGCGTTTCGCCTCGAACCGCAGAATGCGCGCGCGCTCGTCTCGCGCTATGACGTCGTCGCGGACGGCTCGGACAATTTCGCGACGCGCTATCTCGTCTCCGACGCTTGCTTCTTCGAGAAGCGTCCGCTCGTCTCCGCCGCGGTCGGCGGCTTCGACGCGCAAATGACGACGCTGCGGCCCTATGAAAAAGGCGCGGACGGACGGCAAAATCCGTCCTATCGCTGCCTGTTTCCCGATCCGCCTGCGCTCGGAACGGTGCCGGCCTGCGAGGAGGCCGGCGTGCTCGGCGCGCTGACGGGCGTCGTCGGCGCGCTGATGGCGCTCGAGGTCATTCGCGAGATCGTCGGTTTCGGGGAGGGGCTCGTCGGCCGCCTCCTGCTCTTCGACGCGCGCGCGATGCGCTTCGAGACCGTGCGCTATGCGCAGGATCCCGACAATCCGCTGTGGGGCCAGCCTCAGCAACCTCATCCTGAGGAGCGCCCATAGGCGCGTCTCGAAGGATGGGAGCCGGGCTCAATCGTCCTTCGAGCGGCTCCTGCGGAGCCCCTCAGAATAAGGAGGGGACTTTCAAATCGCGGCGATCACGGCGATCTCGACCTTGAACTCCGGCGCGGCGAGCTTCGCCTCGACCGTCGCGCGCGCCGGCGGGTTCACCTTGTCGAGCCAGGCGTCCCAGGCGACGTTCATCTGCGCGAAGGTCGAAATGTCGGAGAGATAGACGGTCGCGGAGAGAATCTTGGCTTTCTCCGAGCCGGTTTCCGCGAGAATTCGCATCGATGAGACCGAGAATCTCCGCGGTTTGCTCGGTGACGCCTTCGCCTTTGGTCTTGTTGGCGATCTGGCCGGCGGTGAAAATCAACTCGCCGTGCACGACGGCCTTGCTCATCCGCGCGCCGGCCCCGATCCGCTTGATTTTTGGCATGGTCGCCCCCTGAATTCGAAGTTGCGCGCGGTGTAGGCGAGCAAGGCTGCGGGCGCAAGGGCCAGGGCATGATGACTGGGCGACTGTAAGCGCTAATCCTTCGAGACGCGCCCTTCGGGCGCCCTCAGGATGAGGGGTGCGCTGCGCCGGCGGGCGTGGACAGGGCGCGTGGCAAAAACTATAAGTCGCTCCGTCGAAGCGCGGCTTTCGACCCCTTATCCACCCTCAAAGGAGCCGGCGCGAGGCCGAGACGATGCTCATGAACGCGACGATAAAGGAACCTTTCGGCGCGGAGACGGCCGAGTTGCGGCGCGTGATGGTGGAGCGGCAATTGCGGCCCTATGACGTGAACGATCTCGAGGTGCTGGGCCGCTTCCTCGCGGTCCCGCGCGAGCTCTTCCTGCCGGGGCACCTCGCCTCCGTCGCTTATTCCGACCTCTCGGTCGAGGCCGAGGGCGGCCGGCGTTGGGAGCCCGCGCCGCTCGTTCTCGCGCGTTTCCTGCAGATCGCCGATATCCGCCCAGAGCACAAAGTGCTGCATATTGCGGGCGGCGAAGGCTACGCTCCCGCGCTGCTCTCGGGCCTCGCCGGCGAGGTTGTCGCGCTCGAAAGCGATGCGGCCCTCGCCGACAAAGCGCGCGCCAACCTGGCGAAGATCGGCGCCGGCGGGGTTCGCGTCATCGTGGGTCCGTTGGCCAAAGGCTCGCCGGCCGAGGCGCCCTTCGACGTCATCCTCATCCAGGGCGCGGTCGAGGGCGGCCTGGACGAGCTTCTCTCGCAGCTCAAGCCGAACGGCCGGCTGCTGGCTTTCCGGCGGCCTGAACCCAAAAGCGGGATGAAGGCCGTGAGAATCGATCTGAGCGGCGGCAAGGTCGCGGGCGAGCGGCCCATTTTCGACGCGGCCGCCCCGCGGCTCGAGGAATTCGCGCAGCCCGCGGCGTTTGTGCTGTAGGGCCTCAACTTCCCTCGTGCCGAGGAGCGCCCGCAGGGCGCGTCTCGAAGGACTCGGGCGACTCGTATCCCGAGCCTGACCGCCCTTCGAGACGTCGCGCCGCGTTTTGAGCGCAAAGCTCTGTCAGCCTCGTGAAATCCGCTTCTCGCGGCCCTGCTGCGCTCGCCCCTGTGGCGGACATGAGGCCAGCGGGCGGAAGAGCTAGGTCTCGACGATGCATGGCGTGAGGCGCCGCGCGCCTTTGATTCCTCTCTTGCGCCAATGCGCGTCGCGTTTCGCCTTGCCTCAAGGCCCGCGCGTCGCGGCGGTCATGCTCGCGCTTCTTGCGACCGCGGGCGGCGCCGGCGCCGAGACGCTGCAATCGGCTTTGTCGCGCGCCTATGCGAATAATCCGGACCTCAATCAGAGCCGCGCCTCGGTGCGTGCGCGCGACGAGGACGCCCCCAAGGCCGCCGCCGGCATGCGGCCGAAGGCGTCCATCGCCGCCAATGCGGGCCCGCAATCCTCAAGCGTGAAAATTCCGGCCGGCCGCAACCAGAACAGCGGGCAGCGCCAATATTACGAGGACGCCTATATTGGCTACCCGCGCGGCGCGGCGCTGAACCTCTCGCAGACGCTGTTCGATGGCGGCCGCACGGCGAATTCGGTGCGGCAGGCGGAGTCTTCCGTGCTCGCGGCGCGCGCGGGCTTGCGGCAAACGGAGCAGACGATCCTGCAGAACGCCGCGACCGCTTACATGAACGTGCTGCGGGACACTGCGATCCTCAACCTGCGGCAGAACAACGTCAGAGTTCTCGAAGAGCAGCTGCGCCTGACCCGCGACCGTTTTGGAGTGGGCGAGGTCACGCGCACCGACATCGCGCAGGCGGAGGCGTCGCTCGCGCAAGCGCGTTCCGATTTCTATGCGGCGCAAGCCGTGCTGAAGATTTCCGCCGCGACCTATCGGCAGTTCGTCGGCGTGGACCCGAGGCGCCTCGAGCCGGCGCAGGGGGTGGAGGGGCTGCTTCCCGCCTCGCTCAATGAAGCGATCGACATCGCGCTTGCCGAGAGTCCGGCGGTGATCAACGCCGAGCATCAGATCGACGCGGCGGCGCTCGCCGTGAAGGTCGCGGAGGGCGCGCTGTCGCCGACGTTCTCCGTCTCTGCGCAAGTCAGTCCGCAATGGGACTTTTTCTGGGCTTTCCAGGATCGCGCCAGTTTTCCGCCCAAGCCACCGGCTCGCTCAACATCCCGCTCTATCAGGGCGGCTCGGAATATGCGGGCGTCAGGCAGGCCAAGGAGCAGTTGGGGCAGGCGCGTCTTTCCGCCGATCTCCAGCGCGACCAGGCGCGCGTCAGCGTCGTCAGCGGCTACGCGCAGTTGCAGTCGGCGAAGGCGGCGTCGATCTCCAATTTCGCGGCCGTGAAAGCCGCCGAGCTCGCGCTCGCGGGAGTACGCAACGAAGCGCTGGTTGGCCAGCGGACGACCCTCGACGTGCTCAATGCGCAATTGGCGCTCCTCAACGCGCGCGTCAATTTGGTGGTCTCGCAACGCGACAAGATCGTCGCATCCTTCGCCGCGCTGGCAGCGATTGGCCGCCTCTCCGCGCGCGAGTTGCGACTCGATGCGGCGGAATATGAGCCGGCGATTTATTTCGATCAGGTCAAGGATCGTTGGTTCGGCCTCGAGACGCCGGAGGGAAAGTAGTTGGCGATCGCGTCGAAATCTCCTGATATTGTTATAATCGAGTTGATTCGACGACGCGGAGAGGCCGATACAAGCTAACAGAGCCTAGAAAAGGCCGCCGCCGATTTGTCGGCAATCACCGGAGAGCTCGGAGCCCCGATGACATCCTCGACCGCACAGCCGCGACCTCACTCGTTGAGCGAAGATCGCCAAACGAACGAACCGTCCATGGAGGAGATTCTCGCCTCCATTCGTCGACTGATCGCGGAGGATGAGGCCGAGCTCGGCGCCGTTTCCGCCTCGGGCGGGGAGCGCAGGCCCGCGTCGGGCCGAAGCACGCGGGCGTGGAGCGCCGCTTCCGCCGCAAATGAGCCGGGCGCGGTCCTGGGCGCCGTCGAGGCGCAGGAAGCGGAGCTTCGCGCGCCGGCCGCTCTGCGCGAAGAAGCCGATCTCCATTCCGCTGAGCTCGAGGCCGAGGCGGACTCCTGACTCATCGGCTGCGCAGATCGAGGGCGACGAAGGGCTGATCGGCGAAGCGCCGTGCGGTCGCGACGCCGGGCCGCAGATTGCTACGAGGGATGAGCCTTTTCCAGCGGAAGAGTTGATGGAGCAGAACGAGGTTTTCGTCGCGCAAATGCCGCAGGAGGCTGACGGCTTCAGCGAGGCGGAAACGCCGGCGCGCGGCGTTTCGGCGCTAGTCTCCGCCGACGCCGAGGCTTCGATCACCGCGCAATTTCAGTCACTCGCCGCCAGCCGAGTGCTCAATGATTCGGGCCTGCTGCATGAATACGCCCGCGAGATGCTGCGGCCCATGCTCAAGGCTTGGCTCGACGACAATCTTCCGAAGTTGGTGGAGCGGCTGGTGCGCGCCGAAATCGAGCGCGTCGCGCGCGGGGGGCGGCGGTAGCTCCGCCTTGTGACTGAGCGCTCGACTCTGGATTCTTCGAAGGCGCTCGTTAACTCGCCTTACACCATGCCGCCATTAGGCTCTGCGGCATGTATCGCCTGGCCGCCTTCGCGCGTAATTTCGCCCTGCCTTTCGGGCTGCATGGGCTTGCCGCGCTTTTGTCCTGCTACTTCGTTTGGCAGGGCCTGAACGGCAACCGCGGTCTGAAGGCGGGCGAGGAATATCAGCAGCAACTCGACAAGCTGCGCTACGAGCGCAACTTTTTGAAGATGCAGCGCCTGCAGTGGGAACGGCGCGTCTCGCTCATTCGCGGGGAAACCGTCGACGCCGATATCCTCGACGAGACGGCGCGCTCCCAGCTCAATCGCGTGCACAAGAACGACGTGCTGATCATGACGGCGAAATCCGATGCGTCGACGAAGCGATAGTCACCTTTTCTCGTAGCGCTTGAACAGACCGAGCCCCTCGGGGGCGGCGACCTCGCCGCGCTCCACGAGATTTTCGAGATGCGCGAGCACGACCATCGCCGCCGCGGGATGCAGCCTTTTGTCGACGCTCGCATAAATCTTCTCGACCATCGCCGGGATCGTCGCGTCGCCCGCCGCGAGGCGCTGCAGGATCGCGGCCTCGCGGCTGCGGCGGTGGAGCAGCAACGCGCGCAGGAAGGAGGCGGGGTCTGCGACCGGCCCCCCATGCGCGGGCCAGTACAGGCGGTCGTCGCGCGCCAGAAGCTTCTCGATCGATTCCAGATAGGCGCGCATGGATCCGTCGGGCGGCGCGACAACGGTCGTCGCCCAGGCCATCACATGGTCTCCGGTGAAGAGAGTTTTCTCTTCCTTGAGCGCGTAGCAGAGGTGGTTGGCCGTATGGCCCGGGGTCGCGACAGCCTGCAGCGTCGCGCCGCCAATAGCTAGCGTCTCGCCGTCCTCGAGGATGCGATCTGGCGCATAAGCGGCGTCATGCGAAGCGTCGAGCGCGGGCCCGTCCATCTTTCGGACCTCGGGCGGTCGATGCGGCGCGCATCCGACGACGGGCGCGCCAGTGCGCGCGCGCAAAAGGGCGGCGGCCGGAGCATGGTCCAGATGCGTATGGGTGACGAGAATCGCGGCGAGCCTTTCCCCCGCGATCGCGCCGAGCAGCGCCTCGACATGCGCCTCGCTCTTTGGACCCGGATCGATGATCGCCACATCGCCCGAGCCTACGAGATAGGCGCAGGTTCCGGTATAGGTGAAAGGGCCGCTGTTCGGCGCGACGAGCCGCCGGGTCAGCTGCGAGACCTCGACTGGCTGCGGCCCGTGATCGCGCGGAAAGCGCGTCTCGAAAGCGATGCTGTTGGGACTCATCGAATTCCGCTGCTTAAAGGTAAGGCGCCGCTCCATTTGACGGCGTGGGGAAAATTGAGCAAGCCTTGTCTACGGCCTACAGACCAAGGGGTTCGCGCCCGCCTCGCGCGCTCGACCCGGGAGGCCACCGCGATTCAAGGAGAGCAACTCGATGTCGAAGCTTCCTCAATTTGCGCCGCCAGCCAAGCCAGGGCGCGGCCGAATTTACGATTCCATCACGCAGACCATCGGCGACACGCCGATCGTGCGACTCGACCGGATCGCGGCCGAAAAGGGCGTGAAGGCCAATATTCTCGCCAAGCTCGAGTTCTTCAATCCGATCTCCAGCGTCAAGGATCGCATCGGCGTCGCGATGATCGAAGCGCTCGAGAACAGCGGCCGCATCACGCCTGGGAAGACCGTTCTGATCGAGCCCACCTCGGGGAACACAGGCATTGCGCTCGCCTTCGTCGCGGCGGCGCGCGGCTACCGTCTCATACTGGTCATGCCGGAGTTGATGTCGATCGAGCGTCGCAAGATGCTGGCGCTGCTCGGCGCGGAACTCGTGCTGACGCCGGCCGCGCTCGGCATGAAGGGCGCCGTCGCCAAGGCCGGCGAGCTCGCCGCGGAGAATCCCGGATCGATCATCCCGCAGCAGTTCGAGAATCCGGCCAATCCCGAAATCCATCGGCTCACCACGGCCGAGGAAATCTGGAATGACACGGCGGGCGCGGTCGACTGTTTCGTCTCCGGCGTCGGCACGGGCGGCACGATCACCGGCGTCGGCCAGGCGCTCAAATCCCGTAAGCCGGATTTGCGCGTCGTCGCGGTGGAGCCCGAAGACTCGGCGGTGCTCTCGGGACGTCCGCCGGGACCGCATAAGATTCAGGGAATTGGCGCGGGCTTCGTGCCGCCGATCCTCGACCGCGGCGTCATCGACGAGATTGTCACGATCGGCAACCAGACCGCCTTCGAGACCGCGCGGCAACTCGCCCGCCTCGAAGGCGTGCCCGGCGGAATCTCCTCCGGCGCGGCCGTCGCCGCGGCTCTCGAGATCGCCGGACGGCCCGAGGCGGCCGGCAAGAACATCGTGGTGATCATCCCCTCCTTCGCGGAGCGCTATTTGTCCACGGCGCTGTTCGAGGGGCTTTGAGGCGAGCTTCCGCGCCCGCCGCCCGCGCTTACGGATCGCTCGGGCTGCGGGCGCGGACGCGATCACTTCCTTCTGCGTAGCTTCGAGACGGGCTTCGCTTCCGGCAGCGCCTGCGCATCGTTGAAGAAATGGACGCGCCCATAGGCGCCGGCGACATAGCCCACCGCGCAGATCACGAAATAGACGACGATCATGAAGCCGCCGCGCTCTTCGGCCTTGTGCGCCTTTTCGAGAAGGCCCGCCACGTCGCTGCTGAAGAACTTATCCGATGCGACGCCGAGCGCGACCGCGAGGATCGGCACCCACCATGAGGGCTTCCGGTACCAGCCGAGCGCCGCCGCGGCGACAAAGCCCAGAAGTCCGACGACGTGAATGAATTGCAGAAAGATCGCCTCCGAGACGATCGCCAGAAATTTGATGAATGCGCCAAGCCTTCCCATGGTCTTCCCCTTCGCCTTTTTTGCTTGATCGCGACCGCGGGCGCGGCGCGCGTATTGGGAGGGAAGTTACACACTCCAGCAAGAATGCGCGAGGTCCCCGAACTCTAAGGGGCCACCGGCCCATTTCCCCTGCGCCGCCGCCATGCGAGAATGGCGCATGTGGCGCGCGACGATCCTCACGCTGTTTCCCGAAATGTTCCCCGGTCCTTTGGGCCTGTCGCTCGCCGGCGACGCGTTGTCGCGCGGAGTTCTGGGGCTTGGCGACAAGGCAGATTCGCGAGAATGGCATCGGACGTCATCGCGCCGTCGACGACACGCCGGCTGGCGGCGGCCCGGGCATGGTCATGCGCGCCGATGTGCTTTGCGCCGCGCTCGACGCCGCCATAGCCGAAGACGATGCGCGTCCGCGCCTGCTCATGAGCCCACGCGGGGCGCCGCTCACGCAGGCGCGCGTGCGGGCGCTGGCGAAAGGGCCGGGCGCCTTGATCCTCTGCGCGCGTTTCGAGGGCGTCGACGAGCGCGTCGTCGGCCTGCGGGGTCTCGAGGAGATATCCATCGGGGACTACATCCTCTCAGGGGGCGAGATCGCCGCCATGGCGCTCATCAACTCCTGCGTGCGTCTACTTCCGGGCGTGATGGGCGAGGAGGCCTCGAGCGAAGAGGAGAGCTTCGAGAACGGCCTGCTCGAATACCCCCATTACACGCGTCCGCGGCTTCTCGAGGGAGAGGAGATTCCAACCGTGCTGCTGAGCGGCGATCACGGCGCAGTGGCGCGCTGGCGCCATGAGAAGTCGCTGGAGCTCACGCGCGCGCGCCGGCCGGAGCTTTTGGCGAAGGTGAAGCGATAGCGCGCTAGCCCCGGCGCGCCGCCCGCGTCAAAGGCCAATATCCCGAGATCGGCGAGCGCCGGCGTCATCCGCTCCGCAAGAGCGGGGAGAACGAAAGCGCCGGCGATCGCCGCGACGGCACAGAAATAGTCGAAGAATCGATAGCGCCACTGAGACCAGAAATGGCTCAGAAAAAGCGCCGTGGCGCAGGTGAGGAGCACGTCGAGCACTAAGAACCCTTAAGCGCCGCGCAGGAAACGCGGACGCTAGGGCTGACCCCTTAGCAAAGGATGAATTCATCGCGTGGCGACGGGCGTGCCGCTGCGGTAGTCGTAGAAGCCGCGCTGCGTCTTGCGGCCGAGCCACCCGGCCTCGACATATTTCACGAGCAGCGGGCAGGGCCGGTATTTGGAGTCGGCCAAGCCGTCATGCAGCACCTGCATGACCGAAAGACACACGTCGAGACCGATGAAATCGGCGAGCTGCAGCGGCCCCATCGGATGATTCGGCGCCGAGCCGCATCGCGGTGTCGATCGCCTCGACCGATCCAACGCCTTCATAAAGCGTGTAGATCGCCTCGTTGATCATCGGCAGCAGGATGCGATTGACGATGAAGGCGGGGAAATCCTCGGCGACGGTGATCGTCTTGCCGAGCTTGAGGATAAATTCCTTCGTTTCCTCGAAGGTCCGGTCGTCCGTTGCGATTCCGCGGATGACCTCGACGAGCTGCATCTTCGGCACGGGATTCATGAAGTGAATGCCGATGAAGCGCTCCGGCCGCCCGGAGACGGCGGCGAGCCGGGTGATCGAGATCGAGGAAGTGTTGGAGCCGACGATCGCGTCCTCTTTGAGGAAGGGCGTGAACTCGGCGAGTATCTTTCGCTTAATGTCCTCGTTCTCGGAGGCTGCCTCGATCAGCACGTCGACATCGCCGAAGTGCGTCGCAGTCGGGGCGCCGACGATCCGCCCGACCGCCTTCTCGGCCGCCGCCGCGTCGATGGCGCCGCGGTCGACCGACTTTCGCAGCTGCGACGCAATATCCTTGAGCCCGGCGGCGATGCGCTCGTCGCCGATGTCGTTCAAGGCGACGTCAAAACCCGACAGCGCGCAGACCTGGGCGATCCCCTTGCCCATCTGGCCTGCGCCGATCACGCCGATCTTGCGAATTTCGAGACCCATGTTTGCGTCGCTCCCGGAGCGGGCTGCCAAGATTTATGCACTGCAATATAGCGCGGCTTTGGTTCGGGTGAAAACCGTTCTTCTTGAAAAAAAGCATTATGAAAGCTGGCCCCTTGCAGGGGCGGGCGATGCGGGGGCGAGGTTCGCCTCCGCATCGTGTTCGCCGCGCTGGCTCTCTTAGCGTCCGCGCTTTGCGAGCTCGGCGTCCAATTCGGGCAGCGCGTTGAAGAGATCGGCGACGAGGCCGAAATCGGCGACCTGGAAGATCGGCGCTTCCTCGTCCTTGTTGATCGCGACGATGACCTTGCTGTCCTTCATGCCAGCGAGATGCTGGATCGCCCCGGAAATGCCCACCGCCACGTAGAGCTCCGGCGCGACCGCCTTGCCCGTCTGGCCGACCTGCAGATCGTTGGGCGCATAGCCCGCGTCGACCGCGGCGCGCGAGGCGCCGATCGCGGCGTTGAGCCGGTTCGCCACAGGCTCGATGATCTTGCCAAAATTCTCGGCGCTGCCGAGCCCGCGGCCTCCCGAAACGATGATCTTGGCGGCGGTGAGCTCGGGGCGTTCTGACTTGGCGAGCGCCTCGCTCTGAAACGCGGAGAGACCGGGATCGGCGGCGGCCGCGATTTTCTCGACCGGGGCGGAGCCGCCCTCAGGGGCCGCCGCGAAAGCGGTGGTGCGCACCGTGATCACTTTCTTGGCGTCCCGGGAGCGCACGGTCTGAACGGCGTTCCCGGCGTAGATCGGCCGCTCGAAGGTGTCGGCGGAGACAACCTTAACGATGTCGGAGACTTGCGCAACGTCGAGCAGCGCCGCGACGCGCGGCAGCACGTTCTTCGTGCCGCTGGTCGAGGGCGCGAGGATCACGTCATAGCCCGGCGCGAGCGAGACGATGAGCGCGGCGATGGGCTCGGCGAGAACCTTGTCGTATTGCGGGGCGTCGGCGAGCAGAACTTTCTCGACGCCCGAAAGCTTCGAGGCTTCCGCCGCAGCGATCTCGAGACCGGGGCCGGCGACGAGCACATGGACGGCGCCGCCGATCTCCTTGGCGGCGGCGAGCGCCTTGGCTGTCGCGGGCGCGAGCGCGCCGCCCGCAGTCTCGGCGAGGAGGAGGATCGTCATGGCTTAGATAACTCCCGCTTCCTTGAGCTTCGAAACCAGCTCCGCAACGGAGCCGACCTTGACGCCCGCCTTGCGCTTCGGCGGCTCGGCGGTGGAGAGAACCTCGAGGCGCGGCGCGATGTCCACGCCGTAATCCGCCGGCGTTTTCACGGCGACTTCCTTCTTCTTGGCCTTGATGATGTTGGGCAGGCTCGCATAGCGGGGCTCGTTCAGCCGCAGATCCGTCGTCACGACGGCGGGAAGCTTGAGAGAGACGGTTTGCAGGCCGCCGTCGATCTCGCGCGTCACCGAGACGCTCTCGCCCGAAATTTCGACCTTGGAGGCGAAGGTTCCCTGGCCCCATCCCAGGAGCGCGGCGAGCATCTGGCCGGTTTGATTGCTGTCGTCGTCGATCGCCTGCTTTCCCAGGATGACGAGGCCGGGCTTTTCTTCGGCGGCGATTTTGGCGAGGATCTTCGCCACCGCGAGCGGCTCGACGGTCTCGTCGGTCTTGACCAATATGCCGCGGTCGGCGCCCATGGCGAGGCCGGTGCGCAGGGTTTCGTCCGCCTTGGCCGGTCCGATGGAGACCACGACGACCTCGGTCGCCTTGCCGGCCTCCTTGAGGCGCAGCGCCTCCTCGACGGCGATCTCGTCGAAGGGATTCATCGACATTTTGACATTGGCGAGATCGACGCCCGAGCCGTCGGGCTTGACCCTTATCTTGACGTTGTAATCGACGACCCGCTTGACGGGCACCAAAATCTTCATCGCTCAACTCCGATAGAGCGGGCTTCTATCCGGCGCGCCGCCCTCGCCTGACCCGGCGCGCTCCCGCAAGGGGAGTGGCCTTCGGACCTCGTTTCTTCCCGCGAAAGGAGGGCCATTCGAGGGGGATTTGCGACGGGGCGGACATGGTCCAATACGCCCGCAGCGGCGCGCGCGCTCTGGTAGACGCGGCTTCGGTCATTTGTCAAACGGGCGACCCGCGCCAATGCGAGAAAAGCTCGCTCCGGGCCGACCGCGCTTTCCCTGGCTAAGAAATTGCAGGCTTCGCCGTGGCGCTCGGCGCGTCTTCGACGAAAGGCGCCCGCGGCAAGCCGCCTTATGCTAAGAAGGTTCAGCGCGGAGGGACGGATGCTCAAGGCGGATGTCGTCGTTCTCGGCGCCGGCATGGTCGGCGTCTCGGCGGCCTTGCACTTGCAGGCGCGCGGACGCGAGGTCGTGCTGGTCGATCGCCATGGCGCGGCGGGGCTCGAGACGAGCTTCGGCAATGCGGGACTGATCGAGCGCTCTTCGATCTATCCTCGCGTCTTCCCGCGGCAGCTCAACAAGCTGGCGCGTTACGCGCTAAACCTGCTCCCCGAAGCGCATTATCACGCGAGCGCGCTGCCCGGAATGGCGCCCTGGCTTTATCGCTACTACGAGGAGAGCGCGCCGGAGCGCCTCGAGAAAATCAGCGTGGCGCAGCGCGCCTTGATCGAGCGCTGCCTCACCGAGCACGAGGCGCTTATGGGGCCGGCGGAGGTTCTGGGGCAGCTGCGCAAGACCGGCTGGATAAAAATCTACCGCAGCGAGGAGACGCTGGCGGAGGCTGTCGCCGAGGCGGAGAAGCTCCGGGAATTCGGGCTGAAGATCGACATTCTCGATGAGAACGGGCTCGCCCGGCTCGAGCCGCATCTCGCCGGCGCGGTCGGCGCCGTGCATTATCGCGATACGGCCTCGGTCGACGAGCCGAGCCGCGTCGTCCAGGGCTACGCCGATCTCTTCGTCAAGCGGGGCGGACGTTTCCTGCACGGCGATGCGCGCAGCCTGCAGGAAGGCGAGGACGGCCTTTGGAGCCTTTCGACGCATGACGGGCCCGTGCACGCGCGCGATCTTCTCGTCTCGCTCGGACCCTGGTCCGACCTCGTCTACACCGAATTCGGCTACGATTTTCCGCTCGCCGTCAAACGCGGCTATCACATGCATTACGCGCTGCGCGACGGGGCGACGCTCACCCACCCCGTGCTCGACTCGGATGTGGGCTATGTGCTTGCGCCGATGACGCGCGGGGTGCGGCTCACGACGGGCGTCGAATTCGCGCGCCGCGACGCGGAGCCGACTCCGGTGCAAATCGAGCTGACCGAGCCGGACGCCCGCAAGCTCCTGCCGCTCGGCGAGCGCCTCGACGCGAAGCCCTGGATGGGATGCCGCCCCTGCCTGCCGGACATGCTGCCGATCGTGGGCCGAGCGCCGAATCACGAGCGGCTATGGTTCGATTTCGGTCACCAGCATCACGGTTTCACGCTCGGGCCCGTCTGCGGGCGCCTCATTGCGGAGCTGATCACGGGCGAGGAGCCCTTTACGGATCCTTCGCCCTACCGGCCGGGGCGGTTCTGAGCCGAGCCGTCATCCCTGAATTCTTTGCTTGATGTCGTCATGGACCGCTAACTGAGATGGTTACATTATATCGCTCAACCGTATTCGACATATCGCTCAACCGTATTCGACGCCAGACGGGTTGTGGCGCAAAGGCGCTTCGATGCGCGAAACGCTTTCGATCTCCCTTTGGAGCTCAGCTCTCGTAATTATCCCGCACCAGCCGGTCGAGCAGGCGCACGCCGAAGCCCGAAGCCCAGCTCTGACTGATGTCTCCGGCGGGCGAGCCCATGCCGGTGCCGGCGATGTCGAGATGCGCCCAGGGAGTCTTGTCGACGAAGCGCGCCAGGAACTGTGCCGCGGTGATCGAGCCGGCGTGGCGCCCGCCCGTGTTCTTCATGTCGGCGAAGCGCGAATCGATGAGCTTGTCGAAGGCGGGTCCCATCGGCATCCGCCACAGCTTCTCGCCCGTCGCTTCGCCAGCCTTGAGCAGCTTTTCGGAGAGTGCGTCGTCATTGGAGAACAGTCCCGCATATTCCTGCCCCAGCGCGACGAGAATCGCGCCGGTGAGCGTCGCGAGATCGATCATGAAGGCCGGGTTCAGCTTTTCCTTCGCGTACCAGAGCGCGTCTGCGAGCACGAGCCGACCTTCGGCGTCGGTGTTGATGATCTCGATCGTCTGACCGGAGGCGGATTTGACGATGTCGCCGGGGCGCTGCGCCGCGCCGTCAGGCATGTTCTCGACGAGCCCGAGCACGCCGACGGCGTTGACCTTGGCCTTGCGCGAGGCGAGCGCGCGCATCAGACCGGTCACCGCTGCGGCGCCCGCCATGTCGCCCTTCATGTCCTCCATCGAGGCGGCGGGCTTGATCGAGATGCCCCCGCTGTCGAAGACGACGCCCTTGCCGATGAACACGAGCGGCGGCGCGCCGGCGGCGCCGCCGTTCCACCGCATGACGACGAGGAGGCTGTCCTGCCGCGACCCCTGTCCGACCCCGAGCAGAGCGTCCATGCCGAGCCCGGCCATGGCCTGCTGGTCGAGCACCTCGACCTCAACGCCG
Source organism: uncultured Alphaproteobacteria bacterium (assembly GCA_963808525.1). Taxonomy (GTDB): domain Bacteria; phylum Pseudomonadota; class Alphaproteobacteria; order Rhizobiales; family Beijerinckiaceae; genus Methylocystis. The sequence continues at coordinate 52,454 of CAWEGE010000024.1, forward strand.
AATTCGGCGAGCCCCGTCGCGCGCCGGGCGAATTCGGTCGTCGTCAGCACATTGGCCGGCTCATTGACGAGCGAGCGCGCCAGCGTCACAGATTCCGCAAGGCCTTCGGCTTCGAGCACGAGGGGCTCCGCCGCGGTCTTGTCGGCGACCGCGAGCGCGAGCTCGATCGCCCCCTCGCGCTCGGAAGCGTCCTTTTTTTTCTTCGTCTTGTAACGCTCGAACTTATAGGCGCGTAGCAGCGCGCCGAGCGCTAGATCCTGCGCGGCGTCAAGGGGATGCGCAGGCGCCTGCGGAAAATCGAGCAGCGCCACCGCGCGGGCGCCCGCGCCGAGCTTGCCGGCGGTCTGGCCGCCGAGCGCCAGAAAGTCGTCGAAAACCTTGGGCTTCTCGCCCTCCGCGGCCGCGGCGGGACCCACGCCGACGAGAATCAGGCGCGACGCGCCGGGAAGGCCCGCCGGGGCCAGGATTTCCAGCATCGTGCCGCTTTTGCCGGTAAATTTCGCGGCTGCTGCGGCCCGCTGGATCTGCGGCTGCGCCTCCGCAAGCACGGCTGTGGCGACTTCGCCCAGGGAGAGATCCGCCCCCGCAAAGGCGACCAAGGCGCGCGGCTGCTCCGGCTCCTCCGGCGCGGCGATCCGGGCTTTCGCATCGTCGAGGGAAATGAGCTCGAGCTTGACATCAGTTGACATGGGGGTCTCGCGTGGCTTCGCCGCATCGCCAAACGGGTTGCAAGGCGGCTGAAAAGGGTAGGTTTCCCACTATTGTCGCTTAGGAAGCGCGCGGTCAATTCGGCGCCGAGGCGCTTCCCGCGAAAACGCCGCAATGCTTCTTTATTGGGCGCGCCAAGCTCCCGAACCGCGCGCGGGGGCGCACGGCGGTCCCCCGGACGCGCCGCGCCGAGAGACGTTCCGGCGAAGGTTCCAAGTCCGCGCAACGGGTCGCTCGATGTCGATGAGTTTCGCCGCATCCCCAATGCACACCGCGGAAGCGGCGCGGGCAGGGCGGCCATGATCGGCGCGACACTCTCCGTCTATCTCGCCAAGCGTTTCCTCAAAACCATCCTGGCGATCTTCCTGACAATCTTCTGCCTGATGTTCGTGATCGGCTTCGTCGAACTTTTGCGCCGCACCCGCGACAATCCCGACGTCGGAAGCGGCATGGTCGCCTTGATGTCGATCATGCGGGCGCCCCATGCGGCCGAGTCGATCCTGCCCTTCGCCGTGCTTTTCGGGGCGATGGCGACCTTCGTCGACCTCACCCGCAAGCTGGAGCTCGTCGTCGCTCGGGCGGCCGGCGTCTCGGTTTGGCAGTTTCTCGCCCCGCCGGTGATGGTCGCTTTCCTGCTCGGCGTCGTTTCGGTCGCGATATACAACCCGCTTTCCGCGACGCTAAAACAGCGGTCCGATCAGCTGGAGTTTCAGCTTTTCGGGGTGGCGGGCAGCACCCGCCTGGATCATAGCGTGTGGTTGCGCGAGCACAGCGTCGACGGGTTGGCGATCATCCACGCCATGAACGCCACCACGGGCCTGACCGAGCTCGACACCGTCAGCGTCGATGTCTACGCGCCTGACGGCTCCTTTCTCGAGCGTATCGAGGCCGTCCATGGCGAGCTGCAGCCGGGCGCTTGGCTGCTGACGGGCGCGCGCGTCACCGCGCCGGGCGAAGCCACTGCCGCTTACGAAAACTATCTTCTGGCCACGGATTTGAGCCCTGAAGAGCTTGCTAAGACGAGCGCGCCGCCGCAGGGCGTGCCGTTCTGGGGCTTGCCGGCGCTGACCGAAAGCACGCTCGCCGCCGGCCTCGACGCCCGCGGCTATATGCTGCAGTTCCAGCGCCTGCTAGCCCGACCTCTGCTCCTCGTCGCCATGGTTTTGATAGCCGCTTCATTTTCATTAAGATTTTTTCGAATTCGGTGGGATCGCGAGGACCCTCGCGGGTGGCGTTGCGGCTGGGTTCGTGCTTTATATCCTGACGGAAGTGTTTTCCGATCTGGGCGGCGCGGGGACGATAAGCCCCTCGCTGGCCGCGTGGTCGCCGGCGTTGGTGGGAAGCATGTTGGGCACATTGTCGCTTCTTCACTCGGAAGACGGGTGATGGCCTATCCGCGCGCCTACTCGCGGAACCCGGCGCAGGCTGGGTGCAAACCGGGGCCCACCCGCGGCTCGGGCGGCGTTTTTGCGCGCCTGCTCTCCTTGATCCTTCTCGGCTCGTCTTTCCTCATCCCCGTCACGGCGCGCGGCGAAACCGCGGCTCCCGAACCCCGTATGGTCGTCGAGGCCCGCGAACTCGTTTATGACGAGACCAAGAACACGGTCTCCGCCCGGGGGAACGTTGAGATTTATTACAAGGGTCGTCTGCTCGAGGCCGATCGCGTCACCTACGATCGCGGCACGGGCCGCATCCGAGCTGAGGGCAACGCCCGCCTGACGGAGCCGGACGGCGCGGTGGAGCACGCCGGAAGCTTCGACCTCACAGACGACTTCAAGAACGGCTTCATCCAGAGCCTGCAGGCGGACACCGCCAACAACACGCATTTCGGCGCGCCCTACGCCGAACGGCGCGGCGATGCGAACAGCCAGGAGACCATCCTCGAATACGGGACCTACACGGCTTGCGACGCCTGTAAGGACGATCCCTCCAAGCCGCGGCTCTGGCAGATCCACGCCAAGCGGATCATACACGACGGCGTCGAGAAGATGGTCTACTACGAGGATGCGACCCTCGAGTTTCTCAACATCCCCGTCGCCTACATGCCTTACTGGTCGTCGCCCGATCCGACCGTGAAGCGTAAGAGCGGCCTGCTGATGCCGACTGAAACTTACGGGAGCTACGTAGGATACGGTTTTGGCGTGCCGATCTACTGGGCGATCTCGCCCGACAAGGATTTGACCCTCACGCCGACCTATTTCACCAAGCAGGGCCCGCTCCTGCGGGGAGAATACAGGCAGCGTTTCGAGACGGGGGCCTTCGTCATCGTGGCGGAGGGGACGAAACCGAACGATCGCGGCGCCTTCCCCACGCCGCCCTATGGCGCCTCGAACCTCAAATACCGCGGCGCGGTGGAGAGCCAGGGCGAGTTCCATCCCAACGACTTCTGGAAGTTCGGATGGGACGTGACGGCGCTTTCGGATCGCTACTTCCTGCAAGACTACAGGCAGCAAAACCCGCTCTATGGAAACTTTTTCTTTAGAGAGCGTTCGTCGACCGTCTATCTGACCGGCCAGGGCGACCGGAGCTATTTCGACATTCGGGGCTATTACTTTCAGGGGCTCGCGCCCAACGACCTACAGGCGCAGCTGCCGACCGCCCACCCGATCACCGATTATAACCGCGCCTTCGACATCGATCCCAACAAGACCTACGGAGTAGGCGGACAGCTCACCCTCGACTCCAACTTCACGAGCACGTCGGCGCAAATTGCGGATTATGAGTTGATTCAGCCGCGCACGCTTGACAAGTTCAGCGGCCTTTACACGGTCTGCCAGATCTACTCCCCGGTCGCCAATCCCTCTCTGAGCAACTGTCTGCTGCGTGGCATCGGCGGCAGCTATGACTCGGGCACGGTCGAGGCGTCGTGGAAGCGCCGGTTGATCGATCCCGTCGGCGGCGTCTGGACGCCCTTCGCCTTCGCGCGCTTCGCCGGCTCCTATCTCGACTACAACACGACAGACACCGCGGCGGTGTACAACAATTTGCTGCAGCCCATCCCCAACGCAGCGCAGGGTCTCTTCGTGAACGGGGCCGACAACGCCTTCCGCGGCCAGGCGACCCCCGGAGGCGGCCTCGAGTGGCGCTACCCGCTCGTCGCGCGCAGCGGGTTCGGCGCCCTCGTCGTCGAGCCCATCGCGCAGATCGTCGCCCGGCCCAACCAGTCGTCGATCCCCTCTCTCGTCAATATGGACGCGCAAAGTCTCGTCTTCGACGATTCCAATCTGTTCGAGTGGAACAAATTCTCCGGTTACGACCGCTTTGAGACCGGCACGCGCGTCAATTACGGCGGCCAAGGGACCTTCACGCTCAATAACGGCGCCTATGTCAACGCGCTGGTCGGACAATCGGCGCAGGTCGCCGGACAGAACCCCTACGCAACGCCCGACGCCGCCAATGTCGGCCTCTCTTCCGGCCTGGACAATCGCGTCTCGGACATCGTCGGGCGCCTGACCGTTTCGCCGATCAGTCCTGTCACCTTCATCGCCAAGGCGCGCTTCGATCCTTCGGACTTGTCGGCCCGTCGCGTGGACGGCTTCGCCTCCTTGAAGCTCGATCCGCTGACCTTCGAGGCGCATTACGCCAATTACGAGGCGCAGCCGTTGATCGGCTTCGACAAGCGCCGTCAGGGACTGGGCTTGGACGCCAAATATGATTTGACGAAAAATTACTTCGTCAGGGGCACCGTCACCTTCGACATGAGCCGTTACCTCTATAACAATCTCACTCCCTATCCCACGCTCACCACAGTGTACACAGGCGTCAATCTGCAGGGCACGGCGCCAGTGTTTTCGGTGGCCGCTTTGGGCGTCGGCGGTGGGTATCAAGACGAATGTACGACCTTCCTCGTCAACTACACGTCCAACTATCAGCAGCAGCTGAACACCGGCCTGCCGGCGCGCAATCAGACGGTGATGGTCAGCCTCCAGCTGCGCACGCTCGGAGCCGTGAACTTCAATCAGGCGCTGGGAACCTTCACGATGAACGACGGCGTGCGTTCACAACCGTAACGTTAGGCGCAAAACAACCGTCACGGGCGACTCGTCGCGCCGTCAAAGGAGATATTATGCTATCGAAATGGTTGGGCGGACTCGCCCTCGCCGCTGCGCTCGTTTTCTCTATCCCGGCTCTCGCCGCCGGCGAGTTCACGAACGAGCAAAAAGAGCAGTTCGGCAAGTTCATCCACGATTATCTCATCAGCCATCCCGAGGTCATCAAGGATTCCGTCGAGGAGTTGGACCGGCGGGAGAAGGCGGCGGAGACCGCCGACCGCGAGAAGACCGTGTCCAGCGAGGCGGCGAAGCTCTTCCGCTCGCCCAATCAAGCCGTGGTCGGAAATCCGGACGGGGACGTCACGGTCGTCGAATTCTTCGATTACAACTGCGGCTATTGCAAGCAGTCGCTGGCCAATGTGACGAAGCTCATCGAGAACGATCCCAAGCTGCGCGTGATCTTGAAGGATTTCGCCATTCTTGGCCCCGACTCCGTCGAGGTGGCGGAAGTTGCGACTGCGGTCCGCCAGCAGCTCAAGGGACCGAAGTTCTGGGAGTTCCACAAAAAGTTGCTCGGAACGCGCGGCCATATCGGCAAGACGCAGGCGGTGGCCGTGGCCAAGGACCTCGGCGTGGACACGGATCAGCTTGAAAAGGACATCAAGAACCCGGCGACGCGCGCCACCCTCGCCGAGGTCGAGGCGCTCGCCGAGAAGCTGCATTTCAGCGGAACGCCGTCGTGGATCATCGGCCAGGACGCCTATGTCGGCGGCCTGTCCTATCCGGAGATGAAGGCCAAGGTCGACAACATCCGCAAATGCGGCAAGGCCGAGTGCTGACGCAGAGGCGCGGCGCGGCGGCCTTTCCACTGCCCAAAGAAGAGGCTAAGAAGCAGCCCACCGCGCGAGTCGCGGAGCTTTCGGTGTGGTGATGCAAGCCGTACACGTCCTCAACGGCCCCAATCTCAATCTGCTTGGCGCGCGCGAACCCGAAATCTATGGGCGCGACACCCTTGAAGACATTCGCGCCGCGCTTGCGGGCCGTTGCGAGAGCGAAGGCCTCGCGCTCGTCTTCAAACAGTCGAATTGCGAGGGCGACCTCGTGACCTGGGTTCAGGAAGCCGCCGCGGCGGGCGCTCCGGTCATCCTGAACGCGGGGGCGCTCGATTCACACCTCCATCGCGCTTCACGACGCGATCAAGGGGGCCAGGGCCGAGGTCGTCGAGGTGCATCTTACGAATCCGCATGCGCGCGAAGCGTTCCGGCATCGCTCCTACGTCGCTTTGGCGGCTCGCGGAACGATTTCAGGATTTGGCGCGACGTCCTATTTGCTGGCGCTCGAGGCGCTCATAGCCGACGCCAAGAGAAAGAGCTGAAGCCCCATGGCGCGAACCCCCCGCAACTCAGCAAGAATTGCCGCCAAAGCGGCGCCTGCCGCTCCGGCGGAGGAGCCGCTGCTGCGTCTCGTCGCAGAGCTCCTGGCGACGCATGACCTGACTGAGTTCGAGATCGAGCGCGGGGGCCTGCGCATTCGCGCCGCGCGCCAGCTCACGACGATCGGCGCGCCGCTCGCGCCGGCGGTGCTGGCGACGCCCGCGTCGGCGCCCGTCGCCGTTGCGCCGCAGGCCCCCGCACGCGAAGCGGCGGTGGACGAACAACGGCGTCTTCTCGAAAGTCCGGGCGCCGTCAAATCGCCTATGGTGGGAACCGCCTATCTGCGGCCCAATCCGGAAGCGAACGCATTCGTCGAGGTGGGCTCGCGCGTCTCCGTCGGCGACAAGCTGCTGCTGATCGAGGCGATGAAGACTTTCAACGAGGTCGTGGCTCACAAGGCCGGGGTCGTGACCGCCATGCTCGTCGAGGACGGCCAGCCTGTGGAATACGGCCAGCCCTTGCTCGTCATCGAATAGGCGGCGCGGGCCATGATCGACAAGATCCTGATCGCCAACCGCGGCGAAATCGCCCTGCGCATCTTGCGCGCAGCGAAGGAACTCGGCATCGCCACGGTCGCCGTCCACTCGACCGCTGACGCCGATGCGATGCATGTGAAGCTCGCGGACGAATCCGTCTGCATCGGTCCGCCGGCGGCGCGCAATTCCTACCTCAATATTCCAGCACTCCTTTCCGCCTGCGAAATCACCGGCGCCGACGCGGTGCATCCGGGATACGGCTTCCTCTCCGAGAATGCGCGCTTCGCCGAGATCGTCGAGGAGCACGGCATCACCTTCATCGGCCCCAAGGCCGAGCATATTCGCCTGATGGGCGACAAGATCGAAGCCAAGGCCACCGCGAAGCGGCTCGGCATCCCCTGCGTGCCCGGATCCGAAGGCGCTATCGGCCGCGACAGCGCCGTGCTGCGTCAGGAGGCCGAGCGCATCGGCTATCCGGTGCTGGTCAAGGCCTCTGCGGGTGGCGGCGGGCGCGGCATGAAAGTCGCGCATGACTCCAAGGAAGTCGTGCAGGCGGTCGCCGCCGCGCGCACGGAGGCAAAAGCGGCTTTCGGCGACGACACGGTCTATCTGGAAAAATATCTGCAGAAGCCTCGCCACATCGAGATTCAAGTTTTCGGCGACGGCAAGGGCGAGGCGATCCATCTCGGCGAACGCGACTGCTCGCTGCAGCGCCGCCATCAAAAGGTCTGGGAGGAGAGCCCTTCGCCCGCCTTGAACGACGCGCAGCGCAGCGAGATCGGCGAGACCTGCGCGAACGCCATGCGAGAATTGCAATATTCCGGCGCCGGCACGATCGAGTTTCTCTACGAGAACGGCGCCTTCTACTTCATCGAAATGAACACGCGCATCCAGGTCGAGCATCCGGTGACGGAATCGGTCACGGGCGTCGATCTCGTCGCTGAGCAGATCCGTGTCGCCGCAGGCTCGCCGCTTTCCTTGAAGCAGGAAGACATCACCTTCTTTGGCCATGCGATCGAATGCCGCGTCAACGCCGAGCATCATACGACGTTCCGCCCTTCGCCTGGCCGCATCGCCTATTATCATCCACCGGGCGGCGTTGGCGTGCGTGTGGATTCCGCTGTCTATCAGGGCTACACGATCCCTGCGAACTACAACTCGCTCATCGGCAAGCTCATTGTGCATGGCCGCAACCGCACCGAGGCGCTGATGCGGCTGCGCCGCTCGCTCGATGAATTCATCGTCGACGGCGTCGACACGACGTTGCCGCTCTTTCGCACGCTCGTGCGAAACACCGACGTGCAGAACGGCATTTACGACATTCATTGGCTCGAGCATTTCCTAGCGACCGGCGGAATCGAGCCGAGCTTCTAAAGTCCGCCTCTCGCGCGCCGCGCCTCATAGGCCTGCACATGCGTCAGCGCGACTTCCAGGAGCGATGCGCTGACGCCATGCCGGCGCGCTCGCGCGTAAAGGTCGCCCAGAATATGCTCGCCTTCGGTCGGAGCGCCGCGCTCGATGTCGTAAAGCATCGACGCTTTCATATGGGCGGCGCGCAGCGCCAGACTGTCGCCGTGTTGCGCGACTCGGTCCGCGTCGAAATCGAAGCCTTCCGCGCGCGCGATGCTGATGCATTCGGAAAGCATCTGGCGGATCAGTCGCTCGCCCGCGGGCGTGGCCTTGATATCGGCGATCGTCGCCCGCATGAGCGCGTTCATGCCCGCCAGAGTCGCCAGAAACACCAGCTTGTCCCACATCTCACGCAGAATGGTCGGATTGTGGACCGCGACGACTGGCGTCTTCGCATAAAGCGCGGCGAGCTCGTCCGCGAGCGCGTCGGCCCGCCCGTCGCGCGCGCCGAAATCGATGCGGGCGAAGTCATCGGCGTGACGAATCGCGCCGTCGTCCTCGAGCGCCGCGCTGATGCGCGCGACGCCGCCCCAGACGTGCGCCTGCGGAAAGCGCGCTGCGATCATCTCGACATGCAGAAGCCCGTTGAGAAGCGGTAGGATCGTCGTGTCCGGTCCGATTGCGCCGGCCACATCAAACAGGCTCGCGCCGAGGTCATAGGCCTTGCAGGTCAGGATCACGAGATCGAAGGGCGCCAGCGCCTTGGGATCCGAGATCGTCTTGACCGTTGCGACGAGATTTCCGGCGGGACTGTTAATGCGCAGGCCGTTTGAGGCGAGCCGTGCGGCGCGGGCGGGACGGACGAAGAAGGTTACGTCGGCGCCGGCCTCGACGAGACGCCCGCCAAAATAGCCGCCGACGGCTCCAGCGCCGAGGATGAGTATGCGCATTGAGGCCCCCGAGGTTACGCAGCGTCACCTTTTACGCCGCCTGCGAGCGATGTGGTGCGCCGGTCAACCGCGGTCAAGCCGCCGATGCGGGCTCAGGGCTTCGCAAAGACGCAGCGGAAGATTTCTCCAGCGATGAGTTTGTTCGCGCGCGGCGCATAATGGCCATTATCGACGTAAGGAATGCCTTCGTAGTTCTTGAACAGCGAAGACAGGTCCATAGACGACAGCCCTTTTTCGGCTGTCTCACAAGGCGTGTCGCCGCCGGAGCGGAAGGCTTCCCGCATGAGCGAATAGCCCGCGACGAATCTGCCGGCGGGTTCGGGCAGTTTTCTCGCCTCCTCGGTCACGACCTCCAACTCTGGCGGCTGATAGTCTATGGCTGCGACCGGCTGCAGGAACTGAAAGCATTTGACGCCAAGAGCCTTGCAGGTCTTCGAGAGGAAATCTCGCGTTGCGATATAGCGATCCACGACAGCCCGCGCGACCTCTGCGTCGCTCGACAGCGACGCTGGAGGGTTTCTGTTGCTGTATGACTCGCGGGCAGGCGGCACCGCATCCTCAGCCAATCTCAGTAGCCTCAGCATGTGCAGACTGGAGAAAGCCCGGCTCCAAAGGCCGGGAGCGGAGCCGCTCGCGCTTGGGTCTTGGCTCGGGTCAGCCCCGACGGGAACAAGCTTGTCAAGCGTCGGCGTAAAGAAAGGCTCTGCCCTGATGCTCGATCCCGGCTGGAAAAACTCATTCAACCCGTCGAGAAACACGACGGCGTCGGGAGCGGGCTCGCTCATGAGCCTCGTTGCGAGATACACCGCCTCTTGCCGCGAGAAATGATAGGGCACGCCGTAATTTATTGCGGACACGCAGACGCCGCTTTGCTTGGCCTCTTCGACGAATTTCGAAGGTATCGTGTCCCACCAGGGGACGCCGATCCCATAGGTCGTCGAGCCGCCAAAGAACCAAACGACCCTCGGTTTGTTATTTGTCCCCTCGCAGCCGGCGACGCTTTTGCGGATTCCGTTCTCGACGACGGAAAACGGATTGCTGTGATCCGCATTGCCGATCTGAATCCAGGGCCTGTACTTTAACTGGTCCTGCATCAGCGGGAATATGCGCATCAGCTCGTCGTAGGTGTGCTTGTGGTCGAAGGCGACGACGAGGTTCCTGACGAAGTTTTCGACCCGTTCCTTGGACGGCAGTGGGCGGGGAGGGTCGCGATCGGCGCCGCGCGGCGCCTCGGCGACGCGGGCCGCCAATTCGAGAGCGACGCCGCCCAAGACAAGAAAAACGATCCCAATGATGACGTTTCCAGCGATTTGCGCCGCAGCGCGCATGTCCTTCGGTCTTTCGCAGTGAGGGGATGGATCGTTGCGCTCGCAGCGGTTGGTTTCCCGAACCGCTCCATTTTCCGGTCAGGGAACTCCGCGGCTGAAGGCTTGCCGGCAGCGCCTGTCAACGCGCCCGATCGCGCTTGATCCAGCCGGATTTGAGAAAGGCCTCGCGAGCCGCTTCATAGGGGGCTGAAAGCCCCAGCTTGGCGGAAAATTCGACGACCTCGTCGGCGGCGGATTTCGCAAGCTCGGTCACCGCATTCTCCGGGAGATCGCCGATCCAGCTCGCCAAAGCCTTCGGATTGGCCAAGAGCAGGACGAACATTGTCGCATAGACGATGACCAAGACTTCGACCGGACGGGAAAGCCTCGCCCGCACGAAGGAAAAGGGGGCAAGCCTCTCCGAGGGCGCGCTGACGCGGGCGCCCGATGGCCAGATCTCGCTTTCGTCCGTCATTTTGGCCGCCGTTCGAGGTATGCGTCGTCAGAACTGGAAGTAGATAAACGGGGCGACGCCTTTCGGTCCGAACACCCCGACACAAAGGATTGTGAGGCTCGGAACAGCGACCTTCATCGCCAGAGACGCGTCCGCATACCAGCGGATCAAGCTTTCGTATCTTTCCGGCCGTGTCAATTGCGTTGCAAAGCCCAGTAGCATCAGGGCGATGACGAAGGGCGTCACCGTCAGCGGGCCTCCCGAATCGCGAAGGATCAGGCCGAAATACTCGAAAGCTGCAGAGGAGCTTGGGCAGCGGAAGAAAATCCACGCGGCGCACACGATGTGGAAGGTCACGAACCAGCCCAGCAGACGAATGGCGAGCGAGCCTTTCGAGCTGTCGAAGCCGAAGGTTTCTTTCAGGAAGCGCTCGAGCGCCAGCCAGAAGCCGTGAATCCCGCCCCAGATGATGAACTGAGTTCCGGCCCCGTGCCACAGGCCGCCGAGCAGCATGGTGACCATCAGATTGCGATAGGTGGCCCAGCGGCCGCCGCGGTCGCCCCCCATCGGGATGTAGAGATAGTCGCGCAGCCAGGAGGAGAGGCTCATATGCCACCGGCGCCAGAAGTCGCGCAGGCTCGTCGCCCGATAGGGCTGATTGAAGTTCTGGGGGAACTGATAGCCCAAGAGATTCGCGACGCCGATGGCGATGTCCGTGTAGGCGCTGAAGTCGCAGTAGATGACGATGGCGTAGCCATAGGCCGCGAGGATCAAATCCAGGCGACCGAAGTCCGACGGATTAACGAAAACGGGGTCCACGAACAGCGTCGCGATATGGCTGGCGATGACGACCTTCTTGACAAGGCCGCCAAGGATCAGCGCGAAGCTCCCCGCAATGTCGATATGGTCCGGATCGGACTTTTTCGACAATTGGCCCAGGAAATCCGCCGCGCGCACGATCGGGCCGGCGACGAGATGCGGGAAGAACGCCATGTAGAGCACGACGTCGAGAAACGATTTCGACGCTTCGACCTTTTTACGGGAAACGTCGAAGACATAAGAGAGTCCGTGGAAGGTCAGAAAGGATATGGCGACCGGGAGCGGGACTTCCGACGCGTTGATCTCCAGATCGAGACCGAGGAAGCCCGCGAGGTTCGTGAGCTCCGCCGCCAGAAAATCGAAGTATTTGAAATAGGCGAGCCCGAGCAGATTGAGCGCCACGGCGCCCCAGGTGACGAGGCTGCGTCGCTGAGGCGAGGTCGTCGCCGATAGCAGCCGGCAGGCGAGGTAGTTTCCGGTCGAGGAGATGAACAAAAGAAACGTGAAGCGCCAGTTCCAGCAGGCATAGAAGCCGTAGCTGACGAGGACGAGAAAGGCCTTTTTCAGCGTGTTTTTATCATTCAGCGACCATGTGATCGGAAATACGACGGCGAAGAAAAGGAGGAAATCAATTGTTGGAAAGAGCATATTTCCGGTACCTGAGCTGATTGATGACGGGCATCAGGAAGGCCGTGAAAGCGCGCGCGCCGATGCGGTAGCCTTCCGGCGTGAAGTGCACGTGATCGGCCGCCATGAGACGCGGGTTCGCCGACACCCACTTCTGCGGCCCGCAGCCCTGCGGCATGATGCTCGCCCAATCCCAGAAGGCGACTTGCTCCTGCTTCGCCAGCTCTTTCTGCGCCTCGCGCACCGGATCGAGGCGCGGCGGAGTGGGGAAGGGGCAATCCTGCGCCTTGGCGAGCTTCTTCTTGTCGGCGTGCGCGTCGGCGGTCTTGTTCTTGTCGACTGCCGGCGCCTCGGCGGTTTTGGCCTTATCCGCTGCCGGCGCCTCGGCCCCATGCGGCTTGTCGGCGGGCTTATCCGTGGTCGCGCCGTCGGTCTTCGGCGCGGGCTTGTCGGCGACGGCGGCGAGGGTCTGCGCATCGACCGCGGCCGGCGCGGTCGTCGCGGGCTTCTCGGCCGTTTTCTCGCCGCAAGCGCCAGGCTTGAGGCAGCCGGCGGGCACGCGATTGGCCTGCGGCGGTCCCACCAGGACGATGCGCGAGCCGGGCGAGGCGGCGCGAGATCTTTTGGATGACCGCGCGATAATGCGCGCGATAGCGCTCGAGATCGAGGTTGTCGTTGAAACCTTCGTTCGTGCCGAAGGCGAGCACGACGATCTGCGGAGCGAGGCTTTTCAGCTCCTGCTCCAGCATCTCGCCGTCATATTTGTTGACGATGTCGATCGTCGCGCCAGGGAAACCGACGTTGCTGTAGGAGACGCCGCTGCGCCTATTGAAGATTCCGACGCCCGAGATCGTCACGCGGCGATCGCTGACCGTCTTGATCTGCAGCTTTTGCAGCTTCACGCCCGGCTTGCCCGCCGGAATGTTGAAGAGTTGCCGGCCGTCGTCATCGCTCTTCAGGCTGTAGCGCGTCGGCGGCTGATCATTGACCGAAACCTCGATCTCGCCGTGTTCCGGGCCGGACAGGGTCTGGATCTCGATGCTGTCGTAGTCGACGGGCTCCGCCGTCGCGAATTTGAGCGTCTCGCCGGCGCGCTTCGTTTCCGCGTCGAAGCCCGAGAGATGATAGCGAGCCGAATCGTCAGACTTCTGCAGCGCCGAATAGCTCCACCCGGGCTCACGGCGACGTTCACGATCGCGCTGCGCACGCCGGGATGCGGCCGGCCGATCTCGAGATAGCCCGGACCGCCATTGCCGAAGCGCCGCTGCAAGAGACGTCGGATCTCGCCGGTGAAATAGTCGGCGGCGGTGTGGCTGTCGCCGATTTGCAGGATCGTCAGACCGCCGCGCTTCTTGGGCGGGGCGATGGCTTTGACGTCATTGCTCGCGACGGTGAAGGCGCCCGAGGCGTCGTCGCCAAGCTGCATGAAATCCGAGGCCTCTTCCGGCGCATCGGCGACAGTGGCGACCTCGTTCGCCCACTCGGCGGACTGCTTTTGAGAGGCTGGAACAAACGACTTTTCCCCCGCCGCGAAATGTCTATCGACCTCCGCGCGCAGGGAGGCGCGAAGCACCGCGGAGCCGAAGATGACATTGTCGGCGTCGTCCTGCGCCGACGCCCGAGACAAGAGCTGCAGCGCGGGCGCGACGGCGCCGTCGGCGGCGCGCGGCGTCAAGAACCCCGCGGCCCCTGCGCAGAGGGCGAGCGCCGATCCGAGAAAAATCGTGGATTTCGCCGGAGCCGGAAGTCTCATCTTCATCGTGTTGGTGCTCAGCTTGGACAGGGAAAGGCGATCTCAATGCCATTGGCCTTGAGTTGAGCAATTATTTTTGGCAACAAGTAGGCGGCGACCATGTCGTATCCGGCAGATGTGAAATGAACGCCGTCCGGACTTCGAATTTGTACTTTTGAACCGCTTGCATCCGGAGCGTAGGCTTGAAAAACATCTCCTTTGGCGCCGTCCTGGCGCCAAGCGTCGACAAAGACGGCCTTATTATTATTGAGCGCCGCGATCGCATGAGCATAAATGTGGTTAATTTCTGTCAACTCAGCTTGCGCCGTCTGGTCGCGAAGCACGGGGATCCCGAGCCAGATGAGCCCTCCGGGCGCGGCGACGGCCTTGTTCAGAAAAGCCGCGACCTCGGTCTCATAGGCTTGGCTCCATTCCTTCGCTCCATAAACAACCCGCGTGTTGGTCTTCGGGTTCACGACGCCCTGACGATCGTTCAGGCCCATCGACACGAGGAGAAGGTCCGGCTTGAACTCGGCAAAGATGTCGGGGAGCGATTCGGGCCAGCTGTAGCGGTCGGGGCGGGTGAGCCCGGTGCCGTTTTCGCCGTAGCGTCCAAGCTTGATACGCGGCTTCAGGCAGGCCTCTTTGGAAACGAGCCTGAGAAGGCCGCCCCAAACGCCGTCAATCATCGAGTCGCCGACGCAGGCGATGCGGATTTCGCCTTTCCCGGCGTCTTGAGCGAAGCCCGGCGCCATCAGAAGGGTTGCGACGGTTCCAAAGGAGACTTGCAGGCCGCGACGCAGAAAGCCGCGACGCGTGTGGGGAGGGGTCGAGATCATTGTCAAAGTCCCGTCGCGCCTACTTCGCCGCGACTGCCGCTTGGGCTTCCGGGGCCGGGTGCGGCGGCTCGGCCGCGGCCTGGGCGTCCAAATCCTTCTCGGGCGCGTGGCGTTTCTTGGCGTGAGCCCGCTTTTTCTTCCCCTTGGAATTCGGCCCGTCCGCCTTATCCGACTTGTCGGCCTCGATCGGAACGCCGGCGGCTTCGCTCGCCCGCGCCCAGAGCATCCCATAGCCGCGCATGTTGAAATGCACGCCGTCTCCGGCGCGCAGGCCGCCGTCGCACAGCGCCGTGTCGGCCGCGCTGACGTAAGAAATCTTGCCCTCGAGGCGCTGCTTGAGGATTTCGTCGAGCTTGAGGACGTTCTTGTTCCAATCCTTGCGCACGCAAGGCGGTCCGATCCAGACGACGTGCAGATCCTCGCTCTTCGCCACGGCGACCAGCTTGTCGATGCCGCTCTCCACGCCCTTGATCGAGCCCACGGCGTCGTTCGTGCCCAGGCTGATGATCGCCACCGAGCCATGCGGCACGCGCTTCAATTGCGAGAGCGCGTCGGCGCTGCGGATCGTGACGCTGTTATGCGCCAGACGCGGAACGTGCCCCGCCATCGAAATGCCGACGCCGATGCTGTCGCCGACCACCACGGCTTTCGAGGCGTAGCTTTGCGAGACGCAGGACAGCAGCGCGACCAGTCCGCTCAGCGCGCTCAAGGTCATGGAGCGAGCTGACCTATGGGTCGTGACGGCGTCATTCGATTTAGTCATTGCAGCCCTCGTCGTCTACTTGTTGTTGTTTGTAGTTTGTAAAGGTTAAGCCTTCCATAAGTCTCATTCCGGCTTCCTTAAGGGATTATTTACAGAGCTATCAGGTCAAATTTTGGCTGAAACGGGGCTTTGCGAGGCTCAATGTGGCGTAGGCGCGCGAGCTGAGAGCAGAAAATACATAATTTATTGAAAATATGCAATTTTGCGAATCGAGCGCAAGGCCGGGACAACCCTCCGTAATTAGAGTCCCCTCGAGCGCTTCCCGAAAAATGCGGCCTCCTGGAGGGAGCGCGTTCGAAAGAGCCTACTTCTTTGCGGACGACACATGATTTCCTTTCCGCTTCCAACGACCCATCAAATGATGTCCCTGTTTTGCGGAACCGCGCTGGCTTTAGGTGGCCTCTGCCTGTTTCTCTTACTGCGGGTCCATCGCCGATCCGCGCCAAAGCCGCCCTCCGGCGCCCTTGCGGCCCCGCCGTCGCACGCATCGCAAGAAATAAAGCTGATATCGGAGATGATGCGGAGCTATATCCGCGAAAGCCGGAATTATTCGAGTTATCTCAACATCACTCGCGAACAACTCGCCAAGCCGCTCGAGCAGCTAGAGCTCATGTCGGTGGTGGAGTGTTTGATCAATGAAAACAGAACTCTGCTCGATGCAAGCTGCAACCTGCAGATTCGTCTTGAGGAATCGAAAAATCGGATCGACGCCCTGACTCACGATTTGGACGCTGTGCGCGAAGAAAGCCATCAGGACGCTTTGACACAGCTTTATGGGCGTCGCTATTTCGACCGTCAGCTCCCAAAGTCTATTGCTTTAGCGAAAGAAGAGCAGAAGCAGCTCTGCTTGATGCTCATCGATATCGACTGCTTCAAGCGCATCAACGATACGAGCGGCCATCTCGCCGGCGACGACATCATCAAGAGTGTCGGGGCGTTGATCGCGGGCTCCGTGCGCAGGAGCGATGTCGCGGCCCGCTACGGCGGGGACGAGTTCGCGATCATACTGCCCGGCGCCTCGAGGGGCGACGCCGTGCATATCGCCGAGCGCATCCGCTCTCTGCTCGGCATCAAGAAATGGAGCCTGAACGAGAGCGGCGGCTCCGACGCAGTCACAGTGTCGATCGGCATCGCCTCGCTCTCTCCGTCCGATAGCGCGAAGGAACTGTTCGAGCGCGCGGATGCGAGCCTCTACAAGGCGAAAGCCTCGGGAAGGAATCGCGTGGCGGTGCGTTGATGCCGGAAGCAATTTTCGGCGCGGCTTGACCGATCTCGCGCTGGAGCCAAGCGTCAAGACGCCAGATTATTGACGGCGTCCCAATACCAGTTCTGCATTTTGTTTCGTATCGAATAAAAGACGGTTACCGCGGCGATTGAGACAAACAAGGCAATGAGCGCATATTCGATTTGGGTCGCGCCCTTTTCGTCGAAAAGATAGCGATTTAAATGGCTGGACATTGCGCGCCTTTATCGATGTGCGCCCGACGCTAACAATCATCGATTGCGCCTTCGTAAAGGGCTCAAACCCAAAAATGTTGACAAAGCAATAGCTTCCAGCGGCTGCACCCCAGGCCTAGCTGTGGAGCGGGGCTATCCCTCCGTCGTCGGCGCATGGCATGCCCCGCTTCCGGGGCTTGCCTTCTTAGCAGTCGACGCATATAGATATCTTTATATTTAATCCGGAGCATGCCGTGAACCAATCCGATCTGCTCGAACTCGAACCCGCCCTTGCCGCGCTCAATGCAGCGGCGGAGGAGACGCGGCTGCGCCTCCTGCTGCTGCTCGCCGAGAGCGAACTGACCGTGAGCGAGATCGTCGCGATCCTCGGCCAGTCGCAGCCGCGCGTCTCCCGCCACCTCAAGCTGCTGGTCGAGGCGGGCTTCCTCGAGCGCCGTCGCGAAGGCGCCTGGGCTTTCTTCCGGCTCGCCCAGGCGGGGCCGGCCGGCGCCTTGGCGCGGAAGCTCCTTGCCTCCGTCGATCTCTTGGACCCGGTGCTCGCGGCGGACGGCGTAAGGCTCGCCGAGACGCGCGCCGCCCGCGCCGAGAGCGCCGAGCGCTATTTCGCCGAGCACGCCGGCGAGTGGGACGACATCCGCTCGCTGCATGTCTCGGAGGCGCGGGTCGAGGCGGCGATCATGGAGGCGGTCGGCGAGGGACGCATTCGTCAGCTTGTCGACCTCGGCGCGGGCGCCGGACGGATGCTGGAACTTTTGGCGCCGCGCGCCGAAAGGGCGATCGGCGTGGATCTGTCCTCGGCGATGCTCGCGGTCGCGCGCGGACGCATGGAGGAGGTCAGGGCGCGCAATGTGCAATTGCGCCAGGGCGACCTTTACGCGCTGCCCGTGACTCGAGACAGCAGCGATCTCGCGATCATGCATCAGGTGTTGCATTATCTAGAGGATCCGGCGCGCGCGCTCAAGGAAGCGGCGCGGATTCTCTCGCCGGGAGGGCGCCTCGTCGTTGTCGACTTCGCTCCGCATGACGAGGAGACGCTGCGCAATGACCACGCGCATCGCCGCCTCGGTTTCTCGCATGAGGAGATTTCCGAGCTCGTGCGCCGCTCCGGCCTCGAGATGGTCCTGCATCGCAACCTCGAGCCTGACGCGCGTGAGGGCGCCAAGCTGACCGTGTCGCTTTGGGTCGCGCGCGATCCGCGCGTCATCGCAGACGTCGTTCCCTCTAGAGCCGTCGAGGCCGCCTGATGACGATCGAACCGCGTCACCCGCTCTCGCCCAAGGGCGAGTTCGTCATCTCCTACGAGTTCTTTCCGCCGAAGACTCCGCAGATGGAGACGCAGCTTTGGGAGAGCGTGAAGCGTCTCGAACCGCTCAACCCGCACTTCGTCTCCGTCACCTATGGCGCCGGCGGCTCGACGCGCGAACGCACGCACACGATGGTGCTGCGAATCGCCCATGAGACGCATATGAAGCCCGCCGCGCATCTGACCTGCGTCGCCTCAACCCAAGAGGAGACCGACCGCATCATCCGCGCCTATTGGGAGGCGGGAGTCCGCCACATCGTCGCGCTGCGCGGCGATCCGCCGGGCGGCGTCGGCTCGCATTTCATGCCGCATCCGCTGAGGCTATCCGTCGTCGAGCCACCTCGTGCGCGGCATCAAGGCCATCGCCGATTTCGAGATTTCCGTCTCGACCTATCCCGAAGGCCATCCCGAAAGCCGGTCTATCGATCAGGACATCGATGCGCTGAAGGCAAAGATCGACGCCGGCGCCACGCGCGCCATCACGCAGTTCTTCTTCGAAAACGAGGTCTATCTGCGCTTTCTGGAGCGCGCCCGCGCCCGCGGGATCACGATCCCCATCGTGCCCGGCATCATGCCGGTGCGCAATTTCAAGCAAGTGGCGGGGTTCGCCAAAAAGGCCGGCGCGAGCGTGCCCGCCTGGCTCGCGGATCGCTTCGAGGGGCTCGAGAACGACCACGACACGCATGCGATCGTCGCCGCCGCGACAGTGGTCGAGCAAGTCATGGATCTCGTGCGCAACGGCGTCAAAGAGTTCCACTTCTATACGAACAATCGCGCCGATCTCGTCTTCGGCATTTGTCACCTCCTCGGCGTGCGGCCGGTCCGCGAAAAGGTTGACGCATGACTTTCGATAAAGCTCACGGTCCTTCAATTCTCGCAGCCCTCGAGAAGAGCGCGCGCGCGCGCATTCTGATTCTCGACGGTGCGATGGGCACGATGGTCCAGCGCCACCAGTTCACGGAACAGGATTTTCGCGGCGAGCGCTTTAAGGACCACCACAAGGACCTGCGGGGAAACAATGATCTCCTGATCCTGACGCAGCCCGAGGCGATTCTCGGCATCCACCGCCAATATTTGCGCGCCGGCGCCGACATCATCGAGACCAACACATTCTCGGCGACGACGATCGCGCAGGCGGATTATGGCCTCGAGGTCATCGTCTCCGAGCTCAATCGCGAAGGCGCGCGGCTCGCGCGTCGCGCCTGCGACGAGGTCGCGCGCGAGACGGGCGTTCCGCGCTTCGTCGCGGGCTCGATCGGGCCGACGAACCGCACAGCCTCGATCTCACCGGACGTGGCGAATCCCGGCTTTCGCGCCGTCAGCTTCGACGAGCTGCGGGCGGCCTACCTGCAGGCGGCGCTCGGCCTCATCGAGGGTGGCGCCGACATTCTGCTCGTCGAGACGATTTTCGACACGCTGAACGCCAAGGCCGCCGTCGCGGCGATCGAGGACGCTTTCGACGAAGTCGGGACGCGCTTTCCGATCATGATCTCGGGCACGATTACCGATCTCTCGGGGCGGACGCTCTCGGGCCAGACAGCGCGAGCCTTCTGGCATTCGCTCGCGCATGCGCGTCCCTTCTCGATCGGCTTCAATTGCGCGCTCGGCGCCAAGGAGATGCGTCAGCATATCGTCGAGATCGGTCGCGCCGCCGACACGCGCGTCTGCGCTTTTCCCAACGCCGGCCTTCCCAATGAGTTCGGCCTCTATGACGAAAGCCCGGAATATATGGCCGAGCTCGTCGGCGAATTCGCGCGCTCGGGGCTCGTCAATGTCGTGGGCGGCTGCTGCGGCACGACGCCCGATCACATTGCGGCCATCGCCCAGACTATGCAGGGCGTCGCGCCGCGCGAGATCCCGCAAATTCCGCCGCTACTGCGCCTCTCCGGCCTCGAGCCCTTCACGCTGACGAGCGACATTCCCTTCGTCAATGTCGGCGAGCGCACCAATGTGACCGGCTCGGCCAAATTCCGGAAGCTCATCACTGCGGGAGAATACGCCGCTGCGCTCGACGTGGCGCGCGATCAGGTGGCGAACGGCGCGCAGGTCATCGACGTCAACATGGATGAGGGCCTGCTCGACTCCAAGCAGGCGATAGTCGACTTCCTCAATCTCGTCGCCGCCGAGCCGGACATTGCGCGCGTGCCGGTGATGGTCGACAGCTCCAAGTTCGAGGTCATCGAGGCCGGGCTCCAATGCCTGCAGGGCAAGGGCGTCGTGAACTCGATCTCACTCAAGGAAGGCGAGGACAAATTCCGCGACGAGGCCAAGAAGGTCGCGCGTTACGGCGCCGCCGTCGTCGTGATGGCCTTCGACGAGAACGGCCAGGCCGACACTTTCGAGCGCAAGGTCGCGATCACGAAGCGGGCCTACAAAATTCTCGTCGATGAGGTCGGTTTTCCGCCCCAAGACATCATCTTCGATCCCAACATCTTCGCGGTGGCGACCGGAATCGAGGAGCATGAGAATTACGGCGTCGACTTCATCGAGGCCACAAAGGCGATCAAGGAAACGATGCCGCTCGCCCATGTCTCCGGCGGCGTCTCGAACCTCTCCTTCTCTTTCCGCGGCAATGAGCCGGTGCGCGAGGCGATGCATTCCGTGTTCCTCTACCACGCCATTCAGGCGGGAATGGACTTAGGCATCGTCAACGCCGGCCAGCTCGCCGTCTATGAGAAGATCGATCCGGAGCTGCGCGAGGCCTGCGAGGACGTGGTCCTCAACCGCCGCAAGGACTCGACCGAACGGCTCGTCACGCTCGCCGAGAAATTCAAGGGCGCCGGCGCAAAGCGAGAGGAGAAGGACGCGGCCTGGCGCGAGGCTCCGGTCGAGAAGCGGCTCGAATATGCGCTGGTGAATGGCGTCGCCGACTATATCGACGCGGACGTCGAGGAAGCGCGCATAGCCTCCACAAGGCCGCTCGACGTCATCGAGGGGCCGCTGATGGCAGGGATGAACGTCGTCGGCGACCTTTTCGGCCAGGGCAAGATGTTTCTGCCGCAGGTGGTGAAATCCGCCCGCGTGATGAAGCAGGCCGTCGCCCATTTGCTCCCCTATATGGAGAAGGACAAGGATCAGCGCTCCAGCGCCGGCAAGATCCTGCTCGCGACGGTCAAGGGCGACGTGCACGACATCGGCAAGAACATCGTCGGCGTCGTGCTCGGCTGCAATAATTCGAGGTGATCGACCTCGGCGTGATGACTCCGGTGGGCAAGATCATCGAGACGGCGCGCAAGGAAAAGGTGGATCTGATCGGGCTTTCCGGCCTGATCACGCCTTCGCTCGACGAAATGTGCTTCGTCGCCGCGGAGCTCGAGCGCGAAGGCTTCGATACGCCGCTCCTCATCGGCGGCGCGACGACGAGCCGCGTTCATACCGCGGTGAAGATCAGCCCCAATTATCGGCGCGGCCAGGCGGTCTATGTGACAGACGCGAGCCGCGCGGTGGGCGTCGCGCAGGCGCTGCTCTCAGCGACGCGCGGCGGACTACATGGCCAAGACGCGCGACGAATATGAGCGGGTCGCCGAGGCCCACGCCAAGGCGCAAGCGGAAAAGAACCGGGTGACGATCGCCGCCGCGCGCGCCAATGCGGCGAAGCTCGACTGGGACGCCTACACGCCCACGAAGCCGAGCTTTATCGGCGTCCGGGGATTCGACGAGCTACGACGTCGCGGAGCTCATCCCCTACATCGACTGGACGCCCTTCTTCTCGACCTGGGAGTTCAAGGGGCGCTTTCCGGCGCTCCTTGACGATCGCGAGCGCGGCGAGGCGGCGAGAGCGCTTTTCGACGATGCGCGCGCCATGCTCGACCGCATCGTCGCGGAGCGATGGTTCACGCCCAAGGCCGCGATCGGCTTCTGGCCGGCGAACGCCGTCGGCGACGACATCGCCCTCTATACGGGGGAGTCGCGCAAGGAGCGACTCGCGACGCTCCACACGCTGCGCCAGCAGTTGCCGCGCCAGGGAGCAAGGCCCAATCTGGCGCTCGCCGATTTCGTCGCGCCCGAGAGCTCGGGCAAGGCCGATTATGTCGGCGCCTTCGTCGTCACGGCGGGGGCCGAGGAGGCGAAGATTTCGGCGCGCTACGCGCGCGCGAACGATGACTACGGCTCGATCATGGTGAAGTCGCTCGCCGACCGGATCGTGGAGGCCTTCGCCGAGCGCATGCACGAGCGCGTGCGGCGCGAATTCTGGGGCTATGCGGCCGCCGAGAATCATGCGCCCGAGGAGCTCCTCGCCGAGCCCTATCAGGGCGTTCGCCCCGCGCCCGGCTATCCCGCGCAGCCCGATCACAGCGAGAAGGCGACCTTGTTCCGACTGCTCTCTGCGGAGCGCGCCGGCGTCAAGCTCACCGAGACTTTCGCGATGTCGCCGGCCTCGACAATCTGCGGCCTCTATCTCGCGCATCCGGAAGCGCATTATTTCGGCGTCAGCAAGGTCGAGCGCGATCAGGTCGAGGACTATGCGCGCCGCAAGGGGGTCTCGGTCGCCGAGATGGAGCGCTGGCTCGCGCCGGTGCTGAATTACGCGCGCGAGACCGAGGCGGCGGAGTAGGGGATCGGACGCGCCGGAGACTTTCGGGTGGACGGCGCCGGCGCAGCGGCATATTCCTAGCCGCCAGCGTGACAAAGCCCCAGGCCTGCTCCTTCTCCCCGCTCGCGGGGAGACGGCGGGGTGCGGGGCGGGAGCGCGCCCGCCCTCTAGGTTTGGCGCGCCAGGGAGCCCGCTGGCGAACTTCTCGTTCGGGGCGATACCCTGGCCCCTCTCCCTAAGCCTCTCCCGTAAACGGGGAACGGGGATCACCCGAGATTGCGCCTCATGTCACTCATTCTTTCCACGACTTCTCTGGTCCACCGTCGGCGCGGCCGCTCTGTTCGCGCTCTACACGCTCGCCGTCGCGCGCGGCGAGAGCGTCAATGCGCTGTGGCTCGTGACCGCGGCGATCTGCATCTATCTGATCGGCTACCGCTTCTACGCGACCTTCATTGCGAGGCGCGTGCTGCGCATTGATCCCGCGCGTCCGACGCCCGCGCATCGCTTGACCGACGGGCTCGATTATGTGCCGACGAACAAATATGTGCTCTTTGGTCATCACTTCGCGGCGATCGCCGGCGCGGGACCGCTGGTCGGCCCGGTGCTCGCGGCCCAGATGGGCTATCTTCCCGGCGCGCTCTGGCTCGTGGTCGGCGTCGTCTTCGCCGGCGCGGTGCAGGACTTCCTCGTTCTGTTCATTTCGACGCGTCGTGACGGCCGCTCGCTTGGCGATCTGATCAAGACGGAGATGGGCGAGGCGGCGGGGCTTGTCGCGATGGTCGGCATCCTCGCGATCATGGTGATCCTGCTGGCGGTACTCGGCCTCGTCGTGGTGAGAGCCTTGGCCGATAGTCCCTGGGGAACCTTCACCGTCTTCGCCACGCTTCCCATCGCCGTGCTGATGGGCGTCTATGGGCGTTTTCTGCGGCCCGGACGCGTGGGCGAGATGTCGCTCCTCGGCTTTGCGCTGCTCATGGCGAGCCTTGCGCTCGGCCGTTTCGTCGCTGGAAGCGAGACCTTCGCGCCGCTCTTCACCTTCAAGGGCGAGACGCTGTCCTTCATGCTGATCGCTTACGGATTCGTCGCCTCGGTGCTACCCGTTTGGCTGCTGCTCGCGCCGCGAGATTATCTCTCCACCTTTCTCAAGATCGGCACGATCCTAGCCCTCGCGCTGGGCATTTTCTTCGTCTGGCCGGACCTCAAAATGCCGGCGATCACGCGCTTCGTCGACGGCACGGGACCGGTTTTCGCGGGAAGCCTCTTCCCGTTCCTCTTCATCACCATCGCCTGCGGCGCGGTCTCGGGCTTCCACGCGCTCGTTTCTTCCGGCACGACGCCGAAAATGATCGACAATGAGACGCAAATCCCGCTCATCGGCTATGGCGCGATGCTGATGGAGTCCTTCGTCGCCATCATGGCGCTGATCGCCGCCAGCGTGATCGAGCCCGGCGTCTATTTCGCGATGAATAGCGCGCCGGCGGTCATCGGCTCGACGCCCGAAGCCGCCGCGCAGGCCATTTCGAGCTGGGGCTTCGCGGTCTCCGCCGTCGACTTGCAGAACATCGCTCAGGGCGTCGGCGAGAAGACCGTGCTCTCGCGCACCGGCGGCGCGCCGACACTCGCCGTCGGCATGGCGCATATTCTGGCCTCGGCCATCGGCGGTTCCTCCGCGCGCGCCTTCTGGTATCACTTCGCGATCCTTTTCGAGGCGCTGTTCATTCTCACGACGATCGATGCCGGCACGCGCGTCGCGCGCTTCATGATTCAGGACCTCGTGGGCACCTTCTATCCGGCTTTCCGCAAGACCAGCGCCTGGATACCCAATTTCCTCGCGACCGGCCTCGCCGTCTCTGGCTGGGGCTGGTTCCTGCATCAAGGCGTCGTCGATCCGCTGGGCGGCATCAACACGCTTTGGCCGCTCTTTGGCATCGCCAATCAGATGCTGGCGGCGATCGCTCTGACGCTCTGCTCGGTCGTGCTCTTCCGCATGAAGCGCGAGCGTTACGCTTTTGTCACACTCGTCCCCGCCGGCTGGCTCTATATCTGCACGTTGACGGCGGGACTGGAGAAGATTTTCCACAGCGACCCGCGCATCGGCTTCCTCGCGCATGCGCAGCGCTTCGGCGACGCGCTGGCCAGAGGCGAGGTGCTCGCGCCGGCGAAGACGATCGCCGAGATGCAACGTATTCTGTTCAACGACTATGTCGACGCGACGCTGGCCGGGGTGCTCATCGTTCTGGTGGTCACGATGGGGGCCTTTGGGCTGCGTTCGATCCGCGCCGCGCTGCGAAGCGATGTTGCGACGACCAGGGAGACGCCGCATGGACTGCCCGAACTGCGTCCTGCCGAGGCTTGATCTTTCGCGTCTCGCGGCGCGATTGCGCGAGGGGGCGAATCTGATGGTCGGCCAGCCCGACTATGACGCCTATGCGCGGCACAGAGAGGCGCGCCATCCGGGCGAGCCGATCATGTCGCGCGAGGAATTTTTCCTGGAGCGACAGGCGCGCCGCTATGGCGAGGGCGGCGGCGCCCGAATCTTTCGCTGTTGCTGAGGCGCATGAGTGGACGTCGAGGCCGATCCTGATGAGCGCCGGGCGCTCCTTTCGCTCCTCGCCTATTACCGAGCTTTAGGCGTCGACTGCGCGATCGACTCCGTCCCCCACGATCGTTTCGCGGAGAGCCAGCGGCCTCCCGCGCCGCCGCCAGAACTCGCCCGGCCCGGCGCGCCCGTCTCGCGGACCATCGCCGCGGCGCCGCTCGCCGCGGACGAGGTTACGGCCGAAGCGCAGAGGATCGCCGCCGGCGCGGGCGATCTCGAGACGCTCGCACGAGGACTTGCCGGTTTCGACGCGCTCGGCATGGGCCGCGTCGCCCGGCATTTTCTCTTCGCGTCAGGCGAGCCGAGATCGCGCGTCATGGCGATGGAGGTCGCTCCGGGCGAAGAGGAGGAGCGCAGCGGCGCGCCCTTCTGCGGAGTGGAGGCGCGACTGCTCGAGGCCATGCTGAAATCGATCAGTGTCGCGCGGAGCGACGCCTATCTCGCCTATTTCGCGCCGTGGCGTTCGGCTGGCGGCCAGGCGCCCGCCCCGCATGTCGTCGAGGCGCTGACGCCTCTCGCGCGCCGTCACATCGCGCTGGCGAAACCCAAGGTGCTGCTGCTCTTCGGCGATTTTGCGTGGCGCGTGCTGGGCCTCGACAAGCAAGCGCAGACACGGCGCTTCGACCTCCGCTTCGATGACGCGGAAGTCGCGGTTTTCGTGGCGCCGGGGCTGTCCTCGATCCTGAAAAGCCCGGTGCTGAAGCGCAACGCCTGGAGGCTGTTGCGGATCGCGGCTGTGACGCCCGGATTGCGCGCCGACTGAACGGTGAAGATCGCGCGTCGAGCCGCGCGCCCTCGTCCTATCGCGGGTCCAGATAGTCGAAAACGACCTTGCCGAGGCCGAGCGTGAGATCGGCGACGATGTGGGTCGTGGAGACGACATCGACGATCGGCAGCTCCGCGACCGGCGCGAGAGCGTGCCAGAACAGTTCCAGGGCGCCGGGACCGGTCCACGCGCCTTTCACGATCACATCCTCCAAACGGTAATCGACGAGTTCCAAGATGCGCGGCGTTCCGTCGACATGGGGGATGATTTTCAGGAGATAGTTCGGAACCGCCAGGGACTTGGCGACGCCGCCGACGTCCAGCGCCTCGTATTTGAAGCCCATCGTCCCCGTTGCGACGCGCACGGGGCCATAGTCCAGCTTGCCGATGAGCACGTCCTTATCGACGTGCAGCTTCGGCTGCGCGAGCTTCTTGGGGAAGCCCCAGAGCTCGCGACCACCGTAAATGGGCGCGCCGTCATCGAGATACATGGCGTGGGTGTAGTTGCCGGCGACGCCGTTGAAGCGCACGGGAATAACCTGACCGGACTCGGTGTAGTCGCCAAAGCCCGTCGAATTCGGCATGCGAATGAATTCGAATTTCACGAGCGGCTCGTCGAAGGTCAGCGGCTCGGGAAGGATCTTCTCGATCGCTTCGCGTTCGGTGCGATAGGTGATGATGAAGAATTCGCGATCGTAGAAACGGAATGGCCCGCGCGGGAAGGCCGGACTTGTGAGCGGCATGGAAAAGGCGCGGCGGCGGACCTCGTCGATCTTCATGGCCAAACTTCCTTTCAGCAACGCGCCGCGGCGGCGCCAATCTATCTAGTCCTGTTCGTGGCCCGCTCCTCGCGGCTTAGCGTCAAATCGAAGACCTTCACCCCGCCGCGCGGACGCGTGCGCGCGATCCACTCCGGGTGCGTGAGCGTCTTCTCGACGTCCATGCGTCCGTCCGCCCAATTGCGCTGCATCGTGTTGCGCGAAAATTCATAGTCTTTCGAGGCGCTTTCGGCCAGGGCGCGGCGATGGATGAGATGCACGATCGTTGTCGCGCGCGGCGAGCCGTAGTCGTCCACGAGCCGCCAGTCCGGATCGTCGCGCAGCTCGGGGGGCAATCGCGCGGAAAATCGGTGGATCGCCTCGCGCACGGCGCATTGGCGGCGCTCGACGTCGGTGTTGAGACGCGTGCGGCTCGAATAGCGAATGTCCTTCTCGCGCTGCGCGACTTCGAGCATCGTTTTCGGCAATTCGCCGGCCGCGCTGAAGAGGTCGATCTGAAAGACGCAGATGTCCTCGTGGTCGCCTTCGAGATCGAGAACATATTGGAGCGGCGTGTTAGAGACCAGGCCGCCGTCCCAATAGAACTCGCCGCCGATCTCGATCGGCGGGAGACCCGGCGGCAGCGCGCCGCTCGCCATCACATGCTCCGGTTCGATCTTGTGATATTTGGTGTCGAAATATTGGAAGTTGCCGTTGCGCGCGTTGGTCGCGCCGATGCTGTAGCGAATGCGCCCCGCGTTCAGGAGATCGAAGTCGACGAGCCTCAGCAAAGTCTCCTTAAGCGAAGACGTGTCATAGAGGCTCAGATCGCCGGGGCTATACGGCCAGCCAGGGATCAGCGGCGGGGCGCGCGGCGTGAAGAAGCCTGGCACGCCGAAGCTCGCCGTCATCGCGGCGCTCGACTCGTTGAAGAGACGCAGGCTCGTGTCGTCCTTGGAGATTGGCGACGCCGTGAGAAGGCTCGATGTCTGCCGCCAGAATTGGGCCAGCCGTTCAGCCCGCAGCTCCGGCGGGTTGCCGCAGATGATCGCGCCATTGATCGCACCGATCGAGATGCCGGCGAGCCAGTCGATCTCGATCCCGCTCTCCGCCAGCGCCTCGAAGGCTCCAGCCTGGTAGGAGCCCAGCGCGCCGCCGCCTTGTAGCACCAGCGCCCTGAGCTCGTTCGCTTCGTTCGTCATCCGGCCTCCGGGCTTTTTCGCACCGCGACTTATAAATTTAGGCGGGCACTATGTCGGTTTTTGGAAGGCTGGCGCCGCCCACCGCCTGAGCAAGAGGATGCGGCGCGTCATCCGAGCCTCGCCCTCGCTGCTTTCAAGGTCTCGATCCGCGCCAGCGCCGTCGCGCGCCGCTCGCGGTGCTCGTCGATCACGTCCTCCTCGGCCTTGGCGAGGAAGCCCTCGTTGGCGAGCTTGGCGTCGAGCCTTTTCACCTCCGAACTCGTTTTTCTCGATCTCCTTGTCGAGTCGCTTGGCTTCCGCCGCGAGATCGATGACGCCCTCGAGAGGTAGCGCCGCCAGCGTCCCGCGTACGAGGAGCTGCGCGCTGCTTTTTGGGGCCGCCTCCGCGAAGCCGACGCCTGAGAGCCGCGCGAGCTTCTGCAATGTGTCCTGCCAGCGCAGCGCGCGCGCCTGCGCCGCTTCCTCGGCGTCGACGAGAACGAGGGGAATTTCCGCCGTCCCCAGATTCATCTCGGCGCGCAGCGAGCGGATCTCAGACACGAGTTCGACGATCCAGCCGATCTCCGCCTCCGCCGCCTCGTCTTCCAGACCTTCGAGCTGCGGCCATTGAGCGAGCGCGAGGAGGCTCTCGCGCTTCGGCCCCGCCGCGCCTTTGATCGCCCAAAGCTCTTCGGTGATGAAGGGCATGAAGGGATGCAGCAGCGCATAGATCTGGTCGAGCGCGAAGGCCGTGCAGGCGCGCGTCTCGTCCTTCGCGGGCCCGTCCTCACCGGAGAGCAGCGGCTTCGTGAGCTCGACATACCAGTCGCAGAAGATGTTCCACACGAAGCGATAGGCGGCGTTCGCCGCGTCGTTGAAGCGATAGGTCTCGATCGCCGCGCTGATCTCCTTCGCCGTGCGCGCGGCTTCCGTCACGATCCAGCGGTTGAGGACGTTTTTGTTGGCCTTCGGGTCGTAGCCCTCGACGCGCGCGCAGCCGTTTATCTCGGCGAAGCGCGAGGCGTTCCAGAGCTTCGTCGCGAAGTTGCGGTAGCCCTCGACGCGCTGGGTCGCAAGCTTGATGTCGCGGCCCTGCGCCGCCATGGCGGCAAGCGTGAAGCGCAGCGCGTCCGCGCCATATTGGTCGATCAGTCCCAAGGGATCGATGACATTGCCCTTGGACTTCGACATCTTCGCGCCCTTCTCGTCGCGGACGAGCGCGTGGATATAGACGTCGCGGAAGGGGACCTCCTTCATGAAATGGAGGCCCATCATCATCATGCGGGCGACCCAGAAGAAGATGATGTCGAAGCCGGTGACGAGCACCGTGGTCGGATAGAAGCGCGCGAGCTCCTCCGTCTCGTCCGGCCAGCCGAGCGTCGAGAAGGGCCAGAGCGCCGAGGAGAACCAGGTGTCGAGCACATCCTCGTCGCGCGTCAGCGTCAGCGTCGCGCCCATGCTTCGCCTCAGCGCGCGCGATCCTTTCGTGCGGCTTCGTCGCTCTCGGCGACGAAGATATTGCCGTCCTCGTCGATACCAGGCCGGGATCTGATGGCCCCACCAGAGCTGGCGCGAGACGCACCACGGCTGGATGTTCTCCAGCCATTCGAAATAGGTCTTCTCCCAGTTTTTCGGGACGAAAACCGTCTTGCCCTCGCGCACGGCTTTCAGCGCCGGCTGAGCGAGGGTCTTGGCGTCGACGTACCATTGATCGGTTAGCCAGGGCTCGATGACGACGTGCGAGCGGTCGCCGTGCGGCACCATATGAGTCGTTCGGCTCGATATTGCCGAGCAGGCCCAGCTCAGCGCCATCATCGTCGACGATGCGCATACGTGCCTCAAAACGATCCAACCCGTCGACAGCTCGCGAGGATCCGCGTTGAGTCGTGTTCGCCGCATCCAGCGCCCTCGAAGAAGTCGAGGTTGCCTTTGAGCGCGACGCTGAGCGTCGGCGTCGAGAACATTGATCCGCTTCGCGAGCCTGCGGCTCGCTGGCGCTTGCCGACTTCGAAATCGTTGAAATCGTGCGCCGGCGTGATCTTCACCGCGCCCGTGCCCTTTTCCGGGTCGGAATATTCGTCGGCGACGATCGGAATCAGCCGGCCGACCAGCGGCAGGATCGCACGTGCGCCGACGAATGCTTGTAGCGCTCGTCCTCGGGATGCACGGCGACGGCAGTGTCGCCGAGCATCGTCTCGGGGCGCGTCGTCGCGACGGTGATGACGGCGCCGTCGCTCGCCCGTCGAGACCGGATAATCGAAATAATAAAGGTGCCCGTTGGGGTTCTTGTCCAAGACCTTGCGCCAGCGCCGCCGCCTCGAACGGCTTTTCGCCGCCGCGCGCCCATTTGAACGCGCCGCTGGCACTCGACCTGCATGCACCTCCAGGTCGGAGATCGCGGTCTGGAGCTTCGGGTCCCAATTGACGAGGCGCTTGTCCTTGTAGATCAGCCCCGTCGCGATAGAGCTGGACGAACACCTTGGCCACGGCGCGCGAAAGGCCCTCGTCGAGCGTGAAACGCTCGCGGCACCAGTCGCAGGAGGCGCCGAGGCGCTTCAACTGCTCGACGATCGCGCCGCCCGACTCCGCCTTCCAGGCCCAGACGCGCTCCAGAAACTTCTCGCGGCCGATCTCGCGGCGGTCCGGCTCCTGGCGCTCCATGAGCTGGCGCTCGACAACCATTTGCGTTGCGATGCCAGCGTGGTCCGTGCCGGGCTGCCAGAGCACATCGCGGCCCTTCATGCGCGCATGAGCGCGCCAGAATGTCCTGCAGCGTGTTGTTGAGCGCATGGCCCATGTGCAGATTGCCGGTCACGTTCGGCGGCGGAATGACGATGGAGTAGGGGTGCGCCCGCGGCGCGCTCCGGCCGGCCGGCGCGAAACGCCCCCGAGTCTTCCCAATCTTTTCGTATGCGCCGCTCGATGGCGACGGGGTCGAAGGTCTTATCCATCGTGATGCGTTTGGAGCTTCCTGCCGTCCTGGCGGCTTTGTCCGGCTTAACGCCGGCGCCCCGCTATTGCCACGGTTTCGGGGCGAAGTCGAACGAGGCGCAAGCCTCGCGGCGGGATCGGCGCGTTGCATCTGCGTGAGCAACTGGACTAATTACCGTCGCTCCCCGCGGTGCGCATGTGCATTTTGCGTATTCGCGGCGATTGTGTCTTTAATATGAACCGGCTTTATTCTGCTAAAGTCTCACCCACGCGGAACGAAAACTGTGTCATTTAGG
Organism: uncultured Alphaproteobacteria bacterium; assembly: GCA_963808525.1. GTDB lineage: Bacteria > Pseudomonadota > Alphaproteobacteria > Rhizobiales > Beijerinckiaceae > Methylocystis. The sequence goes on from CAWEGE010000024.1 coordinate 83,729, forward strand.
TCACACTTTAAGAATATTTGCTCTGACTGATTGCAAACAAGCCCGAGACGGGGATACTCGCCGCGTTCCGGATGCGGCGGCAATTCCTGGCGACGGAACAGGCGTAAACGATTAGAGGAGCCTTCCATGGGCAAGCTCATTACAAATTTAGCTTTTATTACAATGGTTTCGACGCCGGCGATTGCTATGGCCAAGGCTGCGCATTCTCCCCAGCTCGGTCTCGGAATCCTTGGCGCCGCGATCGTGGCGAGCGTCGTTCACGTCCTGTTTTAGAGCTCTCGCGGCGGACGGCGCGCGTTGACTTCCGCTGTCCCTCCCCCTAAGGCTTTCCCCAATCTCGTCAGAGAGGACCGAAGCGGAGTCTGAGCCGTTCCCATGAGGCGGCGGACCCACGTCCGGCGGCGCGTCGCGCTCCCGGGCGCTTTTGCGTTTGGCGACTGACGTCGGGCCCTGGGGCCATCGGGAGAACAGGATGTTCGAGAGCCTTTCCGACAAGCTCTCCGGCATATTCGACAAGCTGACGCGGCGCGGCGCCCTTTCCGAGGCGGACGTGGGCGAGGCTCTGCGCGAGGTGCGTCGCGCGCTGCTCGAGGCGGACGTCGCCCTCGACGTGGCGCGCGCCTTCTCCGAGAAGGCGCAGGCCCGCGCCGTCGGCGCCGATGTCGTCAAGTCGATCACGCCCGGCCAGATGGTCGTCAAGATCGTCCATGACGTTCGCGTCGAGACCCTGGGCGAGAGGGCGGAGCCGATCGTCGCTCAACGCCCGTCCGCCGGTCGCGATCATGATGGTCGGCCTGCAGGGCGCAGGCAAGACGACGACGACCGCCAAGATCGCGAAACGCCTCAACGAGCGCGAGAAGAAGCAGCGTGCTCATGGCCTCGCTCGACGTCAAGCGCCCTGCGGCGCAGGAGCAGCTCGCCGTGCTCGGGCGGCAGGTCGGCGTCGACACGCTGCCGATCGTCGCCGGCCAGACGCCGGTGGAGATCGCGCAGTCGCGCGCTGAGAGCGGCGCGCGACGCAGGGCTACGACGTCGTGCTGCTCGACACGGCGGGCCGCACCCATATCGACGAGCCGCTGATGGCGGAGATGGCGGAGATCCGCGACGCTACGCCCGCCCGCATGAGATCCTGCTCGTCGCCGACGCGCTGACCGGCCAGGACGCGGTCAATCTCGCCAAGAATTTCAACGAGCGCGTCGGCGTCACCGGCATCGTGCTGACCCGCATGGACGGCGACGGGCGCGGCGGCGCGGCGCTCTCGATGCGCGCCGTCACCGGCAAGCCGATCAAGCTGATCGGCGATCGGCGAGAAGATGGACGCGCTGGAGGAGTTCCATCCCCGCGCGCTCGCCGACCGCATCCTCGGCATGGGCGACATCGTCGCCTCGTCGAGAAGGCCGCCGCGGCGATCGACCGAGCAGGCGGCCAAGATGCGCCGAGCGATGCGCAAAGGTATGTTCGACCTCGAGCGACCTCTCCGATCAGCTCGCCCAGATCGAGAAGATCGGCGGCCTCGGCGGCATCATGAGCATGCTGCCCGGCGTCGCCAAGATGAAGGACCAGCTCGCCGCCGCCAATCTCGACGACAAGTCGATCAAGCGCCAGCGCGCGATCATCTCCGTCGATGACGCCGAAAGGAGCGGCGCAACCCCGATATCCTCAAGGCCTCGCGCAAGAAGCGCATCGCGGCGGGCGCCGGCGTCAAGGTCGAGGACGTCAACCGGCTGCTCAAGCAGCACCGACAGATGGCCGACATGATGAAGGCGATGGGCGGCATGGGGGCAAGCGCGGTATGATGGGCAAGCTCGGCGCAAATGATGGGCCTCGGCGGCGGCATGGCCGATGCCGACCGCCGGAGCAGATCGCCGAGCTGCAGAAGCAATCGGCGGGCGCGCCGGGCCGGCGCCGACGGCGCCGGCATCCCCGCGCGCCGCCGCCCGGCGCTTCAACTGCCGCTGCAAATCCCCGGCGGCGCTGCCGGGGCTCGGGCGCGGCGGAGGACTGTTCTCGGCGGACTGAACCCGTTCGGCGGAAGAAGAAGTGAGTCGCCGTTCGGCGAAGGCAGCCGGCAGTCGAACATAAGCGACTGCCGACGCCGACTGTCGATTGCCAATAACTGAAGAGGAACCACCATGTCTCTGAAAATTCGTCTCTCCCGCGGCGGCGCCAAGAAGCGCCCGTTCTATCGCATCGTCGTCGCCGACGCGCGCATGCCGCGCGACGGCCGCTTCGTCGAGAAGCTCGGCACCTTCGATCCGCTGAAGGCCAAGGACGACGCGACCCGCCTCGTGCTCGACGTCGAGAAGGCCAAGGCCTGGCTCGCCAAGGGCGCGCAGCCGACCGATCGCGTGCTGCGCCTGCTCGACAGCCTCGGCGTCGGCAAGCGCGAGGCGCACAACAATCCGCAGAAGGCGCAGCCGAAGAAGAAGGCGCAGGAGCGCGCCGCCGCGGCGGCCGCCGCTTCCGCCGAAGCGGCCGCCTAAGGCAAGGGCGCGCTTAGAACGAATTTCCAGCGCGCCTTTCGCCAACGCTTATGGTCGCGCTCGCCAGCCTGAGCCTCGCCGCTTGGCTCTATCTTCTCTCTTTTCGCGGAGGCTTCTGGAGCCTTGCCGAGAGGGAGAGCGACCTTGCGTCCGCCGACGCCCCCAGTCCGCAACGCCTGCGCGTCACGGCGATCGTCCCGGCGCGCGACGAAGCGCAGGTGATCGACCAGAGTCTGTCCTGGCTCTTCGCGCAGCGTTTCGACGGCGCCTTCGACGTTCTGCTCGTTGACGATCAGAGCGGCGACGGAACGGCGGAAACAGCGCGGGCTTGCGCGGAAAGGCTCGGCGCCGCGGATCGCCTCAGCGTGCTCTCGACGAGCGGGCCGGAGCCCGGCTGGACCAGCAATACGTACTGAGTCGAGGCGCCAACATAAGG
>CAWEGE010000025.1:0-451891 GCA_963808525.1 uncultured Alphaproteobacteria bacterium
CTGCTCTCGCACGTATCCGGTATTAGCTCAAGTTTCCCTGAGTTGTTCCGAACCGAAGGGCACGTTCCCACGCGTTACTCACCCGTCTGCCACTCTGTATTGCTACAGCGTTCGACTTGCATGTGTTAAGCCTGCCGCCAGCGTTCGTTCTGAGCCAGGATCAAACTCTCAAGTTGAAAGATCGATTCCTGACTGGTCACTGACATTTGCGCGGCGCCCGAAGGCGCCTCATTTGACGAGTCCCAAACACTATCGAAACCGCCTTGCGACGAATTTCGACCGGTGTCTGGAAACGTGACCGTCAGATTGTCTTTCTTCGACACATCCTCTTGCGAGGGCGCGTCCGCAAGGACATCCGCCGTCCACGTTTCTCTTTCTTCCGATTCAATTGTCAAACAGCGCCTTCGTCCCGACCGGACACTTCCCCAAGCCGGCTTTCGCCGATTTCGGAGACGCGTCTTCCAACCCGACTATCCAGCCGGGCGGCTGAAGTCAACCAGAAGACGAAGAGCCGATCAGTGGCGCCCGCTCATCAGCAGCACCGCCGTCGGTGTGTGGTTTATAGGCGGGAGCGTTTTGCCTGTCAACACAAATGTGAAGGTTTTTTTCCATAGAGACCGCACCGTTAGATCACCCTGTTTTTTTTGATGTTTTCGCGCAAGAATACCCCTCCCGGACGGGGCTTCCCCGCCGAGACGGCCGAAAAATATCGCTTGGCGCGGGGGCAGGAGGAAAGCATGAGCCTGGCAGTGAGCACCAATCCCTTCACCGGCGCGCTCGGCGAAGAATATCAAACGCTTCGCCTCATTTGCCCCAACCATCCCCTACTGGCGCAGAAGCTTGGCGAGCATGTCGGCCGCTGGAGCCAAGGGGCTGCGAAAACAGGCTTCGAGATCGGCTGCGGCACTGGGATTAGCACCTACGCCTTGCTCTCGGCCGCGCCGGGTCTGTCGCTCGTCGCGCTCGACGCCTCGGCCAAGATGCTGGAGCAGGCGCGCGCCAATCTCGCGACCGAGTTCTCCGCCGGGCGCTTGCGCTTCGTCGAGGCGGACGCGCTCGACGCCCTGCGCGCCCTCCCCGACGAGAGCCTCGATCTGGTCGTCTCGAATTACGCGACGCATAATTTCCGCGCCGATTATCGCCGGCAGGCCTTCGCCGAAGTGTTCCGGGCTCTGAAACCAGGCGGCCGCTTCGTCAACGGCGACCGTTTCGCTCTGGACGACCGCGAGGCGCATCTGACGATAACGCAGGAGATGCTCAGACACTGGTTTACGACTTTCGCCCAGCTCGGCCGTCCCGACGTTCTCGAGGAATGGGTGATCCACCTCTTCAGCGACGAGTTGCCGGATCGCATCATGGTTTTCACGCCGGCTCTCGAAGAACTCGGCGCATTGGGCTTTGCCCCCGTCGAGATCGAATATCGCGACGGCGTCGACACGCTCGTCGCCGCGACCAAGCCTTTGCGGCCGCAGGCCTAAAAGCCGCAAAGACGATGCGCCACCCCTTCTTCAACCTCACCCATCTCGTTTTGCGCCGCGGCGAGAGCGACTTCGCCCTGCAGGAGCCCGCGCAAGGCCTCGTCGTCACGCTCGGCCCGGACACGGCGGTTTTTGCGCGTCCGGGAGCGACGGTGAGCCGCTGGCCCGGCGCGAAGATTCTCGCGCGGCAGACGCCGCATCCGACGCCGAAGCGCGACTGGCTCGCGCGCGAGATCGACACGTTCAAGCGCGTCGCTCTGGGGGGCGGCGACGTGAAGCTCAGCATGATCAAGACGCTCGGGAAGCAGCGCGAGACCCTGCTCTCCGCCGGCGACGGCGCAGTCGCGGAGAAGCTCGATTTGAGCGAATATGCCCGCGAAGGCGCACCGCCGCTCCTTCTGCTGCAGCCGTCCTATCTCTGCAGCAGCGCAGCGATCACCCTCACCTCGGTCAGCTGCGACGCCTCGACGATGAGCTGGGCGCGCGCCCTCTATGTCTATCGCGCCGAGCCGCCTCAGGACCTCTCGCGGCCGGCGATTCTCTGCCTCTCGGGGCGAACCTTGGTGTGGAGCGAGCGGCTCGAGCCGGGGGACAGCCGCGACTTCGCGCTCGGCAATGTCATCGCCTCAACCGTCAATGTGTCGTCGCGCCTGCGCCCGACGAGCCAGTGCCACCCGGATGATTTTCGCGCCGAGATCGTCGGCGGAGACAGCGCCGCGCGCGAGCCCGAGCCGCAGCCGGGCCTTTGGCCCTCGGTGAGAATCCTCATGGAGTCGCTGCGCGCCCGCGAGGGATTTTTCGTCTGCGAGATGACCAATCATTCGAGAAGCCCGGCCTTCGTGTTCATCCAGCTCAACCGCTCGGGCCTCTATGGAGGGTCGGGCCTGGTCGGCCTCGCCATTCGTCTGCTCGGCGCGTTTTTCCGCCTGTCGCATCTGACGTTCGGGAACTGAGAAGACGCGGGAGTTGCGGAGATGCGCACCCTTGCGCCCCTCCCCGCTTGCCGCTAACACCCGCCCATGTTTTACGCCGCTCCCAAATCCGAATTCCTCGCAACGCTCGTTGAGCGCGGCTTCGTGCACCAATGTTCCGATCTTGCGGGCCTGGACGCGAAGGCGCGCGAGGGAGGACTCTCCGCCTATATCGGCTTCGACTGCACCGCCTCATCGCTGCATGTCGGCAGTCTTTTGCCGATCATGCTGCTCGCGCATTTGCAGCGCTGCGGCGGCAAGCCCCTGCCCCTCGTCGGCGGCGGCACGACGCGCGTCGGCGATCCTTCCGGCAAGGACGAGAGCCGCAAGCTCTTAACGATCGCTGAGATCGACGCCAACAAAGCGTCCATCACCAAGACGTTCTCGAAATTCCTGACCTTCGGCGACGGCGCGAGCGACGCCAAGCTCCTCGACAACGCCGAATGGCTCGCATCGCTCAATTACATCGAGTTCCTGCGCGACATCGGCCGGCACTTCTCGGTGAACCGCATGCTGACGATGGACAGCGTCAAGTTGCGCCTCGAGCGCGAGCATGAGCTCTCCTTCATCGAGTTCAACTATATGTGCCTGCAAGCCTATGACTTCGCTGAGATCAACAAGCGCTACGGCGCACTGTTGCAGATGGGCGGCTCCGATCAATGGGGCAATATCGTCATGGGGATCGATCTCGGCCGGCGCCTCGGCTGCCCGCAGCTCTATGGGCTGACCTCGCCGCTGCTGACGACGGCCTCGGGCGCCAAGATGGGCAAGACCGCGGCCGGCGCCGTCTGGCTCGACGCCGCGCTGCTCAGCCCTTACGATTACTGGCAATATTGGCGCAACGCCGAGGACGCGGACGTCTCGCGCTTCTTGAAGCTCTTCACCTTCCTGCCCTTGGACGAGGTCGCGCGCCTCTCGGCGCTGCAAGGCGCCGAGATCAACGAGGCGAAGAAGGCGCTCGCAACCGAGGTCACCGCGCTGCTGCATGGCCGTGCCGCCGCCGAAGAAGCCGCCGCGACCGCGAAGACGACCTTCGAGGAAGGCGCGCTTTCGCTAACTCTACCCAAGGTCGGCGTAACTGCGGTGGAAGTCGCGGAGGGGATCGGCGTGCTGACGGCCTTCGTCAAGGCCGGGCTCGTCGCCTCGACGGGCGAAGCGCGCCGGCAGATCAAGGGCGGCGCCCTGCGCGTCAACGACACGCTCGTCACCGACGAAAAGACCGTGCTCGGCGAGAAGGACTTCGCCAAGGATGGTGTTGCGAAGCTCTCGCTCGGCAAGAAGAAGCACGTGCTCTTGGAACGGAGCTGAGCGGCGCAGGAAAGGCGCGCTACCGCCCCGGAGGCTCGAGGCCGCGCGCGGTGCCGTCCATCACGCCGAAAATCTTGCGAAACAGCCCGGGGGTCAGCATGGACAACGGCGAGACGTTGATCGTCGGAGAGTTGATCCTGCCGACGACGCTGTAGTTGAGCGCGAACAGCCCTTCGTGCACGCCGCCGGTGACGATCGGGCCAAAGAGCGGAATATTGCTGAAGAGATTGTTCAATCCATAGAAGGGCACGTACGAGCCGCCGAGATCGAAAGTCTCACGCGCAAAATCCACATAGCCGTCGAATGAGAGGCCCATCTCGGGGCCCGACATCACGCCGTCGCGCAGATGCAGCTTGCCGCCCATCCAGACGAATTGCGCCTGCAGGCGCTGCACCTTCACCGACTCGGGGTCATAGCGCACGCGACCCTTATCGTCATAGCGATGGGCGCCCTGGTCCATGAGGCTGCGCATCGCCGGCTCGTTCTTGAGATAGAACTCGCGCACGAGCAGCTCGCCTTCCGTGCGCCCCGACGGAGCGAGCAGCATGCTGGCGGTGAGCGAACCGGAATCCATACGGCTGTAGAGATCCAGGAAAGAGAAGAGCGCGCCGGCGTCGGCGCAGGAGAGCTCGAGATGCGGCGTGCTCGATTCGCCGGGCTCGAGCGAGGCGACGAGCGCCTCGCGCCCGAAACGTCCCGTGAGCGCAAAGCGTCGGGTGTGATTTCCGCGCCGCTCCCATCGGAGGTCGACATTGGTAAGGATCTGCTTGCCGAAGCCGGAGAGCAGCGGGGATTTCAAATCGACGTCGACATCGTCGAAGCTGACCGCGCCCTTGGTCATCGTTCCCGTGGCCGAGCGTTCGACGCCGGCGGAGCCGAGCGAGCGCAGGATCGGGCGGGCGTCGAGATTGGCGGCGCGCACCACAAGCTTCAAAGCGTCAGGCGCGCGCGTGGCCTCGAGCTTCACGTCGTCCCCCGCCGAAATCCGGAACTGCGAGAACTTCGCCGAACGAAAGGCGCCGTCGCGGGCGAGCTCGACGACGCCCTGCATCAAGGTCGTTCCGGCTTCCAGCACGAAATGATCGAGCGTCATGCCGTCTGCCCGCTTGATCAGCGTAAAGCTCGCCCTTGCAGGCTTGCCGGCGGGCTTGGAGAGGCCCGGCAAGGCGTTGTCTAGAGAAGCCTTGGTCAGATCGATCTCGAATTGCGCCTCGGTGTCGCCGATCGGCATAGGCGTCTTGACGGTGGCGACCACCGGTCCCCCGACGCCGGAGAGCCCGTAACCCATCTTGGCGCGCGCCGCCTCGTCAAGGGTCATGGAGATCTGCGCCTGGCTCTGCGCATGGTCGCCGACGGGTTTGCGGATGTCGAGCTGCACCTGACCGCCGAGCACCCGCGCCGTGCCGCCGACATGCAGGCCTCCGTGGTCCTGAACGATGGTGAGCGCGCCAGATTCGAGCTTTTCCGCGCCGATGAAGCGCTCGACCGAGAGATTGGCCGCGTCGGCGTTGAGCTGCACGCTCACGCGGTCCGACCTGGCGCCTTCGCCGACCTCGAAAGCGAGATGCGCTCTGCCGTCGATCTGGCCTTTGATCTGCGCGGGATCGAGGGGCGTCGCCGAGTATCGCGCGAGCGCGGGCAGAGACAGAATCTCGGATACGGTGTCGACGCTTCCAGAAAAGCGAAGGTCGAGCGTCGCGGGTGTCGGGACGGGGGCGCTGTCGGCAATGACGAAGGAGCCTTCGCTCAACGTCAGCCGACGCTCATGCGCTGTGTCCATCACCCCGCTGGCGCGATCCACGACCACAGTGCGCCCCGTGACCCGCACATGCGCGGAAATATCGCGTATCGGCGGAAGATCCGGCAAGACGTTGATCAGCGCGCCATTGACGATCTCGCCCTCGCCTTGCACCGCCGCGTCGGGAGGCGGCTGCTCGTAGCGCATCGCGACGAAATCGGCCTCCGACACGTCGCTGCGCAGCTCCGCATGCTTGAAGGCGCCGCCTGCGATATGCTCGAGCATCCAGAGCCGCGCCGGGGCGCCGATATGCGTCGGCGTCAGCCGCGTGACGGCGATCACGTCGGTGTTGTCCAGCGTGAGATTGAAGACGAGATGCCGCCCGTTCGTCCAGTCGAAGGCGAGGGCGCCCGCCGCATTGAGCTGCGGCCCGGAGGCCTCGAACCGTTCGACGAAGACTTTCTTGTCCGCCGGCTGAACGCTGAGACGCAACGCTCCCCGGTCGATGAGCAGAGGTTCCTCGCCCGGCCGCTCGCCGACAAATCTCGCCGGCTTCACGAGATGCGCCGAGCCCATCCAGACGTCACCGCGATCCGCCGAGGGCTTGGCGAGCGAGTTGAGGGGAGCCGGCGGCGCGAGCGTTCCCTCGCCGACGAGCTCGACCTCCTTCGTTTTGAGCTTCAGCACCGGAAAAATAAACTGGCGGTTCTTGCGATCCCAGCGAGCCTCGCACAACGCCTGTTCAATCAGGATGGGCTCGTGATCCGGCTCGTCGAGGCGGATGTAGCCGGGGCCCACGAGCACGCCGCCGGAGGCGTCCACAATCCGATCCTCAGCGTCGAGCGCAAAGTGCAGATGCGCCGAAACCGCCGCATCCGTGTCGAAGGTCTGGTTGCGCGCGCCGCCGAGCAGAGAAAGCTCGTCGATGGTGAGCTCCTGCGCGCGAGCCTCGAACTCGCGCCGCGTCCCCGGCGCCCCACGCGCGTTTCCGATCAGAGACCAGCGCCGCGCCGCGCCCGTCGCGGCGAGCTCGAACCTCGAGCCTTGCGCCCCCCGCTGCAAGGTCAATGTTAGATCGGAGTAGCGGATCGTGCGGCCCAGCGCGCGGTCGTCGATGACGAGCCGTCCGTGCGAAAGGCCGATATGATCGAGGTCGCCGATGGAGCTGTCCGGATTGGTCGCAAGATCCAACAGCCCGCGCAAGGCGGCGCCGGCGAAATGCAGGAGCCTCGGGTTTGCGGTCACGCCCTCAGTGAGCGCGGGCTTAGCGCCCGCCGGCCCGATGACGACGGCCTCCTTGGGATCGGCGCCGGCCGAGATCGCCAGCGAGCCGTCGGGGAGCATGACGAGGCGCAGCTCGAGATCTAGCGCTTCGATGCGTTTCGGGATCACCCGGCCGGTCAGAAGGCCGGGGATATCGATGGAAAATTCCGCGCGCGGCGCGGCGATGATCGTCCGCCCTTGCGATTTGACCGTGAGGCCCTCGGCGACCAGCGTCGGCCCCTGCGGCGTTTCGGCGATCGCCGCGCTTCCCAAAGCAAACTGGTAGCGACGGCCGTAAAGCTCGTCGAGCGACTGAACGATCACCGGCGCAAGCCAGGAGAGTGCGATGGGACCGCGCGCCAGGGCGAAAAGAAAGGCCCCGATCCCGAGGCTGGCCAGGAGGACGACAATGAGGCCCACGCCGCCGAGCAGGCGCGCAGTCCTTCGCAGCCCATGCAGGCGAAACGTCGGCAGGGCGTCGCAGAGGGCGGCAAGGCCCCTGCCCGGCAACTGATGGCCCGCGGCGTCGTTCTCGCTCAAAAAAAGACCGCCTTCGCTCCCAGGCCTCGCGGCGCGACCCGCCGCGGCGGTCCGATTGGACGCACCCGCCGGGCCTCGCAGCTCGAACCCCCATCATGGCCAAGCCCTTGGCCAAAACCAAGGCGCCCTAGAAGAAAATCGTCGCTATGGTGACTGCGTTGGCGCCGGCCCCCCGCCCGCGCTTCTAGCGCCGGATCGCCGAATGGGATAGGTCTGAGGTCGGCGTCTCCGCCTCTCAATTCACGGAAAAATATGGTCAAGCTCCTCGGAAGAAGCCTTGGCGCCCTCTTGGGCGCGGCCCTCGTCCTCGCCGGCCGGCCCTTCGCCCAGGCCGAGGAGCTGACGACGCGCCTGCCGCCCTACCGACCCCAAATCGGGCAGGAGCGGGTCTATCGCGTCGAGATTGAGACAAGCGCCAATTCGCACGGCTTGACCAAGGTCGGCGAGAAGAGCCTGCGGGGCGAGTTCACGAACAGTCTGACCGTGCTGTCGTTCACGCCGACGGGCTTCAAGATGCGCTGGCGGCTTTCGCCCCAGGAGACGTCGCCCGGGCAACCAGGGCTCACCGAAATTTTTCGCGACCGTATCGAGGCCTTCGGCGCCGATTGGATCGAGGTCGAGACCGACCGCCGCGGAGCGGCGACGAAGGTCGACAATCTCGACGCGCTGCGTCAAGCGGTTGAGAAGCGGATCGCGGCTTTGAAGAGCGACGACCCGGCGACGGGGCGGTTGCAGGCTCTGCTGCAGCGACTGCAGCCCGGCTCGCTGTTCCCAATGGACGTGATCGCGCCTGCGGCGCGCCTCTTCGCCGAGGCGCAAGCGCCCGAGCCGCGCGAGGTGGATCTCGGCATCACAAGGACGGCGAACGCCGAAGGCCGCAGCAATGGCGCCAGCGTGCCCATAAAATTCACGTCGCGCATCGACAAGGACGAAGCCGGCGGCTTCATCACTTTCTCCACCTCCAAGGTCTTCGACCCCGAGGCGCTGACGGCCGCCTGGCGGGAGGTCATCGATCGCGAGACCAAGGAGCTCGCGGCCAGGAACCCCGGCGCGTCCGCCGAAAAGCTCGCGGAATTTTCCCGCGCAAGCTTGACGGTCACGACGACGGTGCGCCTCTCGCTCGACGACGGCTCGGCGATCTACGCCGAGGAGATCGTCGACAACCGCATCGGACCCGCCTTCACGAAGAACGTCTTGCGCGCAAAGCGGCAGTAGGCGGGACTGCCCCCTCCCCGCCCTCAGTATTTGCGCAGCAAGCTCACTAGCTTGCCCTGAATCCGCACGCGGTCCGGGCCAAAGATGCGCGTTTCATAGGCGGGATTGGCGGCCTCGAGCGCAATCGAGGCGCCGCGCTTGCGCAGACGCTTCAGCGTCGCCTCCTCCTCGTCGATCAGCGCGACGACGATGTCGCCCGTCTCGGCCTGCTCCTGCTTGCGGATGACGACCGTGTCGCCGTCGAGAATGCCCGCCTCGATCATTAAATCGCCTCGCACCTCTAGCGCGAAATGCTCTCCCGAGGTCAGGAGGTCCGGCGGCAGGCTGATCGTGTGGCTGCGCGACTGAATGGCCGAAATCGGCGTGCCGGCTGCGATACGGCCCATGACGGGGATCGCGACGTTCTGCTCGGACTCCTCTTCCTCGCGCTCCTGCAGAGGGCGGACGCGGCCGAGATTGCCCTCGATGACGCTCGGCGAAAATTTTCTGGCGCGTCCGCCCGTCATCGGCGTCGCCAATTCTGGCAGGCGCAGCACCTCGAGCGCGCGGGCGCGGTTGGGAAGCCTGCGGATGAAGCCGCGCTCCTCGAGCGCCAGAATCAGCCGATGAATCCCCGATTTCGAGCGCAGATCGAGCGCCTCCTTCATCTCGTCGAACGAGGGCGGAATACCCGTCTCCTTCAGGCGCTCATGAATGAAGCGCAGAAGATCGCTCTGTTTTCTCGTCAGCATCGGATGCTCCTCAACGGCCCCGCCGCCCGCCCCGCATATCCGGCGCACATAAACAAATCATGAACGTAGCCTAACTGTTCTCGCTGCGTTCCGTCAAGGGCCGGCGACTGGCAGTTTCAGCAGAACTTTTGACTGGGCCTGCCAGAGCATCCTTGGAACGAAGCGCTGCGCGCCGTCGTCGAAGCGGGGACGGAACCACGGCGATCGCCGCCTCTGCGGCGGCTCCCAGCCTGGAGGCGGAGCTATTAACCCTCGTTTGGTTTCGCCCGCCGGAGCTAGAGTTCCGTTGCGGGCCTGGCTGCGCGCGGAGCGGCAAAACCGCTCTCTCGACGCAAGCACGGGCATCATGCCTTCGTTTCGGTTCGACTGCGCTTGCGGTTGCTCGATCGCGTCGTGGTTGGGATCGGCGGTCGCTTGCACATTGAGACGACTGGTCGTATAAAAAAACATGAGCCGGCGCACCGTAAATGAGCTGAAGGGAAAGCTGCTGGACGAGGGCGTCTCGCTTCTCTTGGACCGCGGATATCACGGCTCGGGCCTGCAGGAGTTAGTGCAAAAAGTTGGCGTGCCGAAAGGCTCGTTTTACAACTACTTCGACAGCAAGGACGCCTTCGGCGCGGAGGTCGTGGGCCACTATCTGGAGCCCTTCATTCGCCAACTCGACGTTCATCTCAATCGCTCCGATCTGAGCGCGAAAGAGGCGTTGCGCGCCTATCTCGACGCACTGATCGCTCAGTTGGAGCACCGCGATTTTCACGGCGGCTGCCTTCTCGGCAATCTGATCGGCGAGATCGGAGAATCGAGCGGCCTGTGCCAGGACGCTCTGCGCGCCGGCGTGCATCGCTATCGCGACAAGCTGCGCGAAGCTCTGGCGCGCGGCCAGCGGGAGGGCGATTTCCGCGCCGACAGAGACGCGGCTGCGATGGCCGACTTTCTGCTCGACGCCTGGCAGGGCGCGCTGCTGCGCATGAAGATTGAACGCTCGGTCGCGCCGCTGGTCCGGTGTCGCGACCTTCTGCTCGATGATCTGTTCAAAGACTGATTTTTTCGGTCCAAAATTCAGACGACCGGTCATCTTGTGCGAAGCTGACAAAGATGCGGCGGAAACGGGAGAGAAGACGATGGCTGGCAACATCAACTTGGGACGACGCAGACGCGCCGCGCTCGCGGCGCTGCTTTGCGCCTCCGCGCTCGGACTATCCACGGCGCGGGCCGACGAGACCTGCAACTCGCCGTTTATGACCGGACTCTATAAGGGGGCAGGAGCAATTTCTGCACGTCTGGACGCTCGGCGAAAAAGGCGTCGGCGACGAGTTCGACAAGCTCGTGACGATCGACGTCATTCCGGGGTCAAAAACCTATGGCCGAGTGATCCACGCGCTTTCCGTCGGCGGCCGCGGCGAGGCGCATCACATGGGCTTCACCGACGACCGCAAACACCTCTGGGCGGGGCGGCTGGACGACAACAAGATCTTCGTCTTCGACGTGGGGACGGACCCTTCGACGCCAAAGCTCGTAAAGACCATCGACAATCTCGCGGAAAAGACCGGCTATGTCGGGCCCCACACTTTCTACGCCCTGCCCGGGCGCGTGCTCGTGCAGGCGCTTTCCAACAAGCAGGACCACGGCGGCCGCACGGGTCTCATCACCTTCAACAATGCCGGCGAAGTCATCGCGACGACGCCCATGCCGGTTGAAAGCGGCGGCGACGGCTATGGTTATGACATCGCGATCAATCCGGTCGAGAATTCTGATGCTCACCTCGAGCTTCACCGGCTGGACCAATTACATGATGGACGTGGGCCAGTTACTGCAGGACAGCGCGGCGATGAAGAATTTCGGCGCGACCATGGTGCTGTGGGATCTGAAGGCGATGAAGCCCGAACAAGTCTTCTCCGTGCCCGGCGCCCCGCTCGAAATCCGCTGGGCGCTCGCGCCCGGAGCCAATTGGGCGGTGACCGCCACGGCGCTGACCTCGAAGCTCTATCTCGTGAAGCCCGACGAGCAGCAGCAGTGGCGCGCAAAGGCCGTCGCCGACATCGGCGACCCCGCAAGCATTCCGCTGCCGGTCGACATTTCGATCGCCGCGGATGGGAAATCGCTTTGGGTGAACACTTTCTCCGACGGAACGACGCGTCTCTTTGATCTGAGCAACCCGGAAGCGCCGAAGCAGATCTACGAGAAAAAGATCGGCTCCCAGGTCAACATGGTCTCGCAGAGCTGGGACGGTAAGCGCGTCTATTACACGTCGTCGCTCCTCGCCAACTGGGACAAGAAGGGCGCGGACAACGAGCAGTTCCTGAAGGCCTACGCCTGGGACGGCAAGGAGCTCAAAGAGGCCTTCGCCATCGACTTCCACAAAGAGGGCCTAGGGCGCGCGCATCACATGAAATTCACCGCGGCGGCCCCCAAGGCCGAGGCGCAGTGAGCCGGCGAGCGTTTTTGACGGGAGGCGCGCTTGCGCCTCTCGCTCTCGCGACCGCGGGGGCGCTCTTAGCGGCGCAACCGGCTTTGCCCGCGAAACTGCCGGCGCCGGGAAGCTATGCACTGCCGCGTATCCAGCCCGCGCCGGATGCCGATATGCTCGACGCGGCGGGTGAGCGCCTGCGCTTCTCGCAAGCGACGAGCGGCGCGGTGACCGCCCTCACCTTCTTTTACGCGCATTGCCAGGATCCGACCGGCTGCCCTGTCGCCTGGTCGACTTTCGAGTCGGCGCGCAAGGAGGCAAGCGAGGACCCACTTTTGAAGAGCCGGCTGCGTCTCGTCTTCGTCTCGCTCGATCCCGAGCGCGACACGCCAGCGGTGCTGAGACTTTTGCAGAACTCGGAGCGCTCGGATGCGAGCGTGCCCTGGCTCTTTCTGTCCGCGCCGTCACGCGGCGACCTCGCGCCGCTGTTGCAGGCCATGGGGCAGGACGTCGCCTCTGACATTGACGACAATGGCGCGAGAACCGGCGCGATCAATCATATGCTCAAGGTCTTTTTGATCGATCCCGAAGGCTGGACGCGCGAGATTTACACAGTCGCATTTTTGACGCCGGCAAATCTGCTCAACGACGCGCGCACGCTGGCGTTGGAGTTTCCCGGCGCCGATGCAGGTTCTGGGGGACGCTAAGATGCGCGTCTTCGCCGTCCTTGTGGTAAGTCTGTCAACGCTGAGCCCCGCCCACGCCGACGAGATCGCAGCGCCACTTGGATTGCCGCCGGTTCCAGCCGTCACCGCTGGCACGGCGCAGATGAGAAGCCTCGGCGAGAGGCTCTTTTTCGACAGAAGCCTCTCGGCCAACGGCACGTTATCCTGCGCGATGTGCCACATTCCGGCACAGGGCTACGCCTCCAATCAAAGCGCTTTGTCGATCGGCATGGAGGGGCGTACGTTGCGGCGCAACGCGCCTTCGCTCTACAACGTCGTGTTCAAGAAATATCTCTTTCACGACGGACGTGAGTCCGACCTCGGCGCCCAGATTTGGGGACCGCTGCTCGCGCCGGATGAGATGGGCAATCCAGGGATCGGCCCGCTGCTGACGCGGATCGCGCAGGACAGGGATTACAGTCTGGCCTTCGAGGCGGCCTTTCCCGGCGAGGGCGTCACGATGGCGACGCTCGGCCGCGCCATCGCCGCTTACGAAGCGACCTTGCTCAAGGGCGGCAGCCGCTTCGACCGCGCGTTCTATGGCGGCGATCGCGCCGCACTTTCCGCACAGGAATGGCGAGGCCACGACATCTTCGTCACAAAGGGCGGCTGCGTCGCCTGCCATGAGATCGGAGCGGCGAGCGCGCTCTTTGCCGATCAGTCCTGGCACGTTACAGGAATTGCCTTTCGCCCGCGTAATGAAGACGCAACTCGTGTCGTCGAGTTGGCGCCGGGGGTGACAACCCATGTGCCTATTTCGATCTTCGGGCAGCTTCGACCCGACCCGCGAAGCGACCTCGGCCGATTCGAGATCACCAAGGATCCTGCAGATCGCTGGGCCTTCATCACGCCCTCGCTGCGCGGCGTGAAAGACACATGGCCGTACATGCACGACGGAAGCTTTGCGACGCTTCAAGAGATCGTCGAATTTTATGACTCGGGGTGCGGTCCCAATCCAAACCTCGACCCACGCCTCAAGCCGCTTGGCCTCACGGACGACGAGAAGGCGGCGCTCGTCGCCTTTTTGAAGGCGCTTTAAGGCTCGCAGCCTCCGCCTTGGCGGTCGAGGCGCTGCGCCTCCGGCCGTGAAAGCGGCCTTCGCGAAAATGATGTCGCTCCGCAGCAGCTCTCTAATTCTTCGCGCGGTTTTCATTTTGGGGGACACGCTCGGCATTCCCGGCCTGCGACCCCGACCTGAGCCGCGGGCTTCGAAAAGATCGCACCGTTAAACCCCGGGATCAAACACCTGGCGAGAAATCGCAGCTGGTCGGCTGGGGGCCACCCCCTGTGTGCTAGGTTCACAGCGCAGACAATCTGGTCGATCCGCGCCAAGAATCGGAGACCTCCGACGCCGTTCTTTCTGCTGCTCCGATGGGCCGGTTAACGAAATTTTGCCGGATTTGCCTTCTAAACACGACCATCCTTAGTGACGCGGCCTCCCGTGAGCCGCCCCGAAAAGTGTGAAGAAGAGTTGAGAATGGCTAATCGAGTTTCATTGCGTCCCCCACTGGTTTGGCAGCGCTATCTGCGGGAGCTGAAGGAAAAGCTCGTTCAGCTTGAAGGCGAGCTGAAGAACGCCAAGGGCGAAGAGGCCGTGAGCTTGCGCGCGCGCTTTGACAAGATCCGACAAGACCTCAATTACTTGACGGCTTGAGCCTGCTCATCGCAGCAACCTGTCAATGCGATGCAGCTCCGAGTAATGGAGCAGCAGCACCTCATTGGAGGCTGCGAGCTTGATCGCCGAGGACGTGTAGCCGCTGGTCGCGACCACGATTCCCCTTTGCGCGTCCTGATGCGCGATGCCGGCGACGATCTCCTGCACAGCGCGGTTGCCGACGGGCTTCGCGTATTTCTTGCACTGAACGACGATGCGCAGCCCGCGCTTGTCCGCGACGATGTCCACGCCCTGATCGCCGCTCGGCGGCGTGAGACGCGCGTCCCAGTTCCGCTCGCGAAGAACGGATGCGCAATAGCGCTCGAAATCCTGCGGGCTCATGTTCGCGTGGAACTGGGGCCCCGCGATCTCTTCGTGGACGAGCATCGCGAGATGCAGGATGCTCAGATAGGCGAGCGCCATGCAGGCGACGCCAAGGCCGCGGGGCCAGAAGCAGCCCGCGAGAAGCGTGAAGACGACGAACCAGGCGAGACAGAGCGACCTCTGCCTTTCCGTTCCCGACGGCGCCTGATTTCTCGGCTTCACGCGGCTGACCCGAAACTGGCTTGGACGGCTTCGCTCGGAATCATTCGCTGGCGAGGCGCAGCCGCAAGCCCTGTCGGCATTGAGCCGCGCAATCGTTAGCTTTCGGTTGCGCCGGCTTTACCGCTTCCGCCGCCCTCCCCTTCGCCGCGCCTCGCGTGTAAACTCGTGCGAGCGATTCGCGGCAAGGAGCGAGCCGAAGATGCAGAAACTTCTCGTCAGCGCCCTATTGGCTTCTGTTGCGCTGCTTGCAGGCGGCCGCGCAGCCCTCGCAGGCAATTATGAATTTCTCGCCGCGCCGCAGACCGATCTCAACCGCGTCTTCCGCCTCGACAAGACCACGGGCGAGGTCGGCGCCTGCCAATATGGCTTGAAGGAGGGAACGCCGATCGGCGTGACTCTCTGCTATCCCCCCGGCGAGGGCGCGAAGGCGGGCCCGGCCGGCGAGTTCGCGCTGATCTCCTCGCATCACACGCAGGAGGGGGGCGTGTTCCGGGTCGATCTCAAGACGGGGCAGATGTCGATCTGCTACGTCTATAACGAGAGCTCGGTGGCTTGCACGGCACCCGCCAAATAGCACGCGCCGAGGAGCGATCCCTCTTCCGGGAAGGGCGTTTACGAGGGCTGTTTCTTGACGAATGACGTGATCTTGTTCGTCACCGTGGAGACGCCGCTGGAAACGCCGTTCACGACAGAAGCGCCCGGATTCCAGACATAATCCTTCAGCTTGTCGGCGATGCGCGCCGCATAGGACGGCGGCGCGGCCTCGGCCTGAACAGCCGGCGCTTCCGGCGCGGGCGCGGGCTTGCTTTCCGCCACGTCAGCCGCGGGCGGCGAAACCTTCAACGCTTCAACCGCCGGCGGCGGAGATTCCTTCAGCGCGTCGGCCGCGGAGGTCGGCGAGACCTTCAAACTGGCGGCCTTGCCCGTTGTGCTCGCGCGAGCGGCTCTTGCGGCGCCCTTGTCCTGCGGCGGCCAGACCGGCTCGGCGTTCGCCGACGCCGCATTGGCGCCCGGGGTCTCGACGATGGCCGACGGAGGCGAGGATTTCCCGACATGCGCGGAGGCGATGCGCGCCTGGAATTGCGCGAGACTTTCAGAGCCCTGCTGCCGGTCGGCTACAGGCGCAGCCGGCGAGGCGCTGGTCAACGCGCCGATCGCCTTGAGATCGGGACCATGCGTGTAGACGGCCGTCACCAGCGCGGTCGCGAGCGACGACACGACGATCTCTCGTATAAATTTCACCGCCATGAATTCAGTCCCTACCGATGAGCGCCGCAGCCGGCTCTCCCCAAGAGCGAAATTCCCGCAAGCGTCAGCGCGCTCCCGCGATTAGATTTCGCTGCGCCTTGTCATTCAACGCGACCTCTCAACGCTCGAACGCTCCCGTTCGAAAACCTCGGCGCAAGCCCGCCGCCGCGACCAAACGGTCCATGAACTTCAAAGGGAGCTTGCGGGCGATTTTATGGCCGGCGGCTTTCGCCGGGCTGTTGCGGCGATGATGCTGAATCACGGGTAAACGGCGTCGCTTCGCCGCCGCGCGAGTTCATCGCGCGCGACAGCGAGGCGCAGAGACAGCGCGCCATGCAGGAAGGCTAGGTCGAAGGCCGAAAAGCGCGTCGGCTGCGGAGCGAGGTTGCGGTCGCAGAGAGCCCATTGCCCGAGCGCCCGCTCAAGACGATCGACCCGCCGTCGCTCGCCGTCGAGCAGGCCGATGCGCTTTTCGAGGTCGCCTGCTCTCGCAAGATGCGCGTCCAAGCCTTCGAGATAGCGGACGACAGCGGAATTCATCGGGTCTGCGCCGGCGGAAGGAGGAGCGGGACGAATCGGGTCGCGGGCGGCCCGGCGGCGCGGTTCGGGACGCCAAAAATACGATGTTTTTACACTACGTCAAGACAAAAGATGTTTTAAAACATCACATGGTTAACAGCGCGGTTTCAAAACACCCCTTCCCAGTGATTCGGCGGCCTCAATTCAGAGGGTTTCCGATCCGCCTGCTCGCCGCGCCGCCGCCACCCTCACAGCGCGTCAGAGATCCAGCATCACCTTGCGCACGCGGCCGATGACGGTCGGCGGGCTTTCGAGAAAGATCGTCTCATAAGCGGGATTGGTGGAATAGGGCTCCAGGCGGTCGGGGCGCGTCATCCAGCGCTTGAAGGTCGCCTCCTCCTCGTTGGGCGTCGCGAAGACGTAGAAGGCGCGCGGATGAAGCGTCTTGTCGGAGCGGTCGACGACGATGATCGACTTCTCGGGCGCGATCATGTTCATCGAATCGCCGACGACCTCGAGCGCGATATAGTCCCCGCGCGGCAGGCCCGGGGCCAGGATTTGCCTGATCTCCGTGGAGCTGTCGACCGCGCCGGCTTCCGAAAAGGCCGTCGCCGCGACGGATGAGACGAGCGGCACGTGCCAGGACACCATCGGCACATTGGCGACGTCGGCCGCGAAGTCCTTCTCCTCGATGAGCCGGGGCCCGAGGCCCGTCGTGACCCAATACATGCGCAGGCCCAGCGCGTCGCATATGCGCTGCAGATTATCGACGCGCGGCCAGCGATGCGGATTGCGCCTCAACTGGCTCAGGAAGGTGCGTTCGAGACCGGCGCGGCTCGACGCCTCGTTCTCGGTCATCTTGAGTTCGCTGAGCCGCTCGGCGAGCCGCCGCACGATCTGATCGCGGGAGATGTCGATGTTCATGGCGCGATTTTAAAATTTTCTGCGCGCACGCCGTTAGTGGTGTAAAAACCATTGACATGATGTTTTAAAACACCATAATGGCCTCGTTGGCTCATTGAGCCAGCCCGCGCAGGCCCCCCCTCCTCGCCTCGCGCGGTCTCTGCGGCCGGTCGCGGTCTTTCCCGACCGGCCGCTTTTTTGGGCGCTCTCGCTTGCGGGAAGGCAAATTCGATCATGGCCATGATTTCGAAAGCCGCGCTCGGCCGTTATTCCTCCGCTCAAGGCCTCTCCGGCCCCGAGCTGCCGCGCGAGGGGCGGCGCGCCGGCGGCAAGATCGAGATCGTGCACGGCCTGGAGATCGACCCTTTTTTCGCCGACGGGCTCGATTTGCCGTCGCGCGGGCGCACCCCCGGCCCGCGCCGCCAGCGCGTCGCGATCAACGCGCGCACCGACATTCTCGAATATGAGCACGGGCGGGGTCGGCTGACGCCCGCCGCCTACGCCACGGGACGCTATATCGACGCGCTGCTCGAGGCCGCGAATGGTCGCCGCAGCGGCACGGATTTCGGCGAGCGCCATCGCGCGCAGCTCTCTCCGCTCTCGCTGCAGCACGCCATGGCGGCGCGTATCGACGCCGGCCGCGCGGCGGGATTTCTCAAAGAGGCGATGACGCAGGAGATCGGCGCCGAGTCCTCGCGCGTGGTCGTGCTCGTCATCGGCGAGAGCCTCACCTTCCGCGAGATCGCGCGCATGAACAAGCGCTCTGAGGGCAAGAATTGCGAAGCCACGCCTGCCGGCAAGGGCCGCGACTGCGAACGCGCGGCGCGCCGGGTCGGCGGGCTGTTTCGCTCCGGTCTCGAAGATCTGGCGCTCGCCTGGGAGAGGAAAGGCGCGCCGGTTTGAGACAAGACCGAGCGCTCAGCCGCTCTGGACGATACTGTCGATTCGACTCTGAGCCCTGTGACGAGTTATGATTAGAAGCACGGGTAGGCTCCCTATGATAACCGCTATAGACATTCACAATTTTAGGTGCTTCAAGCAGCTTCGTATAGACGCGTGCTCTCGCGTGAATATAATCGTAGGAGATAATGGATCAGGAAAAACCGCACTCCTGGAGGCAATATTCCTCGCATTATGTGGAAGTATCGAAGTTACTAATAGGTTTAGGCTACAACGAGGGAACGACAATGCGTTTGTGAGCGGCACAACCAAAGCTATTGAAGAATCGATTTGGCGCCCATTTTTCTATGACTATGATTGGCAAAAAGATATTTCTATAAGTATCGATGGTGACTTTAGCGATAAACGTAGCGTTGTAATTGGGCAACAAGCTTTCGCTGCTCAATATCATCTTGATTTAGCTCCCGCGGGAAAACTGGATGACATACCAGCACCGTTGGCCTTCACTTGGACCAATGCTAGGGGAATCACTTTTCCGTACAACCCCAGCTTCACGCAAAACGGCATAAATATCCCTGTAAGCTTCGAGAATCTGCCGAATTACTTCCACTTTCCCTCCGGCCAAACTGTCGGTTCTGTTGAAACCGCGGACAGGTTTGCGGCACTCCGACGGATGAAGAGAAATGATCTATTTGTTGAACTCTTTAAGTCTACATATAATTGGATCGAGGATATAGGACTCGATGTCCAAGGCGGCTCGCCGATCATAGCCGCATCAATCAAGGGCGCAGATCAAATTATCCCAATCACGAACGTTTCTGGGGCCGTCAACCGACTGCTTAGTATTTTACTCTCTATAGCTTCTCGCGATCGCTCAATTATTGCTGTAGATGAAATAGAAAATGGAGTCTACTATAAACACTTTTCAAGTTGCTGGAAACTTATACTTGACTTCTCGCGCCTGTATAATGCGCAGTTATTTATGACGACACACAGTCTAGAGTGGATTAAAGCTCTTTTTGAAGTCTGCGGCGACGATAATACTGATATCTCGATATGGAGACTCGAACGTGGTGAGAGCCTACAACCTGATATCTCGGTGTATTCCGGAGCGGAAATCAGGAGTGCTTTAGAATTTGACGTAGATCCCCGGGGGAGAGAGGACTTTTGAAGGATTCTTGTCGAAATATTTTGCTTTGCGAGGGACCAGAAGACAGACATTTCTTCGAGGCTCTATTCCGCGTCCATGAACTTCCTCAATTTCGGATATTAGATAATACGAGTGAGAAAGATAGGCGCGGCGGTATCACAAAATTCCGGTCGCGCCTAGAAGGTCTAAAAGTTAAGGACAAGAAGCGTTTTGAAAGTATCCGCAATTTTATTATTGTAGCAGACAACGATATCAACCCCAGTGCGAA
Source organism: uncultured Alphaproteobacteria bacterium (assembly GCA_963808525.1). Lineage (GTDB taxonomy): Bacteria > Pseudomonadota > Alphaproteobacteria > Rhizobiales > Beijerinckiaceae > Methylocystis. The sequence goes on from CAWEGE010000025.1 coordinate 19,565, forward strand.
TTTTGAACAAGTTCGGCAGCAAATTGATATGGTTTTTCCGGGTAAAGCACCGGATAGGGCATGGGAAAAGACGAAATATAGCCCATGCACGGCTGTTATCATGATCCCGAAGCCCAACGAGCAAGGGAACTTAGAATTATTATGTATTGAATCTCTAAGAGCGAAGCATAGAGAGATCGCTTCGTACGTAGATGATATATTATCTTACGCGAGAGCCGATCTCTGGGACACACCGCGACGAGGGAAAGCATGGCTGAGAACAAACCTTGCCCTCAGATCGAACGATCCATGCGCTTCTTTTGGTGAAATCCTTAGAGATGAAACAGATTTATTTGAAATGAAGGATACGTCTTTGCTGGAAATTGTGAATTTCATAAAATTATTTAATGATTAACTGGACAATGATTTGCACCTAGTATGAATTCCGCAACATTTCTTTGTGGAATTCGTTATTCCGCTTTGGCTCAGTAATCCGTTGCCTTTTGATGTTTCTGCTCACTCCCGATGATACGGGTGTCCAGAAAAATCGTCAGCGCGCGATAAATCTGCTCGGCGGCGAGGATGCGCACGAGCTGATGCGGCAGCGTCATCCGCCCAAAACTATAGGCGACCGTCGCCCTCTCGCGCTGCGCCGCGTCGAGCCCTTCGGAACCGCCGATGGCAAACCAAAGGGCCGTGCGGCCGCGGTCGCGTTCTCTCTCGATGAAGCCGGAAAAATCCACGCTGCTCGCCACTTCGCCCCGCTCGTCGAAGACCGCGAGCGTCGCGCCCTCGGGGAGCGCCGCGAGAAGCGCCGCGCCTTCCTCGCTCATGCGAGCAGCGACGGCGCGCGCGCGGCTCTCGGGAATTTCCTTCACCTCGAGGCCCTGCAGGCCGAGGTTGCGGAATTCGCCGATTCGTTGCGTGTAACGCTGGAAGAGCTCGCGCTCGGGGCCGGCCTTCATGCGGCCGACGCAAAGAAGGCCGAGGCGCATGGCCACTATTGACGATCCTGCTTCAGGCCGAGCGCACTTCGCGCGGCCGGTCGCCGCCCCACATTCTCTCGAGGTTGTAGAACTGGCGCACTTCGGGGCGGAAAATATGGATGATGAGATCGCCCGCGTCGACGAGCACCCAGTCGCATTGCGGGAGGCCTTCCACGCGCGGCGCGGGTAGTCCCGCCGCCTTGCAGGCCTTGATGACCCGATCGGCGATCGCGCCGACATGCACGGTGGAGCGGCCGGTCGCCACGATCATCGCATCGGCGAGCGCCGTCTTGCCGTTGAGGTCGATGAAGGCGCTGGCTTCGGCCTTGGCGTCCTCGAGACTGCTATGAACCGCAGCCAGCAATTCAGTGAATGACGGCGTCGCGGGCGCCTCGCGCGCCTGTGCTTCGCTCAAGGTCGAGACGGCTTTTTTCGTCAGCGTCGACGCTCCCTTAACCGGGGCCAGCCCACATCATCGAAGATGGGGCGATTCTGTTACGATTGCAACTCTTGGGCCCGGTTCGTGGGGAGGACGAAGCGTGGGAGCGAGGCGCTCAGGTAACGCCGCGCCGCGCCCGTATGCGCCTCGGTCACACGCGAGAAGTAGTAGGACGCCACGAGAACGATCCCCAGCACCGTGAAGAGAATGACCCAATTGGCGGGCGTCGCCGGCTGCAGCGCATAGGCCGGTCCGAGCGTCAAATCGACGAGGGCGCGGCTGAGCACCAGGATCGGCATGTGGATGCTGTAGATCGAGAAGGAGAAATTCGCGAAATAGTGATGGAATTTGGGGCGCAGCCAGTTCCAGCCCTCGGTCGAGCCATAGCGCACGGTGAGCAGGAGATTGGAGAGCAGCAGGGCCGCGATGAGATCGGCTGCGTCCTGCAACCAGGGATGCGCCTCGAGCACGGGACCGCGCACGAGAAAGCGGAAGAGGACGAGCGCTCCGACATAGAGCGCCAGCGACGCCCAGCGCGACGCGATCAACGGGCGCGCCGGCACGCTCGCCAGCGCCCCGATGACCCAGAGCACAAAGCCGAAGCGGAACCAGGCCGACGACAGGCCGAGATAGAGGAAGATCGCGACGCCGAGCGCAAATCCCAGGTAGCGCAGGGGCTTCGAGTAGTTCACCGCCAGTGGCAGCGCCAAGAGCGGGAAGCAGATGTAATACCAGAACTCGCAGGCGAGCGACCACAGGGGGGAGTTCGTGCCGAAGGGCGGCACCAATATTTCCTGAAAGTTGAGAATGTTGCCGAGGAAGATCGCGGGCGTCGAATGGCCCTGAAACACCGGAAGGTCGTAGAAGCTCGCGTCGGGTAGGCTGCGGCCGGCGCCGTCGAGGACGAGCGTCAGAATGAGCGTCGGCACGGTGACGATATAGATGCGCGCAAATCGGTGGATGAAATATTCGCGCAGGAAATCCTTGCGCTTGCGGATGCTCGCGAGCACCGCGCCGCCGACGAGATAGCCCGAGAGCACGAAGAAGCCGAGCACCATCTCATGGCCGAGCGCGAAATTCGCGACGAACCACCAAGCGTAGACCGGGGGCGCATGCGGCGCCGTCATGATGTCGCCGAGGTTCAGGAAGGTGTTGGTCGCATGGACGGAAATGACGATCAGCGCGCCTATCCAGCGATAGGCTTCGATCATTTGCGATAAGATAAAGGGCATGGCGTCTCCGCGCGGCCTCGGCCGAAGCGATTTACTTCATCTTGGCAGAATTCACAAAAAATTGGCCGGATTTGGACCTGCCGCCGTCTCGGTAGGCCTTTCGCGTGGACAGGCGCGCGAGACTCTGCTATTCCGAAGGCACGGACAAGGCGCTCCGCCAGCGCCGGCTTCGCTGTTTCCGAAACCGACCCCTCCCCCATGCGACCGGAGGGGGCTAAAGCAAGGACCGCTACGTGCAAGTTCTCGTTCGCGACAATAATGTCGATCAGGCTCTTAAAGCGCTGAAAAAGAAGATGCAGCGCGAAGGCATTTTTCGGGAAATGAAACTGCGCGGGCATTATGAGAAGCCCTCTGAAAAGCGGGCGCGCGAGAAGGCCGAGGCGGTCCGCCGGGCCCGTAAGCTCGCGCGCAAGAAGCTGCAGCGGGAAGGCCTGCTGCCGGTCAAGCCGAAGGTGGTCCCGGGCGCCCGCTAATTCCGCTTTAGCGACGGCGCGACCCATTATCGCCACAGGAACCCGCTAGCGGAGGTTTCAGGGTCCGTCGACGGAGCGACGAAAACGAATTCCGCAAGAGCTGACAGACTCTTGCGACCGGAATTCGCTCAAGCCTTTCGATCTGGCGCGATTTCTCATCCCTCATACGACGCCGTTCGAGGGACAAGCGCGCTGAAACGCCTTTGGAAGGGTCCCGGCGAATGCGCCAGAGTTGCGCTTTGGTCCCACGCCGCGGATGGGCGGCGCCGACGATGGCGGCGCTCACCATGATGCTCGGCGCCTGTGCGACCAGCGACGGCGTGATTCGCCCCGCCGGGCAGGGCATCGCGGAGACGACCGTCACCGACGCCCGCGCCGCCGACACGAACATCGCGTCGCTCACCGATGTCATCAAACGCAATCCCTCGAGCGCGGACGCTTACAACACGCGCGGCGTCGCCTTCGCGCGCATCGGCCGCTACCCCGAGGCGACCGAAGACTTCACGGCGGCCATCCGCCTCGACCCGAATAATTTCGCGGCCTACACCAATCGCGCTTTGGCCTATCGCCAGGCCAACCGCAACGATCTGGCGCGCATCGACTTCGATCGAGCGCTCGCCGCCAACCCCAACCACGCCCCGGCGCTCATCGGCCGCGCCAATCTGCTGCGCTCGCAAGGCAACCTCGAACAGGCCAAGACCGATCTCGACACGGCCATCCGCATCAATCCCGAGAACGCCCAGGCCTTTCACGCGCGCGGCCTCATTCACCAGAAGCTCGGCGACAACGCGCGCGCGGTCAGCGATTTCGACAATGCGATCGACCGCGATCCCTTTGCGGCTGCGCCTTATCAGGCGCGCGGCGAAAGCCTCGTCAATCTCGGCAAATACGACAAGGCGATCGAGGACTTCAACGCGGCGCTGAACGTCGACTCCAAAAATCCCATGTCCTGGGCCTGGCTCGGCCTCGCCTACGACCGTTCCGGCAACCGCGCCAAGGCGCGGGAAGCCTATCAGCGCGCGCTCAACCTCGATCCGGATCAGCCCATCGCCAAGCAAGGCTTGAAGAGCTGAGACGCTTTGCGCGTCAGCCGAGCAGCGCGATGAGCGGATCGACGAGCGGCGCGTCGGCGGGCGGCATCGGATATTTCCGCAGATCGCGTGCGAAAGCCCAGGCGAGGCCCTGCCCTTCGCGCGCCGTGACGATCCCGTCCCACCGCCGGCAGACGAAGAGCGGCATCAGCAGGTGGAAGTCCTCATAGGCGTGACTCGCGAAGGCGACCGGCTGCATGCAGGACACGCAGACGTCGATGCCGAGCTCCTCAGCAAGCTCGCGCGCAAGCCCCTGTTCCGGGCGTTCGCCGGGATGGAGCTTGCCCCCGGGAAACTCCCACAGGCCCGCAAGCGCTTTCCCCTCCGGCCGCCGCGCGAGCAGGATGCGCTTGTCCGCGTCTATGAGCGCGGCCGCGACGACGAGCAGCAAGCGCGCGCTCTCTCCCGACCCGGATCCTCGCTGGCCCGGCTCCGTCATCGCGGCTCCGGCGAGGCCGCACGCACAGCGCGAAGGAAAGCGGCGATGAGGCTTCTATCCTTTTGCCCCGGCGCGCTCTCAACGCCGGAGGAAACATCGACGCCGGGCGCCCCTGTCGCGCGCAAGGCCTCGGCGACGCTTTCGGGCGTCAGGCCTCCGGAGAGCAGCCACGGCCGCCCGCGCGGCGCCCCAGTCAACAGGCTCCAATCGAAGGCGCGGCCGAGGCCTCCCGGCCGATCCGCCGCTGGCGAAGGCTTCGCGTCATAGAGCAGAATATCGGCCTCGCGATAGACTCTGGCGGCCAGGAGATCCTCAGGGGCGCCGACGCCGATGGCCTTGATTACGGGAAGCTGGAAACGCGCCTTCGCCTCGCGCACCCGCTCCGGGGTCTCGCGTCCGTGGAATTGCAGGAAATCGGGTCGAATGGCGTCGACGATCGCAGCCAGCGCTTCGTCGCTCGCGTCGACCGTGAGCGCGACCGTCCCGATCCTCCCCGCGGCCCGCGCGGCGAGCGTGTTCGCTACGTCGAGCGTCAGATGCCGCGGGCTTTTCTCGAAAAAGACGAAACCCGCGAGATCGGCGCCGCCCTCGATCGAGGCCTCCAGGGCGTCTATCGTCTTCAACCCGCAAATCTTGATGATCGGCCTTTTCGTCGGTTCCTCGCTCAATCTCCCACCGCGCGCGTCTATGTCTAACTCCAGTGACCTCCCCCCGGCCAAGGCGCGGGCGGTGAGAGGCTTCAGCCCAGCCGACCCGAGGCGTGCGCGAGCATGGTGTAAACCTTCCCCGCCTCTGCAGTCAGAAGATCAAGCGACTGCTGCCCGTCAGGGTCGTTGCGGCCTTTTTCCGCGAGAAGGTTCTCGAAGTTGCGGACATAGCTGTCGATCGTGGAGCGGAAATCCGGCTCGCTGCGATAGCGACGCCGCATTTCCTCGAACGCCTGCCGGCCCGCAGGCGTGTAGAGGTGGCGGGTGAACAGACCCTCGCGTTCGCCGCGCTGGAAGCGTCGCCAGGTCTCCGCCAGCGAAGTATTGTCGACCATCCGCGCGATTTCGGCCGAGAGATTGCCCAGACCCCCGCCGCTTATGGCCACGGGACGCCTTGCGCTTCGCTCGCCGTCTTCCTCCTGAGAGGCCCGCTTCAGCACATCGGAAAGCCAGCCCTGACCGGCCGGAGCCTTCGCGCCCGGCTGCGCCTGAGCGCGCGGCGGGGGCGGAGGCGCTGCGCGGGAGCGTGGCGCCGGCTCGGGGGCGGGGGGCTGAGCCGGGAGGGCCTGCGGGCGCGCCGGAGCCTCCTGAACCTGCGGCGGCGGGCTTTTTTCCGCGATGTCGTAGACGCGGCCCGAACGCCCGACGATCTCCGTTAGTTCGTTCAGCGCATTGACTTGATCGCTGATAACGCGCCGCAGCGCCGACGCCTGCTCGGCCGTCTCGCGCGGCAGTTCCTGGGCCCCCCGACGCAGCTCCGCTCGCGTCGCCTCGAGATCCTGAGCCACTTCCTGAGAGAGACCGCGGATTTCGGCCGCCGCTGTGTTGAAGCGCTCGCTCGCCTGGTTGAGCACTTGCGAGAGCTCCTGCGTCGCTTGCTCATAGGCGGCATGCATCGTCGCAGCCGTGCGCTCGCGCTCTCTTTCGGTCGCGACGCGGATCTGAGCGAAGCGTTCGTCGACGACGCCCGCCGTTTCTTGCGTGGCCTGCGTTAAGAGTTGACCAACGTCCTGCGCGCGAGACTCCGCTTGACGGAAGCTTTCGTCCAACGTCCCCGAGAAGGAGCTGAGGGCGTTCACGAAGTCTCCGCGCTTCTCCTCGATCAGGGAGACGAGAGAGAGGAGCGCGTTGCGGCGCGATTCGACCGTCGCGTCGAGATCCTGCTGGCTCTTCGCGAGCTCGGCGACGCTGCGGGCGAGCGTCGTCTGTGTCTCTTCGATGCGCTTGGCGACGGATTCGGCGCCCCGAGCGAGCCGCTGGCCAAAGTCTCGAGCGAGGAAAGCTGATCGAACACGCTCGTTATCGCGCTCTGGAAGCCCTGAAGCCTCGCGCCCAGTCGTGCATCGACGGACGAGAGATCGGCGCTCGCCTGCTCTATGATCTTCTGCAGCGATTTATTGGTGCTTCCGAGGTGCTCGACGAGCTGCGGCAGCTCAGTCCTGAGCTTGTCGCTTGTCGAGACGAGCGCCGCGATCGAGTTGCTGCTCGCCGAGTCGAGCGCCGCGGAAAGCGCCTGCGTCGACTCGTCGATAGCGCCGACGAGCTGCTGCCGCTGCTCGCCGAGGTTCTGCAGGACCTCTCGTCCACGGCTCTCGATGGCCTGAGCGACGAGTTCGCCGACGCTGTTCAACTCGCGGGCCACAGCGCCGCCGCGTTCGGCGATTGCGGAATTGACCTGATCGAGCTTGCCGACATGGGTCGACAGCTCCTCGATATGCTCGCCGAGCGCGCCCGTGAGGCCGACAGCCCTCTGCGAGACGGCATCCTCGAATTCCTTGAGCTTCTCGTCGAGCGCCGTCGTGGCCTGTTCCGAGCCCGTGGCGAAGGCGCGCAGCACCTCCAGCCCGTGCCGGGTGAGCGTCTGCTGCAGCCTCTCGCCGCCGAGCGCGAGGCCCGCGTCGATTCGCGCGGCGAGATCGTCGAGCCGATCGCCCGCTTCTTTCGCGCGGTGGGACGACGCCTCCGCGAAGGTCTCGATCTTGCCGTCGAGCGCCGCCGCCATCGACTCCGCGCGCTCGTCGAGCTTCTCGATGAGCTCGCGGTTGCGTCCCTCGAGGAAGCCGTCGAGCTCTTCGAAACGCTGGTGGACGTCGGTCGAAAGCTTGTCGACGGCCGAGTCGAGCCGCTCGGTCAGAGCGCCGCCGCGCGAGGCGAGAACGCCGTCCACGGCTTCGAGGCTCTGGCCGATTTCCGCGACGAGCGCCTGAGACGACTCGGAGAGGCGCTGGGCCTCGGCGCTAAGCTGCTCGAGCAGCGCCCCACCTTCGTCGCGCAGGGTCGAGCCGATCGTTCCGAAGCGCTCCTGGAAGAGGCTGGTGACATTTTGAGTGTGATCTTCGAGCGAGGCCGTAGCCTGCTGGATGTGTTGGTCGAGCGCTTGCGTGCGCGCCTCGAGAGCCTGCGAATGCTCGACGATGCGCTCGGTGACGCGGTCGCCGCCCTGAGACAGAGACTGTTCGAGAAATTCCAGATGCGCCTCGAGATTCCTGGCGATGGCGTCGCCGCGTTGCGTCAGCGCTTCGGAGGCTTCCCTGCTGCGGCCCTCCACGGCGGTCTCGAACTGCGTGAGCCGCTCGAGGAGATTCTCGGTGATGCGCTCGCCCTGCACGGCGATCGCCACGACCGCTTCGCCGGCCGTGGTGGCGAAGCGATCCTGCAGCGACGCGGAGTGAGCCGAGAGCGCCGCGGTCGTCTCCTCCATCGCGCCCTGCAAGGAAACGCGCAGCGCCTCGGCTTGCGCGGCGGTATCGGTTTCGGTCTGCTCCCGCTGCGCGTCGAGAAGCGAGACGAGTTGTTCATGCGCGGCGCCGAGCACGCCGCCATGCGTCGACAGGGTTTGGTCGAGGGTGGACGCTAGCGCCGAATGACGCGTCTCGAACTCCTCGATTAGCGAGGAGCCCGTCACCCGCAGCCTGCCGTCGACGTCGGCCACGCCGTTCGCAAAGCGCTCGTCCACCTCGCGTGTCACACTCTCGATAGACTGCGCCAGACGCGCGCCGATCTGATCGATCTGCTCGACGAGGCCTCCGTGGCGAGCCCCGAACTCCTCGATCAGCGCCGAGCCCGTCGCCCGCAGCTTGTTGTCGACGTCGCTGACGCCGTTTGCAAAACGCTCGCCCACCTCGCGCGTCGCTTCGTCGACCGAATGCGTGATACGCGCGCCGATTTCTTGGATCTGCTCGACGAGACCCTCGTGACGCGCGCCGAAATTCTCGATCAGCGCCGAACCCGTCGCCTGCAGCCGGCCATCCACGTCGGCGACGCCGCTCGCAAAACGTTCGCTCGCCTCGTCGATGGACTGTGTGAGGCGCGACCCCACTTGGTCGATCTGCCCGACGAGGTTCTCGTGACGTGAGCCGAAGTTCTCGATGAGCGCCGCGCCGGTCGCCTGCAGCCGGTTGTCCACCTCGTCGGCGCTGGCGGCGAGGCGTTCGCCAACCGCGTTCGTCGCTTCTTCCAGGGACTGTGTGAGACGCGCGCCGACCTGGTCGATCTGCTCGACCAGTCCTCCGTGACGCGCGCCAAAATCCTCGATCAAGGCGGAGCCCGTCGCCTGCAGCTTGTTATCGACCTCGGCGAGACCGGTCGCGAAGCGTTCCCCGACCTCGCGGGTCGCGTCGTCGACCGACTGCGTGATGCGCGCGCCGATCTGGTCGATCTGCTCGACGAGGCCTCCGTGGCGAGCCCCGAACTCCTCGATCAAGGCGAAACCCGTCGTCTGCAACCTGTTGTCGACGTCGGCGATTCCCGTCGCGAATCGTTCTCCCACCTCGCGGCTCGCGTCGTCGAGGGACTGCGTCAGACGCGCGCCGATCTGATCAATCTGCTCGACGAGGCCTCCGTGACGCGAGTCGAAATTCCCGAGGAGCGCCGCGCCCGTCGCCTGCAGCTTATTGTCGACGTCGGCGATGCCCGTCGCGAAGCGCTCGCTCGCCGCATCAAGGGAGCGCGCAAGCCGCGATCCCACCTGGTCGATCTGCACGACAAGCCCTTCGTGACGAGAGCCGAAATTCTCGATGAGCGCCGAGCCCGCCGCCTGCAGCCGGCCATCCACTTCTGCGACGCCGCTCGCGAAGCGTTCGCTCGCCTCGTCGAGAGATTGCGTGAGTTCGCGCGCCGATATGATCGATCTGCTCAACGAGACCCTCGTGACGAGAGCCGAAATTCTCGATGAGCGCCGAGCCCGTCGCCTGCAGCCGGCCGTCCACCTCGGACGCGCCGCGCGCGAAACGCTCGCTCGCCTCGTCGAGCGTCTGCGCAAGCCGCGATCCCACGTGGTCGATCTGCTCGACAAGGCCCTCGTGACGAGAGCCGAAATTCTCGATGAGCGCCGCGCCAGCGGCCTGCAAGCGGCCATCCACTTCCGCGACTCCGCCCGCGAAGCGCTCGCTCGCCTCGTCGAGAGACTGCGTGAGCCGCGTCCCGATGAAGTCGATCCGCTCGACGAGGCCCTCGTGACGCACGCCGAAATCCTGGATCAGCGCCGAGCCCGTCGCCTGGAGCCGGCTGTCGACGTCGGCCACGCCGCTCACAAAGCGCTCGCCCACTTGGCGGGTCGCCTGGTCGAGGGTTTGATTGAGCCGCGCGCTCACTTCGTCGATCTGCTCGACGAGGCTTGCGTGACGCGCGCCGAAGGTGTCGATGATGGCCGCGCCGGCCGAGCTCAACCGTCCGTCGACCTCGGCGAGGCCGCTGCTGAAGCGCTCCGCCACCGCGTGGGACGCCTCGTCGAGGCTACTGCGCAATTGCTCGTTTATGCTGGCAATCTGCTCAAGGATCGAGGCGTTGCGCGCCCCGAAATCGTCGATCAGAGCGGCTCCCCGCGAGCCGAGCCGTTCGTCGATTTCATTGACGCCGCTCGACAATTGGGTCGCGACGAGATCGGTCGTCGAGCCGATATGACGCACGGCGTCGTCGCCAGCGCGAGCCAGTGAGATCTTCAGCTCCTCGCCCTTCGCGCCGAGCGCTTCGACGACGCGGTTACCGGCCTCGCTGACATGCTCCGCGAGCGTCGCCGAGGCGGTGGAAAACTCCTGGGCGAGTTGATCGCGCGCGCCGTAAAGCGCCGTGCGGGCGCTGTCGGCGTTGACGACGATCGCCTCGCGCTCGCGCGCGAGCTCGTCGATGAGCGCGCGGATGCGCCGCTCGTTCTCGGAATAGGACCGTTCGAGATTGGTGATCTCCGTGCGCACGATCACCTCGAGCTCGCCCGCGCGCGCCAGAGCGCGTTCGATCCCGTCGCTCATCGACGCAGACTCGCGGCGGATCGCTTGCGACAAGGTTGTGACCTGCTCGGCTGCGACGGTCTCCGGCTCGATCAGCCGGATAGCGACTTCGGTCATCGACTTGGCGATCTGGCGCATCTCATAGGCGCGACGCGACAAAAGCCCGGTGACGAAAAAGAACAGGATCGGGGCAAAGAGACTAATCAGCGCAAGCACCGGCTTCGGCGCGATGAGACTGCCGGACTTGTCGACGATCGCGTCACGGTTGAAATAGACAAAGGCGACCCAAAGCACCGCCCAGGCCATGATCGACAGCGAGGTCACGAGCGGGATCGTGCGGTTCGGCGCGATGCTCAGAGACTGGCGCAGCTCGCCGATCGTGCGCCGATCGTCGTTGGCGGGCGGCGACTTCGGAGCGGGAACCGACCGCTGGCTTGGCTGCGCAGCCGCCGACTCCGCAACGGCCGGCGCGGCGCGCGCCTTGTCGGCCTCGGGCTTTTCTGGAACCTTGACGCGGGAGGGCATCGGCAGGTTGAACTTGGGGGGTTTGACGGAATTCTCGGAGGCCGGCGCGCTGGAGGCGTCCCCGGCGCTCGTGGCGTCCGCGGGCTTGGCCGCGGCTTCTGAGGCGGTGGAGCCGTTCGCTTCTTCGGTCGCCGAGCGAGCCGCGGTCGCCAATTCCTGGGCCTTACCCGTCATAGTGATCTTACTCCCGCCGGCGCTCCCCGCCGTCGCCAAGACGCCGCTCAACTCCGAGCCGCAAATGCGCCCGTGATTAACCAAATGTTACATCCCTTTCATCCCTAATGAAACCAGGGGGCGAGCGCGAAACGGAAACGTCGTTAACGTGGCCTTAACCATCTCGCGCGAGCTTCGCCGGGCGGCGGAGCCCCCCTTGCCCGGCGCGCTCGCCGACTTACGGCGAAAAGGATCGCGCGGCGACCAAGCTTCACTATTTCAAAGTAGGAGAAAGGGATGCCGATGAGTTCCGCAGTAAGGCTGGGGACGGAGATCCTGCCCATCGCGGGGGAAGAAACCCCAATTATCGATCTCGTGCATCTCTCGCGCCAGACGCTTGGCGACGGCGCGCTGGAGAGCGAGCTGCTACGCCTCTTCGTGGTGCAGGCGCAACAATACGCCGCCTGGCTCGAAGAGGCCTTCGCGCCGGGCGAGGCCGCGAAGCGAGCGGACCTGACGCATCGGCTCAAAGGCTCAGCGTGCGCGATCGGCGCTTTCCCGCTCGCCGAGGCGGCGGAAAGCTATGAAGACGCGCTGCGCCGTAGCGCCCGGGATACGGCCGGCGAGAAACGCCGCCTTGCGGAGGCGTTGGAGCAGGCAAGGCTCGCGGCTGCGCAACTTCTGTAGCTCGCGATCCCGACTTCGCTTCAGAACGGCCCAATCGGGAAATATTTGAGGTAGAGCTCACTGTAGACGCCTTTTCGCGCCAAGCGGGCGAGCGCATAGTCCAGGGCGCGCCGAAGCGGATCCGCGCCTTTCTTGACCGCGACTTCGACGCCTTCGCCAAAGAAACGCGCGTCGACATAAGGGCCGCTCTTGAAGACGCAGCATCCGTCGGCGTCGGCGCCGTTGAGCCAAAACGAAAGCGAGATCGCATCGCCGAAGAGCGCGTTGACGCGGCCTGTCTTCAGCGCCGCGCGCGCCGCCTCGGGCGTCTCGAAGGCGACGATCTCCGCCTTCGGAAAGAAGGTCTTCAGATAGGCCTCGTGGGTCGAGCCGGCGACGACCGCGACCTTCCGATCCGCGAGGGTCTCCGGCGTCGCCGCGGGCAAGACTGCGCTCGAAAGAGCCACGAAGCGCCCGGGGGTTAGATAGTAAGGCTCGGAGAAATCAACTTGGGCGCGGTTCTCCGGGGTGGAGGCGAGCGAGGCGACGACCGCATCAGCGGCGTTCTCATTGAGAGCCGGGATCAGCAGCTCCCATTTCCGGCGCTGGACCGTGCAGCTGATCTCCAGCTCCTCGCAGATCGCCCGAGCGAGCTCGACATTGAAGCCGGCCAGCTCCCCGTCGGGGAGCGCAAAATTGAACGGCGGGTAATCGTCCTCGGTGACGAAACGCAATTGCTTCAAGCCGCCGAGATCGGGTTTTTGCAGCCGGCGCGCCGGATCCCAGAAGGAGGGCGGGACGCTCTCCTCGGGGCGGACGGCGTCGGCGAAGGCAGCGGCGCAGAGATCCGCGGCGGCCAAGAGCGCGCAGAATGAAAGGCTCGAGAAGAGCGCGAGGAGTCGAAGCTTTCGTCGCATGCCCGCCAGTCTGGCGAGCCCCCTGACTTTGTCAAGACGGGCGGTCGCGCCAGCGCCGGAGCCTCCTTACCCCTGCCCAAGGCGCGCGGCGAAAAGCGTTGCAACGGTCAGATCGGCGCTCGTGCCGGGATTGAGGCCCCGCGCCTTCAGCGCCGCATCGAAGACGAGCGCTTCCCTGCGGATGGTCTCGGAGTTGGCCCAGTTCCCCTGTCGCTCCGCGAATTCGGCCGCCTCCCGGCGGACCCTCTCTGCGGTCTCCTCGCCATATTTGCGGGCGATGTGGCTGTCCGGAAGACCGGAGAAAAAGGCCAGATACACCCTGAGCGTCGCGAGCCAGGGCTTAGCGCCGGCTTGGCGCGCCGCGGCGAGCGCCCCGAGCCCCAGACCGAAAATGTCGCGAAAGCCATTGGCGTATTGAAAAGCGATCCGGTCGCGCGAAGCGGCCGCGCGCATCGCCTCGAGCAGCGTCACACGTGCGGGAGCGCTCACATCATGCTCGGGAGCTTCGCCGAGTCCCGCCGGCTGAGCCAGCTTGATCGCCTGAAAGCAGAGCGCGGCGTCACTTTGGGTCAGATCCGCGAGCGCGCGCTCCAGACCCGCCTGGAGGGGCACGCCGGGAAAACGCAGCGCCGCCTCGGCGAGCGGCGCGCAGAGCAGCAGGATGCCCAGATTGGTGTTCTGACCGACGCGCGCCTTGGTCGCTTTGACGGCGCCTAGAATTCGCGCGCCGAGACGGAGGCCCGGCGGCGCGGCGATCGCCGGCGCCGCGGCCTCGGCGCTGTCGAGGAAGTCTTGCGCCTCCATGCGATGTCCGGGAGCGAAGAGATGCACATTGCCGGGCTTGGGCGACTCAAGCTCGTCGCGGCAGGCGGCGCGAAAGGCCGCGGCCACGTTCTCGGCGCGGTTCACGAGACGGCGCTCCGGGGCGCGATCGTCGCCAGAGCATCGCGCGCGAGGCGCTCGGCGATGGAGAAATTCGTCACGCGCTGCAGGCCGCTCCAGCCGGCCATGCTGTTGACCTCAAGCACGAGAGGCGCCCCGGTCTCGTCCCAGATCAGATCGACGCCAGCGCAATCCGCGCCGAGCGCACGCGCTGCGGCCAGCGCCAGGCTTTCCTCCTCGACCGAGGGCGTGGCCGCAATGGGCCGCGCGCCTTGGCGCACATTGGTGATCCAGCTCGTCGCGGCCCGTCGCATCGCGCCGACCACTACGCCGCGCGAGACGAGCACGCGCATGTCCTCGAACCCCTGCGCGCTGGCGCGCGGCGCGACGAAGCGCTGCAGATAATAGACGTGGCGCGCCTCGGCGGGCTCGGGCAGCTCGGCCGGATCGCGAATGAGACGAAGTCCCCAACCCTGGGCACCGAACAACGGCTTGAGCACCAGCGGCCCCTTGGCGCATTCGCGCTCCGCAATGGCGCGCGCCTCGCGCAGGCTCTGCACGACGAAGGTCGCGGGCGTCCTGAGCCCTGCGCGCGCGAGCAGAAAACTCGCCATGGACTTGTCGGTACAGCGTTCGATGGCGCGCGCATCATTGACGACTGGCGCGCCCAAGGCCTGGAGCGCATGCAGCACGCCGAGCCGCATCGTGATCTCTTCGAGCGAGCCGTCGCCAATCGCCCGTACGATCGCGAGTTCCGGGAGCGCGCCGTGAAAGCCCGGGATCGCCAGGCCAAATGGGCGCGTCGTGTCGATCCTGCAGGCCGAGAGCCGTACCGGCACGGGCGCCGCTCCTAGCCGCTTCAGGGCCCGCGCGAAGGCCTCGACATGCCAGTCGATCTTATCGGTGAAGAGCGCGAACTCGCTGCGAAGAGACTTGCGTCACGCCTGTTCGAGTTCGACCAGCGCGCCGCAGAAGTCCTTGGGATGCAGGAACAGCACCGGCTTGCCATGGGCGCCGATCTTCGGCTCGCCGTCGCCGAGCACGCGCGCGCCTTCGGCTTTGAGCTTGTCGCGCGCCGCGATGATGTCCTCGACCTCGTAGCAGAGATGATGAATGCCGCCCGCCGGGTTCTTCTCGACGAAGCCCGCGATGGGCGATTTGTCGCCGTAGGGCTCGAGAAGCTCGATCTTGGTGTTCGGCAGCTCGACGAAGACGACCTTGACCCCATGCTCAGCGACGATCTCCGGCTTCGACACCTTAGCGCCCAGCGTGCCGGCGTAAGTCTGCGACGCTTTCTCGATATCCGCGACGGCGATGGCGACGTGATTGAGACGTCCAATCATGTGTTTTGAGGCTCCGTGAAGGATCGCTAGCGCACATCTAGGCGAAACCGACGCGCTGTGGAAGGGAGCCCCCTCCCCTCGAAACCCCCTCCCCCGCCCTCCCCCGCTTCGCGGGAGAGGGAGCAGACTCTGGGATTTTCCATTGGGCCGCTGATCGTTGGGGTCCACCCTAGGGACAGGGAGGGGTCTATGCAGCGCCTACCGCCCTTTCCCCTGCGACTCCCGCATCGCCCGCATGAGCGCGTCGCCGAGCGCGCCGCCCGCCGGCTGAGCCGCGCGCGGGGGTCCGTCGCGGCGTTGCGGCGAGACGCTCTTTTGCTCGCGCTGGGGGCGCGGCGCCGCTTCGTCGTCGAGGCGCATCGACAGCGAAATGCGCTTCCTTGGCGCATCGACCTCCAGCACCTTCACGCGCACGACGTCGCCAGGCTTGGCGACGCTTCTCGGATCCTTCACGAAGCGTCTTCGACATCGCGGAAATATGCACGAGCCCGTCCTGATGCACGCCGATGTCGACGAAGGCGCCGAAGGCCGCGACATTGGTGACGACGCCCTCAAGCACCATGCCGGGTTGCAGATCCGCAGATTTTCTCGACGCCTTCCGCGAAGCTCGCGGTCTTGAAGGCGGGACGCGGATCGCGGCCCGGCTTCTCGAGCTCGCCGATGACGTCGACGACGGTCGGAAGACCATGCGTCTCATCGGCGAAGGCCTGCGGCTTTAGCCCGCGTAGCGTCGTCGCATCGCCGATCAGCGTGCGAATGTCCTTGCCCGTCGCCGCGAGGATTTTGCGCACCAGCGGGTAAGACTCCGGATGCACGCCGGAACGGTCGAGCGGATCGTCGCCGTCGACGATGCGCAGGAAGCCCGCGCTCTGCTCGAAAGCCTTGGGTCCGAGCCGCGGCACGCCCTTCAACGCGGCGCGCGTCTTGAACGGCCCGTTCGCGTCGCGATGCGCGACGATGTTTTGCGCGAGCAGATCGCCCACGCCCGAAACCCGCGCGAGCAGCGGCGCCGAGGCCGTGTTGACGTCGACGCCGACCGCATTGACGCAATCCTCCACGACCGCGTCGAGCGAGCGAGAGAGCTTCGATTTCGGAGACGTCGTGCTGATATTGGCCGACGCCGATCGACTTCGGATCGATCTTCACGAGCTCAGCCAGCGGGTCCTGCAGGCGGCGCGCGATGGAGACGGCGCCGCGCAGCGACACGTCGAGCTGCGGCAGCTCCTTCGACGCGTATTCGGATGCCGAATAGACTGAGGCGCCGGCCTCCGAGACGACGATCTTCGTGAGCTTCAGCTCGGGGTTCCTCGCGATCAAATCCGCCGCGAGCTTGTCGGTCTCGCGCGAGGCCGTGCCATTGCCGATGGCGATCAGCTCGACCTTATGCACGCGCGCGAGCTTCGCCAGCGTGTCGAGCGCCTCGTTCCAGCGGCGCTGCGGCTCATGCGGATAGATCGTCGATGTCCCGGTGATCTTGCCCGTCGCATCCACCACCGCGACCTTGACGCCCGTGCGAAAGCCCGGGTCGAGCCCGAGAGTCGCGCGCGCGCCGGCGGGCGCGGCGAGCAGCAGATCGCGAAGGTTTCCAGCGAAGACGCGGATTGCCTCCTCCTCAGCCTGCCGGAAGAGGCGCGCGCGCGCATCGACGGAGAGATGCAACTCGATCTTGGTGCGCCAGGCCCAGCGCACTGTGTCCAGCAGCCAGCGGTCGCCCGGCCGTCCCTTGTCCTCGATCGCAAAGCGCCGCGCGATGCGGCTCTCATAGCCGGCGATGCCCGGCTCCTTCTCCGCCACGAGCTCGAGATCGAGCGCTTCTTCTTTCTCGCCGCGAAACATCGCGAGGATGCGATGCGAGGGAAGCTTGGTCAGCGGCTCGGAGAAATCGAAATAGTCGGAGAATTTCGCGCCCGCCGCCTCCTTGCCCTCGCGCACTTCGGATTTCAACGCGCCCTGCGACCAATAGAGCTCGCGCAAGCCCCCGATGAGGTCGGCGTCCTCGGCGAAACGCTCGGTGAGAATGGCCCGCGCGCCGTCGAGCGCGGCGTCGATCGTCGCGATGTTCTTTTCCGCATTGACGTAAGGCTCGGCGGCCTTCTTCGGATCGTTGCGCGGATCGGCGAGCAGCGCGTCCGCAAGCGGCAACAACCCCGCCTCAATCGCGATCTGCGCCTTGGTGCGGCGCTTCGGCTTATAGGGAAGATAGATGTCCTCGAGCCGCGCCTTGTTGTCGGCGGAAAGAATGGAGGCGCGCAGCGCGTCGGTGAGCTTGCCCTGGGAGTCGATCGGATTCAAGAATGGCTTTCTTGCGCTCCTCGAGCTCGCGCAGATAGGCGAGACGCTCCTCGAGCTTGCGCAATTGTATGTCGTCGAGCTGGCCCGTCGCCTCCTTGCGGTAGCGCGCGATGAAAGGCACCGTCGAGCCGCCGTCGAGCAATCCGACCGCAGCCTCGACCTGCCAGGGCTTTGCGGAAAGCTCGGCGGCGAGCGTGTCGATGATGGCGGTCATGGCGGATTCCGATTCGTTACAGGGAAGGGGCGCGCTTTTAGCGGATCGGGCTGCTTGGGGAAAGACGCGAACAGGGTGCAGGCCCTTACCCCCTCTCCTGCATTTGCAGCGTCACGAGCCGGCCGATCAGGATCGCCGGATAGAGCTGGCCGAAGAAGGCCTCCAGATTGGCGAGGCTGCGCGCGAAGGGATTGAGCGGCACGATGTCGCCATAGCCGAGCGTCGTGAGCGTCGAGCAGCTGAAATAGATGAGCTGGCTCGTGAGCTCCGGCGTATCCTCGAACACCACGTTTTTTAGCGCGTCGGGCCAGATCAGGCCCACGATCAGATAGAGCGCGACGAAAGCCAGCGCGATCAGGATGTAAAGCAGGATCGCGCCGACGATGCGGTGGTAGGAAACCTCTCCGCTGGCGAAGACCGCGCGCGCGACCACGACCCCGAGCGTGATCGACAGCACGAGCCAGCCCACCGCCAGCATGTGGAGATCATGGGAGCCGTGCCCGACATGAATTCTGTTGATCACGACGGCGATGTTCATCGCGAAGGCTGAGGCCATCAACACCATCACGAAAAAGCTGCCCGAGAGGATCAGCGCGCCCGCGATCATCAGCAGCGCGACGCCCGCCGCAAAGTAGGAGAAGCCGCCAATGAACTGGGCCTGCGCCGGCGCAATCACGAACATCATGATGAGGAGCAGGACGGTCAGCGCCGTGAGCAAGGAGTCGCCCCAGCGATCCCGCAATCCGTGGATTACTCTCCTGCGCGTGAAACGCCGCTCTCGACCGAGCCCAACTTCATGCCTCATCGAGCAGGCTCCTTCGCAACGATCGCGACCACCCGCGCCGGGCCCCCGGAACCTTGCGCGATCTTCATAGGCAAAGCGATGACGATCGCCCCCGTCGACGGCAGTTTATCGAGATTGGTCAGATTTTCGACGCCGCTCGCATTGGCCGCGGCGACGATGCGGTGCACCAGAAAATCTTTCGACGTCCCGCCGTCGACGCTGGCCGTGTCGAGGCCGATCAGCCGCACTTGGCGCTCGTTGACGAGGAGCGCTGCGGCCTCGGGGCCAAAGGACGGAAAATGCAGATGCGAGGCGTCGCCCGGCGTGTCGTCGCCGAGATAGGCCTTTTTGTTAGGCCAGCGCGCGCTCCATCCCGTGCGCAGCAGCACGATCGCGCCCGCATTGATGCGTCCATGCGCCGCTTCGAAGGCCAAGATGTCGTCGGGCGTGAGCAGATAGTCGGGATTGGCGGCGGCTTTTGCTGCGATGTCGATCACCACGGCCGGGCCGATGAAGCGATCTGCGGGAATGTCAGCGCTCGTCCACTTGCCCTCGGCGAAATGCAGAGGCGCATCGAGATGCGTGCCGCCGTGCTCGGGCGAGCAGAAGGCGTTCGCAACATAGAAGAAGCCGCGCTCGGTCAAGCCACGGTGCAGAGGCTTCAACTCGAAGCCCGAGGGCGAGGTCGGCCAGTAGATCGTCTCCGCGTCGAAAGCGTGCGTCAGATCGACGACGGTCGACGCGGCGAGGTCGAGGGTCTGCGCGCGCGAGCTGGAAGCGAAGGCTGCAGCGAGCAGCGGGACCAGAACGAAGCGAGGCAAGCGGGGCATGAGGCGACCTCCCGAAGGATTGAGCATGTGAAATCCAGGGGGCGGCGCCGTCAAGCGGCGAGCTCTCGGGGCTGTTCTGCAGGGCT
Source organism: uncultured Alphaproteobacteria bacterium (assembly GCA_963808525.1). GTDB lineage: Bacteria > Pseudomonadota > Alphaproteobacteria > Rhizobiales > Beijerinckiaceae > Methylocystis. The sequence goes on from CAWEGE010000025.1 coordinate 38,828, forward strand.
TCGCTCCGAGCTGCGGGACTTGCGCTTGATCCAAGCGGGGCTTTGGGCGGAGCAAACGGGGCGCTACATGGGTGGGGCGGCGAATGCCGACCCTGAAGCACCCCAAAAATGAGAGCCTTCCCGATGATAAGGCCATTCCATTCCCGCCTCAAATCCAGCCTGGCCGCGATCGCCTTTTGCCTGTGCTCGGCGTCCGCGGCGCGGGGGGCGCAGGGCGACACGCAGAAGGACACGCAGCAGAACGACGTGAAGCCCATCGATGCGCCGGCGCAGGGGCGCCCTCGCGCCCGACTTCGGGCCGCAGACGGCGCAGGCCACGGCTGAGGCCGCCCGTCGCTACGCCGCGATCGTCGCTTCGGGCGGGTGGCCGCGCATCGCCAGGCCCATCGGCCCGGGCGCGAAGGGAAAGGCGGTTATCGATCTGCGCCGCAGGCTTGCGGCGGAAAATTATCTGGCGCAGGAGGATGCGGATGCGGCGGTCTGGGATGCAAAGCTCACCGACGCGCTGAAGCACTTTCAGTCCCGCATGGGGCTGAAGGAAACCGGGACGCTTTCTCCCGCGACTCTGCGCGAATTGAACGTGTCGTCGGCCGAGCGCCGGCGCGCGCTCGAGGCCACGGCGGAGCGGCTCTCGAAAGTGAAATTCGGTTTTGGCGAGCGCTATGTCGACGTGAATATTCCGGCGGCCGAGGTGGAAACGGTGGAGAATGGCCGAAGGCTCCAAGGCTACACCGCCATTGTTGGGGACCCGAAGAACGCCTCGCCGCAGATCACGGCGAATATCCAATCCGTGCTCATCAACCCGGCCTGGACGGTTCCGGCCTCGATCGTCAAGCGGGAGCTTGCGCCGGCGCTGCGCCGCAATCCAAACTATCTGGCCAGCCGACAGATCCGCGTCCTGGACGGACGCGGGCGCGAGATTGACCTGCGCCGCCTGCGGGGGCTCTCCGTCGAGCGCGCCGCCATGTTCACCTTCCGCCAGGACCCGGGCCCCAAGAATTCCCTCGGCTCCCTTCATCTGGACATGCCCAATAAGGACGAGGTTTACATGCACGATACGCCCAACAAGGAGCTCTTCGAGCGAGATTATCGCTTCCTGTCTCATGGCTGCGTGCGCGTCGAAGGCATTTACGACCTCGCAAGCTGGCTGCTGCAGGAGCCGGGACAGCCTGGGGATTGGGATCAGGCCGCGCTGCGCAGCAAGGTCGATAAGGGAAAGACCGAGACGATCAAGCTGCGCCGCCCGACGCCCGTAGCCTGGGTCTATATGACCGGCTGGGCCTCGCCAGACGGGGCAACGCATTTCCGGCACGACATATACAACCTCGACAAGGGCGTAGCGATCCCGGCGGCGGGAGGCGCGCAGCAAAAGACGACGGCTCCTGCTCAGAAAGGAGCGGCGGCCAGAGCGCTTCTTCGCCGCTAGGGTCTCCCGTTAACCAGAATTTTCGACGCCGCTTTAACCGGACGGTGAGAATGCTCGCGCCATGGCGCGTCGCGTATCGCTCTCCTTCGCTCTTTGCCTGCTCGCCTCGACGGCCGTTGGGCTCTCGAGTTGCGGGGGGCCCGAGCGTCCGGCCTGGCGCACGCAGCGCGAGGCCGCCTGCCTGGCGCAGCAGCGCATCCACGCCTCCGCCTATGTGCAGCCGGCGAACGAGATCGACGGGCCGGGCATTTGCGGCATGACGCGGCCTTTCAAGGTCACGGCGCTGCAGGACGGCGCCGTCGCCTTCAACTCGACCGCGACGCTCGATTGCCCCATGGTCGCCGAGCTCGAGGATTGGCTCGCCGATGTCGTTCAGCCGGCGGCGCAGATGCGCTTCGGGCAGGCGGTCACGCAGATCAACTCGATGGGCTCCTACAGCTGCCGCGGCATGAACGGCCAATGGGGCGCGCCGCTCTCAGAACATTCCTTCGGCAACGCCATCGACATCGGCGGTTTCGTGCTCGCGGATGGGCGGGAGATCGCCATCGTGCGCGACTGGACGCGCGGCGACGCGCAGACGCGCGCCTTTCTCATGGACGTGCACGGAGGCTCCTGCCGGCATTTCTCGACGGTGTTGTCGCCCGGCTCCAACCCCTTCCACTACAACCACATCCACGTCGATCTGGCGATGCACGGGCGCAGTGGCGGCATCATCTGCAAGCCGGAGCCGGTCGAGACCGTCGCCCCTGCCTTCCCTCAGGCGGTCGCAAGCCGTGCGCCGGTCGCGTCGAGCTTCCCCACCGGCTCGATTTCGAGGGGTAATGCCGGTCGCGCCAGCATGGTCGAGGACGAGGACAGAGACGCGGGCGACGCCCCGCCGCGCGCCGCCTTCGAGAGTGGCGGCCACGGTCCGGACCTCAGCGCCTACGAGGCGACGCCGCTGCCGCCGCGACGGCCAAATTAATTGAGATCTTCTGATTATATTTGAAATTCCGCCAACGGCATTGCTAATTGTTGCTGGCGCGATCAACGCGAGCTTGCCGAACGTGATCGAACGGGATATTTTCTATCAAGTCGGGCAATTCAAACGAAATATATCGTAGCCCGATCCACGTAGCTTTAGTTCAGCTAATATCGAATATTTGGAGACAAGTATGACAGAGGATCGGTCTCGCATTAGAGAAAATTCAAGCCTATGGTCTGCTATAGCCGCCAGCCTCGTTGTATTTGTCATTGTTATTTTGGTTATTATAAATTGGGAGCATGCTGAAACACTCTTTCATACCAAAAGTCTATTCGATGAATTAGCGGGGAATCCTTCATCTGGCTGGCGGCCGCCTGCGCCCTGGCAGTGTGCACCGTGATATTGCCCGAGGCGGGGAAATCTATCAGTCTTCCGTCCCCTCGCTGAGGCAATTTCCGTTGCTCTGATAGTAGGATTGATCATTGAAATACCTCATTTCCAACGATATTTTTTATCAGGGGTCGAAGCAAGCTTGAAGAACGTGTTGGCACCAGCCGCAGCTGGACTGACAGGAGAATGGAACTATACAGCTTATTTTGGCAAAGAGCAGCATATTGGAGAAGCAACTATCGAGCAAGCAGGAGATAGCATATATTTCCGTGGGACACGAAAGAAAACTATCCGAATTGGAGATAGAGGGGCCACTGAGGACCAACAGCATCTGGAATGGCGGTCAGATGTCGTTAGCATAAAGCGGAATGGAGCAACTTGGAGAATTCTACTCAGTTATAAGATTGATGGAAGCGATGCCATCTATGGTTACATAGATACGGACTATGATACAACATCTCAGAAAATAACAGGGGCAAACGACCAAATATATCCAGCGTCAAACGGCAAAGAAGTTGGTTTTAAGGTTATGCATGGGAGTATAACGTTAACGAAAAAATGAAAACGGTTGCCTTAGTTTGTCAAATAGGTCAGTGCCCACGACAGAGCGTAGCTCTATCGGCTCAAGCCCGCCGCGCCTTCGGCAGCTCGCCGCGACCAATGAGGCCAGCCACGAGCGCGACGATCGAGGCGGCGTCCAGCTTCGCCTTCGCGATCATCTTGTCGTAGCCGTCCTGATCGATATAGCCGTCCGGCAGCGTCATCTGGCGGAAGCAGAACGGCCCACGCGCGCCGTCGAGCAGGCCCTCGTCCGAGAGGAACTGCGCCACCTGCGCGCCGAAGCCGCCGACCGAGCCCTCCTCGATCGTGATCAACGCTTTATGGCTCGAGGCGAGCGCGCGCACGAGGTCGCGGTCGATGGGCTTGGCGAAGCGCGCGTCGGCGACGGTCGCGGAAATGCCCAGCCCCTGCAGCGCCTCGGCCGCCTTGAGCGTCTCGCCGAGCCGCGTGCCGAGCGAGAGCAGCGCAACATCGTCTCCCTCGCGGACGATGCGGCCCTTGCCGATCTCAAGAATTTCGCCGCGCTCGGGCATTTCGACGCCGACGCCCTCGCCGCGCGGATAGCGGAAGGCGATAGGGCCGGAATCATGGGCGACGGCGGTCGCGACCATGTGGACGAGCTCCGCCTCGTCGGACGGAGCCATGACCACTATGCCGGGCAGGCAGCAGAGATAAGAGAGATCGAAGGCGCCGGCGTGGGTCGGGCCGTCCGCGCCGACGAGGCCGGCGCGGTCGATCGCGAAACGAACAGGCAGATGCTGCACCGCCACGTCATGGACGACCTGATCGTAACCGCGCTGCAGGAAGGTCGAGTAGAGCGCGCAGAAGGGCTTGTAACCTTCGGCGGCGAGCCCCGCAGCGAATGTGACGGCGTGCTGCTCGGCGATGGCGACGTCGAAGGTCCGCTCGGGAAACGCCTTGCCGAAAATATCGAGGCCCGTGCCACCGGGCATGGCCGCGGTGATGGCGACGATCTTCTCGTCGCGCTCGGCCTCGGCGACGAGCGCGCGCGCGAAGACGCCGGTGTAGGAGGGCGCGTTGGGCTTGGGCTTCAGCTGGACGCCGGTCGCCACGTCGAACTTGTTCACGCCGTGATAGCGGTCGTCTGAATCCTCGGCCGGCTGGTAGCCCTTGCCCTTTTTGGTGATGACATGGACGAGGACGGGCCCATCGTCCTTGTCGCGCAGATTGATCAGCACCGGCAGCAGATGGTCGAGATTATGCCCGTCGATCGGCCCGACGTAATAGAAGCCGAGTTCCTCGAACATCGTGCCGCCAGTGAGGAAGCTCCTCGAGAACTCCTCGGCCTTGCGCGCCTTGTCGTAGAAGACCCGCGGCAGGCGGCTCGCGAGCTCGCGGGCGGCGACGCGCATCGAGCGATAGGCGCTGCCCGAGACGAGCCGGGCGAGATAGGCCGAAAGCGCGCCCGTCGGCGGCGCGATCGACATGTCGTTGTCGTTCAGGATCACGATCAGGCGCGAATCCAGCGCGCCCGCGTTGTTTAAGGCCTCATAGGCCATGCCCGCTGACATGGCGCTGTCGCCGATGACCGCAATGACGTGGTTGTCGCCGCCCGAGAGATCGCGGGCGATGGCCATGCCGAGCCCCGCCGAGATCGAGGTCGAGGAATGGCCCGCGCCAAAAGCGTCATATTCGCTCTCGCCGCGCTTGGTGAAGCCGGAAAGACCCCCACCCTGGCGCAGGGTGCGGATACGGTCGCGCCGGCCGGTGAGAAATCTTATGGGGATAGGTCTGGTGGCCGACGTCCCAGATGATTCGGTCGCGCGGCGTGTCGAAGACGTAATGCAGCGCCACCGTGAGCTCGACGACGCCGAGCCCCGCGCCGAGATGGCCACCGGTCACCGAGACCGCTTCGATCGTCTCCCGGCGCAGTTCTTCGGCCAGTTGCGGCAGCCTTTCGGGAGTGAGCTTCCGCAAATCCGCAGGGGTCGCGACCTGATCCAAAAGGGGTTTGGGCGACTCCGTCAATGCTTTTTCTCCCCTGGGCGCCCGGGGCTGCCCACAAACCGAAGTTTAGCCATAGCCCGGAGCGCGGACCAGAGCAAATACGGGATTTGCATACAGTTATCGCTCCGTCCGGCTTGTGACCAGACCTGGAACGATAAGCTTTGGCGACTATCTAAGTCCGATCCCCAGCGCCTCCAGCGCCTCCTTCAGGCGCGCGCGCCCGCTCATCGCGTCGGGACCGCGCACGCGCGAGAGCACCTGCCGCACCCAACCCTGCTCGGGTAAACCCTGTTCCCTCTGGAAGTCCTTGAATTTGGCGTCGAGCGTCTGCACCGCCTCGAGCTGCGCCTCCCCCCATTGATATTGCTCGCGATGCAGAACCGCAGCCTGCCCGAGGCGCGGCTTCACGCCGGTCGGCGCGGCGGGGTCCGGGACGCCGATCGCCATGCCGAAGACCGCGAAGACGTTGGGCGGCAGGTTCAGCTCCTTGGCCACCGCCTCGGGATGGTTGCGCATCGCGCCGATGTAGACCGAGCCCAACCCAAGGGATTCGAGCGCCACGACGGCGTTCTGCGCGGCGAGCGCGGCGTCGACCGCGCCGGTGAGGAAAAGCTCGAGATAGGCCAGCCCCTCCGCGCTGCGCTGATTGAGCTCGGCCAGGCGCTCCAGGCGCGAAAGATCGGAGAGCCAGATCAGAAACACGGCGCAGTCGCGCACGTGCTGCTGGCCGCCGGCTAGCTCGGCCAAGCGATTCTTGCGCTCCTGGTCCTCGACGGCGACCACGCTCCAGACCTGCAGATTGGACGAGGTGGAGGCCGACTGCGCCGCGGCGACAATGGTTTCGAGCGCGCCCTCGGGCAGCTTCTGCGGCAGAAAATTGCGGTATGAGCGGTGCGCCAGGATGAGGTCGAGCGTCTCGTTCCACTCCGGCGGCTTGGGCAAATCGTCGCGACGATAGCGCGCGTAGAGCGCCGCCGCGCCGTCGCCGGCTCCATTGGGCTTGGTCATCGTTGCGTCTCGTGAATGTTGCGCCGCATTTGGCGGCTTTGGAAGCGCGTTTTGCCCCGGGCTGAGCGCGGGGGCAAGGACTTTTGGCCCCTTCGGGCCGCGCCCAGGCTATTGCTCGCCCAGGCACCGGCGTCGTTGCACGTCCGATGCGATCTTCTCGCAAACGGCGGCGATTTCCTTATGCTGCTGCTGCACCGCCTGCTCGAATTCCCTCTGGCTGTCCTTCTCCCGGTCGCGCGTCATCTGGCAGGCGGAGAGAGAAAGCAGCAGGGCGGCCGAAACCAGGACTTTCAGCACAAGCGTCTCCCGATCCCACGCCGCTAGAACATGTTGATGAGGTGACCGTCCGAGCTCATCATGCGGGAGATCAGCGTGTCGTAGTGGTAGTGAGCGGCCATTTTCAGCGCATAGGCCTGAAACACGAAGGGGTCCGGCCGCTGTCGCAGCACCTTTGCGGCGGCCTGCCGATAGGCGCGACGCAGCTCGGGGTTCCGGACATGCATCTGCAGGCGGGTGAAGACGAAGGCGCCTCCGGCGAAGGCGCCGAGCTTTCGCAGGCGTTCGCGGAATGGGCCGTCGTCGTGACCGCCGTGGCGCAAGCGGCTATGGCCGAGGCCCCCCTCGAGATAAAGCGCGTCCAGCCGCTTGAAAAAGTTGGCGGGGCTGTAAAGGTCGCTCAGCACGCGCAGATAGCCGTCGCGGAGGGCTTCGCGACCGATCTTTAGGGGAATCACATTGGTCCCGTGCTCGGTGCGGTCCGCGTGATCGAGACGGTTCTCGCGGTCCAGCCGCTCGTAGAGAGGCGTCTTGGGGATCGCTGTCACCATGCCGACGGAGGAATGGACGATGCGCGCCTCCTCGACCATCTTGAGCTGGCGGTCGAAGATGGTCTCATCGTCGCTGTCGAAGCCGAGCATCATCCCGCCGAACACCTCGATCCCATGCGCCTGAATGGCGTGGATCTTCTCGGCGATGGTGCGATTGGTGTTGCGCAGGTTCTGCGTCTTTTTGGTCTCCTTGAGCGCCTCCTCGTTCGGCGTCTCGACGCCGACGAAGACCGAGCGGATGTTGGCGCGGTCCATGAGCTCCAGCAACTCCTCGTCGTCGGCGAGATCGAGCGAGGCTTCGGTGATGAAGGTGAGCGGATAGTTGTTCCGCTGCTGCCAGACGATCATCTCCCGCAGGATTTCCTTCACGGCTTTCTTATTGCCGATGAGATTGTCGTCGACGATGAAGGCCATGTTCTTTCGCGCGACCCGATGCAGAGCGTCGAGCTCGGCGATGATCTGCGGCACGGTCTTGATGCGGGGCCTGCGGCCGAACGTGACGATGATGTCGCAGAACTCGCACATGAACGGGCAGCCGCGCGAGAACTGGATCGTACCCAGCGCATAATGCTTGAGCTTGAGCAGATCGTGGCGCGGGACCGGAACCGTGGACATGTCGGTTCGATCCGCCTGCTCATAGCGCTTGGCGTGCGCGCCCTTTTTCCACTCCTCCAGGAACTGCGGCCAAGTGGTCTCGGCCTCGCCGACGAAGATGACGTCGGCCAAGTCTCCGAAATAGTCCTCCTTGACGGAAACCCATGGACCGCCGAGCGCCACGAAGCAGCCGCGTCGCTTGAGTTCGGTCAGGATCTCCGTCATCCGGAAGCGCTGCACCGTCATGCCGGTCATGCCGACGATGTCGGCGCGCGCGCAGCGCTCGAAATCGATCTCCTCCACGTTCTCGTCGTAGATCGTCACCGTATGCTCGGCCGGCGTGAGCGCCGCGAGGAGGGGCAGCGCCGCCACGGGCATGTTCGCGCGAAAGCCGACGAGCTCGAGCGCATGCTCCATGCCCCAGTAGCTCGTCTCGAATTTCGGAGTGATCAATACGATGTCGACCAAAGTTCCCCCCCGGATTGAACTTCCTGCGGTAGCGTCAACCGAAGCGCGCCGTCAACCTTAGGCTCCACTGTCGGTGGGGACAAGTTTTTCGCGGTTGCGTCCGAATGGACAAGCGCCCGGGATTTTTCTGGAGGTCAAACGCGAGCGCTGCAGCCCCCGGCCCTTATGGGCCTTGCGGTTTTGCAACAGCCGACTGGAATTTCCGCGCTGCGCCATAGTTGTCAGTTCAGAACCGCGTCATGCCGGGATCGAGCCATCGGCGCGCATGACCGCCGCAAGGACGTCAGCCATGAGCGACAATTTTCCGATCCTGCGAAGCGTCATGTATGTGCCTGGCACCGATCCCGAGAAAATCGCTAAGGCGCTTTCCAGTCAGGCGGACGGGATCATCCTCGATCTTGAGGGTATTCGACCGCGCCCGACAGTAAGGTCGCGGCGCGCGGCCATGTCGTGGAAGCCGTCAAGAGGGGTCAGTTCGGGCGCCGCACAATCATCGTTCGCTGTAATGCCCTAGACACGGAATGGGGCGCCGAGGACCGAGTCAGGCGACGGCGGCCGGCCCGCATGCGATTCTTGCGCCCAAGGTCAATTCAGTAAGGGACCTCCGCGTCTATCTCGCCGCAATGGACGCCGCTCCCAAAGCAACCGAGCTTTGGGTGATGGCGGAAACCGTCGCCTGCTTCAACGGAAACCTCCCCGGGATCGCCGCCATCGGGCGGGATCCGTCCTCGCGCCTCACGACTTTGGTCTTCGGCGCAAACGACATCCGAAAGGAAATGCGCGCGCTCGACGCGCCGCGGCGTGAGCCGCTGCAATACGCTCTGGCTCAGACGGTCATCGCCGCGCGTGACAATAATCTGCAAGCTCTCGACGGGGTCTTCAACAAATTCGTCGGCAAGAACAAAAGCGAAGAGGAGAACAAAGCCATCGCCGCGGAGTTCGAGCAGGAGTGCAGGCAAGCCCATGCTTTTGGCTACGACGGCAAGACGCTCATCCACCCGACTCAGATTGCGATCGCCAATGAGGTTTTCCGACCCTCCGCCCATGAAGTGGCGCGCGACCAGAAGATCATCGACATCTTCGACCTGCCGGGAAATATCGGCAAGGGCGTCGTCGCCGCCCCCTGGGGCGGGATGCTCGAAGCGCCGATCCATCTGGCCCAGGCGAAACGGACGGTTGCGATCAACCGCAGGATTTAAGAAATCGAGACTCCGATGCACTAGAGCGCAGCCTGACTGAAATCCAGCGATGGGTGACCTGCGCCGACAACCCTGCCGAAATTGCGCCATTGGGCGGCTAATCAGCTGGTTAAAGCCGAGTTTACGCTTGAGCTATGCCGGGCCGCCATCTACTAATTCGAGCTGGGAAAGAGACGACCTTTCCTCAAGAAGCCGTGTCAATTCTCAACTATACAGGGTCTCCCGCCTCAATCGCAGCGCGGCTTTATATCGCTCGATACGGTGACCGGGGTCGCGCCTTCGAAGCGGCCTGCCCGCAATCACGAACTCGACAGGGTGTCGGATCGAGCGCTAAGGCCGGCGCGGTCGCGAGCCTAAACAGAGCCTAACGGGAGGTTCACGTGTTATCCGCATTGAGCGAGTGGCTGCTAGGCTCTGAGGGACTGTCGCCGCACGGTTTTTGTCTGCTCTGGGAACCCGGCCTGATTTGGCTCTACGCGCTCTCGGATACGGCGATCGCCCTGGCCTATTTTTCCATCCCCCTGGCGCTCGTGGTCGTGGGGAGACGAAGGGCCGATCTCGTCTTCCGTCCGCTGCTCTGGCTCTTTGCCGCCTTCATCCTCCTGTGCGGCCTTACGCATTGGCTCGACGTGATCACTTTATGGGCGCCGCTCTATGGGTTGCAGGGGCTCATCAAATTGGCGACCGCGATCGCTTCCATCTCCACGGGGGTCGCCCTGTGGTGGGCGCTGCCGAGCTTCCTGTCCCTGCCGTCCGTCGATGAGCTGCGCCGCGCCAACGCCGCTCTGCGCGCCAGCCAGGAGCAGCTCGCGCATGCGCAAAAAATGGAGGCGCTCGGGCAGCTGACGGGCGGGATCGCGCACGACTTCAACAATCTCCTGCAGGTGATCACGGCCTCGCACAACGCGATCGAGAGGCTCATCGAGCGCGGACGCGGCCAGGAGATCAAGCCTGCGCTCGCGGCCATCGCGAAAGCCTCGAACACCGCGTCGAGCCTCATCAATCGCATGCTGGCCTTCTCGCTGCGGCAAACGCTGCTGCCGCGCCGGCTCGATCCCAACCAGCTCATCGCCGGCCTCGAGGAGCTGCTGCGGCGCACGCTGGGGCCGGAAATCGATCTCGAGCTCCGTCTGGCGGAGGGCGCTCGAAGCATCGTCTGCGACCCGTCGCAATTGGAGAGCGCCCTGCTCAATCTGTCGATCAATGCGCGCGACGCCATGCCGCAAGGCGGCCGGCTGACCATCGCGACCGAAAAAAGGGCTTTTCGAGCCGGTGAGCTCGAGCCGGGGCTCGACCCTGGCGACTATGTCGAGATCGACGTGAAGGACACCGGAACCGGCATGAGCGAGGACGTCCTCAGCCACGCCTTCGAGCCCTTCTTCACGACGAAGCGCTTCGGGCGCGGAACGGGACTGGGCCTCTCGCAGGTCTACGGCTTCATCAAGCAATCCGGCGGATTCGTGCGTATCGAGAGCGCTTCGGGCGATGGAACGAGCGTGCGGATTTATCTGCCGAGACAAGATGGGTCCCCCGACCTCGCCGAGGCGCGCCAATCCGTCGGCGAGAGTGGCGTGGGGGCCTCGTCAACGCAGGGACGCCGCATTCTCATCGTGGAGGATCAAGAGGAGGTGCGCTCTCAAATCCGGGAAGCGCTCCGCGAGATCGGCTGCGATGTGATCGAGGCGGCCGACGGCGTCGTCGGACTGCGCCTCGCGGAGACGAGCGGGCCGCTGGACCTGCTGATCACCGACGTAGGCCTGCCTGGATTGAATGGGCGTCAACTCACCGAGGGCGCGCGCGCCGCGCAGGCCGATCTGCCGGTCCTCTTTATCACCGGCTATGCGGACAAGTCGCTGGACACGCTGTGGCTTGCGCCCAACATGGCAGTTTTGCGCAAGCCCTTCACGCTGGACGAGCTGACCGCGCATGTTCGATCGCTGCTCAAAACGGAAGTCGCGTGACGGCGGAAAGCTTTTATCGCCTCACTTCGCTTGGCTCTCGCGCCATTTCCGCACGGCGGCGAGCGCGTTGACGATGTGGTTGTGCGCGCTCGAGTCCGCATAGGCATAGAGAATCTTGCCGTCGGGCGCGATCACATAGGTCAGGCGGTCGGCGAAGACCGGTCCCTTGATCGGGATGCTGAAGGCCGCGTCATAGGCCTTGATGACCTTGAAATCCGGATCGGCGCCGACTGGGAATTTGTCGCGGCACTCCTTTTTTGAGAACTCGCGCTGCGTCTCGATGGGGTCGCTCGAGAGGCCGATGACGCTCGCGCCGGCCGCCGCAAAATCCCCCATCGCCTCGGCGAATTCATGCGCCTCCACCGTGCAGACCGAGGTGAAGGATTTTGGGTAGAAATACAGAACGACCGGCCCCTTCTTCAGCGCCTCCGCCAGATCGAAGGTGAAGTCTTTGCCGCCCTCGGCGGCTTGGATCACGAAATTCGGCGCGGCGTCGCCGGCTTTCAGCGCGGCGAGCGCAGCAGCGGGGCTGAGCGCGAGAAGCAGGGCGAAGGGCAGGGCGCGGAACGACAAGGACGACTCCTTTGTGGAAAGGGTCTGCCAGCGCAGATAGAGCCCGCAAGACCAAACGCCAAGCCGGAGGGCCGGCCTCGGCCTGCTTTCACCCCACCCCCAGCACCATCACATCCTCGACATGCTGCGGCAGGCGCCTGGGCGCGACGAAGACGGCGTCGGCGCGCAGCGTGCAGTTCACGGCCCAGGGATTCTGGACGAGCCAGCGCTCCGCGGCGATGCGCAAACGGCGCTCTTTTTGCGGCGTGATCGCGATGAGCGCCGCATCCATCTCGGCGCGCGCCTTCACCTCCACAAAGGCCACGACGTCGCCGCGCCGCGCGACGATGTCGATCTCGCCGCCCTTGACGCGATAGCGGCGCGCCAAAATCTTGTAAAACTTCAGGCGCAGCAGGACCTCTGCGACGGTTTCGGCGTGTGCGCCGAACTCGAGGCTTTCGCTGCGGCTCATGGAATGCGCTCGAGATCGGCGAGCCAGGCGGCGGCCTCGGAATCGCTCGGCGCGCGCCAGTCGCCGCGCGGCGAGAGAGAGCCTCCCGACGAAACCTTGGGGCCGTTGGGCAAAGCGCTGCGCTTGAACTGGCTCGTTTGAAAGAAGCGGCGCAGAAAGACGCCGAGCCAGCGCTTGATTTGCGCGAGATCATAGGCGACGCGCTCATCCGCCCTGATCCCCTCGGGCCAGCGGCCGGCGGCCGCGTCGCGCCACGCGTGATAGGCGAGAAAGGCGATCTTCGCGGGCGAGAAGCCGTAGCGCGTCGCATAAAACAGGTTGAAATCCTGCAGCGCGTACGGGCCGACGAAATCCTCGGTGCGCTGCGGGGCGTCCTCCCCCGCCGGCACGAGCTCGGGCGAGATTTCGGTCGCCAGTATGTCCTGGAGCGCGGCGACCGTCCCCGCGCCGAAACGCGCCTCGCGCGCGCACCAGCGGATCAGGTGCTGAATTAACGTCTTGGGCACCGAGGCGTTCACATTGTAATGCGACATCTGATCGCCCACGCCATAGGTACACCAGCCGAGCGCGAGCTCGGAGAGGTCGCCGGTGCCGAGCACGAGCGCCTCGTGGCGGTTGGCGAGGCGGAAGAGCAGCGAGGTGCGCGCGCCAGCCTGCACGTTCTCGTATGTCAGGTCGTAAGCGGCCTCGCCCTGCGCGGCGGGATGGCCGATGTCCTCGAGCATCCGTTGGCAGGCCGGCGTGACGTCGATCTCTTGTGCGGAGACGCCCAGCGCGCGCATCAAAGCCCAGGCGTTGGCGCGGGTGCGCGCGCTCGTGCCATAGGCTGGCAGCGTGTAGGCGAGCACGTTTTCGCGCGGGAGGTCGAGCCGGTCCGTCGCGGTCACCGCGACGAGCAGCGCCTGGGTTAAATCGAGGCCGCCGGAGACACCGATCACGAGCTTCTTCAGGCCCGTCGCGCGCAGCCGTTGCGCGAGCCCATGCGCCTGGATGTTGAAGGCCTCGAAGCAGTGCTCCGAGAGGCGCGCCGCGTCGTCCGGCACGAAGGGGAAGCGCGGGATTTCGCGAAGGAAACCCAAATCCTTCGTTTCCGCAATCATAGCGAAACGAATCTCGCGAAAGCGTTTCGCCCCGCCCTCCGCATCGGCGCAATCGCCGAAGCTCGTCTGACGCAGCCGCTCGGCCGCGATGCGACCCAGATCGAGGTCGGCCGTCACGAGCGGCGGCTCCATGGCGAAACGCTCGGCCTTGGCGAGCGGCTGGCCCAGCTCGTAAATCAGCGCCTCGCCGTCCCAGGCGAGATCGGTCGTCAACTCCCCCTCGCCCGCGGCCGAATAGAGATAGGCGGCAAGGCAGCGAATGGAATGCGACGCGCAGAGCGTTTGGCGGATGTCCGACTTGCCGATGATGGCGTTGCTCGCCGAGAGATTGAGCAGCACGCTCGCCCCGGCCATGGCGGCGCGCGCCGAGGGCGGGATCGGCGTCCACAAATCCTCGCAGATTTCGGCGTGGATCGTGAGGCCCGGAAAATCTTCCGCGACAAAGACGAGGTCCGCGCCGAAAGGCGCGCGAACGCCCGCGACGTCGATCTCCTCACCCGCGACGTGAACGCCGGGCGCGAAATGCCGCTTCTCGTAAAACTCGCGATAGCCCGGCAGATAGCTCTTCGGCGCGACGCCGAGGATTTCTCCGCGCAACAACAGCACCGCGCAATTGTAGAGCCGCGCCTTGTGGCGCAGCGGCGCGCCCACGACGAGAATGAGATCGAGGCTTTTGGAGGCCTCGAGCAGCTCGGCGAGCGCCGCCTCGACGGCGTCGAGCAACGCGTCCTGCTGCAAGAGATCGTCGATCGCATAGGCCGAGAGGCCGAGCTCCGGAAAGAGCGCGAGCGAGGCCCCCTGCGCGGCGGCGCGTCTCGCCATCGCCAGAGTCGCCGCCGCATTGGCGGCCGAATTGGCGATAGCCACGCGCGGTGCGGCCACGGCTACGCGCAGGTATCCGTGCGTGTGTAGGCTGAAGAAGGGATGCGTCATGGAGAGAGTATAAGCGCTCGCGCGAGTTTCCTTAAGCGGGGAGCAGGGAAGCTTGGAAAAACGTGCTTAAAGACTCGATCGATTAAGCCCCCGGCCCCTCACCCCTCCCCTTTTCCTCGGGCGGGGATAGGGAGACGGGCCGCGCCTCGGGCGTCCGGATATGCTCCGGTCGCACGCCCAACCCGATCAGGCGCGCCGGAATCCGGCGGAGGATCGGAAAGTCGCGCAGGAGCCGCAGGGGCAGCGGCAGCGTTTCGATCGCCGCGCCCCCCAGCACCGTGCCGATGACGCGATTTTGGATGAGGCGCTGAACAAATTGCGTGGCGCTCGCCGGCCATTCGCGCCGGCGCTGCACGGCGGCGAGCAGATCCGGCTCGACCGGGCCGCGCCGCAGCGGCTCGGCGAGAATATTGGCGGCCGCCACAGCGTCCTGAACCGCGAGATTCACGCCAACCCCGCCGACCGGCGACATCGCATGCGCCGCGTCGCCGATGAAGAGCAGTCCCGGCCGGCTCCAGTCGCGCAGCCGGTCGAGCGCGACCGAGAGCAGCTTGATGTCGTCCCAGCTCTTGAGCGTCGCGACGCGGTCGGCGAGAAAGGGCGCGGCCTGCGCGATCTCGCGGCGCAGAGCCTCCAAGCCCTGGCGCTCGAGCGCCTCGCGCCCGCCCTTGGGGATTACGAAGCCGCATTGCCAATAGTCGTTCCGGTCGATCAGGGCCAGGATGCGGCCCTTTGCGAAACGTCCCAACGGCTCGTGCGGGTCATCCTCGCGGCGCGCGAGCCGGAACCACAGCACGTCCATCGGCGCGCCGAAGTCGATGCCCTGGAGCCCGGAGCGTTCGCGCAGAATCGAATGGCGCCCGTCGGCGGCGATGGTGAGATCGGCGCGCATGTCGAGCGTCTTTCCGCCATGTGTCGCGCGCACGCCGACGACGCGCTCCTCTTCGAGAATGAGGTCGGCGGCCGCAACGCCCATGAGCAGCCGCAAGGAAGGATAGCGCGTGCCTTTCTTCGCCAAGAAATTCAGAAAGTCCCATTGCGGCATGAGCGCGATGAATTTGCACTGCGTCGGCAGATGCGAGAAGTCCGCGACGGTGACCTTCTCCTCGCCGATCCAGCCCGAAATCTCGCGCGCTTCGCTGTGCGGAAGCTTGAGGAAATCCTCGAGGAGCCCGAGCTCGTGGAAGAGCTCGAGCGTCGAAGGGTGGATCGTGTCGCCGCGAAAATCGCGAAAGAAGTCCGCGTGCTTCTCGAGCACCACGACATCGACGCCAGCGCGGGCCAAGAGAAACGCCGCCATCATGCCGGCGGGGCCGCCGCCGACGACGCAACAGCGGGCGGCGAGAGTTTGGGGCGTGGTCGCGGGGCCGCTTGTCATAAAAAACCATCCGAAGGCGCGGGAGGGGTGGGGCCAGAGCGCCGGAACCCGAAAAGCTCGACCGAAAGCGGGGCACAACAGGTATACCTGACAACTCCTGCTATTTTTAGCTTCGTGCTAGCCCACACCGCGGGCTGAATAGCTTGCTTTACCCCAGCAAATTTCATAACCTTTTACACGTTTTGAACCGCGTTCTGTCGCAGGCCTCACTTCGCACTGAGGAGGGTTCAATTGGACTGGAAATTATTCGCGCAGCTCCTCGTAACTTTCGTTGTGGCGGCTGGAGGTTGGTGGACAGCAGATTGGTCAGGCAAGGGACGTGACTTAGAAAACGAACGCCGGAAGACTGTGACAACATTTCTTTTAGATGCCTATAGGAGGTTAGAAGCGGGGTCAAATCGTCAACATTCTAAAACAAAGCAAAAAGAATACCGCGATGGCTTAGAGTCGGCGATCGCAGACATCCAATTGCTAGGATCTCCGCATCAGACCGCGCTCGCGCGCGATTTTGTAAACCAATTTGCGGAGGGCAGGCGCGCCTCCCTCGATCCGTTGTTAAATGACCTACGCAATAGCCTTAGGAAGGAGCTCAATCTTGCGCCTCTTTCAGACGACGTAATATTTTTCAGGTACGTGTTTGCTGATGAATTCACGAACGAGAACGACAGAACTCTTCCTGATCGACCGACAGCCCCCCCGCCGTGAGCTGCTGAACGAGGTACTCCTAACACCCCGCGTCCGCCCAGCGCTCGGAGGCGAAGATTTTCGCGATGGCCTTTGCGCGAGCGGCGAGGCGCTCGTCTTCTTCAACCGGCTCGGCCAATTGCAAACAGGCGTCGATCGCCTCGGCGAGCATCGCAGCCTTCGGATAGGGCTGTCCCGCGCGGCCGGGATAAGCGCGGAAGTCGCAAGCGCAGAGCGTCATCAGATCGTCGAAGCGGGAGCCTTCGCTAAAGGCGTCGAGCCGCTCCAGCATCGCCGCCACGGGGCCGGCGCGCACGCGCGACACGCGATGCACGCGCTCGCATTCGGCGAGCGCCAGCAAGGCCAGGTCCAGGCAGTCTTGCGTCGTCTCGAGCCGCGCGCAGATCGCGTCGATGCGCGGCCGCCCGCGCTCGATATGCCGGTAATGCACGGGAAGATGCTCGCGCGGCGAATCCGCTTTGCCGACATTCATGACCATCAGCGCGAAACGCACAGAAAGCTTCGCGTCGCAGCGCTCCGCCTCCGAGAGCGCGTCGAGGAAAAGCTCGCCGAGATCGGCGTTCACATCGCCCTCCGCGATTTGCGGCACGCCGAACAGCGCCTCGACCTCGGGCAGAAAGTGCTGAAACGCGCCGCAAAGGCGCAGCCGCTGAATCGCGCGCCCCGGCTCGGGCGCCATCAGACACTGCGCGAACTCCGGCCAGGCCTGGGAGGGGGAGACGCTGGCGAGCTCGCCCGCTCTTATTCGCGCGCGCAGCGAGGCGAAGGTTTCGATCTCGGGCTCTACAGGCGCCCAGACCATCGACGCCGCTCTTTTAAGCAGCGCGAGGCCCAGACTCGCCGCGATTGGAGGACGTGGGCATGAAGGATCGGGTAAGCAAATGCGGGACCAGGGTTCTGCCCGCTTCATCCCCCGCGCCTTCGTCCCGAGGAGCCCGCGCAGCGGGCGTCTCGAGGGACAGCCGCGGAAGCATCCTTCGACGCGGCTCCTGCGGATTCGGCTGAGGGTGAGGCGCGGGGAGACGGCGCAGAGGCAATCTCGCCCTTCCGCCGCAAAAAAATTTGAGATTCGGCCCCTGCCGGTGACAAAGTCCAATGGAAGCCTCGGCGCCCAACACTAAACCGTTCTGGGGGCAGGATAGATACGGGCCGACAAAGCGCCCCGCGAGGAGGAAAAAATGACAGTTTTGAGCGAAGTGCTGGCCGCCAATGGCCAATACGCCGCCGACTTCGGCAAGAAAGGCGAGCTCGCCCTGCCGCCGACGCGCCGTTTCGCGATCCTGACCTGCATGGGCCCGGCTGGATCCCGCCAAATACGCCGGGCTTTCGGAAGGCGACGCGCATGTGGTCCGCAACGCCGGCGGGCGCGCGACGGATGACGCGATCCGCTCGCTCGTGATCTCGCATAAGCTGCTCGGCACGATGGAGTGGTTCGTGATCCATCACACCAATTGCGGCATGGAGCTTTTCTGCGACGAGGTGATGGGAGAGCTTCTCGCGGACAGTCTCACGACCGCTTCCTTCGATGGAAAGAACTGGTCGAACCCGCAGCACGGCGGGGGCTGCGTCGCCGGACGCTTCGTGAAATGGCACACGATCAAGACGCAGGAGCAAAGTGTCGAGGACGACGTTCGCCGCATCCGTGAGCATCCGCTCGTCCCCGCGAACATCCCGATCTATGGCTATGTTTACGACGTGAAAACCGGGCGCCTCATTGAAGTCCCCGCAGCGACGAAGGCGGGCAAGGCGGCCTGATCTCTCGCCGCTCAGCGTGAGCCACGCCGGGCGGCGGTCCCCGTTAAAACAAGGCAGTAATCGTAGCCGCCTCGGTTGAAGCTTTGCGTCTCAACGATATGTGCTGGTGAAGCCAAAAACAGGGAGTGACTCCCATGCAAGACTTCACCAACAACGTTATCGCCGCCACGGGACTGCACGCCGGCGCCGCCAAGGCGGCGATCGGCGAGGTGCTGCTGTTCCTGCGCGACAAGGCGCCGCAAGGACGCGTCGCGGAGTATGTCGCGAGCACGCCGCAAGCACAGGAGGCCGTTGCGGCCGCAGAATCGGCGGGGGACCGCCGCCTGGCTCAGATCATCGAAGGGCTGACGCGCTTCACGGGTTACGGCCGCGCCGACGTCAACGTTCTCATCGGCGAGTTGATGGGGCTGGGACTCGACGATAGGCAGATCAGGCAAGTTTTCGACGAGACCCTTTCCCGCGCCGAGGATCTGCTCGGCGCGGCGGGGGTTCGTGAGGTTCGGGAAATGTTGTTTGGCTCGCCGGCGCCGGTGCAGCCGACGAGTGCGGCGCCCATCATCTTGCCGCTTGCAGACGCGCCGGCAACGAAGCGCGCCAGAGACTCACAGTCGGATGCACAGAGATATCGGGCGCGCGAAACGGTGGGCGTTTTCAGCGACGAGGAAACGCTCGAGACGGCGGTGGACGAACTCAATGTCGCCGGCTTCAGAGACGCCGCGATCTCCGTGCTGGCGACCGCCGGCAAGACAAAGGGCGGCCTGAGCCGCATCTTCCGCAATGTGACGGAGATCGAGGACAGCGCCGAGGCCCCGCAGACGGAATTCGTCTCCAGCGACTCGCGCGTGGAGGGCACGGCTGCGCTCATCGGCGTTCCTCTCTACATCGGCGGAGCGGCCGGGGTCTGGGCCGTATCGGCGGCGGGAGGCTCGCTCGCCTTCGCCCTCGCCTCAGCCGTAGCGCTCGGCGGCATCGGGGCGGGTCTGGGGGCTATCCTGGCGCTCGCCATTCACACGCGGCATGCGCAGCGCATCCGCGAGCAGTTGAAGCTGGGCGGCCTCGTGATCTGGGTGAGCACGCCCACCGCCGAGAGCGAAAGACGCGCGACGGAGATATTAAGAAATCTGGGCGCGCGCGACGTGCATGTGCATGAGGTTCAGCGCGAATGGAGCTTCGACTCCATGCCTTTGACCCACGGACCTTACGATCCCTTCGTCAGTCTCATCACGGACACGAAGCATCAAAAGCCGAGCGCGTAAAATCCGTCCAGATAAAAGCGCGACGCCTCGCGCTGTGTTACGCGAGGCGTCGCCTTGTCTTCAGCGGAAATGCGACTTTAGCGCGTCGACGAGGTCGGTCTTCTCCCAGGAGAAGCCGCCGTCAGCAGCCGGCTTGCGGCCGAAGTGGCCGTAAGACGAGGTGCGCGCGTAGATCGGCTGGTTGAGCTTGAGATGCTCGCGAATGCCGCGCGGCGTGAGCCGCACCAGTTGGGGGATCACGGCCTCGATCTTGTCCTCGGCGACCTGGCCGGTGTCATGCGTGTCGACATAGATCGACAGAGGCTCGGCGACGCCGATCGCGTAGGCGAGCTGGATCGTCACGCGATCGGCTAGTCCGGCGGCGACGATGTTCTTGGCGAGATAGCGAGCGACGTAAGCCGCGGAGCGGTCGACTTTGGTCGGGTCCTTGCCGGAGAAGGCGCCGCCGCCGTGCGGCGCAGCGCCGCCATAGGTGTCGACGATGATCTTGCGGCCGGTGAGGCCCGTGTCGCCGTCCGGACCGCCGATGAAGAATTTGCCGGTCGGATTGACGTGCCAGACCGTGTTGGCCGTGATGAAGGACTCCGGCAGAATTTTGCGGATGTAGGGCTCGGCGATGCGGCGGACGTCCTGCGGCGTGAGGCTCTCTTCGGTGTGCTGATGCGAGAGCACGATCTGCGTCGCCTCGACCGGCTTGCCGTTCTCGTAACGCAACGTGACCTGGCTCTTGGCGTCGGGGCCGAGCCCCTTCTCCTTGCCGCTGTGGCGCATAGCGGCGAGGTCCTCGAGAATTTTGTGCGAGTAGTAAAGCGGCGCCGGCATCAGCTCGGGGGTCTCACGCACGGCGTAGCCGAACATGATGCCCTGGTCGCCCGCGCCTTCGTCCTTGTTGCCGGCGGCGTCGACGCCCTGCGCGATGTCCGCGGACTGCGCATGCAGCAGCACCTCGACCTTGGCGTTCTTCCAATGGAAGCCTTCCTGCTCATAGCCGATCGCCTTGATCGCCTGGCGGGCGATCTCCTCGATCTCGTCGAAGCCGATCTTCGGGCCCCGCACCTCTCCGGCGATCACGACGCGGTTCGTCGTGCAGAGCGTCTCGGCGGCGACGCGGATCGCGTAAGGATCAATCCCGGCCTTGGCCCCCTCGCGAAAGAAGGCGTCGACGATCTCGTCCGAAATACGGTCGGAAACCTTGTCGGGATGACCCTCGGACACGGATTCGCTCGTAAAAAGATAGTTCTTGCGCGCCACCTAAATCCTCCGTCCGCATCGAACTGCTTTCAGCCGGCCGCTGGCCGGAGAGGAGGTCCTTTGCCAGCGCAACAGGACTGCGTCAAGCGCGCCGCTTAAGTGCCTCGGCCTCGGGAGATTAGAAGTTCCAAACCATGCCGATGCTGGAGCCCGTGGGCGTCGGCGGGAAGGGCTGCGCGCGGTGCAGGGCCCCCAGCGCCTCCTGGTCGCGCGCCGAAGAGCCGCTGGACTTGCGTAGCGCCTGATGCATCAGATGGCCCTCGGGATCGACGAAGAAGACGATGCTCCCCGTCTCCGTTCGCCCGCCGCCGGGGTGAAACTTGCGCATGATATAGCCCAGAACAACAGAGAAATATGTCGGCGCGGCCGTGCCGCCCGAGATTGGCGCGACCTTGGCCGCGCCGCTCAGCCTGTAATGCGGGGTGGGCTCGAGCGAGGCGAGCAACTCCGCGCTGGACTTCTGACGCGGCCCGATCGCCGCCTTGGGGTCGGGCTTGCCGTTCTTCTGGTCGGGCTTCTCGGTCGGCCGCGGCGTGACATGCTCGATGATCTCGGCATCGCGCTTGTCCTCCTCGGCGGCGTCCGAGGCGCCCTGCTGCTCGCCGGGATCCTGCTGCATCTCCTGCTGGGACTCCTTCTCGCGCTCCTCCTGCTTTTCGGCGGTTTGCTGATCGGGTCGCGCCTGCCTCTGAGCGAGCGTCTGCTCGTCCGGCGCCTCGCGCTTCACCTGCTCCTTATTTTCGGCGCGGGGGGCGTCGTAGGCCGGCTTGGTGTCTAGCGTGAGCTTTTGCTGACGCTGTTGGGACTGCGGGTCGGGCGGCTTTTGCGGCTCGGCCTGCGGCTGCGGCTGTTGCGCCGCGGGAGGGGGCGGCGGCTCGGCGACGACCTCGACCGGTATTTCCTCCTCGACCAGCGCGATGGGCCGCGCGATCCAGTCGAGCGTCACGAGGCCGCCTCCGACGCCGCCGTGAAGGAGGAGGACAAGGGCGAAGAGTTTCGCCTCCCATTTGAGCGACGACAGGCGCCGCCGGATCGGGCGGTCTTCGGGTGGGGCTGCAAGCCCACTTCCTGTCAGGCTTTGGCTCATGGCCCTCATGTTACGATTCGCGGCGGGAGCCTGTCCAGAAAGCTCGCTGCGCCGCTGACGCCCCTGGCCCTGGAAGGCGCTGCAGCCGATGACGCTCGCGAAATTCTTTCATCTTGCGTAAAACCGCTCCGGTGGCGCGGCGCGGCGGAGCTTGATAGCGTGAATATTAGGGATCAGCCCGCAAAGTCTCAGCAGGACGCCGCGCTCGGCGCAAGCCGCGACGCCGCGTCGCCCAAGGCCCCGACGCCGATGATCTCGCAATATGTCGAGATCAAGGCCGCCAATCCAGACTGCCTCCTCTTTTACCGCATGGGCGACTTCTACGAGCTCTTCTTCGAGGACGCCGCCACCGCCTCGCGCGCGCTCGGCATCATGCTGACCAAACGCGGCAAGCATCTCGGCGAGGACATTCCCATGTGCGGCGTGCCGGTCGAGCGCGCCAACGACTATCTGCAGAAGCTCATTGCGCTGGGTCACAAGGTCGCGGTTTGCGAGCAGCTCGAGGATCCGGCGGAAGCGCGGAAGCGCGGGGCGAAGGCGGTCGTGCGCCGCGACGTCGTGCGCCTGGTCACCCCCGGCACAATCACCGAGGACGCCCTGCTCGATCCGGGGAGATCCAACGCCTTCGCCGCTCTGGCGCGGCTTCGCGGCAAGGACGGCGCCTGGAGCTTCGGCTTTGCGAGCGTGGACATCTCGACCGGCGCCTTCACGGTGGGCGAGCGCTCGGAAGCGGAGCTCGCCTCGGCGCTCGGGCGCCTCGAGCCGCGCGAGATCGTTGTCTCGGAGGCGTTGCTGCGTGAGCCGCAGCTACGCGGGCTGCTCGAGGGCGTCCCCGCTCCGATCAGCCCCATCGGCCGCGAGGCGCCCGAGGGCGCGAGCGCGGAGCGCCGCCTCATGGAGTTCTTCCGCGTCTCGACGCTTGAGGGATTTGGCGCGCTCTCGCCGGCCGAGATCGCCGCGGCGGCGCTGGCCGTCCATTACGTCGAACGCACGCAGCGCGGCGAGCGCCCGGCCCTGGCGGCCCCCACAAGCCTGCGCGAAAGCCCGACCCTGGAAATCGACGCCGCGACGCGCGCCAATCTCGAGATCGTGCAAACGCTCTCCGGGAGCCGCGAGGGTTCGCTCATCGGCGCGATGGATCTGACCGTGACGCCCGCGGGCAAGCGCGCCTTCGCCGAGAGGCTCGGCGCGCCGTCCACGGAGCCGGCCGAGATCGTCGCGCGCCTCGACGCGGTGGCATACTTTCTCGAGGCGGCCAGCGCGCGGCAGGGATTACGAGAGCGCCTTGCGCGCGCCCCCGACCTCCTTCGCGCGCTGGCGCGACTGTCGCTCCAGCGCGGCGGTCCGCGCGATCTCGTTGGGATAGCCGCGGGCCTTTCCGTCGCCCGTGAGATCGCAGGCTTCCTAACGCGGGCGGAGGCGACGTCGCCGCACCCTGAGCATGTGACGCGCGAGCTTGCGGCGCTCGCAGCCGCGGACGCCGCGCTCGAGCGCCGGCTGCGGGAGAGCCTCATCCCCGAACCGCCCGCCGACCGGCGCGCGGGCGGCTTCATCGCGCAAGGCGTCGACGCCGAGCTCGACGAAGCGCGCAGCCTGCGCGACGAAAGCCGCCGCGTGATCGCGGGCGTTCAGGCCAAATATGTGGAAACGGCCGGCGTCAGGCAGCTCAAGGTCAAGCACAACAACTTCCTCGGCTTCTTCGTCGAGGCGCCGCTGGCGCAGGGCGAACGCCTCTTGAAGCCGCCGCTCGACGCGCTTTTCACGCACCGCCAGACGATGGCGGACGCGATGCGCTTTTCGACGCGCGAACTCATGGAGCTCGACCGCAAGATCGCGCAAGCCAGCGAGCGCGCCCTGGCGCGCGAGGAGGCGCTCTTTGGCGCCATGAGCGAAGCGATCCTCGCTCAGACGGCGGAAATTCGTCGCATCGCGCAGGGCTTCGCCGCGCTCGACGTGATCGCTGCTCTCGCCGAAATCGCGGCGCGGCGCGACTGGGTGCGTCCCGCGGTCGACTCCTCGCTCGACTTCGAGATCGAGGCGGGGCGCCATCCCGTCGTGGAGGCCGCGCTAAAGACGCAGGGCAAAGTCTTCGCTCCCAATGACTGCGCCCTCTCGGGCGGAAAGATCGCGGTCGTCACCGGCCCCAACATGGCCGGCAAATCGACGTTCCTGCGCCAGAACGCGCTCATCGCGCTGCTCGCCCAGGCGGGCTCCTATGTCCCGGCGGCGAAGGCGCGCATCGGCGTCGTCGACCGTCTATTTTCCCGCGTCGGCGCCTCCGACGACCTCGCGCGCGGCCGCTCGACTTTCATGGTCGAGATGGTCGAGACGGCGACGATCCTAAACAGCGCCGGTCCGCGCGCGCTCGTCATCCTCGACGAGATCGGGCGCGGCACGGCCACCTTCGACGGTCTCTCGATCGCCTGGGCGGCGATCGAGCATCTTTGCGCGGCCAATCGCTCGCGCGCGCTCTTCGCCACGCATTTCCACGAGTTGACGCGGCTGGCGAAGCGGCTGCCGAGCCTCGTCAATCTTACGATGAAGGTTTCCGAGCGCGCAGGCGAGATCGTCTTCCTCCACGAGGTCGTGGCGGGGGCAGCGGATCGCTCCTATGGGGTGCAGGTCGCCGAGCTCGCCGGTCTGCCGAAGAGCGTCGTGGCCCGGGCGCACGAGATCTTGAGCGAGCTCGAGGCGCAGGATCGACGCGCGCCCATCGAGAAGATGATCGACGATCTGCCCTTGTTCTCGCACCGGCCGCCGCCGCTCGAGCGCAAGGACCCGCTGCGCGAGGCGCTAGTCGCGATCGAGCCCGACGCGCTGACGCCCCGGGAGGCGCTGGCCCTTCTCTATGAGTTGAAAGAGAAGGCGAAACCGTAAACTCCGCGTTGGGCTTCGAACTCGGAGCAAATTCCCGATATAAACCAGAGGCTTGACGAAATCTGTTGCAAAAATAGCACAGCCGGCCAAAAAACGAAGCCGTACGTATGCTTACGGTAGGAGGCATTCATGGTTTCACAGCATACTCGGCTGGAAATCCTATTGATCCCAGCGGAGCATTGCGCTCGGGAGACTGGAATCTAAGCTTTGAATGCTCAAGCTTCGGAACAGCGACAGCTTACTGGAAACTGATTTTGTGAATTTTCACCGTTAGCGCCGATTGCGAGCGCTTATAACCAGATCGCAAGAAATCTGTACAGATTTAGTTTATTAATTGAGAATTAATGCGCCCATTAATACCGTTGTAAAAGTACAACACACGGTGAAAATCCGAATGAGTACGCATTTCTACGAATATGATCTGCGACAGTCTCCCTTCATGGTCTCTTCCGAAAGCTGGCGAGGGGTAAGCCTCCAGGGCTTGCGAGTCGATATATCCAATCCGAGAAGGAGATGAACATGAAAAGGCTGACCGTTTCGGCCATTGCGCTGGCGATGGGCATGGGCTCCGCGCTGGCGGCCGATCTTCCCTATCGCAAGGCTCCCATCGTCGCCCCGCCGCCCCCGCCTCCGCTCGTCTGGACGGGCTTCTACGCCGGTCTCAACATCGGCGGCGGCTGGGAGAACAACAACAACAACCAGTATAACACCTATTGGGATCCGAATTACCCCTTCGGCGGCACCATATCGGGGACCCCGAACCTGTTCTTCCTTCCCAACGGCTACAACAATCAGAACGGCTCGAACGGCGGCGTCATCGGCGGCGCACAGATCGGCTACAACTACCAATTCAATCAGTCGATCGTCATCGGCCTCGAAACCGACTTCCAGGGCACGAGTTTCGGCAACAACAACAATAACGGGAATTACACCTTCTATCCGTCGCCCTACCCCAACTCCGTCACGGGCGCCTTCAACAACTTCCTCGTTCCCGTCGGGGGAGGCTACAACTGGAACAACCAGGGCCTAGCCAACATCGGCACGGTGCGCGGCCGCATCGGCTGGCTGATTACGCCCTCGCTGCTCATCTACGGCACGGGCGGCTTCGCTTATGCCGGCTCCTGGTTCTTCAATAACATCAATGTCGGCTGGACCGCCGGCGGCGGTGTGGAGTGGATGTTTGCGCCCAACTGGTCGGCGAAGGTCGAATATCTCTACGCCCAATTCAGCACCGACAACAACTACAACAACGGCTCGGGCTACGGCTGGGGCGGCGGCTCGTATTACAACTCCAACCAGTCGGTCAATATAGTCCGCGTCGGTGTGAACTATCACTTCAACTGGGCGCAGCCTGCCCCCGTGCTCGCCAAATTCTGATCGTCCTTAGAGCACGCTGCGTTCAGGCCTAACCCAAGGCCATCAAGCACCACTCGTGGTGGCGTCATGGCCGGGCTTGTCCCGGCCATCCACGCGTTGCACGGGGCGAAGGCGGTCGTGCGCCGCGACGCCGTGCGCGCAGGATCGACGCGCGCCCATCGAGCAGATGATCGACGATCTGCCCTTGTTCTCGCACCGGCCGCCGCCGCTCGAGCGCAAGGACCCGCTGCGCGAGGCGCTAGTCGCGATCGAGCCCGACGCGCTGACGCCCCGGGAGGCGCCGGCCCTTCTCTATGAGTTGGAAGAGATGGCGCGATCGTAAGGCCGCGCCGATTGGTCGAAAGTATATATTAACCAGATTTCCTTAGACTTTATAAGGAAAGAGGCTTGAGGCCGAGAAGGGCGCTCACACAGAGCAGACAAGAAGTGTTGCAAAAATAGCACACCTCCCAAAAATCAAACAAAGGCGGCTTTTCGCGCATTGATGTCAGCGATCAATTCTGCGCATTGTTTTTTCGGACAGTCGCCGTGGCTCTTCCACCTCCATGGCGCTCGAATTTAAACCCGCCCTTTCTCTAAGGAGGCTCACATGAAAAAACTGACAGCCATTTCCACCATCGCGCTGCTGATGGGCATGGGCTCGGCGCTCGCCGCCGATCTCCCCTCGCGCAAGGCCCCGCCGGTCTACGTGCCGCCGCCGCCCCCGCTGACCTGGAACGGCTTCTACGCCGGTCTGAACATCGGCGGCGGCTGGAACGCCAACAACGGCAATAATGAAGTCTCGGCCTACTACGATCCGAACTACTCCTTCGCCAGCTCGCGGTCCGGCAACACGGGGTATGTTCCCAACCTGTTCTTCCTGCCCAACGGCAACCAGACCGGCACGGCTGGCGGCGTGGTCGGCGGCGCGCAGGTCGGCTACAACTTCCAGTTCAATCCGTCGATCGTGGTGGGCGCCGAGGCCGACTTCCAGGGCTCGAGCATCAGCGGCAACGGTCCCGGCAACGCATACAACTTCTATGCGTCGCCCTTCCCCGCGCCCGGCACTGGGGGCACCGTTTTCAACGGCGTCCTGGCTCCGGTGGCGGCGATCAATGGCGGCAACCTCAGCCTGAACTGGATCGGCACCGTGCGCGGCCGCGCCGGCTGGCTGTTCACCCCCACCCTGCTCGTCTACGGCACGGCGGGCTTCGCTTACGGCGGCGTGCAGGCCTGGGCCCAGACCAACACCCGCACCGGCTGGACCGCCGGCGGCGGCCTGGAGTGGATGTTCGCCCCCAACTGGTCGGCGAAGGTCGAATATCTCTATGCCGACCTCGACAGCGGCGGAGTCACGGGCGGCTGGGGCTGGAACTACGGCTACAACTTCCACCCGCAGGTCAACATCGTCCGCGCTGGCGTGAACTATCACTTCAACTGGGCGGCCCCCGCTCCGGTTCTCGCCAAATACTGATCGGCTCCAACAGCCTGACCAACAGAAAGCCCGGCCTCGCGCCGGGCTTTCTCGTTTTGAAGCCTGCCGCCTGCGGGGCTATGAAGCTCGAGGAGCCTTCCTCGGGCCAAGCCAGCGGGGAGCGCGAACTCGCGCTGCGCCCGTCGGCTGGAAGGCAAAGGATTTTCCACTCGGGTGGCGTCGCCTCCCCGAAGTTGGTAAAAGCCGCCGGTCTTCATTCCCGCCAAGGAACCTCCGTCCATGCGCGCCAGCGCGATCGAGCGCAACACCTCCGAGACGAAGATCTCCGTCGCGCTCGACCTTGATGGATTCGGCGCGGCGCGGATTTCCACCGGCGTCGGCTTTTTCGACCATATGCTCGAGCAGATCGCCCGCCACGCGCCGCTCGACCTCGACGTCGCCGCGACGGGCGATCTCCACATCGACGCGCATCACACGGTCGAGGACGTCGGCATCACTTTCGGACAGGCCGTCGACAAGGCGCTCGGCGACCGCAAGGGCATCGCCCGCTACGGCGACGCGCATGTGCCGCTCGACGAGGCGCTGACGCGCGTGGTCGTCGATGTTTCTGGCCGGCCCTATCTCGTCTACGGCTTGAAGTTCCCCAGTCAGAAGATCGGAGAATTCGACACCGAGCTCGTGCGCGAGTTTTTTCAGGCCGTCGCGGTTCACGCAGGAATAGGATTGCACATCGACAGCCTTGCAGGCGCCAACAGCCATCACGTCGCAGAAAGCGCCTTCAAGGGATTCGCGCGCGCCTTCGGCAAGGCCGTGGCGCTCGATCCCCGCCGCTTGGGGGTTCCCTCGACCAAGGGCGCCCTGACGAAATAAGGACGCGCGATGCCGATCTATATGGCGATGACGCCCGCAGGCGCGGAGGATTTCGACAAGGTCGTGTTCCTTCGCGACGGCTTCTCCATCGGAGCCTTCGTCTTGGGCCCGTTCTGGCTTTTGTGGAATCGCGCCTATGCGGCGGCGGGCCTTTGGCTTGCCTTAGTGACGCTGGTCGCCGTCGGCGGAACGGCGCTGGGAATCGCTCCGGGAGCGACGGCTCTCATCAATCTGGCGCTTTCGCTCGCGCTCGCCTTCGAGGGCGTGCGCCTGGTGGCTTGGGCGCTCGAGCGGCGGGGGTTTCGCCAGAGCGCGCTCGTCGCATGCGACAATGCGCAGGAGGCGGAGGAAGTGTTCTTCCACAACAGGCGCGCCGCCTATCCCACCTCGCCGGCTGACGGTAGGGACGAGGCTTGACCACAGCGATCATCGATTATGGCTCGGGCAACCTGCACTCCGCGGTGAAGGCCTTCGAACGTGCCGCGCGCGAAGCTGAGCTCGATGAGGCGATTCGCATCACCGACGATCCAAAGATCGTACGCGGCGCAAATCGTCTGGTGCTTCCGGGAGTCGGCGCCTTTGCCGACTGCCGCGCCGGGCTGGAGCGCATCCCCGGCCTGATCGACGCGCTGAACGAAACGGCGCGCCTTCGGGGGCGTCCCTTCCTCGGCATTTGCGTCGGCATGCAGCTCATGGCGACGCGCGGCCTCGAACATGGAGTGACGCCCGGATTCGACTGGATCGAGGGCGAGGTCGAAGCGATCAAGCTCGCCGACCCCGCGTTGAAGATCCCGCATATGGGTTGGAACACGCTCGATCTCGAGCGCCCGCATCCGCTCTTTGCAGGGATCGCGACGGGAGAAAAGGGCCTGCACGCCTACTTCGTTCACTCCTATCAGTTCCGCGCCCAGAGCGCGGAGAACGTGCTGGCGACGACTTCCTACGGGGGGCCGATCACGGCCGCTGTGGCCAAGGGCAATCTCGCCGGCGTCCAGTTCCATCCCGAGAAGAGCCAGAGGCTCGGATTGGCTCTTATCGCGAACTTCCTGAGGTGGCGCCCGTGATTCTCTATCCCGCGATCGACTTGAAGGAAGGCCGCTGCGTGCGCCTCGCCCAGGGCGACATGTCGCGCGCGACCGTGTTCAACAACGATCCGGGCGAGCAGGCGCGCGTCTTCGAGGCGAAGGGCTTCGAATATCTGCACATCGTCGATCTCGACGGCGCCTTCGCCGGCCAGGCGCGCAATAGCGAGGCGGTGGAGATCATCTTGTCGTCAATTCGGATTCCGGCGCAGCTCGGCGGCGGCATTCGCGACATGAACGCCGTCGCCTATTGGCTCGACCGCGGCGTCACACGCGTTATATTGGGCACCGCGGCAGTCAAAAATCCTGGCTTCGTGCGCGAGGCGGCACGCCATTATCCTGGGCGCGTCGCCGTCGGAATCGACGCCCGGGAAGGCATGGTCGCTGTGGAAGGTTGGGCCAAGACGACGACGATGTCGGCGCTGGACCTCGGGAAGAGCTTCGAGGACGCGGGCGTCGCGGCGATCATCTACACCGACATCGCTCGCGACGGCTTGCTACAGGGCCTGAACCTCGAGGCGACACTGGCGCTCGCAGAAAAGGTGGCGATCCCCGTCATCGCCTCGGGCGGCTTGGCCTCGCTCGAAGACGTGGAGCGGCTGCTGGCGCCCGATTGCGCCAAGATCGCCGGCGCGGTCGCCGGTCGGGCGCTCTACGACGGGCGGCTCGACGCCGAAACCGCGCTGGAGATGATTCGCGCCTCGCGCGGCGCGCATGGGGCCGAGGCCTGATGCTCAAATCCCGCCTCATCCCCTGTCTCGACGTCAAGGACGGCCGCGTTGTGAAGGGCGTGAACTTCGTCAATCTGCGCGATGCGGGCGATCCCGTGGAATGCGCCAAGGCCTATGACGCGGCCGGCGCCGATGAGCTGTGCTTTCTCGACATCACCGCAAGTCAGGAGAATCGGGGCATATTGCTCGACGTGGTGCAGCGCACGGCGGAAGCCTGCTTCATGCCCCTCACGGTCGGCGGCGGCGTGCGCACGCTCGAAGACATTCGCAAGCTGCTCCTCGCCGGCGCCGACAAGGTCTCCATCAATTCCGCCGCCGTCGCCAATCGCGAATTCGTGCGCGAGGCGGCCGAAAAATTCGGCTCGCAATGCATCGTCGTGGCGATCGACGCCAAGAAGTCCGGCGAAGGCCGATGGGAGATCTTCACCCATGGCGGCAGAAGACCGACCGGCATCGACGCCGTCGAATACGCCAAGGAAGTCGCAGCGCTCGGCGCCGGCGAAATCCTCCTGACCTCGATGGATCGCGATGGCGCAAAATGCGGCTTCGACCTCGCCCTGACGCGCGCCGTGGCCGATGCGGTGACGATCCCGGTGATCGCTTCGGGTGGCGTCGGCAATCTCGACCATCTCGTCGACGGCGTGCAGGAGGGCGGCGCCAGCGCCGTGCTCGCCGCATCGATTTTCCACTTCGGCGAATTCACGATCGGCGAGGCGAAACGCCACATGGCGCAAGCCGGGCTCGCCATGCGCCTCGACGGCGTGGCGGCCGCATGAGCTTCTCGCTGGACGATCTCATAAGGATTATCCGCGCGCGAAGCGAGGCCACGCAAGAGAAGTCCTACACGAAGAGCCTGCTCGCGGCGGGCGCGCCGCGGATCGCCAAAAAGTTTGGCGAAGAGGCGATCGAGACCGTCATCGCAGCGCTCGGCGACGACAAGGAGGCTTTGACGGGCGAGATCGCCGACGTCCTCTATCATCTGCTCGTGCTGATGGAGGCGCGGGGGGTCGCGCTCGCAAGCGTGCTTGCGGAGCTGGAGCGCCGCACCACGCAATCGGGTCTTGCGGAGAAAGCCTCGAGGAGTGTCGATCCGTGACTCTGGAGACCGTCATGGAGCCCTCGATCCGTAAATCGGAGATCGCCTCTCCCTATCACCACTTCGCGCGCGCCGAATGGGCGCAACTGCGCGCCGATACGCCGCTCACGCTGACTTATGAGGATCTGACGCGCCTCAAGTCGCTGCACGAGCCGATCTCGCTCGAGGAGGTGATCGAGATCTATCTCCCGCTCTCGCGTCTGCTCGCGCTCTATGTCGCGGCAACTCAGGGGCTCTTCAAGGCGACGCAGCGCTTCCTCGGCGCCGAGGACGGCAAGGTCCCCTACATCATCGGCGTCGCGGGCTCGGTCGCCGTCGGCAAGTCGACGACATCGCGCGTGCTGAGGGCGCTCCTCTCGCGCTGGACGAACACGCCAAAAGTCGAGCTCATCACGACGGACGGATTCCTCTTGCCCAACAAGGCCCTCGAAGAGGCCGGCCTCATGGACAAGAAGGGTTTCCCCGAAAGCTACGACAACCGCGCGCTGCTGCGCTTTCTCTCCGACGTCAAGGCGGGCCGGCATAATGTCGAGGCGCCGGTCTATTCGCATCTCGTCTACGACGTTCTGCCGGACGAGAAGATCGTCGTCGATCGCCCCGACATTCTGATTGTCGAAGGGATCAACGTGCTGCTCGCGCCGCGCCCGCTGCGCGACGGCCGCGCCCGGCCGTTCGTCTCCGATTTTTTCGATTTTTCCGTGTATCTGGACGCCGACGAGGACGCGCTCGAAGCGTGGTACGTCGAGCGTTTTCAACGGCTGCGCCAGACGGCCTTTCGCGATCCGCGCTCCTATTTCAGCGCCTATGCGGCGCTCGACGAGAAGCAAGCCGACGCGGTTTCGCGGGACATTTGGCGCCGCATCAATCTCGAGAACCTTCGCCAGAACATTGCGCCGACGCGCCCGCGCGCAAGCCTGATCCTGACCAAGGGCGCGGACCATCGCGTCTCCGAGGTGGCGCTGAGGAAGCTTTAAGGCGTTTTCGCCCTAAAGCCCGACTTCCCGGCTGACCGCGGAGCCTCAGCTTCGAGCGCGCGCTCCATCCTCGCTCAAGGCGCGTCCTCCTAAGCTCGCTCGCTCATGGAATCGGCGAGACGACAGGCATGGCGCGGCTCCATATTCAGGCTCAGGCGGCTGAGACGCCCTGCGACGTTTCGATCGTCATGCCCTGCCTCAACGAGGCGCGCTGCCTGCCCCTTTGCATCGCCAATGCGAAAGCCGCGCTCGCGCTGATGCACGATGCGCTCGGGTTTTCCGGCGAAATCGTCGTCGCCGACAATGGCAGCGAGGACGGCTCGCAGCGTCTGGCGCGGGCGCTTGGCGCGCGCGTAATCGACGTTGCGCCGCGCGGCTATGGCGCGGCGCTGATCGCCGGCTTTCGCGCGGCGAAGGGCCGCTTCCTCGTGATGGGCGACGCCGACGGCTCTTACGATTTTCGCGACGCGGTCGAGATGGTGCGAAAACTCAGCGAGGGCGCCGATCTCTGCCTCGGCTCGCGCTTCGCCGGCGGAATCGAGCTCGGCGCCATGCCATGGAAGAACCGCTACATCGGCAATCCGGCGCTGACCTTTGTGCTGAACCTGTTCTATCGCGCCCATGTCGCCGACGCGCATTGCGGGCTGCGCGCCTTAACGAGAGAGTCCTTCGAGCGCTTGCGGCTCTCTGGCTCCGGCATGGAGTTCGCCAGCGAGATGATCATCAAGGCGGCGCTGAAGAAAGAACGCATCGTCGAGGCGCCCGCGAAGCTGCGCAAGGATTTACGCGAGCGCGCGCCGCATCTGCGCCCCTGGCGCGACGGCTGGCGGCACTTGCGCTATCTCCTGATGCTCAGCCCCGCCTGGGCTTTCGCGCTGCCCGCCGCGCTCGCCGCGCTCGCCGCGCTCGCGATCTTCGCCTGCGCAACCGCGGCTTGGCTGCGAGGCGGCTGGGAGACTTCTCACTTCGGCAATTACTGGATCATTTTCGCAGGTTCGCTCCTTGGGCTCTCGCATGTCGGCTTTCTGTTCGCCGCCTCGACGCATGTTTACGGACGTCGCGCCGGCTATCGCCCGAAGTCGGGCGCCTCGACGCCTTCGCAGACTGGATCACGCTCGAAACCATGCTGATTGTCGGCGTCGCGCTGATGGCGGCGAGTCTGCTAGTGCTTCTCGGCGTGCTCGGCTATTGGTCGCAGCACAACTTTTCCGCGATCCGCAACGCGCTGCCCGCCGCGACCGCCGCGGCGCTGCTCGTCATCGGCGCGCAGAACGCGCTGGGCGGCTTCCTCCTGGCCATCGTCAACGGCAACGAAGCGGAGCTCCTAAGGACGACAGCGCAAGAGGCCACGAAATACGCGGCGCGCGATTCGGCGCCCGCCTCTTGCGAAAAATCCGCATGAGCTTGCCGCGCTTTCTTCTGATAGGCGGCCTGTGCGCCGCGCTCAACAATGCGCTCGTCATCGGCCTCGTCTGGGCGGGTTTCGGCCCGCTGGCAGCTTCGCTCTTGGGCTTCCTGCCGGTGCTTGCTGTAGGCTTTACGCTGCATAGCCTGCTGACGTTTGAGACTGCGATGTCGGCGGCCGCGTTCTGGCGCTATGCGCTTGCAATGACGATGAACTTTCCGGCGTGGAGCGCATCGCTTTTCATCCTCTGCGATCTTCTCGGCGCGCCCATCGCCTTCGCCGCGCCGACGACGACCATGCTGCTCGTCGGCTGGAATTTTCTTTCCGCTCGCTGGGCGCTCGAAAGGCCGAAGAGCGCCGACGGTCTGCTCTCGCCCAAGGAAAACCGATGAACGAACGGACGCTTGAGTATTTAAGGCGCGGGCTAGCAAGCGCGCGCCATCTGACGTTCAGAAGAGCGTCTGCGTCGCCTTGGACAGCCATGACGGCTGACTGCGATGCGTGGCGACAGTTTGCGTCGGCCCCCAACCGAGCGGACAGCCTTGCAGAGACGCCCCGCCGCGCGCGACTGCTGATGATCTCGCATTATTTCAATTCGCATCGCGGCGGCGTCGAGATCGTTGCCGGCCGGCTGGCGCAGGAGCTCGGCGGCGCCTTCGACCTGCTCTGGCTCGCGGTGGGCGACGCCGCCTCGCCTTCAGCCGTGCGCCGCGAGCCGCTCGCGGCGACGAACATCCTCGAGCGGGTCGCCGCGGCGCCCTATCCCCTGCTCTCGCCATCCGCGCTGCGCAGGATTTTCAAGGCGACGCGGGAAAGCGACATCGTCCTCGTTCACGACGCAATCTACTTGACGAGCCTCGCGGCTTTCGCGGCGGCGCGCGCCTATCGCAAGCCTTTCGTCGTCGTCCAGCACATCGGCCTCGTGCCCTATCGTCGTGCGCTGCTTGCGGCTCTCATGCGCGCCGCCAATCGACTTCTCGTCGAACCCATTCTCGCGAGGGCGCATCAGGTCGTCTTCATCAGCGAGACCACGCGGCGACATTTCGCCTCGCTCGACTATAGGCGAGCGCCGCGCGTCATCTTCAACGGCGTCGACGCCTCGATTTTTCGTCCGCCGCTCAACGCGGTCGGAATCGCCACGGCGCGGGCGAGCTTGCAATTACCGGCGGAGGCGCCGATCGCGCTCTTCGTCGGCCGCTTCGTCGAGAAGAAGGGACTTGCGATTCTCGAGCGCCTCGCGCGGGCAAGGCCGGAAGTCCTCTTCGTCTTCGCCGGCTGGGGCGCGCTCGATCCCGCTCGATGGGGCCTCGCCAACACGCGCGTATTCACGTCGCTCTCGGGCGCTTCGCTCGCGCCGCTCTACCACGCGGCCGACCTTTTGGTGCTGCCGAGCGTCGGCGAGGGTTTTCCGCTCGTCGTTCAAGAGGCGCTGGCCTGCGGCCTGCCAGTTCTCTGCGGCGCGGAGACGGTGGCGGCGGACCCCGCCGCCGGCGCCTTCCTCGACAGCGTGGAGATCGCGACCAATCCCGACGTCACCGCCAAAGCCTTCGCCGAGGCGCTGCCGCAAGCCATCGCCGAGGGCGGCGACTTCGGGGCGCGCGCGCGCCGCGCGCAATTCGCCGCACGCCGCTACGCCTGGGGCGCCGTCGGAGATGACTACCGCAGCCTTCTGGAAGCTCTGCTGAAGAGTCGCCGCCACGCCACCACTTCCGCGCGACAGGACCAAGCCGCATGACTGTTCTGCTTCCGCGCGTTCTGCGTCACAATGCGCTGAGCGACATGCGCCTGCCCGAGCCGCTACGACGAGCGACGATGGGGCTCGCCCCGCTGCTCCTGACGCTTTTGCGCCGCAACCTTCGCAATCGACGACATCCTGCCGACGCCGCAACTCTTCTACATCACCGGCAAGTTCTTCCACGCGCATGACGCGTTCTGGCTCGTCGCGCTCGCGCTCTTCCTCATCGCAGTCGCCAAGGCGCCCTTGCCGACGGCTCCATTCGAACGCGTCGAGAGTGGGTCATCTCGGGCTCGACGAACGGCGCTACTGGCGCTCGCGCTGCTCGTCGTCGTGCTGGGCGTTGCCGGCGCACATGACGTTCTGCTCGATTACCCGCTGTCGTGGGACGAGACGCTCGCCCGCTTCAACTCCATTATCTTTCGCAGCGGCCGCACCGTCGCCCCGCTGGCCAGCGAATGGCGCCCCTATGCCGACGCGCTCGCCTGGCAAAGCTTCATGCAGCCCGTCGCCGATCATGCGGCGCTCGTCTCCGCCTATTTGCCTGTCAATGCGGGCTTGCGCGCCCTCATGGGCGCCTTCGCCGACGACAGGCTGACGAGCCCGCTGCTTGCGGCGCTGGCGATAGTCTCGGCCTATGGTGTCGGCCGCCGCCTGTGGCCGGAGTGGCGCGACGCAGCCTTCGTCGCGGCCATTCTCGTGCTCACCTCTACCCAAGTCCTCGTCACGGCGATGACTCCCTTTGCGATGACGGCGCATCTCGCCTTCAATCTGCTGTGGCTGTGGCTCTTCCTGTGCGATGCGCGCATAGATCACGCTGCGTTTGAGCGGAGTCGCTTAAACGCAAAGAACGTGATCGCAGTTAACATCCTCCGCGCTTCGCGCGAAAAACTGGTTCCCACTTTTTCGCAGCGCGCTCTCTGCCATGCAGGCGCGATCCTCGTGGGCTTCCTCGCAACCGGGCTGCATCAGCTCGTGTTCCATCCGCTCTTCGCCGCGCCCTTCGTTCTATCGCTCTATCGACAAAGGCGCATCGGACTGGCGCTCGTTTACACGCTGTCCTATGCGGGCATCGGCTTTTTCTGGATCAGCTATTGGAAGATCGGGCTCGCGCTCGCGAGCCTCGGCGCCCCGGGCGCGCTGCCGGGAGCCGACGCGATCGGCGGTGCGCGCTTCTTTTTCGAGCGCGTCGCCGGCCTGCTCATCGATTATGAGTGGCAGTCGATCCCGCTGATGCTGAAGAATGGCCTGCGCTTCGTCGTCTGGCAAAATCCGCTGCTGCTTCCGCTCGCGGCGCTCTCAGCGCCCGCGCTCGCGCAGGATCGGCCCCATGCGCGCGAGCTTCTCGCCGGCGCGCTGTTGACCTTCGCCGTCATGTGCCTGCTGATGCCCTTTCAAGGTCATGGCTGGGGCTATCGCTATCTGCACGGGCTGATCGGCAATTTCGCGCTGCTCGCAGGCTTTGGATGGATCGCGGCGACGCGCAACGCGACGCCTCGCGAGACCGCCGCGATGCGCGCGGCGCTGTTCCTATCTAGCGCTTTTTCGTTGCTCGTTCTGCTGCCCGCGCATCTCGAAAGCGCAAGCGCGCTGACCGCGCCCTATGCGCACGCCGACGCGGCGCTGCGCCGCGCCAAGAGCGACATCGTGGTGATCGACAAGACCGGGATGCGCTATGGCGTCGATTTCGCGCGCAACGATCCATTCCTGCGCGAGCGACCTATTCGCCTGATGCTCCAGCCGCTCAGCGACGCGGATCTCGCGGCGCTCTGCGCGCGTTACAGCATCGAAGTTTTCGACGCCTCCAGCGGCGCGGCGTTTGGCGTTCCCTTGGGCGAGGAAGAACTCGCGAGGCGGCAGCCTCCGCGCCGGCCACCCTGCGCGACGCCTTTCGAAGCAAAATAAAACGCGGGGACGGCCGACCCGTCCCCGCGCTTATCCATTTCCGATCTTGAAGGAGCGGCGATCCTTACTCGAAGTGACCGCCCCAATTGCCCCAAACATAGATGCAGATGAACAGGAACAGCCAGACCACGTCCACGAAGTGCCAGTACCACTCGGCGAACTCCAGGCCCAGATGATGATCCGGCTTGAAATGGCCGGCATAGGCGCGCAGCAGGCACACGAACAGGAACAGCGTGCCGATGATGACGTGCATCCCGTGGAATCCGGTCGCCATGAAGAAGACCGAGCCGTAGTTGTTGGCCGTCGGGTGGCGCGGATCGAAGCCGAAGACGAAGGGCGCGTGGATGAACTCATAGGCCTGCAGGACCGTAAACAGCAGACCAAGGCCGATGGTGGCGAGCAGGCCCTTGATCAGCTGTCCGCGATTACCGTCATGCAAGCCCTTGAGACCCCACATGAGCGTGCCGCCCGAGCTGACCAGGATGATCGTGTTGATTAGCGGGAGATGCCGGGGTTGATGACCATCGTGCCTTTCGGCGGCCACTCGCCGCCGAAAAGCTCCGTGCGCAGATATTGCACGGCGTCCACCGGGAATGTGGCGGAGTTGAAGAAGGCCCAGAACCAGGCGACGAAGAACATCACCTCGGAGAAGATGAAGAGCGCCATGCCCCAGCGCAGGCCTCTCTGCACACCGGCCGTATGCGAGCCGGGCTGGTGCGCCTCGTTGATCACGTCGCGCCACCAGACGAACATCGTCGCCAGCACGGCGGCGAGACCGAAATAGAACGCGCCGCCGCCGATCACTTTAGAATTGGGGAAGATCGCTTCGCCCTTGTGGGCGGAAAGCCAGATCACCGCGCCGGTTGCAAGGACGAGTACGGACAAGGACATGACGATCGGCCAGGGGCTCGGATCGACAAGACAATAATTGCGGTTTTGGTCGGAAGGAGCTTCCGTAACCCCATGCGCATGCGTCATTTGCGTTCCCCATCTAGCGCTCAATGCGCTTCAGCTAATTCAGGCCGTTCTTCTTTCCCTCGGCGGCCTCGCCGCTCTGCGCTGTTTTCCCTTTCGCGGCAAAAAAGGTGTAGGAGAGCGTCACCTCCTCCACCCCATCCATCAAGGGCTCTCCCTGAAGCTTCGGATCGAGGAAGAAGACGACCGGCCACTCCGCCTTCTCATGCGGTCCAAGGCTCTGCTCCTGGAAACAGAAGCAAGCGAGCTTGTTGAAATACGGGCCGGCCTGACCGGGACTGACGTTGAACGAGGCAAGCCCCCGCGTCTCCCGATCGGAGAGATTCTCGACCCGATAATAGACAGTCGCCACTTCGCCCACGTGAATCCTGACCTTGGTGACCTCCGGCTCAAAACGCCACGGCAGGCCGTGCGACGTGTTGAAGTCGAAGCGCACGACGATCTCGCGTTCGAGGCGGTCTGCCGGCGCCGTCGTGGCCCGCTTCGTCGCGCCTGCGATGCCCGTCGCCGTGCAAAAGGCCCGGTACGCCGGCGCGGCGATGAAGGACAGCGCGAGCATCCCGGCGGCGAAAGCCGCGACGCCCATCGCCGTGCGCCCTATGCGCTTCGGAGCTGTGTTCTCCCGCCGCGGCTCCATTAGAGCGACCTTCCCTATGACGAGGCGCGCCACGCGCCATCGCTTGCTTCACGTCTCTTGGTCAAACGGGTCTCGCATCATGATTTGAGAGACGAGACCCGTTCCGATTTCCCGCTGACGGCTCACTCGATCACAGGGACGGCCGGCGGCGTCAGGAACTGATGGAACGGCGGCGGCGAGGTCAGCGTCCATTCCAGCGTCGTCGCGCCTTCACCCCAGGGGTTGTCGCCGGCCGGGCGCTTCTTCTGAAGCGACTCGATCATCACGTACGCCCAGGTGAGCATGGCGAGCGTCAAGGGGATCATGCCGATCGACGACACCAGGTTCCACAGGGCGTAGGCGTCCGGATAGTCGATGTAGCGGCGCGGCTGCCCGGCGAGGCCGAGGAAGTGCTGCGGAAAGAACACAATGTTTACGCCGATGAACATCAGCCAGAAATTGAGGTTCCCAAGACGCTCGTTGTAGAGGTAGCCCGTCATCTTCGGCCACCAGTAGTAGAAGCCTGCGAAGATGCCGAACACCGCGCCGAGCGACAGCGTGTAGTGGAAGTGCGCGACGACGTAATAGCCCTCGTGGAACTGCCTGTCGGCGCCCGCGTTCGAGAGCACGACGCCGGTCACCCCGCCCATCGTGAACACGAAGATAAATCCGATCGCCCAAATCATCGGCGTGCGGAACGAGATCGACCCGCCCCACATCGTCGCAATCCAGGAGAACACCTTGATGCCCGTCGGCACGCCGACAACCATCGTCGCGAGCACGAAGTAGCGCTGAGCGGTGAGCGAGAGGTTCACCGTATACATATGGTGCGCCCAGACAACCGAGCCGATCACCGCAATGGCAAGCATCGCGTAAACCATGCCGTGATAGCCGAACACCGGCTTCTTCGAGAAGGTCGAGATCACCTGGCTGATGACGCCGAAGGCCGGCAGAATGATGATGTAGACCTCGGGATGGCCGAAGAACCACAGCAGGTGCTGGAACAGCAGCAGGTCGCCGCCGCCGGCCGGATCGTAGAAGCTCGTGCCGAAGTTGCGGTCGGTCAGAAGCATCGTCACGCAGCCCGCGAGCACCGGCAGCACCAAAACCAGCAGGAAGGCGGTGACGAGCAGCGACCAGACGAACAGCGGCATCTTCATCAGACCCATGCCCGGCGCACGCATGTTGAAGATCGTCGTGATGAAGTTGATCGCGCCGAGAATCGACGAAGCGCCTGCCGCGTGCAGCGCCAGGATCACGAAATCCATCGCGGGTCCAGGCGTGCCGGCATTGCCCGACAGCGGCGGATAGAAGGTCCAGCCGCCGGCAAAGCCCTTCATGCCGGGCGCGCCCTCGACGAACATCGAGAACACGGCGAGCACCAGCGCCGTGACAAGCAACCAGAACGAGACGTTGTTGAGCCTCGGAAAGGCCATGTCCGGCGCGCCGATCATGATCGGCACGAACCAGTTGCCAAAGCCGCCGATCAGAATCGGCATGGCCATGAAGAAGATCATCAGCACGCCGTGGACGGTGATGAACATGTTGTAGAGGTTCTTGCCGGCGTCGAACGCGCTGTCGGCGTCCGCGCCATGCATGATATGCGCGAGGAACGGAAAGATCTGCACGCCCGGATAGGCGAGTTCCGCTCGCATCCCCAGCGAGAGGAGGAAGGCGATCACGCCGCCGATGGCGCCGAGCCAGATGTAAAGCGTGCCAATGTCCTTGTGGTTGGTCGAGAACAGAAAGCGCTTGAGGCCCGTTGGCGTCTCGTGATGGCCGTGCGCGTCGGTCGCGATCAGAGTGTCCATGTGGTTCGTCCTTGCCCGGTCGGGGCGTCTGATGTTCTGCGGATGAGGTTATTGATTGGCCGCGACGCGGGCCGTGGGACCGGAGCCCTCGCCGCTTGCGAATTTTTCCTTCGCTTCCGCCAGCCACTTTTCATATTCGGGCCGGCTCACGGCGCGAATGGCGATCGGCATATAAGCGTGATCCTTGCCGCAGATGAAATAGCACTCGCCGTAATAGACGCCCTCTTTTTCGATCTTGAACCAAGTCTCGTTCAGGCGGCCGGGGATGGCGTCCATGCGCACGGCGAAGGAAGGGACGCCGAAGGCGTGAATGACGTCCGAGGAGGTGATCTGCACCTTCACGACCTCGCCGACCGGAACGACGGCCTCGTTGTCGACGGCCAGCATGCGCAATTCGCCGGGCTGGAGATCGGAGTCAGGCTTCATGCGTTGCTCGAAGGCGAAGCCGCCACCCTGCTCCTTCGGATATTCGTATTTCCAATACCACTGATTGCCCGTGACTTTGATCGTCACCGAGGGCTCGGGAACGACCACCTGGGTCGTCAGCAGATGCATGGAAGGAAAAGCCATGCCGATGAGGATAAGGCACGGGATGATCGTCCAGATGATCTCGAGCTTGTGGTTGTGGCTATATTTCGAGGCGACCGGGTTGGACTTCTCGTTGAAACGCCACATCACATAGACAAGGAGGCCCAAAACGAAAATCGGAATCAGCGTGATGATCGGCAGCAGCACATCGTTGTAAAACGCCTGAGTCTCTTGCCCGGCCGGCGTCGCCATCGCCGGCAGGCCAATGCCGCCGGGCGTCGGCCTTCCCGTTTCGCTCTGAGCAAATGCGGATTGGCTGGCGGCAAGCGTCGCGATGACGCAGCAAAAGGCCTTGCCGTAAAGGCAAGCCAAGGTCTTTTTCGACATGTCGTTCCCCGTTGTCGATGGTCCGCCCATCGTGGCCGATTACGTGCGGAGCCTCATCGCCCGTTCCCCCCGGGCGGCCGAATCGCGGAAGCGATCAGCGAGTTTTACGCGACGCAACCTTTGTGCCGGCTCCCTTCAACCATAAGCACTGCAACGGCGCAATCGACGCAAGGTCGCATCGGGAGGGACAAATCGTCGCGCCGTGAGTGCACTGCGGCATAATCGCTGAAACAGGCGAAGTCCAGAGCAATTGTGAGCCGCGGGAGAAGCGGGATCGGCATCGCGGGACTCGGGCAAAATCAATAAAATCAATGGATCAAATAAAAAAGCGACGCCGTCGCGGGCGCCATGCGCCAAGAACGGCGTCGCTCAACTAGGCCGAACGCCAGAACGACGAAGCGTTCCGTCGAACCATAGGATCCCGCGCCGCGAAACTTTCGTCTCGCAGCGGCGGGCCGATACCTAGCGAAGCTTGTGGATCAAAGGCGCGTCAGCGTGACGGCCAGAATCACGACCATGGCGACCATCGCGCCGGGGACCAGCCAACCCATGAGAACCTCCCGTTTCATTGCGCCACTGAATGGCGATCTTCTTTTTTGCAGCGGAGCCGCGGGGCATAGAGTCCTCCGTCGGACGGGTTCTTGTCAAGCCCCGACGGCGACGAAAAGTCAGGCGGCGCGCAAAGGTTCTGATTCGGACGGGAATTTCCCGCCGACCTTGAGCACCTTGCAAAGCCTCGTGTGACGATCCCTCGCGGGGAATTGTTTCAGCGTGAAGCACGGCGCGCGACTTTAGCGGCTGAACATGCGCTCGATGAAGCTCTCCTCGGCGGCGTCGCGCGCGCCTCTGCGGTTGGCGGGCGCGGAGGGAACGTCCACCGGCGGGGTCGGATCGTCGAAAGCGCGGCTCGGCGGCGGGGGATCGCCCGGCGGCGCTGAGGCTTGAGGCCTCGGCCGAATCGGCGGCTCGGGATTTGAGGCGGGCGCGCCGCCGCGCAGGAAGTCGAGAACGTGCTCGACGAATTCGGGCGGAGCCACATCCTGAGAGGCGTTCCAATAGCCGCCCGGGAGCTCGGAGGGCTGCCCGCCGCGCATCGCCTCGCGCATGAAGCGGCTCCAGACCTCGACGGGCAGATTGCCTCCCGTAACGTGCTTGGTGGGCGAATTATCGTCATTGCCGAGCCAGACGCCGGCCACGAGACGGCTCGTGTAGCCGACGAACCAAGCGTCGCGGAAATCCTGGCTCGTGCCCGTCTTACCGGCCGCCTGCCAACCGGGCAGCTCGGCCTTGCGCGCCGTTCCCGTGAGCAGCGTCTCCCGCATCATCGTGTTCATCATCGCGACGTGGCGCGGCTCGATGACGCGCCCGTTGTTCGCGTTCTTCCACTGATAGAGCAAGCTTGCGTCGGAGGCGCGCAGCACCTTGACGACCACATGCGGCTGAACGCCAATCCCCCCATTGGCGAAAGGCGCATAGGCCGAGACGAGCTCGAGCGGAGTGACCGCCGAGGTGCCGAGCGCGATGGTGGCATTGGCTTGGAGATCCGAGCCAATGCCGAGGCGATGCGCCGTGGCGGCGACCGTTTTGGGGCCGACCTCAAGCCCGAGGCGAACCGCAACCGTGTTCAAGGACATCGACAGCGCCCGCGTCAGCGTGACCGGCCCGAAATATTCACGGCTGTAATTTTCGGGCTGCCAGCCTCGCACATTGAGCGGGCCGTCCTCGCGCACCGTGTCGGGCGTCAGGCCATGCTCGACGGCGGCGAGATAGACGAAAGGCTTGAACGACGAGCCCGGCTGGCGCTTGGCCGAAGCGGCGCGATCGAACTGGCTCTCGCCATAGTCGCGGCCGCCGACGAGGGCGCGAACAGCGCCCGTCTGGTCGATCGCCACCACCGCGCCCTGCGTCACGCCGAATTTTTCGCCCTTTTTGTCGAGCTCGTCTTTCAGCGCCTGCTCGGCCAGGCCCTGCAGCCGCTTGTCGATCGTGGTCGTCACGACGATATCTTCGTCTATCGAGCCGATCTTGTCGGCGAGGGCTTCCATCACATAGTCAGCGGCGTAATTGATTGTGCGGGCGCCGCTCGTCGCGACGCGCCTGGGCGGGCTTCGCCAGCGCCGCCTTCTGCTGAGCTGGCGTGATGAAACCTTCCTCGCGCATGGCGTTCAGGACCTGCTCGGCGCGCTCCTGCGCCCCTTGCGGATTGCGGTCCGGCGCGAGCTTGCTGGAGCCTTCATCAGCCCGGCCAGCACGGCCGCCTCGGGAGCGTGATCTCGCGCGCGCCGTGGCCGTAGTAGCGGCGCGCCGCCGCCTCCACGCCATAGGCGCCGGAGCCGAAATAGACGCGATTGAGATAAAGCTCGAGAATCTGGTCCTTGCTGTATTTGCGCTCGAGCCAGAGCGCCAGGATCGCCTCCTGGATCTTGCGCGAGAGCGTGCGCTCCTGGGTGAGGAAGAGATTCTTGGCGAGCTGCTGGGTGAGCGTCGAGCCGCCCTGCACCCCCCCGCGCCCGAC
Source organism: uncultured Alphaproteobacteria bacterium (assembly GCA_963808525.1). Taxonomy (GTDB): domain Bacteria; phylum Pseudomonadota; class Alphaproteobacteria; order Rhizobiales; family Beijerinckiaceae; genus Methylocystis. The sequence continues at coordinate 82,981 of CAWEGE010000025.1, forward strand.
CACATTGCGTAGCAGCGCGCGGGCGAGGCCCTGCGGATCGAGGCCCCAATGCGAATAGAAGCGGCGATCCTCGATCCCGACGAAGGCCTTCGGCAGATAGGGCGGCAGCTCGGAAATGGGGATGGCCGCGCCGCCCATGTCGCCGCGATTGGCGATGAGCTCGCCCTGCGCCGAGAGAATCGCCACATTAGGCGGGCGTTTTGGCACCGCGAGCTGATCGATGGGCGGCAGCCGTGAGCCGTAATAGAGGACGAGCGCGCCCAGCCCGATCACGCCCCAGATGCCGAGCACGAAGGACCAATAGAAAAGGCGCCCGGAGAGCGATGATGAGCGCGCCGAAGCGCGGCCCCGCGCGCGGGGCCGCGGGGGGGCCTCGGATGGCGGGGGGTCTTTCGGCTCGGAGGCGGCGCGCTTGCGAGCGGCGGACGCAGAGGGGCGATCGCGCGGATCGGCTCTCAGCTCCCCGCGCCTCGCATCCTCGAAATAGGGTTCGCGGCGGTTATCCCTGCGCGCCATTGGTCTCCCCTGCGCCGCGGTCCCGTGGCGGTAGAGCGGTTAAGGGTTAACCGAGGCTCTTTAAGGGCTGGTTACAGACGGGGGCGAAGGGCGAGGGGCGGGGGCGAGGGCTTTAGCGCTTTCTGCTTACGCCTCAAGAAATAACTGCGTCACAAAGCGCAAACCGAGCCCCCTGACGGCCAGTCCGGGACGAAGCAAAGCGTCGAGCGCGTCCGCAAGAACAAAGTGAAAAGCGGTGACGTGTCGGTGACGATGAGACTAAACGGATGGCTCATGAATGCGCCTTAGTTCCTCCCGAATGATCGCCCGGCCACGGCGGCGAGCCTCGACCTTCGGCCCCCGCGTTCGCGCAGCATATGCCATGTGACCTCGCCGGCGGGCGTATTGACGAATGAGCGTCTCCTTCTCCCTCTCAGACATAGGCAGGGAGCCGCACTCGGGTGAACGGCGTCCCCGCCGTGGGCGCCTCTCCGTGAAGCGCCGCCTCACTACCGCGTCGACTCGTTGATCGAGCCCGGCGCAAACTGCTTCTGGAAGGCGCAGGCGAAGCCGCCTTCGAAATGGCGGACGACGACGGCGGGCGTCGAGCCCAGGACGATATGCGAGCCGAGCGGCGGCCGCAGCACGCTCTCGAGACCCGCGCCCGAGAGCGAAATGTCCTGAATGCGGACGATGATCTCGCGATCATCCTGCGTGCGCAGCAGGCGCGGGGACACGACCGCACAGCGGCGTTCATCTCGAGTGATAGAGCCTGTCCTCCACCAACGCCGCAAATGCGCTAACCTTGTTCGCCGCCATTTCGTCGGAATAGCCCTGGGCGCTGATGGCCGGACAATAGGCCGTTATGAGAAAATTCGCGATTTCCGCGCTACTGGCCTCCGGGTGGTTGCGCCTGAGATAATTGATGATCTCGGTGACGGCGTTGCCGCTGTCGCGGCTGACGAGCCTGCGCTCGAACTCGGCCATTTTGCTCGGCGTTTCACGAATAACGGCTTGAGCGCCGTCGAGTTGCGCCCGCGGACACTCCAGGGCCCGCGCAGACGCGAGGCTCGCCGCCAGCAGCAACAGCGCTAAACCCAAGGCTCGGCGAACCGTGTCCCGACTTCTCTGGCGATTGCTTTGGCGCATCGGTCTCTCTTCCCGGCTAGGACCGGTGAGTTAATTGGGTTTCATGGGGGTCTCTGCAACGGGTCGTTTGACAGAGCGCTCGCCCGGCCTTGTCCAATTTTCAGCAGAACGCGGCTGGCCGCCTCACAATCGCGTGGACTCGCTGATCGAGCCGGGCGCAAACTGCTTTTGGAAAGCGCAGGCGAAGCCGCCCTCGAAGTGGCGCACGACGACGGCGGGCGTCGAGCCCAAGACGATATGCGAGCCGAGCGGCGGCCGCAGCTCGCTCTCGAGACCCACGCCGGAGAGCGAAATGTCCTGAATCCGGACGATGATCTCGCGGTCGTCCTGCGTTCGCAGCAGGGCGCGGCGCAGGACCGGCACGATTCGCTCGTGGCGGCGATCGTCGGCGATGCCGAAGGCGTGACGGTTGGCGAACCAGGTGAGCTGGTCAGCGAGCTTATCGCGCTTGCCCGCCGGCAGATTGAGCAGCAGCGCGAAACCGCCGTCGGTGAGGCGCACGCAGGGACCCGCGAAACGGCCGAGGTCGTCGAGATAGACGACGACCTGCTCCGCCAGCGCCGGCTTGCTCGGCGCGATCAAAAGCATGTCCCCCGGCGACATTTCGGTCGTCTGGCAAGGAAATTCGCTGCGCGAACTCGAGCATGTAGCGACCGAAAAGCGAGACGGGCACGCGCTGAAAGCGCCGGCTTTCCGCTATTTCGAGCGCCGCTTGTGGTTTCGACGTCATGCCCGTCATCGATCGCGTTTGAGGAGGCTCCAATCCCCGGCGAGGCTAGCGAGCCCGGCTTAACGCGCGCTTACGCGGGCGAGGCCGCGCGGGTCAGGCGCGGGCCTTTCCGCCTTCGTAGACAATGAGATGGCGCACGCCCCCGGCCTGCGGGGGGAAGGGCGGCATGGGCGCGCGCCTCATGCTGCGCTCATGCGCGCTCATCATGCGCAGGCAGCCGATTTCGAGCTTGGCGGCGGGGACGCGCCCGAACCAGTCGACCTCGCCGAAAGGCGCCAGCGCGCCGAGCAGCCGCGAGCGCTTCTTGCCGAAATGGCGCAGCGGCAAGAGCAGCAGCTCGAGGTCCAGATCGCGTCGCGCGGCACCCTCGCCGTCGTCAGCCGCGGCGCGCGCCTTGACCGCGCCCACGATGGGCGTCGCGCCGTCGATGACGGTCAGCACGGCCGCGGCGAGCTCGCGCCGATCCGCCTCCCGCCACATGTCCAGGAAAGGCGCTCCCCTGCCCTCCGAGCCCCGCAGCGCGTTGAGGCGCGTTCCCGAAAGTCTTAGCGGAAATTCGCAGGCGTCATCGATCTCGACGATGAAACAATCCGCCAGCAGGTGACGGATGGCGCTTGGATCGATGTCGTTGCGATCGGGAGCGACGCGCGCCCCGCGCAACCTGTCCCAATAAGCATAGAGATCCTTGTTGATGGCATGTCGCATGCGCGCCCCCATTCCGAAATTTGAAACAATATTGCGTCGCTTCGGCACGACGGGGCTCCTGACGGGCGCTCCGACCTCACGATTGCAGACGGCGCGCCACACCGGCGTTTACCTTTATTAACGGCTGTGGTTGCCCGTCGGGGCGTTGCGTGGCACTCTCGCGAAGTCTTTGGGGAGGCGCGCACGGGACGCTCCGCTCGTGCTGCGGCTCCTTTAGAACGGACGCGCGTCAACGCCAGCTGTGGCGCGCCTGAGCGGAACGCGCGCCAACGGGCCTGCGCGATAGTCGATGCACCGCGCTTGTCCGCCTGCGGTTCCGTTCCAGGGAGGAGCGCCTCGAGCCGCGCGAGGGACCAAGGGCGGGCGCGTGGGCTCCGACGCGCCCGCCGCCCAGTGAGATTTGCTATGTCGGGCCGCGAAGGAGCATGGGCCTTCGGAATAAGGAGGCGTGGTGAAGCGGGAGCCGATCTTCAACATTCCTTCCGCCATCGTCGCGCTCGCCGCCGTCCTCGTCGCCGTTCAACTCGCGGTCGAGCTTCTGCCGGAACCCTTCGGCCTCTGGCTTGTCTCGACCTTCGCCTTCGTCCCCGCGCGCGTGAGCTTCCTTGTCGCGCCGGTCGCGACGCTGCAGGCCCTTCCCAATCTCGACGCCGACGAAATGACGGGGCTTTTCGACCTCGGCCCCTTAGCGACCTTGACCCTGGGGACATACGCTTTCCTTCACGCCAATTGGACGCATCTCAGCGTCAATGCGATCTCGCTACTCGCCTTCGGATCGCCGGTCGCCAAGCGGCTCGGCTCGCTGCGCTTCTTTTTCTTCTTTATGGCGACCGCCGTCGCCGGCGCGCTCGCGCATCTCGCAACGCACCCTTTCTCGCTCGAGGCGGTCGTCGGCGCCTCGGCCGGCATTTCAGGCGCGATCGCGGCGGTGGCGCGCTTCGCCTTCGCGCCGGGGGGCGCGCTGCATGAGGATTGGGGGCGCGCCGGAGCCGGCGGCGCCACGCAGCCGCTGCAGGGCCTCCTCGACAATCGGCGCGCCGCAATTTTCGTCGTGACCTGGCTCGTCGCCAATGTGCTCTTTGGAACGCTCTCGATGGCGCCCGGCGGCGGCGGACCCATCGCCTGGGAGGCGCATCTCGGCGGATTCTTCGCAGGGCTCCTGCTCTATGGCTGGTTCGAACCGCGGAAACTGCGCGGCGCCCGGCGGACCGATAAGCCAGTCAGGCCTCTCAGCTCGTAGCCGCCGCAACCGGAATATGCGAGAAGATCGTCGGCAAGGTGCGCTTGGCCGCGTCGCGTCCCATGGCGATCGCCTCGTCCGCCCGATGGAAGTCGAACATGCCGATGTCGTTGCCGCGCGTGTTGACGATCGCGTCGGGAGGATCGCCGGCGAGGCGGGAGCGCAGAATGCGATCCTGCACGATGTTGAAGGCGTCGACCATCGCGGTCGCGACATTGGGCGCTCCGCCGGCGCTTCGCTCGAGGTAGCGGGGCAGCAGCCCAGTCTCGAGCGCCGAGCCAAGCCGGCTCGCGAAAGGCCCAATGCCTGACGCCGCCCCGCCGGGCGCCGCCGCCTGGTCGGGCACGACTTTCGAGCGATACATCATGTCGGCGGCCATGTTGATGCCGATGACATATTCGGCTCCGAGCGCCCGGCAGACCGTGACCGGCACGGGATTGACCAGTGCGCCGTCGAAGAGAAAGCGCTCGCCGACCCGCACCGGCTCGAAAATGCCCGGCAGTGCGTAGGAGGCGCGTATGGCGAGATCGAGCGCGCCGCGCTGCAGCCAGATTTCGTGGCCCGTGCCGACCTCGGTCGCGACCGCCGCGAAGGGAATGGGTAGATCCTCGATCAGCATGCCCTTGACCTCATGCTCGAGCGAGGCCTTCAGGCGCTCGCCGCTGATGAGGCTCATGCCGGAGAAGGAGAGGTCCATCAGCGCGAAGACGCGCCGCTTGGTGAGCGAGCGCGCGAAGGCCTCGATCTGGTCGAGCTTGCCGGCGGCGTAGCAACCGCCGACGACCGCGCCGATCGAGGTGCCCGCGATCACGTCGGGCACAATTCCGTGGTCCGCGAGCTCTCTGAGCACGCCGATATGCGCCCAGCCGCGCGCCGCGCCGGAGCCCAGCGCCAAGCCGATCTTCACGGGGCTCGCCGCACGTGCGTTTTTCGTCTCGCCCGCGGCCGGCGGCGCCGGGTTGCCGCGACGCTCCTCCGACATGTCGAAGCTCTTTCGCACCAAGGAGAACATAGCTGACTTCGTCCTTGACCGCCCCGCGAGTGAACACGGTCATTGAGTTGGATTTAGGATCGAAGCCTGCTCTCTGAAAGTAGAGGATCAGCTAACGTGCTGTCGCTTTCCGCCTCATTCTACGAAAACGAGCCGCCCAAGGTTAAGTTCAAGCCTGCGGTAGAAGCAGGACTTCCTGCCCGTGTGGCAGGCGCCGCCGTCGCCCTGTGGCTCGACTTCGAGCAGGAGGGCGTCCTGGTCGCAATCCACACTCAAGCTCACGACGCGCTGAATCTGGCCCGAGGTCTCGCCCTTGCGCCACAGGCTCTGGCGCGAGCGCGACCAATAATGAGCCTCCCCGGTCTGGACGGTCTTATCCAGCGCGAGCTGATTCATATAAGCGACCATCAGCACCTGATGCGTTTCCGCCTCGACTGTCACGCAGACGATGAGGCCCTGCGCGTTGAAGCGGGGACTGAACTCTGCGCCCTCCTCGAGCGCGCGCTTTTCTTCATGGCTCATGATGCTGGCAATCTAGGGCTCAGTTCGGGGCCGGCACAAGGGTCGCATGCTTTGGCCTACGCCCTCCCCGCTTGACGACGCGCCCTCAACGCTCTTTAGAGGACGTCGAAGAAGCGTCGGGCGGCGGAGTCCGCCTGCGTTATGAGAATTTTGCTTCTGGCGAAAGGCCCGAGCGCAGCAAAAAACCCGGTGACGCGCCCCGGAGGCGCGAGGCGAAAGACGATATGGGCAAAGCGACGGGATTTCTGGAGATCGACCGGCAGGACCGCAAATATAAGCCGGCAGCCGATCGCATTCGCCATTACGACGAGTTCGTCATTCCGCTGTCGGAGGAGGCGACGCGCGCACAAGCCGCGCGCTGCATGGACTGCGGCATCCCGTTCTGTCACAACGGCTGCCCGGTCAATAATCAAATCCCAGATTGGAACGACCTCGTTTATGAGGGCGATTGGAAAAGAGCGATCGCCAATCTGCACTCGACGAATAATTTTCCGGAATTCACCGGAAGGGTCTGCCCCGCGCCCTGCGAGGCCGCCTGCACCCTCAACCTCAACGACCAGCCGGTCACGATCAAATCGATCGAATGCGCGATCGTGGACCGCGGCTTCGCCGAGGGCTGGGTCGTCCCCGAGCCGCCTCGCCGCAAGACTGGCAAGCGCGTCGCGGTCGTGGGCTCGGGACCCGCCGGCCTTGCCTGCGCGCAGCAGCTCGCGCGCGCCGGCCATGAGGCGCATGTCTTCGAGAAGCACGCCAAGGCGGGCGGATTGCTGCGCTACGGCATCCCCGACTTCAAGATGGAGAAGCATCTCGTCGAGCGCAGGGTCGCGCAGATGGAGGCCGAAGGCGTGGTCTTCCACTATAATGTGGCGGTCGGCTTCGACGTGGACGCCGAAGCCTTGCTCCAGTCCTACGACGCGCTGGCGCTCGCCGGCGGAGCGGAGGCGCCGCGCGATCTTCCCATACCCGGGCGAGACCTGGCGGGCGTCCACTTCGCGATGGATTTTCTTCCGCAACAGAACCGTCGCGTCTCCGGCGAGCCGGCGACGACCAACGCGCCCATTCTCGCGACCGGTAAGAATGTCGTCGTGATCGGCGGCGGCGACACCGGCTCCGACTGCATCGGCACTTCGCGCCGCCAGGGCGCGCTCTCCATCACCCAGTTCGAGATTCTTCCGCGTCCTCCGGACAAGGAGGATAAGCTGCGCATCTGGCCCGATTGGCCGTTGAAGCTGCGCACCTCCTCCTCGCATGAGGAAGGCGCGGAGCGCGAGTTTTCGGTCAAGACGGCTGAGTTCGTCGGCGAGAACGGCGTGGTGAAGGCCTTGCGCTGCGTCAAGGTGGACGACAAATTCGCCGAAATTCCGGGGAGCGGCTTCTCCGTCAAGACCGATCTGGTGCTCCTCGCAATGGGCTTCGTGGGTCCTGAAAGAGAAGGGATGCTGGAAAAGCTGGGGCTCGCGCTCGACTCGCGCGGCAATGTCGCGGCAGATGTGCGAAGCTACGCCGCCTCTCGTCAAAAGGTCTTCGCCTGCGGCGATATGCGCCGCGGCCAGTCGCTCGTCGTTTGGGCGATCCGCGAAGGGCGGCAGTGCGCCGCGGCGATCGACGAATTCCTGATGGGCGAAACCGATCTGCCGAGGTGAACATTATGTCGATAACGGAAAACTGGTACTGCGATCAGATCGTGGCCGGTCCCTGGCCCTTCCTGCTGCTGCTCATTCCGCTGGCCGGCGCCTATTTCTATGGGAAAGGCAAGCACAACCTCGCCTGGATTCTGATTGGCGCCTGGATGCTCGTGCAAGTGCCGATGTCCTTCATCAACAACTTCATGGTCAATTGCCAGGGCGACGCGCCGAGCCCGGGAGAAGTCGCGCCGAACGACGAGCCGCCGGCGCAAGTCAAGTGACGCCCTCGACGAATCATCGCCGGCAAAACTTGCTGCCAATGGGCGCGCCGCGGTTAGCGCGATCGCGGCCATGCGCAAAGATTGGGGGCGCAGCTCGCGCGCGGTTCTTCACCGCCCCGAAAACTAACTTCTGAGCCACGCTGCGCTCCTGCGAGCGCGGCGTGACCGAATCCGTCTTGGGGGTTCTGCCTTGCAGCGCGGGTTCTGCCCGCGCGCTTTAAGGGTGGTGATGATCGTGATCGTGATCTGCCGGCGGGCTCGAGGCGGGCGCGCCTGAAGCCTGTGCCTTCTCCCAGCGCGCTTGCGCTTCCGCATCATGCGCATGGGCGGCGTCCGGCGCCTCGATCGCGGCGTCGATCACGACCTCGCCGGCCTTCTCGAATTTGAGCGTCAGCTCCAAGCCCCAGCCGACCTCGAGATGCTTCTTGATGTCGAGCAGCAGCACATAGGCTCCGCCGGGCGCGAGCGTCGTCGTGGCGTTCGGCGGGATGAGGATGCCCTTGCCCTTGGCGTTGCTCCGCGCGTCGGGATAGATTTCGAAATTGCCGAACTTCTCGCCCGTCGCGCCGATCAGCCGGTCGGGCTCCGACCCTTCATTATGGATGAAGGCGTAGAGATAGGCCTTGGTCTCGCCCTCCTTCGGCGCGCGCAGCCAGGGATGCTCGACGATGAGCTTACCGAGCTCATATTCATGCGCGCTCGCCGCCCCGATGGAGAAGAGCTTTCCCGTCACGAGTCCAACCAGCAGGGCGCCGGCCGACCGAAAAAAGTCACGCCGCTTCATCATAACCGTTCCTCCTGTTCGCCATCCCACTCTGAGCGGATGGTCGCTCCCTTCGAAGGTCAATGCGAGTGCAGGCTCACAATGATGAAGGGCTCCTTGGCGAGCTGCGCGATGGCGGCGGAAAGCTGCGCCGCCTGTCCGTTGCCCGGTTCGAAGTGCCGATAGCGCGCGCGCAGATAGCCGGAGCGGTCGATGAGGTAATGCGCTTCGGCGATCTCGTCGGCGGGCTTCTCGTTGGGATAGCGGTTGATGACCGAGTAGGCGCGTTCGACCGCTTGCGGACGCGTGGGCTTCCGCGCCATGAGCGCCTCGGGACAGCCTCCCTGATAGACGGTCACGTGATGGGCGCCGGCGGCTTTGGCGGTCTCGGCGGCTGTGGCGAGGGACGCCTCGAGCGCGGCCTCGTCGACGTCCGGGGCGTTGCAGCGCGCGAAGGAAATCAGCGCGGGCGCGCCGCGCAAACCGTAGAACGTCGTGATCTTGTCCTCGGGATCGACGAGCTGGAAGTCCGGGGCGATCAGCCACTGCACCATCGGCTGCGGACCGATGAAGCGGGCGCGGTTGGAGTAGGACATCATTAGGAGAAAGTTGATCACGTCCCAGCGGTCGTCGGAGTCGAGCGTCTCCTTGAACCCCGGCATGACGCCGCTCGTGCCGCCATAGGTGAGCCAGTGGAAGATGTCGCCGATCGTGTGGTTGCCGACATGCGGGGCGGTGAGATCGGCGGGAGTAACGGCTAAACCCTTCGCGTCCTTGAGCCCGGCGGCGAGTTCGCCATTTCCTTCCCCCAACACGCCGTGGCAGGCGGTGCAATTCGCATTGAACGCCTTTTGCCCGCGCACCACCGACTCGGCGGTGTAATCGACGGCCGGATCGTTATAGGTGTCGGGATAGGCGAGCGTGGCGAAGGAAGAGCCTGTGAACAGCGCCGCAATGGCGAGCGCGGATGGCGTCGCAAACTGACGCCAGGGCTTGAGCCGCGGCAGCCACCAGCTAACCGCGGCGAGCGCGGCGAAGACCAGCGCCGCGAGGCCGGACCAGGCTGGCGCCAGATACCAATTGGGCACGCCGAGCCCAGGCAGCTTCGCCCCCACATAGCCCCAGGTCGCCGACCAGGAGAGACGGAAAGGAAGGGGCCAATAGAGATCGGTCTCGTGCGAGGCGGGGGTGATGACGGCGATCCAGCCCGCAATGAAGACGAGAGCGACCGCCGCGACCGCCTCGGCGACGCCCACGCGTCCATACCAGTCGAAATCGAATTCTCCGGCCGGTCGGCGGTTCAGATAGCGGGCTAGCGCCAGCGCCGCGAGCATGGCGGCGCAAAACAACGCAAGCTTGGTCGTCAACAGCCGACCGTAGGACGTGGCGAGCAGATTGGCGAAGCTGCCCACATTCTCCCAAGCCATCACGACGCCGCTGATGACGACGAGCACGATCGCGATCTTGGCGATCTGCGACCAGCGCTCCGCGAGCTTCGCTGCGACCTCCGGCGGCTTGCCGCGTCCCGTGAACATCCACCAGACGAGGCCGAGTAGTCCCCCGATCCAAGTCAGGCCCGCGGCCGTATGCAAGAGAAAGCTCCCTTGCTGCCACCAGCTGAAGCTGTCGTCGATCGCGTGGCCGGTCACGGAGGTCAAAGCGAGGACCAGCACGCCGAGCCCGAGCGCGACCTTGTCGAGAAGATCGGAATCGATGCGTAGTCGAGTCAGCGCCGCGAGCGCGAAGAGCAGCGCGACGAGCTCTGTCGCAAGCCAGGCCCGTCCGACCGAAGTGCTCTCGGAGAAGGTGACCAGGCCGTCCAAGGTGAGCGGCGCGTCGGCGGGAATGATCGCCCTGGCGATAAGGACGATGAGTCCGAAGCCGAGCAGCGCGCGCAGCGACGCAAGCAAGGCGATCGCCGGCTTGAAACGCGCGCCGCTCTCACCGACGAGAAGCGGCAGCAGGAGCAGGCCGACCGCTATCGCCGTCGGCATGGCCTCGAAGAAGCGAAGGAAGGTTTGGGACATGTCGTATAAGGCTTCCCGCTTGCGCCGTCTCGACCGGCTGTCGCGCCAGGGCGCTACGATATCCGCGCCAGACGCTCGCTGCGGCCCCGCCGCGGGCCGCGCGATGGCTGCTTTGCCGAAGAGGCTACTTCTTCTCGTCGAGGAAAAACTCGTAATTGCCCTCGACGATGTGCCCGTCCTGCGAGAGCACGCGATAGCGAACGACGTAGCGCCCCGGCGCCAAGTCGGTCGGCGCGTCGAGCGTGAGCTCGCGCGGCGTCTCCGGCTTCCCCACCGCGCCCTTGGCGAGCACCTTGCCGTCGCTCGTCTCGATGGAGAGCGTCGAATAGGCGGGCTCCACGCCGGCGCCGAATTTGAGCTTGATGGTCTTCGGCAAAGCGTCGACGTGGTCTTTCGAGGACGGCGTAGCGTCGACGAGGAAGGAATGCGCCAGCGCCGGCGCGGCCGCAAATAGGAGGAGCGACGCCATCGCCGTCAGCATCCCAACCCGCCTTGCGACTCCTCTTTGTTCAAGCTTTCTCATGCCCATCGTCTGCGTTCCTCTCAACTGCGTTGCGCCGTTGACGCTGTCGCGTCAGCTTACGGCTTGAGATTCCTTGGGCGCGGCGGAGTGGGTGTGACGCCAATAGAAGAATATGAGCATGGAGATCAGCACGGCTCCCAAAATATAGGGAACCCACTGCCACAGCGTCTCGCCAACGGAGAATTTGAAGATCTGAGTCTCCTGCTCCCCGCTCTCCTTCGTCAGCGTCACCATGCCGATATAGTGGCCGTTGTTCTTGTAATCGTGCTCGAAGCTGAAGGTGCCAGTGCGATAGCGCGTCGCGGGAAAATGCACCTCGGTGAGCGGATCGAGCTTGGTGTCATTCGTGATCGGAGTCAGTGGATCGCGGATGATGCGGATCTCGATCGGAAGATCCCGGAACCTCGGGTTCTCGATGTCGAAAACCATGATCACCGTACCGGTCGCGGGAATCTCTTGGCAATATTCGCTGCGCGACATTCCCGGCAGATAGGAAGTGATGTGGATCATGTCATAGCCGAACATGACCATGCACATATTGCCCATCGTCATCGCTTCGGGGCCCGCGCCGCCCTCGGCGCGCGCCGGGCTCTGGACCGACAGAAAGAGCAGCGCGCTGACGATCGCCGACAAAATCGAAGCTCGTCTCATACCCGGGTTTCTCCCTCGTTTATTGCTTGGGGCGAGTTAAGCGCCCGACGGAACTCATCGCTCTCTCCGCATAAACCGTTTCGCCCAGTTTAAATACAGTTCTGAGCAAAAAGCGAAAGCGGCGATTGCGACCAATCGACGCGCGCGCCTTCCTAGCGCGTCGGGTTTCAAATCATGTGACGAGATATTCCAGCCGCGCGTTTTTCAAAAAGGAACCGGCCGGAGAGAGCGTCTCTCCGGCCGGCTGATTATGCGCTTATTTGCGTTCGATCAGGGCATGTCGCCGGCGACGAACTTCGGAATGACCGGGCCGCCGATTTCCGCGGCGTAGCGCTGGCCGTCCGGGGTGAAGAAGAACAGCAGGCCGCCGATCTGGCTGTCGGTGTCGTAAGCCAGGTCGGACAGACGCTCGATGTCCCAACGCGCGTCCTGCACCTTCACCACGATGTCCTTCGTCTCGCCGGGGGCGATCGGCGTCGGATCGGTCGACAGACCGCGATCCGCCAGCAGATAGTCCGGGAACTCAGGCTTCGTCGTGAACACGTCAGGGTTGAGGAAGCGCAGGCCCGCCGCCGTATATTCGCCGAGGCGAAGCGGATGAGCCGTGTTGTTCTTCACCTTCACGTTGATCGTCAGCTCACGGCCCGGCACCTTGTAGACGCCGCCGCCGAGGTCAACGGTCACCTGATCCTTGCCGACGCCCGCCGTGCCGACGCTCGAGATCGGCGTCAGCGGCTTCTGCAAGCCGGCCTGAAGCGGAATCGTGCGCGGGAACTGCGAGTTCGTGTAGGCGTAGCCGAAGATCGTCGCCAGGATCGTCAGCGCCAGGACGATCGCGCCAATGCGGCGGTCTTCGTCGGTGACGGCTTCCTCTTCCTTGCCTTCCGCAACGCGCACATAGGAGGCGATGATGCCCTTGCGCACGAACCAGAACAGGATCCACGCCGCGCCCACGACCAGCCACGGAAGATGCCAAGCGTAAACCCGGCTGATCCCGTAGTGCTCGAGGTCGATCGTCGTCCCGTCAAGGAGCGTCACCGGATCGGTGAAGTCCTTCATGTCGCCCTTGACCTCAATCCACTGGCCCGGTCCGATGATCGGTCCGCCGCCTTCGACGTTGATCTGAGCATGGACGTGCCAGCGACCGGCGCGACGACCGCGCAGGTTGACCGAGAACGCATAGTCGTTGCCCGGAACCAGCGAGAAGGAGCGCGGAGCGAACTGCTCCCCGATGAACTGCGCCGTGCGAACCAGAACCGGACCCGGCTCGCCGGCGTTCAGGAAGGACACGCGCGGGTTCGCCACGGCCTGCGGCCAAGCCGAGAACACGTGCACCTTGCCCGAAAGCACCAGCTCTTCATTCACCGCCACCGAGGTCTTCGACCAGGCGACGTCATACCAGTTCAGCGTGCGCATCCGAAGAAACGCCTGCTGCGACTTCTCGCCGTGCGCGAAGGCCGGAGCCGCAGCTCCCACCACCCCCACAACGGCCGCCGCGCCGAGCGCAGCGAGCTTGACTAGGGCTTTCATCAACAAACCTCCCAGTTTCTTTCGTTCGGAGCCTTGAACGCTCTGCGCGTTCTTGACGGCTCCCGCTCTTTCCGCTCTCCCCGCGGTCCGCCTCTCAACCGAGGCGCAACACCGCGAGGAAGCCTGTCGTCAAGCTTGATCAGATCGCCTTGATGATCTTCGTCGTCGAGTAGAAGCGGCCCAGCCACCACCACGCGAAGTAAACCAGCATCGACACGAAGCCCGAGAAGAAGGCCGCGACCGGCACGACGTCCTTACCGAAGGTGCGCAGCGTGCCGCGCTCGACCATGCGGATGTATTCCGGCATCGACGTGCGCACGAAGTGGAAGCCGATCAGATCCGCAAGCGACATCAGCTGACCATGCTGCTCGGTCGCCTGGTGATACTGACCGATCGCCGGCCAGTTGTTCGGATAGAACAGAAGACCCCAGCCCAGAGCGCCGATCACCGCCGTGATCACATAGCTGCCCGAAAGCAGAAGGATCACGTCAAGCCAGATCGCCGGAACGATCAGAGCCGACGGGAACACCAGAGAGATCGGGAAGTAGGTCCAACCCCAGAAGTTCACGTAGCGGTTGATCCACTCGCCGATCAGCAGGCCCAGAGCTGCGAACACCGCGCCGAACGGCAGACGGAAGTTCACCCAGAAAAAGGCCTGCGCCGCCGCGCAGAAGGTCACGCCCAGAATCGGAACCACCGTCGGCCACATGCGGCGATCCTTCCAGTCAACCCAGAAGTCCCAGTCGCCCGCAGTCAGCATGAAGTGGACGTGATAGCCGCCCAGAACCGCAAAAAACAGCAGCGTCAGAAGCATCCAGTCGGTGGTTTGAACGCATCCCGCCGCTTCCGCGACGGAATGGAACGGACCGACCGCTCCTCCGCTTTTCGATGTCGACATCTCTCTTCTCCTTGGTCTCGTCGAACGCTCCGGCTTCAGCGCCGGATTGTCGTCTTCTTCACTGTTTCACTTTGTTCTTCTCGAGTGAGCCGCGCCCGAAGGCGCGACCCCTCCAATTCTCACGCGACCGCCGATCAGGCGAGCAGCGCGACGCCTTCCTTGCCGATCAGCGCATGCACGCGGCCGAGGATCTGCAGAACCACGCCGAACACGCCCAGAGCCATCCAGCCGAAGAACACGAAGCCCCAATGCAGCGGAGCCACGAACAGCTCTTCCATGAACCAGAAGGTGTGGCCCCACTCGTTGAGACCCACGTTCGGGATGATCATGAACGGGCCGATCGCCACGATCAGGAACGCCAGCGAGTAGCCATGAGCAAAATACGGGATGCGCGTCTTCGCATAGAAGAACGCGCCCACCGCGATCACCGAATAAATCGGGTAGCTCATGTAGAACTCGATGATGTGCGACGGCGTGAAGTCCGTGTCGCGAATCACCGTCATGTGCCAGGTGCCGTCCTGCTCCGTGAAGAAGGAGGCGCCCCAGTAGATGGCGATGCCATAAACCGTCAGCCACTGAACCAGGTTGACGAGACGGCGCATCTCCTCGCGCGGCGCAACCGCGTCGACGTTGCGGTCGCGGGTCTTCCACAGATAGCCGGCAAGGCCGATGCCCGAGACGAGCTCCAGCGGGATCTCCGTCCACAGGATCGACAGCCAGTAGGTCTGGAACTCCGGCGCAAAGGAGTTGAGGCCCGCGCGCCAGCCATAGATCTGCTCGTAGATGCGAACGATCAGATAAAACACGTTCAGCACCACAAGGCCGATCCACATTCCTCTCAGATCGACTACCGTGTCTGTGGCGGCTGCGCCAGCAGCCGTGCTTGTTGTCGAACTCATGCTTGGTCCTCCTAAGTCTGCTCTCTAATCCAAGATTTGCGCGTCTTGCGGCCCCTCCGCCCCTCTAAGGCGGCCAAGCCCCCGTCCTGCTCGAG
Organism: uncultured Alphaproteobacteria bacterium; assembly: GCA_963808525.1. Taxonomy (GTDB): domain Bacteria; phylum Pseudomonadota; class Alphaproteobacteria; order Rhizobiales; family Beijerinckiaceae; genus Methylocystis. The sequence goes on from CAWEGE010000025.1 coordinate 98,105, forward strand.
CTTTCAGGCTTCTCAACCCCCGACATTCGGCCTTCACGCTTGTTCTTGCTCTTGTCAGCGTTTCGGCTCTTCTTGCTGTGACGCTCTTCGCTTCGGCTTTTTGTTCTTGTCGTTCGTTTCGTCGGCCCGCTCGCTGAGCCCGCAACGCCCCACGGCGCCAAGGTCCTCGAGCTTCCCGGACTTCGAACGCCGAAAGCGCCGCAGGCGCCCCAACGTCTTATCCGATGTGTTCTTGATCCGACGAAAGCGCGAAGCTTTGCGCTCTTCCCTCTCGCTCTTGCTTTCCGACTTCTTCTTGTTCTTGTTTTTGTTTTTGTTTTCTTTTTTTCGTTCCCGTCACGGCCCGAGCCGACGAGTCCGACGCGCGCGCTTGGAGCCGCTCCCGGCGAAAGGCGAAATAAGCCGCGTCCTGCGGCCCTCCTCGCCCTGCCCCGAGCTAAGCCCAGCGTGCCCAGAGCATTTCTGTTCAGGGACCCAAAAACAATACTCCATAGGGCTGGAGATGACAATCTATCGAAGGGGCTTATCGACCCATTCGGATGGGATTATCCCTACCCTAAGCCCCAGCGCCCGCAACCCAATCATAACCCTTCGCAAACGCGAAAAAATTCAATCCCTCGATAAATCCGTCTCATCGAAGGCGGCGCTGTCGCAACTTGCGGCGCTGTCGCAACTTGGAGACTCAACCCGGCCCAAACGTCGCCCAAACACACAGGCTGCGACATTTTGTGCTGCGCTGCACCAAATGATAGGGCCAAGCCCGAGCAAATTCTGACACCGATCGCAGCGAAACAAAGAAGCGTCAGCGCGGCGCCATCAGTGTACAGGAAAGCAAAAACGCCGGCCCTCTGCCGAGAGCCGGCGCCTGAAACGTGAGGAAAACTTAGGAGATTCAGTATTGCGGACGCGGCGTCTCCTTCGCTCGCGGCGGCAGGGTCGGATAGGCGACCTTGGGAGCCTCGCCGGTGAGCGTCTCCAAGAAGGCGACGATGTCCCGCGTTTCATCGGGGCTGAGCGCCGTCCCCAATTGGTGGACGGCCATCACATTGACCGCCTCGTCCAAAGCCCAAACCTTGCCCGTATGGAAATAGGGCGCGCGCAGGGCGACGTTGCGCAGAGGCGCGGCGCGGAAGACGTAGTCGTCCGACGCGCTCTTGGTGACCGCGCTGCGGCCCTTGTCGGCGGCCGGGCGCAGCTCCTCGGTCGGGGCCTTTGCGACGCCGAAGGAGAAATAGGCGGTTCCCCCGAGGTTCGGCCCGTTGTGGCAGGAGGCGCAGCCCTTATCGAGGAACAGGCGCAGGCCCTTCTTCTCCGTATCGTTCAGCGCGGCGTCGTCGCCCGCGAGAAAACGGTCGAAGCGGGCGCCCGGCGTGACGAGCGTCGCTTCGAAGGCTTCGATCGCCTTCGCCATATTGTCGAAGGAGACGGGCTGAGTTTCGCCCGGGAAAGAGGCCTGGAAGTCCTTAACATAGCCCGGCATGCTGCGCAGGGTGGCCTCGACGGCGGCGGGCGTGTTGCTCATCTCGGCGGAGGCCTGAACGGGCCCCTTGGCCTGCGCTTTCAGATCCTCGGCGCGGCCGTCCCAGAACTGCGAGCTGTTGAACACCGCATTGAGCACGGTAGGCGCTCGCCGCGGGCCTTTCTGCCAGCCGTGGCCGACCGAGGTCGGCCCCGTGTCGGCGCCGCCGAGCGAGAGATTGTGGCACGAGGCGCAGCTGATCAGCTGGCTCTTCGACAGCCGCGGATCGAAGAACAGTTTCTGCCCCAGCTCGATTTTCGCAGGGGTGACGTCGTTGCCCTTCACGGCCTTGATGGCCGACGCGGCGTCGATCGGCGCAAGCGACGCGGCCAGCGCGTCATGCCGCAGATCGTCCGCGTGCGCCGCCAGCGGAAGAAGCGTGAAGGCCAGAATCAATGTGCGTAGCTTCATATCTTCCCTCGTCCATTCATCACGCGCTTCGTTGTGCGGCGCGACAATCCCGCGCGCCCCCTATCACGGGACAAGAAGAACTGCAAAGCTGAAGATGAATCGCGGCTATCGAGAGTGCGACTGCGAAGAACGACGGGCCGCGATAGAAGTCGCGAAGTCGCTTGCCGGCGCAAAAAAGCGAGAGCAAGATGATTGCCGCCGCTTCGGCGCGCAGATCGCCGCGCAGCAAAATCAAGAACGGCGGAAAACGCCGGCCTCGTAGGCATCCTGGGGAGGAAGGAATGAGGCGCAAAGCATCGAGAACGCTGCTCCTGGCGGCGTTGGGATTTGTGACGGCTTCGACATTCGCCCGCGCCGATCTGTTGGGATTGCCGCCGCCGGCCATTCCCGCCGACAACGCGCAGTCCGACGACAAGATCGCGCTCGGCAAGAAGCTTTTTCACGACAAGCGATTCTCCGGCGACGGCACGGTCGCCTGCAGCACCTGCCACGACGATGAGAAGGCCTTCACAGAACTCTCCACGGAAGACCTCGCGCGGCATCGCCGGCCAGTTCGGGACGCGCAACGCGCCCACCGTGCTCAACGCGGCCTATTTCGAAAGCTTGTTCTGGGACGGGCGGGCATCCTCGCTCGAGGACCAGTCGCAGTTCCCCTTCCTCAACCCGATCGAGATGGGACTTGCATCGCATGACGCGATCCTCAAGATCGTGCGCGAGGACCCCGAATACAAAGCCGCTTTCATCAAGGTCTTCGGGACCGGAGGCTCTTCGATCACGATGGAGCAGGTCAAGCAGGCCATCGCCTCCTTCGAGCGAACGCTCGTCTCGGGAGACTCGCCGTTCGACCGTTGGTACCTCGGTCACGAAAACGAGGCGGTCAGCGCCGACGCCAAGCGCGGCTTCGAGATTTTTGTCGGCCAGGGACGCTGCGTGTCCTGCCATACGATCGAGCAGGACCGCGCGCTCTTCACCGACAACCGCTTCCACAACATTGGCGTCGGCGTCAATCGGATCCAGCCAGACGTGCCGCGCCTCGCCGCCGAATTCCAGAAAGCCAAAGCCTCCGGGGCCTCGGTCGACAAGACGGTGCTCGCCGATCCCAAGGTTTCGGACCTAGGCCGCTTCGCCGTGACGACGCATTTCGACGAAATCGGCGCCTTCAAGACGTCGACCCTGCGCAACATCGCCGTCACGGGTCCCTACATGCACGACGGCTCGCTCAAGACGCTGCGTGACGTCGTCAAGCATTACAACGACGGCGGCAAGAGCGCTGGAGACCCTTCGGTCAACCCCTATCTCTCGGGCGGCATCCGGCCCTTGAACCTCACGGAGCAGCAGGTCAGCGACCTCGTCGCTTTCCTGGAGACGCTGACGAGCCCGCAATACGCCAACGCCAAGACGAAGGACGGCGCGACGCCCTGAGCCGCTTCGGCGCGCCGCCACGGGGCGTCAGACCCAACAAGCTAATCGCCACTCGAGGGCAAGACAGATGAGCAAACTGATCACGAGACGCAGCGTGATGGCGGCCGGCGCCGCCGGCGTCGCGGGAACCTTGACCACGCTTCCGATCAGCATGGTGCGGCTCGCCTTCGCGGGCGAACGCGAGGACTTCTCCTTCACCTATATTTCGGACTCGCATATCCAGCACATCAAAGGCTCGAGCTTCGTTCGCAATTGGGACATGGGTCTCAAGCGCGCGGTGGCCGAGGCCAATCTGATCAAGCCCGAATCGGACTTCGTCATGTTCGGCGGCGATCTCGCGCAGCTCGGCAAGCGCGAGGAGCTCGATCACGGCGCGGAGATGCTTTCGCAGCTGACCCCCAAGCTGCACACCGTGATGGGCGAGCACGACTATTATCTCGATCTCGGCGAATATTGGAGCAAGCTCTACGGCGATCACTGGTACAGCTTCGATCACAAGGGCGTGCATTTCGTCGTGCTGAACTCGATCATCGTCAGCGACGACTGGACCCATCGTCGCTGGCCTACGCCCGAGCGACGCATGCTGGAGATGGCGGGCCTCGACAATCCCAACGGCTCGCCCTTCATGGTCGGCGAGAAGCAGCGCGCCTGGCTCAAGGAGGACCTCGCGAAGATCAGCCACGACACGCCGATCGTGGTGTTCTCGCATTCGCCGCTGCAAAAAATCTACAAGGGCTGGAACTTCTGGACGGACGACGCAGAGGACGTGCAGGCGCTGCTGCAGCCGTTCCGCTCGGTCAATGTGATCTACGGCCATGTGCATCAGATCCAGTACAACCAAATCGGCAACATCTCCTTCAACTCGGTGATGGCCACGGCCTGGCCTTGGCCCTATCCGCAAAGCTACGCGCAGGCGGAAAGCCAGCTGCCGGTGCTCACCGTGCCGATGAACCGCGGCGACCCCTTCTTCGAGCGAGACGCCACCGGCTGGCAGCTCATCGACCTGCATTCGGGACGCGTCACGGCGCGCTATGAGCTCTGGGACAATGAGCCGCGCACCGTCGGCTTCGACCCCGCCAAGGGAGCGCCCGTCGATCTCGCCTATCAGGAGCCAAGCCGCCGGCGGCCGCCGCAATCTCATTATTGATCAGGAGCTGACGATGCGCCTCACTCTTGCCGCCGCTTTCATAGTCGCCCTCTCGATAGAGACCTCGGCGCCGGCGCGAGCCGACGAGTTCACCAAGGCGGACATCGATCGCTGGCAGGCGGAATATCAAAAGGTCGTGGCCGACGGCCGCGCGCTGTGGACGGACGGGTCTCTTGGAACGAACGGAGTCGCCTGCGGGCAATGCCACCCCAACGCCGCCAACACCCATCCGGAGACTTATCCCAAGTTCCAGAAGCAATTGGGCAAGGTCGCGCAGCTCTGGGAGATGGTGAACTGGTGCCTGCGCAATCCCCTGCAGGGCCAGCCGCTCGGCGCCGACGATCCGAAGATGTCGGCGATACTTTCTTACGTCACCTACGAGCGCCGCGGCGTGAAGCTCGCTCCGGGGACGCATTAGAGCTAGAGCGCGCGCCAGCGGCGAGCGCGGCGGAGGGCGGCTCGGGGCCGCCCTCGCCTTTCCCGTTCAGATCACGCCGCCTCGCGCAGATGCGCGATGCGCTCCGGCACGGGCGGATGTGAATAATAGAACATCGCGTAGAGCCGGTCGGGTGTCAGCGTTGCGAGATTGTCCCTCGTGAGGCGCGTCAGCGCCGAGACCATCGGCTCCTCGCCCACCATCGCCTTGGCGAAATCGTCCGCCTCGAATTCGGCGCGGCGCGAGCGCCAGGAGAAGACCGGCGTCAGCAGATGCATGACCGGCTCGCGCGCGAGCAGCACGATCACGAATCCGATGGCCGGCTCAAAGGGGAAGCCGAAGGCGGGCGCGAGGCCGGTGGGCCCGAGCGCCCAGTAGAGAACCGCGAAGCCCGCAAGCGAAACGGCCGCCATCAGCGCCATCGACTGTTTGATATGACCGAATTTGAAGTGACCGAGCTCATGCGCGAGGATCGACTCGATCTCGTCCGGTGAATGTTTCGCGATCAGCGTGTCAAAGAGCACGATGCGCCGAGTTTTGCCGAAGCCCGCGAAATAGGCGTTGCCACGCGTCGAGCGTTTGGAGGCGTCCATCACATAGAGATTCTGCGCCGCGAAATTGCAGCGGTTGAGCAGGGCCTCGAGCCGCTCGCGCAGGGCGTCCCGCGGCATGGGCGTGAAGGTGTTGAAGAGCGGGGCTATGAAGTTTGGATAGACCATCGTCATGGCCAAGACGAACACCATGAAGCCGACATAGGCGAAGATCCACCAGCGATCAGGAAAAGCGGCAAAGAGCGCGAACATCCCCAGTAGCAGGGGCGCGCCGAGCGCGAACTCCAGGGCGCTGGACTTCAGCCAATCGAGGCTAAATCCGCTCAAGCTCTGCTTGTTCAGTCCGAAACGGGCGTCGAGCCAGAAGGTGCGCGCCAGCGAAAAGGGAAGATCGAGCAGGCTCGCGATCGCCGCGAAGGCGAGGACGAAGGCGAGGCTGCGCCAAAGACCGGGCGCCGTCGCCGCGGCAACCGCCCAATAGAGCGGCGCCAGCCAGAAAAGCAGCCAGGCGAGTGAAACAACAGCGCTGTAGAGAGTTTCGGCGATCGAAATCTTTGCGTTCGCCACAGTGTAGTCCGCGGCCCTCTGGTGCTCGTGCGCGGTCACGCTGTCGCGAAAGTCTGGCGGCGTCTCGTCACGATGACCGCGGACGAAGGCGATCTGCCGCAACCGCAAGTAGACGCCGAAGCCCGCGGAGAGGAGGATTGCGCCGCATATGAGGACGGCCATGGCATTCATCTGAACTCCATTACCTTTCAAGGCCTTGCGCCGGGCGCCGCCGGCGGACGTTGCCTTGAATATAGGCGCTCTCTTCTCAGGCGCCATGCAAAATATTCGCCGGCTGGCGACTGCCTCAGCCCTGTGACAGCAAGAGGTTCCGCGCATCGTTCAAGGCAGCGGCCTGCGCGGCGGTCCCCCCGTGGTCGGGATGCGCGTGCTTGATCCTGGCGCGAAAGGCTTTCTCGATGTCGGGACGGCTCGCGCCGGCCGGCAGCCCTAGCAGGGCGAAAGCGCGCGTCCGCGGATCATCGGGAGGCGCCTTGCGCGGATGGCCGCGACGTCCGAAGCGGCTCTCCTCCCCCTCTGTTTCTCGCTCCCGCCCGATCTTCCTCGCTGCGCGACGGGGCTTTTCCTCCGGAGCCTCCTCCGTTGCGCCACTTGGTCCTAGAGAGTCCGACTGCGCCTCCAACAAGCCGAATTCGGCGAGCGTCTCCCGCAATCGATAGGCCGCGTCATGACAGGCCAGCGAGAGGAAGGCCGCCGCGAGCGCAGCCAGCCCCGCACGGGTCGCGAGCACGGCCGCAGGCTCGAGCTTCAGCGGTAGGACGGCCGGACGTGGCTTTGCGGGCGGGTGCGGCGCGCCCCGAGCCGAGCCCAGGACCGCTGTCGCGGCATAGTCCACGCGCTGCACGGAAAGCTTGGGAAGCGCCGCCGGCGCAAAGAAGAAAAGAGAGATGGCCGCAACCCAGAAAAAGGGACCCCAACCGCGCGGGCGGGGATTGGCGTAGCCGCGCCATGCGAAATAGACTCCGATGGCGCATAGGCCCAAGGCGCAGATCTTCGTCTGGAGGGAGAAGGCTGTGGCCAGCGCGTCGCGTCCCCCCGCCAGCGCGGCCTCGTGGAAGGGGAATTTGTGAAGCTCGAGCAAGGAAGCCGCGCGGACGGGATCGATGGCGAGAGGCCCGAGCTCACGCCGCGCGCTCACCGCCGGATAAAGCAGAGGCGCCAAGACCGCGACCGCAAGCGCGACCGCCGCCGCCGAGACGGCCAGCGTCACGCCGCGGGACGAGCCCGGCGCGCCAAGGCGGTGATGGAAGTTTTCGAAGGAAATGGTCAGCCTCCGCCAAGCCTCATGCGGCGCGCGCGCCGCGCCCGGGGTTGATAGGGGCAAGGGGCGCGCCGCTCAGCAGAACGTCCATAGCTGCAGCTGCGAAACTCTGATACCGCCCGTTCACCGAGTTTCTTGGCGCTGAGGGGAGCCGGGAGCCGAAGCGCGCCGCTCGCGCGAAACAGTCCCATCTCCGCGTCGATGACCTTCTCGCGCCATCTGGACATGCTTGTTCTCTCCACCGCGAAGATCGCGGTTTTAGCCATTCTAAACGGTCATTCTTGACCTTTTCTTGAGATCGAACGCCAAATCGCCGTCAAATGAGGAGTTTCCGGCGCGGGGGACAAGCCGACGCGAGCCGAAAGGGTCAAACCGCCGTCGCTGACTGGCTTCAGCCGCGAAGGCGCTCGAAAGGCTTGGCGCCCGCGCTATGACGCCGCGCCGGTCAGCCCCTACCAAAACTAGATTATGTGAAACTTTGGTTTGACGCCTTTAGCGACTCGCTCGACACCAAACCGAGGGTCGTCGTGGCGAGCGACGACGAGATTGCCGCTGGCGCTGCTCCCGCTTGCGGTTCGCCGAATTCTGGGGCTGCGCGCTGCGAGATCGAGACTGCGCGAGGTGAACTCGACCGCAAGCACTCGGGTTTTGGTCGGCGAGATCACCTTTAGCCTTTCGCCGAAACTCTCCAACATGCGGCCCTGCGCGACCCGCGCGTTTCCAAGGTCGAAGCGTTCCGCCCTTCTTCGTGCTGGGCGATGTGCAGAGCGCGGGCCAGTTTCCCTATGTCGAGGGCATGACGGTCCGCACGGCGATTGCAATCGCCGGCGGCTTCAGCGCGCGCGGCTATCAAGTCGCCGCCGATCTGACGCGGATCATCGACGGAGAGCCGCTCACAGGCCGCGTGCCGCTTGATACGCTGCTGCGCCCTGGAGATACGGTGACGGTGCGCAGCGGATCTTTTGAGCTTCGGCTCGCTTCACCGGCCTGGCTGGTCGCCTTGGCTTCCTGTCTGTATGCTGGCGCTCTCGCCCTTTTCCGTTCCTGAACATATGCCGCTTCGCTGATCGCCAAACGGGCGGACGGACCAACAATGGTGGAGCGCCAAAATGCGCCGTCAGGCTCTCGTTATTCTTATGATCGCCGCATTGCACGGCGCTTGTGGCGTTGCGCTCACCGCCGTCGCCGCCCACACCGAAACGAGTTCTTCGCTTGCCACGGCGGGTCGATTTTTAGAGATTCACGCCGCGGCCGCTGCCGGCCTTGCCGGCGTACTGCTCGAGCTGCGGCCGCAGGGCCGCGCCTTCGTCTTTATCGTTTTCGCGCTGCAGGCCGGGGTAACTCTTTTCAGCGGAGGCCTCACACTGAGCGCCGTCTTGCAGCAGCAGCTCGTTTCCTATGTAGCGCCGATCGGGGGCTCGATAACTATTCTCGCCTGGACGGCGCTGGCGGTCTGGACTGCGCTCGCTCTGCTGAGGACGCGCGGGGGCGGCGCAGACGACTGAGAAGGCTTATGAGCGCGCGTTTACCGTAGCTCAGCCTTCACTTTACGTCACGCAGCGCTTTTGTATTATGCTGGCGGGACAATCGGCGACGCTTCGCCTCGCGCTCTCCGAAGCGCAAATGAGATGCAACATGAAAGTCACTCTGATCCAGATGAACTCCATCGGCGACAAGGCCGCCAACCTCACAATGGCGCGCGCGTTGATCGAGCGGGCGATCGAGCAGGAGCGGCCGGACTGGATTTGCCTACCCGAGTGCTTCGATTTCATCGGCGGCACGCGCGCGGAAAAGATCGCCGCCGCGGAAGACCTGCCGGGCGGGCCCGCCTACGAATTGTGCCAATCGCTCGCCAAGAGCAATAAGGTGCACATTCACGCCGGCTCGATACTGGAAAGGATTCCCGGCGACGACCGCATCCACAACACCAGCGTCGCCTTCAACCGCGAAGGCGTCGAGGTTGCTCGGTATCGCAAGATTCACATGTTCGACATCACGGCTCCCGACGGCGCGAAATATCACGAGAGCGCCGCTTTCAAGCCGGGCGGCGAGGTCGTCACCTATGAGTGCGAGGGACTGACGATCGGATGCGCGATCTGCTACGATTTGCGCTTTCCCTACCTATTCCAGGCGCTCGCCGATCGAGGAGCGGACATGATCGCGCTTCCCGCGGCCTTCACTCTGGTGACAGGCAAGGACCACTGGGAAGTGCTGTGCCGGGCGCGCGCCATCGAGGTGCAAGCCTATCTTTGCGCCCCCGCGCAGACTGGCGCGCACAAGGCAGGCCACGAAACGCGCTTCAGCTACGGCAACTCTCTCATCGCCGACCCTTGGGGACATGTGGTCGCCAAAGCCTCGGAAGGCGCCGGTCTCGTCTCGACGCATCTCGACGCTGAGCGCATTCGCAAGATCAGGTCCATGATCCCTGTGGCCAAGCACAAGGTTAAGCTTTGAAGACTCTCGCCGTCAATTAACACTGCTTCGTACTTTGAGATTCATGCGTGCGAACGCGGCAGGTCCCTAGTGCGCGCACTGTTTCACAAAGCACGGGCGCACTTGCAATTTTTGGATTTGCCTCTAATCTGGGCGCTGGGGAACTGCGCCCAGTCGCCTGCAAAGGCGACACGGTGGTGACGCCGAAAAATAGAGGGCGCAGTTGGGGCGGGAGTATATCGTGATCGATGTGTCTCGTAGGCTATTTGAGGTCAAATTCCGTCGTATAACGGGCCTGTCGTGACCCGGGAAAAACCTCAAGGAAGCGCGCTTACACGCGCCGCGCTGCGGGAAGCCGTGTACGGCTGTTGCCCGACTTTGTCGCGGGCCGAGGCGCGTCGGCTTCTCGACGCCACCTTCGAAGAGATCTGCGGAGCCCTCTTGCGCGGCGAACAGGTGAAGCTGCGATCATTCGGGACCTTCACCGTCCGGGCCAAGCGCGCGCGCGTGGGTCGCAATCCCAAGACTGGCGTCGAAGCGGCGATCACGCCACGACGCGTGTTGACCTTCAAAGCCTCGCCCGTCCTGGTGGCGGTCATCAACGGCGAGGCGGCTCCGCCCGAAGAAGCCGATTAGCGCTCTTCCCTTTACGACGGCAGAGCGTTGACGCCGCCTTTTCCCTGAATCGCGCCGGCAATCGTCTTGGCGAGCTTTGGATTGTGGGTGATCGCCCGCGATCGCGCTTTCCTTCGTCGCGCAGTCGCGCTATCCGCTCGGAGCCGTATGCGAAGCAGGCGCCATCCGCACCTGCCCCGATGAGGGAACGCTGATGCACAGATTAGCCTTCGGGCTCGCGGCCTTTGCTTTCGTCGCCCTCGTGGCCGCGGTGAAGGCCAAGGACCCGGAAACCTTCCTCCTCGCGTTGACCGCGGCCGCTTGCGCCTACACGACCTGGCGCGCGAGGAAGATTTCGACTTTTCTGAAAATTCTGGTGGGCTTGTTCTCGGTCCAGACGATCGTCTTCGGTCTCGCCGTTCTCGTCGATGTTCTCGGCTACTGGCCGAAGGCTTATGAGGACGCCGCGCCGCCGGCGACGCTCGCGATCACGGTGGCGGTGTTCTCGATTTTGGCTTGGGGCGCGGATCACATTCCCATCATCAAAAGAATTATGCGTCTGACTGACCTTTATTTCGACAGCGACGCGCGCGACACGTTCCGCATCTGGCCGCTGCCCGCCTTCCAGGCGCGCGAAGCGACGATGGCGGTGACGATGATCGTGACGCTCGTGCTCTTCCTGCAGGTGCTCGTGGGCATATCACTGCGGCTGAGTTACATCCGCCGCGACTATTACAGCGCCCTGCAAGACCTAAACGCCACCGTCTTCTGGGCGAAGCTTCTCTATGGCTTCATCCCCTGGGCCTTTGTTCACGTGGCCGTCGCGGTCACGGATTACGTCGTGCGATCCTATCTCGTGATCCGCTGGCGCCGGTGGCTCACGCAGCATTTCATCGACCGCTGGCTCGGCGGTCATCGGCATTACGTGATGACGCTCGAAGGCGGGCTCGCCGACAACCCCGACCAGCGCATCGCCGAGGACGTGAATTACTTCATCGATGGCGGCGACGGTGGCCTCGGCATCTTCTCATTCGCGATGCGGCTCATTGGCTCGCTGAGCTCGCTCGTGTCCTATTCGATCGTACTTTGGCAGATTTCGAGCGAGCTCACTTTCTTTGACGGCAAGCTCGTCATTCCAGGGCTCTTGTTCTGGATCGCGCTCGTCTATGTCGCCGCCGGCACGGTTGTGACCCATCTGATCGGCCGGCCGCTGGCGAAGCTGAACTTCGAACGCCAGCGCCGCGAGGCGAATTTCCGCTTCGGCCTCGCGCGCCTGCGCGAATATGGCGAGCAGGTCGCCTTACTGTCGGGCGAGAAGACGGAGAGCGCCGGGTTGCGCGGCGCCTTCGAGGCGATCTATCAGAACTTCCTCGCCATCGTCGACCGCCGCAAAAAAATCACTTGGTTCACGAGCATCTACGGGCAGTTCTCGCCGATCTTTCCTTTCGTGCTCACGGCGCCCTTCGTGCTCTCGGGAAAGATCAAGCTCGGCGTGATCCGCCAGACGGCCGACGCTTTCGGCGTCGTCGACGACGCGCTCAATTTCTTCGTCAACTACTACTCCTATCTCGCCGAGTTCCACGCCGTGCTGCTGCGGCTCGAATCGTTCGACGCGGCTGCGGGCCGCGCGGAGGTCGAGTTGCAGCGGGCAGGCGGACGCCGCGTCGGCGCCGACTCCCGCGTTTCACTCGACGCCGTGCTGCGTCTGCCGGACGGCGAACCCATCGTCGACGCGCGAGGCCTCTTCTTCGAGCCGCATGAGTCGACCCTGCTGACCGGTCCTTCGGGCTCCGGGAAGTCGACGCTGTTTCGCGCCATCGCCGGCATCTGGCCGCATCGCGACGGCACAATCCAAATTCCGCGCGACGCCACGGTCATGCTGCTGCCGCAGCGGCCCTATCTGCCCGTCGGCACGCTCGCCGCCGCCGTCGCCTATCCGCAAGAGCCGAAGGCCTATGACCAGCGGGACATGCGGGCGGCGCTCGCTTCGGCGCGGCTCGCGCCTTTCGCCGACCGGCTCGATGAGGAGACCAATTGGGGGCAACGGCTTTCGGGAGGCGAGCAGCAGCGCGTCGCCATCGCGCGGGCGCTGCTGGCCAAGCCCGACTGGCTCTTCCTCGACGAGGCCACCTCAGCGCTCGATGAGGCCCTCGAGGCCGACATCTACCGGATGCTGCGCGAGCGTCTGCCTCACACCACGCTCGTTTCGATCGGCCATCGCGGGACGCTCAAGCCGCTGCACAAGCGCCATCTCGTCATGGCGCCCGAGCCCGAGGGCGTCTTCGCGCCGCGCGTCGAGGCGTTGACGTGAGCAAAGGAGAGGGCGGCGGCTCGGGCGCGCGCACGCTGGCCACGCGCGTCCGCACGGCGCGAAAGCGCTCTCTCGCCTCGACCCTGTGGCTCGAGCGGCAGCTCAACGACCCTTACGTGGCGCGCGCCAAGCGCGAGGGCTATCGCTCGCGCGCCGCTTATAAGCTCATGGAGATGGACGAGCGCTGTCGCCTGTTCAAGCCGGGGCAGCGCATCGTCGATCTCGGCGCTGCGCCGGGCGGCTGGTCGCAGATCGCGGCGGGGCGCGTCAAGGCTACGGAAGGCAAGGGCCAAGTCGTCGCGATTGATCTGCTCGAGATGGTGGCGATCCCTGGCGTCGATTTCTCGATCAGGGACTTCAACGACGAAGACGCGCCGGATTTCATCAAGACGAAGCTCAGCGGCCTCGCCGACGGCGTCCTCTCCGACATGGCGGCCAACACGACCGGTCACAAGGCGACCGATCATTTGCGCATCGTGGCGCTGGCCGAGCTCGCCGCCGACTTCGCCGCGGAGATTCTCAAACCCGGCGGCTTCTTCGTCGCCAAGGTTCTACAAGGCGGGACCGAAAGCGAACTGCTGGCGCGGCTCAAGCGCAACTTCGCGACGGTGCGCCATTTGAAGCCCGCCGCGAGCCGCCCGGATTCCGCCGAGCTCTACGTGCTGGCGACGGGCTTTCGCGGAAAGCGGGACTGAAAGCGCCCTCAGCTCTGGCCCTTGATCTTGTAAAACACGTGATGGCCGATCTTCTCCATCCGCGTGAGCGTGCGCGCCCAATAGGGCCTGACATAGTCGGCGTGATAATGGGTCGAGCGGCCGACCTGGGAGAGATAAGTCTGCCCCGCCAGCACCTCGTCGGCGACGCGCACGGCGGTCGCCCAGGATTTCAGCCTCGGTGATGCGCAGCGACTTTCCTTCGCAAGCGAAGGAGAACTGGCAACCCATATAGTGGCGCCGGCCCTGATACACCACGCCGCAAATGCTCGGCGGGTAAAGCCCGCTTGAGACGCGGTTCAGCACGACTTGCGCCACCGCCGCCTGGCCCTCGACCGGCTCGCTGCGCGCTTCGAAATAGACGGCCTCGGCGAGGCAGCGCTTCTCGCTGCTCATCTTCTCCGGGTCGATCAACGAGGCGTAGTTGGGGCGCTGCCCCGGCGCGACCGCCGCCATCGGCCCAAGCGTGATGTGGGGGAAGGACGCCACTTCGATCGGCACGGCGTCAGGCTGCGACGGCGTCGAAGAGCCAAGCGCCACGGCGCGTGGGATCGCCGGCGTCGCGCCATGCAGCGCGCGCTCCTTCAGCACCTGGGGGGCCGCCGCGGCCGCGCCGGGCGTCGCCGTCGAGCCGGCCTGGACGGGAAGCGCCGCTGAGGCGGTGCGCTGCGTCGTGAGTTGCGGCTCCTCGCTCGTCGCCGAAGCCTCGCCCTTTTTGGCTTGGCCGGCTCGGCGGCTTTCGTAGCTTGGCCGCAGCATGGCGACGAGCGGATCGCCCTTATGCGACCGATCGACTTCGGGAACCCCCGTGGCGTTGGGCTTCAACTCGTCGTGAGGCTCGCGTTCGTCGGTAGCGGCGTGCAGATCGTAAGGCCCGCCGACGTCGAGACGCGCGAGCTGAATAGGCGCGGCCGTCGGGCGGTCTCGGCTTACATCGCCATAAAGCGTCGAGGCGAGAGAGGTCCCCACGACCGACGCCTCGACACGCGCCGCCAAAGGAGCCTTTCGCGAAAACGCCGCAGGATCTTGTCCCGCCGACGCCGTGAAGGAAACGATAAGGCCCACTCCGAGGCACCATGGCGCGACCACGCCAACCGCCCAGCTCGCACTCGATTTATGACGCATGCGCAATATCCGACTTGGACGCAAGGGTTCAGAAGCATCGCCCCGCTCCGCAGCGGGAATGAGGCGACGCGGGCGGTCTCCTTATGGTTATCGCCGATTAGGCTTGCCGGTCCGTTACACGCTGGTACACAGAACCGTCCCGTAATGACGCAACGGCCCGGCTATTCGCCGATGAGATGCAGCGCAACCTCGCGGCGATGCGGACGACGGCGGTGCTCGACGAGAAAGACGCCCTGCCAACTTCCCAGCGCCAGCGCGCCGCCGATCAGCGGCACAGCGAGCTGAGTTTGCGTGAGCGCGACGCGCAAATGCGCCGGCATATCGTCTGAGCCCTCGCTGTCGTGCTCATAAAGCGCGCCGTTTTCAGGGGCGAGCCGTTCGAGGAACTTCTGCAAATCACGCAAAACCGAAGGGTCCGCGTTCTCCTGGATGAGCAGCGACGCGGAAGTATGCCGGCAAAAAATGGTGAGCAGGCCGGTCTTCATCCTTTGCCCGGCGACGAAGCCCTCGAGCGAGGGCGTGATCGGGTAGAAGCCCTGGCCGCGCGTCTCGAAGGAAAGAATTGTCGCGGCTTGGCGCAAGGTCTTCCTCCTGGGTTCGTGATGTCGCGTTTACACGCCGAACGTAACTTCAGCGCGCGAGATTTGAAAATCCCGACGCTCACGCTCTGCGCCCTTTGCGATATAAGATAGGGTCGAAGACCCTTCCGAAGGGATCCCAACGCGAACCTGAGCTGGCCGGAATGCAAGCGACTTCAAGGGGCCCTCTCCATCGCACCCTCGAGGCTCGCGACGGCCTGAGCCTCCATTATCTCGACTTTCCTGCGCCGGGCTCGGCTTCGGCGGTGGTCGGTCTGCCGGGCCTCACCCGCCCCGCCGAGGACTTTGAAACCTTGGCCGCTAGTCTCAACGCCGCTGGGCGGCGGGTTCTGGCGCTCGACTATCGCGGTCGCGGCGAGTTCGCAATGGGATCCCGACTGGAGGCATTACGATTTCGACGTCGAGGAGGACGATATCCTGCGCGTCCTCGCGCAAGAGGGCGTGTCGACGGCAATCTTCGTGGGCACGTCGCGCGGCGGCCTGCACACTATGCGGCTCGCGCGTCGCCAGCCGGGGCTCATTCGCGCCGCGGTCTTGAACGACATCGGCCCGGAGATCAATCTTTCCGGCCTCCTTCGCATCAAGCGCTATGTTGGGAAGCTTCCGCCGCTCGCCTCCATGAAGGACGCGATCGGCCTGACCCGTTTCGCGGCAGGCGCGGACTTCCTGGGCGTCGATCCAGGGGACTGGGAGCGCTATGCGCGGCGAAGTTTCGTCGAGACGCCGGAGGGCGTCGTGCTGCGCTACGATCCAGCGCTCTCGCATACGCTCGACGCGGTCGCCCCCGACATGGAGCCGCTCGATTATTGGGAGGATTTCAGGGCGCTCGCGCAACATCCCTTTTTGGTTTTGCGCGGCGCAAAGTCCGACATCCTCACCCCTGAAATTCTCGGGCGGATGAAGAGCGCCGCGCCCGCGATGCTTACCCACATCGTCGAGGGCCAAGGCCACGCGCCTCTGTTGATGGATAAAGCGACGATCGCCTGCGTTGCCGATTTCATCCAGGGCGAGGGATGACAGGGCCTCAGCGGCGCGCTCGACGCCTCATCTGTCGCGACGTTCGGGCCGACGCGGAACGAGATGCAGCACACGCGCGAGGCGACGCTCGGTCACAAAGGCGAGACTGAAGAGCTGCAGGAGATTGTCCGCCTCGATCATTTCCAGGCCGATGTGTTTCGGGGCAAGCTCTTTCCGAGTGCCGAAAACCCGATCCCAGATCGACAAGACGATTCCGTAATTGCTGTCATGCTCGCTGCGCCGAGTGGAATGATGCGTGCGATGCAGCGAGGGCGTGATGAAGACCCGGGATAGCGCCTTGTCCCATGCGAACTCCACGTTCGCATGATGAAATAGCACGAAGAACATCCGCACTACTTCACAAATCACCACGACCTTCGCCGGCACGCCAAAAACGATTGTGCAGACGCATTTGAAGCCGACCTCCATGAGCTGATCGGCGACGTGGAAGCGCAAGCCCGTCGACACGTTGAAGATTTTGTCGCTGTGGTGCACCTTGTGAAAGCGCCAGAGAAACTCATTCTGGTGTCCCAGATAGTGCCAAAGATACACGGCGAAATCGAAAAGGACGAAGCTCGCGAGCCATTTCAGCGGACCGTCGGACATTCCGGCGAGCAATCCATAGCCAGAGTAATTCTCGGCAACGACGAGCAGGCTCGAAACCGACAGCAGGCCCATGACGATGTTGTTGAAAAGGAAGGCGGAAGTGTTCGTTGAGAAGGACTCCCGCAAGCGCGAGTTTGGCGTCTTGGCGTAGGGACGCCGACGCTCCATCGCGAGCAGCGCGATGAACAGGATCAGCACCCCGACGAACAAGCAGTTCTCGATGTTTGGGCACGCGCGCATGGATTTCCCCCTATGAACCCCAGAAGAGAGGGTTATGTCCGAGGCCGCCGCGAACCTCGAAGAGTGTCGCTCCCCGAAATTGAACTCGCCAACGTCTTGCTCAAGGAAACGGATCGCCATTCGACCGTCATTTCTCGCCAGCCGCTTTTTACCCGTTTTTTGGCGAAAATCGCCGTTGCTCCTCCCAGTCTCCGGTCCGATTTTGGGAGCACGCAGTTTGGCGAAAGACGGCTGAGGAGAAATTCCATGCTTGGTCTTCTAGCCGCAGGCGGCCTGCGCGGCGCCGCGGAGGACTTCATCAGTTGCCCCCATATCGAAGCATTCAAGTTCATCGGATTTGGCTTCTTCGAGAACTATCCGAAGTGGTGCCCGCAGGTGGTGGAGGTCGAGGCCCTGTCTCCCGAGCCTCTCGAGGCCGGCCCGATGGCGCGGCAGGTGACTTTGGAGCGCGGCATAAAGACGGAATTGACTTTTCGGATCTCCGCGTTTGAGCCGCTGAGCCGCATCGCCCTCACGGGCGTCTCGGAGCGCTTCAATTCAAGCTACGCTTTGGAGGCGGCCGACGATCAGCGCACGAAAATAGCCTTCAGCTTCGAGCTCGAGGAGTTGGACCTCACGATGCGCCCTTTTTCGAAGCTTATTCGGGCGGCGCTGCAGGAGGGCGCTACGCAGACAGTCGAGAATTTGAAGCGCTTGCTCGAAGCTCCGGCAGCGCGTGAGGCCCGCGTGGCCTGAAGTGGCTCGTGGGTTGGAAATAAGGGGAGGAGAGATGTTCGTCGTCAAAAAAGACTCCGGGATCATTCCCACGGTGCTCACCCAAATTCTCGATAGCTGCGTTAACGGCGTCACGCTGACTGACCCGGACTTGCCGGATTCGCCCATCGTCTACGCCAACAAGGCCTTCGAGAACATCACGCTCTATTCGCACTCGGAGATCGTCGGGCGCAACTGCCGCTTCCTGCAAGGCGCCGACCGCGATCAGCCGCAGCTTGACAGACTGCGCGCCGCCATCCGCGAGCACAGGTCGGTGGAGGTCGTCTTGCGCAATTACCGCAAGAGCGGAGAGCTTTTTCATAATCGTCTGGTGGTTAAGCCGCTGCTCGGCCCCTTGGGCGAGGTCATTTATTACCTCGGCGTGCAATATGACATCACTAAGCAGGTTCGGGCCGAGGAAGAGATCGGGAGGCTCAGCGAAAAGCTGGAGCTTGTAGGCGCATGAACGTGGCGGGCCCGGGGAGCGCGTCGGAGATCCGGCGCTCTTCCGCTCCGTTCTCGCTTCAAGATCCGCTGAACCAATTGTAGCCGAGGTTCTCCCAATAGCCCCCGGGATAATCGTTGGTGACAAAAATCTCGGCGACGAACTTCGGATTTTTGAAACCGAGCTTCGTGGGGATGCGCACCTTCACGGGAAAGCCGTATTTCGTCTCGCCCGGCGCGCCCGGAAAATCGAGGGCGAGCAGCGTCTGCGGGTGCAGCGCGGTCGCCATGTCGATGCTCGTGGAATATTTGTCCGCGCAAAGAAAGCCGACATAGCGCGCGGAGAGGTCCGCTCCGATGCGCTCGAGAAACAGCCGAAAGGGAACGCCTCCCCACTTGCCGATCGCGCTCCAACCTTCCACGCAGACCTGACGCGTGATCTGGCTCGTCTGCGGCAGGGCGCGCAAGTCTTGCAGGCTCCAGTGACGCTTGTCGTCGATGCGGCCGGAGAGCGAGAGCCGATAGGACGAGCCGTCGATGACCGGAGCGAGCGGCTCCTCGTAATAGGCGTTGAAGGGGAACGGGCGTGTGATCTCGGCCTCGGTATAGGTTGGCGCAGGACGCTGCGGATCGAAGAGCGCCGACTGCACGCGATCGTTCCAGCGGGAGATCGACCAAAGCAGGCGATCGACGGCGTCGTCATCCTTCAGATTGCAGGCCGAGAGCAGCGTCAAAGCGCCGAGTGAGAGGCCCTGCTTCAAAAACAGCCGTCTCTCGATCCTCTCGAGCTGCGGCTGAAACTCCTTGACCTGCGGCTTCGATGGCCGCTCCTTTCGCCGCATCGCCGTCACTCTTTCGAAGCCGCCGCTTTCGGGGCGCTCGCCGTGATCATAGAGCGCAACACGCCCTTCACCGAGAAGGCGAGCGTCACGTGCAGCGCGATGAAGGCGCAAAGCGCGGTCATGGCATAGAAATGCACGTAGCGCGCCTCGTCATAGCCTCCGAAGAAAGCGGTCAGACCCTGGAACTGCACGGGCTTCCAGATGGCGGCGCCACTCGCCACAAGCAGAACGAGCACGCCCACGGCGCCCGTGTAGAGAATGCGCTGAACCGGATTATATTCGCCGCCGCCATGCATGGTTAGCGTCGTCCACTCCAGACGCAGATTGCGATAGGCCGAGATCGGCCGTATACGCAGCAGATCCCGCCAGAAGTGGCCGGAAGCGAAGCCGTAAACGAGATAGGCCACGCCATTCACGACGAGCAGCCACATCGCCGCGAAGTGCCAGGCGAGCGCACCGGCCAGCCATCCGCCGACCGTCAGCTCGGGGATGAAGCGGAAATCGAAGAGCGGCGACGCATTATAGATACGCCAGCCGCTGCCGATCATGACGAAGACGGCGAAGGCGTTGATCCAATGCGTGACCCGCACGAAAAGCGCATGGCCGCGCGCCTCGCCCTGCCCTCCTGAAGCTCTACTTTGACTCATCGGCCGCGTTCCCAAGCCTCTCGCTGCTCTCTCCTTCGCAGAACTGCGCTGCGAAGTTACGCGAGCTTCGTCGAGAATAGGACGGCGGCAACGCGCGTCCAGCGACTTTCGCGCAGCTGCTCGACTCTTTACGAGCGACCCTCGTCGCCGAGCGGATGAAGATCGCGGACCATGGCCTTCTTCCGCTCGTCGAGCACATGCGTGTAGATCTGCGTGGTCCCGATGTCGGCGTGGCCCAAAAGTTCCTGCACGACGCGCAAGTCAGCTCCATTCTGCAGCATGTGGCTTGCGAAGGCGTGCCGCAGCGCATGCGGATGCACCGCCGCGGCGGGAAGGCCCGCGGCCCCCGCGAGCGCCTTCAACTCGCGCGCAAAGGCCTGGCGCGCGAGATGCCCTTCCTCGGCGTCGGCCGGAAAGAGATGGGGCGAGGCGGCAAGCGCAGGACGCAGCGCCTCGAGCGCGACGCGATACTCGACGAGCGCTTTCTTGGCCGGCGCACCGAGCGGCGCGAGCCTCTCGCGTCCGCCTTTGCCCTTCACCGTGATGAAGGGATCGCGCGCGCGGGCCACGAGCTTGGGCAGGGACAGAAGCTCACTGACGCGCAGCCCCGTGGCGTAAAGGGTCTCGAGCTGCGCCAGGAGCCTCAACGCCCGTAGCCTGTCAGCTGTTGAATTGTTCTCGGCTTCCACGCCCTGGCGCGCCGCCGCGAGCAGCCGATCGATCTCATCCGCGCTGAGCACGCCTGGCGCGCTCTTTGCGCGGCGCGGCCCCTCGAGGGAAGCGGCGGGATCGTCGGCTCTATGGCGATCGACGTAGAGAAACTTGTGGAACTGCCGTAGCGCGGAGACACGGCGCGCCTGCGTCGAAGCCGACATACCGCGATGCTCCAACGCTCCGAGATAGTCGCGCAAATGCTCGAGCGTCGCGGTTGCGGGCTCTACGCCCGAACGGGAAAGATGCGCGATGTAGTCGGTAAGGTCGCGCCGGTAGGCTTCGCTCGTGTTGCGGGCGGCGCCGCGCTCGGCTGAGAGCATCTCGAGGAAGCATTCGAGCTGGCGCTCCGCTTTTGTGGGAGCCCCCATTGCCGATCCCTATTTGTTGAGCTTCGTTGGCGAGATCGTCTGCGTCATTTCGCGCGGCTCCGGCGTCACGAAAGTGACGAGCGCGAGCATGATCCCGTAGGCGATGGCGCCGAGCACGGCGAGAATGGTCAGGAAGCGGACGAGACTAGGCACATGCAACCCCTAGGAAGGAAAAGCTTCGAGACGAGCTATCGCCCGAAGCAAAGCCGAAAGCAACCTTGGGCCCCTATTGTACAATGACGCGCGCGCCGACGCGGACGCGGTCGTAGAGGTCCTCCACATCTTCGTTCATCAT
This sequence comes from uncultured Alphaproteobacteria bacterium, assembly GCA_963808525.1. Lineage (GTDB taxonomy): Bacteria > Pseudomonadota > Alphaproteobacteria > Rhizobiales > Beijerinckiaceae > Methylocystis. The sequence continues at coordinate 119,141 of CAWEGE010000025.1, forward strand.
GCGGATGCAGCCGGAGGAGACGTTCTGACCGATCGTCTCGGGCTCGTTTGTGCCGTGGATGCGGTAAAGCGAGGAGCCGAGATAAAGCGCGCGCGCGCCAAGCGGATTGTCCGGCCCGCCCCGCATGAAGCGCGGCAGATCGGGGCGGCGCTTCAGCATCTGCGGTGGCGGCGTCCAGTCGGGCCACGCCGCCTTGCGGGTCACCGCCTTGACGCCCGACCACTCGAAGCCCGGCCGCCCGACCCCGATCCCATAGCGGATGGCCCGGCCCCCGCGCTGGACCAGATAGAGGTAACGCTCGGACGTATCGATGACGATCACGCCCGGCGCGGCGCCCGAATAATCGACCTCGACGCGACGAAAGGCGGGGTCGACTTGCGCCTGCGGCTCGATCGCGCCCGGATCGGCGGAGGCATATTGGGCGCCGGGGGGCGGGCTGTGGCGCAGCGGGCCGGGCTCGGCTTGGCCATCCCCGCCGGCAAACAGCATTTCGAGAAAGCCGCCCCCGAGATCGGGCGCGGCCTCGGCGACGGCTGGCGAAGGAGTCGGGCGAGCGTCTGGCTCGCCGTCGTAAAGCCCGGCGACGACCATGGGGTCCGCCTTGGCCGCACCAGCGGCGAAGGCGACGAGCAACAGAAGCGACAGGACGGAACGCGGGAGCATGGACCACGCCAGTTCGAGCACGCAGGCGCAAGTGCGGCGGCGCGAAAGAGATAAGACAATATATGAGCAAAATTTTCATCGTAAATTGAAAGCAATCGTGATGGTTATCAAAATATTAATCGTCGCATGTTTAGCTTTTTTAAAGGAGTCGCGTATGGAAGAGACCAGCTTTTTGATCCGGCCAACGGAGGCCTATCGCGAGAGCTATCTGGCAGCGCTGCGAGAAGGCTTCAATTTCACCGCTTCCGAGCCCCTCGGCTCGACGGCGATCGACCTGATCGAGGCGGATTTCACGCGTTATCTCCGCACGCTCGACCATTCAGGCCAGACGCGCGTGAACTACCGCAATCGCGAATTCCCAAGCGTTCCCTCAAACAGTTTCTGGCTTGTCGATAAGAGCCGGTTCATCGGGGCGATCAGCATCCGCTCCCGCATCGATATTTCAATTCTCGCGCGGTTCAGCGGTCATATCGGCTTTGGCGTGCGCCCTTCCCTGCGTCGCCGCGGCTATGGAACGCGCCAGCTTGGGCTGGCTCTCGACGTTTGTCGCGGCATGGGCCTCGGCGTCGTCCGCATCAGCTGCGGGGAGGAAACATAGGCTCGCGGCGAGCTATCGAGAAGAACGGCGGCGTGCTGCTTCGCCGCTGCCCGCCCGACTGGTACGTGGACGAGCCTTTCCTGCTCTACGAAATCATCCTGATCTGAAGCGCCAGCCGGCCTATAAGCCGGGTTCTGTAGGGCGGACGCAGTCGCCTGCGCCCGCGCGATGGCCATTCCTCTAGGACGACCGTCACCGGCCGTCTCGAGCAACCAACCCGGGCGACAGCCCGGAGACGGGTTGAAGGCTTTTAGGCCTTCGGTCGCCCCTATTCGGTCTTGCTCCCGGCGGGGCTTGCCATGCCTCTCACGTTGCCGCGAGAGCGGTGCGCTCTTACCGCACCCTTTCACCCTTGCCGCGCGAGATGCGCGGCGGTTTGCTTTCTGTGGCGCTTTCCCTGGGGTCGCCCCCGCCGGACGTTATCCGGCGCCGTGTCTCCGTGGAGCCCGGACTTTCCTCCGCGCGGAAAGCGCGGCGGCCATCCGGCCGGCTGGCGGGACTGGGATAGGCGCGGGAGGCCGGGGGGTCAATGGGGAAGGGCGGGCGAGAGGTTTCAGCGATCTGAATGACCCTGTCAGCGAAGCCGCGCCAGCCAGATCGTATGCTGGCCGCAGTCCGGATCCTCGACAACATGCGCGATGACATCAAAGCCTTGCGCATCCTGCAGCGCGCGATATTCGGTGGGGTTCAGGCTCGCGTGATAGAGCGGTTCTCCATAGAGCTCCCCAACGGCTTCGCCACGCGCGGGGCCGCTCGTGAACATCAGCGCCGCCTTAGGCGCGGCGTGGCGGCGGAATACGTCGAAGATCGCGCGCTGGTCGTCGGGGTTCAGATGAAAGAAACTGTCCCAGGCGAGGATTCCGTCGAACCGAGCGCCGAGCGCGAGCGTCCGCATGTCAGTCATGCGCCAATCACCGTGGGGAAAGTTTGCCTCGCACATCGAGATCATCTCGGGCGAGGAATCGACGCCGGTGACGCGACAGCCCTCTTCGACAAACCAGCGCGCGATCGGCTGACCAGCGCCGCAGCCAAGATCAAGCACCGCGCCATCCTGAGGCAGGAGCGACCTGAACCGTTCGAGCCAGGAGCGCTCGAAGAGTTGCCGGGTTCCTTCGCCTGCCCAGCTTCTCGCATGACGCCGATAGAAACCGACGACCTCGTCGCTCGGGCGCGTCATACGTCCAACAGCTCGCTCGAAAAGGCCGCGTGCTCCTGGATGAAGGCGAAGCGCGCCTCGGGCTTGTTGCCCATCAGCCGCTCGACGCAGTCGGCGGTCTCTTCCTTTTCCTCGCCAGCGATGACGACGCGCAGCAGCGTGCGCCGCTTCGGGTCCATCGTCGTCTCCTTGAGCTGCTTGGCCATCATCTCGCCCAGCCCCTTGAAGCGGGAGACCTCAACCTTGCCCTTGCCGGTGAGCTCCTTCTTCATCAGCTCCTCCATATGCGCGTCGTCGCGCGCATAGACGGTCTTCGCGCCTTGCGTGAGCTTATAGAGCGGCGGCACGGCGAGATAGAGATGTCCCTTCTCGATGAGCTTGGGCATCTGCCGATAGAAGAAGGTGATGAGCAGCGATGCGATATGCGCGCCGTCGACGTCGGCGTCAGTCATCACAATGACCTTCTCGTAGCGCAGTTCTTCCTCTCGAAAATGCGCGCCGACGCCGCAGCCGAGCGCCTGCGTCAAATCCTGTAACTGCTGATTGGCCGCGAGCTTATCCTTCGTGGCGGAGGCGACGTTGAGAATCTTGCCGCGCAGCGGCAGGATCGCCTGATTGACGCGGTCGCGTCCCTCCTTTGCGGAGCCGCCGGCCGAGTCGCCCTCGACGATGAAGAGCTCCGAGCCGACCGCGGTCGTATTGGAGCAGTCAACGAGCTTGCCGGGGAGACGCAATTTGCGCGTAGCGCTCTTTCTCGCCACATCCTTCTCGGCCCGGCGCCGCATGCGCTCGTCGGCGCGCGTGATCGCGAATTCGAGCAGCGCGTCGGCCTGCCGCGGCGCGGCGGCGAGCCAATGGTCGAAGGCGTCGCGCACGGCGCTCTCGACCACGCGCTGCGCCTCGGCGCTCATGAGCCGGCTCTTGTTCTGGCCCTGAAACTCCGGCTCGCGAATGAAGACGGAGATCATCGCCGCCGCCTGCCCCATCACATCTTCGCCGGTGAGGTCCTTGGCGCGGCGCGACTGGTTCGCCCGCTCGGCGTGATCCTTGAGGCCGCGCAGCAGCGCAAGACGAAACCCCGCCTCATGCGTGCCGCCGTCCGGCGTCGGAACCGTGTTGCAATAGGAGTTGACGAAGCCGTCCTCATTGACGAGCCAGGCCGCCGCCCATTCGATCGAGCCATGCCCGCCTTCGCGCTCGATCTTGCCGGCGAAAGCCTGCTCCGTGACGGTCTCCTTGCCCTCGATCTCGCGCGCCAGATAATCCTTGAGTCCGGCGGGGAATTGCAACACCGCTTCCGTCGGAATGTTCGAGCCCGGCTCGATAAGCTCGGGGGCGCAGCGCCACCGGATTTCGACGCCGCCGAAGAGATAGGCCTTGGAGCGCGACATGCGGAAGAGCCGCGACGGCTTCCAATGCGCGCCGGCGCCGAAGATTTGCGGGTCCGGCTTGAAACGCACCTTCGTGCCGCGCTTGTTTTGAACCTTGCCGAGCTTCTGCAGCGGCCCGAGCGGAACACCGCGTGAGAATTCTTGGCGATAGTGGCGCTGGTCGATCGCGACGTCCACCTCGAGCTTCTCGGCGAGCGCGTTGACGACCGAGACGCCGACGCCGTGCAATCCGCCGGACGTCTGATAGGCGCCGGAGTCGAACTTGCCGCCCGCGTGCAGCATGGTCATCACGACCTCGAGCGCCGTCTTGTCCTTCATCTTTGGATGCATGCCGACGGGAATGCCGCGTCCATTATCCGCGACGGTGAGCCAGCCGTCCGGCTCCACGGTCACGGCGATGAAGGTGGCGTGGCCCGCGACGGCCTCGTCCATCGCATTGTCGAGCACCTCGGCGAAGAGGTGATGCATCGCCGCTTCGTCCGTCCCGCCGATATACATGCCGGGACGCCGGCGCACCGGCTCAAGCCCTTCGAGCACCTCGATCGAGTGGGCGTCATAGTCCGCAGGTCCGGACTTCGCGGGCTTGCCGGCCGCGCCCTTACGCGGCGCAGCGCCAAAGAGATCGTCGCTTTCGGTCATGGCGGCGATATTAGCGCGATTCGAGGCGATTTTGCGCCGCCGCGAAAAACGTGCTGGTCCGCGAGATTTGCGATTTCGTTTTTTCAAAACGCGTTCTACATTGGGGTGATTCTGGGCGAAGGCTGCGGGATCGCCTTTTGTTCTCCGCGGACTGCGTCAAGCCCGTTATCGGCGAGATCATCCCGCTTCCAGGCTCGCAAGCGTGAGCGGCGAAGGCGTTTCGTGGAGGCGTGCCCCAAACGACCTCGGAGACCGAAGCCGGATGAGCCCTCAGCGAGACGCGCGCCGACCCGATTGGCGGATCGAGGCGCGACCGGCGTTTCAGAACGCCCCTCGAAGAGCGCGGCCGGCATTCTTCCTTCTTTCCGCTTGCGCCTGGGTAGGCGGGGCGCAGGCGCAGCCCCTCGCCGAGCTGGTTCCCGACATGGAAATCTACGGCGCCACGCTCACTCTCGGCCTGGCGCTGTTTTCGGTCTTCCTGGCGCTCGTGTTCATCGCCGAGAGAAAGCGCTGGCGCCGGCGCGAAGCGAATCTCGTCGCAAATCTCGAGGCGACCCGTTCACAACGCGATCGCGCGGAACTCTTTCTTTCGGTGGACCAGCAGGTTTTTCTGGCCTGGGACGGTCCGGTCGGCGAGCCGGATATTGAAGGCTCTCCGCAACGCCTCATCGAAAACTCTTCCGCACAGGCCATCCTGGCGCTCGACTCCTGGCTCGCGCCCGCTGCCGCCGAGGCGCTCGAGAGCGGTATCGAAAGGCTGCGTCAGCGCGGAGAAGCCTTTCACTTGTCGCTCGCCGGCATCTCCGGCCGCCGTTACGACGCCGACGGACGCGCGGTTGGCGGACGCGCCATGCTGCGCGTGCGCGAAGTTTCGCACGAGCGGCTCGAGCTCGATAGCCTGCGTGAGCGTTGCGCCGAGATCGAGGCCTATAGCGAGGGCCTTCTTGCGCTGCTCGAAGCCTTGCCGACAGCGGTCTGGCTGCGCGACGGCGCCGGCCGTCTTCTTTTCGCCAACAACGCTTACGTGCAGGCCGTCGAGGCGCGGGACGCCGAGGACGTCGTCAAGCGACAGGCCGAACTCCTCGACGAGCCGGCGCGACTCGCCGCCGCAGAAGCGCGTTCGAAGGGCGTGCTCTGGAGCGACGAGATCACCGCTGTCGTCGGCGGCGAGAGACGGCGCCTCTACGTCATTCAGGCGCCCGTCTTCAAGGGCGCCGCGGCGATCGCCTTCGATCGTCAGGACATGCTGAACTTGCGCGCGGAGTTCCAAAAGCAAAAGGATTTGCACGCGCGCACTCTCGACCAATTGCCGATCGCAGTGGCGATTTTCGACGGCTCACAACAACTCATCTACCGCAACGCGGCATACGAGAAGCTCTGGCGGCTCTCGCCCCTCTTCCTGGACACCCGTCCGTCGGACGGCGAAATCCTGGACCGGCTGAGGCTGGCGCAGCGTCTGCCTGATGAGGGCGATTTTCGCGGCTGGAAGGCGCGCCTGCTCGAATCCTATCGCTCGCTCGAGCAGCTTCAACGCGTTTGGCATATGCCCGACGGTCGCACGATCTGCGTCACGATCACGCCCACTCCCGACAGGGGCGTGACCTATCTCTATGACGACATGACGGAGCGCTACGACCTGCAGTCGCGCTTCAATGCGCTGTACCGAATGCAAAAGGAGACGCTCGAAACGCTGCGCGAAGGCGTCGCGGTCTTCGGCGCCGACGGTCGCTTGAGATTCGGAAATCCGGCCTTCGCCTCGCTATGGAGACTTGCGCCGAGCCTTCTTCAAGAGAAGCCGCGTTTCGAAACCATCGCGGAGAGATGCCTCAGCTTGCTCCCTAAGGACGATCCAACTTGGCGCGACCTGCGCTGCGTCGTCACGGGACTGGGCGAGTCCAGAGCCGGGTTTACGCGACGTGTCGAACGCAGTGACGGGGTCGTGCTCGATCTGACCGTGCAGCCGCTCCCGGAAGGCGCGAGTTTCCTTACCTTCGTCGACGTCTCCGCCGACGTCAACGTAGAGCGGGCGCTAACAGAACGCAATACGGCGCTACTCGCCGCCGAGAAGCTGCGCAACGACTTCATTCACCACGTCAGCTACGAGCTGCGCTCCCCGCTCACCAACATCAATGGCTTCGTCCATCTGCTCGGCGAGGCCTCGACGGGACCGCTCAACGCCCGCCAGTCCGAATATCTTGGATACATGCGCAAATCCTCGGATGCGCTGCTCGCCATCGTCGACGATATTCTCGATCTCGCGACGATCGACGAGGACGCGCTGGCGCTAGAGATCGAGAACGTCGATCCGCGCGCGGCGATCCGCGGCGCGGTCCAGGGCGTGCAGGACCGGCTCGCGGAGAACCAGATCGAGCTGAGGATCGTCGAAGCCGACGACCTTGGAAGCTTCCGCGGCGACAGCAAGCGGGTGCGGCAAATTCTGTTCAATCTTCTATCGAACGCGATCGGCTTCTCCCGTCCCGGCCAGGCCGTTACCCTCGCGGCAATGCTCAGAGACGGGGACGTAGTCTTCAAGATCGTGGACAATGGGCGCGGCATTCCTCCCGAAGTGCTCGAACGCGTCTTCGACCGCTTTGAGTTGCATACCGCAGGCTCCCGTCACCGCGGCGTCGGTCTCGGGCTTTCTATTGTCAAGGCTTTCATGGACCTGCATGGCGGCAAGGTCCTGGTCGACTTGGCGCTCGGCGAAGGGACGACAGTGACCTGCGTCTTTCCGGGCGAAAAGCGCGCCGTCGACGCTCCCCCCGCGTCGGAAGCCGCCGTCGTTTCCGTGAAGGGCCTCATCGAGGCGGCTGCGGATGCCCTAAAGAATGAAGCGGAAAGCAAGGGCGTCAAATTGCGCATCCTTGCGGCGGTCACGGACGAGTGCGTCCTTTGCGACGAGAAAGAAATGCACAGAGCTCTGGAAACATTGCTCCGCGACATGCTCGCTTGCGCCAAGCAGGGAGAAGCCATAAGTTTCGCGGCGCTTCGCCGAGAGGGCGAGGTCGCCTTCAAGCTGTCCCATCGCCATGCGATCCAGGCAGGCGGCGCAGAGCTGCAGAGCGAGGCGCGGGGTTTTATCGAAGCCAATGGGGGCAGAATGCAGGTCGATTTCGCCGCTGGCGAAGGTCTCGTGGTCACTTGCGTCTTCGCGAGCTGCGCCGGTGAAATCGACCTGACGGCGCGAAGCGAGTCGCAATGAAGGATGACGCCACGAATAGCGGCTGGCGTATCGAGGCGGACAGCGAGGCGGCGACCGTCGCGCTCGCCGCGGATCTCGCCTCCCTGCTCAGAGCTGGCGACGTCGTCGCTTTGAGCGGCGAGCTCGGCGTCGGAAAGACCGCCTTCGCCCGTGCGCTCATCCGCGCCATAGCCAGAGATCCGGAGATCGAGGCGCCCAGTCCCAGCTTCACGCTGATGCAAGTGTACGAGGGCGACTTCGGGAAGATCGTGCATGCCGATTTCTATCGCATCGAAGCCGTCCGTGAGCTCGCCGAGCTCGGATGGGAGGACGTCGTGCAGGATGCGATCGTCATCGTCGAATGGCCGGAGCGCTCCCAGGAGATCATGGACACGGACCATCTCGACGTGGCGCTGAACTATGCGAGCGAGATCGGGCCCGACGCGCGCATCGTGACTATTGCCGGTCACGGCGCCTTCGCGAAGCGCCTCGAATCTTTCAAATCCCTGCGCGAGTTTTTGCGGCAGGCTGGCTGGGACGATGCACGGCGCGCCTTCCTGCAAGGCGACGCCTCATCGAGATCCTACGAGACGCTAACGAAGCCCGACGGCGAGCGCGCCATACTGATGATCTCGCCAGCTCGGTCGGACGGGCCGCCCATCCGCTTCGGCAGGTCCTACAGCGCGATCGCGCGGCTCGCCGAGAACATCAGGGCCTTCGTCGCGATCGCCGAAGGTCTCGCGACGCAGGGCTTTTCGGCGCCGAAGGTCATCGCTCGCGACCTCGACGCCGGCCTCGCCATCGTCGAGGATCTCGGGCCCCAAGGCCTTGTCGACGCAAACGGTCCCATTCCCGAACGCTACGACCAGGCGGTTGAGGCGCTTGCTCTTTTGCATTCGCGTAAGCTCGCTAGCACATTGACCCTGTCGGAGGGCGGAACCTACCGGATCCCGCCCTATGACATCGACGCGCTGCTCATCGAGGTGGAGCTGCTTCTCGACTGGTACGTGGACCGAGTCGCCAGGATCATCGTGCCGTCGGGAGCGCGCGCCGTCTTCATCAAGCTCTGGCGGACGGTTCTGACGGAGTGCTGCGCCGCCGAACCAACCTGGACGCTGCGCGACTTCCACTCCCCGAACCTGCTGTGGCTTCCCGAGCGCGAGGGGGTGCAGCGCTTGGGCGTCATCGATTTTCAGGACTGCGTCATGGGGCACCCGGCCTATGACGTGGTTTCGCTTACCCAGGACGCGCGGGTCGACGTGCCCGACGAATTGGAGCTCCGCCTGATCGCCTCCTATGCGAGAAAACGCCGAGAGCTCGATCGAAGCTTCGAGATGACGGGCTTCACCAGAGCCTACGCGATCCTCGGGGCGCAGCGCGCGACGAAAGTTCTGGGCATCTTCGCCAGACTGGATCAGCGCGACGGCAAGCCGCAATATCTCGCTCACATGCCGCGCGTCCAACGCTATTTGACGAAAAGCCTGCGTCATCCCGCCCTCGACGACATAGCGCGCTGGTATGCCACCCACCTCCCCAATGTCTTCGTCGCCTGAGGCCCCTCCCCGCTGGGCGATGGTCTTCGCCGCGGGCCTTGGGACCCGAATGCGACCGCTGACCGAGACGACGCCGAAGCCTCTGGTCAACGTCGGGGGACAGGCGATTCTCGACCGTGTGCTGGATCAGCTCGCCGCCGCAGGCGTCACACAGGCCGTCGTCAACGTGCATCATCTCGGGGAGCAGATCATCGCCCATCTCTCCAATCGCCAGTCGCCGCGGATCGTCATATCGGACGAACGCGCCAAGCTACTCGATCAGGGTGGCGGAATCAAAAAGGCGCTGCCGACGCTCGGAACCGCGCCGTTCTTCATTTGCAACACAGACGCTTTCTGGCGCGAGGAAGGCGCGAGCAACATTCAAGCGCTGGCGCGCTACTACGATCCCGAGAGAATGGATGCAGCGCTGCTGCTCGCTGAAACCGACAAAAGCCTTGGCGTCGACTGGAGCGGAGATTTCGAGATCGACGCCGCGGGGCGCCTCTCCCAGCCGGCGGGGCGACGCCACTATGTCTACACAGGCGTCGGCATATTGTCGCCTCAGCTGTTTGAAAATGCATCGGAAGAGGTCTTCAAATTATCGCCGTTCTTTTTCGAAGCCGCTCGACGAGAACGCCTTTTCGGTCTGCCGTCGCGAGGACTCTGGATGCATGTCGGCTGCATCGCCGCGATAGAAGAAGCCGAGCGCTCCTTGCGCGCGGCTCTATATTGAGCCCCGGTCTTGCGATGACGCAAAGGGTCTTCACGATTGCGCCGGGCGTCCCCTTCCTTTCGACCTTTGTAGCGGCGCTGCTTGACGGGAAAATCGTCGAAGGCGTCTCGCAAGCGATTGCGCCCCTCGATCTCGCCCGCATCTCGATCTTCACGCCGACGCGCAGGGCGGCGCGCGCGCTCGCCGTCGAATTCGCGCAGAAACTTGATCGACCTGCGGCCCTGCTGCCCCGCATCCTTCCGCTCGGCGCGCTGGATGAGATCGAGAGCGCCACGCTCCTTTCCGACGCGTCCTTTGACGATTGGGCGCCGACGATCGATGAGATCGAGCGCCGCTTGGCGCTCGCCGGACTGATTGTCGCCTGGACTCGCGCGCTCAAAGGCGCGGTCGTCTCGCCGGATAGCGCCGGTCTCGCCGCACCGATCCTCATCGCCCCGAGCGCGGCGAACGCCTGCGCCCTCGCCAAAGAGCTCGGGGCGTTGATCGACGAATTCGTCATCGAGGGAGTCGAGCCCGAGGCCGTCCTCGGCTGCGCAGACGAGTCATTTGACCGCTACTGGGCGATCACGCGCGACTTTTTGGCGATCGCTCTGCGTCAGTGGCCGGCGGCGCTCGCCGAGCGAGGCGTCGTCGACCGCTCAACGCGCGACAAGGCGCTGCTCGAAGCGCAAATCGAGAGGATCCGCGACGACGTAATGAACGATCCGGTCATCGCGCTGGGCTCGACCGGATCCAATCCGACGACCGCACGCCTTCTCGCCGCCATCGCGCAGAAGCCGCGCGGCGCCGTGGTTTTGCCTGGCCTCGATCAGGATCTCGACGAGGATGGCTGGCGCCATATCGGCGATGCGATCGGCGACAGCGGTGAGCCCGCCTTCACGCATCCGCAATCGATGCTCAAGCGTCTGCTGCGCCAAATCGGCGTCGACCGGGCGGCGGCGCAAGCGCTAGATCGCGCGCCTGCCGCGCTGGAGGCACGACGACGCTTTGTCTCGCAGGCGCTCCGCCCAGCTGATACGACGCAAATGTGGCGCGGCTTTCGCGCCAGCTTCCACGGCGAGTTTGCCGCGGCGTTGCAGGGCGTGAGCCTCGTCGAAGCTCCCGATGAAAGCGCGGAGGCGCTGACGCTGGCGCTCTTCATGCGCGAGGCGCTGGAGGCCGAGGACCGGACGGCTGCGCTGATCACGCCGGATCGCCAGGCGGCGCGCCGGGTTTGCGCCGAGCTCGCGCGTTTCGGGATTAAGGTGGACGATTCCGGGGGCGCGCCGCTCGCCACCACAGCCTTCGGCTCGCTCGCGCGACGCCTCGCCGCCGTCACCGAGGATGGCGCCTCCTGCCTCGAGGCCGCCGCGATCCTTTCCCATCCGCAAACACGCCTCGGCCTTGCACGCGCAGCGATCGATGTGCTTCTTCCTTCTGCTGAAATCGCCGTCTTGCGCGTCGTTCCTGAGAATGGCGAGAGCTTCGCGACAAGAGCAGTCGGCGCGAAAGCCATGGCTGCCGAGCGCGACGCCTATCCGCTGACGAAACGCCTGAGCGAGTCGGAATGGGAAGCCATCGAGGATCTTCTTGAGCGACTTGACGCCGCACTGGCGCCGATCGCCGCCATCCCTCACAAGGCGAAGCTTTCTGCGCGCGTCGAGGCGCTGACGCGCGCGCTGGAAGCCGCCACCGAAAGCGATGAAAAGGGCGATATGGAAGGCGCCGAAGAGCTGCTTGCGATCTTCGAGCGCCTCAGGAGCGACGCCGGTGAAAGCCTCGCATTCGACGCTAGGGGGTTCGCCGCCTTCCTCGACGCGTTACTTTTCGAGACCACGGTCCGCGGTCCGCGCCGCGCCCATCCGCGGTTGAAGGTTCTCGGGCCCCTCGAGGCGCGGCTCATGCAAGCCGATCTCGTGTTGCTCTCCGGGCTCGACGAAGGCGTCTGGCCCCCGCAGGCGGAAACGGGCGCCTTCCTCAACCGCGCGATGCGCAAGGCGCTGGGTCTAACTCCGCCGGAGCGGCGCATCGGCCAGAGCGCGCATGACTTCGAGATGGCGCTGGGGGCCCCCCAAGTCGTGCTTAGCCGCGCCATGAAGCGCGACGGATCGCCGACCGTCGCCTCACGCTTTCTGACGCGGCTCGAGGCGCTCGCTGGCGACGCCTTCGCATCCTGCAAAGAGCGCGGCGAGCGCATGCTCGCCACCGCCAAGGCGCTCGACAGGCCCGAGACGATCGCGGCCTGCAAACGGCCGGAGCCGAGGCCGCCGCTTGACCTGCATCCGACGCGGCTTAGCGTCACGCGCATCGAAAGGCTTCGGCGCGACCCTTATGCGCTTTACGCGGAACGCATATTGAGGCTCACGCCACTGCAGCCCTTCGGCTACGAAAAAGGCGCGCGTGAAATTGGCGTGGCCGTGCATGAAACGCTCGCCGAATTCGTGCAAGCCGAACCGCATGGCCCTCTCGGCGACGGCGCAGAGGACCGTCTTTTGGCGCGAGCGAGAGAGAAGTTCGCTCCTTTCCTAACTGATCCCGATTTTTTCGCATTCCGCTGGCCGCGCCTCGTCGAAGGTCTACGCCAGATGCTGCGATTTGAGCGGCTCCGGCGGGCGACCGCGCAGGAAATCTACGTCGAAGAGAAGGGCGAATGGCGTCTATCGCTCCATGACGGCTCCACCTTCCATCTGACGGCCGTCGCCGACCGTATCGAGATCGACGCGAAAGGCGCCGCCTTCCTCTTCGACTACAAGACCGGCGATCCGCCGAGCGACAAGCAGGTGCATGTGGGCTTCGCGCCGCAACTGACCTTGGAGGCTGGCATGCTCGAAGCCGGAGCCTTCAGCCGCGTCGGCCGCCATGCGGTCGAAGGCGCCGCTTATGTGCGCGTGCGCGCGGACGGCGGGGCGCGATGGATCAAGCCGAAGAATGGGATGAGCTTCAGCGACCTTGTCACGAAGCATCGCGATGAGCTCGAGGCGCTCCTCGAGCAATTCCGCGATCCGGGCCGCTCCTATCCTTCCCGTCCCTTCGTCGCGCTCTCCGCCCAAGAAGGCGACTATGATCACCTCGCCCGCGTCAAGGAATGGTCGCGCGACGGCGGAGACGAGACATGAGCCGGCGCCCCATTCCGCTGGCGACGCAGGAGGCGCAGGCGCGCGCGTCCGACCCCGAGCTTTCCGCCTGGGTCTCGGCGCATGCGGGCTCGGGAAAGACGCATGTTCTGACGCAGCGCGTCGTGCGGCTGCTGCTCGAAGGCGTTCCGCCCTCGCGCATTCTCTGCCTCACCTACACGAAGGCGGCCGCGGCGAATATGGCGACGCGCATTCACGCGCTGCTCGCCAATTGGGCCGTTCTCGACGACGCCGCGCTTGACCTGGAGGTCGTTGCGCTCGCAGGTCCGACGCTCGACGCCACGACGCGCGACTTCGCGAGAAAGCTTTTTGCGCGCGCCGTCGAGACGCCAGGCGGCCTGAAGGTACAAACCATCCACGCCTTCTGTGAGCGACTTTTGCATTGCTTTCCTTTCGAGGCGAATGCGCCAGCGGGTTTCCGCGTGCTGGACGATCTCGAGCGCGGCGAACTCCTTTCGCGCGCAAGGCGCGAGACGCTGACCCGCGCCTTGCGCGAGGGCGGCGGCTTGCTGGAGGCGGCGCGTCACGTCGCGCGCGAGACGAATGGAAAGGACTTTGACGAGCTGATCGGGGAACTGCTCAAAAACCGCGCCCGGCTCAGCGAGTCCGCAAGCGAAGCGGGCGTGAAGGCTTTGCGCCGCAGGCTCGACCTCGAAGAGGGTGAGTCGCTGGCCTCGATCGAGACCGAAATGCTCGAAGGCGGACTGCCTATCGATTCCTGGCCCAACATCGCTAAGAGGCTGCGTCGGGGTAGCACCAATGACGTCAAGCTCGCCGAGCAACTCGACAAGGCCATCGCGCTCGCGCCGGATGTTGCGGCGCTCGACGACTATCTTCTCGTCTTCCTGACGCAGAAGTTGGAGCCGCGCGGCGTCGGCAGCACAAAGATCATCACCAAGGGACTCTATGAGTGCGATCCCGAGCTATTGGAGCTGATGGAGGCAGAGCGCGACCGTGTCGCGTCGCGGCTCGAGAAGCGAAACGCCGGGCGCGCATTCGAGCGTTCGCTGGCGCTGGCGCAACTTGGCGGTGAGGTCGCCGCCGCCTTCGAGGAGCTCAAGCTCGGACGCGGCCTCCTGGATTTCGACGATCTCATCATCCGCACGCGCGATTTGCTGCAGCGCTCCAACCCCTCCTGGGTGCTCTATAAGATCGACCATCAGATCGGCCATATATTGCTCGACGAGGCGCAGGACACGAGCAGCGAGCAATGGGAAATTCTGGCTGCGCTAGCCAGGGAGTTTGCGCAGGAGCAGAAGCCCTCGCGACGCCGCACGCTTTTTGCGGTCGGCGACGAGAAGCAGTCGATCTTCTCCTTCCAAGGCGCCGCGCCCGACAAATTCGAGGCGATGCGGCGCGAGTTTGAACGCCGCTTCAACGAGGTGGGGCTTCGCTTCGCGCGCGTGCCGCTCACGCTGTCCTTCCGCTCGTCGCCAGAAATTCTCAAAGCCGTCGACACGATCTTCGCCTTCGCGGACAATCGGCGCGGTCTCTCTTCCGACCCTGAAGAACCTGCGCCGCAGCATAGCGCCTGGAAGAGCGACGCGCCCGGTCTCGTCGAAATCTGGGAGCCGATCGGCCCCGAAAAGCAGGAGACCTCGTCCGATTGGCGCCTGCCGATGGATTATGTCTCGGAAAACGATCCCGCCGCGCTCTGCGCGCGCAAGGTGGCGCGCAAGGCGAAAGGTCTGCTAAGCGAGGCGGAGGGCGCATGGGTCGAGGGCGAGACGGGGCCTCGGCCAATCGAGCCCCGCGATATCCTCATTCTCGTGCGCAAGCGCGACGCGTTTTTCGAGTCGGTCATCCGCGCCTTGAAGGAAGAACATATTCCGGTCGCGGGCGCCGATCGTCTCGACCTCGCGTCCCACATCGCGGCGATGGACCTTTGCACGCTCGGCGGCGCGGCGCTGCTGCCACAGGACGATCTGACTTTGGCGACGCTCTTGAAGTCTCCGCTTCTCGGGCTCGACGATGATGATCTGATCGCGATTGCTCCCCGCCGCGACGGCGCGCTCATCGATGCGCTGCATCAATCTCCTCAAGTCCGGCATCGGGAGGCGGCGCGCCAGATCAACGAATGGCGGCATGCGGCGGCGACTCTTTCGCCCTTCGACTTTTTTTCACGTGCGCTGGGCGCGGGAGGCGGGCGCAGGCGCCTCGTGTCGCGGCTGGGGCTCGAGGCCAATGACGCGATCGATGAATTCCTGCGCCTCGCGCTGACCTTCGAACGCGACGAGGCCACCGGGCTCGTTGGATTTCTCTCAAAGATCGCGACGCTCGACATCTCGATCAAGCGCGACATGGAGGCTGCGGGCGGCACCGTGCGCGTGATGACGGTGCATGCGGCCAAGGGGCTGGAAGCAAAGATCGTCTTCCTGCCGGACTGCTGTGGCGCTCCCAGCGCGCGGTTCGACCCGAAAATCTTCGCGCTCGAGGATCTTTCGGGCCCTGCGAGCCTGATCTGGTCGCCGCGTGCGAAGGAGGACCCGCCCGCGGCGGCGAAGGCCAGAGCACAACAACAGGCCGCCGCGCAAGACGAGCACCGCCGACTGCTCTATGTCGCGCTCACACGCGCCGAGGAGCGGCTCTATGTCACGGGCTTTCACGGCGAGCGCGGGCCGGCGGAGGGCTGCTGGCACGCGATGATCCGCGCGGCGCTCGCGGATCGGCTCGAGGAGCTGCCCGATCCGTTCGATGCGGAGCGACGCATCTTACGCAGCCGCGATACGCCCGCCGCGCGCAAACGCGACGCCCCGCGCCCCGCGCCCGAGCGCGTTGCTCTGCCCGCCTTCGCGCAGACTCCCGCACCGCAAGAACGCGCGGCTGAGCCGCCGTTGCGGCCGTCGAGCTCGCTCGCCGGCGCCGACGAAGCTGTGTCCTTCTCCGCCGACGCCGCCTCGCGGCGGGAGGCCGAAGCGCTGCTCTTGGGGAAACTCATTCACGCCATGCTGCAGCATCTGCCGCAGCTCGCGCCCGAGGAAAGGCTTCCTGCCGCCATGCGCTTCCTCGCGTTGCGTGCGCCCGGCCTGGACGAGGCGCGCCTTGGGGAGGCGGCGCGCGCGGCGCTGCATGTCATCGAAAGCCCTTCGCTCGCGCCGCTGTTCGGCGGTCAGTCTCTCGCCGAGGTGGACATCGTCGCGCGGATTGAAACGCCGCAAGGCGCACGCGAGATCGTCGGGCGCATCGATCGTTTCGCCGTCACTGAAGACGAAATCCTGATCGCCGATTTCAAGACCGGGCGTCCCCGCACGGACCCCCTGCCCTCAGAGTTGCGCCAGCTCGCGATCTACCGCGCCGCGGCGGTTCAGCTTTATCCCGGCAAAAAGGCGCGCTGCGTGCTGATCTTCACGCGCGATGCGAGTGTCGTCGAACCCGCGGCGTCGGCGCTCGACGCGGCGCTGGCGGAGGGTCCGCGGGTCGCCGAGTAAGCGGCAAAGCCAATGCTAAAACGAGCCGCCCGTCGAGAAATCGTCCCCACCGCCGCCGACGGAGGGACCGTCGTCGAAGCCTCCTGGGAAGACCGGTCCCGACGCACGGCCGCCGCCCCAGCCGGAAGGCGGCCCCCAACCGTCGTCGCGCGGACCCCAGCCCGGCCGGGGGCCGCGATAGCCCTGTTGCAGAACCTGGCCAAGCACCGCGCCCTTGATGACGCCCTGCAATATGCCGCCGAGCACGTCGTGGATCGCGGCTTCGTTTCCGAAACCGCCGCCCGGATAATTGTAGCCGCGCTGCAGGAACTCGGCGCGCGCACGCTCGATCTCGGCGCGTTTCTTCGAGACTTCGGCGAGGCTGCCGCGCAGTTGCGCGACCTGCCGGTCGGCGCTTGCGATTCCCTTGGTCAATTGATCGATCTTCTCGACGATCGCGCGGTCCTCGGCGGTCTTCGTGCGCGCCGCCTCGCGAAACAGCGTGGCGATATCGTCGCGTGAGTCGTTCTCGACCATGAGATCAATCGCCTGAGCATAGACGCCCTTTTGGCCGTTGTCGGCGACACTCCGATATTGCTCCTCTGCGGCGTTGAAAGCCTGATGAGCACGTGAGACCTCGGCTTCGGCCGCGTCGAGCGCCGCCTTGGCGTCAACGGCCTTCTGCTGCAAGGGAACGCCGCCGGCGGCCGCGATCTTCTGCTGCTGGAAAGCGGCGAGCCTTGCCTTTGCGGCTTCCAGCGCCGCGGCCAATCCCTCGACATGCGCCCGCAGCCTCGCCGGGATCTCGTTCAACATCGCGTAATTGGCGCGCGCCTCGCGATAATTGATAAGTCTCGCGATCCATTCGTCGACGAAGCGAACGAAAAAGCCCGAGGCGTATTCGGAGGCGCCGAGCTTGCGCCGCCACAGATACAGAAAAAGCCGGTCGCCTTCGTAAGGAAGCTTCTTCTTCTCGCGGTCGTCCTCGGCCTGTTTCGTCTTCTTTTCCGCCTCGTCGTGCGTCTTTTGCGCCGCCTCCAAGCCGGAGTTCAAAGCGAGCCAATCGGCGTCGGCGGCGTAGCGGGTGGCGACGTCCGCCTCGAAAGCCTTGAGCGCGCTGACTGCCGCCTCTAGAGCCGACGAGCACTCATTGCGCGCCGCCTCGGCCGAGAGGATCGCCTGATGGGCATTGTCGCGCCGCCGGGCCGCCGCGTCGATCTCGGCGCGCGCGCGGTCGAGCAACTCCTTGACGCGCTGTTCCGCAGCGTCGAGGTCTCTGACGAGCGCGCCGCTCTGCAGGCGCTTGAACTTCAGCTCCGCCAGCGCCTTCAGCTGATTGAGGCGCTCCTGGCGCAGCCGCGCGGCGTCTTCGGAGGCCGAGCGCAGCCCGGCGTCGAGACGCGCCTCCTCATTGCGCAGCTGCGCATAGACCTGATCGATCGATTGCTGCGCCTCAAAGCCCGAAAGCATTCTCGCGCCTCACCATTTGGTTATCGTGCCGCCGACGACCGGGATGACATAATCGAGATCGAGATGGCCGCGCTCTTTTTTCGCCACGATATTGCTCTCGATGATGCCGGTCTGCCGCTTCTCGGCGGCGACGCGCTCATAAGTTTCGCGACTGACGCGCACGCCCCATTTGTCGACCTTGGTCAGCTCGTTCGTCTCTTCGTTCAAGATCTTGCGCTGCAGAACCGTTCCCTCCGGGGTGACCGCCTCGACGATCAGATAGTCGTTGCGGCCTTGCGGGTTATTGGGCGGCCGGCGCCAGACGCCGCTCGCCTCCCCGCGCCGGTTAATGATGCGCAGCACATAGACGGCGCGCAGCTCGTTCAGCAGCGCGTCCATGTCCGAGACGTCCTTGCGGGCGCCGACAAGGTCGCCGCGGGCCAGCGCCGCCTTGCCGTCGGAAAGTATCTGCGCCGCCGCCTTGTTCGCCTGCTCGACCTTCAACTCGCGGATCACCTCCGCGAAACCGTCGTCGAGCGACTTCGGCAGCGTGACGGTGAGTTCCTGCTGCTCCCTTGCGCGCGCCTCCTCTTGCGGCTTCGTGACGAGGAAGTAGTGACCCGCCCCGATGATCGCAAGGATCGCCAGCACGCCCGCGAGAATGGCGCCATAGCGCGCCCGGTCGATCCACATCAACGCGAGCGATCTCGCGAGCCCGGACGCTGGAGGCTTATAGGAGAAGCGCTTCTCGCGCAGCGCCTTCACGCCCTCCTGCAGCACCTGATCGGAGACTTCGATCCCCTGGCCCTTGTAAATCTCGCGCAGGCGCTCGATGAGCGCCTCATCGGAAAGGCTCGCCGAAAGCTCCTGCTCGACGACGCGCTGGTCATGCCGCAGCGTGTCGACGACGTCCATCGCCAACATCAGATCATCGAGCTTGGGGTTTTGCCCGGCGGCGACCGCGTCAGACATTGACGCCGTAGTTCTTGCCTTCGAGGATCAGCTTCTCCACGCGCTTGCGCCCCTCCTCGACCGCGGCCTCGATCTCCTTCGCGTTCTGGGTGGAGAGCTTGCGCATCTCCTGCACGATGCCGAAGGTCTTCTCCTGGAAATTGGTGATCGAGTCGACGAGCTTGACGACCGCGTCGGAGCGGATTGTCGGCCCATAGCCGGCGCGCAGCGCCGCCTCCTGCACCTTGTCGCCGAGCTCTGAGAGCACCTCGATGCTGCGCGACACGCCCTCTTTCATCGTCTCGAGCGTCTGCGTCGATTCGTGTAGCCCGGCGAGCCCGGTGAAAGAGGCCTTGAGCGCCGTCAGCACCGAGTCATTGGTCGCGAAGAAGCTCACGGCCTGCGCATAGACCCGCTCCTTGGCGCTCGTCGTCTGATTGAGCCGCGCCATGATGACTTCCGACGTATTGTAGCCGATGGTCAGATTGTCGGAGAGGTCCTTGGCGATCTGATAGCGCTTGTCCTCGTCCTGCACCGCGCGCAGCTTCTCGTCGCGGGCGAGCTCGAATCTCGCGCGCTCGGCCAAATCCTCGCCTTTGTATTGCGCGAGCGCGTCGGCGGCCTTGGCGAGCTCGCCCTTGGCGGCCTCGAGCTTGCTTTCGGCCTCCTTCAGCACCTCGAGCGCCAGCACCTCGGCCTGTTTCAAAGCGCCGCGAAAATCCTGATAGGCTTGCAGAATCTTAGCCTCGCGCTCGATCTGATCCTTCGTGGACTTCGTCACCGCGAGATAGGTCGAGCGGATTTCCTCGAAGCGCGAGGCGATGTCGCCGCGGGCGATCTTCATCCAGATGTTCGCGACTCGCTCGAAAATGTCGATCTTGCCGTCGGCAAGCTGGTCGACCATCGCCTTCGAGTCGTCGCGGATCGAATTGAAGGCCTTGGCGATGTCTTCATAGCGCCGACCGATATCCATCGCCTGCGTCTGGTCGCGCACGACCTCGTTGAAGACCTCAGTCTGCGAGAGTGTCCGGGCGATGACGGCGACGCGATCCTTGTCGAGGTCGGTGATCTTGTCGAGCAGCACGTTGATCGGCGTGAAGTCCGCCTTGGGCGGGTTGATGCCGAGGTCGCGCAGCGCGCCGGTGGCGCGATCGAGATATTGGATCGGCGTGCTCGCCGCAGGAGTGTTCATGACGCCCTCTTAATCTCTCGCTCGAAAATTCCGCTCAGGGCGCGAGCCCGAACGCGCCAGCGTGGCCGGCCGGGCGGATATTGCCCGCAATTGATTACACGGGCAAGCCAACGCTGATGGGCTCGAATAGAGCGCGTCGCCGCCCCCGCAAATCCGGGTGCAGAGGCTGAACATTTCATGCTAGAAGGGGCGCTCGCGCCGCAGGCCCAGACGGGTCGCGAGCGGCCCCTGTCTTCCTCTCGCCCCAGCCGCCGCATGAGGCACACCCCGGCGCTCCCGATCGCCAAGCCCCTTTTCTCCTACCGCAAGCATTGGGCGCATCGCTTTGGCGTCGCGCCCTTTCTGCCGATGACGCGCGCCGAGATGGAGGGGCTCGGCTGGCACAGCTGCGACGTGATCCTCGTCACCGGCGACGCCTATATCGACCATCCGAGCTTCGGCATGGCGATCGTCGGTCGGCTCCTCGAGGCGCAGGGATTTCGCGTGGGGATCATTGCGCAGCCCGAATGGCGCGACGCGCAAGCCTTCACCGCGCTCGGCAAGCCCAATCTCTTCTTCGGCGTGACCAGCGGCAACATGGACTCGATGGTCAACCGCTACACAGCCGACCGGAGGCTCAGACACAACGACTCCTACACGCCGAACGGCGAGGGCGGAAAGCGGCCCGACCGCGCGACGATCGTCTATGCGCAGCGGGCGCGCGAGGCCTATCCCGACGCGCCCATCGTGCTCGGCGGCATAGAGGCGTCGCTGAGACGCATCGCGCATTACGACTATTGGTCCGACAAGGTGCGCCGCTCGATCCTGCTCGACGCCAAGGCCGATCTGTTGCTCTACGGCAACGCCGAGCGGGCCTTGGTCGAGGTCGCGCATCGGATCGCGAAAAGAGGGATCGATCAGGACTTCTCGGACCTGCGCGGCGTCGCCTTCCTGCGTAACGGCGCGCCCGAAGGCTGGAGCGAGGCGCACGCCGACGATCTCGACTCCGCCGAGGAAGGCCGCAGCGGGAAGGCTGAGAACATTGTCGTGAGGCTCCCCGCCTATGAGCAGGTCGCAAACGATCCCGAGGCCTATGGGCGCGCCTCTCGCGTGCTGCACAAGGAGAGCAACCCCGGCAACGCGCGACCCCTGACGCAGCGCCATGGCGCAAAGGACGTCTGGCTCACCGCGCCGCCGATTCCCTTAACGAGCGCCGAAATGGACGGCGTCTATGAGCTTCCTTTTGCGCGCGCGCCGCATCCTTCATACGCCGGCGCAAAAATCCCCGCGTGGGAGATGATCCGGCACTCGGTGACGATCATGCGCGGCTGCTTTGGCGGCTGCTCCTTCTGCTCGATCACCGAGCATGAGGGCCGCATCATTCAGTCGCGCTCGGAAGGCTCGATCCTGCGCGAGATCGAGACGATCCGCGACAAGACGGAAGGCTTCACGGGGATCATCTCCGACATCGGCGGTCCGACCGCCAACATGTACCGCATGGCCTGCAGGGACCGCGAGACCGAGGCCGTCTGCCGCCGCCTTTCCTGCGTCTATCCGGACATTTGCAAGAACCTCAATACGAGCCATGAGGCGCTGATCTCGCTCTACCGCAAAGCGCGGGCGATTCCCGGCGTGAAAAAGGTGATGGTGGCCTCGGGCGTGCGTTACGACCTTGCGGTGAAGAGTCCCGCCTATGTGAAGGAGCTCGTCGAGCATCACGTCGGCGGCTATCTGAAGATCGCTCCCGAGCACACGGAGGCCGGGCCGCTGTCGAAGATGATGAAGCCCGGCATCGGCGCCTATGACCGTTTCAAACAGCTCTTCGACGCGGCGGCGCGGGCCGCGGGCAAGGAATATTTCCTCATCCCCTATTTCATCGCCGCGCATCCCGGCACGCGCGACGAGGACATGATGAATCTGGCGCTGTGGCTCAAGCGCAACAAATATCGCGCCGATCAGGTGCAGACGTTCTTGCCCTCACCCATGGCGCTCGCGACCGCGATGTATCATTCGGGCGTCAACCCGCTGAAGCCCGTGCGTCATGGCGCGTCGGAAAAGGTCGAAGCGGTCAAAGGCCTGCGGCAGCGCCGACTGCACAAGGCGTTCCTGCGCTATCACGACCCCGAGAACTGGCCCATGCTGCGCGAGGCGCTCAAGGCCATGGGCCGCGCCGACCTCATCGGGCCCGGCAAGCATAAGCTCGTGCCGAGCTGGCAGCCGAAAGGCACGGGCGCAACGGGCGAAGGCCGCCGCGCCGGAACGAAGGGCGCGCGGATCGAAGCCGGCAAGTTTTTAACGAAGGGCGTGCGCGAGAAGCGGCCCGCGTCGGGACTGTGAGATTGAGCGGCGAAAATCGGTAACCTCTCTCCATGTCGGACACTCTTCACCTTTCCCAACTCTCGGTATTACCGAACGACGTCGAGGAGCTCGAAGCCCAGGCGCGCCAGGAAGGCTTCAATTTCGTCCTGCGCTTGCTCTCGGACTGGCGCACCGGCCTCAATTGCTTTGATAAGCCCCGCGAATGCTTGCTCGGCGCTTTCGATGGCGGTCGCCTCGTCGCGGTCGGCGGCCTCAGCATCGAGCCCTATTGCGCTTCGCGCAAAGTCGGACGCTTACACGTCTTTACGTCAGCGCGCCGTTCCGGCGCCGGGGGCTCGGCGCGAGGCTCGTCGAAGCGCTCGTTTCGAAAGCGCACACGCACTTCCACAGCCTGCGCGTGAGAACCGACAACTCCGCCGCAGAGGCTTTTTACTTCAGCCTCGGATTTTGTCGGATCGAGGACGCGACCGCCTCTCATGAATTGACGTTCGCTTGCAGCCTTTCCGCAAATTCCGATCGAAGGGAAGTTTCGTCGATGGCGCCCACGATCTTGGCCACGCCCCGATTGCGCCTCCGCGCGAAACGCGCGGAACCCCCTCCTCAATCCCCGCAACGACTAAAGTCGCGCGTGGGCTTCACACCGACATCCCGCCAAAACGCCCAGCTCGAAAATCCGCGAGCGCCTCGCGAATTTCGGCTTCCGTGTTCATCACGAAGGGGCCGTAGGCGGCGATCGGCTCTTCGAGCGGCATGCCGGTGAGCAGCAGCAGCTCGGAATTTTGCTCCGCATCGATTTCGATCGGACCGCCCTCACGGCTGAGCGTCGCGACTTGGCCGGGGCCCAGGCGCCCTCCATCGCCGAGCGTCACGGCGCCCTTGCGCAGAAGAACCGATACCGTGTGGCCCTCGGGGACGTCGAAGACCGCGCGCTTGCTGGCGACGATCCGCACGTCGAGCACGCTGAGCTCCGTGAAGGTTTGCGCCGGACCCTTCACGCCGCCGTAAGCGCCGGCGATGACGCGCAGCGCGCCGGCGCCGTCCGGCAGCTCGACTGTCGGAATCTCGGCCCTCGAAAGCGTCTGATAGCGCGGCTTCGTCGATTTGTGCCTTGCCGGCAGGTTGACCCAGAGTTGGGCCATCTCCATCTCGCCGCCGCTCTTTGCGAACGCCTGCGAATGGAACTCCTCATGGAGAACGCCCGCGCCCGCCGTCATCCATTGCACGTCGCCGGGGCCGATTTCCCCGCCGGAGCCGGTCGAATTGCGATGCGCGACCTCGCCGCTATAGACGATCGTGACGGTCTCGAAGCCGCGATGCGGGTGCTCCCCGACGCCGCGCCGTTGCGTCGTCGGCTCGAAATGCCTCGGCGCCGCATAGTCGAGCAACAGGAATGGGCTTGCGCTCTGTCCTTGCTCATGAGGTGACAGCAGGCTCCGCACGAAAAAACCGTCGCCCACCCAATGGGGAGGGGGAGGATCGTAAACCGCTAACGCTTGTCGCATTTGCCCTCTCACGCAACGGGGTGGACTTAAAATGGGGCGACCTGGCCCGGGGCGCAACGCGGTGAGCCAGGGCTCGGCCAGCTGCTACCCTTTCTTCCAGGGCTTCACGTCGAGCAGCGTCCACTCGGCGTTCTTGTCGCGGCAGGCCGTGCCCTGCAGGCGCTCCTCATTGTGGCTCGTCAGGATCTCGGCGAGAAAGGCGCGGCAGATCCGGCCGTCGCTCGGATAGGCTTGGCCCACGGGCGTGAACACACCCTTGGCGCCAGACTGCGGATTGTCCCAATCCACCCGCTCGCCCGATCCCTGCGGATCGAGTGCTGTGGCGAGCGCGGCCTTGGCGCGGCGTGTATCCTCGGCCTCGAGACCGCGGGCGAGCTCCGGGCCCGGCCTGCGGATCGAGCCCGTCACATCGGTCGTCGCCGCAAGATCGTCGCCGCGCGGGGAGGACGGCATCGCGATCGAGCAGCCGGCGAGTTGCGCGACCGCGAAAGCGAGGGCAAGGTAGGCGAGCCCACACGGCGTTTGAGGATTGAGGCGGTAGGCGCTATGTCTCGCTTGAAGCCGACGCAAGATTTACCTTCATTCGACGTCGCCGGCGGCTGCGGCGCCTTCTTTGTCGGGATCATGGCTTGGATCAGTTAACGTCAAGTGACCTCGAGGCCGTCTCGGAGCCTTTCGCGCTGTTTCGCGAGTGGTTTTCCGAGGCCGCGCGCAAGGAGCTCAACGATCCGGAGGCGATGGCGCTCGCGACGGTCGACGCCGCGGGGCTGCCCGACGTGCGCATGGTGTTGCTCAAGGACTGGAGCGAAGAAGGCTTCGTGTTCTACACCAACGCCGAAAGCGCCAAGGGAACGCAGCTGGCGTCGAACATGCGCGCCGCCGCGCTTTTCCACTGGAAATCGCTGCGCCGTCAGGTGCGGCTGCGTGGGCCGGTCGAGTTGGTGGGCGAGGCGGCTGCCGACGCTTATTTCGCCAGCCGCCCACGGGACAGCCGCATCGGCGCCTGGGCGAGCCAGCAGTCCCGCCCGCTCGAGAGCCGGTTCGCCCTGGAAAAAGCCGTCGCGCTCAACGCCGCGAAATATGCGATCGGGGAGATTCCTCGCCCGCCGTATTGGCGAGGCTATGTGATCCGGCCGATCACCATGGAGTTCTGGATCGACCGGCCGTTCCGGCTGCATGATCGGGTGCGTTTCCAGCGCGAAAGCCCCGCCGAGCCCTGGAAGAAGGATCGCCTGTACCCATGACCCGCGCCGTCTCACGCGCCCGCGCGCTCGCCCTGGCCTTGACGCTCCTCGCGACGCCGGCGCTTTCGCAGGACTTCTTCTCCGATCTCTTCGGCGGCTTCGGCGGCGGCCGTTCCTGGGGCGGCGGCCGGGAGGACCGGGGGGGAAGACGCGAGCGCCGTCCCCGCCCGGTTCAAAAGCCGAAGGTCGTCGCGCCGAAACCCGCCGCGGCGCCCGCGACGGCCGAGCAAGCGAAACCCGACAAGGAGACGCCGCCCGCGCCTTATGACGCGCAGATGCAGCGCCTCGCCGAAATCATGGGCGGCCTTTCCTATCTGCGGGATCTCTGCGGCGACGGCGACGGCGCCGATTGGCGCGCCAAAATGACGAAGCTGCGCGACGCCGACACGCCCTCGGGCTCGCGGCGGGCCAAGCTGACCGCCGCCTTCAATCGCGGCTTCTCGGGGTATGAGCTGACCTATCACAGCTGCACGCCCAACGCGAAGCTTGTGATTTCCCGCTATCTCGCGGAGGCCCAGCAGGTCGCGAGCAATGTGGCCACGCGCTATGGAACGCCTTAAAGATTGCTGACCCTTCGATGTTAACCCTTGGCGAAGACGCCGGTCGCGCGCACGGCGGCGCTTGGCTATTTTCGGCGGATGACGCATTCCTGCACATCGCCTCTGGACGAGGTCCTCGCCGAGCAGCAGATCGCGGCGCTGGCTTTCGTTACGGAAGCCTACGCTGAAGCCATTCTCGCGGGGATCGGAAGCGCGAGCTTCGCCCACGCCGCGCTGAGCGCAGCGCTTCGGGAACTCGTTGCAATCCACGGGGAAGACCAGGTCGCAAATTTCGTCGAACGGCTTCCGAAGCGGCTGCGGGACGGAGAATACTCCGGCGGCGGACGGCACTGAGCGACGCCGGCCAGACAAGCACGGCCTCAAGCAGCAACGACTGCCGCAAGGATTCAAGTTGCGCAGCTTAAGAGTAAACGGGCGCGAACGCGCAAGAACTAAGCAGTAAAGCTCTGCAATTTCAGCCATTAAAATTTTTAGCGGAAGCGAATTCCAATTACCCTTGGAATAGCTCTCAATATTACTGCTGCGCTCGCCCGGACGTTGCAGACCAATAGATACTGGCGCCATGGCCCCTGGGAGGGAGGCGCAAGCCATTCGCTCTTTGCTTGGGTCGAGCGTTAAATGAAGGAGGCAGAACAATGTTGCGCAAGCTCACCACCGCTCTCTTGATCGGGGGCATTTTCGCCGCAATGGCCACCGAGGCCTCGGCCTATCGCGGATTCGGCGGTCGCGGAGGCTGGGGCGGCCGTGGCGGCTTCGCCGGCGGCTGGAATCGCGGCGGGTGGGGTCGCGGGTGGGGCGGCGGATGGGGCAATGGTTGGGGTTGGGGCGGACTGGGCCTGGGTCTGGGTCTGGGCGCGTTGGCTTATGGCGCCTACGCTTACCCCTACTCTGATTACGGCTACTACGGCTCCAACTACTATCCGGCATACACCACCGCCTACCGCTATGGCGGTTGCTGGTAAGGCTTAAGGCTCGATCTGCGCGCCGGCCTCTGGCGGCGCGGTAAGGGGAGCGGCGTCCGCGCCGTTCCCCACATCTCTGATTTTTACGAGTTTCCGCCGCTCAGCACGGTGACGGCGCGACGATTCTGCGACCAGCATGAGATGTCGTCGCAGACGGCCACGGGGCGCTCCTTTCCGAAGCTCGTCGTGCGTATGCGCGAGGCCGCAACGCCGTGCGAGGCGAGATAGTTTTTCACGGCCTCTGCGCGTTGCGCCCCGAGCGCGAAATTATATTCTCGCGTGCCGCGCTCGTCGGCGTGGCCCTCGACGGCGAAGGCATAGCGCGGATAACGGTTGAGCCACTCGGCCTGCCGGTTAAGCGTGGCCTGCGCGGTCGGAGTGAGATCCGTAGAGTCGGTTTCGAAGAAGACGCGATCTCCGACGTTCGTGGCGAAATCCTGCGGGCTTCCCGGCGCGCCAGCGCCCCCGCGGCCTCCGGCGACACCGAAAGCGCCGGGGTCTTCGGCGGCTGTGTTCTTCGCGCAGGCCGCTAGCGAGAGCGCCGCGGCCAGGGCGACGAGCAGTCCGGCGGCGCGCAGCTTCTGGACGATGTGCATCAAGCGAACTCCATGGCGGGTCAGCGAGCCCCTTTTGTGATTCCTAGCGACGCAGGGTTAAGCGAAGGTTCCATCAACCTTACGCCGCCGGGAGAAAAGCCTCACCTTCGCGTTTGTCGAGGGAATGGCTAACGAAACCTTGAAAATTTTAACGCCATCGGAGTGGCGGAAAGAGGGCGCTCGGGGCGCGTCCTGCACGGTCCCACGTCGGCGCCCCGAGGGAAAGTTTATGATGCCTCGCTTGACATATACTCTTAACGAGTATAAGTCTTTTCCACGCTCCGTTATCAGACTACGGGCGCGTCTCGTCCCCTTGCGCCGTGAAGGGGGCGTGTCCGGACCATGAGCGCGGTCCACTTATGCTCAAAACGAGCCTAAGTCTGCGCTCTTCGCTCTATTTGCGGCGAGAATTGTCGAGGGCGCGCCATGAGTCTCAACGCTGCAACGACCAGGGCCGGGCTGCTTACCGCTCCACCCTCTCCCCCGCGCTTTCCTACATTTCCGCGACCCCGGCTGGACTGGACGCCCGAGGTCGAGGCGGCGACCGCGCATCTCTATGAGCGCGTCGCCAGGGTCATGCCTCCCATCGAATGGCCGTTCCACGCACCCTACGTGAAGGCGATCAACGAGCTCAAGAAAGCGCGCGGCGCCGTCATTCTCGCTCACAATTATCAAACGCCCGAGATTTACCATTGCGTCGCCGACTATGTGGGCGACAGCCTGCAGCTCGCCAAGCTCGCGGCGGCGTCCGACGCCGAGGTGATCGTGCAGGGCGGCGTGCATTTCATGGCCGAAACCTCGAAAATCCTCAATCCGGCGAAGACGGTGCTGATCCCCGACGCCGAGGCCGGCTGCT
Organism: uncultured Alphaproteobacteria bacterium; assembly: GCA_963808525.1. GTDB lineage: Bacteria > Pseudomonadota > Alphaproteobacteria > Rhizobiales > Beijerinckiaceae > Methylocystis. Next base: position 147,164 of record CAWEGE010000025.1, read on the forward strand.
CGCTCGCCGCCTCGATCGACGCCGCCGACGTGCGCGCGCTGCGCAAGCAGTATCCTGGCGTACCGATCGTCGCCTATGTGAACACGTCCGCCGAGGTGAAGGCCGAGGTCGATATCTGCTGCACCTCGTCCAACGCGGTTAAAATCGTCGAGAGTCTCGGCGTGGACAAGGTGATCATGTTGCCAGACCGCTATCTCGCGCAAAATGTCGCGGCGCAGACGCGGGTCAAGATTATCGCTTGGCATGGGGCCTGCGAGGTGCACGAGCGCTTCACGGCGGAAGAGATCGAGAGCTATCGCGCCGACCACCCAGGCGTGAAGATCCTGGCGCATCCCGAGTGTCCGCGCGAGGTCATCGAGGTTTCGGACTTCGCCGGCTCGACCGCGGCGATGATCGATTACGTGCGCAACAAGAAGCCCGCGCGGGTGTTGCTCGTCACGGAATGCTCGATGGCCGACAATGTCGCAGCCGAGTTGCCCGAGGTCGAGTTCATCCGTCCCTGCAACTTCTGCCCGCACATGAAACGCATCACGCTGCCGAAAATTCTCGACAGCCTGCTCTACATGCGGGAAGAGGTGACGATCGATCCGGCGCTCGCAGAACGCGCGCGCGCCAGCGTGCAGCGGATGATCGACGTCGGTTGAGCGGCGCTCCCGCCTGCCTTTCGGCCCGCTCCTCGAGGAAAGGGTTGTCGCATGTCCGCCTTGCAGAGCCGCCTCGCCGCGACGCTCGCCGCAATCGACGCGGCGAACTCCGAGGATCCGCGCAGGGTGAAGACGGCTGACGGCGATGTGGCCTTCGAAGCGCTTTACGCGCAACGCATGAGCGCGACCCTCGAAAGGGTCTATCCCGAGACTTCCGAGCTTCTGCAGATCGCCGCGCGCGCGCAGCATCTGCGCCGCTGGGAGATTCCCCGCGGCAATTTTCCCGAGGGGCGGCACGGATACAACGACTGGCGCAAGACCTGCCGCGCGCATCATGCGGAACGCGTCGGCGCGATCATGCAAAGCCTCGGCTGGAGCGAAGAGAACGCAGAGCGTGTCGGGTCGTTGATCCGCAAGGAGCGTCTCAAGAAAGATCCCGAAATCGCAGGCGCTGGAGAATGTCGCGGCGCTCGTCTTCCTCGAATGCTACTTCGACGACTTCCTTATGAAGTATAAGGGCTACGACGACGAGAAGGTCGTCGACATCCTTGGCAAGACGCTGTGCAAGATGTCGCCGCGCGGCCACGCCGCCGCCCTTGCGCTGCCGCTCGCGCCGCGCGCGAAAGCGCTCGTCGCCAAGGCGATCGAGCGGAGGGCCGCGGCTCTTGCGCGCCTCGCCGAGGTTGCGGTCGATTGAGCGCGATGTCGCGCCAGGAATCCCCCATCGTCATCATCGGCGGCGGGCTCGCCGGGCTGTTCTGCGCCCTAAAGCTCGCGCCAACGCCGGTCACCGTGCTTGCGCCGCATGGCGTCGGTCCTGCCGCCTCCTCCTTTTGGGCGCAGGGCGGCATTGCTGCGGCCGTGGAAGAAGCGGACACGCCCGAAATGCACGCCGAGGATACAATTCGCGCCGGCGCGGGGCTCGTCGACGCGGCGATGGCGCTCGGGATGGCGCAGGAAGCACGCGCGCGCGTCGAGGACCTGCTCGCTTTCGGCGTTCCCTTCGATCGCGGCGAAGCGGGACTGCTCACGCCTTCGCGCGAGGCCGCGCATTCGCATCGTCGCATCGTGCGCGTCAAAGGCGACGGCGCCGGTCGCGCGATCATGGACGCTCTCGCCGCGGTCGCGTCGCGCACGTCCTCGATCCGCATCGTCGAAGCTGAGATCGCGCGACGCATCATCACCGAGGGCGGACGCGCGATTGGCGTCATGACGCGAGACGCGAAAGGCGAAGCCTCGTTTTTCCCCGCCGCGGCGCTAGTGCTCGCGACGGGCGGGATCGGCCGGCTCTATCGCGTCACCACCAATCCGCCGGAGAGCTGCGGCGAAGGCGTAGCGATGGCGGCCGAAGCCGGAGCGATAATCGCCGACGCCGAATTCGTGCAGTTCCACCCGACCGCCATAGACGTCGGCGAGGATCCCGCGCCTCTCGCCACCGAGGCGCTGCGCGGCGAAGGCGCGATCATCGTCGATCGCAGCGGCCGCCGCTTTCTCCTCGATGTCGACCCCCTGGGCGAGCTGGGGCCACGCGATATTGTGGCGCGCGGGATATTCGCATCGATCGCGTGCGGCGACGGCGCCTATCTCGACGCGCGCCAGGCGGTGGGCCCTGACTTCCCCGAGCGTTTCCCCAATGTCTTTCGCGCGCTGCATGGCCGCGGGCGTAGATCCGAGAACGGAGCCAATTCCGATCGCCCCCGCCGCGCATTATCACATGGGCGGCGTCTGGACGACGCGCACGGCCGAAGCTCGCTGCCCGGACTGTGGGCGGCAGGCCGAGACCGCCTCGACCGGTGTGCATGGGGCCAATCGCCTCGCCTCCAACTCGCTCCTCGAGGCCGTGGTTTTCGCCGCGCGCATCGCGAAGGACGTCGCGGCGTCCAAGCTCACGGCGCCTTCCGCCAATTTCCAGCCGCCCGCCCCAGATCCAACGCCGCCGCAGCCGGGCTCATCGAAGAACTGCGCGCGACGATGTCGAGGGATGTCGGCGTCATTCGCGACGCGACGGGCCTCGCACGCGCCATTCGCACGATCCGGCGGCTGAGACGCGAGGCCGCCGACGAGGCGACGGCGGCAATGCTCACCACCTCGCTTTGCATCGCCTGCGCAGCCTATCTTCGGCGCGAGAGCCGCGGAGCGCATTATCGGGCCGATTATCCGGGGCCCGATCCAACGCAGGCGAAGCGGTCGCTCTTCAGCTTCGACGCCATCCAACGCCTCGCTTTCGAGCTCCAGGAAGGGCCATGACGCCAAATCTTGTTCTTCCTCCCGGTCTTCTCGAAGAGCTGACGCGATCCGCGCTCGCCGAGGATCTGGGCCGAGCGGGGGACATCACGGCCAGGCCGTCGTGCCAGCCACGGCGCGCGTGCGCGCTGTGATCGCCGCGCGCGAGCCCGGCGTCGTCGCGGGCCTCGCTTTGGCGCGCGAGGCTTTTCGGCAGATTGATCCCGCCATCGGTTTCGAGGCGACGCTTTCGGACGGGGACGGCGTCGCGCCCGGCGGCGCTCTCGCCTTCGTCGAGGGTCCGGCGCGGGGTGTGCTCGCGGCCGAGCGCGTGGCGCTGAATTTCCTCGGGCGCCTCTGCGGCGTCGCGAGCCTTACGGCCCGATATGCGGGCCGCATCGCCCACACCAAAGCCAGGGTCTGCGACACGCGCAAGACCACGCCACTGCTGCGCGCCCTCGAAAAATACGCCGTGCGCTGCGGCGGCGGCGTCAACCACCGCTTCGGCCTCGACGACGCGATGCTCATCAAGGACAATCACATCGCCGTCGCCGGCGGCGTCGGCCCAGCCCTGCGGGCGGCGAAGGCCTATGCGGGGCATCTGACGAAGATCGAGATCGAGGTCGATACGCTCGAGCAGCTCAAGCAGGCCCTGGAAATCGGCGTCGACGCCGTCCTGCTCGACAACATGCCGGTCGCGACCATCCGCGAGGCGGTGGCGATGATCGACCGAAGCGCCATCGCCGAAGCGTCAGGAGGCGTGACGCTCGAGACGATCGCGCCGATCGCCGAAACCGGAGTCGATCTGATTTCGGTCGGCGCCCTCACCCATTCCGCGCGCGTCCTGGACATCGGGCTCGACATGGCGACTTGAACGGCGTCAACGCCGCGCGAAAACTCAAAGAGCGGGGAAGGCGTCCCGCCTTTCCCCGCTCCCTGACGCCTCGTCCTTGACCGACAAGAACTCTTGAGCCCGAGCGCATTTTTGCGCGCTTCTAGGGCCGCCTCGACTGCGCCGAGGGCGCAGCGAATGAGTGCTTTGCCGGCGTCCTCCCCAACTCGGACCTTAAGCCTGATCTGCCCATCCCGCCCTTCAGCGCTTTGAGCTCCCCGGCCTAACTGGCGGAATCACTATTATGACAAAAGCGGAGCGTTGTCATTGATATTGTGAGATCCGCTCGCCCTTTCCGAAGCTGCAGCGCAGCATAGGAGCTGGGGAGAGGCAGCCTTCGTTCAGACTTCCACTCAGGCCCTCCAGGCCTGCTCGACTGCGCGCACCTGCGGCACGTAATGGCGCAGCATATTCTCGACGCCGCTCTTCAACGTCGCGCTGGAGGAGGGACAGCCCGAACAGGCGCCCTTCATCGTCAGATAGACGACGCCGTCGCGAAAGCCGCGAAAGGTGATGTCGCCCCCGTCGCGTGCGACGGCCGGCCGCACGCGGGTTTCGATGAGGCTCTTGAGCGTCTCGACGATCGACGCGTCGGCCGCGTCGAAAAACTCGCCTTGGTCCTCGCCGCCCTCCTCCCCTTCAACCAGAAGCGGGGCTCCGCTCGTGAAATGCTCCATGATCAGGCCAAGCGCCGCGGGCTTGAGATGCGCCCAGTCCACCTCGCCCTTCGTGACGGAGACGAAGTCCGAGCCGAGCATCACGGCCTCTACCCCCGGAAGGTCGAAGAGCGCCTCGACAAGCGGCGCGCAAGCGGCGCTGTCGCGCGTCCTGAACTCGCGCGCGCCCATTGGGAGCACGGTGCAACCGGGGAGGAATTTCAGCGTCGAAGGATTGGGCGTGGTTTCGGTTTGGATGAACATCGATCAGGCTCCCATTGGGGCTCGTCACCGAAGGAATTTCGACTAAGATAATCGGAGATCGCCGCAGTGCAAAATGATTCCCTGCGCCCGACCCCATTTGCTCTCGGGGCGGAGAGCCGCGAGGACCCCAGCATGACGGAAGATGAGGCGCTGCGCGTCGCCAATCAAACCTATTACTTGGCTTTCGCTCGCCGCGACGCCGAGGGCATGGCGCGTCTCTGGGCGCAGGATGGCATTTCTTGCGTTCATCCCGGCTGGCCTCCGCTCTTCGGCCGCGATGCGGTGCTCGCCTCCTTCCGCGAAATCTTCCGTAACCCGCTCCAGGACGAGATCGCCTTGGGCGGCGAGACGGTCATTCGCGCCGGGGACGACGGGAGGATCGTCTGCATCGAGCAAGTCGGCGGAGCGAAGCTCGTCGCAACCAACTGGTTTCGGCGCGTCAACTCGCAGTGGCTGCTCGTGCACCACCAGGCGAGATGCCCTTGCGGCCGGCCCGGCCGAAGCCAGGACATCAACAACGCGGCATTGACGCACGCCCGGACGCAAGTCGTCTCTGGCTTTGCTGTGCTTTATGTATATAATTATTGTGAAGCACTCGCTTAACGCCTCTATTCTCAACCAAATAGATACGTTTAAGCTATCGCAAGACATCAAGTTTGACTGACTTTTACTTGACGAGGCCCCGGCGCGAGATACTTAAAGTGCGGATGCGGCCCGAGGCGACGGGAGGCCAACGTCGTCGCGTAACCGCTGGAGCATGAAAATGAGCGTTATAAAGAAAACCGCGATCACGCTCGCCTGCGCGACGGCGCTGAGCGCGCTCTCGGCCGCGCCGGGCCTTGCGGGCGTCATCACGCCGACGGACAAGACTACGGTTTCGGCCGCTTCGCCGATCAACTCCGTTTACTACGGCTGGTGCGGCCACCGCCGGCACCATTGGCGCGGTTGCCACGCCGCCTGGGGGAGCCCGTGCTCCGGCTGGGGGTCCGCCTATTATCCCTACGCGACCGGCGCGTGGGGCGGCTGGGGCTCGGGCTGGGGCGGCTATGGAGGCTGGAACACTGGCTGGGGCGGCGGCGGCCTGTTGGGTGCCGGCCTGTTCGGCATCCTCTGAGACGTCCCGGCCTTTCGCTCCCTCTCCGGTTTTGCGAGGCTTCCCGGGGAGGAAGTCGAACACAATTCTCAAACGCGCGTTTCGCCGCCAGGAGCCGCGAAACGCGGGGCCTTTCGGGCTCCGAAAAGGAGATTTTCTAGACTAGTGCTAGATTTAAGAATATGGAAGCTTGGCTTTTTAGCCGCCGTCTCAGCCTTTGGTGTTCCATTGCACCTTTCCAAACAAAAAATAAGCTCTGGACGGCTTGACCCTCGCCGAACGTGAAATACGTAAAGTGCGGATGCGGACGGATCGCGGCGGCGAACTCCTGCCGTCGCGAAGAGGCTGGAGGGTGAAATGCGTATGTTCTCAAAGCAATTTGTCGTCGCTCTTACCTGTTCGACGGCGCTGGTCACGCTCAGCGCCGCGCCAGGCGTTGCCGGGGTCATCGCGCCGACAGACAAAGCCGCAGTATCCACAGGGTCGCCAATCAACTCCGTATACTACCGCTACGGCTGGTGCCACCACCACCATCATCATTGGCGCGCGTGGCCGACGACCTGGGTCGTCCCCTACTACCCCTATGCCGGCTGGGGATGGGGCTGGGGCTGGGGTCCCGGCTTGGGCCTGGGCCTGGGCGGCTTGTTCCCGTTCATCTGATCGGCGCGGCGCCGACGCCCGCTCTTTGGCGGCAAGACGCCGGCGCCCGAAGGTCCCGCGACGAAGCAAACGGAGCGTAACGACTCTCTCCGTTTGCCGGCGCTCTCCGCCTGTGGCAAAAGCGTTCATGTTCCTGGCGCGAGGGCGATAATGGCGACGGACGTGACCTTTCCTGCCGCCGCGGCGGCTGGGCTGCTTTCTTTTCTTTCGCCCTGCGTTCTGCCGCTCGTGCCGCCCTATCTCACCTTTCTCGCCGGCGTGACGGTGGAGGATCTGTCGGCGGAAGGCAGGGCTGGCGCGCGCCGCGACGTCTTCCTTTCCGCCGTTTTCTTTATCCTGGGCTTTGGCACCATCTTCACGGCGCTCGGTGCGACGGCGAGCTTCTTTGGCCAGGCGCTGCGCGAGAATCTCCAATTTCTCTCCTATGTCGCGGGCGCGATCATCATCGCGATGGGGCTGCACTTTCTGGGCCTCTTCAAAATGGGATTCATGTACCGCGAGAAGCGCGCGCAAGTGGAGAAGCCCTTCGGCCTGTTCGGCGCCTATGTGATGGGGCTCGCCTTCGCCTTCGGCTGGACGCCCTGCATTGGGCCGATCCTCGCCGCGATCTTGGCGATGGCCGGCGCGCAGGACACGGTGGGACGCGGCGCGCAACTGCTCGCGGTCTATTCGCTGGGGCTCGGCGTCCCCTTCCTGCTTGCCGCGGCGGCACTCGAGCCGTTTCTGGGGTTCGTCGCGCGCTTCAAGCGCCATTTTCAGCAGGTCGAGCGCGTCGTCGGCGCGCTGCTGGTCCTGACCGGCGTCGCCTTCCTGACGGGCGGCATGCAGAACATCTCGTTCTGGCTGCTGCAGACCTTTCCGGGGCTGGCGAATTTGGGGTGAGAGGGGCGACGTTCGCCCATCGGGCGTCGCCAATAAAAAACGCCGGGCGTACATCCGGCCCGGCGTTTTTCGAACCCCGCCGCATCCGCGTCGCCGCGGGCTTCGAAAGTTCTGGGAAGCCTTCTAGCGCAGCTCGGTGACTAAATTTTGACCGAGACGCAAAGCTAAGGCGAAACGACGCGAAATTCGTCAGTCGATGGCTATCAGAATTGCATCAGCCACAGTTTCTGGGGCAATTTCCGCTCGCTGAGCGGGCGGAGAGTCCGCGTCAAATGCCTTCGCCCGCGTTTTCGAAGTCGCCGTCCCCATAGGTCAGGAGCGGCTCGCCGTCGCCATAAGGGAAGACGCGCGCATGGGAGAGAGAAAGCGGCACTTTCGTCCCGACTTCCGTGACGCTGGACAATTCCTGATCGATCTCGAGGCGCTGATCGGAACCGTCGATCGAGATCGTCGCGCGGACGCCCGACGGCGTTCGGCGCAGCGCCTCGACTTTTCCTTGCAGCGCCACGGGGCCCGAGCCCGCGATGGCAATATCCGCCGGACGAAAGTAAACGCGCGCCGCGCCGTCGCGCAAACCCTGCGTGTCGACATGCAGTTCGCGGCCTGCGAGCGAGACATGCCCCTCTTTCACGATGACCGGCAGCGCCACCGCTTCGCCCACGAAGGAGAGCACGAAAGGCGAGGACGGATGATCATAAAGCTCATCGGGCGAGCCGGCCTGCTCGATGCGGCCCTGGTTGAGCACGACGACCCGATCCGCGAGCTCCATCGCCTCGTCCTGGTCATGGGTGACAAAGACGGTCGTCAGACCCGTGCGCATATGGATTTCGCGCAGCCAACGCCGCAGATCCTTGCGCACGCGCGCGTCCAGCGCGCCGAAGGGCTCGTCGAGCAGCAGCACGCGCGGTTCGATCGCCAGCGCCCGCGCGAGCGCGACGCGCTGCCGCTGGCCGCCCGAAAGCTGCGCCGGATAACGCTGGCCCAGTCCATCGAGCTGCACGAGGCTCAAGAGCTCCTCGACCCGCGCGGCGATCTGCGGCTTCGACGGCCGCGAGACGCGCGGACGCGCCTTGAGACCGAAGGCGACATTGTCGGCGACGGTCATATGCTTGAACAGCGCGTAATTCTGGAACACGAAGCCGACGCGACGCTCCTGCACGGAAAGGCTGGTCGCGTTCAGCGCGTCGAAGTAGACGGCGCCGCGATGCGGCGAGTTGAGGCCGGCGATCACGCGCAGCAGCGTCGTCTTGCCCGAACCCGAGGGGCCGAGCAGAGCGACGAGCTCGCCCCCGGCGATATCGAGCGAGACGTCGCGCAGGGCCGGATAAGAGCCGAAATCGAGCTCCACGCCCTCGATGCGGATTCGGACCCCTTGCTTCGACTCAGTGGCCGTGGCGGCGCTTGAGCGCGTCGCCGTGCCGCCATTCGAGAAGCGCCTTGAGACCGAGAGTGACGAGAGCGAGGCTAGCCAGGAGCGCCGCAAGGGCGAAGGCGGCGACGGAATTGTACTCGTTGTAGAGGATCTCCACCTGGAGCGGCATGGTGTTGGTGAGGCCACGGATATGGCCGGAGACGACCGAGACGGCGCCGAACTCGCCCATCGCGCGCGCGTTGCAGAGAAGGACGCCATAGAGAAGCGCCCATTTCACATTGGGCAGCGTGACCGTGAAAAAAGTGCGCAGGCCCGAGGCGCCGAGCGTCAGCGCCGCCTCCTCCTCCACGGTTCCCTGATCCTGCATCAGCGGAATCACTTCGCGCGCGATGAAAGGGAAAGTGACGAAGATCGTCGCAAGCACGATGCCGGGCACCGCGAAGACGATCTGCACGTCATGCTTGGAAAGCCAGGGTCCGATGAGGCCTTGCGCGCCAAAGAGCAGCACATAGACGAGGCCGGCGACGACCGGCGAGACCGAGAAGGGCAAGTCGATCAGCGTGATCAGCAGGCTCTTGCCGGGGAAGGAAAACTTGGAAATCGACCAGGCGGCGGCAAGACCGAAGACGAGATTGGCCGGCACGGCGATCGCCGCGACGAGCAGCGTCAGCTTGATCGCCGCGAGGGCGTCGGGCTCCGCAAGGCTCTCGACGAAAACGCCGAAGCCTTTGGAGAAGGCCTCGATGAAAACGATGACGAAGGGCGAGAGCAGAAAGAGCGAGAGAAACAGGATCGTCACGAGGATGAGCGCGAGGCGCGTCGCCGGGCGCTCGCTACGCACGTCGCTCAGCTTGAAGAAGGTGGTCTCACCGCGCACGGCTTTGCGGCGCGGCGGCTCGCGACCGCCGGAGGCGGCGTCGAGCTGCGGCTTCGTCGCCGTCGCGCTCGCCAGATCAGACATGTCCGAGCCTCTTACGGCTCCACGCCTGGATCAGGTTGATCGCGAGCAGCGCGGAGAAGGAGAACAACAGCATGATCGTCGCGATGCCCGTCGCTCCGGCATAGTCATATTGCTCGAGCTTCACGACGATGAGCAGCGGCGCGATCTCCGAGACATAGGCGATGTTGCCGGCGATGAAGATTACCGACCCATATTCGCCGACCGCGCGCGCGAAGGCCAGCGCGAAGCCGGTCAAAAGCGGCGGCAGCAGCGGCGGCAGGATCACCTTCCAGAACGTGCGCGTGCGAGAGGCCCCCAGCGTCGCGGAGGCTTCCTCCAGTTCGGGCTCGAACTCGTGAAGCGCCGGCTGAACCGTCCGCACGATGAAAGGCAGGCCGACGAAGATGAGCGCGACCAGAATGCCAAGACGCGTGAAGGCGACCTTCAAGCCGAAAAAATCGAGCAGGGGCTCGCCGAAAAAACCGTTCGGCCCGTAGAGCGCCGCCAGCGATATGCCGGCGACGGCTGTCGGCAGCGCGAAGGGAAGATCGATCGCGGCGTCGAGCAGAGCGCGCCCGGGGAAGCGATAGCGAGTGAGCACCCAGGCCGCGAGGAAGCCGAAGACGACGTCGATCGCCGCCGCGGCCAGAGAGATCGAAAAGCTCGTCCACAGACCCGCGGCGACGCGCGGCTCCGTGGCGATCTTGTAGAGACCGCCGAAGCCCAGCTCCGAGGCGCGCAACACCAGCGCCGAGAGCGGCAGCAGAACGATCAGCCCCAGATAGAGCAGCGTGTAGCCGAACGCCGGCGCAAACCCCGGCAGCACGCTCGGAGCCTTGAAGCGCCAGGCCTTGCGCTTGGCGGCGGCTGAACTCATGGATCCTCGCTCCGGTAGCCTGCCATCATTGCGGGGCGTTCTGCTTTTGGATGTCGTCGAAAACTCCGCCATCCGCGAAATGCGTCTTCTGCGCATCGGCCCAGCCGCCGAAGGTCTCGTCCACCGTGAAAAACTCGATCTTGGGGAGTCGCGCTAGATCCTCCTTCGCGGCGAATTCGGGATGCGCCGGACGATAGAAGTTCTTGGCGATGATCGCCTGCGCCGGCTTGGTGTAGAGGAATTCGACATAGGCGTGGGCGGCCTTTTCGGCCCCATGCGCCTTGGCGTTCTCCTCGACGACGGCGACCGGCGGCTCCGCCAAGACCGAACGCGGCGGCGAGACGATCTCGAACTTGTCGGCCCCAAACTCCTGCAGCACGAGGTAGGCCTCGTTCTCCCAGCCGATCAGCACGTCGCCAAGGCCGCGCTGTGCGAAGCTGATCGTCGCGCCGCGCGCGCCGGTGTCGAGCACGGGGGCGTTCTTATAGACCGCCTTCACGAAATGCTTTGTCTTCGCCTCGTCGCCGGCGAATTTCTTGAGTCCATATCCCCAGAGCGCGAGATAGTTCCAGCGCGCTCCACCGGATGTCTTCGGATTCGGCGTCACGACGCCGACGCCGGGCTTCGCCAGATCGTCGAAGTCCTTTATCTGCTTTGGATTGCCCTTGCGCACGACGAGCACGATGGTCGAAGCGTAGGGCGTAGAGTTGTTGGGCAGGAGCTTTTGCCAGTCGGCCGGAATCTTGCCGGTCTTGGAAGCGATCGCATCAATGTCGGCGGCGAGCGCCAAGGTCACGACGTCGGCCTTGAGCCCGTCGATCACCGCGCGCGCCTGCGCCCCCGACCCGCCATGCGAGGCCTGCAAGGTCACGGTCTCGCCGGTCTTGGCCTTCCATTCGGCGGCGAAAGCCGGGTTGATCGCCTTGTAGAGCTCGCGTGTCGGGTCATAGGAGACATTGAGCAGCGTCTGATCCGCAGCCGCGACGCCGGGGATCGCGAGAAGGAGAAGCGCGAGCGCGCGCGTCAGCTTCGGCGCCTTCAACTGAATCCACCCCATCATCGCCGGTTCCCTTTAGACCGTTTACCAAGTCTAGCGTTTTAGTGGTTTAATGCAACAGGCGTAAAATGCAAGGGGCCGGGTGGGGAGCGAGAAGGAATGCGCTGATTTTCGCCTGGAGCCGGCTCGTCGTCGGCCGGCAGGCTCACTTCAAGGCGTTGGCCTTTTGGATTTCGTCGAAGACGCCACCGTCTGCGAAATGCGTCTTCTGCGCCCGCGCCCAGCCGCCAAAAACCGCGTCGATCGTGAAGAGCTCAAGCTTGGGAAAACGGGCGAGATCCTCGGGCGCAGCGGATTCGGGTCGCGCCGGACGATAAAAGTTCTTGGCGACGATGGCCTGCCCGGCCGGCGTATAGAGAAACTCGAGATAGGCGCGGGCGAGGTCAGACACCCCATGCGCCTTGGCGTTGCCATCGACGACGGCGACCGCGGGCTCCGCAAGAATGGAGCGCGAGGGCGTCACGATCTCGAATTTGCTGTCCCCAAACTCCTTGAGCAGAAGAAAGGCCTCGTTCTCCCAGGCGATCAGCGCGTCGCCGATCCCGCGCTGCGCGAAAGTGGTCGTCGCGCCGCGGGCGCCGGTGTCGAGCACGGGGGCGTTTTTGTAGATCGACGCGACAAGGTCTCGCGTCTTCGCCTCGTCGCCATTGAACTTTTCGAGACCGTAGCCCCAGGCTGCGAGATAATTCCACCGCGCGCCCCCGCCCGTCTTGGGATTCGCGGCGACGACGGCGACGCCCGGCTTGCCCAGATCCTCCCAGTCCTTGATCCCCTTGGGATTGCCCCTGCGCACGACGAAGACGATCGTCGAGGCGTAGGGCGTGGAATTGTTGGGCAGGAGCTTCTGCCAGTCGGAGGGAATCTTACCCGTCTTGGCGGCGATCGCGTCGATGTCGGCCGAGAGCGCCAAAGTCACCACATCCGCGTTGAGCCCCTCGATGACCGCGCGCGCCTGCGCCCCGGAGCCGCCATGCGAGGACTGGATGCGCACGCTTTCGCCCTTTTTCGCCTTCCACTCGGCGACGAAGGCGGAATTGATCGCTTTGTAAAGCTCGCGCGTCGGGTCGTAGGAGACGTTGAGCAGCGTCTGGTCAGCGGCGGCGAGGCTCGGGACGGCGAGCGCCGCGACAACGAGAAGAGCCCACGCCCGGTCGGAGGTGGATAGGAGCAAACCCATCGTGACACGCCTTCGCGGCTGAGCTTCAGGAAGCTAAGTGCGGTACTGTCCGGGGCGCCGGATGGCAAGGGCGTCAACGATCGTACCGCCACAGGGGTGCGGACTACGCGAAGGCGCGTCGCCGTCTTGCCACGACCCCACCCCTGCCGCTAAACCCCTTCCGCCCGCCGCGCGCGGGCGATATCCGCGTCTTACGCCGGTCCGCTTCGGCGAGTGAGCGCAAAGGAGCCGACATGATCCACGTCACCTTTCCCGACGGGGCGTCCCGTCCGTTCGAGCCAGGGGTCTCGGGGCTCGACATCGCCAAATCCATCTCGCCCTCGCTCGCCAAGCGCACGGTCGCCATGACGGTCGACGGAACGCTCAGCGACATCTCGACGCCGTTGCGGCGCGACGCGAAAATTGAGTTCGTATCTCGCGACGATCCGCGTGCGTTAGAACTCATTCGCCATGACTGCGCGCATGTGCTCGCCGAGGCGGTGCAGGAGCTTTTTCCCGGCACGCAGGTGACGATTGGCCCCGTCATCGAGAACGGCTTCTACTACGACTTCTTCCGCAGCGAGCCCTTCACGCCCGAAGATCTGCCGGGGATCGAGAAGAAGATGCGTGAGATCATCGCGCGCGATCGCCCGATCGTACGCGAGGTATGGTCGCGCAACGAGGCGCTCGACTTCTTCGAGAAGAAGGGCGAGGCCTTCAAGGGCGAGCTCATCGAATCCATCCCCGGAGCCGAGGATCTCTCGATCTACAAGCAGGGCGACTGGCTCGACCTCTGCCGCGGACCGCATCTGACCTCCACAGGCAAGATCGGCGCGGCCTTCAAGCTGATGAAGGTCGCGGGCGCCTATTGGCGCGGCGACAGCAACCGCCCGATGCTCTCGCGCATCTACGGCACGGCCTGGACGACGCAGGAAGAGCTCGACGCTTATCTGCATCGTTTGGAGGAAGCCGAGCGGCGCGACCATCGGCGCCTCGGCCGCGAGATGGGGCTCTTTCACTTCCAGGAGGAAGGGCCCGGCGCGGTCTTTTGGCACGCCAAGGGCTGGACGCTGTTCCAGACGCTCGTCTCCTACATGCGCCGTCGCCAGAAGGCGGTCGGCTATCAGGAGGTCAACACGCCGCAGGTGCTCGACCGCGCGCTCTGGGAGACCTCCGGCCATTGGCAGACTTATCGCGAGAACATGTTCCTCACCAAGACCGAGGACGAGCGCATCTTCGCGCTAAAGCCCATGAACTGCCCGGGCCATGTCGCGCTCTTCAAGAACGGATTGAAGTCCTATCGCGACCTCCCTGTGAAGATCGCGGAGTTTGGCGTCGTGCATCGCTACGAGCCTTCGGGCGCGCTGCATGGCGTGATGCGCGTGCGCGCCTTCACGCAGGACGACGCGCATATCTTCTGCTCCGAGGAGCAGATCATGGATCAGGCGCTCGAGATCAACGATCTGATCCTGACGATCTACAGCGATTTCGGCTTCACCGATGTCGTCGTGAAGCTCTCGACGCGTCCTGAGAAGCGCGTGGGCTCGGACGAAGCTTGGGACAAGGCGGAGGCTGCGCTCGGCAAGGTGCTGGACGAGCTCAAAAATCGTGGGATGAAGACCTCGGTGCAGCCGGGCGAAGGCGCCTTCTATGGGCCGAAGCTCGAATATACGTTGCGCGACGCGATCGGCCGCGAATGGCAATGCGGGACGACGCAGGTCGACTTCAACCTGCCGGGACGTTTCGGCGCCTTCTACATCGGCCCGGATTCCGAGAAGAAGACGCCCGTCATGGTGCATCGGGCCATGTTCGGCTCGCTCGAGCGCTTCACCGGCATTCTGATCGAGCATTACGCCGGACATCTGCCGCTCTGGCTCTCCCCCGTGCAGATCGTCGTCTGCACGATCGTGCAGGACGCCGACGACTATGCGATGGAGATCGCGGCGGATGCGAGAAAGCGCGGCCTCAACGTCGAGCTCGATCTGAGAAACGAGAAGATCTCCTACAAGGTGCGCGAGCATTCGCTGACGAAGATCCCCGTGCTGCTCATCGCCGGCAAGAAGGAGGCGGCCGAGCGCAAGGTCTCGATCCGCCGCCTCGGCTCGCAGGAGCAGAAGGTCGAGACGCTCGACGAGGCGCTCGCGGCGCTCGCGCTGGAGGCGACGCCGCCGGACTTGCGCGCCGCAGAGTGACGCAGGCGCTGGGGTTCCCTTTGACGGCGCTGCGCACACGCCGCATCTTCATCACCGGCGCCGCGGGGGCGGGCTCGACCACGCTCGGGCGGGCATTGGCGACGGCGCTCGCGGTCCCGCATCACGACACCGACGACTATCTTTGGCTCCCGAGCGCGCCGCCCTATCAAGACTGGCGACCGAGAGAAGACCGCCTGCGCCTGATGCGCGAGATTTTCCTGCCGCGCTCGGACTGGGTTCTGAGCGGCGGCGTGCAGGGTTGGGGCGAAGAGATCGTCTGCTTCTTCGATCTCATGGTCTTTTTGCGGACGGCAACGGAGGTGCGAGTTGAGCGGCTGAGATCGCGCGAAGCGCGGACCTTTGGTTCCGAAGCGATCGGCCCCGGCGGCTGGCGCGAGAAGGAATTCTCAGAATTCATCGAGTGGGCGGCGCAATATGACGCGGGAACCGTCGAAGAACGCAATCTCGCGCGCCAGCTCTCCTGGCTCGACACCCTGCAGACCCCTGTGCTGCGCCTGGACGGCGCGCGTCCCTCGAGCGACCTCGTGGCGGTCGTGATGGAAACCTTGCCGCAGCGACTTTAGACTCACATGGTCAGCACGGCCGCGCCGTCGAAGCGTCCGGCGCGCAGATCGTCGAGCGCCTCATTGGCGCGCTCCAGCGGATAGGTTCGCGTCACCGTCTCGACCTTCGCTCGGCGGGCGACGTCGAGGAACTCGTCGCCGTCGGCGCGCGTGAGATTGGCGACCGAGACGACGCTGCGCTCGCCCCAGATGAGATCATAGGGAAAGCTCGGGATGTCGCTCATGTGGATGCCGGCGCAGACGACGCGCCCGCCCTTGCGCAAGTTTTTCAGCGCAAGAGGCACCAGCGCGCCGATCGGCGCATAAAGGATCGCGGCGTCGAGTTTTTCGGGCGAGGCCTCGTTCGAGCCGCCCGCCCACTCGGCGCCGAGCGTGCGCGCAAAATCCTGCGAGGCTGCGTCGCCGGGCTTGGTGAAGGCGAAGACGCGCCTTCCCTGCGAGCGGCAGACCTGCGCGACGATATGCGCCGCCGCGCCGAAGCCATAGAGGCCGATGCGCTCCGCCTCGCCCGCGGCCTTGAGAGAGCGCCAGCCGATGAGGCCCGCGCAGAGCAGCGGGGCGGAGGCGACCGGATCGGCGTCCTCGCCGAGCGAAAAGGCGTAGGCCGCGTCGACGAGCGCATGGCTCGCGAAACCCCCGTCGTGCGTGTAGCCGGTGAAGAGCGGCGCGTCGCAGAGGTTCTCGTGGCCCGTCCGGCAATAGGGGCAATGGCCGCAGGTATGGCCGAGCCAGGGCGCTCCCATGCGCGCGCCGAGCGGCGCCGCGACGCCCGCGCCCTTGGCGACGACGCGGCCGACGATTTCATGCCCCGGCACGATGGGGAGGCGCGGGTCGGGCAAGTCCCCGTCCACGACATGCAGATCGGTCCGGCAGACGCCGCAGGCCTCGACCTGAAGCAGCAGCTCGCCAGGTCGGGGGCGAGGCTCCGTCCGCTCCTCCATGACCAGCCGCTCGCCCGGCCGCTTCAGCACCATCGCGCGCATGGCGATGAAACTAGCGCCAAAAGGCGCCGGGCGGGAGGGCTTTCGAAAATCATCAAGCGCGCCGCCGAGGCGCTCGGGTTTCGCTTGACGCGAGCCCGCCCCGAGGGCAAGGTCTTTGCATGACGCTCCGCCTCCGCCTCCCGCTCTGCTGCGGCAGGATTATTATCGACTAGCGAAAAGCTGGCCGGCGCCGTCACGACTGCTCGACATCCAGAGCGACGCCCGGCCGAAAGGCCCGGAAATCCCATGTCGCCGCAGTTGAAGCTTTACAACACGCTCACGCGCTCCAAGGAGGTCTTCACGCCCTTGGACCCGAACAACGTGCGCATGTATGTCTGCGGGCCGACGGTCTATGACTACGCCCATATCGGCAATGCGCGGCCGCTCATCGTGTTCGACGTGCTCTTCCGGCTGCTGCGGCACATCTACGGGCCGGAGCATGTGCGCTACGTCCGCAACATCACCGACGTCGACGACAAGATCAATGCGCGCGCCGCTGAGCGCGGCACCACGATCCGCGCGCTGACGGAAGAAACGAACAAGGTCTTCCAGGAGGACGTGAAGGCGCTCGGCTGCCTCGAGCCCGACCGTCCAGCCGCGCGCGACCGAGCATATCGCCGAGATGATCGCCATCGTCGAGAAGCTCATCGCCTCGGGCCACGCCTATGCGGCGGACGGGCATGTGCTCTTCGACGTGCCGTCGATGGCGGATTACGGACGCCTTTCGCGGCGCTCGCTCGACGAGATGCTCGCCGGCGCGCGCGTCGACGTCGCGCCCTATAAGCGCGGCGAGATGGACTTCGTTTTGTGGAAGCCCTCGAAGCCGAACGAGCCCGGCTGGGAAAGCGCCTGGGGGTACGGCCGCCCCGGCTGGCATCTCGAATGCTCGGCGATGAGCTGGAAGCATCTCGGCGAGACTTTCGACATCCACGGCGGCGGCATCGATCTCGTCTTCCCCCATCACGAGAACGAGATCGCGCAATCGCGCTGCGCATTTCATTCCGACGTGATGGCGAATGTTTGGATGCACAATGGATTCCTGCAGGTCGAGGGCGAGAAAATGTCCAAGAGCTTGGGGAATTTTGTGACGATCCACGAGCTGCTCCACACGGAGAAGTTTGGCGGACGCAGTTGGGCTGGACCGGTGCTCCGCCACGCGATGTTGATGACGCACTATCGCCAACCCATCGACTGGTCGACTTCGCGACTAAATGAGGCTGCAACCGAGCTCAATGACTTCGCAACTTCGGTGATGGACTCCAAGGCGGCTAGGGACGCTCGTTCGGTGGAATTCCTGCGCTTAGCACCAGGACCATCCCCCGAGCTAATCAACGCATTATCTGACGACTTGAATTACGCGGACGCCAGGCGTGTTCTTTCCCAACATTCCAAAGCCGCCGCGCGTGGAATTCTGGAAGCTCAGGAAAGGCTGCTCTGGGATTGCTCCTTCTTGGGGATCTTGGTGCCGGGTAAATTGGGAGCCCTAACAAGCGGTATTGCGATCCGGGGCGTGCATGACACTTCCGACCTGGGGCGCATCAATCTCCAAGTGCGCGCAGCTTATGCAAACGACGACAGTCAGGGCCTTCAAAGACTAAAAACCGAGCTAAATCGAACCGGCCGCGACTTCGAAATTGATCACGAAGGAGATGTTACATTTATCTCCCAAGGCGGAAGCCGAGACGAGTTCGTGGTCGAACGTTTGATCGCCGCCCGCCTCGCCGCGCGCGCGGCAAAAAACTGGGCAGAGTCCGACCGCATCCGTGACGAGCTTGCGGGCATGGGCGTCGCGCTCAAGGACAATAAGGACGGCACGACGACCTGGGAGGTCAAGCGATGAAGATCGCGCACTTGGCCCCCCACCCGACCCCGCTCCGCGGGGCCACCCTCCCCGCAAGGGGGAGGGATTCTGCCTTCTGAGCAAGTGTTGCGCTGCAACGCTGATGCCGTCAAAAGATTTCCGGTTTAGGCGGCGCGTGTCTGCAACCCGCATCCCTCCCCTTTACGGGGAGAGTGGCCGCCGAAGGCGGTCGGGTGGGGTCTGCCCCCGCAGGGAAAATCTCATGGCGAACGAACGCGCGCGGGCGCTGCGCAAGGCGATGACGCCGCAAGAAGTGAAGCTGTGGGTGCATCTGCGCCGGCTGCATCCCCAGGGCTTGCACTTCCGCCGGCAGGCGCCGCTCGAAGGCTATCTTCTTGACTTCGTATGCTTCAAGCACCGCCTCATCGTCGAGGTCGATGGCAGTCAACACGGTGAAGCAACCGGCCTCGCTCATGACGCAAAGCGAGACGCGCATTTTGCTTCGCTAGGCTTTCTGACACTGCGCTTCTGGAACCCCGAGATCGACGAAAACCTCGACGGCGTCGTCGAAACGATCATCGCTCGCGCCCGCGAGAACAGAGGCGCGCAACCCCAAGAGGTCCGCCATGGCTGACGATTGGAAGAAATCCCTGCCCTTTCCGGCGCACTGGCTGAGCTATCTGGGCTTCAAGCTGCTCGTGCTCGCGCTCGCCTCCGCGCTGGCGCTGCATCTCCTCGGCGTTTTCTAGAATGGCGCGATCCCGCCCCGCGCCCTCGCTGCGGCCTATGCTGCCTAAGGACGCCCCGCGTCTCGCCGCGCTATTTCGCGAGAGCGTCGAGACGCTCGCCGAGGGTTTCTACGACGAGGACCAGCTCGCCGCATGGGCGGCGCGCGCCGAGGACGAGGCGGCCTTCGCCGCGAAGCTCGCGCGCGCGCTCACCATCGTGGCCCTCGTCGAGCAGGAGATCGCAGGCTTCGCTTCTCTCGAAAAAAACCAGACGATCGACATGCTTTACGTCCACCCCGACTTTGCGCGTCAGGACGTGGGCGCCACGCTGACTGATGCATTGGAGAAGCTCGCCGCCGCGCGCGGGACAACCCTCCTCGAGGTCGAGGCCTCCGACGCGGCGCGCGAATTCTTCGCCAAACGCGGCTTTACGGCGCAAAGCCGCAATACCGTGGAAATCAACGGCGTGTGGCTCGGGCGCACGCGCATGACCAAGGCGCTCGTCAAGTCTGAGAGCCCTTCGCAGCTCCGGGCGGCCGTGGGGCGCCCGCAATGACGAAAGCGCGTCTCACCCTGTTCGACACGACCCTGCGCGACGGAGCCCAGACCGTCGGGGTCGACTTTTCGCTCGAAGACAAGCGTCAGATCGCGGCGATGCTGGACGAGCTCGGGCTCGACTACATCGAAGGCGGATATCCCGGCGCCAATCCGCTCGATACGGAATTTTTCTCCACACGTCCGCCGGTGAAAGCGCGCTTCGCCGCTTTCGGCATGACGCGCCGGCAGGGCCGCTCGGTCGAAAACGACCCTGGCGTTGCGGCGCTGCTCGACTGCGCTTCCGACGCAGTGGTCTTCGTCGCAAAGGCTTGGGACTATCAGGTGCGCGTCGCACTGCGCTCGACGGAGGAAGACAATCTCCAAGCCATTACGCAATCGGTGCGCGCCGTCATCGCGCGTGGCAAGGAAGCGATCGTCGATTGCGAGCATTTCTTCGACGGCTTCAAGAGCAATGAATCTTATGCGCTTGCCTGCGCGAAGGCCGCCGCCGACGCCGGCGCGCGCTGGGTCGTGCTCTGCGACACCAACGGCGGCTCGCTCCCCCACGAGGTCGAACGCATCGTGCGCGAAGCGACGAAACACATCCCCGGCGACCGGATCGGCGTCCATGCGCATGACGACACGGGACAGGCGGTCGCCAATTCTCTTGCCGCCGTGCGCGCCGGGGCGCGGCAGATCCAAGGATCGCTCAACGGGCTTGGCGAACGCTGCGGCAACGCCAATCTCACGACGATCATCCCGACCCTGCTGCTCAAGGACGAGTTCGCGCAAAGCTTGGAGATTGGGGTCACCCGCGAGACGCTCACGCATCTCACGCGCGTGAGCCATGCCCTGGACGAGCTGTTGAACCGCGCGCCGAATCGGCACGCGCCTTACGTCGGTGCGAGCGCCTTCGCGACGAAGGCGGGAATTCACGCGTCGGCGGTGCTCACGGACTCGCGCACCTACGAGCATGTGCCGCCCGAGAGCGTCGGCAACCGGCGACGCGTGCTCGTCTCCGATCAGGCTGGGCGATCGAACATTCTCTCGGAGCTCGGACGCCTCGGCGTCGAGATCGAGAAAGACGATCCGCACCTCGGGCGTCTTCTGGACAAGGTCAAGGAAAAGGAGGCGCAGGGCTACGCCTATGAAGGCGCCGACGCTTCCTTCTACCTCCTGGCCAAGCGCGTGATGGGCGAGGCCCCGCATTTCTTCGAAGTCGAGCGCTACAGCGTCGCGGTGGATCGTCGCTTCGCGCGCGGCGGCGGCCTGGAGGACGCCGGAGCCGAGGCCATCGTCAAGCTCACCGTCAGCGGCCAATCGAAGATTTCCGCGGCCGAAGGCAACGGACCGGTCAACGCGCTGGACCTGGCGCTGCGAAAGGATCTCGGCGACTATCAGCGCTACATCGACGACGTGAAGCTCGTCGACTACCGCGTTCGCGTGTTTCAGGGCGGCACGGATGCGGTGACGCGGGTGCTCGTCGAATGCGCGGACGGCAAGGGCGACCGCTGGTCAACGGTCGGGGTCTCCGCCAATGTTATCGACGCCTCCTTCGAGGCGCTGATTGATGCGATCAACTACAAGCTGCTGCGCGACGGGGCGCGGTGAAGACGCACGCGGCCTGCCTCAAAAGCGCTGAGCGACGGCCCGCTCCATCTCGCCGCCTCTCGCATGGCCAGAGGCCCGCCGGATCATGGGGATGATGTCCTCGACTCGCTCGGCGACGAGATAACGGATCTCATAATTCGCCTTGATGAAGCCCTCCTCGCGCATATGAGCGAAAAGGCGAAGCAGCGGACGCCAAAAACCACCTATGTCGGCGATGACGAGCGGCTTTTCGTGACGCCCGAGCTGAATCCAGGTCAATTGCTCGGCGAGCTCCTCGAGCGTGCCAATCCCCCCCGGCAGCGCGACGAAGGCGTCGGATTTCTCGAACATGAGCCGCTTGCGCTGATGCATGTCGGCGACGACGCAAAGCTCTGTCAGGCCCTCGAGCGCAATTTCGCGCTTGCCGAGAAAGTCGGGAATGATCCCGCAGACCTCGCCGCCGGCGTGGAGCGCCGCCCGCGCGACTAAGCCCATCAACCCACAGGAGCCGCCCCCGAATACGAGGCCAATTCCCGCATCGGCGATCGCGGCGCCGAGCGCTCTCGCAGCAGCCTCATGGCGGGGATCATGGCCCGGTGATGAACCGCAATAGACGCAGATGTTTCGGATGTTCGTCATGATTCTCGCTGATGTGCGCGTTACACAGAAGCCGCGCAAGAGAACAAGCGTGGTGTTCTGCTAAGCATAATGCGTTATATGAAGCTGCAATGACGAGCGTCAAGGAACCGACGATACGGAAGGGCCGATGCTGAGGGTAACGACAAGCGCGAGAGGAGATCGAACCGCCACTGACGACGAGCCATTCGGCAAACTCAGCCTCATCACGACCATCCTGCATCTTTGGCCCTTTATCTGGCCGAAGGGCCAGCCTGAGCTCGAGCGACGTGTTCTCTATTGCTTCGCGCTGCTGCTCACCGGCAAGCTCGTCAACGCGCTCGTGCCTTATACGTTCAAATGGGCGACCGATGCGCTCCAGGGTCATTTTGACGCCTCGGCGGAGACGCTTCTCACGGGAGCGGCCGGCTTCACGATCCTTTATGGAGTGCTGCGCGCCCTCTATGCGCTCCTGACGCAGGCGCGCGACGCGCTCTTTGCCGCCGTCGCGATGCATGCGGTGAAGAAGCTCGCGATCAACGTCTTCGATCACATGCATCGCCTGTCGATGCGCTATCATGTAAGTCGCAAGACCGGCGGACTCACGCGCGTCCTCGAGCGCGGGCGCGACGCCATCGAGACCCTGGCGCGCCTCGTGATGTCGACGGGCCTTCCGACCATCGTCGAATTTTTGCTCGTGCTCGGCATTTTCGCCTGGCAGTTCAACTGGCGCTATTCGTTTGCCGCAGCGAGCACGATCTTCGTCTACCTCTCCTACACAACTCTCGCTACCAATTGGCGCATATCGATAAGGCGCAAGATGAACGACAGCGACATAGACGCCAACGTCAAGGCGATCGACAGTCTGCTGAACTACGAGACGGTCAAATATTTTTGCGCCGAGGAGCGCGAGTCGGAGCGCTACGAGAAGTCCATGGAGCGTTACCGTCGGGCCAGCGTCGAGTCCTATATATCGCTTGCGATACTGAACGCCGGCCAGGCGGCGATCTACACCTTCGGACTGGCCGTCATGATGCTGATGTGCGTGAGCGATCTAAAATCCTCTCAGGCGAGCATTGGCGACTTCGTGCTGATCAACGCGACGATGATCCAGCTTTATCAACCCTTGAACTTCATGGGCACTTTCTACCGCGAAGTGCGTCAGGCGGTCATCGACATCGAGCGCATGTTCCTGATTCTCAGTCAGCATCCGGAGATCGACGACCGCCCCGGGGCGACCGATCTCATGGTCTCGCAAGCACGCATCGTTTTCGAGGACGTGACCTTTGGCTATGAGAATGAACGCCCGATACTCGATCGCGTCAGCTTTTGCGTGGAGCCCGGCGAGACGATGGCGATCGTGGGGCCGTCGGGGGCGGGGAAATCGACAATATCGCGGCTGCTCTTCCGCTTCTATGAGCCGCAGGGCGGTCGTATCATGATCGACGGCCAGGACATTCTGGCGGTCACGCAAAAGAGCCTGCGCGCGGCGATTGGCATGGTGCCCCAGGACACCGTGCTGTTCAACGACAGCATCGGCTACAATATCCGCTATGGCCGATGGGAGGCGAGCGACGCCGAGGTGCGCGAGGCGGCGCGGCTCGCGCAAATCGATCGTTTCATCGAATCCGTTCCGGGCGGTTATGACGCGCAAGTCGGGGAACGCGGCCTGAAGCTCTCGGGCGGCGAGAAGCAGCGCGTGGCGATCGCGCGCACCATCCTCAAAAGTCCGCGCATCCTGGTGCTGGACGAGGCGACCTCGGCGCTAGACAGCTTCACCGAACACGAGATTCAAGAATCGCTTCAGGGCGTCTCACAAGGGCGAACAACCCTCGTCATCGCGCATCGGCTCTCAACGATCGTCGACGCCCACGAGATCATTTTCCTTGACAAAGGTCGAATCGTCGAGCGCGGGACTCATCAAGCGCTGCTTGCCAAGGGCGGCGCCTATGCCGCGATGTGGAGCCGCCAGCGGGAAGCCTCCGAAGCGCAGGCTCGGCTCGTGGATGCACGGGTGGAAGGCCTCGCCGAGTAGGAGTGCAAAGCGGCGCTCACGCGCTGACCTTGTCGTCCCAGGGGGATTTGGCCCTCTCCTTGATCGAGAAGGCCAGAATGAAGCTGAAGACCGCCGCCGACATGCACCAGAGCGAATACCAGGCGGGGCGGTTTTGCACGATCGAATAGAGGAACGAAAGAAAGACCACCGCGCCGAAGAGGCGCAACGCGCGATTGTCGAAAGCGACCAGGGGAACGACCGTCAGCACGACATAGAGAAAGTGAGCGATGAGCGGCGGTCGTTCGAAGCCTGGATCATAGGCAAGAGAATGCTTGTAGATCGTCAGGTCGATGCCGTCCGCCAATGCGAGCTTGATGAAGAGGTAGAGCGCCAAGGCCTCGCCGATATAGAGCATCTGGGTCCACACGCGCCGGCGGGCGGGGTCGGTTTCTGCATAGGCGGCGGCGAAAGGCGTGAGCACCGGCCAAACGAGAAAAGCGATTCCGGTGTAGAGATAGCGAAAGATATGGTCGCCCTCGAAAGGATGAGCGACCGACCACCAGACGACCGCCTCGACGAACTGATGCGCCGCAAAGACCAGAGGAAACGCCGCGAATCCGAGCATGCGGGGATCTTGCCGCTGCGCTTTGCAGACGGTGGCGCCGCCGATGACGGCCAGTGAGAGGCCGGCGTTGACGCTCGCAGCAAAAGAAAGGCACATCGTCGAAGGCGCTCCCTCTTGGTCCGCCTTGGTCCGCCGGCACCAAAGCTTCCTTCTAGCACCGCCGAGCGACATTTCTGCCTCGCGGTGATGAAGCAAACCTGTCTATTCTGTGACGAATGCTACTAACGGGAAAAGGATAATCAAGCGGAGCCGTAGCCGCCACCCAGTCCCCCAAAGGCGAGGGCTGCGCACTTGCCCCAGCGCAGCGAAATTCTTAGATGCTCTCTTCAAAACCCAGGATCGAGGCTGGAATGCACAGGAAAAAAGAAGAAGCGGGCGACATCTGGCGCGCGACGACGATTATCCTGGTGAAGAAGGGCGGTAAGACCGTCATCGCCGGAGATGGCCAGGTCAGCCTCGGCCAGACCATTATGAAGGGCAACGCCAAGAAGGTTAGGAGGCTCGGCAAGGGCGAGGTGATCGCGGGCTTCGCGGGCGCCACAGCCGACGCCTTCACGCTGTTTGAGCGACTCGAACCGAAGCTCGAGCAATATCCCGGTCAGCTCACGCGCGCCTGCGTCGAGCTCGCCAAGGACTGGCGCATGGATCGCTACCTGCGCCGCCTTGAGGCCATGATGCTCGTCGCCGACAAGGAGGCGGGCCTCGTGCTCACCGGCTCCGGCGACGTGCTGGAGCCCGAGATGGAGGAAAATGGCGCGGTCGCCGCGATCGGCTCCGGCGGCAATTACGCGCTCGCTGCGGCGCGGGCCCTGCTCGACAGCGGGCATGACGCGGAGACGATCGCCCGTCGCGCCATGACCATCGCCGGCGACATCTGCGTCTACACCAACCACAATATCGTCGTGGAGACGATTTGAAGGCCGGCAGTCGGCAATAGGCGGTCGACAACGACAAATCGCCGACTGCCGACTGCCTGATGCCCGATTGCCGTAACAAAGGAACAACCCATGGCCGATTTCTCGCCGCGCGAGATCGTCTCCGAGCTTGATCGCTACATCGTCGGACAGAATGAGGCCAAGCGCGCAGTCGCCATCGCCTTGCGCAATCGCTGGCGGCGCCTTCGATTGGAGGGGCAGATGCGCGAGGAGGTGCTGCCCAAGAACATTCTAATGATCGGCCCGACAGGCTGCGGCAAGACCGAGATCGCTCGGCGCCTCGCCCGGCTCGCGGAAGCGCCCTTCCTGAAGGTCGAGGCGACGAAATTCACCGAGGTCGGCTATGTCGGCCGCGACGTCGAGCAGATCATTCGCGATCTCGTTGAAGTCGCCATCAGTCTCGTCAAAGAAAAAAGGCGGAAGGGGGTTGAGGCGCGCGCCGAGCTCGCCGCGGAAGAGCGCGTGCTCGACGCGCTCGTCGGCCCCGCCGCCTCGCCGCAGACGCGGGAGACCTTCCGCAAGCGCTACCGCGCGGGCGAGCTCGCCGATAAGGAGGTCGAGCTCGAGATCGCCTCCTCGGGACCCGCGGGGCCCGTGTTTGAAATGCCCAACATGCCCGGAAACGTCACCGCCTTCTCGATCGGCGACATATTCGGTAAAGCGTTTCAGGGCCGCTCCAAGAAACGTCGCCTGCATTTGAAGGATGCGATCGGGCCCCTTATCGCCGAGGAAAGCGACAAGCTCATCGACAGCGACGAATGCATCCGCGAGGCGATCAGCGACGTGGAGAACAACGGTATCGTCTTCATTGACGAGATGGACAAGATCTGCGCACGCGAGGGTCGGGGCGGCGCGGACGTCTCACGCGAGGGCGTGCAGCGCGATCTCCTGCCTCTGATCGAAGGCACGACCGTCTCCACCAAGCATGGTTCGGTCAAGACCGATCATGTGCTGTTCATCGCCTCGGGCGCTTTTCACGTCGCAAAGCCCTCGGATCTGCTCCCGAGCTGCAAGGCCGCCTGCCGATCCGCGTCGAGCTCGCCTCGCTCAACGAGGAGGACTTCCGTCGCATTCTCACCGAGACCGAGGCCTGTCTGACCAAGCAGTACACCGCGCTGCTCGGCACGGAAGGCGTGGAGCTGGAGTTCACGCCAAGCGCGATTTCGGCGATCGCCAAGATCGCCGTCGAGGTCAACACCTCGGTCGAGAACATCGGCGCGAGAAGGCTGCAGACGGTGATGGAGCGGGTGCTCGACGACATCAGCTTCTCGGCCTCCGACCGGCACGGCGAAAAAATCGTCGTCGACGGCGAGTTCGTCGAGAAGCACATCGGCGATCTGGCGCGGAACAGGGATTTGAGCCGGTTTATTTTGTGAGCAGCCGCCCACCCAATGCTCACCTGCGCGCGAAAACACTGTGAAGCGGTGGCGTTTCCAGGCGATGTCGGCGTCATCAAAGCCCGCCTCTCTCAGCCAGGCGAGCTGATCCGCGAAAGTCGCGCTGCGATCGAGCGCCGCACGGGCGAGCGCTGCGGCGAAGTCCTCCTCGCCCACGCTGGCCGCACGCAGATCCTGTTCCCAGCGGCGCTGATACGCCGCCTCGATCTCGGGCGTCGCCCCGAGCGACTGATCCGCATTGACGAACACGCCGCCGGGCGCGAGCGCCGCATGGATCCCGCGAAACAGCCTGCGTTTCGCCTCATGCTCCAGATGATGGATGGAGAGCGCCGAGACGATCGCCTCGACGGGCCCGCCAAGCGCAGCGGAGTCGTAATCGGCGCAGCGCAAGGACGCGCGCGCGCCAAAACCCGCAAGCCGGGCGCGCGCTGCTTCGATCATCTTCGGGGCAAAGTCGATCCCTTCGATCGTCGCGCGAGGAAAGCGGCGCAGGATCAGCTCGGAGAGGAGGCCGGTGCCAACGCCAAGATCGATGCAGGCGAAGGGCCTGTCGCCCATCGCCTCCTCTAACAAGTTTAACGCAACCCCGTAGAAGTTGTCGAAATCTGGAATGAGCTTGCGCCGCAGCGCATCGTAACGTTCTGCGGCGAAGTCGAAGGCGGCGCGGATGGTTTGGGAGTGTAGCGCGGTCATATCAATTCGCCTCTTGTTTAACGGGGCGCGGTCCGGAGCGTCGCCGACTTACGCCGCCGCTCATGCGCATCACTTCTTTTTTCGGCCGCCCATATCCGCAGTCTTTCCCTCCGCCTGCCCTGCCCCGCGCCGCGCCATCGCCTCCGCCAAATACCGCCCCGTGTGGCTTCTTGGATTTTTCGCGATCTCCGCGGGCGGCCCACTGGCGACGATCTCGCCGCCGCCGTCGCCGCCTTCAGGGCCAAGATCAATCACCCAATCCGCCGTCTTGATCACTTCGAGATTGTGCTCGATCACGACGACGCTATTGCCTTGCTCGACGAGCTCATGTAGCACCTCGAGCAGCTTCGCGACGTCGTGAAAATGCAGGCCGGTCGTCGGCTCGTCCAGAATATAGAGCGTGCGACCCGTGGAGCGCCGGGCCAGCTCCTTGGCGAGCTTGACGCGCTGCGCCTCGCCGCCCGAGAGCGTCGTCGCCTGCTGGCCGACGCTGATGTAGTCGAGCCCGACCCGCTTCAGAAGTTCGAGCTTGTCGCGGATGGCCGGCGCCGCCTTGAAGAGCGACGCGGCCTCCTCGACCGTCATCGCCAGCACGTCGGCGATCGACTTCTCCTTATATTTGACCTCCAGCGTCTCGCGATCGTAGCGCTTGCCCTTGCAGACGTCGCAGGTGACATAGACGTCGGGTAAGAAGTGCATCTCGATCTTGATGACGCCGTCGCCCTGGCAGGCTTCACAACGCCCGCCCTTCACGTTGAACGAGAAGCGTCCCGCCGCGTAACCGCGCGCCTTGGCCTCCGGAAGCCCGCGAACCATTCGCGGATCGGCGTGAAGGCGCCCGTGTAGGTCGCGGGGTTCGAGCGCGGCGTTCGGCCGATCGGCGATTGATCGATGTCGATGATCTTGTCAATCTGCTCCAATCCTTCGAGCCGGTCGAAGGGCGCGGGATGCTCATGCGCGCCGCTTAGACGTTTCGCCACGGCCTTGTAGAGCGTCTCGATGACGAGCGTCGATTTCCCTCCGCCCGACACCCCCGTGATGCAGGTGAAGAGGCCGAGCGGGATCTGCGCGTCGACGTTCTTGAGATTGTTGCCCTTGGCGCCGAAAAGCTTCAGCCAGCGACCCTCCGTGGGCTTGCGCAGCTCTGCGCGAGCTTCACCTGCTTCGCGCCGGTGAGATACTGTCCGGTGAGCGATTTGGGGTTCGCCATGATCTCGGCGGGTGTGCCCTGCGCCACGATCTCCCCGCCGTGAATGCCGGCGCCGGGGCCGACATCGACGACATAGTCGGCGGCGAGAATGGCGTCCTCGTCATGCTCGACGACGATGACGCTATTACCGAGATCGCGCAGGCGACGCAGCGTGTCGAGCAGCCGGGCGTTGTCGCGTTGATGCAGACCGATGGACGGCTCGTCGAGCACATAGAGCACGCCCGTCAGCCCCGAGCCGATTTGCGAGGCGAGGCCTATGCGCTGACTTTCGCCGCCCGAAAGCGTGCCGGAGGCTCGCGAGAGCGTCAGATAATCGAGCCGACGTCGATGAGGAAGGTCAGACGTTCGCGGATTTCCTTCAGGATGCGATAAGCGATTTCGTTCTGTTTCTTGTTGAGTTTCTCCGGCAGCGTGGAGAACCAGTCGGCGGCTGCGCGCACCGAAAGTTCGGAGATTTCGCCGATGTGCTTTTTCGCAATTTTGACGGCGAGCGCCTCGGGCTTCAGGCGAAAGCCGTTGCAGGCGTTGCAGGGGGTCGCCGTCATGTAGCGGCCGATCTCCTCGCGCACCATTCGCTCTCGGTCTCGACGCCAGCGCCGTTCGAGATTGGGCACGACGCCTTCGAAAGGCTTCTTCACGTCATAGGAGCGGAAGCTTTCGTCGTAGGTGAAGCGGATTTCCTCGTCGCCCGATCCGTAGAGGATCGCGCGCTGCGCCTTCTCCGGCAATTGCTGCGAAGGGCGCCTCCATGCGGAATTTGTAGTGGCGGCCAATCGCTTCGAGCGACTTGCGGTAATAGGGCGAGCTCGATTTCGCCCAAGGGGCGATGGCGCCCTTGCGCAGCGTGATTTTGGATCGGGCACGACGAGATCGGGATCGATCTTCTCTCATGACCGATGCCGCCGCACTCGGGGCAGGCGCCGAAGGGATTGTTGAAGGAGAAGAGCCGCGGCTCGATCTCGGGAATCGTGAAGCCGGAGACGGGACAGGCGAATTTGGAGGAGAAGAGGATATGGTCACCGTAGTGGGTGGAGACATTCGCGGCATGGCAGATCGCAGTGGCGTGGGGGCTTTCCTCATGCCGACGCGCCTGTCCGCGAATTCCACGACGGCGAGCCCCCCGGCCAGCTCCAGCGCCGTTTCGAAACTGTCGGCGAGGCGGGAGGCCATGTCGGGACGCACGACGATGCGGTCCACGACGACGTCGATGTCGTGCTTCAACTTCTTGTCGAGCGCCGGCGCTTCGTCGATCTCGTGATAGGCGCCGTCGATCTTGACGCGCTGGAAGCCGCGCCGCGTGAATTCGGCGAGCTCTTTTCTGTATTCGCCCTTGCGGCCGCGCACGAATGGCCAAGCAGATAGAGCCGCGTCCCTTGCGGCAGCGCCAGCACGCGGTCGACCATTTGCGAGACGGTCTGGCTTTCGATCGGCAGGCCCGTTGCCGGTGAATAGGGCACGCCGACGCGCGCCCAGAGAAGGCGCATGTAATCGTGAATTTCGGTGACCGTGCCGACGGTCGAGCGCGGATTTTTCGACGTGGTCTTCTGCTCGATCGAGATCGCGGGCGACAAGCCGTCGATCTGATCGACGTCGGGCTTCTGCATCATCTCCAGAAATTGACGCGCATAGGCGGAGAGCGACTTCGACATAGCGGCGCTGGCCCTCCGCATAGATCGTGTCGAAAGCGAGCGAGGATTTGCCGGAGCCGGAGAGCCCGGTGAAGACGACGAATTTGTCGCGCGGGATCACGAGATCGACGTTCTTGAGATTGTGCTCGCGCGCGCCGCGGATCGCGATGACGCGGTCGTCAAACCGAGGCACGTCGAGAGCGAGCTGTGGCCTGTCCGCCTTGCCTGCGAGCGCGGTCGATTTCTTAGGAATCGCCATGGAGAGCTTTGACCTGGCCGAAGGAGGACGCGCGCGCGGCTGAGCCTTCTCCTTTGCCACGCGACGCAAGGAGAATCCACAAACGCTCAGGGCAAAAAACGGGCCTGCCGATCGGCCCCGGCCTCCGCCCCCGCTAAATGGAGGGCGCCGCCACCTTGCGCAAGCGCGGTTCCCGATCCGAGGGCTGTGACCATCAAAGGACGTTTCCTCGCGGCTGACGTTATGTTATAACACTCGCATGTCCGACCTGCCCGCCTTCTCATCGACCGACAGACACGCTTCGCCGCCCCGTCGACCGGCGCCGATGCGAGAGGCGCTCGGAGCTTCGGCCGTCGAGCGGCTCGCGCCGGTTCTGGGCGCGCTCATGAGCCTTTGGGGCCTCGTGTTCTGGGCGCTGCGTTGAGCGCGCCGAGAGCGCCGACGATCAAGCTGGAAAATCTGACGCTGGGCTATGAAGGGCGCATCGTGCTGGAGGGGCTCGACGGCGTTATCCGCCCGGGCGAGCTGCTCGCGCTCTGCGGCCCCAACGGCGGCGGCAAATCGACGATCCTCAAAGCCATCGCCGGGCTACTCGCGCCGCTCGCCGGCAGGGTGCGGATCGAGGGCGGCTCCGCCGGCGAGGTCGGCTATCTGCCGCAGAGCGCGGACTTCGATCTTTCCTTCCCGATCCGCGTGGGCGAGTTCGTCTCGCTCGGCGCGCTGCGCCGGCGCGGGCTCTTTGCGCAGGTCGACGCCGAGGAGCGCGCGCGCACAGCCGTCGCCCTGGAGGCCGTCGGCCTCTCCGGGGTCGAAGGGCGCGCGCTCGGCGCGCTTTCGGGCGGCCAGCTCCAGCGCGCGCTCTTCGCGCGGCTCATCGTCGAGGATCGCGACGTGATCCTGCTCGACGAACCCTTCGGCGCGATCGACCGCTCGACGACCGAGGATCTGCTGGCGCTCGTCGCGCGCTGGCATGAGCAGGGCCGCACGGTGATCGCGGCGCTACATGAATTCGACCTCGTTCGCCGCGCTTTTCCCATGACACTGCTCGTCGCCGGACGGCCGGTCTTCTTTGGCGACACACGCCAGGCCTTAGCCGACGAAACGCTCGCTCAAGCCGAAGCGGCGGCGCGAAGACGCGACTTTTTGCGCGATGCGCGGGAGGGCCGCAATGCTCTTTGAGCTACTGATCGCGCCTTTCGCGGATTACGGCTTCATGCGCCGCGCCCTGGTCGGGGGCGTCGCGCTCGCGCTCTCGGGGAGTCCGCTGGGCGTGTTTCTGGTGCTGCGCCGCATGTCGCTCGCGGGCGATGCGCTTTCGCATGCGATCCTTCCGGGCGCGGCAGTCGGTTACCTCATCGCCGGCCTCTCGCTCCCGGCGATGACGCTCGGCGGCCTCGCTGCGGGGCTCGTCGTCGCGCTGCTTTCGGGCGCCGTCGCGCGGGTTTCGGCGCTGCGCGAGGACGCGTCGCTCGCAGCGTTCTACCTCGTCTCGCTCGCCCTCGGCGTCGCGCTCGTCTCGATCAAGGGCTCGAGCATTGATCTGCTGCATGTGCTCTTCGGCTCGGCGCTCGCGCTCGACGATGCGGCGCTCTACCTTCTGGCAGGCGTCGCGAGCGTGACGCTCGCGCTCCTCGCGATCTTCTACCGCGCGCTCGTCCTCGACACGCTCGACCCGATCTTCCTGCGACGCGCCAGCCGCTGGGGCGAGTTCATTCCCTTTCTTTTCCTCGCCCTCGTCGTGCTCAATCTCGTCGCGGGTTTTCAAGCGCTGGGCACGCTCATGGCGGTCGGGCTCATGATGCTTCCCGCCGCGGCCGCGAGGCTTCTGGCTCGCGATTTGGCGACGACGTTGCTGCTCGCTGCGCTCATCGGCGCGCTCTCGGCCTATGCCGGCCTCGTCCTCTCCTATCACTCCGGCGCGCCCTCGGGGCCCTCTATCGTGCTTTGCGCCGGCCTCGCCTATTTCCTGGCGCTCGCCCTCGGGGCAACGCGCGAAACCCTGCCGCGGAGGTGACGATGCGACGACTGGCGCGGCTCCTCGCGGCAATATATGCGCTCGCCGCTCTGCCCGCCGCGGCTGAGTCTCCTCAAGCGCCGCTCCCCGTCGTCGCGAGCTTCTCGATCCTGGGCGACTTCCTGCGCCAGGTTGGGGGCGATGCGGTCAGCGTCAGCATCCTCGTTGGCCCCGACAGCGACGCGCATGTCTATGAGCCGACGCCTGCCGACGCGCGAAAGGTCAGCGACGCCAAGCTGGTCTTCGTCAATGGACTCGGCTTCGAGGGCTGGCTCGACCGCCTCGTCGCCGCCGCCGACGCCAAGTCTCGCATTATCGTCGCGAGCGCGGGGATAACGCCTCACAAGCTCGACCGCGGCCTCGATCCGCACGCCTGGCAGGATGTCGCGAACGCCCGCCGCTATGTGGAAAACATCCGCGACGCGTTGAAATCGGCCGATCCCGAGCGCGCGGCGCTCTATGAAGCAAGAGCCACGGCCTATCTCGCGAAGCTTGCTGAGCTCGACAAGGACGTCATCTCAGCGATTGGCGCGATCCCGAAGCAAAAGCGCCGCATCGTCTCGACGCATGACGCCTTCGGCTATTTCTCCGCGCGCTATGGGCTCGACTTCATCGCGCCGGAGGGGGTCTCGACGGAGGCCGAGCCCTCGGCGCGCGACATCGCCCGCATCATCGACGCGGCGCGTCGTGAACAAGTCGCCGCGATCTTTTTGGAGAACATCTCCGATCCACGCCTCGCGCAGCGCCTTGCCAAGGAAAGCGGCGTGAGGCTCGGCGGCGAGCTTTACTCCGACGCGCTTTCGAAACCCGACGGCCTGGCGGCGAGCTACGTCGCGATGATGCGCCACAATGTGGAAGAGCTGACGGAGGCGCTCGGGCGCTGAGCGCGTGCTTCGCGGAAATAGCCCCGAATCACCCCGACAGCGCCGCCTTCACCACGGCGCTCGCCTTGGCGAAATCCATCTTGCCCGTGTATTTGGCCTTGAGCACGGCCACGACCTTGCCCATGTCCTTGATCGAGCTCGCGCCGACCTCGGCGATCGCCGCCTTGACCGCTTCCGCCGCTTCGGCCTCGCCGAGCTGCGCGGGGAGATAGCTCGAAATCACCGCGAGCTCGCTCTTCTCCTTGCTCGCGAGGTCGGGGCGGTTGTTCTTTTCATAGATGTCGAGCGACTCCTGCCGGCTCTTGATCATCTTCTGCAGCACCACGAGCACGTCGGCGTCGGACACCGACCCGCCGGAGACGCGCGCCTCAATGTCCTTGTCCTTCAGCGCGGCATTGATGAGCCGCAGCGCGTCGACCTTCTCGCGCTCGCCGGCCTTCATCGCGACTTTCATGTCCTCTTTCAGTTTTTCGCGCATGGCCTTTCCCCTTGACAGCCGTTTATGTAAGACCGGGGGCGAAGCCCTCGCCGGGACGGACGACGGGCATAGAGCGGGCGCGAGCGTGGATCAAGGAAAAGAACAGGGTTGGGCGAAGCCGTTGACGACGGCCGTGCTGGTGCTGGCCTCGGGCGAGGTTCTCGAAGGCTACGGCGTGGGCGCGGAAGGAGAGGCCGTCGGCGAGGTCTGCTTCAACACGGCGATGACCGGTTATCAGGAGATTTTGAGCGATCCCTCCTACGCTGGGCAGATCGTCACCTTCACCTTTCCGCATATCGGCAATGTCGGCGCGAATGACGAGGACGTCGAGACCGTCGATTTCTCGCGCAGCGCCGGGGCGCTCGGCGCGATCTTCGCCGCGAAACCCACGGAGCCGTCGAACCACCGCGCCACAACGCCGCTGGCGCTCTGGCTGGTTTCGCGCGCAATCATCGGTCTCTACGGAATCGACACGCGCGCGCTAACGGCGCTCATTCGCGACAAGGGCATGCCCAATGCGGTCATCGCCCATGCGCCGGAGGGCCGCTTCGATCTGGAGCGGCTGCGCGCCAAGGCCCTCGCCTGGCCCGGCATCGACGGCATGGACCTCGTGCCGACGGTCGGCGCGAAGGAGCGTTTCGATTGGCGCGAGACGAGCTGGCGGCTCGGCTCAGGTTATGGCGCACGCGCAGGGGCCGCCAAATTTCGCGTCGTCGCCATCGACTATGGCGTGAAGCGCAACATTCTGCGCCTTCTGGCCGACGCTGGCTGCGAGGTGATCGTGGCGACCGCCACGGCGCCCGCCTCCGAGATCCTGGCGTTCCATCCCGACGGCGTCTTTCTGTCGAACGGCCCCGGCGACCCGGCCGAGACCGGCAAATACGCCGTGCCGGTGATTCAGGATCTGCTCGCGCAGAAAATTCCCACTTTCGGCATCTGTCTCGGCCATCAGATGATGGCGCTCGCGGTCGGCGCAAAGACGAAGAAAATGCCGCAGGGCCATCACGGGGCCAATCATCCCGTCAAGGACTTCACGACCGGCAAGGTCGAAATCGTCTCGATGAACCACGGCTTCGCCGTCGATCGCGACACGCTGCCGGCGAACGCCACGGAAACGCACCGCTCGCTCTTCGACGGCTCGAACTGCGGCATCGCGCTGACCGACCGCCCCGCCTTCTCGGTGCAGCACCACCCTGAGGCCTCGCCGGGCCCGCAGGACAGCCACTATCTCTTCCGCCGCTTCGTCGAGATGATGGAGAAGGCGAAGGCGGCCTGAAGCGAGGCCGGGCGTCCCGCGCCCGCCGGCCACCGTCAGCCCGAGGCAAGCTTTGCGGCGCAGACTTTCTACAAGGGGTCCCCGGGTTCTGGATCAAGGGGCGACGGCGCGTCGCGCTCGCTCGTCAGCGGCTCCTGCTGGAGCCCTGAGCCCTCGATGCACGGCGATCTCGACCAAGCGCTTGAATCCCCCGCCTCCCAGGAGATCCACAGCGATCTCGTCGAGACGCTCTTCGATACGCGCGGCTCCTTCACCGTCGCCCTGATCGGCGGCATTCTCCCGCCGGCGGCCGCCTGGTTCATGACCGGGGAAGACGTGTTCCTCCGCCTCTCCGTCCTGCTTGCGATCCTCGCGGTGTTTCGCGTCGCGATCTGGAGCTGGCATCAGAGTCGCCCCCTTCCCGAGCGACGCCGCGACGCGCGCCGATGGGAAACCCTCTACGCCGCCGGCGCCATCGGCTTCGTGACCACCGTCGGCGTCTCGACCGCCGTGATCTTCAGCGCATTCCGCGGCGGCCCGCTTTTCATCTTCGCCAACACGATCATGCTCGCCGGCGTGGGCGCGCTGTCGGGCCGCAACGCCGGCGCGCCGAAAATCGTTTTCCTGCAACTCCTGGGGCTCTGCGGCCCGCTCATTGCGGTCACGCTCGTCGATCGCGACCCGCAATACCGGATCTTGACGGTCATTCTCGTTTTGGAGGTCATCTCGATCCGCTCGACGACGGTCTTTCTGCACAAAAATCTCGAGGCGGCGCTGCGTAACGGCTATGAGGCGGTCTTCCAGAGAAAAATGTTCTCCATCGCCCTGAACAATATGACGCATGGTCTCTGCATGGGCGACAGCAGCCTGCAAATCACCGTCGTCAACCGGCGCATGAAGCAGCTGTTCAAGCTCGAGGAGCTTGCGACGCCGATCTCGCTCGAAGCTCTGGCGGCGGCGATCG
The DNA here is from genome assembly GCA_963808525.1 of uncultured Alphaproteobacteria bacterium. Lineage (GTDB taxonomy): Bacteria > Pseudomonadota > Alphaproteobacteria > Rhizobiales > Beijerinckiaceae > Methylocystis. The sequence continues at coordinate 183,227 of CAWEGE010000025.1, forward strand.
GCAGAAGCTCGGAGCTGTCCGACGTGGACATCGGACGCTTCGCCGAATCCTGGAAAATGCATGCGCTGGACCCGCATGCGCGGGAGTTTTCGCATCAGTCCGGCGACCGCATCTTCGAGTTTCGCTGCGAGGCGGCCGAAGCCGGGCGCTTCGTGACCGTCATCGAGGATGTCACGGCGCGAAGGCAGGCGGTGAGCAAGATCGAGCACATCGCCCATCACAACGCCCTCACAGGCCTGCCCAATCGCCTGCAATTCAAGAACCGGCTGGAGCGCGAATTGAAACGCATCGAGCAGCACGGCCGACAGCTCGCTGTTCTGAGCGTCGATCTCGATCGCTTCAAGGAAGTCAACGACACGCTCGGACATTCCGTCGGCGATTCCTTGCTTCGCGCCGTCGCGCAAACGCTGCTGCAAGCCGTCCAGCCCGCCGACCTCGTCGCCCGCTTCGGCGGCGACGAATTCTGCATCCTCCTCGACGCGGCGCGCAGCCAGAGCGAGGCGAACGAGGTCGCGCAGCGCATACTGGATGGCGTGAAGAAGCCCTATTTCATCGACGGACATACGATCCTGATCGGCGCGAGCATCGGCCTGGCGCTCGCGCCGGAAGACGCCTCCTCCGCCGAGGGTCTCCTGAAATGCGCTGACCTCGCGATGTATAACGCCAAGGCCGAGGGGCATTGCGTCGCTCTGTGGTTCACGCAGGCGATGGAGGAAGCGCTCATCGCCAAGCGCCGCATCGAGGCGGAGCTGCGCCGCGCCTTGGGCGCCGAAGAGCTCATGGCCTTCTATCAGCCGATCGTCGACGCGCGCACGCAAAGGGTTACGGCTTGCGAGGCGCTCGTGCGCTGGGCGCATCCGATCCGCGGACTCGTCTCACCCGCCGAGTTCATCCCCGTCGCGGAGGAAACCGGATTGATCGTCGCGCTCGGCGAGTGGATGCTGCGCCACGCCTGCCGCGACGCCGCGTCATGGTCGAGCGAGGTGCGGGTCGCGGTCAATCTGTCGCCCAAACAGTTTCAGCAGCCCAATCTGCTCGACGTCGTGAAAGCCGCGCTCGCGGAGACCGGCCTGCCGCCGCAGCGGCTCGAGCTCGAGATCACCGAGTTGATCCTGATGCTCGACACCGACGACGTGTCCTTCAAGGTGAAGGCGCTCAACGCGCTCGGCGTGCATCTCTCGCTCGACGACTTCGGCACGGGCTTCAGCTCGCTCAACTATCTCAACCGCTTTCCGGTCAGGAAGCTGAAGATCGACCGCTCCTTCGTGAAGGAGATCGACCTGTCGCCGAAGACGCAGGCGATCGTCGAGGCGATCGCGCTGCTCGCGCGAAAGCTCGAGATCGACGTCGTCGCCGAAGGCGTCGAGACCAATGCGCAATTGGCCTGCCTAGCCACGCGCGAGATTTTTCTCATTCAGGGCTATCTCTTCTCGCCCCCCATGCCGCTCAAGGACCTCGCGCCAGCGTTCTCGCCGGTGGCGGGGAGGCTGGAGCGGAGGGCTTAAGAGTTGCCCCCTCCCCATTCCTCTTCTGCGAAGCGGGGGAGGAATGGGGAGGGGGCAAGCTACAAATCGCCCCGGCCCTCAACCCAAGCCAGGATCGTCTCGCAGACGCCATCGAGATTGCGGCGCACGTCGTCATTGCTCACGCGCAACACGTGATAGCCATTCTCCGCAAGCCAAGCGTCGCGTTGCGTGTCGTAGGCGATCTCTTCGTCGGTCGAATGCGTCTCGCCGTCGACCTCGACGACGAGCTTTGCCGCAGCGCAGAGAAAATCCGCGATGAAAGGGCCGCATGGCGCCTGTCGCCGAAATGAGAGGCCCGCTAGCCGATGCGCGCAACCGATACCAGAGCTTGCGTTCGGCCTCGGTGAGATCATGCCGAAGCTCGCGCGCATGTTGCGTCATGACCTTGCTCTGACGCATGCCTCGCTCCGCTGAAGGCCCCCTCCCCAACCCTCCCCCGCTCCGCGGGAGAGGGAGTCGCGGCGGCGCCACTATTGCTCATGCCAAAAGATTGCGCATCCTTCTCAACTGCGCGGCCGGCCCCCTCTCCCGCGAAGCGGGGGAGGGCTGGGGAGGGGGCAAGCAAGCTCACGAGCACCCCGTCGTCGAGCCACACGTCTCGCACTTCAAACACGTCCCGTTACGCACCAAGGTAAAATTCGCGCATTCGGGGCAGGCTTCGCCGACATAGCCCTTCATGCGCGCCTCGGCGCGCTTCTCGGCGACGCCGTCGACGGGTTTCGAGGGCTCCGTCCAGCCGAGAATGGAAAGCGGCGTGTCTCCCAATGCGAGCTCCGGCTCCGACTTCAGCGCCACCGCACCGACCGAGCCCATCGCCTGCGGCGCGTTGCGCACGAGGCTCAAGCGATCCGTCTTATTGCGCAGCAGTCCGCGCGAGACGACGGTCGCCGCGGTCTCCGCCTTGCCTTCATGCTCGCCCTTGCCCAGCACGTCATGGCCGATGTCGTCGGGCGAGACATGCGCGAGATCGTGACGGCCGAGATAGGAGACCGCGAGCTCGCGGAACACATAGTCCAGAATCGACGTCGCCATCTTGATCGCGTCATTGCCCTGCACGAGGCCCGCCGGCTCGAAACGCGTGAAGGTGAAGGCGTCAACATATTCCTCGAGCGGCACGCCATATTGGAGGCCAAGCGAGATCGCGATCGCGAAATTGTTCATGAGGCTGCGGAAGGCTGCGCCCTCCTTGTGCATGTCGATGAAGATCTCGCCCAGGCGCCCGTCGACATATTCGCCCGTGCGCAGATAGACCTTGTGCCCGCCGACCGCGGCCTTTTGCGTGTAGCCCTTGCGGCGGTCGGGAAGCTTCTCGCGCTCGCGCACGAGCTGATGCACGATGCGCTCGACGATGCGCTCCGCGACCTGCGCCGCTCGCGCCGGCGTGTTTTGCGCAAGCAGCTCGTCGACGCGCTCCTGCACGTCGTCTTCCTCCTCGTCGGCCGCGAGCAGCTGCGCCGAAAGCGGCTGCGAGAGCTTAGAGCCGTCACGATAGAGCGCGTTGGCCTTGAGCGCGAGGCGCCAGGAGAGGAGATAAGCCTGCTCGCAATCCTCGATCGTCGCGTCATTGGGCATGTTGATCGTCTTCGAGATCGCGCCCGTGATGAAGGGCTGCGCCGCCGCCATCATGCGGATGTGCGACTCGACTGAGAGATAGCGCTTGCCCAGGCGCCCGCAGGGATTGGCGCAGTCGAAGACGGCGTAATGCGCGGGCTTGAGGAAGGGTGCGCCCTCCAACGTCATCGCGCCGCAGATATGCGTGTTCGCGAACTCGATCTCCTGGCGCGTGAACCCGAGCGCCGTGAGCAGATCGAAATTCTTCTCCTCGAGCGACGCCGCCGGGATCTTCAGCGCGCCGATGAGGAAATCCGCGCCGAGCGTCCATTTGTTGAAGACGAATTTAATGTCGAAGGCGGAAGCGAGCGCCGCCTCCACAACGCTGAGCTTCTCGTCGCTAAAACCTTTGGCGCGAAGGGTGGCGGTGTTGATCGCCGGGGCGTTGGAGAGCGAGCCGTGGCCGACGGCGTAAGCCTCCATCTCGGCGATCTCGGATTCGGGATAGCCCAGCGCGCGCAACGCCTCGGGCACGGCGCGATTGACGATCTTCAGATAGCCGCCGCCCGCGAGCTTCTTGAACTTCACGAGCGCGAAATCGGGCTCGATGCCGGTCGTGTCGCAATCCATCACGAGGCCGATCGTGCCGGTCGGCGCGAGCACCGAAACCTGCGCATTGCGATAGCCGTACATCTCGCCGAGCTTTAACGCCTCCTCCCAGCTGTTGACCGCGGCCTCGATGAGCGCCGCGTCCGGACAGGCGGCGTGATCGAGCGGCACGGGGAGAGTCGCGAGCTTCTCATAGCCTTGCGCCTCGCCGCGCGCGGCGCGCGCATGATTGCGGATCACGCGCAGCATCGCCTCGCGGTTCTCCATGAAGCGCGCGAAGGGCCCGCGCTCGCGCGCCATTTCCGCCGAGGCGCGGTAGGAGACGCCGGTCAGGATCGCCGACAGCGCGCCGCCGATCGCGCGCCCTTCGGCGCTGTCATAGGCGATGCCAGACGACATCAACAGCCCGCCGAGATTGGCGTAGCCTAAGCCCAGCGTGCGGTAGTCGTAGGAAAGCTGCGCGATCTCGCGCGAGGGGAATTGCGCCATCAGCACGGAGATTTCGAGCACGAGCGTCCAGAGACGCGTCGCGTGCTCATAGGCCTCCACATCGATGCGCTTGGTCTCGGGATTCTTGAACTGCAGCAAGTTGAGAGAGGCGAGATTGCACGCCGTGTCGTCCAGAAACATATATTCCGAGCAGGGGTTCGAGGCCCTGATCTCGCCGCCTTTCGGGCAGGTGTGCCAGTCGTTGATCGTCGTATGGAACTGCACGCCGGGATCGGCGGAGGCCCAGGCGGCGTAGCCGATCTTCTCCCAGAGTTCGCGGGCTTTGAAGTTTTTGCGACCTTGCCGTCGAGCCGTCGCGTGAGCGACCAGTCTTCGTCCTTCTCGACCGCCCTCAGGAAGGCGTCGCTGACGCGCACGGTGTTGTTCGAGTTCTGACCGGAGACGGTGAGATAGGCCTCGCTGTCCCAATCGACGTCATAGGTATCGAACTCGATGTCCTTGAAGCCCTGGCGCGCATATTGGATCACGCGCTTGATTAGCGCGTCGGACACTTCCTCGCGCCGCGCCAGCCTGATCTCGCGCTTCAGGGCCGGGTTGATCTCGGGATTGAAGCAGTCGTCATTGGGGCCTTCGCAATTGACGCAGGCGCGCAGGATCGCCTTCAAATGCTTCTTGACGATCTTGGAGCCCGTCACGAGCGCTGCGACCTTTTCCTCCTCCTTCACCTTCCAGTCGATGAAGGCCTCGACATCGGGATGATCCACGTCGACGATGACCATCTTCGCCGCGCGCCGCGTGGTCCCGCCCGATTTGATCGCTCCCGCGGCGCGGTCGCCGATCTTCAGGAAGGACATCAGCCCCGAAGAGGAGCCGCCGCCCGAAAGCTTCTCCTTCTCCCCGCGCAGCTTCGAGAAGTTCGAGCCCGTGCCCGAGCCATATTTGAAGAGCCGCGCCTCGCGCACCCAAAGGTCCATGATGCCGCCGTCGTTGACGAGATCGTCGGCGACCGATTGGATGAAGCAGGCGTGCGGCTGCGGATGCTCATAGGCGCTCTTCGATTTGACGAGCTTGCCGTTAGCGAAATCGACGTAACAATGCCCTTGCCCCGGGCCGTCGACGCCATAGGCCCAATGCAGGCCCGTGTTGAACCATTGCGGCGAGTTGGGCGCAGCCATCTGCGTCGCCATCATGTAGCGAAGCTCGTCGAGGAAGGCCTCGGCGTCCTCCTCCCCATCGAAATAGCCGCCCTTCCAACCCCAATAGCTCCAGGCGCCGGCGAGCCGGTCGAAGACCTGCTTGGCGCTGGTCTCCGAGCCTTGGCGCTTGTCCTTGGGGAGCGCCGCCAGCGCGTCGCTGTCCGCGATCGAGCGCCAGAGGAAAGCGGGGACCGCATTCTCCTCGATGCGTTTGAGCTTCAGCGGCACGCCGGCCTTGCGGAAATATTTCTGCGCCAGGACGTCGCAGGCGACTTGGCTCCAGTCCGCCGGAACCTCAATCTCCTCGAGAGAGAACACCACCGACCCGTCCGGATTGCGGATCTCGCTCCGGCCCGCGCGAAACTCGATGGACGCGTAAGGAGACTGTCCAGCCGTGGTGAAGCGCCGCTCGATTTTCATCTCGGTCATTCCTGGTGGGGCGCCCCTGATGATTTCGGGCGCGAGGGCTCGTCGGCGGCGTTCCTTGGCCAAGGCGCGAGCCTTGGCGCCGAGGCGCCGGATGAAACGCTTCGTCGTGCGAACGCTTTGGGGGAACTCCGCCGCACTGGCGGACGGGCGATTCGGCACCCGGCGCTCCCGCCGTGATCTCGCGCCCGTGTCTCCATTTGCAACCTCCAGAGATTGGGCCAAGGACCGATCCCGGTCAAGATATTGTGATGGAATTATTCACAAACCCTATATCTGGGGGAAACTCGGGGATATCGGGGATAATTCAAGTTGTCGCCATTCGGCCGAGGCCGCGAATTGTACAGCGAGCCGCTAGGCTCAAGCCTGCCGCGCCAATCGCCAGCGGCGGCGCTTTCCGCTATGTCATTGAGCGCCCGCGTTTGAGGGGCGCCCGGGGAGCGGTCGGTGGCGGAAGGGTCGGATTTCCTCGAGGCTTGGGAAAGGCCGCCGCTGAGCGCGCCCCCGCAACCCGCCGGGGCCTCGTCCCGAGTTGGGCGCAGCGACGGCCTCGCCGCGCTGCTCGGGCCGACCAACACCGGCAAGACGCATCACGCGATCGAGCGCATGCTCTCTTTCAAGAGCGGCATGATCGGCCTCCCGCTGCGGCTGCTCGCGCGCGAGGTCTATGGGCGCGTCGTCCAGAAGGTTGGAGCGGACCGGGTCGCGCTCGTCACGGGCGAGGAGAAGATCAAGCCGCCCTCGCCCGATTACTGGGTCGCGACGGTCGAGGCCATGCCGCGCGATCTCGACGTCGAGTTCGTGGCCATCGACGAGGCGCAGCTTTCCGCCGATTTCGACCGCGGCCACATCTTCACCGATCGTCTGCTGCGCTGGCGCGGCCGCAGCGAGACGCTGCTCATCGGCGCCGACACGCTCGCCCCCGTGATCCAGCGCTTCATGCCCGGCGCCCCGATTTTCTCGCGCCCGCGCATGTCTCAGCTCACCCATGCGGGGGCGCGCAAGATCGTTCGTCTGCCGCCACGCAGCGCCGTCGTCGCCTTCTCGGCGGAGGAGGTCTATGCGATCGCAGAGTGGATCAAGCGCCAGCGCGGCGGCGCGGCCGTCGTGCTGGGGGCGCTCTCCCCCAAGACCCGCAACGCGCAGGTCGAACTCTATCAGAGCGGCGAGGTCGACTATATCGTCGCGACCGACGCGATCGGCATGGGGCTCAACCTCGACATCGATCTGATCGCCTTCGCCTCCGACAGAAAATTCGACGGTTGGCGCCATCGCCGGCTCACGAGCGCCGAATTCGGACAGATCGCCGGCCGCGCCGGGCGGCATATGAGCGACGGCGCTTTTGCGACGACGGGACGCTGCCCGCCCTTCGACGAAGAGCTGGTCGAGGCGCTGGAGGGGCATCGTTTCGATCCCGTCGCGACGCTGCAATGGCGCAATCCGGATCTCGACTTCTCCTCGATCGAGGATCTCGCCGCCTCGCTCGACATGGCGCCGAAGGAGCCGGGCCTCATGCGCGCGCCTCCGCGGGAGGATCAAATCGCGCTCGACATCTTAAGCCGCGACGAGCGCGTGCGCCGCAACGCCAAGGTCCGCGCCGACGTGGAGCGGCTGTGGGACGCCTGCCAGATTCCCGACTATCGCAAAACCTCGCCCGGCGCACATGCGGAGCTTGCGGCGACGATTTTCGCCTTTGTCGCGAGGCGAGGAAAAATCCCGCCCGACTGGATCGCCCGCCAAATCGCCCAGGTTGACGCGGTCGAGGGCGATATCGCGACCCTTGCCAATCGCCTCGCGCAGGTTAGAACATGGTGCTTCGTCGCAAATCGGGCGGGCTGGCTCGATGACGCCGGCCATTGGCAGGGCGTCGCGCGTCGGGTAGAGGACAGGATATCCTCCGCGCTGCACGAAGGCCTCATCCAGCGCTTCGTCGACCGCCGCGCCAGCGTTTTGATGCGGCGCCTCAGAGAGAACGCAATGCTTGAAGCCGAGATTACTTCCGGGGGCGACGTCATCGTTGAAGGCCAGCACGTGGGATCGCTGCAGGGTTTCCGCTTCACTGCGGACCCGAGCGTCGCCGGCGAGGCGGCCAAGGCGCTCAACGCCGCGGCGCACAGGGCGCTCGGAGCCGAATATGAGGCGCGCGCGACCCGTATCGCCGACGCGGTGGACGAAGCTTTCGCGCTCGCCAACGACGGGACGATCCGCTGGCTCGGCGAGCCCGTGGGCCGGATCGCGCCGGGGCCTGGCGTCTTGAAGCCCGCCGCCCAGGTGCTGGCGGACCCCGAGATCGGGGAGTCCCTGGTCGAGAAGGCGAAACGCCGGTTGGAGCTGTGGCTCTCCCAGCGCATCCAGAAGCTCCTCGGCGCGCTCGAGCCGCTGGAGACGGGCGAGGGGCTGTCCGGGACCGTGCGTGGCGTCGCCTTTCAGATCGCCGAGGAACTCGGCGTCCTGGAGCGCGCCCGCGTCGCGCGGGACATTCGAAATTTCTCGCAGGACGATCGCGCCGCGTTGCGCAAGCTCGGCGTGCGCTTCGGCGCCTATCATCTCTACCTGCCGCTCCTGCTGAAGCCCGCGCCGCGCTCGCTCGCCTCACTTCTCTGGGCGTTGCGTCATGGCGGGCTCGAAGGCGTCAAGGGCCTCGAGGAAGCGCCGCATCTCGCCGCCTCGGGACGCACCTCCTTCGCCGCCGATCCCCATGTCGGCAAGGATTTCTATCGCGCTGCGGGCTACAGGCTCTGTGGCGAGCGCGTCGTGCGCGTCGATATTCTGGAACGTCTGGCCGATCTCATACGTCCGGCGATCGCCTATCGGCCGGGCACGAGCGTCGGCGAGCCGCCGCCTGGAGCCGCAGACGGCGACGGCTTCGTCGTCACGGTGGCGATGACCTCGCTGACCGGCTGCTCGGGCGACGCCTTCGCCTCGATCCTCCGCTCTCTCGGCTATGTGGGCGCGCAGCGGCCCGGACCCGCCATCACGCAGCCGATCATCCCGGCGGCTCCGACGACGCCCGTCGTCGCCACGCCAGCGGTCGCGGAAAGAGAGACCACGGCTGCGGAAGCGATCTCAGGCGAGACGGCGGAGACCAGCGGCGCCGATGCGACCGTCGCCGCCGAGGCGGCCTCTGAAGCCGCGTCAACGAGCCTCGCCCCGGAGCTGACGGCGGAAATCCGCCCGGAAGCGGCTGCGGACACCGCAGCCGAGACGGATCAACAGCCGGCCGCCGAGGCGCGTCCCGCATCCGAAGCGCCGGTCGCCGCTGAGCCGGAGCCCGAGGCGGAAGTCTCGGCAGAGGCCCCGCAGAGCGACGCCGCCGCGCAGGACGCCGCTTCGTCCGAATCCGAGGCGTCGGTCTCGATGATCGAAGTTTGGACCTTGCAGCGCCATTCGGCGCAGGGGCCGCGTCGTCACCACGGCGGCGGCGAGGCGCGCGGCCCGCGCCAGAACGCCGAGCGTGAACGTGGACCCCGGCGTTTCTCCACGCCGCGCCCCGAGGGCGAAAGCGCCCACGCCGAGGGCGAAGCGGCTGTCCGCCCCGCGCCCCGCGGACCCCGCCCGCCCCATAAGAACGGCGGCGGCGGGCGCAGTGAGCGGCGCCCTGACAATCGTCCGGGGCGGGAGGAAAACCGCCCCGCTCCGCCCGGCGCGCAAAGGAAGCCCAGAGAACGCCTGCCCGATCCGGACTCGCCTTTCGCCAAGCTTCTCGCCCTGAAGGCCGAGCTGGAAAAGAAAGGCAAGCCGTAAGCCCGTGCGGCTGCATTACGTAACCTCAGCGGGGTCCGGGCTCTCGCGACATTTTGGCGGTAGAATAGGGCGGCGGCGAAGCGCGCCTCCTGCCGATTTGCCGGCGGGGTCAGCTTTTCGAAAGCGACGCCGAGACGTTCTTCAGTGAAAGGCCGATCATGACGAAAATCCTTCCCGTCATTATGTGCGGCGGCTCGGGCACGAGAGTGTGGCCGGAATTGCGCGAAACCCTGCCCAAGCAGTTCATCCCGCTGATCGGGGAGCGTTCGACCTTTCAGACGACGATGCTGATGCTTGACGATCCGGCGTTCGAACGGCCGATCGTCATCTCGAGCGTGGACTACCGCTTCCTCATCGCCGATCAGCTGCGCGAGATTGGCGCACAGGCGGACATCGTGCTGGAGCCGATGCGCCGCGATTCCGGTCCGGCGGTGGCCGTCGCGGCGGGTCTCGCCGCGCGCCGCGCGCCGCAGGCCGTCGTCGTGGTGCTCGCCGCCGACCATGTCGTGCGGGATCAGCCGGGACTCATCGACCTCTGCAAAAAAGCGGCGGAAGCCGCGAAGGAAGGCTATATCGTCACGCTCGGCGTGAAGCCGGACTTGCCAGCGACGGGTTATGGCTATCTGCGCCCCGGCGCGCCCTTGCACAAGGGCGGCGAGGTGCTGAAGCTCGAGGCCTTCGTCGAGAAACCGGACCGCGCGACGGCCCAGAGCTACGTTGACCAGGGCTATTTCTGGAACAGCGGCAACTTCATCTTCCGCGCCGATGTGATGCAGGCCGAGATCGCCAAATTCGAGCCGACGATCGCCGCAGCCGCCGAGGGAGCGATCGAGGGAGCGAAAACGGACCTGGGCTTTCTCGTGCTCGACGCCGCAGCCTTCCAGCATGCCCCCAAAAAGTCGATTGACTATGCGGTGATGGAGAAGACGACTCAGGCGGCCCTGATCCCGTCTGACATCGGCTGGTCGGACGTAGGCAGCTGGCGCGCCGTCTGGGAGCTCTCCGAGCGCGACCAGCACGGCAATTCTGTGCGCGGCCACGGCGTCGTGATGGATGCGACCAACGTCTATGTGCGCTCGGATGAGACGCTGACCACCGTCGTCGGCGTCTCCGATGTGATCGTCGTGACGACGCAGGACGCCGTGCTGGTGCTGCATCAGGATCACGGCGACAAGGTCAAGCAGCTCGTGCAGAAATTGCAGCGCGAGAACCGGCGCGAGGCGGGCGAGCACAAGCGCATCTTTCGGCCCTGGGGCTATTACCAGTCCATCGACGCCGGCTCGCGCTACCAGGTCAAGCGCATCGTCGTGAAGCCCGGCGAACGCCTGTCGCTGCAGATGCATTTTCACCGCGCCGAGCATTGGATCGTCGTGAAGGGCACGGCCGAGGTCGACTGCGACGACCAAACGAAGCTCGTGCATGAGAACGAGTCGATCTATCTGCCGATCGGCTGCAGGCACCGGATGACCAATCCGGGCAAGATAGACCTGGAGCTCATAGAGGTGCAGACCGGCTCCTACCTCGGCGAGGACGACATCGTCCGCTTCCAGGACGCCTATAACCGCGGCTAGCGTCGCGCAATTCGCTCTAGCGCCCGCTTTCACCTTAGCTCGAGAAACGGCGTGCGCCCGCGCATCGCGCTTGCTAAGGGTGCGCCCGGAACCGGAGGAGTCTTGCGAGACGTGACGCAGAGCGCAATCGCCAGCATCGACGCGCGCCTGCAGGCGGCGCTCGAGACATTCTGCGCGGCGGGATACCTGCGGCGCGAGCCGGCTCTGCTCCTGCCGGCCGGGGTTTTCCTCGATCGGCTCGGCGAGGAATTCCGCGGCAGGCTCTATCTCACGGGCGAGAACGGCGGCGCGGAGCTGTGTCTGCGGCCCGAGTTCACGATCCCCATCGCGCTCCAGCATCTCGCGTCCGGCACGGCCAGCGTCCCCGCCGATATCGCCTATGGCGGACCGGTCTTCCGCTCGGGGCAGGGCGAGCTTTTCCAGACCGGCGTCGAAAGCTTCGGGCGGGCCGACCGTGCGGCGGCGGACGCTGAAATTCTCTTGATCGCGCTCGAAGCCGCCGCGGCCGGCACGCCACGGCTCGCGTTGCGGCTTGGCGACGCGGGGCTGTCGCGCAGTTTTCTCGCACGGCTGGACGTGCCGCCGGCCTGGCGGCGGCGGATCGAAGCGGGCGTCGCGCGCGGCGCGGCGCTTGAAGACATTCTCGCCCCTGCCCCGCGCCAGAACGGCGCCGTCGGCGCCGGCGTGCTCGCCGCGCTCGAGAAGAGCGACTCGGCGGGCGCAAAACAGCTCGTCGAGGATCTCCTCGCGATCGCTGGCGCCGCAACGGTCGGCGGACGCTCGACGGCGGAGATCGCCGAGCGATTCCTCGAGCAGGCGGCGCTGCAGGAGGCCCTCAGCGACAGGACGCGGGCACGGATCGCGGCTTTCTTCGCGATCGAAGACGCCCCGGACTCCGCGGGCCTGAAGCTGCGCGCGCTGGCGCGCGACAGCGGCCTCGAGCTCGACGAAGCTCTGGAGACCTTCGAGACGCGCGCGAGCTTTCTCGCCGCGCGCGGCGTGAAGCTGGAGGAGACTGTGTTCTCGACGCGCTTCGCGCATGCGATCGGCTATTACTCGGGCTTCATGTTCGAGGCGCGCCTTGCGGGCGCTGACCCTCTCGCCCCGCCCCTTTTGTCGGGCGGGCGCTACGACGGCCTGTTGAAGTCGCTCGGCTCGGCCGGGGACATCCCAGCCGTCGGCGCCGCGATCTTCGTCGATCGATGGGAAGCCGCGTCGTGAGCCTCGCCCTCTCCGATCGGCTCATCGTCGCCGCGCCTTCCAAAGGAAGGCTGCAGGAGAACGCGCTCGCCTTTTTCGCGCGCGCCGGCTGCGAGCTGCAGCAAGGCCGCGGGGCTCGCGACTACCGCGGCCTCGTCGCCTCCATCGACGACGCTGAAGCGGCTTTCCTTTCGGCCGGCGAGATCACCTCGCGTCTGGCGCGCGGCGAGGCCCATCTCGGCGTCACCGGCGAGGATCTCGTGCGCGAGGAGATCGCCGATCCCGATTCCTGCGTCGAGCTCTTGACGCCTTTGGGTTTTGGTTCCGCCAATGTCGTCGTCGCCGCGCCCGCCGCCTGGATCGACATGCGCACGATGGCCGACCTCGCCGACGTCGCTGCTTCCTTCCGCGCGAGGCGCGGGCGAGGCTTGCGCGTCGCGACGAAATATGTAGCGACGACGCGCCGTTTCTTTTCCGCGCATGGCGTCGGGGATTACCGGATCGTGGAGAGCGCCGGTGCGACCGAAGGCGCGCCCGCCGCGGGCACGGCCGATCTCATCGTCGACATCACGACGACCGGCGCGACGCTCGCCGCCAATGGGCTGAAAGTCCTGGACGACGGCGTCATCCTGCGTTCCCAGGCCAATCTCGTCGCGTCGCTCAAGGCCCCCTGGGGCGAGAGGGCGCGTGAGGCCGCGCGCGTGATGCTGTCGCGCATCGCCGCCGAGGAGGAAGCGCGCACGACCCGTGAAATCCGGGCGCATCTCACGGAGCTCGATCAGGCGCTGCTCAGCGAGGCGCAAAACCGCTTCGGCGCCGCTGCCGGCGAGGGCTCGTCGGCGGGCCGTGCGGTCTTCGTCGCGCCCGAAAAGCGCGCGCCGCAATTTTGCGACTGGCTCATCGCGAAAGGCGCGACAACCGTGACTTCGACGAAGCACGATTATGTTTTTCGAGCCGACAACGCCCTGTGGCGCAAGCTCGCGGCGCGCATCGGGGGCTAAAAAGGTGAAGCTAAGCGCGAGGGAGAATCGTGATGCTTGATGTGGTCGCGCTGGTTTCCGGCAAATTCACCCTTGCGCTGGCGAATGAGTTCCAGCGGGCTTTCAGTCACAGCGACGGTCGCTATCTCGAGGTTATCGAAAACGCCTCGCGCCTGGCGGTCGAGCGCATTGGCGTCAGCAACGCCTTGTATCACAACTTCGAACACACGATCCTCGTCACTCAGGTGGGCTGGGAGATTCTGAAAGGAAAGAGAGTCCATCTGAAGGTCGACGCGGCCGACGCCATGCATTTCCTGCTCGCCTGCCTGATGCATGACATCGGCTATGTGCGCGGCATATGCGCTGGGGATACGTCCGATCGCGTCGTTATCAACGAGGTCGGCGACACGATCCAAATGTCCATCGACGCGTCGGACGCGGCGCTCGCCCCCTATCACGTTGATCGGTCGAAACTCTTCATCCGCGAACGCGCCGCGCTCATCGATTTCGTGGACGGCGAGCGCATCGCGCGCGCGGTCGAGCTCACGCGCTTTCCCGTTCCCAACGACGCCGACCACGCCGAGACCGATACGGAAGCCGAACTCGTCGAGAGCCGCCGACCTGATCGGACAGCTGGCGGACCCCTATTATCCGCGAAAATGCGTGGCCTTGTTTTACGAGTTCGAGGAGACGGGCCTCAACAAGCAGCTCGGCTATTCGAGCCCCACGGACTTGATCCGCAGCTACCCGAAGTTCTTCTGGAACTCGACCTATAAATACATCAAGCCCGCCCTAGGATATCTGGAGTGCACGGCTTCCGGGCGCCAGGTGACGGCCAATTTGTTCCGACACGTCTTCGCCAGCGAGCATATCGGGGATCTTGCGGGTTAGAGCGCCGGGGAGAAGCGCCAAAGAATGAGGGGCGATTGAGCCGCAACGGCAAAAAACATTTGAAGGAGGGCCGCCATGACCGCCATCCGGTACCGGACCGCCGACGTGGACGGTCTCCAGGTCTTCTATCGCGAAGCGGGCGCGTTGGGCGCACCAAAGTTGTTGCTGCTGCATGGCTTTCCGAGCGCAGGCCACATGTTCCGCGACCTCATCCCGCTCTTGGCCGATCGCTTCCACCTCATTGCGCCCGATCTGCCGGGCTTCGGCAACTCCGACATTCCGCGCCAAGGCCACACCTTCGAGAGGATCGCGGATACGATCGACCAATTCACCGAGATCGTCGACTTTGATCGCTATGCCCTCTACGTCTTCGATTACGGCGCGCCGATCGGATTCCGCCTCGCCGTGAAGCATCCAGATCGCATCACGGCGATCGTCTCGCAGAACGGCAACGCCTATGAGGAAGGCCTCAGCTTGGCTTGGCTGCCTATCCGCGCCTATTGGAAAGACCCGTCGCCCCTCAAGCGGGAGGCGCTCCGAGCCTTTCTCTTACCCAAGTCGACCATTTGGCAATACACGCACGGAGCCTCCGATCCGAGCGCCGTCTCTCCCGACGGCTATTCGCTCGACAATTTTTATCTGATGCGGCCGGCCGCCGACGAAGCGAAGCTCGATCTCTTCGGGGACTACAAGAGCAACGTCGCCCTTTATCCCACCTTCCAGGCGTATTTTCGCGCCCACCAGCCGCCCCTCTTGGCGGTGTGGGGCAAGAATGATCCGTTCTTTTTGCCGGCGGGCGCCGAGGCGTTCAAGCGCGACATTCCTCAGGCGGTCGTCCGCTTCTTTGACGCCGGCCATTTCGCGTTGGAAACGCACGCCCCCGAGATCGCGGGGGCGATCCGCGATTTTCTCCCCACGTGACGATCGAGAACGCCCTGCCTCAGCCCGCAGGATACGATGTGTCCTCTGACCCGAGTCGGTCCTGTGCGGCAAGCGTCGCGCGTTCGCGGAATTTTTCGTCGACCACGCAGGGTTCTATGGCGATGTCGATCTCGAGCACGGAGGTCATATCGCGCCGATGCATCGAGACTTCGACTTTTTGCGGGTCGATCGGCAGGTGCTTGGCGACGGCGTTGAGCACTTCCTTGTGAAGCACCGCAATGAGGTCGGCCTGATAGGCCGATTTTCGCTCATGCGCCAGGAGGATTTGCAACCTCTCGCGCGCCACCGACGCTGTCGCGCGCCGACCAAGAAGTCCGAAGAGATTCATGCCGCCCTCCGACCGAACAGTTTGCGGAGCAGGCTCGTTTGATGCGACGGAACGCTCATCGGCACATTGGCGCCGCAGAGACGCTGCGCCGCGTCGGTATAGGCGCGCGCCGCGGCGCAGGCCGCGTTGTGCAAGACGATCGGCGATCCGAGGTTGGAGGCGCGCAACACCTCCTCATTATCGGGGACGATCCCAAGCAGGGGGATTGAGAGGATTTCCAGCACGTCTTCCACGCTCAGCATTTCGCCGCGCGCGACGCGTCCAGGGTCGTATCGCGTCAGCAGAAGATGCTTTTCCATCCGCCCGCCTTTCTCGGCCTGGCAGGTCTTGGCGTCGAGGAGGCCGATGATGCGATCCAAGTCGCGCACGGAGGAGACCTCCGGATTGGCGACGACAACCGCCGCATCCGCGAAGCGCATGGCGAGCGTCGCTCCGCGCTCGATCCCCGCGGGACTGTCGCAGATCACAAAGTCGAAGCGGCTTCGCAGCTCGTCGATGACGCGCTCCACGCCTTCCTCCGTCAGCGCGTCCTTGTCGCGCGTCTGCGAGGCCGCCAAAAGGCAAAGATTGGGGAGACGCTTGTCTCGAATGAGCGCCTGATTCAGTTTTGCGTCGCCCTGAGCGACATTGATCAAATCAAAAACGACGCGCCTTTCGGCGCCCATGATGAGATCGAGATTGCGCAAGCCGACGTCGAAATCCACCACCGCGACCTTGTGACCCTCCAGCGCCAGAGCGGCGCCGAGGGCGGCGGTCGATGTGGTCTTGCCGACGCCGCCCTTGCCGGATGTGACTACGATTATCTTGGACATGTTTCCTCGTCCTCTTTCAGTCGAGCCGAGCGATTCTGATGCTATCCTGTTCTAGCCACGCTTGAACGGGCTGGCCCTTCACGCTTGTTCCGATCTCGTCCGCGGTCAGATAAACTCCCGTGACCGCGAGAAGCTCCGCCTCCAGGCGACGGCAGAAGATGCGCGCCTGACCCTCGCCCTCCGCGCCGGCGAAGGCGCGCCCGCGCAGTGCGCCGTAGATGTGAATGGAGCCGCCGGCGATGACGTCGGCCCCCGAAGCGACGGAGCCAATGATGGTCACGTCGCCTTCGAGATATTAAATCGTCTGACCCGATCGCACGGGAGAATTGACGACGAGCGGCGCGGCGGCGTTCGGCCGCAGAGGCGCCTCGCTCGGCGCGGCCGGCGGGGCCTGGCCGTCCTTCGCCAGCGCATTCGCGATTTCCTCAAAGGCCGCCTGCTCCTCGGCGCTCAACCCCTTCGCGGCGCTGCGAGCCTCTTTGGCGGCATCGACAGTTGCGGGCTCGCGCGCCTTGGGCAGAATGGGCGGCAGATCTTCGCCGGACCAGCCCGGGTCGGCGCCCGCCAGCCCGATGATGCGAATGCCGCGCCCGTGGAGATTTTTCACCAATTCAGCGGCTTCAGCTCGGTCAAGCTGCAGCTTTGTAACGTCGACGACGATGGGCTTGTAAGAAAAAAAAGAGGGAAAATTGGCAAGATAAATGTCCAACCGGTCGATCCACGATGAGAGCGGCGCCTCAGGCTCGAGCGCAAGCGCCTCGAAAGAGCGTCCACGAAAACGAATACTGCGACAGGCGGCTTGATTCACGGCGACCTCGCTCGAACAACTCTGAATTATTAATGAAGACAGTCTTAAGAAACCGTTAACGGCGCGCGAGGGCGGCGCGCAGATTAAGGTTTCGCCTCGGCCGCAACGGCGGCGATCGGCTTCCCGCCGACGAAGAGATTCTCGATCACGCCATCGCCATCGCGCACACGCAGAACAACATAAGCGTCCTGGGCGCCTCGGCGATTGTGCTCTCGATAGGCTTTCTCCGCCGCCGGCGCCTTCGTCTCCTTCATGTAGAAGCGGTCGAAAGGCAATTGCAGATTGATTCCGCCCTTTTCGTTCGCAACACCCGCTTGAACCGTGAGATAGGGCTTGCCCTTGGGGCGCGAGAGCGAGGCGAGGCCAAATCGGGCGAAGCCGTCGTCGCCGGTTTCGATCCTCGCATAGACGGTCTGTCCATAGGCCGGGGCTTTCGCCTGCGGCCAGGCGGCCTCGGCGTTCTCGATGCGCAGCGAGACATAGCGCCCGCGAAAGGCGTCGTAAGGGTCAACGGGCGCCGTGCGGAACTTGAAGGCCTCGCCCTGCGCAAGCGTGCGCTCGCGGCTCAAGATCATGCCGGCGGGCACGGCGAGCTGCAGCAGCGCCATCGCCGCGAAGAGCCAGAGTCGTGCTTTCGAGATCATGGCTCTGCGGCTCCGCGTCGGCAAATCATCACGAGGTTGACGATGAGGAAGCTCGCGCCAAGCGCGATGAAGGCGAGGCCGCGCGCGATGAAGCCGATATCCGCATCAAAGAACCGCACAAGGATCACGGCGGCGAGAATGAGCATACCGCCATTCACCCTGCCGAGGCTCTGTTCGCCAAGACCCGCGAGCAGCGTGCCGAGGCCCAGCGCGAAGAGATAGGCGTTGAGGAGCAGCATCGCGGCGAGAGGATAGTCGAAGCGCGTGAGGACGAGGCCGAGCGCGACGAAGATCGGCAGCGCGCC
Source organism: uncultured Alphaproteobacteria bacterium (assembly GCA_963808525.1). Lineage (GTDB taxonomy): Bacteria > Pseudomonadota > Alphaproteobacteria > Rhizobiales > Beijerinckiaceae > Methylocystis. The sequence goes on from CAWEGE010000025.1 coordinate 201,210, forward strand.
CAGCAGGCTTCGCGCCCAGTCCCGAAAGCGCAGACTGTCGATCCACAGCGCGAGCCAGAGCAGCAGCCACAGCGCCGCAATCGCAAAGGCGATCGGATCGGCGGAGAGCGCGTGCCTGAAGGCGCCCGCGTCCCCCGTCAAATCGCGCATTTGCATGCGCCAAATGTCCTCGAAGGAGAAAACCAGAGCCAGAACGACGGCGGCGAGCGCGCCGAGCGTCTGCAAGGGCTGTTGCATCCGGGATATTCCCTCGCCCCAGAAGCGCCGGCCCGCCAGGAACAGCGCCCCCGCGATGGCGCCCGAGAGCAGCATCCAGAACTCCTTGAAGGTCGAAGGCGTCGTGCAGAGAGGCTGTCAGGCCATAGGGCAAGAGCAGCGCAAAGGCCCAGGCGAAGATGACCGGGCGCGGCCGATAGGGATTGTCCTTCGCCTCGAAGAGCCACCAGGGCAGGATGAGCGCGACCAGCACGAAATAGCCGAGCGCCTCGGCGTTCGACGTCCATTGCGCGCTCGCCCAAACTGTCACGCCAATGAGATAGAGCAGCGCTGGAACGATTGCCGGCGTCACATAGACGATGGGCAGCGCGAGCAGGCTCCAGGTGAGCAGAAAGTCGCCGACATCGCCTGCGATGTTATAGGTCTGCGCGACGAGCGCGATCGAGGCGCCGATGGCGAGCGTGAGAAAGGCGCCCGCGCCCTCGCGCCAGGCGACGCTCTCGGGCTTGCGCCACAGCGCGTAGCCGGCGAGCGCCTGCGCCAGCACGAGCGGCGCGAAGGAGAGCGCGGCGCGCGTCGTGCGGGAGAAATCGTCCCAATTATGCGCGAGCAGCAGAATGATCCCGCCGCCGACGAGCACGGCCCCGAGCACGCCGAAGAGCGTCGCGGACTGCACCCCGCGACCGCCCTCCGCTTCGCCATAGCGCTCTCGCAGTCGTTGCGCGGCCTCGCTCGTGAGCGTTCCCTCGCGGACGAGGCCGGGAAGCTGCTCATAAAGCCAGGCGATGTGCTTTTGATCGCGCATGGAACTTGCTTCCCAGTGCCGGCGTCAACCCGTAGAAGCCGCTTCGCACTCTCACCCCTGCAGCGGGCCCCAGGCCGGGTCGGAAGCATATCCGGGCGTCGGGGCCTGCGTCTCGGAGCGCCCAAAGACGTCGACCATGAAAATCTTCGGCCCCCCTGCCCCGCCGGAGTCGCGAAAGAACATCAGGAAGAGGCCGTTGGGCGCCCAGGTCGGGCCCTCATTGTGGAAGCCCTCGGTGAGAATCCGCTCGCCCGAGCCGTCCGTCTTCATCACGCCGATCGCGAAGGTGCCGCTGCTCTGCTTGGTGAAGGCGATATAGTCGCCCTTGGGCGACCAGACCGGAGTCGAGTAGCGTCCGCCGCCAAATGAGATGCGCTTCGCGTTGCCGCCTTGCGCGCTCATCACATAGATTTGCTGCGATCCGCCGCGGTCGCTCTCGAACACGATCTTACTTCCGTCCGGCGAATAGCAGGGCGCCGTGTCAATCGCCGCCGTGTCGGTGAGGCGCGTCGTGCGGCGCGAGCTGAGGTCAAGCGAATAGAGATTCGTTTCCGAACCGCCCGAAAGCGACATCACGACCTTGCTCCCGTCGGGCGAGAACCGCGGCGCGAAGGCCATGCCGGGAAAATCGCCGAGCGGCTCGCGCTCGCCGCTTTCGACATTGAGCAGAAAGACTTTTGGGTCGCCTTCGCCGGCCATGGCCATATAGGTCACGTCCTGCGTCGAGGGCGAGAAGCGCGGCGTGACGACGAGCTCGTCACCGCGCGTAAGGTAATGCACATTGGCGCCGTCCTGATCCATGATCGCGAGGCGCTTGCGCCGCTGGGCCTTGGATCCGCTCTCGTCGACGAAGACGACGCGCGAATCGAAAAAGCCCTTCTCGCCGGTGATGCGCGTGAACACCGCATCCGAAACAAGATGCGCGAGACGGCGCGCGCTCCCCGCATCGGCGGTAAATTGCGCGCCCGCGACCTGCTGGCCCGTCGTCACGTCGAAGAGGCGGAAGGCGATCTGCCCGCCCTGCGCGCGCCCGGTCAGGACATATTGCGCGGCGAGCCTGCGGAAAGCCTCGAGGTTCGGGACCGCGTCGGGCGGCGCGGCGCTGGGGCCAAGGCTCGAAGAGTCGATCGGATTGAGGAACACCGACCGCTTGAAGTTGTTGACGATGACGCTCGTCGCCAGGCGCGCGCTCTCGTCGCCGACGAAGGGCGCCACCGCGACGTTGATCGGCTGGAAGGCGCCGCCCTTCAGCTCGATGAGCTTTCCCGCGCTGGCGGGCAGAATGGGCGTCGCGGCGGCGGTCGCCATCAGTTCCAGCGCCCTGCGGCGAGTCGTGCTCATTGCTTCTTCCCTTGGGCGAATGCGGGGATGGCGGGTCAGGCGTCGAGCGCAGCGACGGCCGTCACGAGTACGAAGCTCAATCCAGGTCGCTGAACTTGATGTTCACCTCGTGGATCGCCTGCTCGTAATAAGGCATGAACTCCGCAGGGATCTTCATCGGGCTGCAGCGACGCACGGCCTGCATCGCTTGCGCGCTGCGCGCCTGCTCCACCGAGCCCGGGGCCGGATTGAGAAGCTGCGGCGCGCCTTCGAGCGCGCCGTCGCGCGAAAGATGAAAGCGCACGATCGGCGCGAAGCTGGTTTGACCGAGCGAGAGGCCAGACTTCCAGCACGGCTGATACTGATCCTTAATGTATTGGCCGATGCGCGCCTCCAGGGTAGGCGAAAGATGCGCTCCGGTCGCCGTCGGCGAGCCGAGCGAGGCGAGTTGCACGCGCTCGTTGGCGGTCGAGCCGCGCTGCTGCGGCGCCTCATGGCTCAAGAGGTTCGAGATGGCCGTAGCGTTGAACTTCGATTTCGGCGAGCTTTCGTCGCCAGATTTGGGCTTGGGCGCGGCGGTCTCCCTGGCCTTCTCATTGAGAAGCTTCGAAATTTCGTCGACCTTGAGGCGCGGCTTCTCCTTCGGCTTCTCGGGCGGCGCGGGCGTCTCCGACTTGGCCGTCTCGATCTTGGGCCGGGTCGGGGGCTTGGGCTTCACGATCTCGGCGTCGTCGGGCTCGCTCTCGGTGGCCGCGGTCTGCACGGGTTTTGGTCGCGAGGGAGGCGTCGGCGCAGCCAGCGCGGCCTTCTTTGCCGTTTCCTCCGGATTAGGCTCGCCATTGGGCTTCGCCTGCGGCGGCGGCGCGGGAGTGTCGCGCTTGGCCTCACGCGTCTGCGGCTCGGGACGCGTCTCGGTCTTCTGCGCCTTCTCGGCGCGTAGCGCCGGCGGCGCGAGCTTGGCGGATTTCTCGCCCTTGCTCACCTGATTGATCGCCGAGTCGCTCACGACGTCGACCGAGATCGTCTCGAGCGCGTCCTCGAACTTCGCGGCCCGCGAAAAGCTGATGAGCAGCGCCGCCAGCAACGCCAGATGGAGCGCCGCGGATATCGGCAGGCCGGGCTCGGAGCGCGAGAACTGCGTTAACATGGCGAGGCGCAATCCTATTTGTGTTCCTGCTCGGTCACGAGCGCGACCTTGCGATAGCCGGCGGAGGTGACGAGCGACATGATCTCCGCGACGCGTCCGTAATTCACGGCCTTCGAACCGCGCAAATAGATGCGCTCGTCAAAGCCCTGCTTGGCGACGTCCTTGAGGCGATCGACCAGCTGACCAATCTCTACGGGCTGATCCATCAAGAAAATGTCACCCTTGTCGTCGATCGCGATCGCGACCGGCTTCTGGTCGATGTTGAGCTGGCCAGCCTTGGTCTGCGGCAGATCGACGGCGACGCCCGTCGCGAGCAGCGGCGCCGCGACCATGAAGATGATCAGCAGCACGAGCATCACGTCGATGAACGGAGTCATGTTGATGTCGGCCATCGGCGCGCGGCGTCCCCGCCCGCGTCCGCGCCTTCCACCGCCTCGCGTCGCGACCTGGATCGAAGCGCCCATCTCGTCTCTCCCTTGCCCGGCGTTTCCGTTTTTAAGCCGCCCGGTCGCGACCGCCAGCGTTCTGGTCGATCTGTCGCGACAGAATGGCGGAGAACTCGTCGGCGAAGGTCTCGAGACGCGCCTGCGCCTTCGACACGTCGCCTTGCAGCTTGTTGTAGAAAATCAGCGCCGGAATGGCGGCGACGAGACCGACCGCCGTAGCGAAAAGCGCCTCGGCGATGCCAGGCGCCACGACGGCGAGCGAGGTGTTCTTGGAGGCCGCGATCGAGCGGAACGCGGTCATGATGCCCCAGACCGTGCCGAAAAGACCCACGAAGGGGCTGGCCGAGGCGACCGTCGCGAGCACGAGCAGCGAGGATTCGAGCTTTTCGATCTCGCGTCCGATCGAGACGTCGAGCACCTTGTCGATGCGCGAATGCAGGCCCATGAAGGAGGCGTGCGGATTTTGCAGCGAGCGCTTCCACTCGCGCATAGCGGCGACGAAAAGCGAGGCGGTGCCGCTCGTCGGCCGCTCGGAGACCTTGTTGTAGAGCTCCTCGAGCGAGTTGCCCGACCAGAAGGCCTCATCGAACAGGTCCATCGTGCGGCGCGTGCGCCGAACGAGCAAAGACTTATCGATGATGACCATCACGCTCCAGATCGAGGCGCAGAGCAGCCCGATGATGACGCATTTCACGACGATGTGAGCGCCCCAGAACATGCTCCAGATCGTGATCTCGGCGACGGGAGCCGCAAGCGGGCTCGAGGCGACTTCGACTGGGTTCATCCGACTTTCCTAGCATTCTGCGCGTTGAAGTGCGGCGCGCGGTCCCGTTGCGCGGGCGTCGCTTTCGGCCTCAAACCCGAGTCTCGCCCGAATTCGGCCATGATTCACGCCGCCGATGGTCTCAAGATGCAGGCTATGCTCCATGATTCAGCCAATTCTTGGGCTTTTTGCAGCGCGGCGCCGGTCTTCTTCTTCTCGGCCTCGCATGTCCTCCGGAGAGGCGGCCGGCGTTCAATCCCTGAGCAGGCGCGCGAAGGCCTCCCGCATCGGCGCCGGCAGCCGCTGCGGCTTGCCCCTCGAAACGAGCGCCACGGTCACGCGAGCCGTGAGAAGCAAGGCGTCGTGGCGACGGATTTCCTGGCGCATCGTCAGAGATGCGCCGCCGATCGCTTCAAGTTTTGTCTCGACCGAGAGCAGATCGTCCATATGCGCCGGGCGGCGAAAGTCGATCTGCATCGCCCGCACAACGAAGAAGGTGGCGCCGGCGGGATCGGACAAAGCCAGCTCTCGCTGCAGCAGTCCCAGGTCGCGCAGGACCTCGGTGCGCCCGCGCTCCATGAAGCGCAGATAGGAAGCGTGATAGACGAAACCGGAAAAATCCGTGTCCTCGTAGTATACACGGAGGGCGAGCTTGTGGGCGCTGAAAGGCTGGTCAGTAGGAATATTGAAAACCCGCGCTGAAGACGTTTTGCTGGAAGCCAAGCGGCGGCTGACCGGCGAGCGCGGCCTGCACCCTAGACTGGCTGCCGCCTGTTTGCACGAAGCTGTAGTTCATGACGACCGACGTATTGCGCCAGAAGTTATAGGAAATGTTTGCGCCGGCGAACCATACCTGCTGTGTCAGGTTAAGCTGCGAGGTCTTCGTCTCGCCGTAGCCGCCGCGCGCCGTCACGGTTGTATAGGCGTTCAGTCCATAGTCCACCTTCATGGTGGCTTGCTTTGTAACGCCCGTCGCGGCGGCGCTCTGAACGGCGTTGAAGACTGTGGTTGGGAGCACCAAACCCAGTCCTGTGGGGTCGGAGGTGGTGAGATTCGTATATGCGTTCAAAGTGATGGTCAGCAGGGGAGTCGGAAAATACAGGACACGAAAGCCGTAACTTGGTACGGATATGGAGCCGAATTTACCGTAAACGCTCCACTGCTCCTGATAGCCGCCATAGATCTCGCCCGCGAACAGACCAAACAAACGGGAGCCGACGCCAGCATGCGTGGTGTAGCCGTTCGAATTTTGTGTGTAGGCATCATATCGGCGAAAATACAGGTTCGGCTCGGCATAGACATAGATCCGCGGGGTCACGTAGAAGCTCCCGCGGAGTATGGCGCCGTAGCTCAAGCCATCCTGCGAATTGCCGACATTGGTAAGATTAGATGGTGAAGCGAGGGACGTAACCGACTGCGTGTTGTCATAAGCGACACCCTGGTAATAAACTGTCGCGCGAATGGAAGTCCGCTCGTCGATTGTCTTGTCGACGGCGAGGTGACTGCCAAACGAGTTTATATATTGTTGCCGTGCCGAAAAGGATCCTAATGATGCCACGTTCGTTGACGCGATCGTCACGCCGGGTTGGGTGCCGTTTCCGATCGTGCCGAAGAGCCCATTAGAGCGGTAGACATTGCCGCTGGCGACGACAGACCAGTCGGAGAGCGGCTTCCAGGTCTCAGTGACGAGAGCATGACCGGTGAAATTGGTCGGGGGAGCATTGTGGACCGTCGTCAGTCCGAAATTGCTCGTCTCGGGGCCGGCGCCGGGGTAAACGGTTATGAGCGCGCCGAACGAGGCGTCGGTTTTGAAGAGCCCATTGTCCCGGAAGACTTCGAGCGCCGGATTGAGCTGGACGCCCGCGATGCCGACACGGTCGGCGCGCGTCGCATAGACGTTGTCGTTATAGATGCCGCCAGCATAGAACGACGGATAAAGCATCCACCCCGCGAGAGCCATGCCCTGGTTGGGGCGCGCAGTGTCTGCGGAGAAGACGGTCAGCCCCGGAGCGTCGGCGACCGTATCGCCTAATCCGTCGGAGAAGAAAGCCAAGTCCTGCGCCTGGGCGTCGCACCCAGCAAGTCCCACCAGCCCCAGCGCGAGCAGTGCGGATCTGACCGATCGGGGCTGCATCAAGGGGAACCTCTACAAAACGCTCTCGTCGCCAGTCGCCCGACGACATGACAACTCTAGCCTCCCGACGAGGCGGAGGCAACAATCGTAGACAAGTAATAACTCGGTGTGTCTTTTTCGCCACACCCATAAACCGATCTAGATTTCAATAGGTTGCTAAAGGCCTCCGCCTTGGGCGCCAATCCGCTGCCGCCTTCGCTTCTTAACCCAAACGAATGGTTAAATGGCGGGGACATGCTCTTGAATTTCACCGCTTCCACGGAGATCAAATCGTCTTACGATACATCTCGCTGCGCTTGGGGCTGCGGAGGTGAATCCGCTTCCCATGAGCGCCTCGACTCTCTAAAAGCCTCGCATGATCTGGGTCGTCTTCGCGTGTCTCGCTGGCCTCACCTGTCTCGCGCTCTTGACGCCGCTCGCCTTCGAGAGCTCGGCGTCGGATCCCGCCGAGAGCGACCGGATGTTTTACGCCCGGCAAATCGCCGAAATCGAGCGCGAGCGCGCCGAGGGCCGTTTGCGCCCCGAGGACGCCGAGGCGGCCCGGCTCGAGTTGGCCCGCCGTCTGTTGTCCGCCGGCGAAAGCCAAGGCGCGACGGCGCGCAGCGGCTCACGCCGCCTGCGGCTTGCGGTCGCCCTCGGACTCGTCGCGCTGATCCCCGCCTCCGCCCTCGCCCTTTATCTGAAGATTGGCGCCGTAGAGCTCGCCGACGAGCCGCTCCAGGCTCGCAGGGAGCAAGCCGCCGCCGCCGCACCCGAACTCGCCCAGGCCGTCTCGCGCATTGAGGCGCATCTCGCAGAGCACCCCGACGACGGACGCGGTTACGAGGTCGTGGCCCCCTATTACCTGCACGCCGGTCGCTACGAGGAGGCGATCCACGCCTGCGAAGAGGCGCTACGCCTGCTTGGAGAGACGCCGGAACGCCGCGACAGCCTCGGCGAAGCTTTTGTCGTCGCGGCGCAAGGCCAGGTCACGGATGAAGCGCAGACCCAATTCGAGGCGGCGAAGCGGCTCGCGCCGGGTGACCCCATGGCTGGCTATTACCTCGGACTTGCTGCAGCGCAGCAGGGCCAAAACGCCAAGGCGCGGGAAATCTGGAAGCGCCTGCTCGCCGACGCTCCGCCGGACGCCGCCTATCGAGAGATCGTCAACCGTCAGCTGCAGACGCTCGGAGTTGGGACGCCCGCGGGGTCGCAGGCCGAGGCCGTGGCGGCCCTGCCCGACGCGGAGCGCATGACGGTCATTCGCAGCATGGTCGACCGGCTGGCGGGCCGCTTGGCGAGCCGGGGCGACGACGTCGAGGGCTGGCTCAAGCTGCTGCGCGCCTATGCCGTGCTGGGCGAGCGCGAGAAGGCCTCCGCCGCGCTGGCCGACGCGCGTCTCGCGCTCGCGGCGAAGCCCCCGGAGGCCGCCCGCGTCGAAGCCCTGGCGCAGGAGCTCGGACTGGCGCAAAAGGCGACGCCATGACTCGTAAGGGCAAGAGACTGACTCTCATCTTCGGCGCGCTTGCGGCGCTGGGCCTCGCGCTCGCGCTGGTGCTCTTCGCGCTGCGCGAGAACATCGTGTTCTTCCGCACGCCGAGCGAGGTCGTCGAGAAGCAGCTCCCCGCGGGGACGCGGCTGCGCATCGGCGGACTCGTCAAGCCCGGCTCCTTCGTCAAGGGCGCGGACGGCGAGGCGCGCTTCGTCGTCACCGACAACGCGCACGACGTGCCGGTTTCCTTTGTCGGACTGCTGCCGGACCTTTTTCGCGAGGGTCAAGGCGTCGTCGCCGAGGGCGTCATCGCGCCAGAGGGCGGCTTTCGCGCCGACAATGTGCTCGCCAAGCACGACGAGCGCTACATGCCGCGCGAGGTAGCCGACGCTCTGAAGAAGCAAGGCGTCTGGCAGGGAGAAAAGAATTGAGCACGGCATGATCGTCGAGACGGGTCACTTTGCGCTCATTCTCGCCCTCGCGGTCGCTCTGGCGCAAGCCATCGTGCCCTTTGTCGGCGCGAGGCGCGGCGAAACGGCGCTCATGCGTATCGCCCGGCCTGCGGCGATCGCGCAGTTCCTTCTGATCGCGCTTTCCTACGCGGCGCTCACCCACTCGCATGTCGTCTCCGACTTCTCGCTCGTCAACGTCATCGAGAACTCGCATTCTGCGAAGCCGCTTATCTACAAAATCTCCGGCGTCTGGGGTAATCACGAGGGCTCCATGCTGCTGTGGGTCCTCGTGCTCTCGCTCTGCGGCGCGCTGATTGCGCTGTTCAGCGCCGCGATGCCCGCGAAGCTGCGCGCCGACACGCTCGCCGTCCAGGGTCTCATCGGCGCGGCCTTTCTGCTTTTCATCCTTCTGACCTCGAATCCGTTCCAGCGCGTCTCGCCTGCGCCCTGGGAGGGACGCGACCTCAATCCGATCCTGCAGGATCCCGGCCTCGCGATCCATCCACCGCTGCTCTATCTCGGCTATGTCGGTTTCTCGATCGTCTTCTCCTTCGCCGCCGCCGCGCTGATCGGCGGCCGCATCGACGCCGCCTGGGCGCGCTTTGCGCGGCCGTGGACGCTTTTCGCCTGGATCAGCCTGACGCTCGGCATCGCGATGGGCTCCTATTGGGCCTATTACACGCTCGGCTGGGGGGATTCTGGTTCTGGGACCCGGTCGAGAACGCCTCGCTCATGCCCTGGCTCGCCGGCACGGCGCTGCTCCATAGCGCCGCCGTGATGGAGAAGCGGGAAGCGCTGAAGATCTGGACGATGTTTCTGGCGATCCTGGCCTTCTCGCTCTCGCTGCTCGGCACCTTCCTCGTCCGCTCCGGCGTTCTAACTTCGGTGCACGCTTTCGCGAACGACCCCGAGCGTGGCGTGTTCATTCTCGCCATACTCGTGCTCTTCATCGGCGGCGCCTTCGCGCTCTTCGCGCTGCGCGCGGGCTCGCTGCCCCAGGGCGGTCTGTTCTCCCCGATCTCGCGCGAAGGCGCGCTGGTGCTGAACAATCTCCTTTTGACCGTGTGCTGCGCGACAGTCGTGGTCGGCACGCTCTATCCCCTGGCGCTCGAGGCGGTCACCGGCGACAAGATCTCGGTCGGCGCGCCCTTCTTTAACACGGTGCTGATCCCGATCGCGCTGCCGCTCGCGCTGCTCATTCCCCTGGGCCAGATGCTCTCATGGAAGCGCGGCGATCTGCCGGGCGCCTTGCAGCGCCTGCGCCTCGCCTTCTTCGTCGGCGTGCTCGCCTTGGGATTTTTCGGCGCCGCGCATGGCGCTCCTTATCTGTCCGCCGTCGCCGCGGCGATCGCGGTCTATGTCGTCGTCGGGGCGCTTACCGAGCTCGCGCAGCGCGCGCTGACAAATGCGACGAGCGCGCGCGCGGCGCTCTCGCGCCTCTTCGGCCTGCCGCTCTCGGCCTTCGGCACTGCCTTCGCGCACGCCGGAGTCGGCTTGACGCTGCTGGGCCTCGCGGCGACGGGCTGGGGCGTTGAGAACATCACGACGATGCGGCGCGGCGACGTCGTCGCGCTTGGGCCCTACAGGATCGGCCTCGAAGAGCTCGCGCAACGGCGGGGACCGAATTATCTCGAGAGCTACGCGGTCATGCGCATCGAACGCGGCGGTCAGGAGGCCGCGCGGATCGAGCCTGGCAAGCGTTCCTATCCGACGCGCAAGATGACGCGCGCCGAGGCCGGCATCGTGACCCTGGGCGCCGGCCAGGTTTACGCCGCTCTGGGAGAATCGCACGAGGACGGCGGCGTCGACGTCCGGCTCTACTACAAGCCACTCGTCACGCTGATCTGGGTTGGCGCGCTCGTGATGGGGCTCGGCGGCGCCCTATCGTTCGCGGACCGCAGGGTGCGCGTCGGCGCGCCGCGTCGCTCTGCGGCGGCAGTGGCGCAAGCGGCGGAGTGACGCCTTTCACCCCACGCGATTCCAGCCGTCGGCCCCAAGGCGCTCCTGCGGCAGGAAGCGCGCCTTGTAGGCCATCTTGGCCGAGCCCTCGACCCAATAGCCCAGATATAAATGCGCGAGGCCCATCTCCTTGGCGCGCGCAATATGGTCCAGAATCATGAAGGCGCCGAGCGAACGCTGCACGAGCTTCGGCTCGTAAAAGGAATAGACCATCGACAGACCGTCGCTTAGACGATCGGTGAGGCAACAGGCGAGAAGGCGGCCCGAAGCCTTCTCGCGATATTCGGCGAGGCTCGTCTCGACATGGCTGTCCTCGACCATCGTCTGGTAATCAGAAAAGCTCATGTCGGCCATGCCGCCGTCGCCGTGACGCGTCTCCACATAGGCGCGAAACAGCACGAATTGCTCGACTGTCGCGCGCGCCGAGACGAAGCCCACGGAAATATCGGCATTGCGCGCGACGACGCGACGAAATCCGCGCGTAGCGACGAAATCGCGAACCGCGACGCGCACCGAAACGCAGCCCCGACAAGCCTCGCAGGCCGGACGATAGGCGATGGTCTGCGAGCGACGGAAGCCGGACTGGGTCAGGACGTCATTCAGCCCTCCGGCGCGACGGCCGACGAGATGCGTGAAGACCTTCCGCTCCTGGCGCCCCGGCAAATAAGGACAGGGCGCGGGCGCGGTTAGATAGAATTGCGGCGCCTCGCGAAGTTCCCTCGTCACTTGCGTTCGATCCTCAAGCTTTGCGATAAGCCCCTCCCTCGCCTCATAATTAGAGCGGCGGGCGGGCGCGGCGAAGCACGATCAGGTCCGCTAGAATATCATGGAGACAGCGTTTGTCTCTCGTTAGAAACGACACGAGAAGCAGCGGGGGAAGCAGGGTGGTGAGATAGAACAGAACCGCGTGCACCGCAGCATTCAGGAACGGGGCCGGCTGGCCGGCCATCGTGCGCACCTCGAGATCCATGGCGCGCATGCCCGGGGTCGCCATGGAGGGCCCGGAGATCGTAAGGCCGTTGTAGAAAAAAGCAACGAGCGGAAAGAGCGGCGGCAAGATGAATAGAGACATGCCAAAGCTCAAGAAGAGCAGGCCGACGAAGACGAGCGCCGAGAGCAGCGACACCGCCACGAGATCGAGAGCGACCGCCAGGACGCGCCGCGTGCGCACGCTCTCCAGCGCCGCGCGCGGAATGGAAGGCGCGACCGGAACTGGGGGCGGCGGGGGATCGAAGTGATCGCTCTCGTGAAATTCGGCCATGTCTCGCCTTTACTTTGTCTCGCCTTTGCTTTCGCCGCCAATGTCGTTCGTCGATTTGGTCAATTCAAGGGCGGCGCCCCGCATTGTGGAAAAAGCGCGCGGTGGGTGGATAAAGCAGAGCTCTCCGCGCTGGACGGCTTGACGGCGCGCGCCGGCGCGTTGCAAGCCTGAGGTTCGGCGGTCGGCGCCTCCCTTGGCCCCTGCTCTACCCCCAAAAGAGACCTCGGCTCATGAACAGCAATGCGGTAGACGGCGGCCATCTCAAAGCCTTCATCGAGCGGATCGAAAAGCTTGAGGAGGAGAAGCGCGCCATCGCCGACGACGTGAAGGACGTCTATGGCGAGGCGAAAAGCATGGGCTTCGACCCCAAGATCATGCGCAAGATCATCTCGCTTCGCCGCCAGGACAAGGGCAAGCGCGAGGAGGAGGAAGAAATCCTCGGACTCTATCTTTCGGCGCTGGGGATGGAATAAGGGCCGGCGCCGCCCCTGTCGGCGGCCAACGCAGTGATCTCCGACGCGAGCCCGGGACAAGGCGCGCGTGCGACCCGATCGCCATTAAGCGGCGGCGCCTATGTCGTGACGGCCGCGGTTTTGAATCTCGCCGGCGTGCGCAGCCGGCTCGGGCCGCGCCTAATCTGGAGGAGCAGGCTTCAATATTTGGCGATGACGGGCAGGATCGGCGCGGGCAGGTCCGGGGTAAAGCGATAGTTCAGGCCCGCGCGCACGACATTGCCGCTGAAGCTCGCCTCGACCCGCTGCGCGACCCCGGGCCATTGCAGCGAGGCGTCGCTCGTGAGGAAAGACGACAGCCGCGAGGTCGTTCCCAAGTCGTAGCGCAAATATTCGAAGCGCCCGATGAGATTGGGCGTGATCGCATATTCGAGCCCGCCGCCCGCGGCGAAGCCGCCGCGCCCGCCCGTGTAATTTACCGCGCTCACAGCGGCGAAGTTGAGGGGAAAAGTCACCGCCGCGCCGCTCGCGCTAAAGCCGCACTCGCCATAGGCGTAGCCGCCGGTCGCATAGATGAGCACGCCCGGCGTCGCCTGATAGCCGAAGCGCAGCCGCACCGTGCCGAGGGAGTCGACGCGCTTCGTCCCCATGACCGAGCCGGCCGCGCCCGTAAGCGCGGTCGCATTGGTTAGAATGGCGGCGGAGCGCCGTGCGCTGTCGCTGAAGGAGAGCGCTTGGAAATCCGCCTCGACGCCGGTCACGAGGCCGAAGGGCCATTGGTAGTCATAGCCGATCTGGCCGCCGCCGATCGCGCCCGCGCCATTGCCGCCAAGCGAGCGCGTGACGATCGCCCCGACGCCGAAATCCGCGAGCGGGCTTAAGGGCAGGCCGAGGAAGTCCGCGATCGGGGCGCCGTCCCAGGCCCCGCCGACATTCGCGCCGACATGAAAGCCGCTCCAATTCTGCCAGGGCGCAAGATTGGGCGAGAGGCTCGGCCGCAAGCTCGCCTCGAGCGGCCATGCGTCGCCGGGAACCGGCGTTATCGGCAGCGCCCGCCCCGCCGTGACGGCTCCGAGCGTTGCGCCACAGAGCATCGCGAGCCTCAGTAACGTCGACATGATCGCCTCCTCAATCGATGAACGAAGGATTGAGAAGCGTCGTTAATTTACTGTTGCGCGCGCGCCTTCGGCCTTGCGGGAAGCTTTGGTCCTCGCAGCGAAAGTGACTTTGCCGCGCCCGTCGTGGTAAGCCCCGTGCAACCCTGTAATCATTCACCGCGCAGGCGCTCTGGAAGCTTGAATGAAGGACGAGCACGGCGACTTCAAAATCCTCGGATGGACGCCGCACGACGCGTCAGGACGCGTCGATTTGCACTATGGCTATGAATCCGGACTGCGCTTTTGCGAAAGTGTCGGCTTTCATGCGCCGCTGCCGCGCGCGGACGGGCTGCGCCAGAGTTTCGACGCCGCCGTGTCGGCGCTCTGCGCGCTCGCGGGCGTCAGCTATTACAAGGCCTTCGTCCCCAAGCGCATCATCGTCGAGGCGCCGCCGCTCGACGCGTCGCAACAGACGTTCTTTCGCGATCTGTATCTTAACGGGCTCGGCGAATTCGCCGTGCGCAACGAACTCGATCTTTCCACTCGCGGGCAATTCGTTTGCTCTGCGCCTGCGCTCGCCCCCCAGGCGCCGACCCACGAGCCGCTGGAGCGGCGAGCGGCGGTCCTGATCGGCGGCGGCAAGGATTCTCTCGTCAGTGTCGAGGCGCTGCGCGCCGCCGGGGAGCCGATGGTCCTCTTCGCGGTCAATCCCAAGCAGCCGATCCTCGATTGCGCGGCGGCGAGCGGCCTGCCCTTCCTCAAGGTGACGCGCACACTCGACGCGAAGCTCTTCGCGCTCAACGACGCCGGCGCCTATAACGGCCATGTGCCGATCACCGCGGTCGTGAGCTTCATCGCCATCGCCGCAGCCTTCGTGCACGGCTTCGACGCGGTCGTGCTTTCCAACGAACGCTCGGCCAATGAAGCGACGCTTGAGAAGGACGGCGTCGCGGTCAATCATCAGTTCAGCAAGACCTCGGCGGCCGAAGCCGCAATCGCGGCCTATGTGCGCGAGCGCATCTCGCCGAGCCTCGATTATTTCTCGCTGCTGCGTCCGCTCTCCGAGCTGCATATCGCGCAGACTTTCGGCAAGGCGACGCGCTACGACGCGGTCTTCACGAGTTGCAACCGCGCCTTTCGTCTGCGCGCCGAGGCGCCGAGCGAGCGCTGGTGCTGCGATTGCCCGAAATGCCGCTTCGTCTTTCTTATGCTCGCCACCGCGCTTCCCTTCGAGCGGATGATTGCGATCTTCGGCAAGAATCTTCTGGACGACGAGACTCAACTCATAGGCTATGAGGAGCTTACCGGCCTCTCCGGCCATAAGCCTTGGGAATGCGTGGGCGAGCTCGGGGAGAGCTGCGCCGCCGTGCTAAAGCTCTCGGAGCGGCCCGAATGGAAGGAGAGCCGCATCCTGCGCGCGCTGGCGCCGCGCCTGGAGCCCTTCGCGCCCCGCCTCGACGCGGAATGGCGCCGGCTGCTTACGCCCGCGCCCGATCACAGCCTGCCGCCTCGCTATGAGAGACTTCTCCATGCCTATCTCGGCGGAAGCTAAATCCATCGCCATTTGGGGCGCGGGACGCGAGGGCGCGGCGGCGCTCGACTATGTGAGATCTCATCGTCCCGACGTGTCCGTCACGATCCTGAACGACGCGCCGCTTTCTCCAAGCGCTCTGACGGCGCTCGGCGAGAGGCGCGTGCTCATCGGCGCGGAGGCGACTGCCGCGCTGAGCGCCGGCGCCTTCGATGTGGTGATCAAGAGCCCCGGCGTCAGTCCTTATCGGTCGGAGGTGGAGGAAGCGAAGCGGCGCGGCGTCGATTTCACCTCCGTCACCAATCTCTGGTTCGAGGAGAATCCGAACGCCACGACCATTGCGGTCACCGGCACGAAGGGCAAGACGACGACGTCCGGCCTCATCCATCACATGCTGCGCGGCGCCGGGCTCGATACGAGCCTCGTCGGAAATGGCGGCGTGCCGGCCCTGACGCAGAAGGCGGCGCATGCGCTGACCGTGCTGGAGCTCTCCTCCTATCAGACCGCCGACCTCAAGCACGCGCCGACGATCGCGGTCATCACGAGTCTTTATCCGGAGCACGCGCCCTGGCACGGCGGCGTCGAGCGCTATTTTTCCGACAAGCTTCGCTTGGCTAAGCTCGACGGGAAAACGCTGCTCGTCGCCAATGGCGCCGATGCGCGGCTGCGCGCGGCCTTCGCGTCGCGCCCCAACACGCTCTGGTATAATGACGGCGAGGGCTTTCGCGTCGAAGAGGGCAAGCTGCTCAAGGGCGCCACAGCCTTCCCACATGAGCATTTCCCGCTCAAGGGCGCGCATAATCTCTCCAACCTTGCGGCGGCGCTCACCGTCGTCGCGCATCTTGGCCTCGATCCGGCAGCTTGCGTGAAAACGCTCGTCGATTTCGCGATACCGCCGCATCGCCTGAGCGAATTCACGGTCGAGGGCGTGCTCTGCGTCGACGACAGCATCTCGACGATTCCCGAGGCGACGCTCGCCGCGCTGAAGACTTTTGCGGAGCGGCGCTTCTGCCTCATCCTCGGCGGCGAGGACCGCGGGCAGAACTACGCTGAGCTCTTCGCTTATCTCAAGAGTCGACCGCCGCGCTTTCTTGCGCTTCTGCCGGCTAATGGCGAGCGTATTCTCCGCGAGCTCACGCCGGTCGCGCTTCCCTTCGAGCGTCAGCTCTTGGAGAATTTGGACGCGGCCGTGGAGGCCTGCTTTCAAAGGCTCGAATCGGGAGATCTGCTGCTGCTCTCGCCAGCGGCGCCGAGCTATGGCCAGTTCGTCAATTTCGAGGAGCGCGGCCGCCGCTTCGAGGCGCTTTGCCGCGCCAAGGGCAAGGATGTCGCTTAAGATTGGCGCCGATTAAAACTCCGCTTCCAACTCCTCGTAGCTCTCGGTCTCAGAGCGCGCCGCCTCCACCCATTCCTGCATGGCGGGCCAGGCGTAGATGCTCTCGCAATAGGCCTCGCATCGCTCGTCGAGCGGCACGTGATAGGTGCGAAAGCGCGTCGCGACCGGCGCATACATCGCGTCCGCCATCGAGAACTTGCCGAACAGATAGGGGCCGCCGCTCGTCGCGAGACACTCGCGCCAAATCTCCTTGACGCGCGCGATGTCGCCCTGCGCCTTCGACCAAATCTTGAAGTTCGGGAAATCGCCCCGCAGATTTATCGGCAGCGCCGAGCGCAGGGACGTGAAGCCCGAGTGGATTTCTCCACAGATCGAGCGGCAGCGCGCGCGCGACATTCTGTCTTGAGGCAGAAGCGCCGCCGCCGGTGCGATCTCATTGAGGAACTCGCCGATGGCGAGCGTGTCCCAAATTTTGAAGTCCTCGTAGCTGAGACAAGGCACGAGGATCGAGGGGGACAGCAGCAGGAGCTCGGCGCGCGCGCCCGGATCTTCGGGATCGACAAGGACCTCCTCGAAGTCGATGCCGGAGAGCCTCGACATAAGCCAGCCCCTCAGGGACCAGGATGAATAATTCTTGCTGCTGATTGTGAGCGTCGTTCGCGCCATAGGTATTTACTCCCGGTTAGCGTTAGCAAGCTCGGCGCCATGGGCGGGCGGCAGCCCTGGCACGAGCCTTGCCTATTCGAGAGATCGAAAACCAAAGGTCGCGCAGCAGTATGCTCTATGACGCCTACCAAGCTTATGCCGACCTCAGTGATCGAGTCCGCGCTCTGGCGTCAAGCTCCAACTGCATCCTCTCGCAGTGGGGCGCCATGTCATACGCCTCTCCGCTGCGGCGCATGGCGGCCTATTACGAGCTCGTCGCGCTCGCGGGATTTACGCATACCCGGCCGGATTATGGAATCAGCGAGATCGTGACGAGCGCGGGTCCGAGGCTTCCCGTGCACGAAAAGGAAGTCTTCGCGACGCCTTTCTGCGGGCTGCGACGTTTCGTGCGCGAGGGCGGCGAAAACGATCCGCGCGTTCTGCTCATCGCGCCGATGTCGGGGCATTTCGCGACGCTGCTGCGCGGCACCATTCGCACGCTGCTGCATCACCATCAGGTCTATGTGACAGACTGGCGCAACGTGCGCGACATTTCGCTGGAGCACGGGAGCTTCGGCTTCGAGGACTTCGTCCAGCACGTCATCGACTTACTCCACTTTTTGGGGCCGCAAGCGAATGTGGTGGCCGTTTGCCAGCCGGCCGTTCCGGCGCTCGCCGCCGTCGCGGCGATGGCCCAAAGCGGCGATCCCGACCAGCCGGCGAGCCTCACGCTGATGGCCGGCCCCATCGACACGCGTATCTCGCCGACCAAGGTAAATGAGCTGGCGACCTCCAAGCCGATCGAGTGGTTCAAGGAGAAGATGATCGGCGTGACCCCGCATTCTCTGCGCGGAGCGGGCCGACGGGTCTATCCGGGCTTTCTACAGGTTGCCGCTTTTATGAGCATGAACGTGGAGCGGCATTCGAAAGCCTTCGTTGACCTGTTCAAGAATAAAATCAACGGTGACTTCGAAAAGGCCGACCAGAATTCGAGACTTCTACAAAGAATATTTCGCCATCATGGACCTCGACGCGGAATTCTATCTTCAGACAGTCGAGCTCGTGTTTCAGAAACACGCTCTTCCTGAAGGGAAACTGCAGTTCCGCGGGCAATTGATCGAGCCGAGAGCGATCAAGAAGACTGCTCTACTCACCGTCGAGGGCGAGCGGGACGATATTTGCGCGGTCGGCCAGACGGTCGCAGCTCAAGATTTGTGCACCGGCCTCCGCCCCTATATGAAGACCCATATGCTGCAGCCGGACGTCGGCCATTATGGCGTCTTCAACGGGCGCCGCTGGGAGACGAAAATCTATCCCGTCGTGCGCGACCATATTTACGCGAGCATTTAGCGGCTTTTCCGCGCGCCTACGGTGCGTCCTGGCCGAGCGCGCCCTTGATCAGCTTCAGCGCGTCCGCCGAGTCCCACACCGCGGGGCCGGACATGCGGCCGATCTCACAACCCTGCGGGTCGATCAAAAAGGTCGTGGGGAGGCCGGTGAGACCGCCCTCCTGCCGCAGGCGGAAGAACACGTCCGCCTTGGGGTCGGAATAGAATTTAAGCGCCTTGACCCCGATCTCGGCCAGCAGCGCCTTGGGCTTCTCGAGATGCGAGGTGTCGACGTTAATCGCCACGACCTCGAAAGACGGCGAGCCGAGCTGCTGCTGCAGCCGGTCGAGCGCCGGCATTTCGGCGCGGCAGGGCACGCACCAGGCGGCCCAGATGTTCAAAAGCAGCGTCTTGCCCTTGAAGGCGGTGATATCGAGCGGGGCCGCGTCCGGCCCGTTGAAGCTCAACGTCGGGAAAGGCTCGGGATCTTTCGCGAGAGTGAGCGCCGCCACCTCGCCCTTGGCGAGCGGCTCCAGCCGCTCGATGAGCGGCTTCGACGCGGCGCAGGCTTGCAAACCGGGTTTCTTGCGGCTCTCCCCGCCCTTCACGTATAGGAACGCCGCGGCGGCGGCGATCACGAAGGCCGCGAAAGCGAGGACCGAACGGCGACTTGCAAAAGCCGCAGGCTGAGGCTCGTTCATTGTTTTTGGCTCCCGGCTTGGCGCCGCGGAAAGGGCGACATGACCAGCAAAATCTGGGGTGGGCGTTTCAGCGACGCGGCGGACGCCGTATTAGACGCGATCAACGTCTCCATCGACTTCGACCAGCGGCTCTGGGCCCAGGATATCGAGGCTTCGAAAGCCCATGTCGCGATGCTGGGCGCGCAGGGCGTCGTCACGAAAGCGGACGCAGAGCGCATCACGAAAGGCCTCACGCAGATCGAAGAGGAAATCCGTTCCGGAAACTTCGTTTTCTCGCGGGCGCTCGAAGACATTCACATGAACGTCGAATCGCGGCTCGCCGAAATCGTCGGTCCCGTCGCCGGCCGCCTGCATACGGCGCGCTCGCGAAACGATCAAGTCGCGACAGATTTCCGCTTGTACATCCGTGACTTCATCGACCGGCTGGAGGCTTCGCTGCTCGATCTGCAGAGCGCCCTAGCGGAAAAGGCCCTGAGCGAAGCCGCGACCGTGATGCCAGGCTTCACCCATCTGCAATCCGCACAGCCCGTGACCTTCGGCCACCATCTTCTCGCCTATGTCGAGATGATCGCGCGCGACCGCGGACGCCTCCGCGACGCGCGGGCGCGTCTCAATAAATCGCCGCTCGGCGCGGCGGCGCTCGCCGGCACGTCCTTTCCGATCGATCGCGAGATGACGGCGAAGGCGCTCGGCTTCACGCGCCCGACGGGCAATTCGATCGACAGCGTTTCGGACCGCGACTTCGTGCTGGAGACGCTTTCCGCCGCGGCCATCTGCGCGACGCATCTCTCGCGCTTCGCAGAAGAGATCGTGCTGTGGACGACGCCGCAATTCGGCTTCATCGCGCTCTCCGACAAATTCACGACCGGCTCCTCGATCATGCCGCAAAAGCGCAATCCTGACGCGGCCGAGCTGGTGCGCGGCAAGACGGGCCGCATTCTCGGCTCGCTGCAGGCGCTGCTCATCGTGATGAAGGGCCTGCCGCTCGCCTATTCCAAGGATATGCAGGAGGACAAGGAGGGCGCATTCGACGCGCTGGATTCGCTGGCGCTCTGCATTGCGGCGATCGCCGGCATGACGCGCGACATGACGGTCGATCGCGACCGCATGCGCGCGGCGGCGGGCGCTGGCTACGCGACCGCGACCGATCTCGCGGACTGGCTGGTGCGCGCGGCGGGCCTGCCCTTCCGCGAGGCGCATCACGTGACAGGGCGTATCGTCGCGCTCGCCGCCGCGCGCGGCGTCGGTCTCGAGGCGCTGGCGCTCGCGGATCTCACCGCTGTCGACGCGCGCATCACGGCCGAGGTCTTTGACGTGCTCGGAGTCGACAAGTCGGTCGAGAGCCGCACGAGCTACGGCGGCGCGGCGCCCGCGAATGTGCGCGCGCAGGCGCAGTCCTGGCTCAAACGCCTCACTCAGAGGGGTTGACGGGCGGCCGCCGCGTGGGCGCCCGTTAAAGATTTATGGGCTTTGTGCGCGGGCGAGGGTCATTCCCGACGCGGACGCATAGCAATTGATTGGTGGCAATAACGCCTCATTTACGCGCAGGCCCTAGCGTCGAAGGCGTCGCTCTCCGGCCGTTGAAGGAAGATTCATGTCCCCGCGTCACCCGGCCCTTCACGGCGCCTCGCTTTGGGGCGACGACGAGTTTATCCTTCCGCCATCCGTGGGCGTGACCCTGACAACGCCCGAGCCCCCAAAGCCCGTGCTGACCCTCGAGCCTCAATCCATCCTCAATTCGATCGGCGAGCTCCTCTACGTCTGGGACCTCGTCACGGATCGGATCGTCTGGAAGGGCGATCTCAAAAGGACGCTCGGCGCCCTGGGCGCGGTCGATCTCTCGACGGGCATCGCCTTCGGAGACCGGCTCTCGCCGGAAAGCATCGTCTCCCGCTACGAGGCGATCGTAAAATCCGACAGCAAGGACGATGGGGACGGCGTCGCCTACCAGCTCGTTTACGGCCTGCTGCAACCGCGCGAGCTCGGAGGCTCCGGCTCCGTGTGGGTCGAGGACACCGGGCGCTGGTTTGGCGGTCCCGATGGCCGTCCCTTGCGCGCCCAGGGGGCGTTGCGCGTCGTGACCGAGCGCCACAACGCCGAGCGGCTGCGCGCGCGCCATGCCCACATCGATCAGCTGACCGGACTGCTCAATCGCCCGCATCTCTCCGACAAGCTGCAACGCCTCCTCGAAGGAGCCGAACGCAGCCGCAAGCCCTTCGCGCTGCTTCTGGTGGGGCTCGAAAATCTCTTCGCGCTAAATCGCAACTACGGCTACGACGCCGGGGACGAGGTCATCGCCGCGCTGGCGCGCCGTCTTGGCGCGAATATGCGCGCTTCCGACCTTCTCGCCCGGCATGCCGGCAACAAGATTGCGATCGTGGCCCCCGAATGCGACGCCGAGCAATTGCAGTCCATCGCCGCGCGTCTCATCGACTGCGTCGCCTCGGAGCCTTTCGAGACCAAGGCGGGCGCGGTGCCGGCGACGATCCGCGTCGGCGGCGTGATCGGTCCGCGCTACGGGCGCTCGAGCCAGATGCTGTTCCAGCGCGCCGAGGAAGGGCTCGACGCCGCCAGACAGCACTCCAGCTCACGCTTCTCCGCCTTCAGCCCGTCGCTCGCGCGCGACGATAGCCGCATGCAAGCCTTGAACGTGGCCGAAAGCATCATCTCCGCGCTCAATGAGAAATCGCGTCGAGCTCGCGCTGCAGCCGGTCGTGCGCGCGCAAGACGGCGCCGTCGCCTTTTACGAGGCCCTCCTGCGCGTGCGGCTCGGCGACGGCTCCCTCGTCACGCCGGGATCGCTTCTCCCCGTCGCCGAGAAGGCGGGCCTGGTCGGACTGCTCGATCAACGCGTCCTGGAGCTCGCGCTCGAGAAGATGAGCGCCGACCCGGCCTTGCGGCTCTCGGTCAACGCCTCGCTCTCGACCGTGCTCGATCCGGGCTGGCCCGACCGTCTCGCGCATGCGGTCGCGACGCGGCCGGGCGTCGCCGAGCGGCTAACGCTCGAGATCACCGAGACCAGCATGATCGAGGACATCGAGACGACCGGCCATGTCGTCGCCTCCTGCCAGAAGCTCGGGATCAAGATGGCGATGGACGATTTCGGCTCCGGCCACACCTCGTTCCGCAATCTGCGGGCGCTCGCCTTCGACCTCGTCAAGATCGACGGCGCTTTCATCCGCAACGCCGTTCATTCGGAGGACGACCGCTTTTTTGCGCGCACGCTGACCGCGCTCGCGCATCATCTGAGGCTCGAGATCGTCGCCGAATGGGTCGAAGACGAGGCGACGGCGGCCATGCTGCGCGAATGGGGCGTCGATTATTTCCAGGGCGCGTTCTTCGGGGATGCGGCCGGCTGCGCGGGGTGACCCGCCGCCCAGCCTAGCGCGCCTTAGACGACGCCTCGCGCGGGGCCACAGAGCGTTGTCGGTTTACACCACTTCGGAGAAATTTCGTCGGGCGACCCGAACCGCTGTTTACTAATCTCAGTTTTTGGCGCTTAGCTTTTTTGGATTGGCGCAATTTTTTTGGGGGCGATCATGGCGTTTTCTCTCAGCCGCTCGCAGCGAAGCGTCCTGCGCGCATCCGCGGCGATGGCGCTTGTTTTAGCTCTGGGCTGCTGCGGCGCCTCCGCCGCGTCGGTCACCGCGACAGGAACGGCCGGAACGCCGGGAACGCCTCAAAACATAAACGGAGGCGCCGGAGGGCCCGCTAACGCGGTCGCCGGCCCCAACGCCGATACGAGCAACAGCGCGACGGCGACCGGCGGCGAAGGCGGGGTGGGCTACACCAGCTCCCAGTACGACGCGCCCAGCAACGGCGGCGCGGGCGGCAGCGCGTCGGCGAGCGCCACGACGACGACCGCCGGCTCTCAGGCCGCCTCGGCTCAGAGCGTCGCGACGGGCGGGGCCGGCGGCGCCGACGGGTTGTATGCCAACGGCTACGGGGCCAACTTCGGCGGTGCAGGCGGAGCCGCCACGGCATCGGCGAGCGCCGTCTCCGGAACTGGAGCCGTCACGGTCGGCGTCACGGCGACAGGCGGCGCGGGCGGCGCCGACACCCAGTTTGGCACCGGCGGCGCAGGCGCCTCGGTAAGTCTCACAAACGCAGCGACTGGCGCGACGCGCGGCGTCCTCAATCTCACACAGGCTGCGAATGGCGGCGCCGGTGGCGACACTCCGGGCTGGGTCGGAGGCGCGGGCGGCGCGGCGTCGTCAAGCTTGACGCTTTCGGACCACGCCGCCTCGACCCTGAATGTCTCGACCTATGCGACGGGCGGCGCGGGAGGCCAGGGGGGGCCTTACGCCGGATTCTTCAATAATGTGGTCGGCGCGGGTGCGGGCGGCGCGGCGACCGCCTCCACCAACGTGACGGGCGTGGGCGCGGTCAGCGGATTCAGCCAAGCGACGGGCGGCTCGGCCTCCTACTCTCAAAACTACGGCGCAGCCGGCGCGGGCGCGACTTCCTCCACGATCGCTGCGAGCTCCGGCGGCGACGTCAGCGCGGTCAGCACGGCCAAAGGAGGAGCCGGGAGCCTCATTATTGAATTCACTACTGGAGGGGGCGGCGCCGCAGCGGCTAGCGCCACGGCCATGGCCTCAGGGGCGCATTCCGCGACCGCGACCGTCACCTCGATCGGCGGCAATGGCGGCGACGGCGGAGCCAACGCCGGCGCCGGAGCGGGCGCCTCAGGGCTCGCCCGCGCCACTTCGGACACTGGAGCCGCTACCGCTTCGGTCTCGGTGACCGGCGGCGACGGCGGTGGAGCCATCGTATCCAGCACCTCCAACTATGCGATCGGCGGCGCGGGCGCCGCCGTCAGCCTCAACAATGCCGCGAGCGGATCGACGCGTGGCCCGCTGACGCTCACTCAAAGCGCTTACGGCGGAAATGGCGGGCTTACTTCGTGGGGGACGGCGGGTGCATTCGGGGGCAACGCGGGCGGCGACGCGACTTCCCAATTGAACGTCACGGACACAAAGGCCTCGTCCTTAACCGGGGCCACGAACGCCGTCGGCGGCAATGGCGGCGGCTTCTTGTATGTCAGCAGCGCACAACAACCCGTCTCCGCCGGCGGCCGCGCCGGAGCGGCCACGGCGACGACGATCCTCACGGGTTCCGGCTCGGTGACGAGTTCCGCGACGGCGACAGGCGGAGCGGGTGGCTTCGTCGGCACGGCCTATGGCGGCGACACCGGCTTGACCGGAGGCGCCGCCGTCGCGACGAGCGTCGCCACCGCCAGCGGCGCCAACGCAGCGACGGCAGTGGCGACAGCGACTGGCGGAATGGGTGGCGCGGGAGACCCCGTCGGGGGCACCGGCTCGTCGCTGCCTGGCTACGGCGGCGCGGGCGGAACGGCCACGGCGACCGCGCGCGCTGTTTCCGGCAGTGGCGCGGTCAACGTCACGATCACGCAAACCGGCGGCGCGGGCGGCCTCGCCAGCGAGTCTGGCGCGCAAAACGCACCGGGCATTGGCGGCGCCGGCGCCGCATCGACCCTCGTGAACGCGGCGAGCGGCGCCACCAGCGGCGCACTGACGCTCACGCAAAAGGCGATCGGCGGAGCTGGCGGCGGTGGGCCGTTGAGCACATTGGGATATGTCCAAGACCCAGGCAGCCTCGGAGGCGCGGGAGGAGCGGCCTCATCCGTGTTGTCGCTCAACGATGGGTCGGCCTCTTCCTTGACCGTCTCGACCTACGCGCAGGGCGGCGCCGGCGGCGCCGGCCAATGGCTCCGGTTTGGCGGAAACGTCGCTATTGGCGGAAACGGCGGCGATGGCGGGCTCGCGAGCGCTTCTACGAACATTACCGGAGTGGGCCTCGTTTCCGCCTCGAGCCAAGCCGTCGGCGGCGCGGGGGGGAGCAGCCAGTCAACCAGCACGAATATTTCCGGCGCGGCTGGAGCCGCCTCAGCCTCGAGCGTGGCGACGACAAGCGGCGCCTTCGCCGCCACGGCCGTCGCCACGGCCACGGGCGGCGCGGGAGGATCAGCTTTTCAGAACCTGAATGGGGGTGCGGGAAGCGCCGGCGGCTCCGCGACGGGGACGGCGCAGGCGATTTCCGGCAGCGGCGCGGCGACGGCCTCGGTCACGGCGACCGGCGGCGCGGGCGGAAACGGCGGCCTCGGCGCGAACGGTGGCGCTGGCGCCTCCGTCAGCCTGAACAACGCCGTCAGCGGATCGACCACGGGACAGCTGACGCTGACGCAGAGCGCCATTGGCGGCGCCGGAGGGGCCGCGGCCGCCCTATCGCCCTTTATTTTGGGAGCCATGAACGGCGCTGGGGGAAACGCCGCATCGACTTTGACCTACAATGACCAGCTCGCGTCGTCGCTCAAAGGCTCGGCATTTGCGACTGGCGG
Source organism: uncultured Alphaproteobacteria bacterium (assembly GCA_963808525.1). GTDB lineage: Bacteria > Pseudomonadota > Alphaproteobacteria > Rhizobiales > Beijerinckiaceae > Methylocystis. Next base: position 226,635 of record CAWEGE010000025.1, read on the forward strand.
GGCTCCGACCGCGACGCAGCCAGGCGCTTATCCCGCCGCAGCCGGCTCCACCGCCAACGCTTCCATCAACCTGACGGGGATCGGGGCGGTCACGAGCTTGGCGCAAGCGATCGCGGGCGACGGCGGCGCATCGACCGCAACAAATTACTATTCCTCCTCCTACCTGGGTGTGCCCGCCTCCGCCGTTGGGGGGACCGCCGGTGGAATGGCGTTGGCGTCGAGCGTCGCCACGACTATCGGCGCCAACGCCGCGAGCGCGACCGCGATTGCGACCGGCGGGGCCGGCGGGGCCTCCAATTCCTCCGCGGGCTTGACAGGAGCCCCGGGCCTTACGGGAGGGGCCGGCGGCGGCGCAGCGGCCACGGCCGCCGCCTACTCCGGCAGTGGGAACGCCACCGCGTCGGTCACTGCGACCGGCGGCGCGGGCGGCGCAGGCAACAACGGCGGTTGGGGGCAAATTGATTATTATTACCTCCCTCCAGGCAACGCCGACAATGGCGGCGCCGGCGCGTCGGTCAATCTCGTCAATGCGGTCAAGGGCGCCACGACGGGAACGCTGACCCTCAGCCAGACGGCGATCGGCGGCGCTGGGGGCGCGGCCACGGTGGGCAACCCACTTGGAGCCACCAATGAGCCTGACGTCCCAGGCGTAGCGGGCGCCGGCGGCGCGGCGTCCTCGACGCTGAACTATTCCGACAGCCAAGCCTCCGTGCTCAAAGGGTCCGCCATCGCGATTGGCGGCGCGGCGGGCGCCACAGGAGCTCCGGGATTTCCCGCCGCTGGCGGCGCGGCGACGGCGACCTCCAATCTTTCCGGGGTTGGGACGGTCGTCAGCCTTGCGAAGGCAACGGGAGGCGCCAGCGGCGGCGCAGTCAAGACGACCGGCTTCTACCAAGACGTGAGCGTCCCTTCGGTAGACGGCGCGAACGGGGCCGCCGCCACCGCTTCGAGCACGGCCGCGACCGTCGGCGCCAATTCCGCGAGCTCGACCGCGATCGCGACGGGCGGCGCAGGCGGCGCCTCGAACACAGGCGCAGGCCAAACTGGCGGGGCCGGCGGCTCCGCCGCGGCGACGGCCATGGCCGATTCCATCAGCGGCCCTGCCACGGCGTCGGCGACGGCCATCGGCGGAGCCGGCGGCCAGGGCTACGGCGGCGACAACGGCGGCGGCGGCGCGTCGATTGGCCTCACAAACGCCGTGGGCGGGTCGACGACGGGCGTCCTCACGCTCGCCCAGACTGCGCAGGGCGGCGCCGGCGGCGCCGGCGCGATCGGTGGAAACGGTGGAAATGCCTCGTCGACGCTAACTTTCACAGACAGCGCCGCATCGACGATCAACGCGACCACGACGGCCATCGGCGGAGCGGCCGGCGCCGGCGCGACGGCGGGCCTCGGCGGCTTGGCGACATCCACGGTCGTCGCGGCGACGACGCTCGGCGCAAAAGTCAACGCGACGGCCAAGGCGACCGCGGGGGCCAACGGTGACGGCTTGACGACAACTGTAGCGTCCTCGAACGCGACAGTGAATGGCGCCTCCGCCGGCTTCGCCGCAGCTCAAAGCAATGCGGTCATCGCGCAGGGCTCGGTAAGCGCTTCGGCCACATCTCCCGTGGGAGGACCCGCGAGCGCCGGCGCCTCGGCGGGCGTCGTCGACAACTTCCCCGGGACCTTGCCCACCTCCCCGGGCGAGAGCTACGCCTTCGCGGTCTTGCACTCAGGCGCCACGCCCTTCATCACGATCGGCGGGCAAAGCACCTATGGTTTCGGGGGCGTGTCGATCGGCTACGGCGGAACCGGCGAGGCGCTAACTTATCAGACCTCGACCGCGTTTAATTTTACGACGCCTTTGAGCGGTCACCTCGGATTGAATTTCTTCGACCCGACCTTCCTCGGCTCCAGTATCGTCAACTCGACGATCACGATCTCTGTAAATGGTGTGGAGCAGCGCTTCTACAATTTCTCTTCGCTGTCATCGCTGGAGCACTTCTTTGCGAACGGTGGCGTCGTCAATCTGGGGGCGTTCTATCGCGGCGGCTCGAGCGTCGAGGTCGACTTCTCCGAAACCTTGAACGCGCCGGGCTCAGGCGTGAGCTTCCTTTATGATCTCGGCTCTGGTCCCACGTATAGCGCTCCTGGACCTGGTCCGGGCGACGGACTTCTCGGCTCGGCCGCTTTGCTCGCGTTCCTCCTGATGGCCAAGGTCGCGGCGCGTGATTGCCGCCTTTAACTTTAGGTCAGCAGCGCAAACCGATTGCCGCGACATCGGGTTTAGCGCGAGGACGCTTACTCAAGCGAGCCTTGAACGCTTCAGCCGGGCGTGCTGGAGAGCTTGTCCACCTTCTGGTTGAGCTCAGCGATCTGGCGCTTCAACTCGTCCACCTCGGTCGGCGAGGCGAGCGCGGCGGGCTCTTCGGTCTCCTGGCGAGGGGCGACGCCGCTCTCCAGCGCAACGCCGAAGGGATTGAGGATGCTGAGCGCCTGGCGGAACACAGCCATGTTTTTCTTCGCCTGCTCCTCCATGGCGTGGAACGCCTGGCGGGTCGGCTCTCCGAAGGGAGCGGAGCCGAGCGCCGCATCGATCTGGTCGCGAAACTTCTGCTGATCGCGCGTGAATTTATCGATCGAGAACTCGAGATAGCTCGGCACCAACATCTGCATCGAATCGCCGTAGAAGCGAATGAGCTGGCGCAGGAAGGAAATCGGCAGCAGGGCCTGGCCGTCCTTGCACTCCTGCTCGAAGATGATCTGCGTGAGCACCGGACGTGTGATGTCCTCGCCGGTCTTGGCGTCGCTCACGACGAAATCCTCGCCCCTCTTGACCATCCCGGCGAGGTCCTCGAGCGTGACATAGGTGCTCGTGCCCGTATCGTAGAGACGGCGGTTCGCGTATTTTTTGATCGTGGTAGGCTTTTGCTCAGTCATGAGGCGCGCCGATTTTCCCTAGGCCCGAGCCGCCCGCGCACACTCGCTAAGAGGCTGTCCCCAGGCCAGGAGATAGGCACAAATCGAGGCCTGCGGCAATATTTTCGTCGGCGACGGCTTTCGCTCGGGCCGAAACCATGCAAAACGACCGGGCGCGACCCGCTTCGTCCCGCGGGGTCCAGAGGATTTCGCCCGGCCTTTCGAGCCGCCGGATCGGCCTCGCCGTCGAGGCCCAAATTCGAGGAGAGGATGATGACCGACATTGTGATCGTTTCCGCGGCCCGCACCGCCGTGGGGTCGTTCAATGGAGCCTTCGCGGGCGTTCCGGCCCATGACCTGGGCGCCGCCGTCATCAAGGCCGCGCTGGAGCGCGCCAGGGTCGCTCCGAAGGACGTTTGCGAGGTGATCCTCGGCCAGGTGCTCGGCGCCGGACAGGGACAGAACCCCGCCCGCCAAGCCGCGATCAAAGCCGGCGTGCCAGACAGCGCCACCGCCTTCGGCATCAATCAGGTCTGCGGCTCGGGTTTGCGTGCCGTCGCGCTCGCCGCTCAGCAAATTCAGGCTGGTGATGCGCAGATCGTCGTCGCCGGCGGTCAGGAGAGCATGTCTCTCTCCCCGCACGCCACGCATTTGCGCGCCGGCACGAAGATGGGGCCGGTGTCCTTCGCCGACACGATGATCGTCGACGGCCTGACCGACGCCTTCAACAATTACCATATGGGCGTCACCGCCGAGAATGTCGCGGCCAAGTGGCAGATCTCGCGCGCCGAGCAGGACGCCTTCGCGGTCGCCTCGCAGAACAAGGCCGAGGCGGCGCAGAAGGCCGGCAAGTTCAAGGACGAGATCGTTCCCTACACGATCGCTGGCAAGAAGGGCGACGTCGTCGTCGACGCCGACGAATATATCAAGCACGGCGTGACGCTCGAAAGCGTCTCGAAGCTGCGCCCCGCCTTCAACAAGGAAGGCACCGTCACGGCGGCCAACGCCTCGGGCATCAATGACGGCGCCGCGGTCCTCGTCGTGATGAGCGCGGCGGAAGCCAAGAAGCGCGGGCTCGAGCCGCTCGCGCGCATCGCCGCCTGGGCGACCGCCGGCGTCGATCCGAGTGTGATGGGATCGGGACCCATTCCGGCGACGCGCAAGGCGCTCGAGAAGGCCGGCTGGAAAATCTCCGACCTCAATCTCGTCGAAGCCAATGAAGCTTTCGCGGCGCAAGCGCTCGCGGTGAACAAGGACCTCGGCTGGGATCCTTCGATCGTCAACGTCAATGGCGGCGCAATTGCGATCGGCCATCCGATTGGCGCTTCGGGCGCGCGGGTGCTCACGACGCTGCTGCACGAGCTCAAGCGCCGCGGCGGCGGGAAGGGCCTCGCCACGCTCTGCATCGGCGGCGGCATGGGCGTCGCCCTGGCGGTGGAGCGGTAAGGAGTAAGTCGCGGGCCGCGCACGAGCGAACAGCAAGCCCTGTTCGCCCTTCGCGACCCGCCCTTAAAATATAACAATTCAACGAGGGAGGAAGCATAGTGAGCAGAACAGCGGTTGTGACCGGCGGCACGCGCGGCATCGGCGAGGCCATTTCGAAGGCGCTCAAGGCGGCGGGCTATAAGGTCGCCGCGACCTACGCCGGCAATGACGAGGCGGCGAAGAAGTTCAAGGAGGAGACCGGCATTTCCGTCTACAAGTTCGACGTCTCGAACTATGAGGCCTGCACGGCGGGCATAGCGGCGATCGAGAAGGACCTCGGCCCCGTCGAGATCCTCGTCAACAACGCCGGCATCACCAAAGACGGTCTCTTCCACAAGATGTCGCTGGAGCAGTGGAACGCCGTCATCGGCACGAATCTGAACTCGCTCTTCAACGTCACGCGCCCGGTCATCAACGGCATGCGCGACCGCGGCTTCGGGCGCATCATCGTGATTTCCTCGATCAACGGCCAGAAGGGCCAGGCAGGCCAGACGAATTATTCGGCCTCCAAGGCCGGCGACATCGGCTTCGTCAAGGCGCTGGCGCAGGAATCGGCGTCGAAGGGAGTCACCGTCAACGCGATCGCGCCGGGCTATATCGCGACCGAGATGGTGAAGGCCGTGCCGCAGGAAGTCCTCGACAAGAATATCATCCCGCACATCGCGGTGAAGCGCCTCGGCGAGCCCGAGGAGATCGCCCGCGCGGTGGTGTTCCTGGCCTCGGACGACGCCGGCTTCATCACCGGCTCGACGCTGACGATCAACGGCGGGCAATATATGACCTAAGCCTGCCGCCGAAAGGAATCGCGACGATGCTCGGCGCGAAAAACCTGCTGGCCATGCTGGCGCTGGCGCTGGCGCTAGCGGTTATCTTCTTCTCCGGGCGCTACTACGCCAGCCTACGCCCGGGGAAAGTGGATCTCGGCGAAATCTCGCTCGCGCTCGAGCGGGAGGCCGAAGAGCTGAACGCGACCCTGCCCGAGATGGTGAGCGAGAATGTCCGGCTCGATAAAGCGACCACGGGGCCTGGCAACGCCCTCACCTATTTCTACACTGTCGTCGACGACAGCGAAGCCGACGCGATCGCCGCCGACATCAGAAGGACAGACAAGCTCAGAGCGCAGCTGCTCCAGCGCGTCTGCACGATGATGCCGGAGTATCGCGAGCGCGGGACCGTGGTGGGGTACACATTGCGAAACGCAATCGGCTCGACGATAGCCGAAATCTCGGTCAATCCACGGGATTGCCAGTAAGGCGGCGCTTCGTGACGAAGACCCCGCCAGGGCGAAAGAACTCAGCCCGCAACCTCGATCCGCAGGACTGGGACGCTTTCCGAGCCGAGGCGCATCGGGCGCTCGATGCGATGATCGACAACATTCGCGACCTTCGCGAGGGGCCGGTGTGGCGTCCGGCGAGCGACGAGGCGCGCGCTTTCTTTCGGCGCGCCGCGCCGCGCGAGGGGCAAGAGCTCGCGCGCACGCTCGAGGAGTTCCAGCGCCACATCGTCCCCTACTCAATGGGCAACCGACACCCGATGTTCATGGGCTGGGTTCAGGGCGCGGGAAGTCCGGCCGGCATGGTCGCCGAGATGCTCGCGGCCGGTCTCAACGCCAATTGCGGCGGACGCAATCACATCGCGCTCGACGTCGAGCGTCAGATCGGCCGATGGATGGCGCAGGCCTTCGGCTTTCCCGACGACGCCTCGGGGATTTTCGTCACCGGCGCGTCCATGGCCAATTTCCTGGGCCTTCTCGTCGCCCGTCACCGCGCGACGCAGCACGAGAATGTGCGCCTCAACGGTCTCGGCGCGATGAAGACCACGCTCGTCGCCTATGCTTCACGCGACGTGCACAATTGCGTTCGCCAGGCGATGGAGCTCGCAGGTCTCGGCGCCCGGCACTTGCGGCTTATCGCGCCCGACGAACGCCGGAGGATGCGCATCGAGGATCTCTCCCACGCCATCGCCGCCGACCGCGCCGCCGGACTGCAGCCCTTCCTCATCGTCGGCACGGCCGGCACGGTGGATACCGGCGCCATCGACAATCTCGACGCGCTGGCCGATCTCGCGCGCGAGGAGGAGGTGTGGTTTCACATCGACGGCGCCTTCGGCGCCCTCGCCGCGCTGTCCGACACGCTCAAGCCTCTGCTCAAAGGGCTGGAGCGGGCCGACAGCGTCGCCTTCGACTTCCACAAATGGCTGCAGGTTCCCTATGACGCCGGCTTCGTGCTGGTGCGCGATCCGCACGAGCATCTCGCGGCGTTCAAGTCGGACGCAGCCTATCTGACGCGCGCGCCGCGCGGTCTCGCGGCCGGCGAGATATGGCCCTGCGATCTCGGCCCCGATCTCTCGCGCGGATTTCGTGCGCTCAAGGCCTGGTTCACAATTCAGACCTTTGGCCTGGATTTGCTCGGCGAGTGCGTCGAGCGCACCTGCCGGCTGGCGCGCCGGCTCGAGCGGCTCATCGAGGCGTCGCCGCATTTTTTCATGCGCGCGCCCGTCACGCTGAACATCGTCTGCTTTAGCGTCGCAGCGGACCCCGAGGGGGCGATCGCTTCCGAGATCGTCATGGCCCTGCACGAAAGCGGCGAAGCCGCGCCGTCGCTGACGATCTTCGAGGGGAAGGCGGCGATCCGCGCCGCCATCGTCAACCACCGCACGACGGAGGAAGACATCGACCGCTTCGTGACGCTTCTCAACGTCGAGATCGCACGCGCAAGAGCAAAGCTCGCCGCGGCCGACGCCAAAGCGCGCGCGCCGCAGCCGCGCGAGGCGCCGCACGGGCCTGGGCGCACCCCGCTCTCGCAGGATTGAGCCGCGCGATGCAGGACGACGCGACCGAAGCGAGACGCGAGCCCGGTCCGGATCGCCTGCGCGGCCTCGTCATCGTGCTGATGGCGCTCGACCATGCGCGCATGTTCTTTCATACGGAAGTTCTGCGCTTTTCTCCGACGGATTTGACGCAGACCTATCCGGCCCTGTTCCTGACGCGCTTCGTCACGCATTATTGCGCGCCGACCTTCGCGCTGCTCGCGGGGCTTCGGCGCCTTTCTCCATTACGCCAAAGGGCGCGATCAGACGCGCACCGCGAAATTCCTGCTGACGCGCGGACTGTGGCTCGTCTTTCTCGACGTGGCGCTCATCAGTCCGATCTTCACGCAGGAGCTCGGCAAATTCGCGCTCGGCACGCTTTGGGCGATCGGCTGCGGCCTCATCGCCTTAAGCGCGCTTTGCTTCCTCGGGTCGCGCGCCGTGCTGGCGATCGGCTGCGTCATCCTCGCATTTCACGATCTCTTCGACGGCGTGCACGCCGCTTCGCTCGGCGCCTTCGGCCCCTATTGGAGTCTCTTGCACGAGCCCGGCGCCCTGCCTTTGGGGAACGCAGGCCGCGTCGCCTATCCAATTCTCCCCTGGATCGGCGTCGTCGCGCTCGGCTATGGGCTAGGCCCGCTCTTCCTTGAAGACGCCGCCAAGCGGAAGCGGATTCTGATGGCGGCCGGCCTCGCGATGGTGCTCAGTTTTTTCGCGCTGCGCGGAACTCAACCTCTACGGCGACCCCAAGCCCTGGGGCGTCCAGCCGAGCGCCGTGATGACGGGGCTCTCCTTCCTAAATGTATCCAAATATCCGCCTTCGCTCGCCTATGCGCTCGTGACGCTCGGACCCGCGCTGATCCTGCTGCCGCGCATGGAGAAGCTCGGCGGGCTAGCCGGAACGATCCTCGCGAATTTCGGGCGAACGCCGCTCTTTTTCTATGTGACGCATCTCTATCTCGGCGCGGCCGTCGTCCTGGGCTTGATGGCCGTCAGCAATCCGCCCGAGTCCTATCGCTTCGCCCTGCCCTGGGTTTATCTCGCCTGGCTCGCGCTCGTGGCGGTGCTCTATGCGCCCTGCCGCTGGTTCGCCGACCTCAAGCGACGCAGCAAAGCTTGGTGGCTGAGCTATTTGTGAGGGCGGAGCCGGCGCGGACGGTCGCTTTTGACCCAGAGCAGCCCTTGACAAACTTGATAAGGATCGGCGCGATGGTGGTGGGCCACGCCCCGTATCGCCTTCCAGATGGCGGAGGTCGCGGTTCCGAATGCCTCGCTCGTGGAAATTTTTCAAATCATCGACGAACTTCGACCGCCACCGATCGCAGCAACGGGGAGTGCGTCCGGGATGGCGCGTGTCCAACTAATAGCGACAGGAGAGATGCGTCCCGATGACGTTGAATTCAGTATCTCCGCCGTACTCCAACCTGCGTGAGGGCCCGGAGCACGCCGGAAGACAGCAGGCGACAGTGTCTGCTTATCAAAATTCGGAAATCAGGTCAGATTACCCCTCTGACTGGCGCCCGTTTGGGGCAGATCAGATCAGTTTGGAGAGCCGCCATGCGTTTTTCGCTAGTTCGGAGGTCGCTGGCCGCAACGCTGACTTGTTCATTGATCGCCACAGCCGCCATCGCACAATCCGTTGACGTTTCTGTGCCGCAGTCTTCGTCGAGACGCAAGCTCGCTCTCGTCGTTGGCGGCGAGCAAAGCGATCTTGCGCCAGAGAAACCCCCCCTGTTGCAGCGAGCTCAGCTTGGGCTTTCCGTGACGCCGAACACGGTCGACGCGGGCGCGACAGCTACGTTGACCATCAGTGCTCCAGGCACGTTCGATTTATCCGTGGTCAAGGAGTCCCAAATAGGCGTGCGTCCGGGCGATGACGTCACCAATCTCAAGATCCTTGAACAGTCCGCGCAACATCTGAAAATTTCCTTCGATCTTGCCGACACCGCCCCGCAGGCCATCAGAACGCTCTTCATCAATAACGATGCTGGCGCCACGGTCGTAGCGCTGGACTTGAACGTCAACGTTCCCGGCAACATCTGCGTGCCGCCCTGCACTGCGCCTAACGTGTGTAGCAACAACACTTGCGTCAACGGAGGCGGAGGCGGAGGCGGAGGCGGAACCGGAGGGAACAACAACTCCTGCGGGGGGCGCGCTTGTTTCCTCGGCGAGAAATGTTGTAAGGGCCAGGGCCCAGACGGAGTCGATAAATGCGAACCCGAAGGGTTCACGTGCCAACATTTCTAAGGTGGTCGCCTGGCGGGTCCAAACCAAACGAGCATTATGACTATAAATAGCCTCAAAAGCTCCTCCTATGGTGACTCGGCGTTCGCCGTAAGTCCTCGCGGGTTATGACAAAATTGCCCCAAAGGGCAAACCAACGCGCTGCCTATCTGCGGCGCCCGCTGTCGAATCGTCTCGCCCCGTGCTAAGCACGCGCCATGCTAGAAGGTCTGCCGCCCAATGGGGCCAGCACGCTGCTGCGGTTCGTGAGCGACGCGTCGCGCGCGCGCGCGGTCGCCGATCTCATCGTCGAAACTTTCGACCCCGCCGAGACGGCGGCCTGCGTCTTCGAAGACGAGAAGACGGGCCAATGGACGGCCGAAGTGTTCTTCCAGGACCCGCCCGACGAAGACGAGATGCGCGCGCTCATCCAATCCGTCTTCGGCGACGAGACCGCCAAGGCCGTCAGCTTCTCCAGCGTTGAAGAACGGGACTGGGTCGAGAACGCGCTCGCCGGCCTGAAACCGGTCCGCGCCGGACGCATTCTCGTGCATGGCGCACATGACCGCGAGCGTCTCTCCGCGAACGACGTCGGCGTCGAGATCGAGGCGGCGCTCGCCTTCGGCACCGGGCATCACGGCACGACGCTGGGCTGCCTGCTTGCGCTGGTGGAAGTTCTAAAGCGCCGCCGTCCCCGCCATGCGCTGGACGTCGGCACGGGCACGGGCGTCCTGGCCATCGCCTGCGCCCGGCTGCTGCATCAGCCTGTCGATTGCGGCGACATCGACGTCATTTCCGTTACGACCGCCCGCGCCAACGCCCTGGCCAATGGCGCCGGCCCGTATGTGCGGCCGCTGCTGGCTGCGGGCGTGCGCCACAATGCGCTGCGCGGACGGCGCTTCGATCTCATCCTCGCCAATATTCTGGCCAAACCCCTGCGCCTGCTAGCGCCGAGCCTGGCGGGCGTTGCAAGCCCCGACGCCGAGCTGATCCTCTCGGGGCTGCTCGCGCGCGACGTCGCTGGCGTGCTCACGGCCTATCGCGCGCAGGGCTTTCATCTGCGTAGACGCCGCGACATCGAAGGCTGGGCGACACTGCTGCTAAGCCGTTAAAAGTGGAGCTGCGATGTTTTTCGTCGTCTCGAAAGTCCTCGAGTTTTTTTTCGCCCCCTCGCATTTCGTCATCTTCTGCGTGGCTGTTGGCGCGCTGCTCGCCTTCACGCGATATCGGCGTTTCGGCGCCTGGCTCAGCCTCGTCTCCGCCGTCCTGTTGATCGCCATGGGCTTCTTGCCGCTCGGCTCTTTTCTGGTCGGGCCGCTCGAAGCCCGCTTTCCCGAGCTTGGCGACGACATGAAGGCCCCCGACGGGATCGTCGTGCTCGGCGGTTCCGTCGACGAGGAGCTTTCCGCCGAGCGCCGGCATGTCGTCTTCACAGAGGCTGCGCAGCGCCTGACCGCGCCGATCGAATTGAAGCGCCGCTATCCGAATGCGCGTCTCGTGTTCACCGGCGGCAGCGGCAGGCTCGTGGGCTCGGGCGCGACGGAAGCGGATGCGGTGCGTTATTTCTGGCGCGCCGTCGGCCTCGATCAGGGCGACGTGCTTTACGAAGACCGCTCGCGCAACACGATCGAAAATGCCGAATTCACCAAAGCGCTCGTGCAGCCGAAACCCGGCGAGCGCTGGCTGCTGGTGACGTCAGCCAGCCACATGCCGCGCTCCATCGGCATTTTTCGCAAGGCGGGCTTTCCAGTGATCGCTTTTCCGGTGGATTTCCACACGACCGGGAACATCTGGCGGCCGCGCATCCCTCACTCGACCTCGCGCGGCATGCTCCTCACCGACATCGCCGCGCATGAATGGATCGGCCTCGTCATCAACCGATTGACGGGAAAGAGCGACGAATTGCTGCCGGCGCCTTGAGAGGCATAGGTCGGCCCTGGAAAATCAGAAGTCCGCACTTAGCTCCTCTCTCCAACCAGAGCCCGCATGACTGATCTGATCCTCACCACCTTCGACTGCGTCCCCGAGAACGCGGCGCTCAATTCCATCGAGATGGCGAGCCTGCCCTGGGCCATAACGAAGTTCTCCGGCGACGCCGACGACACGCCTGCAGCGAAACGTTTGGACGACTTCCTCAAGCTTAGACTTCAAAGGTTGGAGCTGGTCTTGGCGGAACGCGAATGGATCGCCGCAACCTTCTCCGTCGCGGACATCATCATGGTGGATGCGCTGCGCCTCGTGGACAGATTCGAGGGGCTCACAGAACATCCCGCCTGCCGCAACTACGTTGCTCGCGCAACGAGCCGCCCTGCTTTCGTGAAAGCTTATGCGGATCAGATGGCGCATTTTGCGGCGGCGGATTGAGCGGCGCTCAGAAAACAGAAGCTAATTCCGGCGGCAAGGCGGCGGCCGCTGATCCTCGTCCAGCCGGTTGAGCGCGCGCCATGAGGACCGCGGGCACTCCGCCGGTCGCTGGGCCAACAGGCACACGATGTCGTAGCTGCCCATCGATTGTTGCGACAGGCATTGTCGCCAGTTTGGAACGGCAAGATATTTGGGCGGCAAAGCCGCTTCGGCGTGATCGAAGATCAGGGCTGCGCAGAAAGCGGCGAGGATGAGCGAAGGCCCCCGGAGCCTCTTCACGATCATCGGCGTCTTGCCTTGCGCATTCATGAGGTTTCGGCCCGTGTGTGCGATCACGCCGCCTACTCGATCCGGCCCTGTGTCTTGCGGCCCCGTCCGACCGGCGCGTCGAAGCGCCCGCCGGCTCCTGCCCCCGAAGGCCAGCTGCCGTGCTTCATTTCGAGGAACATCGCGATCGCCTGCGCGCGGTTCTTCACGTCGAGCTTTTCGAAGAGATTGCGCAGATGAAACTTGATCGTGTTGATCGAGACGCCGAAATCCTTGGCGAGCTGGCTGTTGGTGTGGCCGGAGCCGAGCGCCGACAAAAGGCTCCGCTCGCGCAAGGTCAAGTTCTCGAGGGGATCGGCGCGCATCTTGCGGATGTCGACGAAGGGAAAGACCATGTCTCCGGCGGCGACCGCCGAGAGCACGTCGAGCAGGCGCTCCGGCGGGGCGCGCTTGCTGACGAACCCCGCGCCGCCAAGCTGCAGCGTTTCGGCGGGCGCCGCGGGATCGTTGGTGCCGCTGTAGATGACGATCTTCGGGGCTGCGGCTTGGCGCGACAGCGCGCGCAGCACGTCGCGCGCATGAAGCGTCGGCAATTGCCAACCGATCACCGCCACGCTGAAGCGCGGCTGCCGCGCCGCCTCCAAAAACTCCTCGCCGTCCATGACCTTGAGCACCAGCCGGAAACGACGATCCTCTCTGATGAGCGATTCGAGTCCGGCGAGAATGAGCGGAACTCTTGTCGCAGACCGCGACGTCGATGGGCTCCGGATCGGGAGCGGGCCGTTGCGCGTCGCCTGCGCCCTGTCCTGTCGCGGCGGGCCTTCCGGCCTCGCCGGGGCTCGCCGAGATAATCCTAGTCGTCTGGGTGGGCGTCATGCCGGTCCGTTCCCAAAATCTCTCACTTTTCAGCTTAACCACGAAGGAAGCGCCGCTGAAGCCCCTGCCCGATCATATGGGGATGAGACCACCATACATGCCACCTCCGGGGGATTGCAACGCCTGATGCGGCCTGACGCTCACAAGAGGGTTGAGGCGCCCGCCAACTCTCCCATCGCGCGTCGCAGCGCCGCCGAGGCGCGCCGCACATAGGCTGAGAACTCCGGCCCCAAACGGTATTCCGCGTCGCGCGGCGCTTTGGGCGCAATCATAATTTCGTCGGTGACGCGTCCGCCGCCGGCCGCCAGCACGACCACGCGCGTCGAGAGATAGACGCTCTCGGCCACCGAATGGGTGACGAAGACGATCGTCGTCTGCGTCGCTCGCTTGAGCTCCAGCAGCTCGTCGTTGAGGCTGAAGCGCGTGACCTCGTCGAGCGCGGCGAAAGGCTCGTCCATCAACAGGAGCTTCGGCCGCGTCACGAGCGCGCGCGCGATGGCGCAGCGCATCTTCATGCCGCCCGAAAGCTCGCGCGGCAGCGCGTCGCGCGCCGCTTCGAGGCGCACCATGGCGAGCGCCTCCAGCACGCGCGGCTCGGCCTCGCGCCTTCCCATTCCGGCGAGCCGCAAGGGCAGATAGACATTGGCGAAGACAGTCGCCCAGGGAAGCAGCGTCGCCTCCTGAAACACGACGCCGAGATTTTGGCGCGCCGCCTCGCTCAGCCAGGAGATTTCGCCACGCGTCGGCTGCGCGAAGCCGGCGACGATCCGCAGCGCCGTCGACTTGCCGCAGCCTGAGGGCCCGAGCAGCGTCAGGGTCTCACCCGGAAAAACGTCGAGATCGAGCGCGTCGAGCGCGACCGCGCCATTTTCGAAGGATTTCGAGACGGCGCGCAGCGAAACCAGAGGCGGCGTTCCCGATTCGCCGCGGCCGAGAGGATTCGTAGCCGCTGCCAGGAGCTCGCCCATGTCCTCAGCCTTCCACCCGCGAAAGCAGGGAAGAGATTCGCTCACACCCCGCCGAGGCAGACATATTTGATTTCGAGGTAGTCGTCGATTTCCATAGCGCGATCCTTCGCGCCCGAGCCCCGAATGCTTCATGCCGCCGAAGGGTGCGATTTCCGAGGAGATCAGCGTCTCGTTCACACCCACCATGCCGAAGTCGAGCGCCTCGGCGACGCGAAAGATGCGCGAGACATCACGGCTATAGAAATAGGCCGCAAGCCCGAAGGGCGTAGCGTTGGCGCGGCGCAGGGCTTCCGCCTCGTCGTGAAACGAGGCGATGGGAGCGATGGGCCCGAAAGTCTCCTCGTGAAAGATCAGCGCGTCTTCGCCAACGCCCGCGAGCACGGTCGGCTGGAAGAACATGCCGCCGCGCTCATGACGTGCGCCGCCCGTGAGAAGCTTGGCGCCGCGCGCCACCGCATCGGCGATATGCCGCTCGCATTTCTCGACCGCCGCCTCCTCGATGAGCGGTCCGAGGACCACGCCTTCCTCGCGCCCCCCGCCAACCTTCAGCCCGGAGGCGCGGGCGGCGAGCCTCGCCGCGAATTCATCGACGATGCTTTCCTCCACGAGGAGGCGGTTGGCCGAGATGCAGGTCTGGCCGCAGTTGCGATATTTAACGGCGACGGCCCCCGCGACCGCGAGATCGAGATCGGCGTCGGCGAAAACGATGAGCGGCGCGTTGCCGCCGAGCTCCATGGAGCACTTTTGCACATTCTCGGCGGCCTGCCGCAGCAGGATCCTGCCCACCTCGGTCGAGCCGGTGAAGGAGAGCTTGCGCACGAGCAGATTCTGCGTGAGCTCTAAGCCCACCGGCTCGGGATTCCTGGCCGTCACGACGTTCACCACACCCGCGGGAACGCCTGCGCTCAACGCGAGTTCGGCGAGCGCCAGCGCGGAGAAGGGCGTCAGCTCGGCGGGCTTCAGCACCATGGTGCAGCCCGCGCCAATCGCGGCGGCGACCTTGCGCGCAAACATCGCGGAGGGGAAATTCCAAGGCGTGATCGCGGCGACGACGCCGATGGGCTGCTTGAAGACGAGCTGACGCCGGCCGGCGGCGGAGATGGGCAGGACATCGCCATAAACGCGGCGTCCCTCCTCGGCGAACCAGTCGATGTAGGAGGCAGCATAAGCGATCTCGCCGCGCGCTTCGGCGAGCGGCTTGCCCTGCTCGGCCGTGATGATCTGCGCCAGACGTTCTTCATCCGCGAGGATGAGCTCGAACCAGCGGCGCATGATCTTCGCGCGCTCTTTTGCGGGCGTCGCGCGCCAAAGCGGAAAAGCGCGCGCGGCCGCGTCTATCGCGCGCCGCGTTTCGGCCGCGCCCATGTCGGGAACCTCGCCGAGCACTGCGCCCGTCGCAGGGTCCTGCACCGGAAAGCGCGCGCCGCTGTCGGCTTCAACCCACAGGCCGTCGATGAGCGCGTCGCGTCTCGCGATGAGGGATGAGCGGGCGTCCATGCCTCCTGCTCCCGTTTTTAGATTTGGGTGATGATCCCGATTTCATATAGGCGCAGCGCGCGCCCTTCAACGCAGAGGTCTTGGCTCGCGCAACCGGCCACAGAGCGCGCCGCCGAACAGCGCAGTCCATAGGACAGGAAAAACCAATCCGCCCCACCGCGCAAAAAAGGTCGGCGGCGCCGCTTTTGGCAGCGCGCCGTCGATGACGCCCTCGACGCCGAGCGGCAGGCTCTGCAACACGCGGCCGTAGGGATCGACGATCGCCGAAATGCCGGTGTTGGCGACGCGCACGAGCGGCAAGCCCTCCTCGATCGCGCGCAGCCGCGCTTGCGCGAAGTGCTGATAGGGACCGCTCGTTCTGCCAAACCAGCCGTCGTTGGTGACGTTGAGCATCCACTGCGGCCGCGGCGCGCCCGCCTCGACCGCCCCTGCGGGAAAAATCGCCTCGTAGCAGATCAGCGGCGCGACCGGCGGAAGGCCAGGCACGGAAAGCCGGCGCGGTCCCAGTCCGACGTCCCAAATTCCGGGCACCAGATGATGAACGCCAAACGGCCGCAGAAGCCCATCAAGCGGCAGATACTCGCCGAAAGGAACGAGATGAACCTTGTCGTAGGCGGAGACGAGGCGCGCGCCGTCAAGCACGTCGATCGCGTTGTAAAGCTTCGTGCGGCCGTCTTCTTCCTCAGCGCGCGCGGCGCCGGTGATCAGGATCTTGCCCTGCAGAGCGCGCGCGATTTCACCGAGCGCCTTGGGCCGGCGCGTCACGACATAGGGGAAGGCCGACTCGGGCCAGATGATGTGGGTCGCATTGGCGACGCCGCGGCGTCCCGGCCCCGTCGCGCGGTCGGAAAGCTCCAGATAATGGGCGAGGATGGCGTCGCCGTTCTCGGGGCGGAACTTCGCGTCCTGCGGCAGATTGGGCTGCATTAGGCGTAGGGCCGTGTGCGGTACGAAGCTCGTCGGGTTCGTCCAAAGGCGCAAGCCGCCGCCGAACGTCATCAGCGTGAGCAGCGCGACCGCGGCGACGAGATACGGGCGCCGCACGCCCTGGCTCGGAGCGTCGATCAGCGTCGCCGGCGCGGCGAGGATCGCGATGGCCGCGAGGTCGAGGCCGTAAAGGCCGACGAGCGAGGCGGATTGAGCGAGCGCCGACGCGCTCGCGAGCGCCATGCCGACGTTGTTCCAGGGAAAGCCCGTCAGGACGTGGCCGCGCAGCCATTCCGCCCCGCCGAGGCCGACGGCGAGCGCGAGCACCCGCAGCGCGCCGGACGACCAAAGCTGGCGGGCGAAAGCGAAGCCCAGCGCTGGGAACAGGGCCAGCGCCGCCGGCATGCCGATCGTGGCGAGCGGCAGGGCCCAGGCGAATTGATCGGGCTCGACGAGCATCGCGGTCCCGAGCCACCAGAGCCCCGCGAGAAAATAGCCGAAGCCCCACCACCAGCCGACCCCCGCGGCCGCGCACAAGGGCTCGGCGAGGGCGGCGAAGCTTTGGCCGGCGCGACGCCCGGCGCAGCCGTCGAGAAGCCAGACGGCCAGGATCAGCGAGGCCGCCATCGCCGGCAGGAAGCCCACGGGCTCGAGCGCCAGCGCGCCACACGCCCCGGCAAGAAAAGCCAGACCCCGGCGCGACCAGCCCTCGGCGAGAATGACCCGGTGCGGCCAGGACAGGACCGCCGGCGCCGGCCGCAATCTTTCGAGCGTTTCAGTCATCAAGGAGCGTTCCGCCGAATCAGCGACGGCGACTTTATAGCCTTTTCGTTCGGAGTGGGTGCACGGCCCGGCGCGCCAAAAGCCGGCTGAGCACAGGCGTCGGCGCTTCAAATTTTCGTGAGCCGCTCCTGGTGAGTCGCCGGTTAAAGTGGCGGGATGTTTTTTCAGCCGGTCCGAGTCCGAGAAGGCGGCGCGCAAGAATTCGCGCAAAAGGGCGAGCCATGTCAGCTTGCTAACTCTTCCCGACAAGGCGCGGCCTAGCGACGTGTGGCCTGACTGACGCGAGCGGCCGTAGTGAAGGGTGGTCAAAATGCGCCTTTCCTAGACATGCCAGCGCAGACCGAATCGCGGACCCCGGTTCAATCTCGTTCTCTGCGCAAAAGGCTCCATCGCAACAGGGCTGCGGCCATGAAACCGAACGTCAACCCTAGCGTGCTGGCCAAAGCGTCATAGATACTGGGCGAGCGACCCGGAATAAAATTCTGCAAAACTTCGAACACGCCGCTGGCAATCGCCAAGCCGATCCAAAACAGAGCGCGTTGTCGGGGAACGGAATAGCCAAACCAGAAGAAGAAACCCGTTCCCGCATAGGCCATGGCGTGCTCGAACCGACCCGAGAGGCCCGTATGAGGCCGCTCGTCGCCGGGAAGGAGCGAAAGCACCGTGATCGTCAACACGCATAGCCATGCGAGCGCGCGGACCCAGCGCGACACCGTGCCAGAGAAGATATGTTCTAAAAGCACGCACGCTCCTTAGAGTCTTCTTCGGCGTCGACAGGCGGACGTTTTCAATCTCACAACAATCCGTTCTGAACGAATTTGCGGCGCAGGATCTCAGCGTCGAAGGGCTTCATGATGTAGTCGTCGACGCCGGCGCGCTTGGCGCGCGCGAGATGGCCCGCGTCGCCCTCGACGGCGCAATAGAGAACTTTCGGAGCGTCGCCACCCGGCAGTTTGCGCAAGGCGCCGACGAACTCGAGCCCGTCCATCTCCGGCATGCGCCAATCCACGAGAATGACGTCGGGCATGGTTTTCTGGCACTCGGCCAGAGCCTCCGCGCCACTCTCAGCCTCCGCCGCGCGAAAGTGGAAGTTCTCGAAAATGCGCCGCGCGACGCGGCGAATGACCGCGCTGTCATCGACAATCAAAATCTGTTTCAAGGACCGCTCCTTCCGCGCCTTCGCTCGCGCCGCCGTCTCGAAGAGGCGCGCGGGAATTTTACGCGAAGGGATTAAGAGACCTCAAAAGGGAGCGGGAAAGTCAGAGCCCTGTGGCGCGATCACCCGGCGCAGGCAATGCAGCGCGTCGCTGTCGGCAGCGCCTTCAGGCGCTTGGGGTCGATGGGCTCGCCGCATTGGGCGCAGACGCCGTAGCCGCCCTGCTCGATGCGCTTCAGCGCCTCGCGAATTTGCCGGATCTCACGAAGCTTGGACTTTTCTATGCCTTCGAGCGCGTCCTGGCTCTCGAGCTGGGTCGCCTGCTCTTCCCAATCGGCCGGGAGCAATTTGTGCAGCTCTTTGTCGATATCCGAAACCTGGCCGGACAGTTCGACCAGGCGCCGCTCGAGCGATTTTGCGATGTCGTCGTGTGTCGTCATGTGAGGTCGCATCCAGCGTCAGACAGGCTTCTCTCTTCGGCCGCGGCGTTCGCCACGCCTCTCGTGATATGGCGCTCGCACGCCAATGCGCAATGAAGGCGCGCCGCCATACGGAGATGACGTGAAAGCGCCCTGCCTCAAGCGAAACTGTCACGGTTCAGTCACCTACGAGCTCTAACAAAAGCGGCGACATTGTGGCGAAATTCGCGAGCGAGACAGGGGACATCATGAACAGCAGGATTTTCAGCGCTTCCGCCATAGCGATTTTGGCGGTCACGCCAGCGCTCGGGGCCACGACCACGACTCAGCCGCTCTTCACCTATGTTACGGGCAGCCTGACCGAATCAAAAGTCACCAACGGACCCTGGACCCTGCATCAAACGGGCAGCCACGACGCCTCGGGCATCAAGGTTCCCAGCGTCGCCGGCACCCCTTACGCCGGCTATTGCAACGGCCAGGGCAAGGCGACGACCAATCAGGGCAGCACGAGCGTCATGCAGCCTTATTATTTCCCCTTCGTCTTCCGTAAGGGGCAGATTCTCCAAGGTTTCTTCGACTACCGGCCCCGCAACGAGCAGGAGGCGACGGTCGCGGCGATCTCGACCGACTGGGGCGCCACCTGGATCGTCACGGGCCAGGCGCTCGGCCTCAATAACTATTGTCCGTTCAATGCGAGCGATCCGGACAATAATTCCGTCATCGTGAACGGTCAGCAGGCCCCCTATGGCAGCAACGCGGACAATGCCGCGGATAATGGCCTCGGTCATGCGTTCATCATGACCGTCGCCGGCGTGCAGCGTATCTATAGTTTGAACCGCGCCACCAATCACATTGACTCGGATCAACTGGTCATCCACACGATTCCCTTGGCCGCAGCCGGCCCCTCTCTGACGACGCTGCCGGCGCTTGGCTACCCCAGTCCCCTCGCGCCCAGTAATCCAGTCCCCTTCCAGGGCACCTATCCGCTCCTCGATTCGACGGCGCAAGCCACGACCGGCCTACTCAATCCCGACGCCATCCTCGGCGCCGTGAATTTCGGCGGGGTGACCGCCGTGGTCTACGTCTCAAAGATCTTGAACGGCACCACGAAAAATACAGAGGGGACCTATCCCATACTTGCCTATAACCAGGCTCCTTATAATCTCAACTATCCCACTCCCGTCAAAAATTGCTCAAAAACGCCGAACTTTGCGCTGACGACTATCGTCAATGCCTCGACGAAAAGCGCGAACACCGACGTCACCGCGGTCCGCGTGGCCACCACGACGGACGGTGTAAACTTCACCGATGTCGGCGCAGTGCCCTACGCGCCTAACGCTGGCGCACTGACCGATCCCAACACCGTGGGCGCGGCGGAAGTCGCAAACTCCTTCAGCGGCATTCGCTGGCTCGGGAGCGGAAGCATCCTCCCGCTCACCAATGGGAAATACGGGTTGTTCTTTGGGGCGGGCAACTGTCTCGATAACGACTCGGACGGGTTCCATTTCATAGGCTATGCGGAAACCACGAATGCGGTGAGCCAGCCAAGTGATCTGCTCTCTTGGACAGTGATCAACGGTCTCGACAATCCGATCATGTCCACCGACACGGTCACTGACACCCAGTCGCCTTATTCGCAATATCCCTCGCAAACCCCGCTCGTGAACTTGACCGGCGTGAACCTTCTGACTCCTCTCAGGTTCTCCCCTGGACGCCACCGAAGCCCGCCGCCCCCATCGTAATCCCGCTCGGCGGCTACACCTCGAACTTCTACAGCGGCCGACTCTACGATCCGCAGGTGGTCTATAAAGACAATCAAACCTTGACCATTGTCTTCGCCGGGTACAACACGCCACAGCCGAGCAACAATCTGGGCGATTACCGCTCCATCGGACGATTCCAGCTCACGGTTCCGACGAACTACTTCAAGCCGTTCTAACCTGAGCGTCGCGATGCCTGCCGGAGAAGGATATCTACTATGAAAACCGTGAAAGCTTACCTGATCCTCGCGATTTCCGCGGCGGCTTTGGCCCTCGCCACGTCGGCGAGCGCCGAAGGGGTCACAAGCCCCGTCTCAGTCATCGAATTCGATCGACTGGTCGCAGCTTGGGACTGAGGGCACTCTTGTCAGCTCGCCTGCGACCGTCACAACGAAACTTGGCAACGTCGTCACCGTTTCAGACACGGCCGGCGCCCAGCTCCTGCGCTACGATCAAAGCTCCGCATGGAGCGGCAACTTCGCTCCTGGGACGGCGCTCCTTTATACCGCGCCATTCCTCGGCGCCTCGGACATCACGCTGACTTTCGCAACGCCCGTCTTGGGCGCCGGCGCGCAGATTCAGGCCAATAACCCCGGCCCCTTCACCGCGCAGATCACCGTGAACGGAACCCAAACCTTCACGGAGAGCGGCGTCTCCAACGCCAATTCGGATGGCTCCGCGATCTTCATCGGCTGGCTGGGCGGCCCCATCCACACGCTCGAGTTCACGCTGACGTCGGCGCCTTTCGGCACGGTCAATGACTTCGCGATCGGCAAAGTTGAAATTTCCCCCGGCCCGGTTCCCGGCGCGGGCTTTGCGGGTCTTGCGGCGCTGGCGCTCGCCGCGCTCTATGCCCGCGCGCGCCGCGCCTGAGCACGGGTTCGCGTGATCCGCTAAGAACCAACCGTCGCCCTCACCCGGCGGCGGTTTCGTTTTGATTCCGCCTCAAGCGACCGCGCTTTCAGGAGCGCGGACGTCTTGGGTCGCCGGAAGACCCTTGGGCCTCGCCTCGATGACGATCGCGTCGCCGCTGCTCGCCGTCACCTCGAGCCCGCACGCCTGCGCGACGAGACCCGCGTAATAGGCCTGGATCGCGCGCGCATCGAGCGTCGCCTCGTCGAACTCGCCGGCCAGGAGACGCACGACTTCCGGGGCAAGACGCGAGTTCGGCCCCTTCGCCTCGACACGGAAGGCGATCTCGTCTCCTTCGCCCTCGCCGGAGACGGTCAGCGCTCCGCCGCGCGGGATCGCCATGTCGGCGATGAGACAAAGGTTGAGAAGCAGCTTCACCTTGTTCTTCGCCATGAGCACGCGCGGCAGCTTCCACTCCATGCGCGTGCGCTCGTCGGCGAAGAGCTGGCGCGCGACATGCTCGGCGTCGCCCGTGTCGATCGAGGCGCCCTTCGAGCCCGCAGCGCCGAAGGCGAGACGGCAGAACTGCAGCCGCGCCGAGGCTTCCGAGGCGCTCGACTTGATGAGGGCGAGCGCATGGCCGCGCATCTCGGCGTCGTGCTCCTCCTCGAGCACCTCGAGGCCGTTAATGATCGCGCCGACAGGCGAGATCACGTCATGACAGACGCGTGAGGAGAGAAGCGCAGCGAGGTCCAGGGCGTCCAGGGAGAAATTCGGCATGGGTCTTCCCTCAGTCGGTCGGGTTGATGCCTCTTTCGTCGGGGCGCGCCCATCGTGGGCGGAGCCGGCGCGGCAGGAAGGCGGGCGTTTCCCATACGCAAATCACCGTGAGCGCCCGGTTAAAGGCTAGTCCTGGCGGAGGGGGTTTTCAAACGCCAATGCTCTCGGCGCGAGGGACGGCGAGGGGACCGTTCGAGGCCCACCGGCATAGCCCCCCCGTCTTCGCCGCCCGATTGAGGGGCTAACGTGAGCACGACATTCATGCTCCTATGCGAGGATCGGCTGACGACGAGCGAATCGAGAGTGAAGATGCCGGAATCTCCAATTCTCAGCGTTTATGAACCGCTTAGCCCGAACTTGATTTTTGGCGCCTCTTTGCTTGCGGGCTTTCTGCTGGCGACTTACATCGGACTTCGAGACGGCGCGCTTCACTTCGTCCTGTTGGATATTTGCTTATTGTTCTGGGCGATTTCCCACTTGCGCAGGGCGTTGAACGCTTATCGCAAACGCAGCATTTTGGATGTCTACGAAACGGGATTCGCCTGTCCGGAACGTTTTGACGGAAGGATCGCCTGGCGCGATGTGGAGGCCTACGCGGCGACGCCCGGAGAGAGCCTCTTTTTGCGGCTGCGCCCGGAAACAGCGGATCGCGTGCAATGGCGCGGGTTGGAAGCTCGCAGCCGAAGCGCGCTCGCTTGCCGGCGAGCGCCGATTTCCCTTTTCACTTACTATGGTTCTGACCGCCTTCTTGAAGCCAAGAAACTCATAGAATCGCGCATCAAGGCCGACCAGCCTTGGATGCGCGTCCAAAACGGCCGATCCATAGGCTTTACGGAGAGGTCTTCTGCAACCGTAATTCAAATCTGGCCCGACCTCATCATTTTCATCCCGGCCATCTTATGGGTGTTCGCGACGGCCTCACCAAGCTGAGGAAGATTTCCTATCGACCGCCGCGGGGAAGCGCCGCGCTCCCCGCGCTTGTCACGCCAACGGAACTTAACGGAACTTATAAGAAATCTCGCCAATTCAGAAAGTTGGAGCGAAATGCGATCGCGAAAGCCCGTCAAATTCTGCGAAAGTCGCGCTAATTGCACGCGGAGGGCCCTGGGGGCGGCGGTCGCGGTCGAAGGCTCCGCAGCCGTCGCATCGGAGAACTTTGGAAAACCATGATGACCTATCGCGCCCCCCTCGACGATATTCTCTTCGCCACACAACTCGCTGCGGGCGGCTCGGCCTTTGAGACGGGCGGCCTTTTCGCCGATCTCGGGGACGGACTCCTCGAGGCGACCTTGAACGAGGCCGCCAAATTCGCCGAGGAACGGCTCGCCTCCTGCTATCGCGACGGCGACCGCTTCGGGGCGAAGTTCGAGGGCGAGGCGGTCACGACCCCGCCGGGGTGGAAAGAGGCCTATGCGGACTGGGTCAAGGGCGGTTGGAACCGGTTGAAGGCGGACCCCGAATATGGCGGGCTCGGCCTGCCGCGCCTCCTCAACGCCGCCTGTACGGAAATATGGCAGGGCGCGAACGCGGCCTTCGCCATTTGTCCGCTCCTGAGCCAGAGCGCGATGGAGGCGCTCGAACGGGCGGCGAGCGAAGAGCTCAAAAAGACCTTCCTAGCCAAAATCGTCTCCGGCGAATGGTCGGCGACGATGAATCTGACGGAGCCGCAGGCGGGCTCCGACCTCGCGCTCATTCGCGCCAAGGCGGAGCCGCAGCCGGACGGCTCCTATCGCCTCTTCGGGCAGAAGATTTTCATCACCTACGGCGAGCATGACCTGACCGATAACATCGTCCATCTCGTCCTCGCGAGAACTTCCCGGACGCGCCGGCCGGCACGCAGGGAATCTCGCTGTTCCTGGCGCCAAAGCTCCTCGCCGACGCCGAGGGGCGCACGCGCCGCAACGATCTGCGCTGCGCGGGCATTGAGCACAAGCTCGGCATCAAGGGGTCGCCGACCTGCACGATGGTTTACGGCGATGGCGAAGGCGCCGTCGCCTATCTCGTCGGCGAACGCAATAAGGGGCTCGCGACAATGTTCGCGATGATGAACGACGCGCGGCTCGCGGTCGGGCTGCAAGGCGTCGGCGTCGCCGAACGCGCGACTCAGCAGGCGCTCGCCTATGCGCGCGAGCGCCGCCAGGGCCGGTCGCTCCAGGGCGAGGCGCCGGCGCCCATCCTCGCGCATCCAGACGTGCAGCGCATGGCGCTGACGATGACCGCGCTGACGCATGCGGCGCGGGCCATCTGCTACGAAACGGCCGTCTCGCTCGACCGCGCCCGCCGCGAGGGCGATCCCGCGCGCGCCGCCGAGGCGCAAAACCGCGCCGATCTGCTGACGCCCGTCGCCAAGGCCTTTTCCACCGACATCGCTGACGAAGCGGCCTCGCTCGGCCTGCAGATTTTCGGGGGCGTCGGCTATATCGAGGAAACGGGCGCCGCCCAGGCCCTGCGGGACGCGCGCGTCGCGCCGATCTACGAGGGAACGAACGGCATACAGGCGATCGATCTCGCCACGCGCAAATTGCAGCGCACCGGAACGGCGCTCGCCCGCGAGATCGAGGACATGCGCGCCATCGCCGCCGAGGCTAAGCTCGGCGGAGCGGACGCGCTCAGTGAGGCCGTCGCCGAGTTCGATCGCGCGAGCCGCTTCCTAAAGGAGGCCAGCCCGGCCCTCGCGCTCGCGGGCGCGACGCCCTATCTGCGGCTCTTCGCGCTGGCGCGGGGCGGCACGCTGCTCGCCAAGGGCGCGGCGGAGGTGGACGCCCGCCGCGCGGCCATCGCCCGGTTCTTCGCGCAAAACGTCGCAGTCGCCGCTTCCGGCCTCGCGCGTGAGGTCATCGATGGCGGCGCGGCGACGCTCGAAGCCGACGCGGCGCTGGGCGCCTGAAGCCCAGCGCTTGCGCCGCAAGGCGGCGGCGTGCGACAAGCCGGGCGGGCGACCGGACGCCCCGTGGCGACGGTCGATCGCGCCCAGTCCCTGACGTCGCCCGCCGAATTGCGCTCGAGCCATGTCCGTCAAGCATCCCATCATCTCGATCACCGGCTCGTCGGGGGCCGGCACGAGCTCGGTCAAAGCGACCTTCGAGCAGATCTTTCGCCGCGAGCGCATTGAGGTCGCCTATGTCGAGGGCGACAGCTTCCATCGCCACGACCGCGACGAGATGAAACAGGCGCTGCTCGACGCGCAGGGGCGCGGCAACTATAACTTCAGCCACTTCGGTCCGGAGGCCAATCTTCTAGTCGAGCTCGAGCGCTTGTTTCGCGAATATGGCGAGACCGGCTCGGGGCACTACCGCCATTACGCGCATGACGAGAACGAGGCGGCGGTCTATGGCGTCGAGCCCGGCAAGTTCACGCCTTGGCGCGAGCTGCCGCCCAACACCGACATTCTCTTCTACGAAGGGCTGCACGGCGCCGTCGTGACCGACGAGGTCAATGTCGCGCGCTACGCGGACTTGAAGATCGGCGTCGTGCCCGTCATCAATCTGGAGTGGACGCAGAAACTCTTACGCGACCGCAACTCGCGCGGCTACACGACGGAAGCCGTGACCGAGACGATCCTGCGCCGCATGCATGATTACGTGCATTACATCTGCCCGCAGTTCTCGGAGACGGACCTAAACTTTCAGCGCGCCGCGACGGTCGACACGTCCAATCCCTTCGTCGCGCGCTCCATTCCGACGCCTGACGAGTCGATCGTCGTGATCCGCTTCCGCAATCCGCGCGGCGTGGACTTTCCCTACCTCGTGACGATGATCGCGGGCAGCTGGATGTCGCGCGCCAACTCCATCGTCATTCCGGGCAACAAGCTCGACCTCGCGATGCAGCTCATTTTGACGCCTCGCATCCTCGCACTCGTGAAGCGCCAGAAGGGCGCATGATAAGGAAGTTTAGATGCTCGATGTTCCCGCCCCCTGCACGAGGGATGACGCCAACGCCATTCGCGCCCTCGCGATGGACGCCGTGGACAGGGCCAAATCCGGCCATCCCGGCATGCCCATGGGCATGGCTGACATCGCGAGCGTGCTGTTTCGCTCCTTCCTGAAATTCGACGCGGCCGATCCGCATTGGCCGAACCGCGACCGCTTCGTGCTGTCGGCCGGCCACGGCTCGATGCTGCTCTATGCGCTCGGCTATCTCGTCGGCTGTCCGGGGCTCGAGATCGACGATCTCAAGAACTTCCGCCAGCTCGGCTCGAAGACCGCAGGACATCCCGAATATGGTCACGCGCCCGGCGTCGAGACGACGACGGGCCCGCTTGGTCAAGGACTCGCCACGGCCGTCGGCATGGCCATCGGCGAACAACTCGCCAATGCGCGCTTCGGCGACGCGATCGTCGATCACTTCACCTATGTCATCGTGGGCGACGGCTGCCTGATGGAAGGGATCAGCCAGGAGGCGATCGATCTCGCCGGCCATTTGCGGCTCGGCAAGGTCGTCGTGCTCTGGGACGACAATCACATCTCCATCGACGGCCCGACGAGTTCTTGCGACATCGACCGATCAGGCCCTGCGGTTCGAGGCCAGCGGCTGGCATGTGCAGAAGATCGACGGTCACGACTTCGCGGCGATCGCCGCGGCGCTCGCGGCCGCGCAGGAAGACCCGCGTCCCTCGATGATCGCCTGCCGCACCGTCATCGGCTACGGCGCGCCCAACAAGCAGGGCAAGGAGAGCGCGCACGGCTCGCCTTTAGGCGCTGAGGAGAACGCGCTCGCGCGCAAGGCGCTCGGCTGGGATCATCCGCCCTTCGAGGTCCCCCAGTCCATTCTCGAGGGCTGGCGTCTTGCCGGCGCGCGTGGCGCGCCGGTGCGGGCCGCATGGCTCGAGACTCTCGCGGCCTCGGGCAAGAGCCAGGAGTTCGCGCGCTTCCTCGAAGCCGACGTCGCGCAGGCCGTCGCCGCGCCGCTGAAAGCGCTGCGCGAGACCGCCGCGCAGGAGAAGCCGAAGCTCGCGACGCGCAAATCCTCCGAGAATTCGCTCGGCGTGATCAACGCCGCGACAACGGCGACGATCGGCGGCTCGGCCGATCTCACCCATTCCGTGTTCACGCTCACCAAAGGGCTCGGCGTCGTCGCGCCGGATAATTTCACCGGCCGCTACCTCCATTACGGCGTGCGCGAGTTCGAGATGGCGGCGGCGATGAACGGCCTCGCGCTCTATGGCGGATTCATCCCCTATGGCGGGACCTTCCTCGTCTTTTCCGATTATGCGCGCGGAGCGATACGGCTCTCGGCGCTGATGGGCCTGCGCGTCATCTATGTGCTGACGCATGAACTCGATCGGTCTTGGCGAGGACGGCCCGACGCATCAGCCCGTCGAGCATCTCGCGAGCCTGCGCGCCATGCCCAATCTCAACGTGTTCCGCCCCGCGGACGCGATCGAGACGGCGGAATGCTGGGAGCTCGCGCTGAATGCGAGGACGACGCCTTCCGTGCTGAGCCTCTCGCGCCAGAACCTGCCCACGCTGGAGCGGCCCGTTTCGGAAAATCTTTCCGCACGCGGCGGCTATGTGCTGCGCGAGGCGGAGGGCGCGCGCGACGTGACGCTCATCGCCACGGGCTCGGAAGTCTCGACCGCGCTCGAAGCCGCAAAGCTCCTCGCCGCGCAAGGCAAGCGCGCGGCGGTCGTCTCCCTGCCGAGCTTCGAGCTTTTCGCCGCGCAAGACGAGGCCTATCGCGCCAAGGTGCTGGGGTCGGCGCCGCGCGTCGGCGTCGAAGCCGCCGTGCGCTTCGGCTGGGACCGCTGGCTCGGCGAGCGCTCGGCCTTCATCGGCATGACGGGCTTCGGCGCGAGCGCCCCTGCCGACGCGCTCTATGCGCATTTCGGCATCACGCCGGAAGCGGTGGCGAAGGCGGCGGTGGGTCTCATCGCCGGCTAAGATTGCCCCGACGGACGATTAGCCGTCATTGCGAGCCGCTCACCCAAACGCAAAGCCCGACACCGCCTTGCCCCAAAACGCGTCGTGAAACACCCGGCGCGCGCGGTCCTGCCCCGCGGCGCCGGCGATGACAAAGAGCGGCTCCAAATGTTCCGGCGTGGGGTGGCTCGCCTTTGCGCCGGATGCGTCGAGCCATTCGCCGAGCCGCCTGGCGCGCGTCTGTGCATCATCGAGCAAGACCGTCTGCGTCAGCCAATCGTCAAAACTCTTCGCGGCGGCGCGCGGCGCTTCGTCGGCGGAGAAGAACTCTCGCAGATTGTGATAGCTCATGCCGCTGCCGAGGATCGCCACGCCCTCCTCGCGCAAGGGCGCGAGCGAGCGGCCGATCTCCAACTGGCGCGCGACCGAGGCGCCCTTCTGCAACGACATCTGCAGCACGGGGACATCCGCCTGCGGATGGATAAGCATCATCGGGACGAACACGCCATGGTCGAAGCCGCGCCCGCGCGCTTCGTCACTAGCAATGCCCGCTGCGCCCAGCAGCGCGCGCACGCGCGACGCGAGCTGTGGCGCGCCCGGCGCGGGATAGCGAAGCGCATAAGTGTGCTCAGGAAAGCCGTAATAGTCGAAGAACATGCCGGGCGCGGCGTCGGCGTCCACGGTCGGACGCTCGGTCTCCCAATGCGCCGAGACGACGAGAAAAGCCTCGGGCGGCACCGGCAAGCTCTTCTCGAGTCCTTCGAGAAAGCCACGCAACCCGTCCCACATGCCGGACGGACCAAGCTCTTGCATGAAGGGCCAGGGCCCGCCGCCGTGCGGGATGAAGAGCGCGGGTTGTCTTGGCGTCAACGCATTCCCCCAAACGCCTCGCGCCAGCTCGGCTGCGCGCCCGCAACTTTGAGCGGCGTCGCCTCGAAAACCCCGCGCGCGATGGCGCGCGCCAGCGTGTCGGCGGCGAGCATGCCGATCTCGGCGAGCTCGCGCGGCGCAGGCGTGCGCGGATTGCGCTCCGTCGAGGCGGCGAAGATGAGATCGCCGTCGAGCGCGGCGTGCGAGGGGCGCAGCGCATGCGCCATGCCGTCATGCGCCTGGATCGCGACGCGCTTCGCCTGCGCCTTGGAGAGCGGCGCATCGGTGGCGACGACCGCGATGTTGGTGTTGGCGAGCGCATCCGTCTTCAGGCGCAGGGTCAGCGCCGTCTCGGGCGGCGGCGACGGCCAGCCGAGTCCGCCATATTCGGCGCCGCGCTCGAAAGGCGCCGCCCAAAAATGCGGGCCGTCGCCGATCGTCGCCTGGCCCACGCTATTGACAGCGACGATCGCGCCGACGACATAGCCGCCGGACGTCACGGCGCTGGCCGAACCCAGCCCCCCTTTGAGATTGACGGTGGTGGCGCCGAGCCCCGCGCCGACCGAGCCCAGCGCGAAAATTCGCGCAGCGTTGCTCGCCGCGGCGAAGCCCAGATCCCAATAAGGCGCGCGGCCGGTCCAATTCTTGTCGCCGCCGTTGAGGAGATCGAAGAGGATCGCGCCCGGCACAATCGGCACACGCACATCGCCGATCGCGAAGCCGCGCCCGCACGCGCGCAAAAATTCGAGCACGCCGCCCGCAGCGTCCAGGCCATAGACCGAGCCGCCGGAAAGCGCGAGCGCGTCGATGCGCTCAACGGTCATCTCGGGTTCGAGCAGAGCCGCGTCGCGCACGCCGGGCGCGCCGCCGTGAATGGCGATGGAGGCTGTGGCCGGCGCGTCGAAAATGACGACGGTGACGCCGGAGGCGAGCCTCGCGTCCTGCGCATGGCCGACGCTCACGCCCGGAACGTCGGTGATGAGATTGGCGGGCTCCGTCATCTGACGCCTCAGCTCGCGAAGCGTTTGTAGAGCGTCTCCTGCGCCTCGGACGCCGCCGCCTCGGCCTGCTTCTCGGGGAAATTCGTCACCACGACGACGCCGAGGTCCTTGTCGCGATCGACGAGGATTTTTGCGAAGTTCATCGAATTGGAGCCGTTGTGGGTCAGCACTGGCGTGGGCGTCCAGTCGAATTTCACGAGACCCCAGCCCATCGCATATTCGCCTTCCTGCGGCGTCCCGGGACGAGCGTTCGGCAATTTGCCGGTGCTCACATGCGCGCGGTGGATGCGGTCGAGCGTCTCCGGCTTCACCAGCGCAGGGCCGCGCCTGCCGCCGCCCGCGTTCCAGCCCGCCCATCTGGCGAAATCGAGCACGGACATATGCGCGGCGCCGGCGGGGCCGACGGAGGCCGGCACATCGGCGGGCGGTCCCCAGGGCATGGGCGTCGCCACGCCGTCGTCGCAGACGGAATAACCGATCGGCGCGTCATATCTTCCCGTCGTCGCCTGCGGCCCGATCCCCGCCGCGCCGAGGCGCAGCGGCGTGTAAATGAGGTTGACCATGAGCTCTTCCCAGGAGACGCCGAAGGCCGTCTCGATCATGGCGCCAGCGATGACATAGCCGAGGTTCGCGTAATGGAATTCCGCGCCCGGTTTCGTCGCGGGCGCGTGAGTCTTCCACGCATTGATGATGCGCAACCGCTGCGTCGGCAGATCATATTTGAAGCCGTCGCCATTGAAATAAAGATTGAGAATCTCGTCCGTGTCCGAGGGAATGCCACCGGTGTGCGAGAGAAGCTGCTCCAGCGTCACCGCCGCGAGGCGCGGCTCGATGCCGGAGATTTTGCCGCCGAGCGCTTCGCCAATCGTCGTGTCCCAACGCAACTTGCCCGCCTCCACGGCCATGCCGGCGAGCGTCGCGGTCATCGCCTTGGTGTCGGAGCCGAGGTGGAAGCGATCCTTGATCGTGACCTTCTTGTCGCTATTCAAAAGGCGCGCGCCGACAGCGCTGGCCGCGACGATCTGGCCCTTGCTCACGACAGCGGCGGCGAGCGCCGGCAATCCGTGCTTGGCGCGCAAGCGCTCCAGCACGTCGTCGACCTGCGTTACAGTTTGCGTGCGCGCGAGAGCGGCGCCGGGAACAGTTAGCGCGACAAGCGAAAATTTGAGCCAGGAGCGTCGATTCATGGCGCGCAGTTTAGGCCCTTGACCGCCCCCGCGAAAGCTCCGCCACAGCCCCAAGCGAGGCGCGCCTTCCCTCCCGGCGCTCGATCCCCCATATTGCGCGCATGCCCGCGCCCAAAAAGCCCAAGTCACCGATTCGCGCGACGCGCGCCAAGGCGGCGAAGCCAGAGCTTTCTCCGCTCGAGCCGCATCTTGCGGCGCTGCTCAACCCGGCGCTGGTCGAGCGCAGCGAGGGCTTCGAGGATCGGGGACAGGCCGCCTATGAGGCGGGACCGGCCACCGCGCTCAGCGCCGAGGAGATGGAGCGCTATGGGCTCAGCGAGCCTGCGGGCGACGACAAACCGAAGGGTTTCGGGGGAGCCCAAGCCACGATCGACACTCTCGACGAGCTGCTGCGGCTTGGCGATCCCAACATGCGCGACAAAGCCGCCTGGACGCCGCATCGCCCCGAGCGGCCGCCAAAGTCCGAGGGCGGCGTCAAATTCGAGCTCGTGTCGGAGTATGAGCCTTGCGGCGACCAGCCGCACGCGATCGAGGAGCTCGTCAAGGGCATCGCGGCGCAGGAGCGCGATCAGGTGCTGCTCGGCGTCACCGGCTCCGGCAAGACCTTCACGATGGCGCAGGTCATCGCGCGCACGCAGCGCCCGGCGCTGATCCTCGCGCCCAACAAGACGCTTGCCGCGCAGCTTTATGGCGAGTTCAAGAGCTTCTTTCCGAAAAACGCCGTCGAATATTTCGTGTCCTACTACGACTATTACCAGCCCGAGGCCTACGTGCCGCGCTCGGACACCTACATCGAGAAGGAATCCTCGGTGAATGAGCAGATCGACCGGATGCGTCACGCGGCGACGCGCGCGCTTCTCGAGCGCGACGACGTGATCATCGTCGCCTCGGTCTCCTGCATCTACGGCATCGGCTCGGTCGAGACCTATACGGCGATGACCTTCTCAGTCGCGCTGAACGAGAAGCTCGAGCAGCGCCAGCTCATCGCCGATCTAGTCACGCTGCAATATCGCCGCGTCTCGGCCGACTTCATCCGCGGAACGTTCCGCGTGCGCGGAGACACGGTGGACGTGTTTCCGGCCCACTATGAGGACCGCGCCTGGCGCATCAATTTTTTCGGCGACGAAGTCGAGTCCATTCACGAATTCGATCCGCTGACCGGCAAGAAGACGGTCGATCTCGAATTCGTGAAGGTCTACGCCAATTCGCATTATGTGACGCCGCGTCCGACGCTGCTGCAATCGGTGAAGGGCATAAAGGAAGAGCTGAAACTGCGGCTCGACGAACTGAACCGCACAGGACGCCTGCTCGAGGCCCAACGGCTCGAGCAGCGCACGCGTTTCGACATGGAGATGATGGAGGCGACGGGCGCCTGCGCTGGTATCGAGAACTACTCGCGCTATCTCACCGGCCGCAAGCCGGGCGAGCCGCCGCCAACTCTGTTTGAATATCTGCCCGACAACGCCATCGTCTTCGCCGACGAGAGCCATGTGTCCGTGCCGCAGATCGGCGGCATGTATCGCGGCGACTTCCGCCGCAAGGCGACGCTCGCCGAATATGGCTTTCGCCTGCCCTCCTGCATGGACAATCGTCCGCTTCGCTTCGAGGAATGGGACGCGATGCGCCCGCAGACCGTCTGCGTCTCGGCGACGCCCGGCAATTGGGAGATGGAGCGCACGGCTGGCGTCTTCGTCGAGCAGGTCATTCGCCCGACGGGGCTCATCGATCCGCCGGTCGAGATCCGCGAGGCGCGCTCACAGGTCGACGATTTGCTGAATGAGGCGCGGCAAACCATCGACATGGGCTATCGCGCGCTGGTGACCGTCCTCACGAAGCGGATGGCCGAGGACCTCACCGAATATCTGCATGAGCACGGCATCCGCGTCCGCTACATGCATTCGGACATCGACACGATCGAGCGCATCGAGATCATCCGCGACCTGCGGCTCGGGGCCTTCGACGTGCTCGTCGGCATCAATCTTCTGCGCGAGGGCCTCGACATTCCCGAATGCGGGCTCGTCGCGATCCTCGACGCCGACAAGGAAGGTTTTTTGCGCAGCGAGACCTCGCTCATCCAGACGATCGGCCGCGCGGCGCGCAACGTCGACGGACGCGTGATCCTCTACGCCGACCGCATCACCGGCTCGATGCAGCGCGCGATCGACGAAACCGACCGGCGGCGCAAGAAGCAGGAGGCCTACAACGCCGAGCACGGCATCACGCCGGCTTCGATCAAGCGCGGCATCGCCGACATTCTTGGCTCCGTCTATGAGCAGGACCATCTGACGGTCGAGACCGGCGTCGAGATCGCGCCGGGGCATAATCTGCAGGCGGTGATCGCCGAGCTCGAAAAGAAGATGAAGGCGGCGGCAGCCGATCTCGCCTTCGAGGACGCGGCGCGGCTGCGCGACGAAATCCACCGGCTGCAACGCGCCGAGCTTCTGGCCGAGGCTGGTCCGATTAAACATCTGCGCGCTTCAGGCGGGGCGTCCGCAGAGGGCGCAATTTCCGGCTCGCGTGCGCGAAAACCCACCGACGCCGACATGGGCCCGCACAATTTCGGCGGCGGCGAAGCGCGACCGCTGGGCCGGCCGGCGCCGGCGCCGCGCTCGACGATGGGGAGGCCCGGCACCCGCGCGGTGAAGGGCAAGAGCAAGTCGTGAACGCTACCCTACGCTGATCGTGTGAAACGGCTTCGCCTCCTGCTCGTTGAAGAAGGCGGCCGAGAGCGTCCCGCCGTAACAGGCGCCGGTGTCGAGATCGCATCTGTTGTGCGTGATCTCGGGCCTGGGTTCGAGGCCCCGATACTGTACAGGCGTATGCCCATGCACGACATATTTCTCGAAGGCGCCGCCGTAATTCAGGAACTTGTCCCTGATCCAGAGCTTCGCATGGTCGTCCTGCTCTGCGAGCGGGCGGCTCGGCATGAGCCCGGCATGGACGAAGATGCGCAAATCATCCTCATAGGAGGTCGGCAAAGCGGCCAGCCAGCGTCGGTCCCCGACGAACGCGTCGATGGCGTCGTCGTAGGAGGCGATCGTCGCGTCGCCGCCATTGGCGAGAAATTGCGCCATCTCCCAGTCGCCGTTGCAAGAGCGAGCCATCATCTCTTCGTGATTGCCGCGCAGACAGATGGCGCCATGGCCTTGCAGGTGTCGCAGCAGCCCCACGACTTGGCGCGACGCCGGTCCGCGGTCGACATAATCGCCCAGAAAGACGAGCCGCGGCAACTCCTTCCAGCCCTGGCTCTCGGCATAGGCGGAGATCTCGCGCAGCAGACGCGCGAGATGATCCTGCATCCCATGGATATCGCCGATCGCAACCGTGATCATGACGCCACTCCGGCCCTCTCACGAAAAATCGCGCGCGCCGCGTCCGGGTTCGGGACCTGGTTCTGTTCACGCGGGACGAAAAGTGAGCTCATACGGGCGAGGGGAAGGACAATGAGCCCGCTGCGCCGCGTTGCGCCAGAGATTGTCCTATCGGCTTCTATTTGGCAATGTCCGAGCCGCCAGGATTGAGCTTTGGAGGCTTTGAGATGACGGATGGCGCCTGCCCCACCTGCGGCCGTCCCAATCGCCGCGCGACGCTCGGCAGTCTGCTGACGGCAGGCGTGGCCCTGGCCTCGCGCCCCGCCTTGGCGCGCGCAGCCCTCACGCCGCCGCAAGCGGCGGACGCAGGTTTCATGCGCCTCGCTCTGGCCGAGGCCGCGCAGGGGGACTTTCCCTTCGGGGCGGTGATCGTGAAGAACGGCCAGGTGCTGGCCTCTGGCCGCAATAGCGGCAAGCGCCTCAACGATCCGACCGCGCATGGCGAGATGATGGCCATTCGCGCCTTCATCGCCGCGCATCCGGCGGAAGAGATGAAGAACGCGACGATCTACACGACGGGGGAATCCTGCCCGATGTGCATGGGCGCGATCATCTGGTGCGGCTTCGGCCGCGTCGTCTATGGCGCGTCGATCGAGCAGCTTTCCCGGGTCATCGGCCAGATCATGATCGACGACAAGACGATCGCCGCCGCCACGCCCTTCGCCACTGTCGAGATCACCGGCGGCGTACTCGCGAAAGAAGCGCTGGCCCTCTTCTCCAAGTGAACGCGCGCTAAACCTTCAGCCCCAAAAAGCGCGCGGCGCCCCTGGCGGCGGCGACACCCGTCGAGAAGGCCGCCTGCAGCAGATAGCCGCCGGTCGGCGCGTCGAAATCCAGCATCTCGCCAGCGACGAATACGCCCGGACGCGCCTTGAGCATCAGGTCTTCCTCCAGCGCGTCGAAGGCGACACCGCCGGCGCTGGAGATCGCCCGCTCGAAACCGGCGACGCCCGCGATCGTCAAAGGCGCCGCTTTCACACGGGCGGCCAGCGCCTGCGCCTCCTGGGGCAGACCGTCGGGAGAGGCCTCGCGCAGCGCCGCAATGTCGATCTTGCTTAGGGCCAGAGTCTTGCGCAGATGCGTCGCGAGCGAAGCCTTGCCGCGCGGTCGCGCGAGCTTCGCGGCCAGCGCCTCGACCCTTTGATCGGGGCGCAGATCGACGGTCACCACGGCCTCCTCGCCCCGCGCGAGAGTCTCGCGCAAGGCGGAGGCGAGCACATAGGCCGGCCCGCCTTCCAGGCCGCGTCGCGTGACGACGAGATCGCCGCGCGCGGCCTGCCCGCCATGAGAGACGCGCAGCGACTTCAGCGGCTGGCCCTCGAAGGCTTCGAGAAAATACGGGCTCCAGGCGAGATGCAGCGCGCAATTCGCAGGCGCGAGCGGCGTCAGCGCGACGCCCGCCTCGGCGAAGGCGCGCGTCCAGCCGCCATCCGTTCCGAGCCGCGGCCAGGAGGCGCCGCCGAGCGCGAAGATCGCGGCCTCCGGTTCGATGTCGACCGCCGCGCCGGCGGCGCGCAGCCTTAGCCTGCGGCCCTCCCCAAAACCGATAAAATCATGCCGCAGCTTGAACACGACGTCTCGGCTGTTAAGCCGCGCAAGCAGCGCGCGCAGCAGCGGCGACGCCTTAAAGCTCTTGGGAAAGATCCGGCCACTCGTGCCGACGAAGGTCTCCTCGCCGAGCCCCGTGCAGAAGTCGCGCAAATCCTGCGGCGAGAAGGCTCGCAGGTAAGGTTCGAACCGCCTCGCCGCCGCGCCATAGCGCGTGAGGAAGAGATCGAGCGGCTCGCTGTGGGTGAGGTTCAGCCCGCCGCGCCCAGCCATCAGAAATTTGCGCGCGGCGCTCGGCATATGGTCGTAGACCTCGACGCGCGCCCCCGCGCCAGCGAGCGTCTCGGCCGCGATGAGGCCGGCAGGTCCGGCGCCGATGATGACGCAAGTGGGAGCGGCGATGGGCGTGTCCTTCCGAGAGAGAGAGATGGCGCTCAGCGCTCTCTCTCCCCGCCTGCGGGAAGAGGGAATAGGCGCGGATAGCCTCGTATGGAAACGCTATACCCTACGCGCCTTCGCGGACAGGAATTGCTATAATCCCGCGATGATCCCGCTTCCTCTCGCGCTCACCATGGGCGATCCCTCCGGCGTGGGCTCCGAGCTCGCGCTAAAGGCTTTTGCCGCGCGCAAGGCGCAAGCCTTGCCGCCCTTCTTCGCGCTCGGCGATCCCGAGCATTATCGGCGCGTCGCCAGGACGCTCGCGCTCGAGGTCGCAGTGGAGGAGACGACGCCGCGCGAAGCGAACGCCGCCTTCGAGACGGCCTTTCCCGTCGTGCCGCTCGGCCTCTCCGTCAAGGGCGAGCCCGGCAAGAGCGACAGCGCGGATGCAGCGGCGACGATCTTTTCCATAGAGCGCGCCGTCGAATGTGTCGCAAAGGGCGAGACGCGCGGCGTCGTGACCGCGCCCATCGCCAAAAGCGCGCTCTATGCGGCGGGCTTCGCCTTTCCCGGACACACCGAATTCCTCGGCGCTCTGACGAAGCGTTTCTTCAACGTCGAAGCGCGGCCCGTGATGATGCTCTACGCCGAAGAGCTCGCGGTCGTGCCCATCACGATTCATGTCGCGCTCAAGGACGCGCCCCGGCTGCTGACGCGTGAGCTCGTCGTCGAGACTGGCCGCATCGTCGCTCAGGATTTCGCGCGCCGCTTCGGGGTCTTGCGGCCACGTCTCGCCTTCGCGGGGCTCAATCCGCATGCGGGCGAGGACGGGGCGATGGGACGCGAGGAGATCGAGCTGATCGCGCCGGCGGTCGCGCGACTGCAGGCGGAGGGAATTGACGCGCAAGGCCCCTTCCCTGCCGACACGCTGTTTCATGCCCGCGCGCGCGCGCGGTACGACGTGGCGCTCTGCCCCACGCATGATCAGGCGCTGATCCCGATCAAGACGCTCGCCTTCGAGCGTGGCGTCAATGTCACGCTGGGCCTGCCCTTCATCCGCACCTCGCCCGACCATGGCACGGCCTTCGACATCGCCGGCGAGGGCGTCGCCGATCCGAGGAGCCTCATCGAGGCGATCCGGCTCGCGGGTCGTCTCCGCGCATGAGCGATAGCCTGCCGCCGCTGCGCGAAGTCGTCGCGCGCCATGGGCTCGACGCGCGCAAGGCGCTCGGCCAGAACTTCCTCTTCGACCTCAATCTCACGGGACGCATCGCGCGCGCCGCGGGGCCGCTGGAGAACGCGACCATCGTCGAGATCGGTCCGGGGCCGGGCGGGCTGACGCGCGCGCTGCTCGCAGAAGGCGCGGCGAAGGTCATCGCGATCGAGCGCGACACGCGCTGCCTTCCCGCCCTTGCCGAGATCGCCGCGCGTTATCCGAACCGGCTCGACGTCGTGGAAGGCGACGCGCTGGCGCTAGATCCCGCCGAACTCGTGCGCGAGAGGGCGGCGCCGGCCCGGCGCGGATCTGCGCCAATCTCCCCTATAATGTCGCGACCGCGCTGCTCACGCGCTGGCTCGAAGCCGAGCCCTGGCCCTCGCTCTTCGACCGCCATGTGCTGATGTTCCAGCGCGAGGTCGCGGAGCGCATCGTCGCGACGCCCAGGGAGCGCGCGGATTACGGAAGACTCGCGGCGCTCTGTGGCTGGCGTGCGCGGGCGCGCATCCTCTTCGACGTTTCGCCCGCGGCCTTCACGCCGCCGCCGAAGGTCACCTCTTCCGTCGTCGAGCTCGTCCCCGATCCGGCGCCCCTGCCCTGCGACGCGCGCCTGTTTTCGCGCGTGACGCAAGCCGCCTTCGGCCAGCGCCGAAAAATGCTGCGACAGAGCCTCAAATCGCTCGGC
The DNA here is from genome assembly GCA_963808525.1 of uncultured Alphaproteobacteria bacterium. Lineage (GTDB taxonomy): Bacteria > Pseudomonadota > Alphaproteobacteria > Rhizobiales > Beijerinckiaceae > Methylocystis. Next base: position 264,815 of record CAWEGE010000025.1, read on the forward strand.
GTCGACACTCTGGCGCTGTTGGCGGCCGCCAGCATCGAGCCCACCCGCCGCGCCGAGGAGATCGAGATTGCAGGCTTTGTGGAATTAGCGCGCGCGCTGGCGGGAATGCAAGCCGCCACGGCGGTTGGTCCCGCCGACTAGCGAGGCGAGCCGAACTCGCCTGTCACAAAAGCCAAAGGCCCCGGAGCGGCTGCCGCAGCCTCGGGGCCTTTTCGCATGTCTTGCCGCTCGCGCCGGCCGAAGCCGGCGAGAAGCGTCGATGCCTCAGTAAGAGGCGACGACCGGCGCGGGAGCCGGAACCGGAAGGAGGAGGCCGGCGACCGCATTGATCGGGGCCGCGACCACGTCGACCGGATTCGGGAGCGGCGGAAGCGGCTGAGGATTAAAGGCTACGGTGACCGGCCCCCCCACTACGGCGGCGACTGGGGCCCAGGGAGCGGTCCAGGCGCCCCAGCCCCACCACCAGCCTGGAACGGGAACCGCGCCGATCAGGACAGGCGTGTAGACGAAGCCGACGGCGCCGTTAACCGCAGTGGCCTCACACCAGCCGTGACGGCAACCGGAGATGTCGACCACGGACGTCGGGGGAAGAACCTCGATCACCCCCGAGCGATGCCACGGATGCGTGTGAAGGGCCTTCGGCGAGGACAGCACGGCCTCGAACGCGAAAGCAGAAGTCGCGCTGGCCGCGAGAGCGACGCCGGCCAACACAGAGCGGAATTTCGATGACATTGTGCACTCCGTTTGAATCTCTGGCTCCGCCGGAGTTCTTGCGAACTCCGGGACACCTCACAAACGCGATTGCTCCGGTTTAGTTCCGGCTTGGACGTGGGAATTGGGAACTCTAAACTTTTTCCTTCTCACTCTAAGAGACGACGCCCCTCGCTTCTGACGCTCGCGCGCGGTGCTGAGCGGATGTCAAACGGAAATAATAGCCCAAAGTTTTGCGAAGCTTCCGCGCGCGGTTCGACGAGCGTTCTGTAAACTTTTGTCAGCACGTCTTTTGAACCGAAATCCACGCCGGGCGCGCAAAGGCCCGGTGCTCACGCCTTTACGCCTAGGTCGCAAGGAAAAGGTCCCGGGACGGCTGCCGCAGCCTCGGGACCCTTGCAGTTTGATCGAACCCCTCTCGCCGGCGAATGCGCCGGCGAGAGTCGCCAAGCCTCAGTATGAGGCGACGACCGGCGCGGGGGCCGGCGCTGGCGCGAAGACGCCGCCGACCAGATTGAACGGAGTCGCAACCACAGCTTCCGCCGCCCCAAACGGTGCCGCCAAAGCGCCCGGGCCCCATGCCGCGGGAGCCGCGCTGACCAGCAAGGGCGTGCGGACGAAGCCCACGAGGCCGTTAGGGCCCGCGACCTCAGACCAACCGCCACGCTCGGCGAGGATATTGATTGTCGCGCCCGCGGGTAGCACTCCAACCACCGCCGAGCGATGCCAGGGATGAGTATGGACCGCTCTCGTCGAGGACAGGACCGCCTCGAACGCGAAAGCTGAGGTCACGCTGGCCGCAAGAGCGACGCCGGCCAACACAGAGAGGAATTTTGACGACATTGTATACTCCCGTTTGAATCTCTGGCTCGCCGGAGGCTCTTTCAAGCTCCAGGCAGATGGTAAACGCGGACGCTGCGATTTTGTTCCAGTTAGCCTGTGGGAAATACGGAATTATGCTTTACGATTTCCAATCCGTTGGAATTACCTGATTTCTCAGGTGAACGCGCGTCGAAGGCCCGGCGTGGACATCGATCGGAAACAATATTCCCAACTGCGGTTACGAGGCCGCAAACCCTCGCCAAGCTCACCCCGCAATCTCTGTTCGAGGCCTTAATTTTTTAAGCCGAGCCGCGCGCCGCTGAGCCACAAAAAGCGCTATAAGAGAGTGCGGCGGGCCACCGCCCGGCCTGCGGCTGAAGCCGGCTTAAAGGTTGCGAGGGCGCCGTCGCCGAGAACCAGTCTAATTCCCGAGATCCCTGCATGAACACCGCCTCCCTTGCGCTCGCCGAACGCTCCGCACCTCGCTACACTAGCTATCCGACCTCGCCGCATTTCTCGCGCGAGATCGGCGACGAGACGACGCGCGCCTGGTTCGCGGCGCTTAGCCCCGACGCGACGCTCTCACTTTATTTCCACGTGCCCTTCTGCCGGGAGATCTGCGCCTTCTGCGGCTGCCACACCAAGGCGCTGCACCAGGACGCGCCGCTCACCAGCTATAAAGAGACACTTTTGCGCGAGATCGAGCTCGTCGCGGGAGCGACGAGCGCGCGGCGCGTCGTCTCCATTCATTGGGGCGGCGGCACGCCGGGCATTCTCGGGCCTGCACGTTTTTTTGAGATTTCTGAGACGATCGCGCGGCATTTCTCGATCGGCTCCGAGACGGAACATTCGATCGAGCTCGATCCGCGCGTTCTGACCCGCGAATTCGTCGAGGCGCTGGCGCGCTCGGGCGTCAATCGCGCCAGTCTCGGCGTGCAGGACTTGAACCCGCATGTGCAGGAAGCCTCCGGCCGCGTGCAGCCCTATGAGCTCGTCGCGCAATCGGTGGAGTGGCTGCGCGGCGCGGGCATCGACGCCATCAACATCGATCTGATGTATGGCCTGCCGCGCCAGAGCGTCGAGGACGTGCGCCGCACCGCGACACTCGCGGCCGGGCTCAATCCCTCGCGTCTCGCCGTCTTCGGCTATGCGCATGTGCCCTGGTTCAAGACGCATCAAAAGCTCATTGACGCCGCCGCGCTCGCTGGCGCGGCCGAAAGGCTCGCGCAAGCTGACGCCGTGCGCGAAACGCTCGAAGGCGAAGGCTTCGTCGCCATTGGGCTCGATCATTTCGCCCGTCCGCAAGACACGCTGACGCAATGCTGGCGCGCCGGAAAGCTGCATCGCAATTTCCAGGGCTATACGGTCGATCCCGCCGACGCGCTGCTGCCCTTCGGCGTCTCCTCCATCGGCAAGCTGCCGCAAGGCTACATCGGCAACGCCGCCGATCTCGCGGGCTGGCGGCGCGCCATCGAAGCCGACCGCTTTTCGACGAATCGTGGTCTCGCCTTTTCGCAAGAGGACATCGCGCGCGGCGCGATCATCGAAAAGCTGATGTGCCAGTCCGAGGTGGATTTCGGCGCCGAGGCCGCGTCGCGCGGCTTTGCTGAGGACGCCTTCGACGATGCGGTTCCGCGACTAGAAACCTTCCTCGAGCAGGGCCTAGCCACGCTCACGGGTCGGCGCCTCGCGATGACGGAGCCGGGCCGCCATTTCGTGCGCCTTGCCGCGACGGCCTTCGACGCCTATCTCGACAAGGGCGCGGCAAAGCATTCTGCGGCGGTGTGAGTATCGCGAAAGGCCGTCATTGAGCCCAAGCGGCCTTTCTTGGATGCTTTCCGACAATACCCTCATCGAGGCGGGCGCCGGCTCATTTCTGGAGCGCGCTCGACTCTGAATTCTCCGAACGCGTGCTGCGATCAGAGACGGTTCAAGCCTTCCTCGTAACTAATCGCTTCGTAGGTCTTGTCATAGTTATTCGCAGCGTCGACGATGGCGTCGAGCTTTTGCGCTGTATCGAACTTCTTCATTTTTGTCTTATCAAGATACAAAAAATCGATAAGCTCATTGTATACGGACGTATCGTCGATCGGCATCACATTGAGAGGCACGCCGTTGAAGCTGATGGAATAGCGAGAAGCGCGCTCCAAATCGCCTAAGTAGATAAAATACTTCCCCTCGGGCTTGAGATTGGCGCCGATGGCTTCGATGAGCGCCGGGAGTTGCTTGTAGCTCTTCAGCGATCCGGCCAGAAACGACAATGCGGCGTCGTCGCCCTCAGCAGCGGCGAAGGCGGCCTCCAGGTTTGACAGCGGATCGAGCGTGATGGCGATATCGCCGCGAAAACCGAAGCGGCCAGCGACATGCGTCGGAGCCTTGTGTGCGGCTTTCATGAGCCGGCCTTCGGCTTCGAGGCGTCCAAAAGCGGTTGATTCGATGGAGGTCATGATCAATTCCCACAGTTACGTGCGTTCTCGAGACAGTCGAGAACTGCACGGTGGATCTCTGGAAGTTCGAGGAACGGAAGGCGAGTTTGCCGCGATAGGCCCCATTGCGGAGCCGCTGCGTCGCTAGCCGACGCTCATGCTCATTCCTGTTTGAGGATTGCACGATTTAGGCGAGCTATCGTGTCAGGGATGTCGGCGCGTCTCGGAGTTTTCTGTCGGGACGATCTTTTATCAACGCCACCGCGGTCTAATCAGCCTTTTGGCTTCCGATCCGCTTTGTCGCGTTGTCGGCTCCTCGAGGAGTCTAAGCAATAGTCGCGCCATATCGGAATCAAGGGGGGGTCGCCAAATTCCGCGGGCGGCCCTCACCGCCCCGCGAGCAGCCTTGCGATCCCCGCGCGCAGCTCCTCCATCCCCTCATTCTTCTCCGCCGAGGTGAAGGCGATCTCGGGATAGGCCGCCGGGCGCTTCTCGAGCGCCTTGCGCGCGGCCTCCAGCGCGCCTTCGCGTTCCGACACCTTCAGCTCGTCGCGCTTCGTCAGCACGACCTGATAGGAGACGGCGCTCTTGTCCAGAAGCTCGAAAAACTCCTGGTCGAGCTTGCCGACGCCCCGTCGCGCGTCGACAAGCGCGAAGACGCGCAGCAGCGTCGCGCGGCCGCGCAGATAGTCGCGGATGAGCATCGGCCAGGAGGCGAGCTTTTCCTTGCCGACCGCCGCGAAGCCGTAGCCCGGCATGTCGACGAGGCGCAGGCGCGGCGGGGATCCGAGCTCGAAGAAATTGAGCTGCTGCGTGCGCCCCGGCGTGCGTGAGACGCGCGCCAACGACTTGCGGAAGGTGAGCGCGTTCAGGAGCGACGACTTGCCGACGTTGGAGCGTCCGGCGAAGGCGATCTCGGGGAGATTTCCCGGCGGCAGATCGCCCGCTTTGGCGCCGCCGAACATGAATTCGCACTCGCCCGCGAAGAGCAGGCGGCCGGGCTCGGTGAAGTCGGGTTCGTCCGTCATGTGGAGGAATAGCGAGTGGCGAATAGCGGATGGAGGGTTCACTCGCTACGCCCTACTCCCCATTCGCCCTCACGCTTTGCTGAAGAACGTCTTGCGCAGATTGTCCCACAGCTCGAACTTCTGCCCGGCGCGCTTGTAGATGACCCATTGCTGGGTGATCGACAGCAGATTGTTCCAGGTCCAGTAGATGACGAGGCCGGAGGCGAATCCGCCCATGGTGAAGGTGAAGATCACCGGCATCCAGGAGAACATGGTCTTCTGGATCTCGTCGGTGGGCTCCGGGTTCATCTTCATCTGCAGCCACATCGTGACGCCCATCAGCATCGGCCAGATGCCGAGCACGAGATAGGGGCCAAGAAGCGCGACCTTCGTCGGATCCCAATGGATCAAGCCGAAGGCCGTGAAGATGTTGGTCGGATCGGGCGCCGAAAGGTCCCTGATCCAGCCGAAGAAGGGCGCATGGCGCATCTCGATCGTGACGACGAGCACCTTGTAGAGCGAGAAGAACACCGGGATCTGCAGCAAGAGCGGGATGCAGCCGCCGAGCGGATTGACCTTCTCGCGCTTGTAGAGCTCCATCTGCTCCTGGTTGAACTTCTGCTTGTCGTCGCCGTATTGCTCCTTCAAGGCCGCGATCTTGGGCTGAATGGATTTGATCTTCGCCATCGACTTGTAGCTCGCATTGGCGATCGGCAGGAAGGCGGCCTTCACGATGACCGTCACGGCCAGGATGGCGAGGCCGAAATTGCCGAGAATTTTGTAGAGGTAGTCAATGAGCCGGAACATCGGCCGCGTGATGAAGTAGAACCAGCCCCAGTCGATGAGACGGTCGAAACCCTTGAGGCCGTCGTTCTTCTCATAAGCGTCGAGAAGATCGACCTCCTTCGCGCCGGCGAAGACGTGCAGCAGCGTCGTCTGCGTCTGGCCGGGCTCTACCGTCCTCGGCTCGACGTAAGCGGCCTGCGCGTCATAGACCTTCTGCGCGAGGGGCGAAGCCGAATACCGTACGTCGATGGAGGCGGCGGGATCGGGCGCCGTCACGACGCCCCAATATTTATCGGTGAAGCCGACCCAGCCGCCCGTTCCTCTGAAAGTGCGCTTGATGGGATCGGGCTCCTTCTCGACCTTGTCGTATTTCCACTCCTGCGTGCCCTGATCGCCGATGACGCCGATGAAGCCCTCATGCAACGCGGCGTAGCCCGAGCCCTTCGGCGTGCCGACGCGAGTCACCCGCGAATAGGGGAAAATCTGGACAGGCTTGTCGCCCGTATTTTCGACGCTGTCCTCGATCTTGAACATATACTCGTCGTCGATCGAGATCTTGCGCTTGAAGTTCAGACCATGGCCATTGTCGAAGGTGAGCGTCACAGGCTCGCTCGCCGTGAGCTTCTGGCGATCGGCGGTCCACAGCGACTCCGAATCGGGGAGCACGGGCGCGTTGTCGACCTGCAGCGAGAAGAAGCCCGAAATCGACGAAATAGGGCTGCTCCGTATTCTCCGGCGAAAGCAGCTCGATGATGGGGCTGTTGGTCGCCACCGTCTGGCGATAGTTCTTGAGCGACAGATCGTCGATGCGCGCGCCCTTGAGCGCAATCGAGCCCCGGACCGAGCGCGTGTCGATCGCGATGCGGGGACTCTCGGCGAGCGCCGCCTCGCGCGGCTTGACCACCGTCGTCGCGCCCAAAACTGAGGGAGCGGCGGCGCCGGGCTCCGTCTTGGGGGCCGCGCCGATTTTGGGAAACTGCGCCTCGCGCTTCGCCTGCTCGGCGAGCTTGTGCTGCTTTTCCACCTGCGGCTGGAGATAGAAATGATCGTAGATGCCGATGAAGATCATCGACAGCGCGATGGCCAGGAGCCAGTTCTTGGTATGTTGGGTCATGGCTCCTTCGAGGCCTGGTCCGTATGGGGTTTTGGGCGTGCGCGGGAGAGGCGGGCGAAGGCCTGGGCCATCTGCGCCTGGAGATCGGCGAAAGGCGCCGTGAGCGCCTCGCGGCGGGCGACGAAGACGTAGTCGCAGCCTTTCGCGGCGGCAAGGGCGCCCGAGAGGCGCAACGCCTCCTTGAGCCGGCGGCGGATACGGTTGCGCTCGACGGCGCTGGCTATTCTCTTGGTCGCAGTGAAGCCGAAGCGCGGCGCTTCCGCGGCGTCCTCGCGCAGCGCCATCTGCAGCTTGAAGGCGCGCGAGGAGCGCGCAAGGCCGCTCGCCGCGGCGCGCAGAAACTCGCTGCGGCGACGCAGCCGCAACGGGGGCTTCTGCTTAGGCTGAGCGGCCTTGTCCATCGGTCGAAATCCCCGCGCGAACGCTAGCGGCGGATGATCGGCGTTTCGGGCGGAGGCCCGGCTGCCCCTTATGCCGACAGGCGCTTGCGGCCGCGGGCGCGGCGGGCGGCGATGACCCTGCGGCCGCCGACGGTCTTCATGCGCGCCCGGAAGCCGTGGCGGCGCTTGCGGACGAGCTTGCTCGGTTGATAGGTTCTTTTCACGTTTGTTCTCCGCTCGCGGCGTGCCTCGACCCGCCGCTTCCGTTCGCGCCGCGAACCCCTGCGGCTTCGTTGCGAAGCCTTAAGCGATTGCGCAGCGAAATTTTACGAAGCCTCTTGTAGGGCTCCCGCGAGACCGCCCCGCGCTGCAAAGCAACCCTATGCGCGCAAAGAGGCCGGCGCCGCCCCTTTCAGGGCGACGCCGCCGCCGCGCATATAGGAGGAGAGACTGGCGTTAGTCAATTGCGGGAACGGCTTCTGCGGAAGGCGAGCTCGCGACTGAGCGCCATGCGATCGCGCTCTGGCGAAAAGAAAACCGCCGCCCTGGAAGGGCGACGGCCATTGTTCAAGCGCATCACTGAAGGCGATGGGCTCAGGCGCGGCGAGCGCGCGTATAGAGGCCGGCGAGCGCCAGAGCGACGAGACCCGCGTAGCCGACGCCCGGAACGGGGCCCGGAGCCGTGGAAAACGACGTATTGGTCGCCGCACCGAAGACTATGCCATGAGCACCACCCGCTTGGTTCAAGCTGATGTCGAGGTAGGCGGCCTGAGCGGGACCGGTCGGTGGGGTCAGCGTACCGACCAGCTCGAGATCGATGCTGGTCGTCCCGCGGACGATGGTTCCCGAAGTGAAAGCTTCGGAAAACGTGCCAGAGCCGGTCGTCCAGGTCTTCGACAAATCACCCGAGAAGGTCGTGCCGGTGCCAATGGTCAGCATCTGAGGGGTGATCGTGATCGGATTCCCCACGGCGAGGCCCGACTGGTCGCCGACGGCTATTTGGGCGACATTCCAGGTGGTGTTGCCAAAGTTAAGCGCGCTGGCCACGCCGAGAGAAGTTCCCGTATAGGACACCGTGCCGGTCGGAGTGGCGGCGAAGTCGATATACAGACTAGAGGCTTGGGCCGTTCCGCCCAAGGCCAGAGTGACCGCCGCGGCGGCCAACCAAGTTATGCGCATTTTCCATCTCCTTTGGTAATGCGCATCCCGGCCTGAAAAAAAAAGACCCAGTATGCGCATAATCAGCCGAGGCGGATTTCTCCGTCTCAGCCTCAACAGCCGAAATCCTGCCTGGAGGGTAAGGGTTAGTCAACACAAGTTACGGGTGTTACAACCGATCCCCGGTAGGTGTGTCTTCGGCGCCACACCTGCCCGTTCGCGCGCCGATGGGCGGGTCCGTCCGACAAGTAAAAGATTTTATTGATCTTTCCTTCTCGCGCGGGCGGCCAAAGCGGGACCTTGACGAGAACCGCGGACCTTGGGGGCGGCGCACAAAAATATTTAGCTCATTTCCAAAAAGCTCGCGGGCAGGCATGTTTACAGCGGCATTGGTTAAGCTTGTTTCGGTTAAAGGGGCTCCGAGGTTCCGCCTGAGCTTGGCCGTTTCAAAGGGGATCTCATTCCTCGCGCGCCCAGAGGCCGAGGTCGCCGCCCAGCGCCGCGGTGTTCGTCGTGACCGTGATCTCGCGCGTGAAACGCCGCAGATAATCCGCTCCGCCGGCTTTTGGCCCGGTGCCGCTCAAGCCGAAGCCGCCGAAAGGCTGCGAGCCGACGACGGCGCCGATCATCGTGCGGTTGACGTATATGTTGCCGGCCGGCGCGAGCGCCGCGAGCCGCCGCGCGCGCGTCTCGATGCGCGAATGGAGCCCGATCGTGAGCCCGTAATTCGAGGCCATGATCTCAGCGATAAGCGCATCGAAATCGCCGGCGCGCCAGCTTGCGACATGCAGCACGGGGCCGAAAATCTCCTCTTTCAGCTCGCCCGCCGTCTGGAGCCGCACGATCTGCGGGGCGACGAACAGTCCTCCCGCCGGCGCCTCGCTCACTGGAACGACGCGTCCCTCCGCCCTGCGGCGCGCGATATAAGTCTCGAGCGCGGCTTTCGCGTCCTTGTCGATGACCGGACCGATATGCGTCGCCGGATCGCGCGGATCGCCGAGGCGCAATTCCTTCGCCGCTCCGACGATCGTCGCAAGGCAGGGCTCGAAGATATCGTCTTGCAGCAGCAGGAGCCGCAACGCCGAGCAGCGCTGTCCCGCCGAGCGGAAGGCCGAGGCGCAGACATCGTCGGCGACATGCTCGAAGAGCGCGGTCGAATCGACAACCATCGCATTGATCCCGCCCGTCTCAGCGATGAGCGGAACGATGGGGCCGGTCTTTTTCGCAAGCGCGCGGTTGATCGACTGCGCCGCCGGGACCGAGCCCGTGAAGACGACGCCGGCGGTCAATTGATGCGCGACGAGCGCCGCGCCGACCGCGCCGTGGCCCGGCAGGAATTGCAGAGCCTCGCGCGGCACGGCCGCCTCATGCAGAAGCGCGACGGCCGCAAAGCCGATGAGCGGCGTCTGCTCGGCGGGCTTCGCCACGACCGCATTGCCGGCGACGAGCGCCGCCGCGATCTGGCCGGTGAAAATCGCCAGCGAAAAATTCCAGGGCGAGATGCAGACGAAAACCCCGCGTCCGAGATGACGCAAGAGATTCTCCTCGCCGGTCGGGCCTGGAAGCCTGCGCTCACGCATGAGCGCCCGCGCTTCATTCGCGTAATAGCGGCAATAATCGGCGGCTTCCCGGACTTCCGCCAGCGCGTCTTCGAGCGTCTTGCCGCCTTCGCTCTGCAGCAATGCGATGAGTCGGCCGCGCGCTTTTTCGATCGCCGCCGCCGCGGCGTCGAGCGTCTGCGCTCGCGCCTCGACTGGCAGCCGGCTCCAGGCGGGGAAAGCTTTTTGCGCTGCGCGCATCGCGGCGTCCACGCTCGCCGCATCGGCCTCGACGACCTCGCCGACGGGCGCGCCGTCGATCGGCGAGAGCAAAGCGCGGCGCGGCGCCGTAGAGGCGGCCGAGGGCAGCGCCACGAAGTTTTCACTGCGCGACGCCTCGATCTCGGCGATGAGCGCCGCGAGCGCTGCGCGGTCGCCGAATTCGACGCCTTTCGAATTGGCGCGAAGCGGCTGATAGAGGTCCTTGGGCAGCGGCAGATGACGATGGCGCGCGCGCGCGGGCTCGCCGATCACGGCGCAGGGATCTTCGAGCAGATCTTCCAGCCGGCAGTGCGGATCGGCGAGACGCGCGACATAGGAGGAATTGGCGCCGTTCTCGATAAGGCGGCGCACGAGATAGCCGAGCAGGTCGCGATGCTTGCCGACCGGGGCGTAGACGCGCACGGCCGCGCCCTTCTTGAGCAGAAGATCGTAGAGACCCTCGCCCATGCCGTGCAGGCGCTGGAACTCGAAAGTTTTCGGGCTACCGCCCCATGCGAGGATCGCGGCCGCCGTCATGGCGTTGTGCGTCGCGAACTGAGGAAAGAGCATCGGCTCCTCGAAAAGCTGCGCTGCGCAGGCGAGATAATTGGCGTCGGTCATCGCCTTGCGCGTGAAGACGGGATAGTCGGCAAGCCCCCTCTCCTGCGCGCGCTTGATCTCGAGGTCCCAATAGGCGCCCTTGACGAGCCGCAGCATCAGGCGCCGGCGAAGCGTCTTGCCCCAGCCTGCGACATGCTCAATGACCGCTTGCGCGCGTTTCTGATAGGCCTGCACGGCGACGCCGAAACCCTCCCAGCCGTTCAGCGAGGAGTCGGCGACGACGCACGCAATGACTTCGAGTGAAAGCTCGAGCCGATCGGCTTCTTCCGCATCGACGGTGAAGGCGAGATCGTGGTCTTTCGCGAGCCGCGCGAGATCGAGCAGGCGCGGCGCAAGTTCGGTGAGCACGCGCTCGCGCGAGACCGCCTCATAACGCGGATGCAGCGCCGATAGCTTGACCGAGACGCCCGGCCTGTCGGGCAGCGCCGCTCCCCCCGCAGCGCGGCCCGTGACCTCAATGGCGTGGGCATAGGCCTCGAAATAACGCTCGGCGTCGGCCTGCGTGCGCGCCGCCTCGCCCAGCATGTCGAAGGAATAGCGCAAAGGCGGCGGCGCACGGCGCGACAGCGCGTCTTCGATCGTCTCGCCGAAGACGAAATGCGCGCCCATCAGCCGCATCGCCTGCTTGGCGGCGAGTCGCAGCGCCGGCAGCCCGAGCCGCCGCGCGACGCTCTCGGTCACGCTTTGCGGCGTCTCGCCCTCCTCGAACAGCCGCGCCGAGAGGCCGAGGGCGAAAGCGCAAGCCTGCACGAGCAGCGCATCGCCGACGATGTGATGATGGGCGAAGTCGCCGGCTGCGAGCTTATCGGCGAGCAGGCGATCGAGCGTCGCGTCATCCGGCACGCGCAACAGCGATTCGGCCAGCGCCATCACGGCGAGCCCTTCGTGCGAGGTCAGCGAGAATTCGCGCAGAAAATCTTCAATGCCGCCGAGGAGCATCCCCTGTGGTCGCGAAGCCGCGACGAGCTCGCGCGCCAGCGGCTCCGTCGCAGCGCGCGCGACTGGACCCGGGCGCCGCGCGAGGAGCCGCGCCGCGATCGCCTCGTCATCCTCCGCATAGGGCGCGGTGAAGGCCGCAAGGCACCGCTCCGCGTTCAAGACTCGCCCTGGGGCAATTTCAGCGTCAGACATTTTGCAGCCCCGCCAGCCTTGATGAATTCTCCCAAAGGCGTGAGCGTCGGGGTGAATCCCGCCTCGTGCAACTGACGCTGGAGCCCTTCGGAAGCTTCGTTGAGAATGACCCGCCCGCCGCTTTCCACCGCGTTGCAAGCGAAATGCAAAGCGTCCGCAAGCTCGACCTTAAGGCGGCGCTCGGGCGGCGCGAGGCTTTCGATCCTCTCCACCAACTCCGCGTCGAAGGCCTCCGGATAATACATCAGCCAGCCGTCGGAGAGCGGGCAGAAACAGGTGTCGAGGTGGTAGAAGCGCGGATCGACGAGATGCAGCGCTACGACGGGCCGCTCGAAGGCGGCTTCGAGCAACGGCGGCGCCTCGGGGCTCGTGCGCCAGCCGTGGCCGCACCAGATGACGCCGCGCGCCGTATCCGGCAAAGCGTCGCCCGCGCCCTCAAAGGGAATTTCCTGCGGCCAGGGCGCGACCGAAAAACCCTGCGCTGCGAAGAAGGTTTCGAAGAACGGCTCCTCCGGCCGGCGCTCCTCGGTCATGAAGCGGCTGAGGACGACGGTGCGGTCAAACGCCAAGCCGGCGTTGGCCGTGAAGACCATGTCGGGCAGACCTGGCTGCGGCGGAACGAAAAGCAGCTCGGCCTGCTCCGCCAAAAGCCTGCGCAACCCTTCCCATTGCTGGCGGGCGCGGTCGAGGTCGGCCTGCCCGATCTGATGCTCCATCCAGGGGTTGATGACGTAGTCGACGCGATAATGGTCGGGCGCGCACATGACGATGCGGTCCCGCTGCATCGACGGGGCCCTATTCGGCGACTTTTGCGTAGCTTTCAATGGGCGGGCAGGAGCAGATGAGATGTCGGTCGCCATGGACATTGTCCACCCTGTTCACCGGCGGCCAATATTTGTCCACGCGGAAGGCGCCTTTGGGGAAGCAGGCCGCCTCGCGGGAATAGGGCCGCGTCCACTCGCCGACGAGATCTTCGACCGTGTGTGGGGCGCGCTTCAAGGGGTTGTCGAGCCGGTCCATGCGCCCCTCGGCGATCGCTCGCGCCTCCTCGCGTATGTAGAGCATCGCGTCGCAGAATTGATCCAGCTCGGCCTTGGTCTCAGACTCCGTCGGCTCGATCATCAAGGTTCCCGCGACCGGCCAGCTCATGGTTGGCGGATGGAAGCCGCAATCGATGAGGCGCTTGGCGATGTCCTCAACCGTCACGCCAGCGTCATGCTGCAGCGGCCGCACATCGATGATGCATTCATGCGCGACGCAGCCCTTGGCGCCCGTATAGAGCACGCCATAGGCGCCGCTGAGCCGACGCGCGATGTAATTGGCGGAGAGGATCGCGATGCGCGTCGCCTGCGTCAGGCCCGCGCCGCCCATCATCAGGCAATAGCTCCAGGAGATCGGCAGGATCGAGCCCGAGCCGAAAGGCGAGGCGGCGACCGTCAAGGACGCGCCGCCCGTCTCGGGATGCCCGGGAAGGAAGGGCGCGAGATGCGATTTGACGCCGATCGGCCCCATGCCCGGTCCGCCCCCGCCGTGCGGAATGCAGAAGGTCTTGTGCAGATTGAGATGGCCCACATCCGCGCCGATGTCGCCCGGCCTCGCGAGGCCCACGAGCGCGTTGAGATTGGCGCCGTCCATATAGACCTGCCCGCCCGCGGCGTGAACGATCTCGCAGATCTCGCGCACGCTCTCTTCGAACACGCCATGCGTGGAAGGATAGGTGATCATCGCCGCCGCGAGCGTGTCGCGATGCGCCTGCGCCTTGGCGCGAAGATCGGCGACGTCGATATTGCCCTTGTCGTCCGTGGCGACGACGACGACCTGCATGCCGCACATGGAAGCGGAGGCGGGGTTCGTGCCATGCGCGGAAGCCGGGATGAGGCAGATGCGCGCCGATCCTCGCCCCGGCTCGCATGATAGGCGCGGATTGTCAGAAGCCCCGCATATTCGCCCTGCGCGCCGGAGTTGGGCTGCATCGAAAAGGCGTCATAGCCGGTGATCGCGCAGAGCTTCTGCGACAGGTCGGCGATGAGCTCGGCGTAGCCTTCCGCCTGATCGGCGGGCGCGAAGGGATGGATCTCCGCGAATTCCGGCCAGCTGATCGGCAGCATCTCGGCCGTCGCATTGAGCTTCATCGTGCAGGAGCCGAGCGGAATCATCGCACGGTCGAGCGCCAGATCGCGATCCGCGAGACGCCGCATGTAGCGGTTCATCTCGCTCTCGGCGCGGTTCATGTGGAAAATCGGATGCGTCAGATAGGCTGACTGACGCAGCAGCGCCTTAGGCAGCCGATAGCCGGAACAATCGTCGCCATAACGAAGATCATAGCCGCCGAAGGCGCGCCAGACCGCCTCGAGCGTCGCGGGCCGCGCGCGCTCGTCGACGGTGATCCCGATCCGGTCGCGGCCAACCTTGCGAAGATTGACGCCGTTGTCGACGGCGTTTTTCATGATGAGGCCCTGATAGGGACCGACCGCGACCGTCATCGTGTCGAAGAACTCCTGCGGCGCGACGGCGAAGCCGAGCGAGGCGAGGCCTTCGGCGAGGCGCGCCGCCTTGCGATGGACGCGTTCGGCGATGGCCTTCAGCCCCTTCGGCCCGTGGAAGACGGCATACATCGAGGCGATGATCGCCGGCAGCGCCTGCGCCGTGCAGATGTTCGAGGTCGCGCTCTCGCGCCTGATGTGCTGCTCGCGCGTTTGCAACGCGAGGCGATAGGCGCGGTTGCCCCTGGCGTCGATCGAGACGCCGACGAGGCGGCCGGGCAGCGCGCGCTTATGCGCGTCCTTCACCGCGAGGTATGCGGCGTGCGGACCGCCATAGCCCATCGGCGTGCCGAAGCGCTGCATGGAGCCGACCGCCACATCCGCCCCCATCTCGCCTGGCGGCTTCAAGAGCGTCAACGCGAGCGGATCGGCGGCGACGACGGCGATCGCCTGCGCCGCGTGCAGTCTCGCGATCGGCTCGGAAAAATCGTGAAAGGCGCCGGTCACGCCGGGATATTGAAAGAGCGCGCCGAAAACCTCCTCGGCTTTCAGGTCCTTGAACGGATCGCCGACGACGACGCGCCAGCCGAGCGGCTCGGCGCGCGTGCGGATCACCGCAATGCTCTGCGGCAAGGCGTTCTCGTCGACGAAGAACACGTTGGACTTCGACTTGGTGACGCGATGCGCAAGCGCCATCGCCTCAGCCGCCGCCGTCGCCTCGTCGAGCAGCGAGGCGTTCGCGACATCGAGCCCGGTCAAATCCGAAACGGCGGTCTGGAAGTTCAGCAGCGCTTCCAGCCGCCCCTGGCTGATCTCCGGCTGATAGGGCGTGTAAGCCGTATACCACGCCGGATTCTCCAGAATATTGCGCTGGATCGCCGGCGGCGTGATCGTGCCGTGATAGCCCTGGCCGATCAGCGATTCGAGCACGCGATTCTTGTTCGCGGTCTCGCGCAGCCGATCGAGAGCGCCTCGCTCGGACAGCGGCGCGCCGAAATCGAGCGGCTCTTTGGCGCGAATATTCTGCGGAACCGTCTCGTCGATGAGCGCCTCGAGCGAAGGGACTTCGACGACGGCGAGCATGTCGCGAATTTCCTCGGGCGACGGGCCGATATGGCGGCGATTGGCGAAATCATAGGGTTCGTAGCGATCGTCGCTCATGCGCCTCTCCCGGCAGGCTCTTGCATCGATGCCTATATAAGAACCCGCTAGCTGAGCGTCGCGCGATAGGCGTCCTCGTCGAGCAGCGTGTCGAAAGCGCTTGGGTCGGCGACCTTCAATTTGAAGAACCAGCCGGCCCCCTTCGGATCGCGATTCACGACGCCGGGATCATCGACAATCGCGCCATTGACCTCTACGATCTCACCCTCGAGCGGCGCAAACACGTCGGAAGCCGCCTTCACCAATTCGACGACCGCAGCGCCGTCGCCGGTCTTAAATCGCGCGCCGACTTCCGGAAGCTGCACGAAGACGAGATCGCCGAGCGTCTCAGCCGCATGGTCGGTGATGCCGACCGTCACGACATCGCCCTCGCGCTTCAGCCATTCATGATCTGCGGTGTATTTCAGCAAGGCTCGTCTCCCGTGAATCAATGCGAATCAGGCGCGCCGATAATGATGTGAAACGAAGGGCAGCGCGACAACTTCTCCCGGCGCTTTCTGCCCACGCAGCTCAAGCCACAGCTGGGTTCCCGGCTTGGCCAGAGAGACGGGCAGATAGCCAATCGAGATCGGCGCGTCGAGGCTCGGCGAAAAACCGCCCGAGCTCACGCGGCCGATGGGCGCAGCGACGCTCGCGGCGGCGAAGATGGCGGCGCCGGTGCGCACAGGCGCGCGGCCTTGCGGCCTGACGCCGACGCGCAGGCGCTTGGGTCCGCGCTCCAACTCGCCCAGAATCGTCGCGTCGCCCGGGAACCCGCCGGCGCGGGCGCCGCCGCGGCGCCGCGCTTTCGGAATGGCCCAGGAGAGATCCGCTTCGATCGGCGTCGTCGCCTCGTCGAGATCGGCGCCGTAAAGGCAAAGCCCCGCCTCGAGCCGCAGCGAATCGCGCGCGCCGAGCCCGATCGGCGCGACGCCCTCCGCAGCGAGCAGCGCCTTGGCGATTTCTTCGGCTTTTTCGAGCGGAACGGAAATCTCGAAACCGTCCTCGCCCGTGTAGCCCGAACGCGTCGCATAGCTCGGCGCCGCGCAGATCGCCGTCTTACGCGCGTCCATGAAACGCATGTCGCCGAGGTCGGGCGCAAGTCCGCCGAGAACCTCCGCCGCTTTCGGACCCTGCAGCGCGAAGAGCGCGCGATCGAGCATCTCGATCTCGCAGGCCTCCGCGAGTCCCGCGCGCAAAAGCGCTTCGTCCTCCGCCTTGCGCGCGGCGTTGCAGACGACGAGGAGCGCGTCGCCGTAGCGCGAGATCATCAGATCGTCGAAGACGCCGCCGTTCTCGCAAGTGAAGAAGCCGTAGCGTTGCCGTCCGGCTGCAAGCCCCAGGAGATCGATCGGCACAAGCGCCTCGAGCGCGCGCGCGAGATCGTCGTAATTCCCGGATTTTGCGGTGAGCCAGAGCTGGCCCATATGCGAGACGTCGAAAAGGCCTGCGGCGGCCCGCGTGTGCAGATGTTCTTTCAGCACGCCCGCGGGATATTGGATCGGCATGTCATAGCCCGCGAAGGGCCCCATGCGCGCACCCAGCGCGAGATGCAGCGAATGCAGCGGCGTCTGCCGCAAAGCCTCGGCCATATCCTCTCCCCTCGCGCGGCGGCGCTGTCCCGCCCTTAAATAGTAGAGGAGTGCGCTGCAAAAAGCGACGCTCGCGGCAAGCCTTTTCCTTCGCCCGGCCGGCGGTGTAGGACAAGGGGCCCCTCCGAGGGGCCAAAAGCTAAAAAAAGGGCTGTCCATGGGTGCGGGAGGCGGAGCGGAAGCGGAAGATCCCCTGGCCAATCCCGCCCGGACGCTGGCCTTTCTCTCGTCCGGCGCGCCGGAGGCGGAGGAGGCGCGCGCGCGCCTGGTCGAGAAATATGGGGACGCGCCGCCGGAAGAGGCCGACTGCATCGTCGCGCTCGGCGGCGACGGGCTCATGCTGCGCGTGCTGCATCGCTTTCTGGGCGACGGGAAGCCGATCTACGGGATGAATCGCGGCTCCGTCGGCTTTCTGATAAATCAATATCGCGAGTCGGGCCTGCGCAAGCGCATCGCCACGGCCAAGCGCTCGATCATCCATCCCCTCCTCATGCAGGCCGTCGACGCCAAGGGCTCGGAATTTCGCGCACATGCGATCAACGACGTTTCGCTGCTGCGCCAGACCTCGCAGATCGCCAAGATCCGGATTCTCGTCGACGGCAAGGAGGCGATGGCCGAGCTCATCGCCGACGGCGTGCTTGTTTCGACGCCGGCGGGCTCGACCGCCTATAATCTTTCGGCTAACGGACCGATCCTGCCGCTCAACGCGCCGCTGATGGCGGTGACTCCGATCTCGGCCTTCCGCCCGCGCCGCTGGCACGGCGCGCTCCTGCCGGACTCCGCGACCGTGCGCCTCGAGATCATCGAAGCGGACAAACGCCCCGTCTCCGTCGTCGCCGACCACGACGAATTCCGCGACATCGCCTCGGTCGACGTCGCGATGGACCAATCCACGCGCCACGTGCTGTTGCACGATCCGGGGCACTCGCTCGAAGAGCGGATTCTCAGGGAGCAGTTCGGGTATTGAGCGCTCTCTCCCGCTCAGCGGGCGCTCAAAAACAAAGGGCGCTCCGGAGAGCGCCCTCTTCGTTTTCCTTCGCGGTCTTGCGCGATCAGTTCGCTTTCTTGGCGTCGGCCTTGCCGGTGGGGTCCTTGGTCGGCTCCTTCGCGGCTTCCTTGTCCTTTGCGGCGTCCTTCGCGGCGGCTTCCTTGGCGGCTGCAACCTTGGCCGCCTCGGCCTTGGCGGCCTCGATCTTCGCCGCCTCGATTGAGGCGACGATCTGCGCCTTCGTCTTGCCGTGCAGGAGGTCGATCGCCGCGCTAAGCTGCTTGTCCTTGGCCTCCTCGGTCGGGACATAGGCCTGCGAGCCCGTCTTCTCGTCGTCGCCGTTCTTCAAGTGGCCACGCAGCGACGCCTCGCCGCGCGTCTCGTCGTGCCCCTTTTGATCGTCGGGCACGTCCTGCAGCAGCACGATGTCCGGATCGATGCCCTTGGCTTGGATCGAACGGCCCGACGGCGTGTAGTAGCGCGCTGTGGTGAGCCGCAGCGCGCCGTTGGAGCCGCCGAGCGGGATGATCGTCTGCACCGATCCCTTGCCGAAGGAGCGGGTGCCGATGAGCGTCGCGCGCTTGTGATCCTGCAGCGCGCCGGCGACGATCTCGGAGGCCGAGGCTGAGCCGCCGTTGATGAGCACGACGACCTGCTTGCCCTTGGAGAGATCGCCCGGATGCGCATTGTAGCGCATCGTCTCGTCGGCGTTGCGGCCGCGCGTCGAGACGATCTCGCCCTTATCGATGAAGTCGTTCACGACCTGAATCGACTGCTCGAGCAGACCGCCCGGATTGTTGCGCAGATCGATCACATAGCCCTTGAACTTGTCGGCCGGAATCTCTTCCTGGATCTTCTGCATCGCGTTCTTGAGGCCGTCCGCGGTCTCCTCGTTGAAGGCGGAGATGCGGATGTAGCCGATATCGTCGTTCAGCTTGTGCCACTTCACGGATTTGACGCGGATCTCGGCGCGCGTGAGCTTGACGTCGAGCTTTTGCTTTTCCTTTCCGCCGCGCAGAATCGTGAGCTTCACCGGCGTGTTGATCTGGCCGCGCATCTTGTCGACGGCCTGATTGAGGGTGAGCCCTTGCACGCTCTCGTCGTCGATCCCGACGATGAGATCGCCGCTCGTGATGCCGGCGCGCGACGCAGGCGTGTCGTCGATTGGCGAGACGACCTTGACGACGCCGTCCTCTTGCGTGACCTCGATGCCGAGACCGCCGAAGCGACCCTCGACCTGGGTGCGCATTTCCTTGAAGCCCTTGGCGTCGAGGTAGCTCGAATGCGGATCGAGCGACATGAGCATGCCGTTGATCGCCGACTCGACCATCTTTTGCTCGTCGGGCTTCTCGACATAGTCGCTGCGCACCTTGTCGAACACGTCTCCGAAAAGGTTCAAATTCTTATAAGTGTCCGCAGGCGCCGCCACCGCATCCGCACTGAGAAGGCTGCGAGCCTGCTGGCCCAAGGTTGCGCATCCGGCGCCTATCGCGATGCCGGTCGCAAGGAGTGCAGTCTTTCGAATCATCCGCCAACCTTCCGGGTGTCAGACCGGGCCCACCATGGGCTCGGGTCTATCGAGTTTCCGTCCTTGCGGATCTCGACATATAAAATGGGCTGTTTTGCGCCAATCGCGACTGCCGCGGCTGTCTTCACCGCTCCATCGCCCATGCGCGCCACGGGTTCTCCTGCGAGAACGAACTGTCCTACGCCCACATTCAGCCTAGCCACCCCAGCCAAGACGACATAATAACCCCCACCCGCGTTGAGGATCAAGAGTCCTCCGTAGCTGCGATAGGGACCGGCATAGGCCACCCACCCGTCGCAAGGAGCTGAAACGAGGCCGTTTTCCCTCACCGCGAGCGAATCGCCCCGCTCTGCGCCGCCATATCCGTCCGACTCGCCGAAGCGTCGCAGAAAGGGCCCCACGGCGGGTAGCTGAAGCTTGCCTTTGAGGTCCGCGAAGCCAACCGCGGGCGCTAGACGCGCCGGATCGCGGAACGGCTGGGCGAGCGCCTTGGCCCGCTGCTCGCGCGAGGCTAGCGCGTCGGCGGCCTCGCGCTGGGCCTCCGCGTCCCTGGCGGCCTGCGCCCCGAGACGCGCCGCCTGGCTTTCCTTCTCCATGCGCGCGATGAGCTCCTTGACGCTCGTCGCCTGCTCCGCAAGCTTGCGCGCGCGTTCTTCCTGGGCCGCTCGCTCGCTCGTCATCTGCTGCGAGGCGGCGCGCCGCTCCTCGATCATCTGCTCGACATTGGCGCGCTGCAGGGTGAGCTCGTCGCGTCGATGCGCCAGATTGGCTCTCTCGTTTTGGGCGGCGTCGCGCAGCCGCACCAGCTCGGCGAGATCGTTCTGCAGACGAATCGTCTCGGCGCGCATCTGCGGCAAAACGGCGCCCATCGCCATCGCGGCGCGCAACGCCTTCAAAATATCTTCGGGCTCGGCGAGCAGCGCCGGCGGCGGGCGGCGGTTCATGCGTTGCAGCACGAGCAGCACCTCGCCGATCAGCGCGCGCCTCTCGTGCAGCGACGCGCGCAAAGCCTCCTGCCGGCTGTCGATCTTTTGCACCTCGGCTTCGACTTCCGCCGTTTGCCTTTCCGTCTCGCGCAGTCTCGCCGCCGCGTCGATCAACACCTGCGCGAGGCGGACTTTTTCCGCCTCGAGACGCAAGAGTCCCTGATCGAGCTTTTGCTTTTGCTCAGTGAGATTTTCGATGCCCTGCTCGACGCCGCGCAGTTCCGCCTTCTCGCCGATGAGCGGATCTTCCGGCGCCGGCGTAGGCTCCGCCGCGACGCCGCTTGCAAGCACGGCCCATGCGACGGCGGCCGGCGCAGCTCTTTGAACTCTCGTTGCTTTGATCACGCAGTCGCGTCCGCCCTCTCGCTCTTCCCAGGAGGCTGGGGAGCCAAGGCCTTCCGCTCCTATGCGCGGGCAAATTGTTCAGATTGCGGCGGGCTCTCGCGCTCAAGCCTCAGCGAGCAGGGCGCCGACGAAGCCCCCGATCACGGCGCCGATCAGTCCCGCCGTCGGTCCGATCGTCGCGCCCAAAACCGCCGCGCAAAGGAGAGCCCCGACCAGCGCGCATCCCGTCATCACTGCGGCTGAAGACTCGCTATCCAGAGGCTGCCCCATCGCTCCCTCCGCTTGACGGACCGCGCGCGCCCGCGCGCAGCTCGTGAGTTGACAGTAATGTGTGGCGCGCCGCGGGCGTCGGCAACCTTGACTGCAACCCTTTCGCGGAAGTGGCGGGCTAGCGCCCGCAATATGGTATTATGATACCGTTATCGTCAATCGCCCGCTTCTCCGCGGCTTTACGGGGATCATATTTGACTTTTCGCGCCGGCTCGCCTATCAGCGCGCCTTCGCCGCAAGCCGCGGCGCCGGAACCATACGGAAACTCTCCGCAGATGTTTGGGAAAACCTATTCGGCGAAGCATGCCGACATCCAGAAGCAGTGGGTGCTGATCGACGCCAAAGGGCTTGTCGTCGGCCGCCTCGCTTCCCTCATCGCGCTGCGCCTGCGTGGCAAGCACAAGGCGACCTTCACGCCCCACATGGACGATGGCGACAACATCGTCGTCGTCAACGCCGACAAGGTCGTGTTCACCGGAAGAAAACGCGACCAGAAAGTCTACCATCATCACACCGGCTATCCGGGCGGGGTGAAGGAGCGGTCGGCGAAGTTCATCCTCGAGGGGCGCTTTCCGGAGCGCATTCTCGAGAAAGCGGTGCAGCGCATGCTGCCGCGCGGGCCGCTCGGCCGCCAGCAGCTCGGCAATCTGCGCGTCTATAAGGGCGCAGATCATCCGCACGTTGCACAGAACCCCACGCCGCTCGACGTCGCCGCCCTGAACGCTAAAAATTCCCGGAGCGCCTGACCATGTCCGAGACCACGCTCTCCTCTCTTTCCGACCTAAAGGGCGCCGAGACAGGCGCGCCGCTGACGCCGCTGCGCGAGCAGAAGCTCGACAAGCATGGCCGAGCCTATGCGACCGGCAAGCGCAAGAACGCGATCGCCCGCGTCTGGATCAAGCCGGGCACCGGCCGCATCAGCGTCAACGGACGCGACGTCGCCACCTATTTCGCGCGTCCCGTGCTGCGCATGATCATTCAGCAACCGCTTGTCGTCGCCAAGCGCACGGGGCAATATGACCTCGTCGTCTCGGTCGCCGGCGGCGGCCTCTCCGGCCAAGCCGGCGCGGTGCGTCACGGCCTTTCCAAGGCGCTCACGCATTACGAGCCGGAACTGCGCGGCGCGCTGAAGCACGAAGGGTTCCTCACCCGCGACTCGCGCGTCGTCGAGCGCAAGAAATACGGCAAGCGCAAAGCGCGCAGGAGCTTCCAGTTCTCGAAGCGCTAAGGCGCAAGAGCGCTCGGCGCCTGCAAGACATCAAAGCCAGGCCTCGCCTGGCTTTTTTGTTGCGAGGCCCGCTTGTGGGAGCCGCCCCAATTGAACAAGGAAGCGCAGGTGATCGCGGTCGAGCGGACGCTGCCCCCGCCATCGCTGCAGGGCGTGGATGGCCCGCGCGTGATCGCGAAGGTGCGCAGGCGCCTCCTGCCCTTTCTCGCGCTTTGCTTTTTCGCCAATTATCTCGACCGCGTGAACATCGGCTTCGCCGCGCTGCAGATGAACAAGGACCTTGGCCTTTCCGCGACGGTCTTCGGACTGGGGTCGGGCATTTTCTTTTTCAGCTACGCGGCCTTCGAGGTTCCGAGCAATTTCATGCTAGAGCGCGTCGGCGCGCGCCTCTGGATCGCGCGCATTCTCCTGAGCTGGGGACTTGTCTCCGCCTTGATGGCGCTCGGCTGGAACGAAGCGAGCTTTCTGTCGCTCCGGCTTCTGCTGGGACTGGCCGAGGCCGGCTTCTTTCCGGGCGTCGTTCTCTATCTCACCTTCTGGATGCCGCAGGCGACTCGCGCCGTCGCGTTGAGCGTGTTCATGCTGGCGATCCCCATCTCCAGCGTGATCGGCGCGCCGCTCTCCGGCTTCATTCTCGAAGCGCTGCATGACGCAGGCGGCGCGAAGGCTTGGCAATGGCTGTTCGTGATCGAGGCCCTGCCGTCGATCGTGCTGGGCGTCATGGCGTTTTTCTGGCTGACCGACCGGCCGCGACAGGCGCGCTGGCTCGCGCCGTCGGAAGGAGAATGGCTGCAGAGAACGCTGGATGCGGAACGCGCCGCGCATCCCGAAAGCGCGCGCGAGCCCGGACTGAAAACGCTCCTGACGGGCGACGTCGCAACGCTCAGCGCCATCTATTTCGGTGTTGTGCTGACGCTCTATGGTCTCGTGTTCTGGCTGCCGCAAATCGTCCAAGACTTCGGCTTTTCCCCACTGATCGTCGGGCTTCTGACCGCCGCACCCTATGTCGTGGGCAGCCTCTCCATGTTTTTCTGGAGCCGGCATGTTGACCGCCACGGCGGTTACGCGCTTCATGCGGCGCTGGCGTCGCTGCTCTCCGCCGCGGGGCTCGCTCTATGCGGCGCGCTCGCCACGCCTGCGCTGACCATCTTGGCCCTATCGGTTTCGGCGGCGGGCACTTTCGCAATGTTCCCGATCTTCTGGGCTTTCGCCACGAAACGCCTGCCCCCCGCGCAGGCGACGGGCGCGATCGCGCTGATCAATGCGATTGCGGCGCTGGCGGGCTTTCTCGGTCCCTATCTCGTCGGCTGGATCAAGGATGCAACCGGCGCGTTTCACTACGCGCCGCCGGCCTTGGCGCTCGGCCCGCTGATCTCGGCCTCGCTGCTGTTGAAAATCGCGCGCTCCGCGAAGGTGCAGATGCGCTTCACCCCGACGGATCCCTGAACGAGGGACCCCGCGCCATCGCCCGCTCCACGCTTTCGCGCTGCGACGGCGTCATATGCAGCCCGAGCTTCGAGCGGCGCCATAAAACGTCCTCGCCGGTTTGCGCCCACTCCTCGTTTACAAGATAGTCCAGTTCGTGGCGCGTCAGGCCGCAACCGAAACCTTCTCCCATTTCGCGGAGGCTCTGCGCGGAGCCGAGCATCCGGAAGACGCGCTCGCCATAGGCCTTAGCGAGACGCAGGACCAGAGGCTCGGGGAGAAACGGCCGCTCGTGGCGCAGTTGCGCGAGCAGCGGCGCGAGCTCCCCGTCCAGGCCTTCGCCGCCGGCGAGGGGCGTGATCTCCGTCCACGATGGCCCCATGCGCTCGAATGAATCTTCTAGCGTCTCGAGCGCATGTTCGGCCAGTCGCCGAGCTGTCGTGATCTTGCCGCCGAAGATCGACAGCACCAGAGCGCCTTCGGCGTCGAGGTCGAAGGCGTAATCGCGCGTCACGACCGAGGCCTCGAAGGACCCGTCGTCGAACAGCGGGCGCAGCCCTGCATAGCTCGAGACGATGTCGCCAGGCGTGACCTCGTGGCGAAAGCGGCGGTTCACCGCGGCCAGCAGATATTCGGTCTCCGCGTCGCTGATCGCGACCGGCCCCGGCGCGCCTTCATAAGGCACGTCGGTGGAGCCGATCAGCGTGAACTCGCTTTCATAGGGGATGACGAAGACGACGCGGCGATCGGGATTTTGAAGAATATAAGCGTGATCACCCTCATAGAGTCGCCGCGTGACGAGGTGCGAGCCTTTGACGAGCCGCACATGCTTGCGCGACTTTATGTGAAGCGCGTCGTGCAGCACCTGCGACACATAAGGGCCGGCGGCATTGACGATTGCTCTCGCTTCGATCTCTTCGCTCCCTTCCGGCGCATCGATGCGCGCCACCCATCGGTCGGCGCGGCGCTCGGCGGAAAGGAGGGACGAGCGCGTGCTGATGATCGCGCCGAGGTCGCTCGCCGACATCGCGTTGGCGATGACGAGACGCGCGTCGTCGACCCAGCAATCCGCGTAAGTGAAGCCTTGCGCAAGGTCGGCGCGGAGCGGCGCGCCGAAGGCGGTCCCTTGCAACGACACGCCTCGCGAAGCGGGGAGGCGTCCTCGCGGCGCGAGATGGTCATAGAGGAAGAGGCCGAGCCGGATCATCCAGGCGGGTCGCAATTGCGGCTCGAGGGGAAGCACGAAGGTCAAGGGCGAGACGAGATGCGGCGCCGTGGCCAGCATCACCGCGCGCTCTGCGAGCGCCTCGCGCACCAGCCGGAACTCGAAATGTTCAAGATAGCGCAAGCCGCCGTGAATGAGCTTCGTCGAGGCTGATGACGTGCAGGAGGCGAGATCGTCCTTCTCCACGAGCCGCGCATTGAGACCGCGTCCTGCCGCGTCGCGCGCGATTGCGCATCCGTTGATGCCGCCGCCGACGATGAGAAGATCGAGCATGAACGTCTCCGGCAAAAGTCTTAGCTTTGAGTATAGGACTTTTTAGTCGCAAAAGCGCGGGCTGAAGCCCGGCGCGGCGAGCTCGAAGCGCGAAAACTCGAATCCGGGCGCGACGGTGCAGCCCACAAGCGTCCAGGCTCCGAGGCTCCTGGCGCTTTGCCACCAACCGGCCGGCGCGACGAGCTGTGGGTGCTCCCCGGCGGCAAGATCAGCGCCAAGGCGTTGTCGTGACGCCTCGAGCCCGTCCTGGCTCAAGCAAAGCTCAAGCGAAGCGCCGGCGTAGAAATGCCAGATTTCCGCCGCGTCGACCCTGTGCCATTGGGAGATCTCGCCCTTCGGCAAAAGATAATAGATCGCGGTCGAGGCCGCGCGCCCCGCGCCCTCTGGCGCTTCGTCGCGGAAGGTTTCTCGAAAAAAGCCGCCCTCGGGATGCGGCGCGAGGGAGAGCTCGCGGATGACCTCGTCGGCGGAAAGCATGCGCGACCCGTCAATGCACGCGCGTCCAATTGTCGGACCCGCAGATATTCGTGCCCACGACGCAGCCTTCGAGCGTCAGCTGCGACTCGCTCGTCTGCGTCAGATTCGCCTGATAATTCTGACCGTCGTTTGCGTTATAGACCGTGCCGGCCCATTTATTGTCGCCGCTCTTCTTGAGATTGAGGATAGGGAGGCCGAGGAGGCGGCGAGCGCGCTGTGCGGGATCGGGATTATTGTCGTCGAGAGCCGTCTTCTCGGGCCCGGCCTCGATGACGCCGCAGAGATTGACGCCGCACATATGAAGGGCGACCACCGCGGTGGCGTCGCCGACGCGCCATTTCCCCAAGGGCCCCGCCGCGAGCGCAGCGGTAGCCGTGAGGAGCGTCATGGCTGGTATCGCGAATATGAGCCGCCCGCCCTTCATTCTGCCTACTCCGTTTCATCCAGCTTGGTCTGCGGAGTATAGAGCAGGACCGACGCGAGAGGAAACCGCCCCGACGCGCTTATTCCGGGCGTTTCTGCGAGAGGAAGGGCCGGCGAGAAGTGATGATGACGACGCAGTGCGACGAAAGCGCGCGAGACCGCGACTGGGCGCCGCGGCTGCTGCTGCTCGGCGGCACGAGCGAAGCGCGCGCGCTGAGCGAGCGCCTTGCGCGCGCGACGGACGTGAAGGCCGTCGTTTCGCTCGCAGGACGAACGCGCGCGCCGCTCGCCTCGCCCCTGCCGACGCGGATCGGCGGCTTCGGCGGAGTCGAGGGTCTGCGCCGCTATCTCATCGAGAGCCGCATCGATCGCGTGATCGACGCAACGCACCCTTTCGCCGAGCGCATCTCCGCGAATGCGCGCGAAGCCTGCGCCGCGCTCGGCATTCCCCTCGCCGTGCTTGCGCGCGAGCCGTGGCGGCGAGCGCCCGGCGACCGCTGGATCGAGGTCGCCGACATCGCTGGCGCCGTCGCGGCGCTCGGCCCGTGGCCGAGCCGGATCTTTCTCACCGTCGGCCGGCTCTCGGTCCCAGCGTTCCGTGCGGCGCCGCAGCATCACTATCTCGTCCGCAGCATCGAGCCGCCGCAGCCAGAGGAGTTGCCGCCGTCGGTCGAGCTGATCCTCGCGCGGGGACCCTTCAGCTGCGACGACGAGATGCGGCTCATGCGCGAGCAGAACATCGACAGGCTGGTCACGAAGAACAGCGGCGGGCCTTTGACCTACGCCAAGATCGAAGCCGCGCGGGCCCTCTCGCTCGAGACGATCGTCGTCCAGCCGCCGAACGGCGACACCCAAAGTCGGCTCGCGGATTTCGAAGCCGCGCTCGACTTCGCCCGCGCGAAGCGCCCGGCATGACCAAAATGTTGATGATTCAGGGAACGGGGTCGGACGTCGGCAAATCTCTCGTCGTCGCGGGGCTTGCGCGCGCCTTCGCGAATCGCGGCCTCAGGGTTGCGCCCTTCAAGCCGCAGAACATGTCGAACAATGCGGCGGTCGCAGGCTCAGGCGAGATCGGGCGCGCGCAAGCCCTCCAAGCCCGCGCCGCGCGCCTCGCCCCGCACGTCGACATGAACCCCGTGCTCTTAAAGCCGCAAAGCGCAGCCGGCGCGCAGATCGTCGTGCAGGGGCAGATCATGGGCCAAGCTTCGGCGCGCGGCTATCAGTCCTGGAAGCCGCGCCTCATGCCGCTCGTGCTCGAGAGCTTCGCGCGCCTTGGCCGTTCGGTCGATCTCCTCGTCATCGAGGGCGCGGGCAGCGCCGCGGAAATCAATCTGCGCGCCGCCGACATCGCCAATATGGGATTTGCGCGCGCGGTGAATTGTCCCGTCGTGCTCGTCGGCGACATCGACCGGGGCGGCGTCATCGCGCAGCTCGCCGGCTGCCGCGCGGTGCTCGACGCGGAGGACGCGCGGCTCGTGCAGGGCTTCATCGTCAACAAGTTTCGCGGCGATCCGACGCTTTTTGAGGATGGGATGCGCTTCATCCAGGAGCGCACGGGCTGGCCATCGCTCGGCCTCCTGCCCTTTTTTCCTCCGGCCGCCCGCCTGCCCGCCGAGGACTCGCTTTCGCTCGCCCGCGGGAGCGGCGGCGGCGAAGGCGCCATCGAGATCGCCGTTCCCGTTCCGCCGAACATCGCCAATTTCGACGACCTCGATCCGCTGAAGGCGGAGCCGGGCTTGACGCTGACCTTCGTTCCGCGAGGCGCGCCGCTGCCGGCCTCGGCGCGGCTCGTCGTGCTGCCGGGCTCAAAGGCCACGCTCGCCGATCTCGCCGCCTATCGCGCCGAGGGCTGGGACATCGACATCCGCGCCCATTGGCGTCGGGGCGGCTGGGTTCTCGGCGTTTGCGGCGGCTACCAGATCCTCGGCAAGCGCGTCGCCGATCCTCAGGGCGTCGAAGGCCCGCCCGGAGAAGCGGAAGGGCTCGGCCTCCTCGACGTCGAGACCGTGATGGGCGAAGAGAAGACCTTGGAGCTGGTTTCTGGCGTAAGCTTCGCCGACGCGGCGCCGTTCGAAGGCTATGAGATGCACATGGGCGCGACCCAGGGAGCAGACTGCAAACGGCCCTTGCTTCGCCTTTCGGACGGGAGGCTCGAGGGCGCCGTCTCGCCCGACGGGCGCGTCAGCGGCGCCTATGTGCACGGGCTTTTCGCCAATGACTCGCAACGCGCCGCATTGCTTACGCGACTCGCGCCGCGCCTTCGGCGTTGCGCTACGAGGCGATGATCGAGGAGACGCTCGACGGGCTAGCGGATCATTGCGCGCGCCATCTCGATCTCGATCGCCTGCTGGAGATCGCGCGATGACGGGGCTTGCGGAAATCGAGACGTTGAACGACGGAAGCACGCTCGACGCCGGGGCGCTGCACGGCGGCGGCGTCGATGCGGCGCGTCGCGCCTTCCCCGAAGCGCCCACGCCCTGGCTCGACCTCTCGACGGGCGTCAATCCGCGCGTCTATCCGCTGCCGGCATTCCCCGCCGAAGCCTTGACGCGACTGCCGGACGTTTCGGCCTTCGAGGCCGCCGAAGCCGCGGCAGTCCACGCGTACAACGCGCCGCCCGGCTTCGTCGCCGTGGCCGGGGCGGGCGCGCAGGCGTTCATCGATCTACTGCCGCGCGTCTTCCCTGCGCGGCGCGTCGCGACACTCGGCTTCTGTTACGCCGAGCACGCCGCCCGCTGGCGCGCCGCCGGCGCCGCGGTGACGATCACCTCCTCGCTCGAGGAGCTGGAGTCGATGGACGTCGCGATCGTCGTCAACCCCAATAATCCGGATGGCCGCGTCACGCAGCCTGCAGACCTTCTGCGCCTCGCCCGGCGCCTGCGCCCGCGCGGCGGGTTGCTGATCGTCGACGAGGCCTTCGCGGATTTCACGCCCGCGCTCTGCGTGGAGCCGCTGCTCGCGAGAGAGACTGAGGCCGCAGAGAACGTCATCATCCTGCGCAGCTTCGGCAAGGCCTATGGACTTCCGGGACTGCGGCTCGGCTTTGCGCTCTGCGCGCCGCCGCGGGCTTCGGCGCTACGCGCCTCGCAAGGGCCGTGGAGCGTTTCGGGTCCCGCGCTCGCTGCGGGCGCGCGAGCCCTTCAAGACACAGCGTGGCTGCGCGCGGCGCAAGAATTGGCGGAGCGATCGGCCCAACGCCTCGACGAACTGCTTGAGGCGGCTGGTTTCTTCCCGCTCGGGGGGACGAGCCTCTTCCGCCTCGTTGAACGCGTGCATGCGGCGAGAAGCTTCGCGCGCCTCTGCGCGGCGGGAATATTGACCCGGCGCTTCGTCGAGCGCCCCGGCTGGCTGCGTTTCGGCCTTCCGCCGGAACCGCAAGACTTTGAGCGCCTCGCGAGGGCGCTCGGCGCGAGGATCGATGTCTGAGGAGAAGGGCGAGGAGCTCGCGCTGGCCGCGCAATTCTCAAAGGCCGAACGCGACGCGGTGTATCGCGCGATCTACGAACGGCGCGACGTGCGCGACGAATTTCTCGAGGAAGAGATTCCGCGCGAGACGATCCTGCGCATTCTGCGGGCGGCTCACCACGCGCCGTCCGTCGGCTTCATGCAGCCCTGGAACTTCCTGCTGGTGCGCGACGCTTCCATCCGCGCCCGCATTCGCGAAGCCTTCGAAGCGGCTGTGGCGCGCGAGACGCAACAAATTCCCGCCGAGCGCCAAGCGCTCTACCGCAGCTTGAAGCTGCAAGGCATATTGAAGGCGCCGCTGAACATCTGCGTCACCTGCGATCGTTCGAGGCAGGGCGCGACGGGCCTAGGGCGCACGCAGCAAAAGGATATGGACCTGCTCAGCACCGCCTGCGCGGTGCAAAATCTGTGGCTCGCGGCGCGCGCCGAGGGCGTCGGCGTCGGCTGGGTCAGCATATTGCGCGAGGAGGATCTGCGCGCGATTCTGGGTATACCCGAGGAGATCGCCATCGTCGCCTATCTCTGTGTCGGCTTCATCGAACGCGCCTATCCGCGTCCCGAGCTCGAGGTGAAGCGCTGGGCCGAGCGGCTGCCGCTCGCCGAGCTTATTTTTGAGGATCGCTGGGGGGCGAAGAGCGAGTAAGGGCGAACGTTTTCAGTCCTCGTGACGGCGCTTGTATTCGGTCAGCAACTCGATAATGCGCGACTGCAGCCGGTCGTTGGTCCGCGCCTCCACCACCCGTTTCACATATCGGTTCACGGCGGGAGCGTACCACAGGGTGACCTTCAGCGTCGCGATCGGGCCGCCGCCGCCCGCCGACGCGACGGTCTCATTCGTCTCGATCTTGAAGGCGTCATAGGTGAGGCCGAAGCGGAAAGAGACTTCTTCATAGGCCGTCACGACGCTCGTCGCATCGATGATCGAATCCCGGTCGGGATTCTTTCGGCTCGCGGTGAAATGCGTGTCCCATGTCGCGCCGACCTTGAGCGGCAGGCGCACGCCGGACACCGGATCGCCGACCTTCCTTGTCCAGACGCCGTCGTCGAGAAGGCTCCAGTTCTCGTCATAGACATGCAGTCCAGAGGTCGGCTGGCCCTGACCGATGGGCGTCGCGGTGATCGCGACGCTGAAGGCGCCGTCCTTGATCTCGGTGAGCGTGTAGGTCTGGTAGGATTTGGCCTCGCCGGTGATGTCGTCGACCCAGCGATAGGTCCAGCGATCGCCGGGCTTCACGGGAATGCTGTCGACGACCGGCGCAATCTTGGAGAAAGCCGGCCGCGGCTCCGCCTCGGCCGCCGCGCGAGCCGCTGCGGCGAGGAGGGACAAGGTCGCGTAAAAGGCCGCGCGCTTCAGGGCTCTTCTCTGCGGGCCCTTGCGGCGCGCCGGCTCGCTCACGACACCATCGCCATGCCGCCGTTGACATGCAGCGTCTGGCCGGTGACATAGGCCGCCTCGTCGCTCGCCAGATAAAGAACGCTGGCGCCGATTTCCTCGCTCGTTCCGAAGCGCTCCATCGGTATGAGCTTGAGCAGCCGCTCGCGCTGCGCCTCGTTCAGCGCTTGCGTCATGGGGCTCTCGATGACGCCGGGCGCGACGCAATTGACGGTGACGCCGCGCGACGCCACCTCATTGGCGAGCGATTTGGTCATACCCGTGAGCCCGGCCTTGGCCGCCGTGTAATTCGCCTGTCCCGGATTGCCGACCGCGCCGGCGACCGAGGTGATGTTGATGATCCGCCCGTGGCGCTTGCGCATCATCCCGCGCAGCACGGCGCGCGAAAGGCGGAAGGCCGCCGTCAGATTGACCGCCAGCACCGCATCCCAATCCTCGTCCTTCATGCGCATGAAGAGCATGTCGCGCGTGATGCCGGCGTTGTTGACGAGGATATCGACGCCGCCCAGGGCCGCCTCGGCTGCCGGGATGAGCTTATCGGTGTCGGCCCGGTCGGAGAGATTGCAGGGAAGGATATGGGCGCGCTCTTTCAGCTCGCCCGCCAGCGTCTCCAACGCCTCGCGCCGCGTGCCCGAGATCCCCACCGTCGCGCCCGCCTTGTGCAACGTGCGGGCGATTGAAAGCCCCAGTCCGCTGCTCGCGCCAGTAACGAGCGCCGTCTTGCCAGTCAAGTCGAACATCCTCCCCCCTTTTGTTTTTCAGACCGAAGTCCGCGGCCTCTGCGTCGCCAGTCTTGGGCGTTCACCGCGTGAAGCGCGTCGCGTCAATCGAAGAGGCTCGAGACGCTTTCCTCTTTGGCGGTGCGCGCGATGGCCTCGCCGATCAGCGCTCCGATCGGCAAAACGCGGATGTTGCGCGCGGCGGCGACTTCGGGACGCGGGAGGATCGTATCACTCACGACGAGCTCGGTGAGCCTGGACTCGCTCACACGCTCGACGGCCCTTCCCGACAGAACCCCATGTGTGATGTAGGCGGATGCCGAGAGCGCGCCGGCGTTGATCAGCGCCTGCGCGGCGTTGCACAGCGTTCCGCCCGAATCGACGATGTCGTCGATCAGAATGCAGTTGCGCCCCTCCACATCGCCGATGATGTTCATCACCTCCGACTCGCCGGCCCGCTCGCGCCGCTTGTCGACGATGGCGAGCGGCGCGTCGATGCGCTTGGCGAGCGCGCGCGCACGCACGACGCCGCCCGTGTCGGGAGAGACGACGGTCGTGTTGTTCGCCTTGGCGCGGCTCTTGATGTCGGCGACCATCACCGGCGCGGCGAAGAGATTGTCGGTCGGGATATCGAAGAAGCCCTGCAGCTGGCCTGCGTGCAGATCGACGGTCAGCACGCGGTCGGCGCCGGCGCGGGTGATCAGATTGGCGACGAGCTTGGCCGAGATCGGGGTGCGCGGGCCGGGCTTTCTGTCCTGGCGCGCATAGCCGAAATAAGGGATCACGGCGGTGATGCGTCGCGCCGAGGAGCGGCGCAACGCATCGATCATGATCAGCAGCTCCATGAGATGGTCGTTCGCCGGAGCCGAGGTCGACTGCAGAACAAAAACGTCCTCGCCGCGCACGTTTTCGAGAATCTCGACCCAGATCTCCTGATCGGCGAAACGGCGCACGACGGCGCGGCAGAGGGGCAGATTGAGATAGGCGGCGATCGCCTCCGCCAGCGCCCGGTTCGAGTTGCCGCTGAGGAGCTTCATCAAAGCTTTCGCCGTCCCTATTTTGCGAGCCCGCGGCGTCTTAGCAGCCGGGCGCGTTCGGAACAATACGACAATAGCGTGACCGGCGCGCTTCAGCGGCGAAAGGCGGCGCAGAGGCAAGAGAAAGAACAGAAGTGCTGCGAAGGACGCCGAGGAGAAGTTTCGGCCGACCGCCAGCCCTACCGGCTAGCCGCCTTCTGCGGAGCGTTCGTCCAAGGCCGCGTCAAATTCGCGTCTGAGGCTCAGCCTCTCGCGGAGAACCACGATAAGCCGGTGAACCGCCTCAATATCTTCAACACGCAGGCCGACTGAGAGCGCATCGCTCCACGGGGCCTGCACGCGCATCGCGGCGTCGAAGACCTGCCTTCCCTTTGCCGTCAGAACCACGAGTTGCGCCCTGCGGTGATGCGGGTTGGTTTCAAACTTGATCAGCCCTTCCTTGGCCAGATCATTGACGATCCGCTGCACGTTTTGGCGATGCGCGCCGAGGTTGCGAGCGAGCCAAGCGACGGGCTGAGCGTGCTCAGCCGCGACGATCGCGCCAAGAATCTGCCAGCGGGCGCTCGTCAAGCCGAGCGGCGCGACCAGCCGATCCCCCGCCACGATAAGCTGATTGCTCAGCCGGAAGACGTCGAGAACGAGATCCGTCACGGCGTGGCCGGCGGGCGTTCGTTTGGTTTGCGTCATTTCGCGCCCTGAAAGGTCATTGACATCGTGATGTCGATTGACATATGACATCATAGTGCCATACTGGTGCGATTTAGCCAAATGGGAGGAATTTCCGGCGCCACATCGGCCCATCCAGAAGGAGCCAAGCCATGACCTATGAGCTGTTGAAATTCGCGCATCTCGTCGGTCTTGCGCTCATCGCCGGCGGGCTGATCGGCGTGTGGTTCTTCGATCTGCGCTCGCGGCAGCTGACCGATTTGCCGCTGTTCGCGGAGGCCGTAAGGAACATCGCCGTGTTCTACGACGGCGTCGTGGTGCCCGGCGCGCTTCTGCTGCTCGCCTCGGGAACGTGGCTAATCCTCTCCTTCTATGGCGGCTGGGCCTTTCTCGACACGCCGTGGCTCGTCGGCATGGTGGCGCTCTTCGCGCTCGAGTTCATCGAGGGCAATACAATCACGCGTCTCTACTTCATGCGGCTGCGGCGCTTGACCAAGGACGCCCTCGCGCAAGGTCATGTCACGCCCGAGCTTGCGCGTGCGCGCCAAGGCGAGACCGTCCCGACCTTCACGCATTTTCTCGACATTCCGCTGCTGATGGTTATCGTCTCGCTTGGCGCGATCAGGCCGACCGATTGGAGGCAGTTTTTGGTCGGCGTCGTCGCAGCGCTCGTCCTTGCGACGGCGCTCACGCTAGTCATTCCCCGGCTCTATCCATGGAGTCCCGCGGCTGGCGCCAATGAACAGCCTTGAGCCGCTGCTCAGTCGTTCTCCGCTTGCGACGCCCTCGAGGCGAGAGAGCGCATCGACATATTCTGCAACCCAGGGGAGACCGAAGAACCGTGTGCGAACCGCCGCAAGATTGCCGCCTGCTCGTCTGCGTCGGCCCGCGCTGCGACGCGGAGGGACGGGGAACCGCGCTTCTCGCAAGGCTGCGCGACCTGCTCAAGGATGCGGCCGGCGTCTCCTGCCAGAGCCGCGAATGCCTGCGCCTCTGCACGGGCGAGCCCGCCGTGCGGCTGGAGCCTTCGGGCGACGTGTTCGCCGATCCCGACCCCGAGGAGCTGATGCGACTTGCGGTCGGCAAAGGCGGCGCTTGAGGGCTTGGCGAGCCTGGTTGTCCTTACTCGCTCGGCGCCGGCTCTTTCACTTCCAGGGGATGGCCCGCCTTCTCCCAGGCGTCGGCGCCCGGCGGATACCAATAGACATTCGTGTAGCCTAAGGTCATGGCGCGCTTTCCGGCGTTCCAGGACGCCCAGCAATGGGTGCGGCAATAAAAGACGATGGGTTTGGACTTGTCGCCGCCCGTCGCGCGCGCGAGTCCCGTCTCGAAATAGCGCTGAGCCTCGGGCGAGAGTTCGCCGAAGCCCGTATCGGCGAGCCAAAGGCTGCCCGGAATGTCGCGGCGCGGTTCCGCCGACCAGGGCTGATAGGGCGGGAGATCGGCAGGGCGCTTCGGCCGTGAGATCGCGTCGATGAAGACGGCGGCCTTGCGCGTCCAGAGGTCGAAGGCCTGCGGCGTGTCGACGACCGTCGCGCCGTTCAGCGTCGCTGGCGTCGGCGCGTGATAATTCTCCATGCGGTAGCCTTCGGGCTCTGTCACAACGGGCGGCGGCGGCTCCTGCGCCGGCGTCTGAGCCGCCGCAGCAAAGGCCCAGCAGAGAGCGACGGCCTGCATCCATAAGACGACGTGCTTCATGGGACCTGTCCCCTTTCCGATCGCTAGAGCCTATGCCGGCTGAGACGACGCAACAAGACGTCGTCCGCCCGCGCCTTGTCGCTGCAACGGCCCGTATGTTACCCGAACGCATCCCCAACTTCTGAGCCCTCGCCCTTGCCCAAGCTCAACTCCTTCTCCCGCATCGTCGTCAAGGTCGGCTCATCGCTCCTCGTCGAGCCCGGCGGCGCGAGCGTGCGGCGCGACTGGCTCGAAGGCCTCGCCGACGATCTCGCCGGCTTGCGCCAGCGCGGCGCCGAGACGCTCGTCGTCTCCTCGGGCGCGGTGGCGCTGGGGCGCAGCGTGCTCGGGCTGCCGCCCGGGCCGCTCGCGCTCGAGGACAGCCAGGCGGCGGCCGCCGTCGGCCAGATCGAGCTCGCGCGCCTCTGGGCGCATACGCTCGCCGAGCGCGGCCTCGTCGCGGGGCAGATTCTCGTCACCTTCGGCGACACGGAAGAGCGCCGCCGCTATCTCTACGCGCGGGAGTGTGTGACCCGCTTGCTCGGTCTCGGCGCCGTGCCGATCGTCAACGAGAACGACACGGTCGCCACCGCCGAAATCCGCTACGGCGACAACGACCGGCTCGCCGCGCGCGTCGCGAGCATGGTTTCGGCGGACCTTCTGGTGCTGCTCTCCGACGTCGACGGTCTCTACACCGCGCCGCCCGGCGAGGACCCGCAGGCCGAGCATATTTCGATCATCGCGCGCGTCACGCCGGAGATCGAGGCCATGGCCGGCGGCGCGGCTTCGCAATTCTCGCGCGGCGGCATGCGCACCAAGATCGAGGCGGCGAAGATCGCGACGTCCGGCGGCGCGCATATGGTCATCGCCGACGGACGGGAGCCCTCGCCTTTGAAGCGCATCGCGAATGGCGCGCGCTGCAGCTGGTTTCTTTCGCCATCCAACCCGCTCACCGCGCGCAAGAAATGGATCGCCGGCTCGCTCGCGCCGAAGGGCGCGGCGCATCTCGACGCGGGCGCGACCGCTGCGCTGATGAAAGGCAAGAGCCTGCTGCCGGCGGGCGTCACAAGGCTCGAAGGCGGCTTCGCAAGAGGCGATTGCATATTGATCCGCGACCCCAATGGCGCCGAGATCGGGCGAGGAACTCGCGACCTATGACGCTTCCGATGCGGCGCAGATCATCGGCCGTTCGTCGAAGGACATCGAGAGCATCTTGGGCTTCAAGGGCCCCGACGAGCTGATCCACCGCGATGACATGGCGCTCGCGGGGGAGTGAGCCGGATTCCCCCTCCCCGCTTGCGGGGAGAGAGGAGCGCGCGCAAAACTGAGTTTGCGCAGCAACCAGTTGGCTCCCCTACTTCACCCCCACCGCCATCGAGGTCGGCCCGACGAGCGGCTCGACGCGCACCGACGAAAAACCCGCCGCGCGCATCCATTCCTTGCAGTCGGCGCCGGTGTAGTCGAAGCCGCCGGGCGTCTCGATCAGCATGTTGAGGCTCATGAGCAGGCCGTGGACGTTCTCGCGGCGCTCGTCGTCGATCATCAATTCATAAACGATCAGCGCGCCGCCCTTCGGCAAGGCGTCATAAGCCTTGGCGAGCAGCATGCGTTTTTGAGCCAGATCCCAGTCGTGCAGGATGTGGCCCATCACGATCACGTCGGCGCTCGGCAGATTGTCGGTGAAGAAATCGCCCGAAATGAATCGCACGCGCTCGGTCAATCCCTGGCTTGCAATGAAGCGCTCGAAAATCGGCTTCACAGCCGGCAGATCGAAGCCCGCCCCGGAGAGATGCGGATGCGCGCGCGCGATCGTCGCCGGCAGCATGCCCTGCGCGGGGCCGACGTCGACGAAGCTTTCGTATTGGCTCCAGGGAAATTTCTCGGCCATGGCGCGCGCCGGGCCCAGGCTGCCGCCGCTCATCGCGGAGAGAAAGCCCTCCAGGCGCTTCTCGTCGGCGTAGAGCGAGGCGAAGACATCGTCCGACTCCTTGTTTTCGGCCTGCCGGCGGCCGGTTTGGAGCGCTTCCGTCAAATGGTCCCAATGCGCATAGAGCCTCGCGCTGGCCATCTCCAACAGACCGCCGACATAGCTCGGCTTGCCGCGATCCAGAAAGAGATCCGTCTCCGGCGTGTTGGAATAAAGGCCCTTCTCACGCTCCAAGAGCTTCATCGCGACAAGCGCGTCGAGAAAGTCGCGCGCACTGCGCTCATGCAGCCCAAGCTTCTGTTGCAGCGTCGCAAGATCGGCGGGCCCCTTGGCGAGCTCGGTGAAAAGCCCGAGCTCGACCGCCGAGAGCAGCGTCTTCGAGCCCCAGAAACCCATGCCGATTTCGAGAATGCCATGCGGCGAAATCTCCTCGCTCATTCGTCGAGCCTTTCATTTTTGGAACGCCCCAGCGCGGCCTGCGCTGCGGAAAGCCGCGCAATTGGGGCGCGGAAGGGCGAACAGGAAACATAATCCACGCCGATGCGTTCAAAGAACGCGATCGAGTTCGGATCGCCGCCATGCTCGCCGCAGACCCCGAGCGTGATGTCCGGCCGCGCGCGCCGCGCGCGCTCGCAGCCGAGCGCGATCAGCTCACCGACGCCGGCGGCGTCGAGCGTCACGAAGGGGTCGATCGGCAGCACGCCCTTGGCCACATAGGATTTGAGAAAGGCGCCAGCGTCGTCACGCGAGATGCCGAGGGTGGTCTGCGTCAGATCGTTGGTGCCAAAGGAGAGGAACTCCGCCGAGCGCGCAATGTCGCCGGCGAGCAGCGCCGCGCGCGGCAATTCGATCATCGCGCCGACGCGATAGCGCGAGGCGATCCCGGTCTCGTTCTCAACGGCCTTCGCGGTCGCCTCGATGCGCACCTTGACGAGATCGAGCTCCGCCTTCGCGAAGACCAGCGGAACCATGATCTCGACATGCGTCGGCTTGCCGCTCTCTATGGCCGCCTCTATGGCCGCCTCG
This sequence comes from uncultured Alphaproteobacteria bacterium, assembly GCA_963808525.1. GTDB lineage: Bacteria > Pseudomonadota > Alphaproteobacteria > Rhizobiales > Beijerinckiaceae > Methylocystis. Next base: position 303,063 of record CAWEGE010000025.1, read on the forward strand.
AAAATCGCGCGCGCCTGCATGTCCACGATCTCGGGAAAGGCGACGGCGAGGCGCACGCCGCGAAAGCCCAGCATCGGATTGGATTCGGAAAGTTCCTGCGCGCGCTTGTTGAGCTTTGCCGGATCGGCGCCCATTGCCTTGGCGACGCTCGCAAGCTCCAGATCGGTCTTGGGCAGGAACTCGTGCAGCGGCGGATCGAGCAGGCGGATCGTAACGGGAAGCCCCGCCATGATCTCGAAGAGCTCCTTGAAATCCTCGCGCTGCATCGGAAGCAGCTTGGCGAGCGCGGCGCGCCGGCCGTTCGCGCCGTCGGCCAAAATCATCTCGCGCACCGCGACGATGCGCTCGCCCTCGAAAAACATATGCTCTGTGCGCGCGAGACCGATGCCCTCGGCGCCGAATTTGAGCGCGGCGCGCGCATCCGCAGGCGTCTCGGCGTTGGCGCGCACGCGCAGGCGCCGCGCCTCATCCGCCCAGCTCATCAGCGTCGCGAATTCGCCCGTGAGCGCAGGACGCAGCATGCGCACCGCGCCCGCCATGACCCTGCCGGAAGAGCCGTCGAGCGTGATCAGGTCGCCCTTGACGAAGCGGCGTCCGCCGACCGTGAAGCTTTGATCCTCGTAATCAATACGCAGACCGGTCGCCGCAGTGACGCAGGGCTTTCCCAGGCCGCGCGCGACGACCGCCGCATGCGAGGTCATGCCGCCGCGCGCCGTCAGCACACCGTCCGCCGCATGCATGCCGGCGATGTCGTCCGGGCTCGTCTCGATGCGCACGAGGATGGATTTGCGGCCGAGCGCGGCGAGGCTCTCGGCGTCGCGGTTCGAGAAGACGATCTCGCCGCAGGCCGCGCCGGGCGAGGCGGGCAAGCCGCTTGCGAGCACGAGCGGCCGGTCGCTCGGATCGATCGTCGGATGCAGCAGCTGATCGAGCGAGGCGGGCTCGACGCGGCAAATCGCAGCGTCACGGTCGATGAGACCCTCATTCGCCGTGTCGATGGCGATTTTCAGCGCGGCGGGCGTGGTGCGCTTTCCCGTTTTCGTCTGCAGCATCCACACCCGCCCGCCCTCGATCGTGAACTCCAAGTTCTGCATGTCGCGGCAATGCCGCTCGACGCTCGCCGCGCATCGGCCGAGCTCAGCAAAGGCTTGCGGCAGCAGCGTCTCCAGCGCGTCGCCCTCGGGCTTTTTGGCGTCCTTTCGTATCGGCAGGGGCGTGCGCAGGCCCGAGGTCAGATCCTCGCCTTGCGCGTTCGGCAGATATTCGCCGAAGATTTCGCGCGCTCCGGTCGAGGGATTGCGCGAGAAGGCGACGCCGGCGCCGCTGTCGCCGCCGATATTGCCGAAAACCATCGCCTGAACGACGACAGCGACGCCGAGATCTTCGGGAATCTCGTGCAGCGCGCGGTAGGTCTGCGCGCGCGGGCTGCGCCAGGAAAGGAAGCCCGCCCGGATCGCGGCCCAGAGCTGCTCACGCGGATCCTGAGGAAAGCCCCCTTTCGCGATCTCGAAATAGCGCGCGAGAATCTCGCGCCAGTCCGCGGCGGAGAGCTCGATGTCGCGCGCATAGCCCTTCGCCTCCTTGAATTCCTCTAGCGGCTCCTCGAATTCGTGATGCTCGTGGTCGAGCGCGACGCAGCAGAAAAGCTCCACGAGACGGCGATAGCAGTCGTAGGCGAAGCGCTCGTCGCCGCAAGCCTGAGCCAAAGCCGTGACCGTCTCATCGTTCAAGCCGATATTGAGCGCCGTGCCCATCAGTCCGGGCGTCGACACGCGCCCGCTCGGCCGCACCGCGACGAGCAGCGGCCATTTCGGATCGCCGAAGGCGTGTCCGGCGTCCGCCGCGAGCTTTTTCAGCGCCGCGTCGACGGCCTCGGAAAGTCCCGGCGGCGTCTGGCCGGCATGCGCGTGAAAAATCCGGCACGCCTCCGATGAGATCGTGAAGCCTGGCGGCACGGGCAGCCCAAGCCGCGCCATCTCGGCGAGACCTGCTCCTTTTGAGCCGAGGATATCGGGGAGCGTGGCGCCGCCCTCCGCTTCACCTTGGCGAAAGCTGTAACACCATTTGGTCATGGCCAATCGACGCGCGCAGGCTCGGGGTCAAACGACGGGTTTGAAGCGCCGACGCAAAAACATCGCGAAAGCGAGCTGGCCGGCGCCGTACATCATCATGTCGACGGCGAGGAAGAGGCCGAGCACATAGGGCGAGTTCTGCGGCCAGCCGACCACGATCAGGATTCCGAGCAAGGTGGTCAGCGCGCCGGCGACGCCGACCTGCCATCGCGGCCCTTCCGGCAGCCTCGACGCGAGGAAAAGCCGCAAAGCCCCCGTCACCGTGAGAGACACGCCGAGCAGCAGCGTCAGCCCAGCGGCGCTAACTTCCGGATTGGCGAGCGCGAAGGAGCCGACCACGATATAGAGCAGGCCCACGCCGCCGGTGAGCAGGCGGCTCGTCCAGCGATGCGCGTGCAGCGCGAGAGAAATGTCGAGCCCGCCGATGACGATGACGAAGATCGCGATCACATAGACCGAAGCGAGAGTCGCCGCGTTGACGAGCACGAGCGAGGCGACGCCGAGCAGCGCCGCAATCGCCCCGAAGGCCCCGAACCACGGCCAGCGCGAGCGCAGATGCGCGATAGCGTGGCCAATGTCGTGCGGCTGCGGCGAACCGCTGATTAGCGTCATGCTGCGCTCCTTCCAGGGGCGTTGCGCGAAAGGACGGGACCCGCCGCCGTCGTTTCAATTTTGCTGGTCTCACGGACCCGAAAAGCTTAACACAGCTTTAACCCTGGCTGCGACGACCGGCGCGAATATCGTTAAGGCGACCGAAAGTGAAGGAAGATCCGGATGAGGCGCCGCGCAAGAAGCCGGCGCATGAGATCGGCCAGAAGCTCGACGAGATTTCGGTCGGCGAGCTCGACGAACGCATCTCGCTGCTGCGCGAGGAGATCGCGCGCCTCGAGGCCGCGCGGGACGCCAAGCGCGCGGCGCAAGCCGCAGCCGACGCCTTCTTCAAGAAATAGCGCGAGCGCTCACAAACCCGTGTCGCCACGCTTCACCAGCGGACGCTGCGAACGGTGACGCTATAGACGGGGCAGCCGTCGCCGCATTCGCTGGGGTTGCGGGGGACGAAGTCGCTTGGGAAAGCGGATCCATAGTAGTCGTGACCGTAGTCGCGATGATAGGGAACTGCGAAGCCATAATAGCCTGGGCCATCGGCGCCCCATCCATAGCGCAATCCAGCCCCTGGCAGCCATTCGTCCCGCGAGACGGAGCGACGGGCCGCCGACGCATCGGCCGCCAACGCCGCCAGAACTGCGCTGATGACAAAATCAAGAGCTTGCGTAACATCCCGCCGCCCTCCCCGTTTTCCGCCGTGACGCCCGGCGCAAAGCCGCCTTCTCGCGGGTCAAGAGATCCAATTAGACGCGAGACCGATATTTGGAAGCGCTCGCGCGACGCCGGCTCAGACAGCGCCGTCGCGCCGCGGCGCTTGACAGGCCCCCGCCGCCATGCGCTCTTCCGCGCCCATCGCGGCCTTCGCCGCAATCTTGGCAAGAAGACATATGCATCGTTATCGCTCGCATAATTGCGGAGAGCTCCGCGACGCCCATATCGGCGAAAAAACCCGCCTCTCCGGCTGGTGCCATCGGATCCGCGACCACGGCGGCGTGCTGTTCGTCGACCTGCGCGACCATTATGGCATGACGCAATGCGTCGTCGATCCCGAACTCCCCCGCCTTCGCGCAGGCCGAGAAGCTGCGTTCGGAGTGGGTGGCGCGCTTCGACGGCGAAGTGCGCAAGCGCCCGGCCGGAACCGAGAACGCCGAGATGCCGACTGGCGCCATCGAAATCTATGTGCGCGAGATCGAGGTGCTGGGCCCGGCCGCCGAGCTGCCGCTGCCCGTCTTCGGCGATCAGCCCTATCCGGAAGAGACGCGGCTCAAATACCGCTTTCTCGATCTGCGCCGCGAGAAGCTTCACGCCAACATCATGCTGCGTGGGAGAGTGATCGACGAGTTGCGCGCTCGCATGAAGGCGCAAGGCTTTTTCGAGTTCCAGACGCCGATTCTAACCGCCTCTTCGCCCGAAGGCGCGCGCGACTTCCTTGTGCCCTCGCGCATTCACCCCGGCAAGTTCTACGCGCTGCCGCAGGCGCCGCAGCAATATAAGCAGCTTTTGATGATGGCGGGCTTCGACCGCTATTTCCAGATCGCGCCCTGCTTTCGCGACGAGGACCCGCGCGCGGACCGCCTTCCGGGCGAGTTCTATCAGCTCGACGTCGAGATGAGCTTCGTGACGCAGGAGGACGTCTTCGCGGCGCTAGAGCCCGTGATCCACGGCGTCTTCGACCTCTTCAAGGGTGAACGGACCGTGCGCCCCGGCCCCTGGCCGCGCATTCCCTATGCCGAGGCGATACTCAAATACGGCACCGACAAGCCGGACCTGCGCAATCCGCTGCTCATCGTAGACGTGTCCCAGGAGTTCTCGCGCGAGGACGTGTCGTTCAAGGCCTTCAAGGGCAAGGTCGTGCGCGCGATCCCTGCGCCCGGCGCGGCCAAGGAGCCGCGAAGCTTCTTCGACAAGCTCAACGACTGGGCGCGCAGCGAAGGGGCGCCGGGGCTTGGCTATGTGATCTTCGAGGACGAAAAAGGCGCGATTGTGGGGAAGGGGCCGATCGCCAAATTCATCCCCGCGGAGGTCCAGGCCGCCATCGCGGCGAAAGCCGGCGTGAGGGCGGGCGACGCCGTGTTCTTTTCGGCTGGCGAGGAGACGGCGGCGGCGAAGCTCGCCGGCCAGGCGCGGCTGCGCATCGGCTCCGAGCTCAACGTCACGCGAGACCGACAGCTTCGAATTCTGCTGGGTCGTCGACTTCCCGATGTTCGAGTGGAACGAGGACGAGAAGAAGGTCGATTTCTCGCACAATCCCTTCTCGATGCCGCAGGGCGGGCTCGACGCGCTCGACACGATGGACCCGCTGCAGATCAAGGCGTTCCAGTACGACATCGCCTGCAACGGCTTCGAGATCGCCTCGGGCGGCGTGCGCAACCACAGGCCCGAAGCCATGGTGCGCGCCTTCGAGATCGCGGGCTATGGCGAGGAGGAGGTCGTGCAGCGTTTCGGCGGCATGTATCGCGCATTCCAATATGGCGCGCCGCCGCACGGCGGCATGGCGGCGGGGCTCGACCGCATCGTGATGCTGCTCGCCGGCGAGCAGAATCTGCGCGAGGTCACCCTCTTCCCGATGAACCAGCGCGCCGAGGACCTATTGATGAGCGCCCCCGCCGAGGCGACGTCGAAGCAGCTGCGGGAGCTGCACCTGCGGGTCAATCTGCCGCAGAAGGCGTGAGTTTGGAAGAAGGCGGATTGCGGGCCTGTCACTGTAACTCCTTCTGCAAGCCGCAAGCGGCGCAGGTTAGTGGGGCGGCCTTACGATGATGAGATGTTATTTCGTGCAATTTGTTGCTCGGGCGGCGGTCTTCGCAGCCACAGCTATGTCTCACGCGATGGCCGCGGAGGACGGGACGCGACTATCGGCCGATCAGGTGGTTGAGCCGAAAGCGCAGACAAAAATGACGCGAGATCAGAGCTTAGCCGAACAGGGCAGCCAGTTGCGGGCCGCCATCGACGCGGAATATGAGCGGAGAGGCGGCGAAAGCGGGATCAGGGGGCCTGGACCAGGATCGGGACCCGCGAACGATATTTCACCCCTGGTCAAGCAATATATAAAAATCGGGATGTCGTTTGACAACTCAGAGAGCATTCTGCGTTCTGCCGGTTTCACGATTGAGCCACGCGGACACGGAAGCCTCATCACCGGAGACCTCAGTGGTGGAGGCACCATTGACTTTTATCGACGCCTATTGTCCGGAAAAATTGGTGTTGGAGTTAGCTTGTATCCGCTAGATCCCAACGATTTTTCCGCCATAAAGGATATTAGTGCCTCGTTCTGGAAATCGACGTTATAGAAGCCGCCGGAGCCGTTGGCCCCGGATTACGGTGACAGGCGCGCCTTTCCCCTTTTCCGGTTTCTCTTTACGATCGCCGCATGACCCGTATCGCCCGCATCACGTCACCCAGCGCAGTAATCGGCGCGAGCGCGCGTTCTTCGAGGCTGACGATTATAGCGAAAGACGGGCTTGTCACGGATATCCACCGATGTTCCCCCATATCCCGCGCCGATAGCCCCTATCCCCGAAATCCCGCAATCTGCCGCGGAAGAGCTGAAAAAAACCGGGACCCTCAGGCCCCGGCTTCGAGGTAAGCCCGGCGGGCGCGGGCGGGAGTGAGAAAGAAGTGCTCGCCCTTCTGATAAGCAGCGTTGCCGGCTAGAACCTCGAATTCGCAGATAGCCTCGGGGTCTTGCGCGGCTTGAGGAGGGTTCCGCTGAGGAGCCGCACCGTCTTGGGCAGTAGGGCCAGCGGACCGTGCTCGGTGGTTTCCCTGACGAAAATGTTTGGCTGGCGGTCCATGGCTTGCTCTCTTTCCCTCAACGCCATGCATTTAACGCGAGCCCGGCCCGGAAATCCAATTGCCATTTTCGATTATTTGATGCATTTTTTGCATTATGGAGCTGCTCTGGATCGACGATTTCCTGGCGCTGGCCGAGACGCGGAACTTCACCCGCGCCGCCGAAATCCGCTTCACCACGCAGTCGGCCTATAGCCGGCGCGTGCAGCGCCTGGAGGAATGGCTCGGGGCGGCGCTCTTCGACCGCGAGACCCGGCCCGTGGCGCTCACCCCCGCGGGCGAGGAGTTTTTGGCCAGGGCGCGCCGGTTGCGCGAAGAAATTTTCGACGCGCGCCGCGCCGTGCTCAGCGCCTCCAGCGTCTTCAAGAAATCGCTGCGCGTCTATGCGACCAACACGCTCGCCGCGACGCTGCTGCCAGTCTGGATCGCCGAGCGGGGCCTGGAGAATTATTCGCTCATCGTCGCCTCGATCACGGGTGCCTGGGCGCGCTGCGGCGCCGGCAGGCCGACCTCGCGCTCGTGCCGCATTTCGGCGACGACGAGGCGCTGCAGGGGCTGCAGGACGGAGGAAATCGCCGAGGACAGGCTCATGCTCGTCGCCACAGGGGAGTGTGCGGCCTCGGTCAGGCTCGAAGGCGGGACGCCTGAAAGGCCGGCTCATGGTCTATGCGCCGGGCACGAGCTATGGGGCGGAAATTGCGACCATGCTGTCGCGGCATGGTGCGACCATCGACGCCCCGCCCGTCTGCGAGAGCGCCTCGGCGGAAGCGCTGCTCGCGCAGGCGCAGGCGGGCTTCGGCGCCGCCTGGATTCCCCGCCTGCTGCTTAAGGACACGGCGCTCACACGCTGCGACGTCCCCGATTATTTCGACGCGTCCTATAAGATCCTGCTCGTCCGGCCAGGGAAATGACGCGCCCGCTCTTTTCTGGCAAAATGCGCGAAACTCAAACGGCGGAGAGGCCCATGACCAGCATCTACGACATCGAAGCGCGCGGCATCGACGGCGCGCCGCACAAGCTTTCCGAATTTGCCGGCAAGACGCTAATCATCGTCAATGTCGCGAGCCAATGCGGTTTCACCCCGCAATATAAGGGGCTCGAGGCGCTTTATCGCAAATTCGCGCCCAAGGGCCTCGTCGTGCTGGGCTTTCCCTGCGATCAATTCGGCCATCAGGAGCCGGGGAACGAGGCGGAGATCGCGAAATTCTGCTCGACGAAATACGACGTAACCTTCCCGATGTTGTCGAAGATCGAGGTCAATGGCGACGGCGCGCATCCGCTCTACCGCTTCCTCAAAGGCGAGAAGCCCGGGCTTCTGGGCACAGAGGCGATCAAATGGAATTTCACCAAATTCCTCGTCGACGCGAAGGGAAACGTGACGAAGCGCTATGCGCCCAACGACACGCCCGAGCAGATCGCCAAGGATTTGGAGAAGTCGCTCGCCGCGGGTTAGGGGTGGCGAGGGTTTGAAATGCCCCCTCCCGCACCCTCCCCCGCTCTGCGGGAGAGTTGCCTGCCGACGTTACGCGAAAACTCGATGAGGCGCGGAATCAAACTCCCTCTCCCGCCATAGGGCGTCGCACGACGCCCGTCTAAAGACGGGCTATGGCGGGGGAGGGTTGGGGAGGGGGCCCAAAAAGGGCGCCGCATGACTGACGCGAAAGATTTCTCCCACCGCCTCGACGAGGCCGCGCAGCGCGTCGAGGTCGCGCTGGAGGGCCTGCTGGGACCGGCTCCGCTCAAGGGCGAGATCGCGCGGCCGGCGCGGCTGCTCGAGGCCATGCGCTACGCGTCGCTTGGCGGCGGCAAGCGGCTGCGGCCCTTTCTCGTCATCGAATCCGCAAGGCTCTTCGGCGTCACGGGCGAGGCGCCGCTGCGGGTCGGCTGCGCGCTGGAGATGATCCACTGCTATTCGCTCGCGCATGACGATCTGCCAGCGATGGACGACGACGATCTTCGCCGCGGCCGCCCCACGACGCATAAGGCTTTCGACGAGGCGACCGCGATTCTGGCGGGCGACGGCCTGCTCACCTACGCCTTCGACGTGCTCGCCGACGCGCCGACGCATCTAGAAGCGCAGGTGCGCGCGAAGCTCGTGCTCGCTTTGGCGCGCGCCGCCGGGCTTGGCGGCATGGTCGGCGGTCAGGCGCTCGACCTCGAGGCCGAAATCCGCCGGACGTCCGCTGTCCCAGGATGAAATCCTGACCCTGCAGGCGATGAAGACCGGCGCGCTGCTGCGCTTTGCGGTCGATGCGGGCGCGATCCTCGGCCAGGCGAGCGGGGCTCAGGCGCAGGCCCTGTCGCGCTATGGCGCGGCGCTCGGCGCGGCTTTTCAGGTCGCCGACGACATATTGGACGCTGAAGGGGACACGGCGGCGCTCGGAAAACGCGCCGGGAAGGACGCCGAGCGCGGCAAGGCGACGCTCGTCTCGCTTCTGGGACTCGATGGAGCGATGGCGCGCCGAGACCAACTCGTCGAGGAGGCGATCGCCGCGCTGGACGCGACCGGACTCGGGGCAGCGACGCAGCTTTTGAAAAATGCGGCTGTCTTCGTCGCGGCGCGGAAGAGCTAAAGATGTCCGGCATGGACGAGCCAGCGAATGACGACGAGGAGGAAGCTCGGTCGCGATCGGCGCTGCTGAAACCTTTCCGCGTCGTCTGGACGCGCCCGCGCCTCTTGATCTGCGCGATCCTTGGCGTCGCGATCGGCGTGATCCTGCCGCAGCACATGCGCATCGCGACGCGGGCGCTGATCGCCTGGAACATCGCGGTGCTCAGCTATTTGGCGTCCTCCGCCAATCTCATCGCCAAGGCCGACCCCCAAACCGTGCGCCAGCGCGCAAAAAGTCTCGACGAAGGCCGGACCATCATCCTGCTGCTCGCAGTCGGCGTCGCCTGCGCCTCCATGGGCGCGATCCTGCTTGAACTCGGGCCGGTGAAAAACCTGACAGGCTGGTCAAAGGCGCTGCATCTCGGCCTGACCGTGCTGACGGTCCTCGACAGCTGGACCTTCATGCATCTGACCTTCGCTTTTCATTATGCGCACGAATTCTACGACGAAGTCGATCTCGATCCTGCGCGGCGGCGCAGGGACAGGGGCGGATTGCACTTTCCCGGTCATGAAGACCCGAGCTATGTCGATTTTCTCTATTACGCCTTCGTGATCGGGCTCGCCTCGCAGACAGCCGACGTCGAGACAACCTCACGGCCGATGCGCCTGCTCACCGCGCTGCATGGGACGCTCGCCTTCTTCTATAATCTCGCGATCCTCGGGCTGACCGTGAACATCGCGAGCGGGCTAGTCTGAAACGGAATCCGCTCTGCAAAAATCAAAAACAATGAGGGAGGAACGAATGCCGAAATATATCATCGAGCGCGACATTCCCGGCGCAGGGAAACTCACGGCGAGTGATCTGCAGGCCATTTCGCAGAAATCCTGCTCGGTCCTGCGCAACCTTGGCCCGGACGTCCAATGGGTCGAAAGCTACGTCACGGACGACAAGCTTTACTGCGTCTATATCGCCCCGAATGAGGCCCTCATTCGCAAGCACGCGGAGCAAGGCGGCTTTCCAGCGAACAAGATCAGCGAGATCAAACGAAGGATCGATCCAACGACCGCCGAAGCGTGAACGGAGGCTGTCACGCCTCGCCCGGATGATCTCGGTCCAGGCCCTTGGCGACGAGCTCTTCTTGATAAAGCGCGAAATCCCGCTCGCCGGCAGAGCCAAGCTTGAAAAGCTCGCGCCAGGTGTAGATGCCGGTCGAATGGCCGTCGTCGAAGTCGAGACGCACCGCATAATTTCCCACCGGCGCGACCGTGAGGATGCGGACGTTGCGCTTCCCGCCAACGGTTTTGCGCTCGGCGTCGCCATGCCCGCGCACTTCGGCGCTGGGGCTCCTCACGCGCAGATGTTCGGCCGTAAGCGAGAAGCGCGCGCCGTCCTCGAAGACGACGACGAGGCGCCGGCCGTCGTCCTCTCGGCGGATTTCGCTGGGCCACGGGTCGTTCGCGCTCATCTCAGCCTCGTGCATTTTTTGCATTGCGCTTCGCGTCAAGCGAATTCGCAAGTGAAATAATTCGTTTCGCGTTCGCTTCGTTTGCGAATCCAAAGATTTCGCTTCAACGAAACCACCAGCGCCGGCGTTTTGGCACGCAGCGATTGTGGAAGTTGAGCCGCCAACCCGGCAGACAAAACTCGGCCGCGTCTGCGACAGGGTTCGCCAGGCGCGCCTCCGGGTCCTGCAGGATCACGTCTTGCAGGATCGGCGCCGCGCGGGCGCGCTCGCCATCAAGGGGGAGGAGCACGTCAAGCGCAGCGTCCAACAGAAGAAGTCTCGCGGCGAAAGTCATGTACCCTGCGCCTCGCCAAACACGGAGGCGCACCATAGCAAAGGCTGCGAGAAGGGCCAGCACGCCCAAGGCCATTGAGCGATCGATCAGGCCGCGAGCGGCGTGGCGTCTCTCAGGTCGAAGTCGCGCGTCGCCGGCGTCGGCAGCTTACGCCAGCTTGCCGTTTCGTAGCCGCGCGCGACGAGCGTCCCTCTTTCTGCGGCCGACATCTCGACGACGAGACGCGTCGTGTGGTTCAAGACAGGAGGGACCACCCAGGAGAAGCGCGGGTCATCCGCATGGGTCTTCTCGATCGAGCGTCGGCGGTCCGCATTGTTTTCCAGCCCCATGCGACCTTTCCAGCCACGCCGCGGAATCTGCCAGTCATTGGTGACGGTCACCGGGCCGCGCACAATGCGGGCCTCGTGCTCGGTGCGCTCGACGACGGCGATTTCCCCCGGCCGCACGCCCGCGAGGGTGAAGAGCGCTGGGCGCGCCAAGGGCTCGTGCGCAAGCAGGCGGAGCGCCTCCTCAAAAGTCTCGCAGGTCTCGAAGGCGTAGCGCAGCAGATGGTCGGGCGGCCAGCCGTCCTCGCGTAGCAGCGCACAGGCGAGGTTTATCGAGGCGTCGAAAGGCAGGGCGACGAGACCCGGCGCGCGCCGCCGCATCGGCGCCTGATTGATCACCGCGCAAAAGCGTCCGGGCGCCGTGGCGCTCAGCACGCCGACCGCGCCGGGCCAAGTGGCGTTGTAAAACTCGCCAGCCGCGCCGGCTTGCCACGCGATCTCGACGCAGCGCCCGAGTCCGCCGAAGGGCCAGTCGAGGGAGCGGCGGATCATCGGCCGCCCGTCCGCAGAGAGGCTCGCGGAGGTGGTGCAGGCGAAGAGATAAGACATGTTGAGGGTCAGCGTCCCCGGAAATCCGAGAATCGTCGAGATGAGCTGCAGCTCCTCGCCATAGGCGGAAACCGAACTCTTGAGCCAGCGCCCTGCAAGCCGGTCGATCGATGCGAGGCAAACTCCGCGCCCCCAGCGCGGCATGGGCGCTACGCAATAGTCGCGCAACGCAGCGGCGGCTTCCAGACGGGACAGCGCATGAGCGATCGGCCCCCCGGCACGCACGTCGACGAAGGGAATGTGATTCACGGGCTGAAGGTTTCTTGAGTTTGTCATCGTGACGCGACATTGTTCATATATTTTCGTCATAATACAGAGGAAAAATTGTCATAATTATCGTCTCTCGTCCCGCGCTGCAGCAGAGTGGTCTCGCCTTCTCGAGCACTCTGCCGATCGCAGCGCCGTCGCGCTCCCGTCGTGAATCCTTGCTTTCGTTCACCAAATCAACACCTGCCGAGGCCAACCGACATGAGCTTTCACGAAGCCCTCGCCGCTCTGAAGTCCCACGCCGGCGCTCTCGAACCGCTTCGCGCCCGCGACCTCTTCGCGCGCGACCCCGGGCGCGCCAAGGAATTCTCCGTCGAGATCGACGGCCTCCTCTTCGACTTCTCGAGGCACAAGATTACGAGCGAGACCGTCCAGCTGCTCGTTGCACTCGCACGCGCGCGCCATGTCGAGACGCGGCGTGACGCACTGTTTTCCGGTAAATCCGTCAACAACACGGAGGGCCGGGCCGCCATGCACATGGCGTTGCGCGATCTCTCCGGCAAGCCCATCCGCATCGGCGGCGTCGACGTACGGAGTGAGATCGAACGCGAGCGCGAGAAGGTGTTGAACTTTGCGCGCGCCGTCCGAACGGGCGCGGCAAAGCCCGCGCAGGGCGAGCGTTTCACCGACGTCGTCAATATCGGCATCGGCGGCTCGGACTTGGGTCCCGCGATGGCCTGCCGCGCGCTCTCGCCCTATCGCGGCGAAGGACCGCGCACGCATTTCGTCGCCAATGTCGATGGCGCCGATCTCTCTGAGACGCTCGCCACGCTCGATCTCGCACGCACGCTGTTTATCGTCTCCTCCAAGACGTTCACGACGCAGGAGACGATGGCCAACGCCGCGAGCGCCCGCGCGCGCGTCGTCGACGCTCTCGGCGAAGCCGCCGTCACGCGGCATTTCGCCGCTGTTTCGACGCGGCTCGACAAGGTCGCCGAATTCGGCATCGCGCCGGATCGCGTCTTCGGGTTTTGGGACTGGGTCGGCGGGCGCTATTCGCTCTGGTCGGCGATCGGATTGGCGCTCGCCATCTCCGTCGGCCCGGAACATTTCACCGCCTTTCTACAAGGCGGCTTCGATGCGGACCAGCATTTTCGCACGGCGCCGATTGAGCGAAACATCCCGGCGCTGATGGGGCTACTCGGCGTTTTCCACCGCAATGCGCTGGGGCGCGCCATCCATGCCGTCATCCCCTACGACCAGCGCCTCGCGCGCTTTCCCGCCTATCTGCAACAGCTCGACATGGAGTCGAACGGCAAATCCGTGCGGCGCGACGGCTCGAAGGTCGAGACCGAGACGGGTCCCATCATCTTCGGCGAGCCGGGGACCAGTAGCCAGCACGCCTTCTTCCAGCTTCTGCACCAGGGGACCGATGTCGTCCCGATCGACTTTCTGATCGCCGCCGAGCCCGTGGCGGCTGACGAGCATCATCACGACCTGCTCTTTGCCAATTGTCTGGCGCAGAGCGAAGCCTTCATGCGCGGGCGCACGCTTGAAGAAGCGAAGGCGCTCTTGCGCAAGGAAGGAAAGTCGGAAGCCGAGATCGAGCGCCTCGCGCCGCATAAGGTCTTTTCTGGCGACCGGCCGTCAAGCACATTGATCTATCGGCGGCTCGATCCGCGCGCGCTGGGGCGCCTCGTCGCGCTTTACGAGCACAAGGTCTTCGTGCAGTCGGTGATCTGGGACATCAACCCCTTCGACCAATGGGGCGTCGAGCTTGGCAAGGAGCTCGCCAATCGTCTCACGCCCATCGTCGCCGATCCCGCGCGGCCGACCGCCGATCTCGACGCCTCGACCGCGGGGCTGATCGAGTGGCGGCGGGCGGCCGAGCAAAAGCCATAAGCCCGGAAGGAAACACAATGACCTCAGAGCTGACCGCCAATGAGATCACCGAGCTCTTGCAGCTCGAGCCCAACGCGACGTGCGGCTCGGTGCGCATCAGCTATGTCGCCAAGAACACGCTCCCCGAGGGCGCTCTGCGGATGCCCTTCGCTCGAAGCTCTCCCATCGGCTCCGCGCTCTATTTCCTCGTAACGCCCGCGGCGCCCGTGCGCCTCCACCGCATTCGAAACGATCAGCTCTACCATTATTACCTCGGCGATCCGCTGGAGCTGTTTCTGCTCAAGGACGACGGTTCGAGCGAGCGCGTCGTCGTCGGGCCGGATATTGCCGCTGGCCAGCGCGTGCAGTTTTTCATTCCCGGAAGCACTTTTCACACGGCGCAACTCGTCGGGAACGGGCGATGGTTTCTCGGCGGGAGCACCGCATGGCCCGGCGTCGTTCAAGGAGACGCGGAGATCGGCGATGTCGAAGGGCTGACGAGACAATATCCGAGCGTCGCGACTGAGCTGCGCGCCATTGCAGAGTCGGTGGGGAGCTAGTGTCGCTCCCCCACTCTCATCCTTCGAGACGCGCCCTTCGGGCGCCCTCAGGATGAGGTTCTCGGGTGAATGTTTTTCTTCTTCGAATCGTCGAGATATTGAAATGAACATGAAAGATGACAGAGGCTTGCCGCTTAACGCCGAGTCGAGGGCCGCGGTTGCGGCGATCGATGTCTTCACGGCGCGGCTCTCGCGAATCGATCGCGGCGCGGAAGCCATATTTGAAGCGGCAAAAATATTTCCCGCAACACCGATGATCCCGCTCTGCGCCGCCGCCTTCTGCCTCTTCGGACAGACACGGGACGCGGACACGGCGGCGAAGGCCTATCTCGACGCCGCCCGGGCGCTGCTCGGCTGCGCCAACGAGCGCGAAAAGAGTTTCCACGGCGCGCTGTCGCACTGGCTGCGCAAGGACCACCTCGGCGCCGTGGCGGTTCTGGAAGGCTTGACGGAAACCTATCCACGCGACATCCTCGCCATCAAGATCGCCGAGTTCATTTATTACATTCTCGGCCAGCAGCACGAGGGTCCGCGTTTCCTGCATCATATGGAGCGCCTCGCCGCCGCCAACGCCGGCGATCCCGACTTTCTCGCCGCGCATGGATTCGCGCATGAGCTCTGCGGACACGCCGATGCGGCGGAGCAGCTCGCCGAAGAGGCGCTCGCGCAAGATATTCGCGTGCCCTGGGCGCATCATTGCCTCGCTCACATCGACCTGCGCCGCGGCGAGGCCGAGACGGGCGTTCGGCGGCTCGAAGCGCTCCTGCCGCTCTGGATGAGCGCCGGCCGCGTCATCCACTGCCACAACGCCTGGCATCTCGCGGTCGCCCATCTCGAACAACTCGGGCTCGACGAAGCGGAAGCGTTGTTGCGCAGTCATGTCTGGGGCGTCACGCCCGATCTCGTCGTGGAGCAGCTCGACGCCATCGCCCTCGCCTGGCGCCTAGAAATGGCCGGCCGTCGCCTCGACGACATCTGGCCGTCGCTCGCCGAGAGCGTCGCGCAGCGCATCGAGGATTGCTACATGCCGTTTATCACCGTCCATCAGGTCTTCGCGCTCGCCCGCGCCGGAAAAGAGGAACAGGTTGTGCGATGCATTGCGCGAGCCCGCGCGAGGTTTGAAGCCGACGATCCCGAAGCGCGGCGCAGCTGGTGTGCGGGCCTCGCAATGATCGAGGCGGCGGCGGCCTACGGCCGCGGCGAGCCGGCCGAATGCGCGGCGCGGCTCGAGCCTGTCATCGAGGCGGTGACGGTCGGCGGCGGCAGCGACGCGCAGGTCGGGCTGCTGCGTCAAACCTTTCTCTGCAGCCTCATCGAATCCGGCCGCAAGCCAGAGGCCAGCGCCTATTGGCGTCAGGAGACCGCCGGAAAAAAGCTGACCGAGCTCGACCGATATTGGCTTAGCCTTGGTCAGCCGTGACTTCGGTTGTAAGCGCGGAGTATCTGGCGTAACGAGGTACGAAATCTCACTCTTCGCGAGTTCCAACAAATGGTGTCGGATGATCTTTTCTTCCTAATGTATCGTTCGTTTCCGCCAAAGCGACAGCAATCCCAACCTCCTCGAGCATGCGCTTGAGCCGTGAAAAATCGCCATTTTCTGTAATAATCACATTAAGTCCCCATGCGCTCGGTATGAACGGACCTAGAGTGTGAACGAGAGTGTTTATTCCTGCGCGCTCAAAAACAGTGGCCAAATCGCGAGCGTATGATTCCGGCTCTCCAGTCCCGTGCCATATAACTTCTGCGCTAGTCCAGTCAGACGCCCTGAGTTTTTGAATTAGGGCATCCTTCTGCGCATCGGACAGGTGCCTATAAACAACTTTTGCTTCAAGCCTCGCCTGCTCGGCCTCGGCGTAGCGCTCACGAACACTGCCTGCCCAAATGCTCCCAACCGTTCCCATTAAGACCAATGTTGCTCCCAAAATTAGGAAGCTGTTCGAGACGGTGTAAAGCAAGTTGGCCGTTCCCAGCGAAATATCGAACATGACTTTCTCCTGGACGCTGCAACCGCGCCCGGACTACCTCAAAAACCCCACAATATCCTTCACCGCGTCCATGTTCGGCTGGGCGATCTCGCGGGCGCGGCGCGCGCCGTCGCGTAGCACGCCGTCGACATAGGCCGGATCGTCGGTGATCCGTCGCATCTCGGCAGTGATCGGCGAGAGCTTCGCCACCGCGAGATCGACGAGCGCATTCTTGAAGTCCGAGAAATTCGCGCCGCCAAACTCCGCGAGCACGTCGGCCTTGCCGCGTCCCGAGAGCGCCGCGAAAATGCCGATGAGATTGGCGGCCTCCGGCCGGCTCGCTAGGCCGTCTTCCTCGCTCGGCAAAGGCTCGGGATCGGTCTTGGCCTTGCGGACCTTTTGCGCGATGGCGTCCGCGTCGTCGGAAAGATTGATGCGCGAATAGTCTGAGGCCTCCGACTTCGACATTTTCTTCGTCCCGTCGCGCAGGCTCATGACGCGCGTCGCAGGGCCGGAGATCAGCGGCTCCGGCAGCGGAAAGAAGACCCCGTCGTGATAGCCGTTGCGAGCGATCGACTCGGCGAAGTCGTTGTTGAATTTTTGCGCGATGTCGCGCGCGAGCTCGAGATGCTGCTTCTGGTCCTCGCCGACCGGCACATGCGTCGCGCGGTAGAGCAGAATGTCGGCCGCCATAAGCACCGGATAGTCGTAAAGGCCGACGGAGGCGTTCTCGCGGTCCTTGCCGGCCTTGTCCTTGAATTGCGTCATGCGGTTGAGCCAGCCGATGCGCGCGATGCAGTTCAAGACCCAGGCGAGCTCCGCATGCTCGGGCACGAGGCTCTGGTTGAAGACGATGTTCTTTTGCGGATCGATGCCGCAGGCGATGAAAGCCGCGGCGATCTCGCGCGTGTTCGCGCAGAGCGTCTGCGGGTCCTGCGGCTGCGTGATCGCATGCAGATCCACGACGCAGTAGAGACAGTCGTAGCTCTGCTGCAGCTCAACAAATTTGACGATCGCGCCGAGATAGTTGCCGAGATGCAGATTGCCGGTGGACTGCACGCCGGAAAAGACGCGCTCTTTGAAGCTGGACATGGGCTCTGTCGGGTGAGTGTTAAGTCGGCGCGACTTATGGCGAAGCGCGGCCGAGCGCGCAAGTGCGGGCCTTGATCTTGAACATTGGCCCCGCGCTCGTCTAAATCTTATTGGTTGGCGAGGCCCAGTCGCTCAAAGAGGATTGTGGAGAAAAATATGCATTGCGGACGTGGATTGCACATGCTGAGCGTGGCGCTGGCGGCGCTCGCTTTCTCGGCGGGCGCCTCGGCGAGCCGCGCGGCGGAAAAATTCGATCAGGGTCCGAACTGGTCTGAGGCCGCGCGAAAGGATTTTTACACGCGTGACCAGGGGTCCCGCCTGATTCCCTGGGCCTGGATCAGCGCCTTGAGGCAGGCGAGCGGCAAGCCCTTCATGGCCGATAGCCTCGATCGCTACGGCTATCTACCCAATCCCGAGAGCTCGCCGCCCGGCCTGCCCGTCGGCTGGATCGTCGCCTCGCAGGACGGGGCGGATGCGCTCGGCCTCACCTGCTCGGCCTGTCATACGCGGCAGATCGAGGTCCAAGGAAAATCCTACCGAATTCGACGGCGGCCCCGCGATCGCCGATCTGGGCTCCTTCTGGCGCGACCTCGATGCGGCCGTCGCCAAAATTCTTTCCGATCCGTCGAGCTTTGACGATTTCGCGCATTCCGTGCTCGGCGCGCAGTCGTCCCCCGCGGAGCGAGCGGAGTTGCGCAAGCAGGTCGAAGCCTGGCAAGAGCGCGCACACGCCATCGCCGAAGGCGGCCTGCCGAAGGACCGGCTTTGGGGTCCGGCGCGCATGGACGCCGTCGGGATGATCTTGAACCGGATCGGAGGGCTCGATGTCGGCCCGCCGCCGAGCTACCTGATCAAGGAGAATATCGAGATCGCCGACGCGCCCGTCCGGCCCCCGTTCTTGTGGAATGCGGGCAAGCAGGACAAGACGCAGTGGCCAGGGTTCGCCGACAACGGCGACTGGCTCTTGGGGCTCGCGCGCAATCTCGGGGAGGTCTACGGCGTCTTCGGCGTGGTGCACCCGATCCCGGACCCTTCACATCTTCTCGGATTCGATTTCAACCATGACTCGACGGCGAATTTCACGGGCTTGCTGAGGCTCGAGGCGCTCATGGAGAGGATCGGGCCGCCGAGATGGCCGCGCGACTGGCCTCTCGATAAGAATCTCGCGGAGGCGGGCGAAAAGATTTTCAATCGCGCAACCCGCGACGGAGGCTGCGTCGAGTGTCACGGGATCCAACCCGGCCAGCCGCGTCTGTTCAACCCCGACACCTGGGCCACTCCCGTCAAGGACGTTGGCACGGATGCGCGCGAGGTCAGAAATCTGGGCCGCAAGTCGAAAACCGGCGCGCTCGAGGGCGCGCAGCTTCCCGATGTCCCGCCGACGTTTCTGTCGCCGCCGCTCAAGGCCATGGACTCGAGCGTCGCCCTAATGGGCACAGCCGACAAGGGCGCCGTGGCCCAGCATTTGTTCCCGATCTTCGTGACGCCGCAACAGCGCGAGCACGTCGAGCAAATGCTGCCTCTGCTCACCGTCGTGCAAAAGCAGATCGAGGCTCTGAAAGGCGCCTTCCCCTCGGAGGAGACGGGCAAGGCCGCGCGCGCTTCGGCCTATGAGGCGCGTGTGCTGCAGGGCGTTTGGGCGGCGGCGCCCTACCTGCACAACGGCTCCGTGCCGACGCTCGCCGAGTTGCTCAAGCCGGCCGCCGAGCGCGTGTCGAAGTTCAAGGTGGGGCCGCGCTATGATATCGACGCTCTGGGACTCGCTGTCGAGCAGACGAAGTTCGACTTCGCATACAAGACGACCGACTGCTCGGCGCGCAACTCCGGCGACAGCCGCTGCGGGCATGAGTTCGGGACGAAGCTTTCTCCCGAGGAGAAGAAGGCCCTGCTGGAGTATCTGAAGGCGCTTTGAGGCTTCCATGCTCCCGCGCGCCGCGCTCGGACCGAAGCTCGCTCACTTCGCCTTTTCGGCGGCAAGCATCGACTGCATGAGCTGCTCGGAAATCTCCCTCACCGCGCCGGGCGAATGCGACAGAAACAGCGTGTTGCTCTTGTCGCTCTCGCCGATGCTTTTCAGCGTGTCGAAATATTGCGTGATGAGCACGAGTTGCATGACCTCGAGCGTCGAGGTCGTTCCGACGACCTTCTGGAACTCCTCGATCGAGCTCTGCAGGCCCTCGATGATCGCCTTGCGCTGATTGGCGATGCCCTGGCCCTGCAGGGCCTTGCTCTCGGCCTCGGCCTCGGCCCTTTTGACGACGAGCACCTTCTCGGCCTCGCCGCGCGCGGCGGCGGCGACCTGCTCGCGCTGTGCGGCGTTGATGTCGTTCATCGCCGATTTGACCTTGGCGTCCGGCACGATGTCGGTGACGAGCACATTGACGATCTCATAGCCGAAGCCCGCCATATCCGCGTCGAGCTCCTTCTTCACGGCCGCAGCGATGCTCGACTGGCTGGCGAAGACCTCGTCGAGCGTCATGCCCGGCACATGGCCGAGGATCACCTGCTCGACATAGGATTTGATCTGCGCCTCCGGATTGGCGAGCCGGTAGTAGGCGTCATAGACGCTCGCGGGCCGCACGCGGTTCTGCACCGAGATCGGAATGGTGACGAAGACATTGTCCTTCGTCTTCGTCTCCATCGTCAGCGCGATCTGATTGAGGCGCAGGCTCACGCGCCCGGCGACGGCGTCGATGAGCGGCCACTTCCAGTTGAGGCCGGCTTCGGCGACGCGCAAAAACTTGCCGAAGCGCGCGATGACGGCGGCCTCCGCCGTGCGCACGGTGAAGAAGCTCGTGAGCACGAGCACGAGCATCAACACGGCGATGAAAACGAGCAGAACGAGGAAGATGGACGAGGTTCCGGCTTGATCCATTTGGCGGCCTCCTCTGGGCGCTCTCCCCGCTCGCGCGGAAAGGGAATAATCACCCTCGGCGTGTCACGACCCCGCCGCGCCCGCAAGCATCGCCTGCACCCGCTCGACGAGTTCGGCTTCCGGCGCGGAGATTTGCGCAGGACGTTGCGCTTTCCATTCCTCGTTCGTCGCAATCGCGGCTGCGGCGCGCGCGCCGGCCTCCAGATCCTTGAGCTGGATCTCGCCTCTCGCCTTCTCGTCCGAGCCCTGGATCACGACGAGCGGCGCGCCGCGCTTATCCGCATATTTCATCTGCGCCTTCATGCCGGCCGCGCCGAGATAAAGCTCGGCTGAGACGCCAGCCGCGCGCAATTGCGCGACCATGCGCTGATAATCGGCGACGCGCTCGCGGTCGAGCACGAGCACCACGACTGGCCCGCGCCGCGAGGCGCTCGCGACGACGGGACTGCCGACGGCCTGCAGCGCCGCGAAGAGCCGCGAGACGCCGATGGAGAAGCCCGTCGCTGGCGTGTTCTCATTGCGAAAACGCCCGACGAGCCCGTCGTAGCGCCCGCCGCCGCCCACCGAGCCGAAGCGCAGGGGATTGCCTTTCTCGTCCTTGGTCTCGAAGGTGAGCTCGGCCTCGAAAACGGGCCCCGTGTAATATTCGAGCCCGCGCACGACGGAAGGATCGATGCGGATGCGATCGGCGCCATAGCCGGCATCGCGCACGAGGTCCTCGATCTCGAGCAGCTCCTCGGCGCCCTGCGCGCCCACGTCGCTCTTGCCGAGCAAGCCGAAGAGATCGACGCTCGCCTTGCCGTCCTCATATTGTCCGCCGCAGCTAAACGAGAGGAGCGTGTCGATCGCCACGGCGTCGAGCGCCGCGCCCTTGGTGAAATCGCCGCTCTCATCCTTGCGTCCGGGGCCGAGCAAGAGCTTCACGCCCTCGGGGCCGAGGCGGTCGAGCTTGTCGATGGCGCGCAACACGATGAGGCGCCGGGAGGCCGCCTCGGGGCCGCCGATCCCGACGATCTCCATCACGCCGTCGAGCACCTTACGGCTGTTGATCTTGATCATATAGCCGCCGCGCTCGATCCCGAGACGCTCCAGCGTGTCGGCCGCCATCATGGCGAGCTCCGCGTCGGCGGCGGGCGAGGCCGAGCCCACCGTATCGGCGTCGAACTGCATGAACTGGCGAAAGCGGCCCGGGCCCGGCTTCTCGTTGCGGAACACATGTCCGACCCGGTAGGAGCGGAAAGGCTTCGGCAGAGAATCGTAGTTCTGCGCGACGAAGCGCGCGAGCGGCGCGGTCAGATCGTAGCGCAGCGACAGCCACTGCTCGTCGTCGTCCTGAAAGGAGAAGACGCCCTCGTTGGGGCGGTCCTGGTCGGGCAGGAATTTGCCGAGCGCGTCGGCATATTCGATCGCCGGAGTCTCCAGCGCCTCGAAGCCATAGAGCTCATAAACTTCGCGGATGGCCTCCAACATGCGCTGCGTCGCCCGCAGCTCCGCCTGAGCGCGGTCCTGAAGGCCGCGCGGCAGCCGCGCCTGAGCTTTGGCGGACTGCGGGGAAACGCCTGTGTCTTTTGTCATTCTGAGCCTCTCGCGAGGCGGTCTTTTAGCGAGGCCCCGTTGCGCTGGAAAGCGCGGGGACTCGCTTGCTTGACAAAAACCCGCGCCTGCCTATGGTGCGCGGCAATTCGGAGCTTCGCTGGCGCGCCTTCGCGCCGGTGGGCCCGATTTCTCTTTTTCTCAAGACGGAACGAGCCCATGGCCAAGGCCGCGATGATCAAGATCAAGCTCCTGTCGACCGCCGACACGGGCTATTTTTACGTCACGAAGAAGAACGCGCGCACGAAGACGGAGAAGTTCGCTTTCAAAAAATACGACCCTGTCGTGAAGAAGCACGTCGAGTTCAAGGAAACCAAGATCAAGTAAGAGGCCGCGCGCGACGAGAGGCGCCTGGCGTTTTTTGGGAGGGCGCTCCTGAGGAGGGAGGGCCCGGAAACTGTCGCGGATGGTGTGGGGGAAGTCGCCTTGGATTTAAGGCGGCCGGCCAGCGCGGGGCTTCAAGGAGGCCACTCCAACCCAACGCCAGCCGGCCAACCCCACGGACCCAGGAGATGCGGCGGACCTGAGCACTCCGTAGGGTATTCGAAGTTCTGTCGAAGCGCCTTGACGCGACGGACGTTCGGGTTCTTGCGGGCCCCTTTGGCGCCGTCGGTGGCGCCCGCCGTTTTGGCGGAAGGCGAGAATACATCCGTTGCACAAAAATGCAACTCTCCGTTATGAAATTCCTCGACCACCCGAAACCAGAGCGTTTCGCGCGGCTCGGATGGGGCTTAAGAGAAGAAAAGCAGGTGCGGCGACCCCGCGCCGAGGAGGTGGAATGAAGGCTCGCTTTGCATTGTCCCTGGTCGTGGTCGCGGCGGCGTGCCTTTCCGCCTGCAACGGCAACGGCGAGCCGGGAGACGCGATGGGCGCCAAGGTGCTGCGCAACGTGCTCGAGCGCTCCAAGGTGCCGGCGAAACTCGTCTCCTTCAAGAAAACCAGCGGACGCGGTGCGCATATCGGCGACACCGACGTGTACGAATTTCAATATGAGGCGGAGCTTCAGTTCCCCGACGGCTATGAGGCCAAATGCTCCGATGAGAAAGAGCGGGGTCCCTGTGCCGCGCTCGGTCTCGCCACCGACCGGACTTTTCAGAAGAACGAGATCTGGAGAGGCGAGGGAATGCTGCATTTCTCGGGAACGCAAAAGGGCGGATGGGTCGGCGAAGACGGGCAAACCTATTGATCCGCGGGCGGCTGCGGCGCGTTCCGGCTTGAGGGCGATCGTCCTCATTCCCGCAAGGCTCGCGTCTCAGCGCGTGCCGAACAAGCCCCTGCTCCCGATCGCCGGAAAGCCGCTGATCGCGCATGTCGTCGAGCGCGGTCTCGAGGCGGGAATAGGCCCTGTGCATGTCGCGACCGACTCGCGGGAGATCTCCGCGCAGGTTCGCGCATTGGGGGTCGAATTGACCGTAACGACCGGCCAGCACGCCTGCGGCTCCGACCGTCTCGGCGAAGCGCTCGCCGCGATCGATCCGCAGGGACGCTACGAGGCGATCGTCAATCTGCAAGGCGACTTGCCCTTCCTGCCGGTGGGCGCGCTCGCCGCCGCCCTCGCGCTGCTCGGCGATTCTTCGGTCGACATCGGCACGCTAGCGACGCTCGCGGCGCCGGAGGAAGAGAGTTCGCCCGACGCGCCCAAGCTCGTTGGAACGCTCGTCGCGCCGCGTCGGCTGCGCGCGCACTATTTCTCAAGAGCGCGCGTTCCCTTCGGCGAGGGGCCGATCTATCGTCACCTTGGGGTCTACGCCTTTCGCCGCCAAGCGCTGCAGCGCTTCATCTCGCTTCCCGTCTCTCCGCTGGAAGCGCGCGAGGGACTGGAGCAGCTTCGTGCGCTCGAGGACGGCATGCGCATCGACGCCGCGCTGCTGGACAGGGCGCCTGTCTCGGTCGATACGGTCGACGACCTCGGCGCATTGCGCGCGGCGGCGGGGAAGAGCGGAGGCAAAGCGTGAGCAGCAAGATCGCCTATCAGGGGGAGCCTGGCGCAAATTCCGACATCGCCTGCCGCGAGGCCTATCCTCACCTCACACCTCTCCCCTGTCCGAGCTTCGAGGACGCCTTCTCGGCGGTCACGAACAATGAAGCTGCGCTCGCCATGATTCCGATCGAGAACTCGATCGCAGGCAGAGTAGCGGATATCCATCATTTTCTGCCGCACTCGGGACTTCACATCGTCGGGGAATTTTTTCTCCCCATTCATTTTCAGTTGATGGCCCCCAAGGGCGCGACGCGCGAAGGCTTGAAAACCGTCTACAGCCATGTGCACGCGCTTGGCCAATGCCGCAAGATCGTGCAGGAGCTCCAGCTCGTCGCGCATACGGCCGGCGACACGGCAGGAGCCGCGCGCGAGGTCGCGGAATGGGGCGATCGCACAAAAGCGGCGCTCGCGCCCTGGCTCGCCGCCGAAATCTATGGGCTCGACGTGCTGGGCGAGGATGTGGAGGACGAGGCGCACAATACGACGCGCTTTGTCGTGCTCTCCAAGACCGCGCAATGGGCGCCTTTGGGAGAGGCGCAGACGATCACGACCTTCATCTTCCGCGTGCGCAACGTGCCGGCCGCGCTTTACAAGACTCTCGGCGGCTTTGCGACGAACGGCGTCAATATGACGAAGCTGGAAAGCTACATGGTCGACGGCGAATTCGCCGCGACGCGTTTTCTCGCCGACGTCGAAGGGCATCCGGAAGAGCCGGCGCTGGCGAGAGCGTTGGAGGAGCTGCGATTTTTCTCGCGCGAGGTCGAGATTCTCGGCGTCTATCCGGCGGCGCGGTTTCGCGAGACGAACATCAAGGCGTTTGCGTTCCGGGATTGAGGGGCGCTGCGCCCGATCCCATTGATGACTTGGCCTGACCCATCCGATTCGTAGACATCAAAAAAGCCGCGCAGTACTTACCGCGCGGCTGTTATCTGGGGATTTTTCTGGATCGCGCGATAGGCGCTCTCGGCCTTAGCCGAGGTGCGAGATCACCGGGGCCAAGCCAATCAACGTGGCGACCAAGGCGATCGCCCCCGCAACCCAGATGAGCCCCTTTAGGCGGGAAAGGGTGTTTGTGTTGATGCTCATTGTGCCTCTTTAACATGGGCGCACCTGCACCGAGAGATCATAAGCCGTGCGCAGGGGCGTCCAGGAAAGCTGCGGCCTATCGATGGCTTATAGGCAAAGTGATCCGAAAGCTGCATGGGTCATATTGACGCAGCAAGGCGCGCTGCGCGCAAACTCCCGCTTCCTCAATGCGCGTCGCGGATCACTGGAGGCGCAAGAAGCTGTCCGCGGGCGGCGAAGCCGCATCGCATCATGAAGGCGGGCGAGCCGGTCCACGGGCTCGCCACCTCGTCGAAGCCGACCGCGCGAAACCCAGCCTTCGGGTAATAGCTCGGATGGCCAACGACGAAGAAAAGGGTCTCGCCGCGCTGCTCGAGCTCCCGCAAAGCGTGGCGCAGAAGCGCAAGCCCGACCCCCTGTCTTTGCCGATCGGGGTGGACACCGAGCGGCGTGAGAAAGGCGGCAGGCAGTCTCGCGCCTTCCGCCGTTTCGAGGTGCGCGCGGGAAAAGGCGATGTGGCCGACGACACCGCTTGCGTCCTCGGCCAGCCATTCGCCTATTATGCATCCGGCCGCGCGCATGGCGTCGAGAAAGCCTGCGACGTCCTCGGGCGCGAAGGCTTTCTCGACGATCTCCCTCGTGAGGGCGTGATCGCAGGGGTCCACGGCTCGAAATCGGAGGGCCATGCGCGCTGAATAGTCCCAGGAACATGGGGGCGCAACGCCGCCTGGCTTTTCGGCGCGGGAATTCCATGCGATAGGTCGCCGGCCTTCGTTGAAGCTGCGAGGAGAGCATGGCCGTCGCCTACGATCCCGAAAACGTCTTCGCCAAAATCTTGCGTGGCGAGATTCCCTCTCACAAGGTCTTTGAGGACGAGGTGGCGCTGGCGATCATGGACATCATGCCGCGCGCCGAGGGCCATGTGCTGGTCATTCCCAAGAAGCCGGCGCGTGGGCTGCTCGACATTGCCCCCGAAGATCTCTCGGCGCTCATCACGCGCGTGCAGCATGTGGCGAAGGCGACGAAACAGGCCTTCGACGCCGACGGGATCACGCTGCAGCAGTTCAACGAGAGCGCCGGCGGTCAGGTGATCTTCCACCTGCACTTCCACATCCTGCCTCGCTTTGAGGGCGTGAGCTTACACCCGCCGGGGACGATGGGGGACCAGGCGAAGATCAAGAGCCATGCGGAGAAGATCCGTGCCGCGCTGGGGGAGCATCCGCCTGAGAGCGACGCCGATGCGACGATTTGGGCGCAAGATCCAGACGCGATCGTGGCTTTTCTCGAAGTGGCGTTATCGCTCGCACGGCCTCGAGCTCGAGGGGCGGCCATCCGACCGCGTCTGGTATTTCGCCTATGGCGCGAATATGCACGATAGCGCCTTTCTGGAACGCCGCGGCATGCGTCCGCTCGAATGGAGCGTCGGAAAGCTTTCCGGCTATCGGCTGCGCTTCAATCTCGACGGGCGGCCGATCGGCAAAGCCGCGCCCGCAAATATTTCGCCGGACGCCGCGGCTGAAGTCTGGGGCGTTCTCTATCGCATCACGCGTCGTGACATGCTGCGCCTCGATGCAAGCGAAGGCGTTCCCGGCAAGCGCTACCGTCCCCACTGGCTCGCGATGGAAGACGCTGACGGCGCTCCTCTGACAGCGATGACTTACATCGCGAAAGGCTATGAGGACGACCGCCGCCCGTCGTTGCGCTATCTGACGCTGCTGCGCGAAGGTGCGCGCGCCCATGGGCTGCCGGATTTCTGGCTGAACCGGCTCGAGAGCGTCGAGCCTGCGGAATAGGCGATAAGGCACGATCTTCGCATCGAAGCGCCCGGCCACCGTGGCGGGGACTCCATCATGCGCACCGGATTATTTTGCACCTACGAAAATCCCGAGAATGATTTCAGCGTCGCCTATGCGCAACAGACCGAGCTCGTAAGACTGATTGAAAATCTCGGCTTCGAAGAGGCCTGGATTGCAGAGCATCATTTCAATCCCAATGCGTCGAGCCCCTCGCCATTGACCATCATCGCGCATCTCGCGGCAGTCACGACGCGACTGCGGCTGGGCGCAGCAGCCGTGCTGCTGCCTTTTCTCGATCCCATTCTTGTCGCCGAGCAGGTTGCCACGACCGATCTCCTCGCGCAGGGCCGGCTCGATCTCGGCGTGGCCAAAGGCGGCCCGTTTCCCGGACAGTTCAAACATTTTCACGTGAGGCCCGAGGACGCGCGAGACAAGGCCGTCGAAGCGCTCGCGATTGTCGAAAGACTTCTACGCGGGGAGAGTTTGAGTTTCGACGGGCGCTTCTTTCGCCTCGAAGGCGTCTCACTTGCGCCGCGGCCTGTGCAAAAACCCGTGCCAATCTTTTTTGCGACCTCGACGCCGGAAACGGTGGCGCTCGCTGCGGAGCGCGGATTTGCTGTGATGGCGGCGCCGCCCTTCCCGCTCGCGCATATCGCCAAGACGCTCGACCTCTATCGGCAATGCGCTCCCGGCGCCGATCCGCGGCTCGTGCTGATCCGCTTCTATCACGTCGCGGAGACGAAGGAGGCGGCGCTTGCGCAAGCGCGGCCCTGGCTCGATCCTTTTATTGAAAGGATGCGCGCGACGACGAAGGCCATTCAGCCGAGCTGGTCGCCCTGGATGGACCTGGAACGCTTGATCGAGGATTTGCTCATCGGCTCTCCGGCCGACATTCGGGCCAAGATCGAACGGATCGCCGCGAGCCTTGATCCGCGCAGTCTCGTGCTGAAGCCACTCTCTCCTGATTTCGAGACGCGCAAGGAGAACCTAAAACTCTTCGCTGAAACGATTGCGCCTCTGACCGCGCCACACGCGGCTGCTTAACGGAAGGCCGCTCGAGGCCCACGGCTGAAGTCGCCTCAGCCGCCGCAGTGAAGAGCCTACTCCTCCGCGACCTTCGCCGGCTTGAGCACCACGGGGCGCAGCAGGAACGACGGCACGTGATCGCCGAGGCCCACGACCGGCGGGCCGTCCTCCTCCATGCCACGCGGGCGGCGGTCGCGCCTTTCGGCGAGAGGCTGGCTGTGCACGCGCGCGACGCGTGGCGGCTCGCTGCGCGCGGGACGCACGGGCTCACTGCGCGCGGGACGCGCGGGTTCGCTGCGAATGGGACGCACGGGTTCGCTGCGAACAGGGCGTGGCGCTTCGCTGCGCGCGGCGACGGGACGCGCCTCGCCCTCGAAGCTGCGTCGACCGGCGCTCCGGCTCGACTCTCCGTCGGCGACGCCGCGCGGGGCGCGTCCGCCGCCACGTCTGCCACCCCGACCGCGCTCGTGCGATCGCGCGCTCTCCAAAGGAGCCGGCAGCTCGGAGAGCCCGGGCCCTTCCCATTCCACCGACTTGCCGATCAGCTCCTGAATCTGGTCGACATATTTCTTGTCGTCAGGCGTGACCAGCGTGATTGCGACGCCGGAACGCCCGGCGCGGCCCGTGCGGCCGATGCGATGCACATAGTCCTCGGAGTGCGTCGGCACGTCGAAATTGACGACATGGCTCACATCCGGAATGTCGAGGCCGCGCGCGGCGACGTCGGAGCAGACGAGCAACGACACGCCGCCGCTCTTGAAGGCGTCGAGCGAGGCCATGCGCGCCGGCTGATCCATGTCGCCGTGCAGCGCGCCGGCCGAGAAGCCATGCTTCTCGAGCGAGCGGTGCAGTATCGCGACATCGCGCTTGCGGTTACAGAAGATGATCGCGTTCTTGAAGTTGTCGGCCGAACGCAGGAGCGTGCGCAGCGTGTCGCGCTTCTCGGCGTGACCATTGGAGGCGACGAGAATCTGACGAATGGTCGTGGCGGTCGTTGCGGCCCTGGAAACCTCGACGCGCACCGGATTGTGCAGAAAGGCCTCGGTGAGGCGCGTGATCTCGGGCGGCATGGTCGCCGAGAAGAACAGCGTCTGGCGCGTGAAGGGCACGAGCTTGCAGACGCGCTCGATGTCGGGGATGAAGCCCATGTCGAGCATGCGATCGGCCTCGTCGATGACGAGGATCTCGATGCCGGTCAGCAGCAGCTTGCCGCGATCGAAGAAGTCGAGCAGGCGTCCCGGCGTCGCGATCAGCACGTCGGCGCCGCGCATGATCTTGGTCTCCTGGTCGCCGAAGGCGACCCCGCCGATGAGCAGCGCGACGTTCAATTTGTGATTGGCGCCGTAAACCGCGAAGGCTTCCTCGACCTGAGCGGCGAGCTCGCGCGTCGGCTCCAGAATGAGCGTGCGCGGCATGCGCGCCCGGGCGCGGCCCTGTTCGAGGCGGCAAAGCATGGGGAGGGTGAAGGCGGCGGTCTTGCCGGTCCCGGTCTGCGCGATGCCGAGAATGTCGCGTCCCTGCAGGGCGGGCGGAATGGATTGCTCCTGGATCGGAGTCGGGCGTGTAGCCTTTCGCGCTCACCGCGGCGAGCACCTTTTCGGAAAGGCCGAGTTCTTGGAATGTCATCAAGTTTCCTGGCTACGGCGCTAAATGTTGCAAAAGCCCGCCCGCGCGTCGGCCGTAGGAGACGCGCTATCTGCTCGTGGCGCTTCGCCTCGTGGGGCGGGGCTTGAAGCGGACATTTGTCCGCCGGCGCCCTTTTATAGCTTTCCGTGTCGTAAGGCGAGCAAAAACGACGCCAAGCGCCACCATTGCGTCGCGCTCGGCCCTGAAGCCCATGAAACCATGGGGCTTCATTTCCCACGTCGACGCTTCGGAGAGCGTTTTGACGCCCGAACTTCGATGAACCCTCGTTTTGAAATTGCTCTGCTCAGCGGCGCCCTCGGGCTTTCTCGAGTGGGGGCGGTTCTCGTGGTCGCGGGGCGAAGGAAGCCGGCCGCCACAAGAAATTAAGTCAGGAAAAAACAAAGGCGGAGAAAATTCTCCGCCCTTTCAGCAACTTGTGGGCGCGAGCGCCGATTTCTTTAAAGCTGCTCAGTGCAGCGTTTCAGTTTCTTTTAGCTTGTTAATCTCGTCCTTGATTTGTAATTTCTTTTTCTTGAGCTCGAAAACCTTCATGTCATTCCCAAACGGCCGCAAGCGCTCCTGTTCTATTTCCTTTTCCAGGGCCTCGTGGCGGCGTTGCAGTTCGACGACATGGCCTTGCAAGGACATCGGCAACCTCCTGGCTTCAAACGGGCCTCTAGCCCGGACCTATGAGTGTGGCACATTTGTAACAGGCTGCAAGCAAAAAAATGGTGCGGTTCTGATACGGAACGGGACGAAGGCGCCAATCCGGCCTTGAAGAAGAAGGGGGAGAAAGGAGATAATCTCAAGCCTCGCCGATCTGCGGCGATTTCCCCTTCAGAGCAAACCTCCGAAAGCCCAGCAATAGATCATGGCCAACCAGTCAGGCGACGCCGAAACGGACGCCATTCGAGCGGAAATCGAGCGCCTGCGGCTCGAACATGGCGACCTGCAGGCCGCCATCGACGCGCTCCTCTCTGTGGGAAGCGTCGATCAGCTGCAAATTCAGCGATTGAAGAAGCGCAAGCTCGCCCTGCGCGATCGGATCCAAAGGCTCGAGGACGATCTCACGCCGGACATCATCGCTTGAGCTGAAGCTCTCCCGCCCCTTGCTTCACGCTCGCCTGGCGCCCCGCTTGAAGCGCTGGGCGAGGTGCCGGCCGGACTTCCAATCTTGAAACAGCACCCGCCGGGTTCCTGCAGCTTGCGAGGAAAAGGGCCGTGGGCGGCATTTCGGTCAGGCTTCATCGCGAATTCTCGACCCGCGCGTCGCGAGGAGCCGTCGACGCCGCCAGCCGCCCCTTGCGCGAGATGCGAGGCCTGCTCGAGACCAGCGAGCCGCGAGGCTTTGTCGCACGAGCCTCGGGCGGCGCTCTGCGCTTCCTGCTCGCGCTTTTGCTCTGGACGGGCTGCTTTCTTGCCGGCGCCGTGGCTTTCGGCTTTTTTTGCAGCCGTTGGTAGTCTGCGCGTTACTCGCCGCACCGCCACTTCGCTCTGATACGCAATCTGCGCATTGATGGAGAGCGGGAAAAACGCCCCGTCAAGACGCGCTTGCGCGGGGACGGCGCTTCCTCTATGCCGCATGGCTTCCCCATCAATCAGCGGAAGCCAAACCTTGTGACGAAAGAGTCGAAACCCGTCGCCATCATCATGGGCTCGCAGTCCGACTGGAAGACGATGAGCCACGCGGCCGAGACGCTGAAGGCGCTGGGGATCGGCTATGAGGCGCGCATCGTGTCGGCGCATCGGACCCCCGGCCGTCTCGTCGCCTTCGCCAAGAACGCCGAGCGCGAGGGCTTCGAGGTGATTGTCGCCGGCGCGGGCGGCGCGGCGCATCTGCCGGGCATGACGGCCGCGATGACCAATCTCCCCGTGCTCGGCGTGCCGGTGGAGGCGACGACGCTCTCCGGGCTCGATTCGCTGCTCTCAATCGTGCAGATGCCCGCGGGCGTCCCGGTCGGGACGCTTGCGATCGGCAAGCCCGGCGCGATCAATGCAGCGCTGCTCGCGGCCGCAATTCTGGCGCGTTCGGACCCGGCGTTGAACGAGCGGCTCGCGCAATATCGCACGAAGCAAACGGAAAGCGTCGAGGAACGCCCCGTCGAGGAGGCGCTCGCGGCGTGCTGAGCCCGGGCGCGACGATCGGCGTTCTCGGCGCCGGACAGCTCGCGCGGATGTTGGCGCTCGCTGCGGCGCGCCTGGGGTTCAAAACGCATGCCTTCGCCCCGAGCGCCGATGAGCCCGCCTTCGACGTCTGCGCGGCGCGCACGATCGCGCGTTACGACGATCCCGAAGCGCTCGACGCCTTCGCCAGAGCCGTCGACATCGTGACCTATGAATTCGAGAATGTGCCGGCGGCGACGGCGGAGTTCCTCGAGGCGCGCAAGCCAGTGCGCCCCAATCCGCGCGCGCTCGCCCTCACCCAGGACCGGCTCGTCGAAAAGGAATTCGTGCAGGGCCTCGGCGTCGAGACCGCGCCATTCGCGGATGTGCCCGACGCCGGCGCGCTCGCCCGCGCCGTGGCGAAGCTCGGACGCCCTTCGATCCTCAAGACGCGCCGCTTCGGCTATGACGGCAAGGGACAGGTCGCGATCAAGGGGGGCGGAGACCTCGGCGCGTTGTTTCGCGGGTTGGGCGGCGCGCCCTGCATATTGGAAGGCTTCGTGGAATTCACCAAGGAGGTCTCCGTCGTCGCGGCGCGCGGCGTGGGCGGGGAGTTCCGCGCCTATGACCTCAGCGAGAACCTTCACGAGAATCATACTCTCGCGGAGACGCGCGCGCCGGCCGCCGTTCTTCCGCAGACGGAGTCTCGCGCCAAGGAGATCGCCCGCCGCATCGCGGAGGCAGAGGATTACGTCGGCGTGATCGCCGTCGAACTCTTTGTCGTGAAGGACGGACGAAGCGAACGCCTCATCGTCAATGAGATCGCGCCGCGCGTGCATAATTCCGGGCACTGGACGCTCGACGGCGCGCTGACCTCGCAATTTGAGCAGCATATCCGCGCAATTGCGGGCTGGCCGCTCGGCTCTACGGCGCGTCTCGGGCGCGTCACCATGCGCAATCTGATCGGAGCCGACGCCGAGCGCTGGCGGGAGATCGCCGCCGACGACGGCGCCTGCCTGCATCTCTACGGCAAACGCGAGATCCGTCCCGGCCGCAAGATGGGCCATGTGACGCGCGTGACGCCGGAATGAGGCGAAAGCGTCCGAAGGGGTTTTCTTCAATCGATGCCCCCTGATCTGGCCGGCGGCATAGCACAAAGAAAATGATCTTGCGGCCTCTCGATGTTCGAGACGCCGCCCTCGATCGCCGCGTGATCCGGCTCGCTCGAGCCATTGGCGATCACCACGCCCATCGATAACGGCATGAGCAGCGGCGAGAGCAGAAGACATCATCCGAGGGTCGCTTCGATGATGGCTGCGCTCCGTGTCATAAAGCTGTGACCAAGCTTCTCTACGGGTTCCGCGTCAACCGACTGGCGCGACAAAAAGTCGGTCATTGCGAAGCAAGCTGGACCAAATTCGGTAACGATTGCAGTAGCCTATATCGCGTCCTCGCATCCGCAGGGGCCGACATTTTTGCTTGCCGCTCTTGTTTGCGTGCCGCTCTTGGACGCCCTCGCTTCGCCCGCAATGCCCCGCGCGCCTCTCACGGCTTTGACGGAACAGGGGCGCCACCGAAGCTAAAGGCGGCGCCGCCTATCGAGGGGGAAATCCGTGATCAAGCATATCGTCACCTCTGCCGCAATCAGCGCGGCGGCGCTCGCCGTATCCACGAATGCGGGGCGCGCCGACAACGGTTGGTCCAACAACGGTGGGTCTAACATCAAGCACGTCTTGCTCATCAGCATCGACGGGATGCATGCGCTCGATTTCATCAATTGCGTGAGCGGCTCCACGCCGACGTGCCCGAATCTGGCGAGCCTCAAGACAGTCGGCGCCAATTACCTCGAGGCCTCGACATCGAAGCCGTCTGACTCCTTTCCCGGACTCACGGCCATCGTGAGCGGCGGATCGCCGCGCACCGAGGGCGCGTTTTACGACGTGGCTTACGATCGGGTCCTGGCTCCGCCGTTAAACACGACCGGGAACGGACTTGCGGGCGGCGCCTGCATTCGCAATGCGCCGAACGGTACCGGGACCGAATATGAGGAGGGCATCGACATCGATCAGACCAAGCTCAACGGCGGCGCTCCCGGCGCCGGAACCTATGAGGGCGGCATCGCCTCGATCAATTCGACGAAACTGGTGCGCGATCCCTACAACGCATGTCAGCCGGTCTGGCCGTGGAACTTCGTGCGCACCAATACGATCTTCGGCGTGATCCATCAGAGTGGCGGCTATGTGGCCTGGTCCGACAAGCACCCGGCTTATTCCTCTGTTGCGGGCAACTCCTCCGTCGCGGGTCCCGCCGGCAGTATTCTCGATGATTATTACTCGCCTGAGATCAATTCCACTCCAATTCCCCTGCCCGTCACGCTGCCGAATGGGACTCCCTGCAATCCGTTGCCGGACCAAGCGGCGGCGACGGCGAGCGGCGCCGACTACACCACAAGCTTCCAGAACGTTCAGTGCTATGACCAGCTGAAGGCGAACGCGATCCTAAATCAGATCAACGGCCTGAAGCATAACGGGTCGGCGAAGGCGCCTGTGCCGAACCTCTTTGGGATGAATTTCCAAGCCGTCAGCGTCGGCCAGAAGCTCATCGAGAAAACATTTAATCCCCCCTTGAAGGGAGGTTACGTCGACAATGTGGGCACGCCCTCGGCTCCGCTGGCGAGCGCAATCAAATTCGTCGATGCGTCGATCGGCCAAATGATCGCCGCCCTCAAGAGCACGGGCGACTATAACTCCACGCTCATCGTCATTACCGCAAAACACGGCCAGAGCCCGGTGGATAGTTCGCGCTATCAGGGGATCGGCGTTCCTTCGGGAAGCCCGATCAATACGTCGCCGGCCACCATTCTCACCAACTGCCTGACGCCTTCGCAGTCGAACGCTCAAATCGGACCGACCGAGGACGACGTTTCGCTGATCTGGCTCAATCAGTCCGTGCAGGGATGCACCACGACCGCGGCGGTCGCTCAGCTGCAAGCCCAGTCGCCGTCATCGAACAACGGCGCCGGGATCGGTCAAATCTTCTCCGGAAACGGGATCGCGCAAATGTTCAACCCGCCCGGTCTGCCTCCGCAGGGCGATCCGCGCACGCCCGACATCATCGTGACGCCCAATGTCGGCGTCACCTACTCGGGCAACTCCAAGAAGCAGGCTGAGCATGGCGGCTTCTCGCATGACGACACCAATGTGATGCTGTTGCTTTCGAACCCGGGCCTGAGGCCCGTCACGGTCACCACCCAGGTAGAAACCGCGCAGGTCGCGCCGACCGTCCTGCAGGCCTTGGGGCTCGACCCGAGCGCTCTGCAAGCCGTCCGCATAGAAGGAACCCAAGTGCTTCCGGGCGTCTTCTCCCGCGACAAGGACGGCTCCTGGGATCACTGAGCGCGTCTCTCGCTGACGCGTCAACAAACCATGCATCGAAAGCGCGGCGTCAACGCCGCGCTTTCTTGCGTTCAGCCTTCACTGCAGCTCACTTGAAGCCGATGACGACGCCGTCCGCGCCCAAGGAGAGTTGCAGCCCACGGCGCTGAGTGTTCAGCTTCATGGTGACTCCCTTGTCGTTTTGAAGCCACAACGTGCCTTTTCCCTGTCCGCCCAAGGCCCATCCCTTGCGGAGCTGAACATAGGCGCCCGCAAAGTCCTCACGCTGTTTCAAGCCGTAGACGACGCCGGACGCTTTGAGCGTTGAAACACCCAATCCGCCGATGCCGAGGCCGCCAACCGTTATCGGATAGTCGCGGCCGCCAAATTTCAGCGTCCCCTCTCCGGCCGAGCCCGAACCGATATAAGCGACCTGAACTTGCCGGAAACTGACGGAGCCGGACGGCGCACCTTGCGGGCGCTCCTGGGCGAGCGCGAATCCTGAAGCGAGGAGGCAAGCTGCGACGGCGATTGCGATGTTTCTGAAAACCATGAATACGCGCTCCTTCCTGGAGATGATATTGGGCCGCGAATCGCGGGGGTGGATTCTAAGACGCGGCGCGCCGTGCTACGCTGTCGCAATGAGTTTCCCTAGGCTTTATCCAGGTTCGGCAAAACCACGCTGGCGCTTTTATCCCTGCCTCGGCGCTAAGTCACGCGGCTCCATGGCGCCTTCGCGCCAGTGCCTCGCCAATGAGACGACGCTAAAGCGAGCAGGCGCGCTTCTTCTTGCGGCAAGCCTCTTCGCCCTCGTGCCGGAAGCGTGCGCCAAGGCCGAGAACGCGCGCGCAAGCGTCTCTGCCATTCCCGACGACGTGTGGAGCTATATGCAGGGACGATCCTGGCGCGCCGGAGGGGGCTGTCCGGAAAGAAGCGAGCTCGCGCTGCTGCGCGTTCCCTATATCGATTTCGAGGGCCGCACGCAGTTCGGCCCGATGATCGTCGCAAAGAAGGTCGCGAGCAAGGTCGCCGCGATATTTCAGGACATCTACGATCGCGGCGCGTTCCGCATCTATCGCATCGCGCTCGTCGACGATTATGGCGGCGACGACGATCGATCCATCGCCGCCAACAATACGAGCGGCTTCAACTGCCGCACGACGGAAGGCGGCGGATTTTCGCAGCATGCGGCGGGTCTCGCGATCGACATCAATCCCGTGCAGAACCCCTATGTCGCGCATGGCGTCACCGAGCCCGAAGCCGGCAAGGCCTATGACGCGCCCGAAAAACGCCAGGCCGGCATGGTCGGCGTCATCGTGAAGGGCGACACGGTCTACACGGCTTTCGCGAGGCGCGGGTGGCGCTGGGGCGGCGAGTGGGCGCACTCCAAGGACTACCAGCATTTTTCGGCCAATGGCCACTGAGCGCGGCCGACCGGCGCGACGCTTGCATCTTGTCTGACCACGAGAGGACCCGATGACGACCAAAGCCTTCGGCTACGCCGCGCATTCCGCGACATCAAGGCTCGCGCCTTTTCATTTCGAGCGGCGCGACCTAAGACCCGACGACGTGATGCTCGAAATCCTCTATTGCGGCGTCTGCCATTCCGATCTGCATCAGGCGCGCGACAATTGGAAGAATTCGATCTATCCGATGGTGCCCGGCCACGAGATCATCGGACGCGTGGTGCGCTTCGGCGAGGATGTGACGCGCTTCAACATGGGCGACTACGCCGGCGTCGGCTGCATGGTGCACTCATGCCTGACTTGCGACGCCTGCGAAGCCGATCTCGAGCAATATTGCCGCTGCGGCGCGACCTTCACCTACAATGCGACCGATCCGCGCGACGGGCAGCCGACCTATGGCGGCTATTCGGACGCCATCGTCGTCTCCGAACGCTTCGTCGTGAAGGTTCCGACGGGGCTCGATCTCAAAGGCGCGGCTCCCCTGCTTTGCGCGGGGATTACAACTTGGTCGCCGCTGCGCCATTGGAAGATCGGCAAGGGCAGCAAGGTCGCGGTGACGGGGCTCGGCGGCCTCGGGCATATGGCGATCAAGCTCGCCAAGGCGCTCGGCGCCGAAGTGTCGCTCTTCACCCGCTCGCCCGGCAAGGCGGAAGACGCGCGGCGTCTCGGCGCCGATGCGATCATTCTCTCCACCGACGCGTCGCAGATGGAGGCCGTTAAGGCTAAGTTCGATCTCATCGTCGACACGGTCCCCTACGCGCATGATCTGAACCCCTATGTCGCAACGCTGGCGACGAGCGGCGCGCTGGCGCTCGTCGGCTATCTGGGCCCGCTCGAGCCGGCCCTCGACACGATTCCGCTGATCTTTGGACGCAGGTCGGTCGGCGGCTCGCTCATCGGCGGCATGGCCGAGACGCAGGAGCTCTTCGACTTCTGCGGCGAGCATGGAATCGTCTCCGATGTGGAAATGATCCGCATGGGCGAGATCAACGAGGCTTATGAGCGTCTCTTGAAGAGCGATGTGAAATATCGCTTCGTCATCGACATGGCGACGCTGCGGGACTGAGGGCGCGGCCTCAGTGCGCCGCGCCCTTCTGATAGTCCTTCACGTCGGAGAAAACGATCGCCGGATTGCGTTCGGCGTCGTAGTTGAGCGAGAAGGCCGAGGACGCCATGAACACGGGGTCGCCGTCGATGTCGTCGGCGACCGCTGTGGTGTTGGAGTCGAGAAAGCTCTTTAGCTTGTGCTTGTCTTCCGAGCCGGCCCAGCGGCACAGCGTGAAGCGCGTCTGCTCATATTTGGTCGAAAGGCCGTATTCCGCCTCGAGGCGCGTCGCGAGAACGTCGAGCTGCAGCGCGCCGACGACTTCGACGATCGCGCCCGAGCCGTCGCGCGGCGTGAAAAGCTGCACGACGCCCTCCTCGGCGAGCTGACGCAGCGCTTCTTTCAGCTTCTTCGCCTTCATCGCGTCGCCGATCGTGATGCGGCGAAGGATTTCCGGCGCGAAGCTCGGCACGCCGCGAAAGACGAGATCCTCGCCTTCCGTGAGCGTATCGCCGATGCGCAACACGCCGTGGTTCGGAAGCCCCACCACGTCGCCGGCATAGGCCTCGTCGGCAATGGAGCGATCGCGCGCGAAGAAGAATTGCGGGGCGTTGAGG
The DNA here is from genome assembly GCA_963808525.1 of uncultured Alphaproteobacteria bacterium. GTDB lineage: Bacteria > Pseudomonadota > Alphaproteobacteria > Rhizobiales > Beijerinckiaceae > Methylocystis. Next base: position 341,030 of record CAWEGE010000025.1, read on the forward strand.
CTCAAGACCTTGCCCGTGCGCACGATCTTCGCCTTCATGCCGCGCGTGAGCTTGCCGGAGCAGACGCGCATGAAGGCGATGCGGTCGCGGTGATTGGGGTCCATGTTCGCTTGGATCTTGAAGACAAACCCGCTCATTTTCGGCTCGTCCGCCTGAACCTCGCGCTTATCCGCCTCCTGCTCGCGCGGCGGCGGCGCATAGGCCGCCATGGCGTCGATCAGATCGCGCACGCCGAAATTGCGCAGCGCGCTGCCAAAGAACACGGGCGTGAGGTGACCCTCGCGAAAAGCTTCGAGGTCTAAGGGCTTGCTCCCTTCCTCGGCGAGCGCCGCCTCCTCGCGCCAGCCTTCGAGCTCATGCGGCGGCAGGAGCGCCGCAAGCCGCTCGTCGTCTACGCCTGAGACCTTCAGCTCCTCGTCGTCCTTGTCGAGCCGGCGCACCGATTTCGTCGCGAAACGATAGGTCCCGGCGAAAGTCTTGCCGCGGCTCAAGGGCCAGGTGACGGGCGCGGCGTCGAGCGCCAGGGTCTTCTCGATCTCGTCCAAAAGCTCGAAGGGGTCCCTCGCCTCGCGGTCGAGCTTGTTGATGAAGGTGACGATCGGAATGTCGCGCAGCCGGCAGACCTCGAAGAGCTTTCTCGTGCGCGCTTCGATGCCCTTGGCGGCGTCGATCACCATGACCGCGGCGTCGACGGCGGAGAGCGTGCGATAGGTGTCCTCCGAGAAGTCCTCATGTCCCGGCGTGTCGAGCAGATTGAAGACGCAATCGGCATATTCAAAAGTCATCACCGAGGTCACGACCGAGATCCCGCGCTCGCGCTCGATCGACATCCAGTCGGAGCGCGTCTGCTGGGCGTTGCGCTTGGCGCGCACCTGGCCGGCGAGCTGGATCGCGCCGCCGAAGAGCAGCAGCTTTTCGGTGAGCGTGGTCTTGCCGGCGTCGGGATGCGAGATGATCGCAAAGGTGCGCCGGCGCGAGATCGGATCGGAGAGCGGAGACTTGGCGAGAGGGGCGTTCATGATTTCCAGCGGAAGATTAAGTTAGAAGCGGTCATAGCCCGAAGCGCCGGCGCTGGCGAGCGGCCCGGCTAATACTCAATGCCCTCCTGCGCCTTCACGCCCGCGGCAAAATGGTGCTTCACGGGCGTCATCTCGGTGACGAGATCGGCGATCGCGATGAGCTCCGGCTTGGCGTTGCGGCCCGTGACGACGATGTGAAGGTCGGGGCGGCGCGCGGCCAGCGCCGCGATCACCTCGTCCAGCGGCAGATGCTCGTAGCGCAGCGCGATGTTGAGTTCGTCGAGGATCAGCAGACGCAGGTCGGGCAAGGCCATCAAAGCCAGCGCCTTTTCCCAGGCGCGCCGCGCCGCCGCCTCGTCACGCGCGCGATCCTGCGTCTCCCAGGTGAAGCCCTCTCCGAGCGTATGCCATTCGACCTTATCGGCGCCGAGCGTTTCGAGCATCTTGCGCTCGCCGCTCATCCAGGCCCCTTTGCCGAATTGCACGACGCCGACGCGCCAGCCGTGCCCGAGCGCTCGCAGCGCGAGGCCGAAGGCGGCGGTGGACTTGCCCTTGCCCGCGCCGGTGTGGACCATCAGCAGGCCCTTGGCGGGAATCGTCTTCTCGGCGACCCGCGCGTCCTGTAGCGCCTTGCGCTTCGCCATTTTGAAGCGATGGCGTTCGTCGTCCGCGCTCATCCGCGCCCGCGATAGGGCGGAACGCCCTGGTCAGGAAGCCACAGGCCCTTCGGCGGCTCGCCACTCTGCCAAAAGACGTCGATCGGCATGCCGCCACGCGGATACCAATAGCCGCCAATGCGCAACCAGACGGGCGCGAGCGCGGCCTTCAGATCGAGGGCCACGCGCAGCGTGCAGTCTTCGTGGAAGGCGCCGTGATTGCGAAAGCTGCCGAGATAGAGCTTCAGGGATTTCGACTCGACCAGCGTCTCGGCGGGAACATAGTCGATGACGAGATGTGCGAAGTCGGGCTGGCCCGTCACCGGGCAGAGCGAGGTGAACTCCGGCGCGGCAAAGCGCACGAGATAGGTCTCGCCCTTGTGCGGATTGGGGACGAGATCGAGCTCAGCCTCGTCGGGAGAAGCCGGAAGCGGCGCGCTCTTGCCGAGCAGCGCCGCTCCTTTGTGGGTCTTTGTCATGCCGGCAGTTGACCGCCGCCGCGCGGGCGCGTCAAGCGCCCGTAGTCATCAGAGATGCGCGACGACCGCGAGCCGCTTGACCTGCCCGCTCTGAAAGGCGCGCAGGAAGGCCTGATAGTCGCGGAAGGAGACGCAGCCGTTCGAGTCGCCGCGCGGTCCGAGCATGAAGGTGTGGGCGAGCAGCCCGGCGCGACCGAAGACGCTGCCGCTGATCGGCGTCAGGCGCAGCGCCGCGACGCCGTGGAAGAGCGCCTCGCGCGGGGTGAGCGAATAGAGGGCCGGCGGAGTCGGCCCGCGCATGCGCTCATGCACGAAGGACGGATTGTCGAGCCGGTCGCCGAGCCCAGAATGCGCCTCGAGCTTGGTGCCGTCCGGAAGATAGACCGTGCGCGCCGAGATGTCGTAGACGGCCGTAAAGCGATCCGAGCCGACCTTGGCGCTATCCTGCGAATCGGTCGTCTTGACGATCGAGGTGATGCCGCCGCCGGCGTCCGGCGAGGCGTAGGCGAGGGCCTGACCCTGCTTCTCCGCGGGAGCGCTGGCGCTGCCGAAGAGCTTCTCGAAGATGTTGCGATTGTCGATGGCGGCGCTCGCTGCGTCCTCGCCGTCGCGATGCGCCAAGCGGCGGGCCAGCGCCTCTTCGGCGCGGTTGATGAGGCTCGCGACCTTGCCCGGACGGCGCGGCGGCAGCGGCGTCGCCTCCGGCTCCTCGAGCCCGGCCTGCCTTTGGATCACCGTCGTCTCGGCTTGCGGCTCGGGCTTCGGCTCGAGCGCAGCGACCTTCTGGACCGGCGCGGCGGCGGGAACGCTCACCGGCGCCGCCTCAGCAGCCTTCATGACCGGCTTCTGGGGCGCCGCGGGCGATTCGTCCTCGGAGGGCGCCGAGACTTCAGGCTCGAAGCTCGCGCGCATGCCCATCGCAATGGTGTCGGCGACATCCTGTGCGCTTGCCGTCGGGAACTGAGACGCCTCGGCCTCCGCCGCGAGCCTGGCCAGATCGTCGGTCTGCGGCTCCAGCGAGCCATAGACGCAGGCGATAAAGGCGAGCGACAGGCCGCAGACGATAGGAACGGTCGGCGACACGAAGTTGCGGGACAAACGGTCCAATACAAGCGCGCGCATCTTTATCCCAATCTCCTGCCTCATGCGTTTCCGCCTCCCAAAAGAGTCCCACAAGAGCCTTTCGACTTGCCTAACATCCGATCGATCGCGGAAAGTTCCGGTTCACGACGATGCGAGCGCGCCGAATGCGCCGGTGCTCATAGAGACAGGCCTTCAAGGCTAGGGCTGGACCCCAATGGGGCGATTTGGGGATTGGATGTGGCGGCTCTGGGGCGGCCGATTGCGCAAGAAATCGCAAGATTCCGGCGCGCCAGAATTGCTGCAGCAGATTGATCTAGCGTGACATCTTTCGAACGGCCCCGTTCCGGCAAGGGCGCGTGACCGCGCCGAGACGCTCTGCGTCAGTTGCGCGGGAGCGTCAGCCCGCGCTGCGGGGCTGTCGAGGCGAGGCGCCTCGGAGTTCGTCCGGTAGGAGGTGGAGGCCCTAGGGATCGGCGCCGTTCACGCACCGTTGCGCCGCCCGAGATTCCGAGCCGTTTCGCGCTGGCCAAAGTTGGCGTTGCTCCGGCGCGCCGGTGGCGACAAGACGCGGCAGCCACCATCATGGCACGCCGCGGACACGCTCCACGAAATGACGCCCGCCGCCAAAGCTGCTCGCGAAGTAGCCGTCGCGTTCGGAATTGAACGGCGAAAGCAGCCCGAGCAGCGCTACGGTGACCACGATCGCGACCACTGCGCTGAACGCCAAGACGTTTCTTGTGTGTTCTAGCGGAACCTTCATGAGCGGCTCCCAAATGTCGCGCCGCCTCTCGCAATCTCGCGGCGCGGAAGGAGCGTCCAAAAGACGCACCTTGATTTTCCTATAATCGAGCGCGCGGCCCAGCGACGTCAAGCCTCAAAACAAAGAAAATCACGCAGGGCGGACAATTGAGCCGAAACGGATGCTTCGCGAATTTTGAAGTTAAGCACAAAATCGCGGAAGCCGGCTGAAATATGCTGCGACGCAGCAATATTCTGGCGCCTGGGCTAACTATTCGCAATCGATCAGCAAGAATCAGAGCCGAAGCGGCGCCGCATAAGCGCGGCGCGGGGCGCATCCACGCGCTCCCGCGGCCCCGTTTCGATCAGCCCGCCTGCATCGCCTCGGGCTTGGTCTTGCCGCGCTTCGTCATCAGCCGATTCAGCGCCGAGACATAGGCCCGCGCGGAAGCGACGAGCGTGTCGGGATCGGCGCCGCGCCCCGTCACCGACTTGCCCTCCTCGGAGAGCCGCACCGATACCTCCGCCTGCGCGTCGGTGCCCTCGGTGACGGCGTGCACCTGGAAAAGCTCCAGCGTCGCTTCATGTGGCGCGAGAGCCTTGATCGCGTTGAAGATGGCGTCGACCGGCCCATTGCCGCTCGCCTGATGCGTGCGCTTCACGCCGCCGACGTCGAGCGTCAGCGCCGCTGACTGCGGCCCATGCGTGCCGGCCATCACCATCAAGGCGTCGACCTTGATGTATTCGTGCGCATTGACGATCTCGTCGTCGACGAGCGCCACCAGATCGTCGTCGTAGACGACCTTCTTGCGGTCGGCCAAATCCTTGAAGCGGTTGAAGGCGTCCTGGAGCGCATTGTCGCCGAGATCGTAGCCCAGCTCCTTCAGCTTCTCGCGGAAGGCGTGGCGGCCCGAATGCTTGCCCATCACGAGCGCGGTCTTGGCGACCCCGACGCTCTCCGGCGTCATGATCTCATAGGTGAAGGCGTTCTTCAGCATCCCGTCCTGGTGGATGCCGCTTTCATGCGCGAAGGCGTTCCGGCCGACGATCGCCTTATTGTATTGCACCGGGAAGGACGTCACCGCCGAGACAAGCTTTGACGCGCGCGTCAGCAGCTTCGAATCGATGCCGGTATGGAAGGGCAGGACGTCGGGGCGCGTGCGCATCGCCATGACGACCTCCTCCAGCGCGGCGTTGCCGGCGCGCTCGCCGATGCCGTTGATCGTGCACTCGATCTGACGCGCGCCGCCGCGGACGCCCGCGAGCGAATTCGCGACCGCGAGCCCCAGATCATTGTGGCAATGCACGGAGAAAATGGCCTTGTCGGCGCTGGGGACCGTCTCGCGCAGGCGCGTCAGCAGCGCCTCATATTCGGCGGGCGTGGTGTAGCCGACCGTGTCGGGGATGTTGATCGTCGTCGCCCCGGCGCGGATGGCGATCTCCACCGCGCGGCACAGGAACTCGAATTCCGTGCGGGTGCCGTCCTCGGCCGACCATTCGACGTCCTCGACGTGCTTTCGCGCGCGCGCCACCGAGGAGGCGACGAGCTCCAGCACGCGCTCCGGCTCCATCTGCAGCTTGTATTTCATATGCAGCGGCGAGGTGGAGATGAAGGTATGAATGCGCGGGCGCTTCGCCTCGCGCAGCGCCTCGGCGCAGCGGTCGATGTCCTTGTCCGAGGCGCGGGCCAGCCCCGCGACCGCGCCGCGCTTGACGCGCTTCGCCACCTCGCTGACCGACTCGAAGTCGCCCTGGCTCGCGATCGGAAAACCCGCCTCGATGACGTCGACGCCCAGCGCATCGAGAATGTCGGCGACCTCGAGCTTCTCCTCCAGCGTCATGGAGGCGCCGGGCGACTGCTCGCCGTCGCGCAGAGTCGTGTCGAAGATGACGACGCGATTGGCGTCGTGGCGATTTTCCGCTTGGCGCGCATCCTTGGCGCCGTGCTCGTGATGAGGCTTGTGCTTATGCTTTGACATGGTCGGAAATTCCGTTTCGACGGGCCCCGGGTGAGGGGCGGCTTCGCTGGTGGTTCTTGCAAGCTCAAATCCCCCAAACGCCTGGGCCAAGGGCCCTTCGTGCGCTCAGGGGCGGCTAAGAAGCAGCAGGAAGGCGTCGAGACGCGCGCGAGCCTCCGCCGGGAAGCGGATCTGCGGATCGGCTGGGGCGTAAAAGCGCGCCACGCTCAAGCATCCTCGTCTCGCGGCCTTGAGTGGCCGAGTTTCAAGACGGAGCAAGATATCGGGCGGCGCTCGCGGTGGCAAGACGAGTTTTAGTGCGCCGCCATGCGCCCCCCGGGCGGCTAGCGCGGGGATTGCATGGCGGAGGGCGGCGGTCGCCAATAGCCGGCATTCCTCGGCTCTCATCCGAGCGCATGAGACGGCTCACCGTCGGAAAGACCCGATGCGCTCCTTTATCCGCACGCGCCCCTTTTGCGAGTGGGACGATTTCGACGATCGCGCCGCCTTCGCTCGCTCACGACTGGCCGAGGCGGAGGGCGCGCCACTGCCGCCCTTCCTGCTCCTCGCAGAGCCTGGCCTCTCGCCCAGGGAGCACCGCGCCTCTTCGGAAGGCTGGATGCGCGAAAGATTGGCGGCGGCGAAAGCGCTGCGCGCCGGCTTGGCTTTTCGCTTCTCTCCCTGGGACGAGAATCGCAAGAAGATCAAGCTCGGCTATCTCTCCAACGACTTTCAGGATCACGCCACGGCGCTGCTGCTCGTGGAAACTCTCGAAGCATGCGACAAAACGCGTTTCGAGCTTCACGCCTATTCCTACGGCCGCGACGACGGCAAGGCGATGCGCGCGCGGCTGCGCGTCGCCTTCGATCGCTTCAACGACATCGCTCCGTTCTCCGATGAGGATGCGGCGAGAGCCATTCATGGCGACGGCATCGACATATTGATCGATCTGAAGGGCTTCACGCAGGGGACGCGGACATCGATCCTCGCCTTGCGGCCCGCGCCCATTCAGGTGAATTATCTTGGCTATCCCGGAACGCTGGGGCCGGGCCTGTGCGACTATATGATCACCGACAAATTCTGCACGCCGGCCGGCAGCGCCGGCGATTACGCGGAATCCTTGGCGACTCTGCCGCATTCCTACCAGCCGCACGGGCGCCGTGACTCGATCGCTCCCGCGCCCAGTCGCGCCGCGGCGGGCCTGCCTGAGGAAGGCTTCGTCTTCTGCTGCTTCAATCAGGCTTTCAAATTCACGCCGGCGATCTTCGACGTTTGGTGCCGGCTGCTCGACGGCGTTCCGGGAAGCGTGTTGTGGCTGCTCGCCAGCAACGAGGCGGAAGGCAATCTGCGCAATGAGGCTTGGAAGCGCGGGGTCGACGGGTCCCGGCTCATTTTCGCGGGCGACCTGCCGCATGATCAGCACCTAGGCCGTCTTCAGCTCGCCGACCTCGTGCTGGACACGTCCCCTTATGGCGCACATACGACGGCGAGCGACGCGCTCTGGGTCGGCGTGCCCGTCGTCACTCGGCCGGGCCCGACATTCCCCTCGCGCGTCGCCGGCAGCCTTCTGCATGCGGTGGGCCTCCCCGAGCTCGCCGTCGAGGACCAGGCCGATTACTTCGAGCTGGCTCTCGCGCTCTCGACCGATGCGGGAAAGTTGGGAGGGCTGCGCCACACCTTGGCGCGCAATCGCAGCAGCGCGCCGTTGTTCGACGTCAAAGCCTATACGCTGGCCTTGGAGGCGCTCTACCTGAAAATGTGGGCGCGACATCAAGGCGGGCTGCCGCCGGCGGCGGTGTGAGCTTCCGGCGTCGACTGCTCAACGCCCGGAAACCCTTTCAGCCGACCTTAATGCCCCGATCCGTGCCGCTCGGGGTCGAGCGTCAGATTGACGTGCTGTCGCAAGACATACCAGCACAACACTGCGACGGGAATGCCGATCAGCGAGGTCAGCACGAAGAACATCGTGAAGCCGGTGCTCTTGATGATAAAGCCGGAGGCTCCCGCGAGCAGGCTGCCCGGGAAGGCGCAGAGCGAGGTCAAAAGGGCGAACTGGCTCGCCGCGAGTTCCGTGGCGGTGAGCGACGACATGTAGTTGATGAGCACGACCTGCGCGAAGGCGTATGCAAAACCGTCTATGCCGACCGCGAAGGCGAAGTTCCAGAAGGCGCCTCCGTGATGCGCGGAAAGCCAGGCGAGGCTCAAATGGGAAGCCGAACCCGCGAGGGTGCCGATCAGCAGGCTTGGCATCAGGCCGACCTTGCGAATGACATAGCTGCTGAAAAAGGTGGCGGCGAGGGCGATCCAGAATCCAAATATTTTGGTGACCGTCGCAATCTCGGTGTCGGAATAATCGAGGCTCTTGAACAAGGGCATGGCCATCGCGCTGGCGATATAGCCCGGCATGCGAAAACCAGCGATCATGAGGAAGATCGGTAAGGCCAACGGTCCCAGTCGCGTCCACAGCTCCTTGATCGGCGCGAGGATCAGGGCGACGAAACCCGGATGCTCATGAGCGACGGTGAAGTCGGACTCCGGCTCCGGCGCGATGAACGCGGAAATCGCCCCCACCAGCATCAGCGCCGCCATGCAGAGATAGGCTGGACGCCAGCCGTATCTATCGGCGAGGAGCAGCGCTCCGGCGCCGGCGGCAAGCGTGCCGACCCGGTAACCCATCTCCGAGATGGCCGTGAGGATCGACTGCTTGTCGACGGGGACCGCGGTGATGCGCCAGCCGTCGATCGTCACGTCCTGCGTGGCGCCGGCAACGCCAAGCGCGATGGAGAAGGCGACCGTCCACGCCAGCCAGTGAGCGGGGTCGCCAAAGGCGACGCCGGCGAGCGCCGCCATGACGGCGATTTGCGAAAGCACGATCCAGCCGCGCCGGCGCCCGAGCAACGCGCTAAAAACCGGGGCATCATATTTGTCGAGAAACGGCGCCCAGAGGAATTTGAACTTGTAGGCGATGGTGAGCTCGCTCATCAGCCCGATCGTCTCGATCGGAACCTTCGCCTCCGACAGCCACGCCGATTGCGTGCTATAGACGAGGAGGAAAGGAATCCCCGCGCTGAAACCGAGCCCCAGCATCGCCAGATATCGTCGGTCGGACGACAGGTGGGCGAGGAGAGAGGTCGTCGGGGCGTGGTTCCGCATTTACAACTCATTTTCGAAAGCGCTGAGCCAGTCTTAACGCGGATGCTTTTCGCCCGGCAACGGGGGGCGCGCGAGGGCCCAGCATCGCAATCAAGCGCCGACGTTCTTGGGCTTTCAGAAGCGGGCGATCAAGCGCGTTTCGAGCTGCGCGGCTGTTCCCGCGGCCGCGCCGACGGCACGGACATGCGCGCGCCGACTACTTAAGATTAGAAAGGCTGCTCGGCGCATTCGCCTCAGGCGCCGTGCTCGATGAGATCGGGAAGCCTTTTCGTGAGGCTCCTCAGCACGCTCTCCGATCCCTTCTGCATCACCTCGTAAAGCGCATCGGCGCCGGGGTCCGCTCCAATGCCTTCGTGCTCAAAGACGAAGCGCGCGCCGCCGCCGGGTAGCGGGGCGAGCGTCCAGGTGACGGTGGTGGACATTTCTCGCCCGAAGGCCTTCAGCTCCTCATGCCCGCCCGACCAGCTGAACCGCAGCAATTGCTGAGGGACGACTTCCAGCACCCGACATTTGAATTCACCGTCCCAGCGCTCGATCGGCCGGCTCCAGATTGTGAACTTATGTCCCACCACCGGCTGTATGTCGTTGGGGAAGAACCACACCGCCAGCCATTCCGAGTCGGTCATCGCTCGCCAAAGCGAGTTGATCGGATGCTCGAAGTCTTTTTCGGTTCTGATGGTTCGGGTCAAAGTGGCGTCCGTCACGGGATACTGCTCCTGTTTTCAAACAGCAAGCAAAGACGAAGCCACGCATGGGGCGCGCGGGTCGCTCTGGGCTCTCCGCTGCGCCGAACCTTGCAAAGCTCCACCCGTCAGGGCCCCGCTCAAAGCGGGCGCCCTCTCTCGAAGGGAGGACGCATCTCCGGGCTCTGTCTTGGCCGGGCTTGCCTCTGTCGCCCTTCTGCGCGATTGGCGCGATGATCCATCTGGAGCGCGACCTCTGCCCAGTCGGCCTGTGACTCTCCGAGTTCCTGAGGGTAGGATGGGATTTCGGCGGTGGCCAAACGCAGCGCCGCGACAGCTGGCGAGGAGAGACCATGAGCAATCAAGAACCCAAAAAGCCGCCGCAGTTCAAAGTCTCGCGCAGCCTCTATTATTTGACCGCCGCCATCGTCGGCATGTCGATATTCTTCACTTTGTACGTGCGAAATCCCTACACGCAGGCCGTCTCGGGGGACTATTACGACAAGCACCCCTATGATGAGGGCTCCGTGTGGACGCTCGTTCTCGTCATCGTGCCGGCGATCGGGGTCGCTGCCGCCATCTACACTTGGTTTCGGCAGCGCCAGCAGGGCTGATTAGGGTCCCCGCTCCGAGGCGCGCAGCGCGCTCGAGGAGAGCGGCGAACGCCTTGCGTGCAGGACGACCCAGGCGGGCGGCCGCGCCAGGGCGAGGACTGCGGCGTCGCGCTCCGGTCGGCGCGCCTTACGGAGCGCCTCAGCCGCCCGCGCGGCTTCGGTTTTCAGTGTGGCGCCCGGCCGATCGATCACCGCGATGGGCACAAGATCGGCGATATCCCGCCAGTGGCGCCAGCGGTGGAAGGACAAGAGATTGTCCGCCCCCATGATCCAGACGAAATGGACGCCCGGACAGCGCCGCCGCAATTGACGCAGCGTGTCATAGGTGAAGCGCGTTTGAATTTGCGCCTCGGCGCCGCTGACGACGATGCGCGGATGCTTCGCCAGCGCCCGACAGGCGGCCATCCGCGCCTCGAGCGCCGCCGGCCCCTCCTTCAAGGGATTGCCGGGCGTGACGAGCCACCACAGCCGATCGAGCCGCAAGCGGCGCAACGCGATGCGCGAGATGGCGAGATGACCCGCATGCGGCGGATCGAAGGAGCCGCCGAGCAGGCCGATGCGCAGGCCCGGCAGGTGCGGGGGAAGGCGGGGTATTTTATTGATTGAGCGCAATCAGCCCGCCAAGCGCGCGAGCGCGTCCGAGACGACCTGCAGCGGCTTGATTTCGGCGGCCAATCTCTCCCTTCCTTCCTTTCTCCGGCGCTCAAGCCTAATCGAAGCGTTACACCGACTGCGATCAAATGACGAGAACGCGATAGGCGACCAAGACCCAAAGCAGCAGGAAAGGAATCAGGAGCATAAAACTCCCTTCGCAGATGGCTAGGGCGACGGAATATTTGCTTCTTCGTCTCGAAAGCTCTGCGATACTGATTCTTTCGAAGTCGTCTCCATCGGAAGCTGGGGTGAAGTTCGTCGGCCCCAGGGTGTATAGGCATCGTAAATCAACCCAGGCTGCATAACCGAACAGGGTCAGAAAAACAAAAATGGCGCCGCGAATGAAGCGCGCGTCGGGAGCGCCTCCGTCGACGAGGCCGAGGGAAAAGATCAGCCCCGCGATCGCCAGGGATATGAAGGTCAGGAGCGCGGCGCTCTTGCTGTCAAGAACCGACATGTCGTGGATCACGCTATCGCTGATCGCATTCAATCCCGGGTTGGCTTTGACGCGGACAACATGGAACATGCGCTCTTGTTCGGGCGTGATATGGAATTTCTTCCAGGAAACCATCTGGCGGATTCCCCCGTATTGACTGGGCCACGAACTAATCGGTTGTTCTGGCCGCTTTATGACGACGCGGGGGCCGATTCACGGCCGCGTTTGCCCGCTCCCATGCACGCGGTATTTGAACGAGGTCAGCTGCTCGACTCCCACCGGCCCCCGCGCGTGCATCTTGCCCGTGGCGATGCCGATCTCGCCGCCGAAGCCAAACTCGCCGCCGTCGGCGAATTGCGTCGACGCGTTGTGCGCGACGATGGCGGAATCGACCTCGGTTAGAAAGCGCCGGGCTGCGGCTTCGTCCGCAGTGACGATGCAATCGGTGTGATGCGAGCCATGCCGCGCGATGTGCTCCATCGCGGCCTCGAGTCCGTCGACGACGCGCGCCGCGATGATGGCGTCGAGATACTCCATATCCCAATCCTCTTCGCTCGCGGGCGCGACGCGCGGGTCCACGCCTTGCGTCGCGGCGTCGCCCCTCACCTCGCATTGCGCATCGAGCAGCATCTTCACGAGCGGCTGGAGATGCGTGGACGCGCAGGCCCTGTCGACGAGCAGCGTCTCTGCCGCGCCGCAGACGCCGGTGCGGCGCATCTTGGCGTTGAGCACGACGGTCTTGGCCATTTCGAGGTCGGCCTTCGCATGCACGAAGACATGCACGATGCCTTCGAGATGCGCGAAGACCGGCACACGCGCCTCGTGCTGCACGCGCGCGACGAGGCTCTTGCCGCCACGCGGCACGATTACGTCGATCGCGCCGTCGAGCCCGGCCAACATGGCCCCGACCGCCGCGCGGTCGCGCGTCGGCACGAGCTGGATCGCTTCCGCTGGCAGGCCCGCAGCCTCCAACCCCGCGACGAGGCAATGGTGAATGGCGGTCGAGGAGCGCAGCGAATCCGATCCGCCGCGCAGGATCGTGGCGTTGCCGGCCTTGAGGCAGAGCGCGCCGGCGTCCGCCGTCACATTCGGCCGGCTCTCATAGATGACGCCAATCACGCCGAGCGGCGTCGCGACGCGCTCGATTTTCAAGCCGTTGGGGCGCTCGTAGGTCGCGAGCACGCGTCCCACCGGGTCGGGCAGCGCGGCGATCTCATCGAGGCCGCGCGCCACCGCCTCGAGCCGCGCCGGCGTCAACACGAGCCGGTCCAGCGCCGCGACGGTCGCGCCGTCCTCGCGCGCCTCCTCGACATCGTCGGCGTTGACGGCGATGATCTCCTCGCTCTGCGCGCGGATTGCCGCGGCTGCGGCTTGCAGCGCCTTGCTCTTTGCGGCGGAAGGCGCATGGGCGACGGCGCGCGCGGCCTTGCGCGCGGCGCGGCCGATCTCCCCCATCAGCGCGAAGGTTTCGGAATGGGTCGCTTCCTGAGACGCGTTCATGAGCTCCGCCGCGGTCTTTCTAAAGGAGCCCGATCGCCTAGCATGGCGGAGCGCTCGAAAGAAGCGCCGCGCTCGACGCCGCTCTGACGCTCAGAGGTAGGCCGCGGCGATGCCCAGAAAATCCTTGGCCTTGAGGCTCGCGCCCCCGACGAGCGCGCCGTCCACGTCGGCGACATGCAGCAGCTCGCGCGCATTCTCGGGCTTCACCGAGCCCCCATACAGAATGCGGGTCGTAGCGCCCTTGCCAGGGCTAAGCGCGTCGATCTGCCGGCGGGCGAAGCCATGCATCTTCGCCACATCCAGCGGCGTCGGCGTCAGCCCCGTGCCGATCGCCCAGACAGGCTCGTAAGCCAGGACGAGGCGCTCGGCCGGCGCCTCGGGCGGAACGGAACCAGTAATTTGCGTCGCGACGACGCTTTCGGCCTTGCCGGCATCGCGCTCGCTGCGCGTCTCGCCGACGCAGACGATCGGCGTGAGGCCGGCGGCGAGCGCCGCGCGCGCCTTGGCGAGCACGAGCCCGTCGCTCTCTTTGTGATCGGCGCGCCGCTCGCTGTGGCCGACGATTACGAAGCGCGCGCCGGCGTCGGCGAGCATCGCGGCGGAGAGATCGCCGGTATGGGCGCCGCTCGACTGCGTGTGGCAATCCTGGCCGCCGAGCGCGCCCTTTCCTTCGAGGCGCGCTGCCGCGGCGGCGAGCAGCGTCGCCGGCGGGCAAATCAGGAGGTCGATCTTTTCGCGCAAGCCGGCATCGAATCCGGCGGCGATCGCGTCGATCTCGGCGAGCGCCGCGCGCAGCCCGTTCATCTTCCAATTTCCGGCGACGAGGGGGCGGCGGGCGAGGGTCATGGCGACTCCAAAGCGGAAAAGAAGGAGGCATGATCCCAGATTCGCCTCGAGAAGCGCAAGCGGAAGCCGCGCCGCCTGGATCGCCTGCCGTTGCCGTCGCCTCAAGCGGGCACAGATAGTCTCCTCAAATACAGCTGTGGAGGCGCAGATGTTGCAAAAGCTCCTCGTCCCGATCGATCTCGTCGAACCTGAATTCGTGAAGCGCGCCACCGAAGAGGCGCAGAGGCTCGCCAAGCCGTTCGAAAGCGAGGTCAGGCTCGTCAATGTGCAGTCGCTCGTGCCGATCCGCTTTCTCGATTACGTCTCCGCGGACTTCGACAAAGGCCTCGAGACCAACGCGCGCCCCGCGATCGAAGCCGAGTTGGCGGGGCTCGCCCAGAAGATCGACCTTCCGTCGGGGCGGGTTTCCAGCACCGTGCTTTTCGGCCCCGTGCACCACGTAATTCTCGAGGAGGCGGAAAGATGGGGCGCGGATTTGATCCTCATCTCCTCGCACCGGCCGGGCATGGAGCGCTTCCTTATCGGCTCCACCGCCAGCGCCATCGTGAAGCAGGCGAAATGCTCCGTTCTCGTGCTGCGCGGGTGAAGCCTATTTGAGCCGCGCGCTCCAGCTCGGCGCATCGGGGGACGTAAAATCGAGATCCCAATGCAGTCGCGTGATGAAATTATAGCCGAGGATGACGGAGGTTCCGCGCCCGAGCGCGTTGCGCAGCGCGCCGAAGTCGTAAACCAGCGCGTAGAGGTCATGCAGCACGAGGCCGTCGCCGAGATCGATGGTTTTTATCTTGTAGAGATCGGGCGCGAAATTCCCGCCGGAAGCGCCGCTGGCGCCCAGCCGTCTGCGCACGAAGGTGAAAAGCGGCGTGTGCCGCGCGACGAAGGCGCGGTCTACGGCGCAAAGCTCCGCGCCCAAATCGAGGAAGCCCACCGTCGCCTCCTTCCCCAAGCGCAGATCGAGGCCGACGAGGCTCTGCTCCGGCGTGAGCCTGCGGAAGGGCTTGGCGCTTGCCGGCGCGGGCGGAAAAAACGTGAGCGCCCGCCTGCCGAAATCCAGTGAGACGCGCGTCCCTTTGAAGAAATTGAGGCCGAGAAGATCGCCCTCGCCCGAGGCGCAGCGCGTGACGAGGAGCGTGGCTCGCCCCACGTCATTGCCCTGAGCCGCCGGAAGCACGAGGTTTTGCGCCTCCACATCGTCGCAGGAGATGGCGCGTCCCGAGCTGCCCACCGAAGCGCTGCGGGCGAGCACGGGCCAATCCTTGTTCCAGGGCGCGAGCATCACCCGCGTGGTGGAGGCGCCGGTGTCGAGCCGCATCGGGCCCTGTGTATTGCCGAAACGCGCCGTGACGAAAATGCGCCCGCCGCCCCAGTTGGTCTCGTTGAGCGTCAGCGGGATCGTTGAGGACGCGTTCTGCGCCTGCGCCGGCGAGAGGCCGGAGAGAAGCAGAAAGGCGAAGAGCGCGGAGAGGCGAAGCGGCTGCATAAGGGAGTTGAAGCGCAAGGGCGGCGGTTCGGCAAGGGGCGAAAGCGGCGCCGCCACTTGGGCGACCGATGCGGTCGACAGCGAAAGCGTCGCCGCGACCCGCGTCGCCCGCGAATTTTCTTGCGCCCGGCACCCCTCCCGGTGTAAGAGACCCCAACTTCCATCTCATAGCGGCCGTCTCGAGCGGCCGACGTTGAGAGTGGGTCCCCCCGGACCCGCTCTTTTTTGTTTGGCCTGGAGCTCGATGCGAAAAAGTGGAAGCCGGTTTTTCGCGCAAATCACGCTCTAAGTTTCTGAAGTCGATCACGTTATCTGCGTTTGAGCGCTTCCGCTCAAACGCAGCGTGATCTCACGGATCGACAGGGAATTGGAACCGGATCGCAAGGCCGAAACGGCGCAGGAGCTGCTGAACGAACCGCGTCTCGTCGCCGAGACTGGGCTTTCAGCGCGCGTCGCCGCGATCGCCGCGCCCGTTCTGGAGCAACTCGGGTTCCGGCTCGTGCGCGCGCGGCTGATGAACCAGAACGGCCAGATTTTGCAGATCATGGCGGAGCGGCCGGACGGAACGATGAGCGTCGACGACTGCGAGGCGGTGAGCCAAGCCCTCTCGCCGGAACTCGACGTCGCCGACCCGATCAGCGGCGAATATCGCCTCGAGATCTCCTCGCCCGGCATCGACCGGCCGCTCATGCGCGTCTCCGATTTTCTTCGCGCCATCGGGCACGAGGCGAAGATCGAGCTCACGCAGCCGCTGGAGAGTGGGCGCAAGCGCTTTCGCGGAATCATCCAATCCGTGGAAGGCGAAGGACGCGACGCGGTTCTGGTCCTCGACCGAAACGACGCGCGGGACGAGGAAGATAAGACCATGCGTCTTCCCTTGCGCGATCTGGACGAGGCAAAGCTGATGCTGACCGAGGCGCTGATCCGCGCTTCGCTGCGCGCCGCCAAGGCTGCGGAGGACGCAGGCCCGACGCAGGAGGAGAGCCCGCAGGATCAGCGTCCGCAGCGCGGACCGGGCCGCTTCGCCCAGCAGGCGAAGCCAAAGGCGAAGCCGCTGGTTCCTGCCGGCGTTCAAACTCACTTCAAGAAGGGAAAGGGAGGCGAGCCGCGCGGGTGAAGGCCCTCGGCGGAACGCCAAATCCTTTTTTAGGGAGCAAAACCATGGCCGTCAGCGCCAATCGACTGGAAATTTTGCAAATCGCGGATGCGGTGGCGCGCGAGAAGTCTATCGATCGGGGAATCGTGATCGCCTCGATGGAGGACGCGCTGCAAAAGGCGGCGCGCTCCCGCTACGGGCAGGAGACCGAGGTGCGCGCCGAGATCAATCCGCGAACCGGCGAGGTGCGCTTCTCGCGCTTGCTGCTCGTCGTCGATCTGGTGGAGAACGACGCGACGCAGATCCCGATCGAGGAGGCCAGAAAGCGCAATCCCGCGGCGCAGCCCGGCGACTGGATTTCCGAAACGCTGCCGCCTTTCGACTTCGGGCGAATCGCCGCGCAGTCGGCCAAGCAGATCATCGTGCAGAAAGTGCGCGAGGCCGAACGCGACCGCCAATATGAGGAGTTCAAGGACCGCATCGGCGACATCGTCAACGGCATCGTCAAACGCGTCGAATATGGCAATGTGATCGTCGATCTGCAGCGCGGCGAAGCCGTGATCCGGCGTGACGAGATGATCCCGCGCGAGATGTTCCGCCCTGGCGACCGCGTTCGCGCCTATGTCTATGACGTTCGGCGGGAGCAGCGCGGACCGCAGATCTTTTTGTCGCGCACCCATCCGCATTTCATGTCAAAGCTGTTCCGTCAGGAAGTGCCGGAAATCTACGACGGCGTGATCGAGGTGAAGTCGGTGGCGCGCGATCCCGGTTCCCGCGCCAAGATCGCGGTGGTGTCGCGCGAAACCTCGATCGATCCGGTCGGCGCCTGCGTCGGCATGCGCGGCTCGCGCGTTCAGGCGGTCGTGGGCGAACTGCAGGGCGAAAGAATTGACATCATCCCCTGGTCGGCTGACGCGGCGACGTTTATCGTCAATGCGCTGCAGCCGGCGGAAGTCGTCAAGGTCGTGCTCGACGAGGACTCCAATCGCATCGAGGTGGTCGTGCCCGACGACCAGCTTTCGCTCGCGATCGGCCGACGCGGCCAGAATGTCCGGCTGGCGTCGCAGCTCACGGGCTGGGACATCGACATTATGACGGAAGCCGAGGAATCGGAGCGGCGGCAAAAGGAGTTCGTCGAGCGCACGCGGGTGTTCATGACCGCGATCGACGTGGACGAGGTGGTGGGGCGGCTGCTCGCTTCGGAGGGCTTTCGCTCTGTCGAGGATCTCGCCTATTGCGACATCGGGGAGCTTGCGGGAATCGAGGGCTTCGACGAGGAAACCGCCAACGAGATCCAATCGCGGGCCAAAGGCTATTTGGAGCGCATCGAGGCCGAAAACGACGATAAACGCAAGGAGCTCGGCGTGTCCGACGAGTTGAAGGAGATCGACGGCGTCACCTCTCAGATCTTGGTGAGGCTCGGCGAGAATGACGTGAAGACGCTCGAGGACTTCGCCGGCTGCGTGCCGGACGACCTCGTGGGTTGGAGCGAGAAGAAGGACGGCGAGACGGTCAAGCACGAAGGTTTTCTGACCGGTCTGGACGTCTCGCGCGAGCAGGCCGAGGCCATGATTCTCGCAGCCCGTATCAAGGCGGGATGGATCGAGGCCCCGGCGGAGACCGAGGACACGGCCGAGGAACCGACTCCGAACGAGGGAGAATGAGCGCGCGTGCGGGAGCGTCAGACGAGCGAGCGGACCTGCATCGTGACACGGGCCGTGCTGCCGCCCGGCGCGCTGATCCGCTTCGTGCGCGCTCCCGACGGGGGCGTCGCCCCGGACATAAGGTCGCGGCTGCCGGGACGCGGCGTTTACGTGACCGCCTCGGCGGATCTTGTAGCGCAGGCGGCGAAGCGCCAAATCTTCTCGCGAGGCTTCAAGGCCAAAGCGGAGGCTTCGCCGACGCTGGCGGGCGAAGTGGATCAACTGCTCGAGGCTGACTGCCTGCAGACGCTGGCCCTGGCGAACAAGGCTGGCCTGGTCACCGCCGGCTTCGCCAAGGTCGCCGCGGCGCTGGAAGCAGGACGGGTCAGGGCGCTCGTCGAAGCCGTCGATGGCGGCCCCGACGGCCGGCGAAAGCTGGAGCAGAGCGGCAGGCGCGGCGGCGGAAGCGTCCCGAGGCGCGTCGAATTGTTCACTTCGAGTCAATTGGATTTGGCTTTGGGCCGCACAAATGTGATACATGCGGCGCTCGCCGGGGGCGGATTGACGGAGGCCTTCCTGGCGCGTTGCGGGCGGCTCGTCCTTTATCGGGGCGAATCCGCGGCGACTTTCGTCGAGGAAGAGGCCGAAAGACCTCGCGCCAGCGCCCGCAGCGTCGGCGTCGAGGCGCAGTTTTTGCCAACGGGCCGTGAGGACGGCTCGGGATCGGGAACCGAATGAGCGAAATCGAAAACAGCGGCGACAAGACTTTGAGCGCCCCGACGACCAAGACGCTGCACTTGAAGCCGCGGGGCGTCGAGCAGGGCCTCGTGCGTCAGAGCTTCTCCCATGGCCGCTCCAAGGTGGTCGTGGTCGAGAAAGTTAAGCGCCGCGCGCCTGGAAGCGGACCCGAAGCGAAGGCGCAGCCGTCGTCCGCTCCCGCGGCGCCATCCGCCGCGCCGCCGCCTTCGGCCCCTGCTCCCTCGGCCAAGGTCGAGCGTCCGGCCGCGCCCTCCCGCAATGCGAGCCCCGTGGTCCTGCGAGCCCTGACGGACGAGGAGCTGCAGTCGCGCAGCCGCGCGCTGTCCGACGCGCGTAGCCGCGAGGACGAAGACCGCCGCCGCGCCGAGCAAGACCGAGTCGCCCGCGAAGCCCGCGAGGCGCGGGAGCGCGATGAGCGAGCCCAGGCGGATCTGCGTCAGCGCGAGGAGGCCGAGCGTCTTGCCCGCGAGCATGAAGCCAAGCACAAGGCTGAAGAGGAAGCCCGCCGGCGGCTGCCGACCGGCGAGCCCGGAACGGCCCGCCCGGCTCCGGCCGAAACCTCGACGAGCACGACCGTGGAGCCGAAGCGCGCTGCGACGGCCCCCGCCATGCCTCCACGCCGCATCATCACGCCGCCCGTGCAGGTGCCGCGCCCCTCCGCGACCCGTGGACCCGGCAAGGACCGCGGCCGTCTGACCGTCACGACCGCGACGGCGGCCCCCGACGAGGAGCGCGTGCGCTCGCACGCATCTTATGCGCGGCGTATTCAGCGTCTCAAGGGGCGTGTCGCCGAGCCGAAGGAAAAGATCGCCCGCGAGGTGATCCTGCCCGAGACGATCACCATTCAAGAACTCGCCAACCGCATGTCCGAGCGCGGGGTCGACGTGATCCGCCTGCTGATGAAGCAAGGCGCGATGCACAAGATCACCGACGTGATCGACGCGGACACCGCGCAGCTCGTCGCCGAGGAACTCGGCCATACCGTCAAGCGCGTCGCGGAATCCGACGTCGAGTTGGGGCTCATCGGCCTTCCGGACGCCGAGGGCGATCTCTTGCCGCGTCCGCCGGTTGTCACGATCATGGGCCACGTCGATCACGGCAAGACCTCGCTGCTCGACGCGATCCGCCACGCCAATGTCGTTTCGGGCGAGGCGGGCGGCATCACCCAACACATCGGCGCCTATCAGGTGACCGCGCCGAACGGCTTGCCCGTGACCTTCATCGACACACCCGGTCACGCCGCCTTCACGCAGATGCGCGCGCGCGGAGCGAAGGTGACCGACATCGTCGTGCTCGTCGTCGCGGCCGACGACGGCGTGATGCCGCAGACGATCGAGGCGATCCATCACGCTCGCGATGCGAAGGTGCCGATCATCGTCGCGATTAACAAGATCGACAAGCCGGACGCCAAGCCCGAGCGCGTGCGCACCGAGCTCCTGCAGCACGAAGTGCAGGTCGAGAGCATGGGCGGCGAGACGATCGAGGTCGAAGTCTCCGCCAAGCAGAAGCTTAATCTTGACAGGCTGCTCGAGATGATTGCGCTTCAGGCGGAAGTGCTGGATTTGAAGGCCAATCCCGACCGCTCGGCGGAGGGCACCGTCATCGAGGCGCGGCTCGACAAGGGCCGCGGACCGGTCGCGACCGTCCTGGTGCAGCGCGGCACGCTCCACGTCGGCGATCTCATCGTCGCCGGCGCGCAATGGGGCAGGGTGCGCGCGCTGCTCGACGACAAAGGCCAGACGCGCCAAGACGCGGGCCCCTCCTTCCCCGTCGAGGTGCTGGGCTTCTCGGGCACGCCGGAGGCAGGCGACCTCGTCGCGGTTGTCGAAACTGAGGCGCGGGCGCGCGAGGTTACCGAGTATCGCGAGCGCCAGAAGCGCGATCAGGCCGCCGCGCGCGGCGGTTCGGCGCGCTCGTCGCTCACGGACATG
Source organism: uncultured Alphaproteobacteria bacterium (assembly GCA_963808525.1). GTDB lineage: Bacteria > Pseudomonadota > Alphaproteobacteria > Rhizobiales > Beijerinckiaceae > Methylocystis. The sequence continues at coordinate 361,758 of CAWEGE010000025.1, forward strand.
ATGACCCAGCTCAAGACTGCCGGACGCAAGGAGTTCCCGCTCGTCATCAAAGGCGACGTGCAAGGCTCGGTCGAAGCGATCGTCGCGGCGTTGGAGAAGCTCGGCACCGACGAGGTGGGCGCGCGCATCGTGCACGCTGGCGTCGGCGGCATCAACGAATCGGACATCACGCTGGCGCAGGCGTCGGGCGCGGCCGTGATCGGCTTCAACGTGCGCGCTCATAAGGAGGCGCGCGAGGAGTCCGAGCGAGTCGGCAGCGAGATCCGCTACTACAACATCATCTACAATCTCGTGGACGACGTGAAGGCGGCCATGTCGGGGCTGCTTTCGCCCACCCTGCGCGAAACCATGCTCGGCAACGCGCTGATCCTCGAAGTGTTCGATATTTCGAAGGTTGGCAAGGTCGCGGGCTGCCGGATCACCGACGGCCGGGTCGAGCGCGGCGCCAATGTGCGCCTCATCCGCGACAACGTCGTCGTGCATGAGGGCAAGCTCTCGACGCTCAAGCGCTTCAAGGACGAAGTCAAGGAAGTCGACGCCGGGCAAGAGTGCGGAATGGCCTTCGAGAACTATCAGGACATGCGCCAGGGCGATGTGATCGAGTGCTACCGCGTCGAGGAGATCAAGCGCACGCTCTAAAAACCGCGGTGCGATCCGTTCGGGGTCGCATCGGCGAAGCCTGTTCCTGTCTTGGCGCGTTTTCCGCGGCTGAAGGGGCCTCCCTTTCGGCGGAAAACGCTCTAGCGGCGAAAGCCAGCGCGGCGTAACCAAAACCCATGTCCAGATCCCATCATCAGCCGGGCGCCGAGCCGTCGCAGCGTATGCTGCGCGTCGGAGAGCTCGTCCGTCACGCGGCCGCCCAGCTCTTTGCGCGCGGCGAGATCAACGATCCCGTGCTCGAAAAGCACGTCGTCACGGTCTCGCGCGTCAAGATGAGCCCCGACCTCAAGCACGCGACAATCTATGTCATGCCGCTTGGCGGCGCCGACGAGCCGGATGTGCTCGCTGCGCTCGACCGCCACAAAAAATTCCTGCGCGGCGAGCTCGCGCAGACGGTCAATCTCAAATTCGCGCCGGAAGTGCGCTTTCGGATCGACGACACTTTCGACAACGCTTCGCGCATCAACTCGTTGTTGAATTCCGAGCGCGTGAAACGTGATCTTTCGCCTCCTGCCGAAGACGCGCCGAAGACCGACGTCTGAGCATGAAATCAGAAAAAATCCAATCGCGCCGTCGTCGACGGCTGGGTCGTGCTGGACAAGCCCGTCGGCGTGACCTCGACGCAGGCCGTCTCGCGGCTGAAGCGCATCTACAACGCCCGGAAGGCCGGACATGCGGGCACGCTCGACCCGCTCGCCTCCGGCATTCTGCCCGTCGCCTTTGGCGAGGCGACCAAGACCGTCCCCTTCGTGCAGGACGGGGAGAAGTCCTACCATTTCACCGTGAGCTGGGGCGCCGAGACCGACTCCGACGACTCCGATGGCGAGATCGTGGAGAGCTGCGAGGCGCGCCCCGAGCTAAGCGCGATCGAGGCGCTCCTTCCGCGGTTCACCGGCGAGATCCTGCAGATCCCGCCGCGCTTCTCGGCGATCAAGATCGCCGGCGAGCGCGCCTATGATCTCGCGCGCGGGGGCGAGGCGGTCGAGCTGCAGCCGCGCCGCGTCAGCATTCATCGTCTGGCGGTCGTTGAGCATTCAGGGGATGAGACGAAACTTCAGATGGATTGCGGCAAGGGCGCCTATGTGCGCGCCATCGCGCGCGATCTCGGACGGCTGCTCGGCTGTTTTGGCCATGTCAGCCAGCTGCGTCGGACGCGGGTCGGGCCCTTCGGCGAGGATGACGCTTTCGCCTTCGCGGAGATCGAGGCTGAAGGCGGCGCGGGCGACGCCCTTCTGCCCGTCGAAGCGGGATTGGCGCAGCTTCCCTGCGTCGTCGTCGATCGCGACGCCGCCGCCCGGCTGCGGCGCGGCGGCTCGCTGATCCTGCGCGGCCGCGATGCGCCCCTCGGCGGCGTCGTCTACGCCGCTTGCGCCGGCACGCCCATAGCTTTCGGCGAGGTCGTCGAGGGCGCGCTCGAACCCTCGCGCGTGTTCAACCTGCCGTTTTAGCGGCAAAGGCGGCTCTCGGCGCTCAGGCGACGCCGGAGCCCTTCAGGGATTGATTGCTGGCGAAGCCCAGGAAGAGCAGCCCGATAAGCTCAAGCAATTGATCCGCCCGAAGCCCTGCGTGACTTGCAGCCTCGCTTCGGCCTTGCTGAAATGCCTCGAGCGCGCCTAGGCTATTTCTCGATCACGTGGGCCGTAAACCACAGCGTTGCATTTGGAGCAGACGATTCGGGTCTCCCTCGAGTGCTTTTCACCGGGAACCACTTCAAATCCCGGAGTGCAGAAAAACACCGCGCGTCCAGTATCCCCCGTTTCATAGGGGTGATCTTCCTCAGAAAACGCAGCCTTCCCCGCGGCTCCGCATTCGAGACATTCCAGCTGCTCGATCCATTCTTCGCGAGGTTCCATGGGCGCCTACGCCTGCTTTGAATTTATCACCGCATCTCCACAGTGGGGCAGCTGAAGCTTTCTGCGAAGGTGACATATTGGCGCGGAGCGGAAATTGAGATGGCGCCGACCACGCGCCGGAATGAGGCTTGGCCGGAAAGCTCCATCTCTCTTGTTTGTCGTTACCAATGACACGGAGAAAAGGGCGGGATCGGCGCCCCTCGTTTTGCGCCGCAAGCCAAGCGATTGGACAGTCCGCTGGGTTGATCGTATATTCTAGGCCCTCCCCTCCTCACATCAGCGGCCCTCATGCTTCGCTTTCTCGTGCGCGCCATCGGCCTTCTCTTGCTCGCCGGGGGCTTCATCGCCCTCATCGTCGACGGCACGCGCTCGCTGGCCGGCAGCAGTCTCTACATCACTTCGATCGACGCGGCTCTGGAGGCCGCGGGGCCCGCCGTCTCCCAGGGGCTGGAGAAATGGGTCTTGGCGCATCTCCCGCATTTCGTGTGGGATCCGGTGCTCGTCCATTTCCTGCGCCTTCCGCTGAGCGGCGCGATGCTCGCCTTCGGCGGCCTCTGCGTGCTGCTCACTCATAAGGCGCCTCACGAATTCGGCTATCCGGCGGAGTGACCTCCCCCTTTCTTCCCGGCGAGCGATGCCTAAATGGCGCTTTCGAGTAGAGGAAAGCGCCGATGCTGAACTTCCGGTTATCTCCGCCGCCAGATCGTCCGACCCCCGTGGAGCACGGTCTCCTGCATTTCGTTTTGCGTCGCCCGCTCGACCCCCCCTTTCCGCAAGGCGCATCGCGCGTGCTGCTCGGGATGGGCTGCTTCTGGGGCGCGGAGCGTAAATTCTGGCAGGCGGGAGAGGGCGTCCACGTCACCGCGGTAGGCTACGCCGGCGGGACGACGCGCAACCCGACCTATCAGGACGTCTGCACCGGCCGCACGGGTCACGCCGAGATCGTCATGGTCGTGTTCGATCCCAAAACGCTGCACTTAGAAAGGATCCTCCAGCTCTTCTGGGAGTCGCACGATCCGACCCAGGGCATGCGTCAGGGCAATGACGTCGGCACGCAATATCGCTCGGCGATCTTCGCCGAATCGGAAGCGCAGCTCGAAGAAGCGCGCGCCTCTCGGGACGCCTATCAACAGGCGCTGAGCGCGCGCGGCTTCGGGGCGATCACCACGGAAATCGCGTCGGAGCCGCCCTTCTACTACGCCGAGGAATATCACCAGCAATATCTGGCCAAGAATCCCGCTGGCTATTGCGGGCTGGGCGGCACGGGCGTCGCCTGTCCGGTGGGTATTGCGCAGTCTTGACGGCGCGGTGCCTCCCTAATCGAGCGGTTCGACCGCGACGATCTCTATGCCGAAGCCCGAGAGTCCGACATAGGCGCGCGGCTTCGGCGTCGTGGTGCGCAGACGAATCGAGGTGACGCCGAGATCGCGCAAAATCTGGGCGCCAAGGCCGACGTCCAGCCACTGCCGGCGGCGATCCGCCTCCGCGCTGTCCTGCGCGCGACCGACGACATTGGCCGGAACGCCCGCGGCGCCGTCGCGCAAATAGACCAGCACGCCCCTCCCCTCGCGATGGAAGCGCGCCAGCGTCTTATTGATCGTCTCGGCGCCGCCGAAGACGTCGGCGAGGATGTCGGCCCGGTGCAGCCGCGCCGGCACATTGCTCCCGTCGCCGACCGAGCCCACGACGAAGGCGAAGTGCTGAACGCTGTCGAAAGGCGTCACATAAGCGTGGCCCGTCATCGGAGCTGCGAGCCCATGCACCGGAAAGGTCGCGACGCGCTCGACGAGCGTCTCGCGGGCCTGGCGATAGGCGATCAAATCCGCGACGGAGACGACGTTGAGACCGTGTCGCTCGGCGAATTCGGTGATTTGCGCGCCCGCCATCACCGTACCGTCGTCATTGGCGAGCTCGCAGATGACGCCGACGGTGGGCAGGCCAGCGAGACGGCAAAGGTCGACCGCCGCTTCCGTGTGACCGGAGCGCATCAGCACGCCGCCTTCCTTGGCGATGAGCGGAAACACATGGCCGGGCCGTACCGAAGTCGGTCGCGCCCATATTGGGATTGGCCAGGGCGCGCACGGTGTTGCTGCGCTGCTCGGCCGAAATTCCGGTCGTCAAGCCGTGCCTGACGTCCACCGAGACGGTGAAGGCCGTGCCGAGCGGCGCATCGTTCTGCGCGACCATCGGCGCGAGATGCAGCCGTCTCGCGTCCTCGACCGTCACGGGCGCGCAAACGATGCCGCAGCAATGACGGATGATGAAAGCCATCTTCTCCGGCGTGCAGAGAGAGGCGGCGACGACGAGATCGCCTTCGTTCTCGCGGTCGTCGTCGTCGCTGACAACGAGGATCTCGCCTTTGGCGAAGGCTTCGAGGGCTTTGGCGATGGGTTGAGGCAAGGCGCGCTCCAGGCCCCGCGCAGGGGGCGCTTCTCATCTAGCTTGCAAAGAGGCTCGTTACAAATGGAGCCGCGCGGAAGAGACGCTTACGATCTCCCGCGGCTTCGCCGTTCCGCCAGACAAGCGACGGCGAAGGCGACGAGAAATCCGGGAAAGCCAGCACCGATCTCCGGCGCCGGCGCCCCAGCCGCCACCTGCGCGCCGGCCGGCTGCAAAAAAATCCAGAGGAAAGCCGCGACGGCGATCGGGCTCGACATGCTGCTCACTCCTTGCACGACGGAAAGCTCTCACGGCTCGGCGCCGCCTGCGGCGCGTAGCGGAGCCTCGCGCGGCGCCCCGGCGGTCCGGCAGGAGGCGGCGTCGAGCGCTCGCGTCACCGCCGCCAGTTTCTCGTCGCATATGCCACAGGAAAGCAGATGCTCATAGGTGTTGCGGACATAGTCGGGATTGTCGCCGGAGGCTCCGCGGGCGGAGGCGATGAGCCGCGCCATTTCCGCGGGGTCCAGCCGTCCCGCATATTGAGGATGGGCGCGGTCGACGACATAGGTCACCGCCGCGACGCTCGACCCCTCGGCGAAGCGCGCCGTGATCACTTTCTCCAGATAGACCGAGGTGACGAGCTCGCGCTCGCGCAAATAGGCGAGCGTCGCCTCGCGCCGGGGCGCCGCGACCCGGAAGACCACGCCCTGGCAGGAGCCGCCGCGGTCGAGGCCCAGCACGAGACCGGGCCGCTCCGGCGTTCCCCGATGCACATGCGAGAAGATGCAGAGCGCGCGATGATAGCCCTGCACGAAGGCGAGCGCGCTCTCCTCATAGTCGAAACCCGGCCGCCACATCAGCGAGCCGTAGCCGAAGACCCAAAGGTCCTTGGCGTGTCCCATCGATCGATCGCCCTCAAGCCTGCCGCGAATCCCGACGTACCAAGAATAGTCTTGAAAACGTCGTTAACCAAATCTGAACGGCTGGTCCCCGCCCCTGCTCAGTAGCAGCGGATGTGGATCACGCTGGGGTTGTCGGTGTTGATCGCCGCCAGGCGCCCCAATCGGTGAGCGCCACGACGCGGGGCGACTTTTCGGGCCGGCCGCCGATCAGATAGCGCCCCCCGCAGAGCGCCTGGGCGCGCTGAAGGCACGTCGCCGTCTTACGGGGACAGTCGATCCGAAAGGCGGACCCGCCGCCCGCGATCCGCTCCGGCCAGGCGGTCGTCTCGGTCCAGGGATCGTAGGCGAGGTCCTGCGCCAGACAATCGGAGGCGATGAGCACCGCCGCCAATCCCAGAGCCGCCGCAAAGATTTTCATCCGCCTGCCTCCGCCTTGACGCCTCGATCACGTGTTGAAGCGAAAATGCATCACGTCGCCGTCGGCGACGAGATAATCCTTGCCTTCGAGCCGGAGCTTTCCCGCCTCGCGCGCGCCGGCCTCGCCGTTCAGCGCGGCGTAATCGGCGTAGGCGATGGTCTCGGCGCGGATGAACCCCTTCTCGAAGTCGGTATGGATCACGCCCGCCGCCTGCGGCGCCTTGGTGCCGTTCTCGATCGTCCAGGCGCGCGCCTCCTTGGGGCCGACGGTGAAATAAGTGATGAGATGCAGCAGGTCGTAGCCGGCGCGGATGACCCGGTTGAGGCCCGGCTCCGCGAGCCCGACCGCCTCGAGATAGTCTTTCTGCTCCTCGGCCGGCAGAATGGCGATCTCGCTCTCGATCTTGGCCGAGACGACGACGCAGGCTGCGTCCTCCTCCTTGGCCCGCGCGAAAACCTTCTGCGATTGGGCGTTGCCGCCCGCCGCCGCAGCCTCCTCGACGTTGCAGACATAAAGCACGGGCTTCGACGACAGCAGGCCGAGGCCGGCGAGCAAATCCCGCTCCTCGGGCTTGGTCTCGACGAGCCGGGCGGGCTTGCCGTCCTCCAGCAGCGCGAGGCAGCGGCGCATCAGCTCGAACAGCTCTTTGGACTCCTTGTCGCCACCCTTGGCCTTCTTCTCGAGCGCCGGCACGCGTTTCTCGAGGCTTTCGAGATCGGCGAGCATCAGCTCGGTCTCGATCGTCTCAATGTCGCGCAGCGGATCAACGCCGCCTTCGACATGCGTCACGTCGCCATCCTCGAAGCAGCGCACGACATGGGCGATCGCGTCGCATTCGCGGATGTTGGCGAGGAATTGATTGCCCAGTCCCTCGCCTTTCGAGGCGCCGCGCACGAGGCCGGCGATGTCGACGAAGGTCAGGCGCGTCGGGATGATCTGCTTGGAGCCCGCGATGCTCGCGAGCACGTCCAGGCGCGGATCGGGCACCGCGACCTCGCCGACATTCGGTTCGATCGTGCAAAAGGGGTAGTTCGCCGCCTGCGCCGCGGCGGTCTGCGTCAGCGCGTTGAACAGCGTCGATTTGCCGACGTTCGGCAAGCCGACGATCCCGCATTTGAAACCCATGTCATTTCCTGAAGCGCTGGGGGGAGCCAAGGGCGGTATGCGGGGCGGGGCGCCAAAATGCAAGGGGCGGCGCCCTCCTGGCGAAGGTCGAAGAATAACGCGCCCGCAGCGCCTTTTCGCGGAACGCCGAATGTGCCATGTCGAGGGGCCAAATGAAGCGCCCCGCCCCCCTGCCCGCTCGTCTTCCCGCCTTGGCCGCGCGCGGGCTCATTCTCGCCTACCGCGTGACCTTCTCGGCCGTCGCGGGGCGCTGGTGCCGGCATGCGCCGAGCTGCTCGGCCTATGCCGACGAGGCCATCGCCCGGCACGGGCTCTGGGCCGGCGGCTGGATGGGACTTGCGCGGATCTGCCGCTGCCGCCCGGGCGGCACGAGCGGCTACGACCCGCCGCCGGAGAGAACGCCCGAGGGCGCCGACGCGCTGCATCCCTGGCGCTACGGCCAATGGCGCGGCCCGCTGCGCTGCGAGGCGTTAGAGCAAACCCCAAGCTGAGCCGCAGTCAGACCCGGATGCGGACCGGCACGCATTTCGACGCCGGGGTTTTCGACAGCCGCTCATGGTGCGACAGGCTGATGAGCGAATTCATCTCGGGGTAATAGGCGCCCAGACATCCGTCCGGCAGGTCGAAGCTCGTCACCTTGAGGGGTCCCGCGCTTCGCTCGATCCCGTCCTCGGCGTCGCTTTCGAGCGTCACCATCTGTCCTTCGCTCAAGCCCGCGCGCGTGATGTCGTCGGGGTTCATCAGCAGCACGTCGCGCGTGCCCTCGACGCCGCGCAGACGATCGCTCAGGCCATAGATCGTCGTGTTGAATTGGTCGTTGCTGCGCATCGTGATCAAACGGTAGCGCCCCGGCGCGTCAGCGGCGCCGCAGGCGTCGATCGATTGCGGCGTCACGAAACTCGCCTTGCCGCTCGCAGTCTTCCATATGCGCTCGCGCGCGAGGTTGCCCCGGTAAAAGCCGCCTGGCGTCCACAGCCGCTCGTTGAAATGGTGAAATTCGCGCGGATAGGTCTTCTCGATCTCGTCGCGAATAGCCGCATAGTCGCCAACCCAGGCCTCCCACTTCACTTTCGGGTTGCGCGGAAGCGTCGCCTTGGCCATGCCTGCGACGATCGCGACCTCGGAGCGAAGATATTCGCTTGCTGGCGTCCGCCGTCCGATCGAGCCGTAGACGAGCTAAAAGTGTCCTCCATGCTGACGGCTGCGGGCCGCTGGTCTGAATGTCCCGCTCCGTTCGCCCGAGGCACGGCAGCAGATAAGCCATCTCACCGGGAAGCAGATGGCTGCGATTGAGCTTGGTCGCGACGTGCACGGTGAGGCGCAGTTTTCGCCAGGCCTTCTCCATGCGGTCGCGGTCGGGAATGGCCCGAACGAAATTCCCGCCGAGCCCGACGAAAGCCTTGACCTCCCCGGCCAAGACGGCCTCGATGTCTCGACGGTGTTTCGCCCTTTTTGCCGCGGCGGCTCGAAACCGAACTGCGATCCAAGTCTGTCGAGCGGCGACGAGCTCCGGCTTTTCGGTAATGCCGACGGTGCGCTGACCCTGGACATTCGAGTGCCCGCGGACGGGCGAGACGCCGGCGCCGTCGCGTCCGATATTGCCTTGAGCAGCAGCAGATTGACGAGGGCCGCCACATTGTCGAGCCGTGCACTGCTGTGTCAGACCCATGCCGTAAACGCCGATCACCCGCTCGGCCTCGACATAGATTGCGCCGCAGCTTCCAGATCACGCTGCGAAAGCCCGCTGACCTCTTCGATCTCGCGCCAGGAGGTCGCCTGCACGCTCGCCTCGAGCTGCGCGAACCCGCTCGTGTGCTCGCGGATGAATCCTCGTCGAGCACGCTCGCGCCCGCTGGCTTTGGCGCGGTCGTGCGGCGAGCACATGCTTGCAAAGGCCCGAGATCGCGGCGATGTCGCCGCCGACTCTCACTTGCAGATACTGGGTGCTGATCTGCGTTTGCGAGCCTGTCATCATCTGCGAGGGGATTCTGCGGATTGACGAACCACTCAGCCCGCTCTCCCTGACGGGATTGAAGGTGACGATCTTGCAGCCGCGCTCGCACGGCGTCCTTAAGCGGATGCAGAAAGCGCGGGCTGTTCGGCCCGGTGTTCTGGCCGAAGAAGAAGATGGCGTCGCATTTGGCGAAATCGCTGTAAATCACCGTGCCGACGCCGACGCCAATCGTCTTGAGCAGCGCGACGCCGACGTCGTCTCGTGACACATGTTCGAACTGTCGGGCAGGTTGTTGTATCCGTAGAGCCGCGCAAACAGCGCATAGAGGTAGGAGGCTTCCAGGCTCGCCCGGCCCGAGGAGTAAAACGCGGCCTCGTGGGGATCGAGGCTTTCAGCGCCTCGCCGATCGCGCCAAAAGCTTCACGCCATGAGCAGGGCGAATAGCGGTCGCTCACCGGATCGTAGCGCAGCGGATGGGTGAGGCGGCCCTGCTGCTCTAGCTCGAAATCGCTCCAGTCTCTCAGCTCCGTCAAAGGATGGCGCGCGAAAAACTCGGGCGTGCAACGCAAGCTCGTCGCCTCCCACAGCGTGGCCTTGGCGCCGTTCTCGCAAAACTCGAAGACATGATGGTCCGGCGGGCTTGGCCCATGAGCAGGAGACGCACATGAAGCCGTGCGGCTTGTTTTGATGAAGAAGCGTGTCGAGAACCGTAGGAGAGTCCCACTCCTTGCCGGCAACCTCGACGATTCCCCGCAAGGACCCCCACCCCCCGGCGGGACCCTTGGACTCGGTCTTGGCATGGCGCTCGGACGGCTTCTGAAGAGCCATAGGCTAACCCCTCGCTGAAACGTAGCCCCATGCGCAGCCCTTTGCGCTCGCGAATAACGAACGCCGCGACGGGAATGTTCCGCTTTGGAAGGCCTGGTTCAGGCTTGGATGGGGAGCGTGTCGGGCCGAATCGCTCTCGCCCCCGTCTAGGATCAGGAGCGCGCCATCTGCTCGAGCAGAAGGCTGTAGATTTTCGTGCGCGACGCCTCGGGAAGGGCGCGCAGCGTCTCCAGATAGGCCCGGCCGATGGCGCACATGCGGGCGTCGTCGAGCGGCGGGTCCAGCGTCCGCCCGCCGATCAGCACGTCGATCTCGGTCTCGCTGAGCCCGCGTTCGGCCAGCGCCTTCTCCAAGGCCTTCACGTCCGCGGGCGAGGGCGCGCCGCGCTCGATGCGCTTCGCCTGCCCATTGGCGGTGGCCTCGAGGCGGGCAAGCGCCATCTCGGCGACGAGCGGTCGTTTCGACGCCGCCGCCTTCTCGAAGTCCTGCGCGGTGGCCCCGTAAAGAAAGCCGACGCACATGCGCGGATTTTCCTGCGCCACCGCCCGCATCACGGCGAGCTGGGCGTCGAAGACGCGCGCGAGCGATTCGGGCTCGGCTTTGGCGACGAGCGCGCCTTGCGATTTGCGCAGCAGCCGGACCGCCTCGGAGACATAGTAGTCGGCGCTGTCCGCATGGCCGAGCGACTTCAGGCGCGCCTTGAAAGCCGTCGTCGAAGCGGCGTAGTCGGCGGGGAAGGCCTGCGCGAAGCGCGCAAAAAAATCGACGTATTCGGGCGCCGAGCCGAGGGCCTCGTTGAGCGCCTGCGTCGCCTGCGCCTCGTTCATGGGCTGACGCCGCGCCTCCCTGACCATGGGGACAGGCTCGACCGCGACGCCGCTGCGCTTGGGCGGAGTTGTTGCCAGGATCAGCATCGCTACGCCGACGCACAGAAAGACGACAGCGCTGGTGCCCAGTATGAGGACGCGTTCCATGACCGATCCAAGGTGCCGCCCCGCCGCAGGAGCGCCAAACTTTATGTAAATCGCCTAAAAAGGCAAAGATTTCGTTGAAGTGGCCAAGCTCGGCGCGGCCAAGGCCTCGCCCGGCGAGCCGTCCTCAGCTTCCCTCCCCCGCCAACAGCTTCTGCTGATGGTCGCGCACGAGCGCGTCGATGACCTCGTCGAGCGCCTCGCCCTCCATCACCTTGTCGAGCTTATAAAGCGTCAGATTGACTCGATGGTCGGTCACCCGGCCCTGCGGAAAATTATAGGTCCGGATGCGCTCCGAGCGGTCGCCTGAGCCGACCTGCTGACGCCGGTCTTCGGAGCGGACATTGTCCAGCCGCTGGCGCTCGGCGTCATAGAAGCGGGAGCGCAGGACCGACATGGCTTTCGCCCGGTTGCGGTGCTGCGAGCGCTCCTCCTGCATCATCACGACGATTCCCGAGGGGACATGCGTGATGCGAATCGCCGACTTCTGTCTTGTTGACATGCTGCCCGCCGGCGCCGCCCGAACGCATCGTCTCGATGACGAGGTCCTTGTCGTCGATCGTCACGTCCACGTCCTCGGCCTGCGGCAGAACGGCGACGGTCGCGGCGGAGGTGTGGATGCGCCCCTGCGTTTCCGTGGCGGGCACGCGCTGAACGCGATGCACGCCCGATTCGAATTTGAGACGGCCATAGACCCCGCGCCCGAGAATCTCGGCGACGATCTCCTTATAGCCGCCGAGCGCGCCTTCGCTTGCGGAGAGGATCTCGACGCTCCAGCCTTTGAGCGCCGCATAGCGTTGATAGGCGCGAAAGAGGTCGCCCGCGAAGAGCGCTGCTTCGTCGCCGCCTGTGCCGGCCCGCACCTCGAGGATCACGCCCTTCTCGTCTGCCGCGTCCTTCGGCAGCAGCGCGATTTTCAAAACCTCGCTCGCGGTTTCGAGGCTTTGCAGGGCCAAGGCGCGCTCCTCCTGCGCCAGCGCCCGCATCTCCTCGTCGGTCGAAGCGTCACTGAGGAGGCTGTCGAGTTCCGCCACCTCCTCTCGCGCCGAGCGGAAGCCTTCTATCGCTCCCGTCACCTCGTCGAGAGCGGAAAGTTCCCGCGAAAGCTGGACGAAGCTTTGCGAATCCGGACCGCTCGAGAGCTTCTCCTCGATCTCGCGCCGGCGGCGCAGGATGAGATCGAGCTTGTCTTCTGCAAACATCAGACTGCTTTTTTGCGTTTTCGGGGGAGACGCGGGGTTGAGGAGAGAACGCTCGCCGCTACAGCGGGACGTCCATGTCGAGCGCAAAGCGGCGCAGCTGCTCGCGCAGCGAGACGGCGCCTTCGTGCTCTTTCAAAAGCTCTTCCAATCGCCTGCGCGCGGCGCCGAGATCGAGCGCCAGGATCATCGCCTTGACCGGGCCGATGGACGAGGGCGCCATCGATAGCGAGCGATAGCCGAGCGCGAGCAGCGCCAGCGCCTCGAGAGGCCGGCCGCCCATCTCGCCGCACAGCGTCACTGGCGTCCCGGCGCGCTGTGCGGCTACGAGAATGGAGGTCAAGGCGCGCAGCACGGGCTCGGAGAGATTGTCATAACGCTTGGAGACGCGGGTGTTGTCGCGATCGGCGGCGTAAAGATATTGTACGAGATCATTGGAGCCGACCGAAAGGAAATCGGCGCGCGACGCGATCAGATCGATCTGCCACAAGAGAGCGGGCACCTCGACCATCGCGCCAAACTCGATCTTCGAGGGCGGCTCGTAGTTATACTTCCTGATCAAGGCGAGCTCGCGGAGCGCCAGCGCCTTGGCCGCATCGAATTCGGCGACATTGGCGATCATGGGAAACATAATGCGCAGATCGCGGCCCGGCGCCGCCTTCAGCATCGCGCGCAACTGCATGCGGAGCAGCGCCGGACGATCGAGGCCGATGCGGATCGCGCGCCAGCCGAGCGCCGGATTCTCCTCCTCGATCTTCGCCATGTAAGGGAGGATCTTGTCGGAGCCGATGTCGAGCGTTCGGAATGTGACCGGACGATCGGGAAGCGCGTCGAGCACGGATCGGTAGAAGAGCCGCTGCTCCTCCATGCGGGGGAAGCGGGCCGCCAGCATGAACTGAAGCTCGGTGCGGAACAATCCGATCGCGCCGGCGCCGGTCTCGAGGACGTAGGGCATGTCCAGCGCGAGCCCCGCGTTCATTTGGAGCGCGATCGCAACGCCATCCTTCGTGACGGCGGGAACATCGCGCAGCCGCGCATATTGCTCCTGGCGCTTCGCGCGCAGGCGCGCCTTGTCGGCATAAGCGGTGCGCACCTCCGGCTGAGGACGTAGATGCACATCGCCCGTCGATCCGTCGACGATGATCGGATCGTTGGGCTCGACCAAAATCGTAATGTTCGGCACGAGGCCGACTGTGGGGACGCCGAGCGCGCGCGCGACGATCGCCACATGGCTCGCGGCGCTCCCCTCCTCCAGGATCAGCCCCCGAAGCCGCGTGCGGTCGTAGTCGAGTAGCGCCGCCGGACCCATGGTGCGCGCCACGACGATAGCATTCTCCGGCATGCTAAGCCGTTCGGCGGCGTAACTCTGTCCGGTGAGCTGGTGAAGCAGCCGGTTGGCGAGATCGTCGAGATCATGCAGCCGCTCGCGAAGATAAGGATCGGTCTGGCGCTGAATGCGCGCGCGGGCGTCGTTCTGCACGCGCTCCACGGCGGCTTCGGCGGTCAGGCCGGTCATCACCGCCTCGCGCAGCCGGCGGAGCCACCCGCGATCATTGGCGACCATCCGAATGGCTTGGAGAACCTCGCGATGCTCGCCGACGCCCATCCGGTCGCCATGCGCGACGAGTTCGTCGATCGAGTGGCGCATCGCCTCGATCGCCAGATCGAGGCGGCGCAACTCGGCGGCTATGTCCTCCGCCAGCAGATCCTTAACGACGACGCGTGACTCGTGCAGCACGACATATCCCAGCCCCACGCCCTCGCAGATCGGCGCGCCTCGCATCGAGCGGGGGCTGTTGAGGGCGAGGAGATCGGCGGATTTCGCAATGGACTGCAGCTCGCCGGAGGCGATCATCTCCGCGAGCAGCATCGCGGTCGTCTGCAGCGCCTCCACCTCCTCCTCGGAGTAGCTGCGCCTGACCTTGTTCTGCACCACGAGCACGCCCACCGTCGCGCCGCCGCGCAGGATCGGCACGCCCAGGAAGGAGTGATAAATCTCCTCGCCGGTCTCGGGATGATAGGAGAAGGCCGGGTGCTCCTGCGCCTCGGAGAGAGCTAGGGGCTCGGCCGTCTTGGCGATGAGGCCGACGAGACCCTCGCTCGCCTGGATCGTCGTCAGATGGACCGCCTCATGCTTCAGGCCCTCTGTGGCGTAAAGCTCGAGGCTCTGGTCGGCGCGCAGAACATAAACAGAACAAACCTCGGCCACCATATTCGCGGCGATCTGAACGACGATCTTGTCGAGCCTGGCCTGCGCGTTGATCGGCTCAGCGCTGATCTCGCGCAGCCGGCGCAGCAAAAGACGCGGTCCGCCGAGGGCGCTGCGCATCTAGGGTCGGCTCCTCGTTTCATTGGGCAGGTCGCCCGCCTGACGCCACAAAGCCGGCTATCATGGACCGGCTAAATCCAGGCGGAAGCCCGCGCCTAGCCTATATTGGCGTGGCGGAGCGCATGCAAGATCGCGCTGGAAACGGCGCTCTCTCGAGCTTTCGCCGCCCGGCGGGTTGCGAGAAAGCGCTGAAGCCACTACCAATCCGTCGGCGACGGCGGATCCTGACATTCAGTGGACGCCAACGGCGGCCCAGAACGCTCAAGAAGTGAATTCGTGCGGTTCACACGATATCTGCTCGCGCTCATCCTTACAACGATCTTCGCCTCGGGGGCGGGCGCGGTGGAGAGCGTGCGCGTGCCGCCCGACGCGCCGGCCATCGACCTCACCACCGCGGTCGAGACCCACGCCGCGCAGGGCGACCGCCTGCAGGTCTCCACGGCGCCGGGCACGGACGGCATAACGCGCCGCATCGAGGTCGAGGCCAAGGAGCCGGGCTCCACGCCGAGCTGGATCGTCTTCGCATTGACGAACGACACGGACGAGCAGATCGAGAGACTGATCGTCGCCCCGCATTTTCGGCTGCAAGGGTCGGGGCTGATCTGGCCCGATCTCGGGGCGAAGCGCCTCTCGACCGTCACGGCGAGCCAGGGCTTTCCCCCCGAACGCGAGGATAGCGCCGACGCGGACGTATTCCGTCTGACGCTCGATCCGGGCGCCACGGTCACCTATGTCGCCGAGTTGAAGACGCCGCATTTGCCGCAGCTCTATCTCTGGGAGCCCGACGCCTACAAGGACAAGGTCACGAGCCTCACGCTCTACAAGGGCATCGTGATCGGCATCGCGGGCCTCCTCGCGCTCTTCCTGACCATCGTTTTCGTCGTCAAGGGGGCCGTCATTTTTCCGGCCGCGGCGGCGCTCGCCTGGGCGGTCCTCGCCTATGTCTGCATCGATTTTGGCTTTTGGAACAAAATCTTCGGCTCTGATCCGGCGACCGACGGGATCTGGCGCGCCGGCGCTGAAACGGTGCTTTCGGCGACGCTGGTCGTCTTTCTCTTCGCTTATCTCAACCTCAATCGATGGCATGTCAGGGCCTGGCATGTCGCCGCGCTCTGGCTCGCTTTGCTCATCGGGCTCGTGGCGCTCGCCGCGCTCGAGGCGCCGATCGCGGCTGGAGTTGCCAGGATTTCGCTCGGGACTGTCGCCGTCGTCGGCTTCGTCCTGATCCTCTATCTCGCCTCGCACGGCTACGACCGCGCGATCATGCTCATCCCGACCTGGTTCCTCCTGCTGCTTTGGGTGATCGCCGGGGGATTCACCGTCCTCGGCTGGCTCACCAATGATCTTGTGTCGCCGGCGCTGATCGGCGGCCTCGTGCTGATCGTCATGCTCATCGGCTTCACGGTGATGCAGAACGCCTTCGCCGGCGGGGGCCTCGCGCAAGGCGTCATCTCCGACGTCGAGCGCAAGGCCCTCGCGCTCACGGGCGCCAATGAGATCGTGTTCGACTGGGACGTGCCCTCCGACCACATCTTCGTGAGCCCGGAGGTCGAGGCGCAGCTCGGTCTCGATCGCGGTGGGCTCGAGGGCGCGGCGGCCTCCTGGCTCAATCTGCTGCATCCCTTCGAGCAGGACCGCTATCGCGCCTGCCTCGACGCGATCCTGGAGCAGAGGCGCGGACGCATCGACGAGGAGTTCCGTCTGCGCGCCGGGGACGGCCACTATCTGTGCTTCCGGCTGCGCGCCCGCCCGGTGGTGGGTCCCGACGGCGAGGTGATCCGGGTCGTCGGCACGCTCATCGACGTCACGGAGGAGCGCAGCGCACAGGAACGACTGCTCCACGACGCCGTGCACGACAATCTGACCGGCCTGCCCAACCGCGAGCTCTTCTTCGACCGGCTCGAGGCCGCGCTGAGCTTCGCCCGCACCCAGAAGGACGTGCGTCCGACCGTCCTGATGATCGATCTCGACCGCTTCAAGCAGGTCAACGAACAGGTCGGCGTCGCGACCGGCGACAGTGTTCTGCTCACCATCGCGCATCGCATCGGCCGTCTGCTGCAGCCGCGCGACACGCTGGCGCGCATGGCGGGTGACAGCTTCGCGATCCTTCTGCTGTCGCAAAGCAACTCCGAGACCATCATGGCGACGGCGGAAGCGGTGCGGCGCGCGCTGGCGACGCCCGTCCGCTTCACCGATCATGAGGTCAGCCTCTTCGCTTCTATTGGCGTCGCCTTCTACGATGCGGCCCTGCACGGCGCCGCCGCCGACATGCAGGAGGACGCCGAGATCGCCATGCGCAAGGCGAAGCGCTCCGGGGGCAATTGCATCGAGGTGTTTCGCCAGGCGCTGCGCGGCCAGCGCTCGGACCGCCTCACGCTCGAAACCGATCTGCGGCGCGCTCTGGAGCGTTCCGAGGTCAAAGTGTTCTTCCAGCCGATCGTGCGCCTCGAGGATCACACGATCGCCGGCTTCGAGGCGTTGCTGCGCTGGGATCATCCGAGACTGGGTCGTCTCGACGCCGATGAGTTTCTCTCCGTGGCCGAGGAGAGCGGGCTCGTGCTCGAATTCGCCATGCTGGCGCTCGATCGCACGGCGCGCGAGCTCGCCGCCTGGCAACGCGCGCTCTCCGTCGATCCGCCGATCTTCGCCTCGGTCAATCTCCCCTCCCGCCAGCTCCTGTCTCAGGATCTGCTCAAGCATGTGAAGAGCGTGCTGATGCGCAACGAAATCGCGCGCGGCAGCCTGAAGCTCGAGCTCAGCGAAGCCGCGGTGATGGAGAACCCCGAATTTTCGGCGCAGATGCTCGCGCGCCTCAAAGAGCTCGGCGCGGGACTGGCGCTCGACGATTTCGGCTCCGGCTATTCCTCGCTCGCCTATCTGCAGCGTTTTCCGTTCGACACGGTCAAGATCGATCGCTCCTTCGTC
Source organism: uncultured Alphaproteobacteria bacterium (assembly GCA_963808525.1). Lineage (GTDB taxonomy): Bacteria > Pseudomonadota > Alphaproteobacteria > Rhizobiales > Beijerinckiaceae > Methylocystis. The sequence continues at coordinate 379,301 of CAWEGE010000025.1, forward strand.
AAGCAGACCGCCGGGAGCTCGGGGTCCGCCGTGCTGCGCTCCACAATTCAGCTTGCGCGAGAGCTCGGCATGGACGTCGTCGCGGAAGGCGTCGAAAGCGAGACCGATGCGGCTGAGCTTTACAGGCTCGGCTGCGCCTATGCGCAGGGCCACGCCTTCGGACGTGCGATCAGCCTGCAGGAGGCGCGCCGCCTGATCGGCGCGGCGCCCGAAGCGGCGTAGGGCGGGGGCTTCGAGCTGTGCATCGCCATCAGCCGGTTTCCGATCTGTCGCCGAGCGAGGCCGCCGCCGAGCACGCGGAGCTTGGCGAGGAGATCGCTGAGCACGATCGCCGCTACTATCAGCAAGACGCGCCGACCATTAGCGACGCGGAGTATGACGCGCTCCGGCGTCGTTACGAGGCGCTTGAGACGCGCTTTCCCGAGTTGGCGACGCCCGAGTCGCTGACAAGAAAAGTCGGCGCGGCGCCGGCCGAGAAATTCGCCAAGATCCGCCACGCCGTGCCGATGCTTTCGCTCGGCAACGTCTTCTCCGACGAGGAGGTCGTCGACTTCGCCGCGAGGGTGCGCCGCTTTCTCAAGGTTGCTGAATCGGCGGAACTTGTCTTCACCGCGGAGCCGAAGATCGACGGCCTGTCCTGCTCGCTGCGCTACGAGCGCGGTCGCCTCATATACGCCGCGACGCGCGGCGACGGCTTCGAGGGCGAGGACGTGACGGCGAATGTCCGCACGCTCGAGGACATCCCCGAGACGCTCAAGGACCGCCCGCCCGCCGTGCTGGAGGTGCGCGGCGAGGTCTACATGTCTCATAAGGATTTTTCGGCGCTCAACGCGCGCCAGGCCGCGGCGGAAGAGCGGCTCTTCGCCAATCCGCGAAACGCCGCGGCGGGCTCGCTGCGTCAGCTCGATCCCGCGATCACGGCGAGCCGGCCCTTGCGCTTCTTCGCCTATGCGCTCGGGGAGGTCAGCGAGACGCCGGGAAAGACGCAGTTTCAAGTCGTCGAGTCGTTCAAGCGCTTCGGATTTACCGTCAATCCTTTGATGACGCGCTGCAGGAGCGTGGAAGCGATGCTCGCCCGCTACCGCGAGATCGAGGCGCGTCGCGCGACGCTCGGCTATGACATAGACGGGGTCGTCTACAAGGTCGACGACTTGGCTCTGCAGGAGCGTCTGGGCTTCGTCTCGCGCGCGCCGCGCTGGGCGACGGCGCACAAGTTTCCCGCCGAACGCGCGACGACAATTCTGCGCGACATTGAGATCAACGTCGGACGCACGGGCGTGCTGACGCCGATCGCAAGGCTGGAGCCGGTCACTGTCGGCGGCGTCGTCGTCTCCAATGCGACGCTCCACAACGCCGATGAGATCGAGCGCAAAAACATATTGATCGGCGACACGGTCGTCGTGCAGCGCGCCGGGGACGTCATTCCGCAAATCGTTGCGGTCGTCGAGGAGAAGCGCCCGCCAGACGCGAGGCGCTTCGTCTTTCCGAAAGTCTGCCCGCGCTGCGGCTCGGCGGTGGTGCAAGAGATCGACGAAAAGACGGGCGAAGCCGAGGTCGCGCGGCGCTGCACAGGCTCGCTCGTCTGTCCCGCGCAAGCGGTGGAGCGCCTCAAGCATTTCTGTTCGCGCAACGCGATGGACATCGAGGGGCTGGGCGACAAGCAGATCGAATATTTTTACGAAGAAGGGCTGATCAAGACGCCCTCCGACATTTTCACGCTCGCCGAACGTGACGCCAAGAGGCTTTCCAAGCTCAAGAACAGAGAAGGCTTCGGCGAGACCTCGGTGCGCAATCTCTTCGCGGCGATTGAGGCGCGGCGCAGCCCGCCGGTCAATCGCTTCATCCATGCGCTCGGCATACGTCATGTGGGCGAGACTAACGCGCGCCGGCTCGCGCGGGCCTTCGGCGATTTCGCGGAGCTTCGCGAGGCCGCGCGAAAGCTCGAGCCCGGCGGCGAAGGCGAGGCGGCTTTCGACGGCATCGACGGAATCGGTCCCGTCGTCATCGAGGCGCTGCGCGATTTCTTCGCCGAGCCGCATAATGAAAAAGAACTGGATCGCCTGCTCAAGGAAGTCACACCGACCCCGATGGAGGCGGTCGAGACGACCTCGCCCGTCTCCGGAAAGACGGTCGTCTTCACCGGGAGCCTCGAAGCCTTCACGCGCGACGAGGCCAAGGCGCAGGCCGAGCGGCTCGGCGCCAAGGTCTCAGGCTCGATCTCGAAGAAGACCGATCTCGTGGTCGCCGGGCCGGGCGCGGGATCGAAGCTCGCCAAGGCGCGCGAGCTTGGCGTCGAGGTGCTGACCGAAGAGGAATGGCTGGCGCTGATCGGGCGCGGCTAGAGGCGCGCGTCCCCTACGCGCCCGGCGTTCCGCGCCGCCGAATCAGCCCTTCCTGCGCGCTGGAGGCGACGAGGCGGCCGTCGCGCGCGAACAACGATCCCCGCGTCAGCGCGCGGCCCCCCGAGGCGCTCGGACTGTCCTGCGCATAAAGCAGCCAATCGTCGGCGCGCACCGGCCGATGAAACCAGAGCGCGTGGTCGAGGCTCGCCACCTGCATCGAGGAATCGAAGATCGTGCGTCCATGCATTACGAGCGCCGTGTTGAGCAGCGTCATGTCGGAGAGATAGGCGAGCAGCGCGCGATGCAGCGCGTCATCGTCGGGCAGAGGGCCGTCGATGCGAAACCAGAAATACTGCCGCGCCGCGCCGGGCCTCGCGGCGCCGAAAGCGGCGGCGGGATCGACGACGCGCATGTCGAGCGCCGAAGGGGTTTTCAGTCGCGCCACAACCTTGTGAGGAAGGAAAGACTGCAGCCGCTCCGCCAGCGCGCTCGAGGTCGGCAGGCTCTCAGGGGGCGGAACCACGGGCGGCTCGATCGCGTGGTCGAAGCCCTCTTCGACGATCTGGAAAGAGGCTTCGAGCGAGAAGATCGTCTGGCCTCTTTGTCGCGCGGCGCAGCGGCGCGTCGTGAAGCTCTTTCCGTCGCGAACGCGCTCGACGCTGTAATCGATGGGCGTCTTCGGATCCCCGGCCAGGATGAAATAGCCGTGCAGTGAGTGAACCGGTCGGTCGGCAGGCACGGTGCGTTGCGCGGCGACGAGCGCCTGGGCGACCGCCTGCCCACCATAGACGGAACGCGGCGCGTTCGAGGGACTGAAGCCGCGAAACTCGTCCTCGCCGAGCGTTTGGAGATCGAGAAGCCCTAGAAGCTCGACGACCGAGTCACTGAGCGCCATGACGCTATCACCCGAGGGGCCGCGCCTCGTCGGTGAGCATGATGGGAATGCCGTCGCGGATAGGATAGGCGAGATGCGCCTGGCGCGAGATGAGCTCCTGGCGCTCTGCGTCATATTCGAGCGTCGTCTTGGTCAGCGGACAGACCAGAATTTCGAGCAGACGCGGATCGACGCGCCGCGGCTCCGCCGTCTCCTGCTCTGGAATTTCATTGGAATCGTCCATGCGGCCCCTCCGGTGCGGCGGTTGTTGATCTTGCGTTCAATGCGGCCGGGAACTGACGTCCGGAACGCCTTGCGTTTGCGCCAGCTCAAACTGCGCCAGCGCAATCAGCATTTCGGCGCGCGCTCTGAGATCCTGCGCCTCCAGCAGAGACTGCTTCTCTCGCGCGCCGAAGGGACTCATCATCGCGAGAGCGTTGACGAGCGTCTCGGTCGGCGCTGCGTCTATGCTGGTCCAATCGACTTCAAGGCGAGAAGAGTTCGCAAAGCTGCGCAGCATCTCGACCATACGATCGCGATCCACGGCCGCTTCGCCCGCGCCGGCCTCGAGATCACGCTCGAAACTCGAGAAATCCACGCGAGCCGAGCGGTAGGGCTCGTCGTTCTCGATCTCATTGAGGATTCGAAAGCGGCCGACGCCGCACAGCGTGACGAGATAACGGCCGTCGCCAGTTTCGGCGAGACGCGTCAGCCGGCCGGCGCAGCCGATTTCGCACAGAGGCTGCGCGCCGGTTTCGGCGCTGGGACGCATCGCCGGCTGAACCATGCCGAGCAGACGGTCGGAAGCGAGCGCCGCATCGATCATGGCGAGATAGCGCGGCTCGAAAATATTGAGCGGCAGCTCGCCGCGCGGCAGCAGTAGCGCGCCGGCGAGTGGGAACAAGCGCAGCGTCTGAGGAAGCTCCTCGGTCGAAAGGTATGGCCGGTTCATGCTCATGCCGCGCCCTCGCCCCGTCGCTCCCGCTCTTGCTGGACGACCCTCCCCTCACGAGAAGAGCAGCGACGAGAGCTTCCTGCGCGCCGCGGCGGTCGCCTTGTCGGTTGGCCCCCAGGCTTCGAAGAACTGCACGAGCTGCTTGCGGGCGCCATCGTCGTTCCAACTACGGTCGCGCCGAACAATGTCAAGAAGCTCGGCAGCGGCTTCATCACGCAGCCCTTTGGCGTTGAGCGCCAAGGCGAGGTCGAAGCGCGCCTGAAAGTCGTCGGGCGAAGCGGCCGTGCGGCGCCGCAACTCCTCTACTTCTCCAAGCGCGCTCGCCTGACGCGCGTTTTCGAGCGCCGCAACGGCGGCGGCGATTGCGGCGTCGCGGCGCTGTCCCTCTGGGGCGGAGGCGAGCAGAGCCTCAGCCTCATCGAGACGTTCCGTCGCAATCAAGAGACGGGCCAACTCGGCGACGGCGCGCGCGGCGGGCGCCTCCTGCTCGACGAGACTGCGCAGCAACGCTTCGGCGCCTGCGACATCGCCATCGGCCTGCAACTCTTCGAGACGGCGGAACGCGTCCTCGTCGGCGGCGATCGGGCCGACGAGCCGCTCGAGGAAGCCCCGCAGCTCTCGCCCAGAGAGAGCGCCAACGAAGCCGTCGGTCGCGCGGCCGCGGTCGAAAACGATTGCGGCCGGCAGGGCCTTCACCCCGAGCTGAGCGGCGACCTCCGGCTCTGCGGCGACATTGAGCCGCACATGCGCCAGTTTGCCTTCCGTGGCCCCGACCAGGCGCGCGAGCTCTCGTCCCAGAGCCGCGCAGGGCGCGGCGTCCGGCGCGTAGAACTCGACGACGACGGGGCGGCGCAGCGACGCCTCCAAGACATCCGCGCGCAGGCTGGCGCTTGTCGCCTCCTTCGGCGGCGCGCCGCCCGGCGAGGGCGCAGAACTTTCGAAACTCATGGAAGGGGCTCCCGCAGCGTGACGCTCTCGTCAAAGGCGCAAGAAGGTCAAATAAACGGGTTTTCGCCCTTCCGCTATCGCCTTGCGTTCATATTTGGTCGGGCTCCAACCTTCCCAGGGCCGGGTCCAATCCAGGGCCGAGGCCGCGCGCCAGACAAAGGCCGGGTGCGCCCGAAGGCGAGCGAGCGTCCAGGCGGCGTAATCGTCGATATCGGTCGCAAAGCGCAGCTCGGCGCCGGACCGCATGGTGCGGGCGAGAAGGTCCAGAGTCTCGGAATTGACGAAGCGGCGCTTGCGCTGGCGGCGCTTAGGCCATGGATCGGGATAGAAGAGATAGACGCGCGAGAGGCTCGCCGCCGGCAGCCAGTCGAGCACCAGCGCGGCGTCGCCTCGGTGAATGCCGATATTTTGAGCGCTCGTCTGCTCTATCGCCGCCAGAAGCTTCGCCACGCCATTGACGAAGGGTTCGCACCCAATGAAGCCGACGCCGGGCTCCCGGGTTGCGGCCTCGATCAAATGCTCCCCCCCGCCAAAGCCGATCTCGAGCCGTAGGTCGTCGACCGGCGGGGAAAAAAGCGCGCGGGCGTCAAAGGGGCCGGCGAGATCGAGGGAAAGGCGCGGAAGCAGAGTTTCGACGAGTTCCGCCTGATGGCGACGCAGCGCTTTGCCTTTCGAGCGGCCATGCAACCGGCGATGCGGGAGGACGTCTGTCATCGCCGGCGAATAGCAGGCGATCTCTCGGGGGGAAAGCCGTGGAGGCTCCGAACCGGAGAAAAACCCAAGTCCGTGTTGTTACGACCTTGTCAGGATTTTCAATATAGAAGACTATGACTTCACAATGGAGCGCTACGTAGCTTCTCCTAGCGCGGAATTACGAAATTCGGAGTTGCAGGATCGATGAGAGACATCTTTCGCTCCCTGATCTTACGCGCCATCCTGTGGATCGCTTTGCCGATCATGGCGTTGCCCTCCTTGGCGTTCGCCCAGCCCCTGCAAATCCTCGTCTTTGGCGACAGTCTCAGCTCCGGATTCGATTTGGAGGAAGGTCAGGCATTTCCCTCCGTGCTGAAGCGCAGGCTGCTCGCCGACGGCTACAACGTCATTGTCTGGAACGGATCGACCGCCGGCGACACGAGCGCCGACGGGCTGGCCCGCATCGATCTGGCGCTCGAGCATCATCCCGATCTCGTCATACTTGAGTTTGGCGCGAACGACATGCTGGACCACGCCGATCCGAGGGCGGTCTATCGCAATCTCGATGCGATGATCTCGATCATCCAGGCGCAAGGAGCGCATGTGATCCTCGCCGGCATGTTGTCGCTGCCGAAGCACGGACCCGATTATATTGTCGGCTTCAACAATATTTACCCTTCGTTGGCGCGGGCGCGCCGCGTGCCCCTTTATCCCTTCTTCCTAGAGGGCGTCTACGGAAATCCTTTGTTGATGTTAAGCGACAAGAAGCATCCGAATGCGTTGGGCGTGGCGCGTATGGTCGCGGGAATAGCCCCGCTCGTCGAACGCAGCTTACGGTCGCTGGCGTCGCGCCGGACCGCAGAGCTCTCGCACGCTCCCCCGCGCTGAAGAGCCATACGGAACCGGCAGGCGGAGAATTACTTAGCTCGCCGCGGGTACTTTCCGCAGTGTGCGCCTCTCCCTGACGCCCTTGATTAACGACGCAGCAACGGTGCGAAGCCGCTCAACCCTGCCGGCAGCGCCTCGTTAGTGAGGCGCAGCCTGAGGCGACGCCTCAACATCATGGGGCAATCGCATGAAGAACGCTATCAGGATAAGCGTAGGAGTCGCGGCGCTGCTCTCAGCGGCCGCTCTCGCCAATGCGCAAACGGAAAGAGCCTCGCCGCAGCAAGGCGGCTCAGCCTCCCAATCCCGCGCGCTCGGAACGAACCTAGCAACGGAAATCCAGCCCTCTCCGACGGGCGCCGAAGAAAGAGGCGCGGCGGCCGGGGAGCGCGGCGGGCAACCCTCTGTGGAAAAGGCGGAACGCAACGCCGCAGCGGCGCGGGAAGGCGCGGAAGAGCGAAAAAGTCAGCCGGGCGCCGAGGAAAACGGCGTCACGACCGGGCCGCGCAGGACGACGGACCAGGCGCCCGAGGGGAACATGGGTCGCGGTCTTCAACAGGGGCAGCGGCCTCACGCGCAACGCCCCTTCGCGCAGCATCCCTACGCGGCTCGCCCTGCCCAGCCAAGAGAAGAGGGGCGTGGACCCGCACGGCAGGGCGCCATGGGTCAGGAGCGGCCCGGCGCCCAGGGAGCCTTTCGAGGGCCATCGCCCGGCGGCGCGGCGGCTCGAGGGGTGATCTCGCCGGATCAGGAGGCCAGAATCCGCGACGGCGTGAGGAACGAAAACGCGGCGCGCGCCGATCGCTACGACTTCGGTCGCAATGTGGGCGCGATCGTTCCGCGTGCCGAACGCCTCGCTGTGCTGCCGCCGGAGGTGGTGGCGATCGTCCCGCAATATCGCGGCTACAAGTTCGTCATCGTCGAGGACGACATTGTGATCGTCGATCCGCGCACTTATCGCGTCGCCGCGGTCATCCCCGAGGCCCGCGGGCCGGGCTTCGAACCACCCCCAGGGCCGGGGCCAGAGCGGGTTGGTCCAGGTCCCGACCTGCGCGGCCCGGACGAGGAGCCGTTGCGGCCGGAACCCGAGCCGGTCCCTCCTAACGCGCTCTGAGGGGCTACGCTCCCTGCGTTCAGGCTTCGTTGCCTGAACGCAGCTATTTGAGGTCGGAGCCTCTCGACACGCGCCGAATCACTCTGGAAATTCTTGCCGCAGCGTCGCGCGCGCCGCTTCGCTATCGGCCTGCATTTGCGCGACGAGCGCCTCCACCGAGGCAAACTTCGCCTCGCCGCGCAGAAACTCGTAAAAGGCGACATCGACCTTTTCGCTATAGAGGTCGCCGTCGAAATCGAAGACGAAGACCTCGAGCAGCGGCGCCCCGTCGTCGAAGGTCGGACGCTTTCCAAAGCTCGCCACGCCGCCATGGCGTTTCCCCCGCGCCTCGAACGTCACCGCATAGACGCCGTGTCGCAGCCGGTTCGACGGATCGAGCGCGATATTGGCGGTAGGGAAGCCGAGAGCCCGCCCGCGCTGCGCGCCTTTGACCACTTCGCCCTCAACGAAATATGGGCGGCCGAGCAGGCGCCGGGCGAGCCGCACATCGCCCCGCTCGAGCGCCTCGCGCGTTGCGGTCGAGGAGACGGCGTCGAGGCTGCCAAACTCGTCCCAGGCGATGCGCTCGACGATTTCCACGCGGAAGCCGAGCCGCTGGCCTTCGCTTTTGAGGAATTCCGCGTCGCCGCGCCGGCCCTTGCCGAAACGAAAATCATAGCCCGCGACGACGGCGGAGACGCCCGCTCGCCGGCTCAAGACGTCGCTCGTAAACGCCTCCGCCGGCAGGGCGGCGAAATCCGCGTCGAACGTCAAGGTGATGATTCCGTCGAGATCGAGCCTTTTCAGCAGAGCCGCCTTGGCGAGCGGCGGCGTCAGCCGGAAGATCACCGAGCGACCCGCGAAAACATCCGCGGGATGCGGCTCGAAGGTCAGCACCGCGCAGGGGCGGCCGAGCTGGGCCGCGAGCGTCTTCGCCCGCTCGATCACTCCGAGATGGCCGCGATGCAGCCCGTCGAAATTGCCAAGCGCCACCACGGCGCCCTCGAGACCGGGCGGCGGCGCTAGCGGGTCGCGGCAGTCGATGAAAGGTTTCGCGAGCGGGCTCATTGGGATCGTGGGGCTAAAGGGCCAGTAAAGCTGCGCACTCGGCTCGCCCACTTGCGCTCAAGCGGCCCCGGCGGCGCGGGTCGCCTGCTCGCGGCTTGGAACCATCACCATGGCCTCGCCGTCGAGAACCACCTTGCCGTCGACGAGGCACTCGCATTTGAGCCGGGCGCGGCGGCCCTTCTCGACGAGCTCGACCACCTCCACGACCACAGTGATCACGTCTCCGATCTTGACCGGCGCACGGAAAAACAAAGTTTGCGAGAGATAGACCGCGCCGGGACCGGGAAGATACATGCCGATCACCGTGGAGATCAGCGACGCGGTGTAGAGGCCGTGCACGATCCGCTCGCCAAAGCGCGTCTTGCTCGCGAAATGTTCCGAGAGATGGATCGGATTGCGGTCGCCGGAGAGATCCGCGAAGGCGATGACGTCATCGTCCATGACCGCCTTCATCAAGGTTTCCCGCATGCCGATGCTGAGGTCTTCGAAGTGGTATATTTTGAACGGGATCGACATGCTTCACACCGGCTGGGCCTGAGCGGGCCTATAGCGCGCCGTCGGCTCGACCGGGATCGTTCGAGCGCTCGCACATCACGCCAAAGCACGGAACTGGAGCGAATTCCGATCGCAAAAGCCTGTCGACCTTTGCGGGATTCGCCCTAGCCCGCCGCCCCTCTTTACCACACAAGTTCGCCGGCCATAGCCACGGGGCGCGCCTTCGCTCGCAAAAACAGCTCTTCGAGCGCCTCAGGGTCGAGCGCGCCGACGGCGTCGCGGATTTCCTCGCGGTGAACGCCCTCGGTCACGAAGAGGCAATCAATTCCGGCTCTTCCGGCGCCCGCGAGGTCGGTCTCGGCCCCGTCGCCGATGGCGAGGACGGAGCGCCGATCCGCGCCGAGGGCCGCCTGCGCCGCATCATAGATCGCGCCATGCGGCTTGCCGAAGGTCAGCACGCGCCCGCCCATCGTCTCGTAGCGGCGCGCCAGCGCGCCAGCGCAATAGAGGCGCTGGTCGCCGACCTCGACGACGACGTCCGGATTGGCGCAAAGCATCGTCAATTCTCGGCCCAGCATGATGCCCAGGCGCTCATCGTAATCCTGCGGCTCCTCGCGCCGGTCATCGACGAGACCGGTGCAAACGACATAATCGGCGGTCTCCAGGCTCGCTTGCCGCGGCGGCGCGCCGAGAAGACGCGCCGCGGCCTCGAAGAGCCCCTTGTCCTGCGCCGGGCCGAGATGGAAGCAGGCCTGCCCACGCCGCGCGACGATCTCGCGAACCGCGAGCTCCCCGGCGCTTACGATCGCATCCCAGCAGTCGCGCGGGACGCCGAGCCCTTCGAGCTGCCGCGTCACCTCGGCGCTGGGCCGCGAGGCGTTGGTGATCAGCGCGACGCTGCCGCCCTGCCGGCGAAATGCGCGCAGAGCCCCAGCTGCAGCGGGAAAGCAGCGCACGCCATCGATCAGTACGCCCCAGACGTCGCAGAGTATCACGTCATAGTGCGGCGCGAGCTCCGAGAGGCCGGAAATCGCCGGGACGGGCGGCGCGCTCAAAATCTCGCGGCCTCGAGCGCCAGGGCGTGCGAGCTCGGCGCGACCGGCGAAAACACGTTGCGAGCCTCGTCGAAGGCCAGCAGACGTCCGTCCATCACGCCGAAATAGGCGCCGTGCAGATGGAGGTAGTGGCGCTTCTCGAGCGTCTCGATCCACGGGAAGGTGCGCAGATTGCGCAGGCCCTGCTTGATCCCCTCGAGCTCCAGGCGCTCGACATAGGCGCGATCGACCTGGCTCGGCGGCAGGCCGACGTGATCCACAGCGGGACCGAGCAGCTTGATCCAGCGGCCGATGAAATCGCCTTCCGACAAGGGCGGCACGTCGGGATTGGCGAGCGCGTCGGCGAAGGCGGCGACGCCGCCGCATTGCGCATGCCCGAGCACCACAATGTGCCGCACCTTGAGCGCCATCACCGCATATTCGAGGGCCGCCGAGGCGCCGTGATAATGATTGTCGGGCTCGTAGGGCGGCACGAGATTGGCGACATTGCGCAGCACGAAGAGCTCGCCAGGTCGGGCGTCGAAGATCACCTCCGGGGAGACGCGGGAATCGCAGCAGCTCACGATCATCGTCGTCGGCCGCTGACCCTGCTCGGCGAGCGTGCGGAAGCGTTGATGTTCCTGGCCAAAACGCCCGGACAGGAAGTTCTCGTATCCTTCGACGAGATGTCCCGGCAGCGGGGCTGGACTTGTCGTCGCGGTGTGATCGTCCGTCATGATCCGTCCGTGGTTTTCGCCGATCGCGACGCCGGACTTGGCGCGCCCGCACGCTTCCCCTTATGCTGGAGTCGAGGCCTTCAATCAAAGAATGAAATCCCGCGGCAAGCGGGGTCGGCGTCAGACGGGGAAGGAAATGATCCCGAAATTGAAACGCAGCGTCCTGGCGATGCCGGGCTCCAATGCGCGCGCTTTGGAGAAGGGCAAGTCGCTCGCCGCCGACGCGCTGATGTTCGAGCTCGAGGACGGCGTCGCCGAAAGCGCCAAGACGATTGCGCGCGAGCAGGTCGTCGCGGCTCTCAAGGGGGGCGGCTATGGCGAGCGCCAGGTCGTCGTCAGGGTCAATCCGCGCGCCTCGCTATGGTACAAAGATGACCTCGCCGCGCTCGTCTCCGCGCCGCCGGCCGCGATCGTCATCCCCAAGGTCAATGGCCCCGAGGACATGCTGAAGGCGTCGGACGATCTGGGCGCCGTAGGGATGCCCGCGTCCGTCCGGCTCTGGGCGATGATCGAAACGCCGCGGGCAATTCTCGAGGTGGAGAAGATCGCCGGCGCGGTCAAATCCGCCCCCCGCCTCGAGGCGCTCATGCTCGGGCCAAACGACATCGCCAAATCGACGCGCGTCCGGCTGATCGCGGGCCGGCCGGGCCTCCTCGCCTGGCTCTCGGCGGCCGTGCTCGCCGCCAGGGTGCACGGGGTCGATATCATCGACGGCATTTACAACGATTTCAACGACGAAACGGGGCTGCGGGCGGAGGCTGAGCAGGGTCGCGACCTCGGCATGGACGGCAAGATGCTGATCCATCCCGCTCAGATCGGGCCGGTGAACGAGATTTTCGCGCCGAGCCCGGCCGAGGTCGAGTTCGCGAGAAAAATCCTCGCCGCCTTCGACCTGCCCGAAAACCAGGACAGGGGCGTCGTGCAGATCGAGGGCCGCATGGTGGAGCGCCTGCATCTCGACGAGGCGCGACGCGCGCTGGCGCTCGTGGGCGAGCGTAACGCATAGGCGCCCAAGGTTTCGCCAGACGGCGGGGTCGATTATAAGAGCCCAGGCGAGGAACTTACGATGGCTGAAAACAACGCGGACGCGCCGCCGCCGGCGCCTCAGGACGAAGCGCCCCCGGTCGCGGAATGGGCGCCCGAATCGGAAACTGCCGCGCCGATCCGCCGCAAGAAGCGCCGCCGCGGCGGCTTCACGCTCTTCCTCGCCTCCGTCGGTCTCCTTTTGACCGCGCTCGGCGGGGCGGCCTTCGTGTTGAGAAATCAGGACAAGCGACTTGGCGCGATCGCCGACGCGATCGAACAGACGGCTCAAAATCCCAAAGCCTTCGTGCTGAAGGAAAAGGAAGAGCTCGGCGCTTGGCTTGCCGAAAAACTGCCGCATGGAGAGGAGGCGCGAAGCGTCGCCTCGGCTCCGCCGGCTGACGGCAAGAGCTCGAAGGTCGCGGCTTCCGCCGATGGCGCGGCCACACCGGGATGGCAGGAACCGCAGGAAGCGCAGGAACCGCGGACGAAGCTGCCCGAGATCAGGGCGCAGGCGGAGCCCGCGCCGCAGAATACGCCGCAGGCCCCGGCCCCGAAAACTCCGGCGCCGTCGGCCCCGGCGCCAAGCGCCGCTGGAAGCGCCGAGATCATCGCGCCTCTCCTGAAGCGCCTCGAAACCTTGGAGTCGGACGTCCGCGCCGCGAATGACGCGGCGGCCGAGGCGCGCCGTGCGGCCGAGGCCAGACCGGCGCCCGAGCCGGCCGAACCGCCCGCGGCGGCGGCTTCCGAGGCGAAAGCTCTGATCGCTCCGCTGGAGGCCCAGATAAACGAGCTCAGCCAAGCCCTGTCCAAGCTGCAGCAGCAGCTCGAGCAGCCTAAGGTCGAAACGCGCGCCCAGCCCGAAGTGGACGCGGCCGCCTCCCGCCCACCGCAGCAGGCGAAGGCGCTCACGGCGCTCCAATCGCTCGCGATCGCGGAGGCCTTGCAGCGCGCGCTCGACCGCTCGAGGCCTTACGCAGGCGAGCTCGCGGCGCTGCGCCGGCTCGGCGCCGATCCGACGCGGGTGGCGGAGCTTGCGCCTTTCGCCGACAAGGGCGCGCCGACGCCCCACGATCTCCTCACCGCTTTCGAACCCATCGCCAAGAAGTTACGCGCATTCGAGAACAAGCCGCCGGAGGGGGCGGCGATCACGGAGCAGCTGATGCACGAGGCGCAAAGGCTCGTCCATTTGCGGCCGAAGGGAGAGGCGAGCAAGGCGACGGCGGACGATCTCGCGCCCAAGATCGAAAAAGCGCTGGCGCATGACGACCTCGCGGACGCCCTGCAGGCTTTCTTAGCTCTCTCCCCGGTCACGCGCGCGCAAGCCAAGGAGTTCGGGGACACGCTCGCGACCCGGCGCGCGGCGGAAGAGGCGGCGGCGGCGCTCGTCGCCGGCGCAATCGGCGATCTCGACGCCGGCAAGGAATAAGTTCTCCAGCACTTCATCCCTTAAGGAACCGTCGCCCATGTGGTTCATCCTGCTCTTCATCCTGCTGCTCGCCGCCCTAGCCTATGGGGTGGAGCAGGTGATCGATCAGCCCGGTTCGGTTTCGATCGACTGGGGCCCCCATCACGTCGACGCCTCCATTCCCGTCGCGGCGGCGGCGGTGCTGGTCGCGCTCGCGGCCGTCGTGCTGATCTGGGCGCTGCTCGCCGGCACAATCAGAATGCCGCAACGGCTGCGGCAGAGTTCGCACTGGCGCCGACGCGAGAAGGGCATCGACGCCGTGACCAAGGGCATCGTCGCCGCGGCCTCAGGCGATGCGGCGGCGGCGAAGCAAGCCGCTAAGGCGGCGGAAAAGCTGCTCCCGAATGAGCCGCTGGTCCATTACCTCAAGTCGCAGGCGGCTCAGATCGAGGGAGATTTCGGCAAGGCCGAGGCCGCCTTTCAGCAGATGACGCTCAACCCCGCAACGCGGCTTCTCGGTCTGCGCGGGCTGCACATTCAGGCGACGCGCCGCGCCGATGCGGAAGCCGCGCATCATTTCGCCAAGGAGGCGCATGAGATCGCCCCCTTGCCATGGGCTGGCACGGCGCTGCTCGAGCATCACGCCGCGGCGGGCGAATGGGACGAGGCGCGCAAGGTGCTGGAGCACAATTACAAGGCCGGCGCCATCAACTCCGCCACCGCCGAACGCTACCGAGCCGTGCTCGAAACCGCCGCGGCGATGCAGAGGGAGTCGCAGGACCCTCACGGGGCGCTGCATCTCGCGCATCTGGCGTTAAAGCGGCGGCCGAACTTCGTCCCGGCGCTCCTCGTCGCCACGAGGATCCTGATCGAGCGCAACGACGCCAAGCTCGCGACGAAGCTCATCGAAAAGGCCTGGCCGAACGCGCCCCATCCGGAGCTCGCCGCGGCCTATCTCGGCTGCTTCCCGAACGAAACGAACGCGCAGAAGCTGGCGCGCGCCGAGCGTCTCGCCGCGCTCGCGCCCCAGGCGCCCGAAAGCCGGCAGGCGGTGGCGCAGGCCGCGCTTTCGGCGCGCGCTTTCGCTAAGGCGCGCACGGCGCTCGCGCCGCTCGTCGCCCTCGGCAAGACGCCGACCGCGCACACCTGCCTGCTCATGGCGGAAATCGAGGACGCAGAGCTCGGTCCGAGCGGGCCCGTGCGCGAGTGGCTCGCGCACGGCTCGCGCGCGCCGCGCGACCAGGTTTGGATCGCGGACGGCGTGATCTCGCGAAGCTGGGCCCCGATCTCGCCGAAAACCGGGAGGATCGACGCCTTCGAATGGGCGCAGCCGCCCGCCCCGCCGGCAGGACCGGCGCAGGAGATTCCCGCGGCCTTCCAGCATCAGGCTCCGGTCGCGGCCATCGCCTCAGATTCGGCCGGCGCCTGAACTTCGATCGGCGCGGCGCAGGCGCACATAGAGCGCGCCCTCGCCGCCGTGCCGGCGCGAGGCTTCGCCGTAGCCCACAACGATTTCGCGCAGGCCCGGCCCCTGCAGCCAAAGCGGCGCGAGCCGGCGCAGCACGCCGCCGTCGGCGCGGCCGAATCCCTTTCCGGTGACGATGATCGCGAGCCTTGCGCCGCGCGCTTGCGCCCGACGCAGAAAATCATGGAGCGCAACATGCGCCTCCTGCTGGCGCAGTCCATGCAAATCGAGCTTGACGTCGACGTCGAGCCGCCCGCGCTTGAGCTTGCGCCGCGTGGTCTCGTCGATCGTCATGGGTGGGTCCGCGCGCTTATGCGGCGGCGGCGCGTGACGCGGCGCGGTCATCACCTCGGCGCCGCGCGCGGGGGCCGGCGGCGAAGCCGGCTTGGTGACGAAGGGCCGGTCGCGAAACGGCTTCACATCTGCCGTCACCGCCGACCAAAGCTCAAGGTCCAGGGCGGTGAGCGCTCTCGATCGTCTTCCCTCGCTCCCGCGATCCATCTCCCATTCCCCTAGCGCGAAGCACGTGCAGGGCTCAGCCGGCTTTCGGCAGCAGCGCGAAAAAACGCGCGTCATGCCGAATGCCGCCTGCGAGCGCGCCGGCTTTCTCTCCCGAGCCAAAGTAGAGATCGGCGCGGGCTTCGCCAAGGATTGCGGACCCCGTGTCCTGCGCAATCATGAGGCGCGCGAAGGACTCGGGGCTGGAACGACGCCAGGGAATATCCGCCTCGATCCAGAAGGGCAGCCCGTAGCACCAGATCGCGCGATCGACGGCGATTGAGCGCAGAGGCGAAAGCGCGAGCCCCGCGCCGCCGATCGGGCCGAGGCGCCGTTCCGGCGAATCATCCAGTCGAAAGAAGATGTAGGACTCGTTTTCCTGCATGAGCTGCCGCCCGGCCTCGCCCGGAGCGGCGCCCATCGCGCGCAGCGCCGCTTTGAGCGCGGAAAGCGACATGGCTTCGGGCTCGACGAGGCCCCGCTCGACCAGGAGCCGGCCGACGGAGGTGTAGGGGCGGCCGTTGCGCCCGTCATAGGTGAGCGCCGCGCTCGACCCGTCCGGAAATTTCAGCCGCGCCGACCCCTGCACCTGAATGAGAAACAGCTCGACCGAATCGGCAAGATAGGCGAGCGGCGGCGACGGGCTCTGCCAGAGGCCGTCCTCGATCTCGCGGCGCGCAGGAAAAGGCTCAACCGCGCCGTCTGGGCGTCGTCGCGCCGCGAGTAGCGGCGCCCCGCCTTCCACGATCAGCGGCGCCTCGTTCAAGGTGACGAGGTCGGGGGGCCGCGCCAGCACTGGGGTCGTAAAGCCCGGCTCGGCCGAGCGGCGCGCCTCGACCTCGACCTCGTAATAGCCGGTGAGCAGGCCGGTCCGATGCAGGCGAAAGGGCTGAAACCAGCGGTGGAAAAAGGTCGCGGGATCCCCCGGAGCCCCAAGCGCCGCGCGGGAGATTTCCTCGAGCCCCAGGAAAGCCGGACGCGCCGGGCGCAGCAGCGCGGCGTTGGAGACGATCGCCTCGGCGGAACGGCGAAAGGCGGCGAAGGCCTGCGCCAGATCGTCGCGCTCAAATCCGGGGACGGCGGCGAAATCCACGGCTTCGCCGCAAAGCTGCGGGAGGCCGTCGTCTCCGACAGGGCCAATAAGCGCGGAGAAACCACGCGCCGCTGGGAGGGGGCTCGTCAAGAATCGCATGGCGGCGAAGATGCGTCAGGCTTAAGGCGAACTTAAGGTCGCCACCCCGCCCGCCCGCGTTAGTGCAGCGTCTCTGTCGCGACGAGCTTCCAGTTCGGGTCGCGCGAGGCCAGCGTGCGCGCGAAGCTCCAAAGATCGACAACCGAGACCGGATGCTCTCCCCCCTCGACGATCTGCCCGTCCCGATCACGGCGGGTCGACATTAGCTTCACAGCGAAGCGCAGCGTGACCGTGTTCACGCCCTGCTCCGAGCGCGCGTCCTCGACGCGCGCGTCGTCGATCGAGACGACCGCCGTTTCGACGCTTTCGCCCTTCGCCTCGCGGCTCGCGATCTCGCGGGCAAAATTGTCGTAGACGTCGGAGGCGAGCAGGCGGCGCAGCGTGTCGCGATCGCCTTTGGCGAAGGCCGCGACGATCATCTCATAGGCCTTGCGGGCGCCCTCGATGAAGCGCTCCCGCGTGAAGGACGGGTCGGAGGCGGCGATGGCGTCGAGCCCATCCCAAGCCTTGCTGCCCTTCTCGGCGAGGCCCGTCCAACGCTCCGTGTCCTGAACGACGCGCGCCGGAGCGGGCGCCGCCTGCCGGCCGCGGAAAAAGCCCCCCTGCGGCGCGGAAAGACGCTCGCGCGGCGGCGCGGGCGCGTCGCGCTCGCTGCGCATCCCGAGCACGGAATGCAGCTTCCAGAGCACGAAGACTGCCAACGCCGCGAAGACGAGGATTGATGGATCGAAGGCCTGCTCAATGTTCAAGGGCGACGCTCCCGAAAGCTTTGTGGCTGGGGTATCATGTGAGAGCGCCTAAGTCACGAATCAAGCCGCGGCCGAGGGTTCGGTTCAAGTTAGGGCGCGATCGAAAAGCTGGGAACCTGTATTTCGCGCGAGACGCGCTCTAAACTTTTCCAATCGATCGCGATATCTTCCGCTCCACCACAGTGTGATCCGAGGGTCTCGACAAACGTGAACAAGTCGAAAGTCTTCGCCTATGCCTTTGCAGCCTGGCTCATATTGGAAGCGCTGGCTTTCGTGATCGTCGTCGAACTTTTCGGCGTGACGGCGGCGCTCGCGCTCGCCCTGGCCACGACGCTCATCGGCCTCTTGGACATCAAGAAGCTCTTTGACTATCTGCGCCGCCGCTCGGGTCTCGGCAGACAGGCGAAGGAGGGCGAACCCAAGTCCGATATCGTGGAGTCAGGCCTGCATGCACTCGCCACGACTCTCCTGATCCTGCCCGGCTTCGCCTCCGACCTCGTCGGTCTCGCCTTGAAGGCCCCGTCGATCCGCGCCGGGATCGCGAAGCGCCTGCGCGGCGAGGGCAAGCGGGGCCCGCGCACGATCGACCTTCGACCCAATGAGTGGAAGAGCCTCGACAAGCCGCGGCGAAGACGCCGGGTCGCCAAATCGACCGAGGCGCCGCCGGCGGGGTGAAGCGCGAAGCCCGCGAGGGTCAATGGCTCCCATCACGGCATTCGCTCTCATATTCGTCCTGGAGCTGGTCGGCCCTCCAGCGATCGCCGCGCCTTCGCGCCTGCAGCTCCTCCTCCCTCAGGTTCTCGCACTCTTGAGACGAATCGTTTTGAGCCAGGATGAGAGCTTCGCCTTGCGCGCCCTCCTTCGCCACAGCCGACGTCGTCACCATCCCTCCCGCCAGCATCGCAGCCGACAGAGCCACGGCCATCATAGATTTCATGTTCCCCTCCTCCGCATATCGCCATGCGGACAGATGATGCGCGTCAGAATAGTGAATATCGCTTCGGCTTATCCGAATTGACGACGCCGAAGAAATCTGTCGGCGCGCCTACATATGCAAAAGCCCGCCGCGAAGCGGGCTTTTCCTTCTTAAGGATCGTCGCGGGCGATCCTACATGAAGGACCCGAAGATCGTGCCGCCGAGGGCCCCAAGCAACGCGGCAGTAAGCAGCCCCGGAACTCCAAACAACGAGCCGCCTATCGCGGCCCCAAACGCCGCTCCCGCCAGTCCGCCCACGGTCGCCATCGTGACGTGTTCTTTGGTCGATATCATCGTAACCTCCACGTGCTGACGCCTCTCGCCGCAAAAGAGGTACAGAAGGAGCTAGAGCCGTCCTTGCACAGGACAAGCCGGTCAGGCGCCTAAAATCGAGACGCCTCGGAAGCACTCGCTTCAGGGCAGAGGCTGCGTCTGATAGTCTCAAATTCGCTCGACCGGGGTCTTCCGAGCACCGCCGTCACATAACGGAGAAATTCGGTAGCGACTATTGGAGGTGACTGACCCTGGCGGCAGCTTGGTCGCCAAGATGAGGAGCGCTTGACGCTAATGCGGATTTTGGTGGCGACGGACGCTTGGCGACCGCAGGTCAATGGGGTGGTGCGCACGCTCTCGGCGCTGGCGCGCGCTGCGCGTGGGCTCGGCGCTGAGATCGAGTTCCTCTCGCCGGAGGGGTTTTGGTCGGTCCCGATGCCGAGCTATCCACAGCTTCGTCTGGCCTTGCCCTCGCCGGGGGCCATCGCGGCGCGCATCGAGGCGGCAAGGCCCGACGCCATTCACATCGCGACCGAAGGCCCGATCGGTCACTTGACCCGCGCCTATTGCGTTCGGCGCCGGCGCCGCTTCACGACAAGCTATACGACGCGCTTTCCCGAATATATCGCCGCGCGCTACCCCATCCCCCCAAGCTGGTCTTATGCGGTGCTGCGCTGGTTTCATGCGGCGGCCTCCGTCACGATGGTGTCGACGCCCTCGCTCTACAACGAACTATGTGAGCGCAATTTCGCAAATCTCGGCATGTGGACGCGGGGGGTCGACACCGAGGTGTTCCGGCCAGACCGCGCCATTGCGCTCGATCTCCCGCGTCCGCTCTTTGTCACGGTCGGACGGGTGGCGGTGGAAAAAAATCTCGACGCCTTCCTGTCGCTCGACCTGCCCGGGACGAAGCTCGTCATTGGCGGCGGTCCGCAGCTCGACGAGCTGAAACAGCGGTATCCCGAGGCCGTGTTCCTGGGCGAGCTCGAGCACGAGACGCTCGCCGGCTATCTCGCCGCAGCGGACGTCTTCGTGTTTCCAAGCAAGACCGACACGTTCGGCATCGTGCAGCTCGAGGCGCTCGCCTGCGGCCTGCCGATCGCGGCCTATCCCGTCACGGGCCCGCTCGACGTGGTCGGCGCCAATCCCATCGGCGCGTTGAACGACGATCTGCGGGCGGCGTGCCTTTCAGCCCTTAACGTCTCGCGCACCGCCTGTCGCGACTTCGCGCTGGGCTATTCCTGGGAGAACAGCGCCCGCCAGTTCCTCGAGCATATGAACAAGGTCGCCAATCAGGACGCGCGCCGCCTGCCGAGCAAGATCGCGGGCTCGGCGCTGCTCTCGGGCTAAGCGGCCGCGCCCCCGCGGGGCGCGGGCGGTCCGAAGAGCCGATGCCGCAGCATCTCTGTTAGAACACCGCGTCGAATCGCCTTGTTCGTCAGACCGGGGGGCGCGTGCTGCCAGCCGTCGTCGCGCATGGCTTTCGCCGCCACAACGAAGCGCTCCGTGACGGCCGCAAAATCCGCATCGGTGTAATTCAGGCCGAAGATCAGGCGTCCCGTGCCGGTCCAAGGGAGAGCCAGCCCCTCGGCGCGCAGATAATATTGCAGCATCCAGTTGTAACGTGACGGCTCGCTGTAGCAGACCATCATGATGCTGGACAGATTGGCGACGCGCAGGGACAGATTTTCGGCCCCCAGGCGCGCGTTGAGGCTTTGCGCCCGCTCGTCCCAAATGCGATCGAGATCGCGATAGAGGTCGCGGCAGAAAGGCTCATCGAGCCGCTGCAAAAAGCGCAGCATCGCGCAGATCACATAAGGATGCGAGTTGAAGGTGCCGCGCGCGAAGCAAATGTCTCCCGGACGATCCTCGCGATAGCGCCGCATGAGGTCGCCGCGTCCGCAGAGAACGCCGACCGGAAAACCGCCGCCGAGCGTCTTGCCATAGGTGACGAGATCCGCCCTGACGCCGAAATATTCCTGCGCGCCGCCGCGCGCCAGGCGGAATCCGACGAGCACTTCATCGAAGATCAGCACAATGCCGCGCTCCGTGCAGATCGCGCGCAGCTCTTTCAGCCATTGCGTATAGGCGGCCCGGTCGAAATGCGCCCGACGTGAACTGTCGACGAGCGAAGAATCGGCCGGCGCCGGGGCGTTTGGCGCGAGCGCCTGCAGGGGATTGACGAGAACGCAGGCGATGTCGCTGCGCGTGCGCAGGACATGCAGCGTTTCCGGCGACATTTCGCTCAGCGTGAACGTCTCATGCGCCGGCGCCGGATTGCCGATCCCCGGCTGCACGTCGCCCCACCAGCCGTGATAGGCGCCGCAGAAGCGCAGCAGGCGCGGGCGGCGCGTATGATAGCGCGCCAGGCGAACCGCCTGCATGACCGCTTCGGTGCCGGACATGTGGAAGGAGACTTCGTCCTGGCCCGAGATCGCCTTCAGCAGGCGCACGGCGTCGACGATCGCGGGATGATAGGGGCCGAGCACGGGCCCGAGCGCGCGCGCGTCCGCCTCGCCCTCGGCGATCGTCTGTTTGTAGAAATCGTTGCCGAAGACATTCACGCCATAGGAGGCGGCGAGATCATAGAAGACGTTTCCGTCGAGGTCCGTCAGCGAAACGCCGGACGAGGCCGCAAGAAAGGCGCCCGACGGCAAATGCTGCGCGACATAGCGGCTGAACTGGAAGGGCGTGCGGTAGCGCTCGGTGAACTGCAGGTCGGATATGCTCTTGGCGGCTTCCGCGCTCAAACGGTTCGTCTCGGGGAAGCGGTCGCGGTAGATTTCGGCGAGACGCGCGAAGCCGGCGCGCCGTTGCGCGGCGATCTCGGCTGAGGCGCCGTCGCAATCAAAAAAGCGCGCGTCGTCATACTCGTAAAAGGGGAGAAAAGACGCGAGGCGCCGCGCGATGCGCGGATGTCCGGCGAGCGAACGGTGCTTGGCGCGCGAAAGCTCGAACCGGCGTTTGAGCCTCGGGAAGACGGCGACGAGCGCGGCGCCGCCGAGCGCGACAAGCAGGAGCGACGGGATTGCGATTGTCATATATCGGCTAACTAAACATCATAGTTGACCGCTCCATGACGCTCAAAGCTCTCGTGGAGCAGGAAGACATCAACTTCCTGCTCACCAACTGCATCCCGCGCTACGCGCTCACCGCCTTCATGGGCTGGTTCAGCAAGATCGAGCAGCCCTGGGTGCGCGACGCCTCCATCGGCTTGTGGCGGAAGTTCGCCGATCTCGATTTGAGCGACGCCAAGAAGCAGGAGTTCACTAGCCTGCACGATTGTTTCGTGCGCGAGCTGAAAGACGGCGCGCGGCCGACCGACATGCGGCCGGACATATTGGCCAGTCCCTGCGACGCGATCGTCGGCGCCTGCGGCGTTATCGAGGGCAGCGAGGTGCTGCAGATCAAGGGCTCGCCATATGACATCGGCGAGCTCCTGCAAGACCAAGAACTCGTCGAGGCGCATCGGGACGGCTGCTATGCGACCCTGCGGCTGATGTCGAGCATGTATCATCGCTTCCATGCGCCGCATGACTGCCACGTCGATCGAATCACCTATGTCGCGGGCGACGTCTGGAACGTCAACCCGACGGCGCTCAAGCGGGTCGAGAAGCTTTTCTGCAAGAACGAGCGCGCGGTGATTCGCAGCCGGCTCGCCGCGACGGGCCATCCGATCACGCTCACGCCCGTCGCGGCCGTGCTCGTCGCCTCGATGCAATTCGAGTTTCTCGACGTGACGCTCGACGTCAATCACAAGGGACCGAAGGTGTTTCCCTGCGACGCCAATCTGCGGAAGGGCCAGCTCATGGGCTGGTTCGAGCATGGCTCGACCATCATCGTCTTCGCGCCCAAGGGTTTTTCACTTTGCAATGGGATCGAGACCGGCGCGCGCATTCGCGTCGGAGAGCCGTTGATGCGCCTGCCGTCTTGAAGACATGAAGCGGCAGCTGCGCTTCTCACATCATTCTGACGAGAAACTGTCACGGCCAATTCACGGAAACGAAATAGCTAAACCAGACTGTCATGAAGCCTGGAGACGCCAGCATGGATCGGTTCTTTTCATCCCTCAGCGAGCAACGCTGGGATGACCACCGCTACTACCATCAGAGCCGTGTCAATCAGACGCTGCATTTCGTCAGCGCCGTCAGCTTCCTTTATTGCTACACGATCGTCTTCAAGGATCCGGCGCTCGCCGCCTTGATCGCTTGGCTCGTCTCCATGGTCACGCGGCAGAGCGGACATTTCTTCTTCGAGCCGCGCGGCTATGACGCCATCAATCACGCCACCCATGAGTTCAAGGAAGAGGTGAAGGTCGGCTATAACCTGCACCGCAAGCGGATTCTGATGGCCATCTGGGCCCTCTCGCCCTTGCTGCTGCTCGTCGATCCGGCGCTCTTCGGCGCCGTCAAGCCTGCGACGAGCACGGGCGAACTGCTGCATCACGTCGGCTATATCTGGTTCGTCGTGGGCGCCGGCGGCTTCATGTTCCGCATCGCTCAGCTTCTGCTGTCGAAGGACCCGATGACCGCGCTCGTCTGGGCCGTCAAGATTTTGACGGACCCCTTCCATGACATCGCGCTCTACTACAAGTCCCCGCTCCATTTGGGTCGCAAGCCCGTTTCTCCGGATTTTCACGTCGAGGGCGACGACGAGGAGACGGATTCGGAAGACAGCCCTACGCTGGCGCACTAATTTTCGCTCGGCTCGCCCGCTCTTTAAGGGAGCGGGCGGCCTCGGCCTTTCAACAAATCCTTTCGACCGGAACGCGGGAATGGTCTCGATCGGGACAGCCGCCTCGGCGTTCGCAGCCGCCTATGGCTTTCTCGTCCTTGGCGTCACCCTGTTTCAGCGCAGGCTTCAATATCGACCCGACCGACGTCATACGCCCATTGCGCGCGCGGGCTTGACCGGCGGAACGGAGCTGCTCCTTCAGACCTCCGACGGCGAGCAGCTGATCGCCTGGCATTTTGCGCCGCGGCCCGATAAGCCCGTCGTTATTTATTTCCACGGCGCCGCCGGCGCTCTGGTGAAGCGCGTTCCCCGCCTGCGCCTGTTCGTGGAGAGCGGGTTCGGGCTCCTCGTCGTCTCCTATCGGGGCTATAGCGGCTCGACCGGAAGGCCCACGGAGGCCGGCCTGCTGCGCGACGCCGAATGCGCCTATCGCGAGGCCTGCGCGTCCTACGGCGCGGAGCGCCTCGTCATCATGGGAGTGTCTCTGGGAACCGGGGTCGCCGTGGCTCTCGCCGCCAAAAGCGAAGCCAGGGCCCTCATCCTGCTCGCGCCTTTCCTATCGGCGGTGGAGATCGCTGAAAGGCGCTTTCCCTTCCTGCCCGTGCGCCGGCTCATGCGGGACCCGTTTCGCTCGGATCTGGTGGTTCCGGGGGTGCGCATGCCTCTGCTGGTGATCCACGGAGAAAGCGATCCGATCATCCCGATCGCCTCCGGCCGGAGGCGCTATGAGCTGGCGAAAGGGCCCAAGAAGTTTCTCAGCGTCCCCGGCGGCGGACATGTCGTGCTCGACGCGAGCGGCGTCTTTACGGAAATCTGCGACTGGCTCGAAGGTCTTCCGACCCAGCACTCCAGCCTATCTCCCTGCTGTGACGGCTTGCCTAAAAATAAGGCGTCCCGCGCCGCGCTGTCGCAAGCGCGCTCAATTGACCGGGATGACCACAGGGCTTAGATTTGCTTTCATGAAGATCGCCACGCCCGGGACTCGCGCCTTGAGGCTTCGGACAGCTCCGCTGTTCGTGGCGTATTTGTTCGTGCTCCAAAGCCTGGCGGTCGGCCTCGTCTCGCCTGTAGCGGCGTTAAGGGCCGGTGGATTTGCGAGCGGCGCCTGCATCCAGAGTTCCGACGAGCGGGGGCCCGGCATTCCCGGCGCGCCGAGACCCTCGGGCGGTCAGTCTCACGAGCAGTGTTGCGTCTTTCACGGCGCCGGCGCGGGCATGGTTCCGCCCGAGATGGCCGCCAAGCTTCCGCCAGCCCCGCACGGAATTCCAGCGGATTGGCTCGCGGCGACGCTCACCGGCGCTTCCCTCTGGCCCACGCTTCCCGTAGGCTCGCGCGCGCCTCCAGCTTTCGACCTCTGACGGCGGCCTCAAGGCCGCGCCAGCTGCGCAGTGCCTTCTGTTCAAGAAGCGCCCGCCTCTTTCCCCTGGAATCCGTCCCAACTCCGTTTCGCGGATAAAGCCAACCACTGGCGCAGGCTAAAGAGAAGCCTGAAAGGATTCCCATAGGTCAGTCGGTCATGAACCAGCATTTTCCGCCACCTAAAGCCGCGCCAAGGTCGGCGTCGGCAAAAAAAGGCCGCCCGCAAAAACCTGCGGCCCCGCCGCAACAGCCCGTTGCGGACACTGTCGCCAAGACGATCGAGGTGATCGAGCGCTACTTCGACGCGGCGGGACGCCCGATCAAGCACAAGACGCTCGGCGCCGCCCGGATTGCGCGCCGTTACGACCGGCGCGGCAATCAGATCGAGGAGGCCTATTACAACTCCTGCGGCAAGCCGACGGAGCGGCGCGACCTCGGCGCGGCTTACATCGCCTGGCGTTACGACGAGAACGGCCGCCGTCTCGGCGCGGATTTCTTCTCCGCCAATGGCGCGCTGATCGCTCACGAGGACGCGGAAGCGTCCGGCGCGCTCGCCGTTCCGGCTGAAGCCGCCGAATAAATAGCGGGCCGAGGCTTTTCTCCCCGAGCCTCGCCCACAAGGCGTCGCGCTCCGCGTTCCCCGGGGGCGCGACGCCGCCCCTGCGCTACTTGTTCTTGGGCGTGAACATGCTGTGGATGCGCTGGCCCTGCCCCGCGCCGCCGCCCGGCTTGCCGGAGCTGTCGCTCGCGAGCACATGGGCTTCCTTGGTGGTCAGATCATAGACGAGGTGGTCGCCCTTCACGACGGTTTCGCCCTGCGTCCAGGTCACATTGCCGGTGAGATGCACCTTGTTGTCGCCGCGGTCATAAGTGAGATGATCGCCCGTCGCGATCTGATCGGGCGACACGAGCGTCACCGGGCCGTCCGCATCGACATGCCGCACCTTGTCACTCGACGCGCCGGCCCCTCCTCCGCCGCCATCCTTGCTGGGAGCGCTCTTGGTGTCGAGGAGGATCGTCATTCGCGCAGTTTTCAGGGTTGAGGGTCCGTTCACGACGACGACGCCGCCGGAATAGATAAGCTTCTGTTCCTTATCGAAATAGTCGAGCTTATCAGCGTCGATATTGACGGGGTCGGACGCCGTCGCGCCGGGGAGCAGGCCGCCGCCGGATTTCGCGGCCGGGGCGCCCAGGGCGGGCGAACTCGAGAGAAGCAGCGCCGCGAGAAGCGTCGCTATGGCGGGCCAGAGCTTGCGGCTCATCACGGGCTCCCGGCGTCCCCGTGGAAGACCGAATGCACCGCGCCGGTGAAGGTCATGCGGCTCTCCCCCTGGGCGAGTTCGACGGACTTGCCGTCGACGTCGCAGCACTCGAGCTTCAAGGTCGCCGGCTGCTTCGAGTTCAGCGTGCTCGCCTTGAAGTCCATCGTCGCGCTTTCAAGCCTCAGATCGTAGTTCTTCTCATCGGAGATGCGGACCCCGTTCGAAAGCTCGGCGCGATCCTGCTTGCCGTCATAGACGGCCGCGTCGGAGGTCAGCAGCACGGGCCGGCCCTTGTCGGTGTCGAGCCGCGCCTCGAGCCCCTGGAGCTCGAAAATATCGGGCTTGTGGATGTCCTGCACGCCGAATCGCGCCTTCAGCTCATAAGCGCGGCCGTCCTTCTGGTAGCCGACGAGACGCGGCTGGTCGATCGTGATTCGCGCGCCCTGAAAGCCGATCCCCGCGAAGCGCAGGTCGACGGCCAGATGGCTGATGAAGTGATAGGCCAGGAAGAGCGAGCAGACCGCCACAATGCCGCCGACCCCCCAGACGATGCCGCGGCGCAGCCGAGCGACGCGCTGGGTGTGCCGCATCGCCACGGGGATTTGGCTCACGCGCGGGCCGCCGATGCCGGAGAGACGATCGCGCCGGGGCGCAAGCGGCTTTGGGTCGCGCGGGAGAGTTTGCGCCTGGGTCAATTTCGCCTCTCTGCGGGAAAACGCCAGATTTCTCGATGGATAGCGCGCCGGGATGGCGAATTCGAGGCGCCCTCAGGTATGGGCGAAAATGTCGGTCTCGGGCCAGCCGGCGAGATCGAGCTCGGCGCGCGCCGGGAGAAAGGCGAAGCACTGCGCCGCAAGCGCCGAGCGCCCTTCGCGGGCGAGCATGGCATCGAGCCGCGCCTTGAGCTCGTGGAGATAGAGCACGTCCGACGCGGCATAGGCGAGTTGCGCCTCGGAGAGCTTTTCCGCCCCCCAGTCGGACGACTGCTGCTGCTTGGAGATTTCGACGCCCAGAAGCTCGCGCACGAGGTCCTTGAGACCGTGGCGGTCTGTATAGGTGCGCGTGAGCTTTGAAGCGATCTTGGTGCAGTAGACGGGCTGCGGCGTCGCCCCGAAGGTCTGCCGCAGCACGGCGAGGTCGAACCGCCCGAAGTGGAAAATTTTCAGCACCTTGGGGTCTGAGAGCAGCCGCTCCAGATTCGGCGCGCGCGTCTGGCCCTGCGCGATCTGGACGAGCTCGGCGTCGCCGTCGCCGCGCGAGAGCTGCACGAGGCAGAGACGGTCGCGATGCGGGTTGAGCCCTAAGGTTTCGGTGTCGATGGCTACGGAGGGCCCGAGATCGAGGCCGTCCGGCAGGTCGCCCTTGTGCAGCCGAATGGTCATCGCGCCCCGCCGAGCGGGTGAATTGGAAAAAGCGTCATGATGCGCAGCAATGCTCCAATGCGGGCGAATTTATGCCCTCGGGTCAGAGCCCGAGATCGCTAAGGCCCGGGTGATCGTCCGGCCGCCGGCCGAGCGGCCAATGGTAGAGGCGCTCGTCGGGCGCAATCGGCAGATCGTTGATGCTGGCGAAGCGGCGCCGCATCAGGCCCGCCTCGGTGAATTCCCAATTCTCATTGCCATAGCTGCGATACCACTGCCCAGAACCGTCACGCCACTCATAGGCGAAGCGCACGGCGAGGCGATGGTCGCGAAAAGCCCAGAGCTCCTTGATCAGGCGGTAGTCGAGCTCCCTCGCCCATTTGCGTTCCAGAAATCTCTTCACTTCCTCGCGCCCCTTGGGGAACTCGGCGCGGTTCCGCCATTCCGTGTCTTCCGTATAGACGAGCACGACGCGCTCGGGATCGCGCGAGTTCCAGGCGTCCTCGGCGCCGCGCACCTTTTGGGTCGCGGTCTCGAAGGTGAAGGGCGGAACGGGCGGGCGGATGGTCATGGGGGCTCCACTGTTGTCACTGAAGCCCCCTCCCCGGCCCTCCCCCGCTGCGCGGGAGAGGGAGCAGATGCGGCCTTCATCAAGGTTTGGCGCAACGCCCGCAGCCCCCTCTCCCGCGCAGCGGGGGAGGGGGCAAAGTCCTTCGCCTCGAGGGACCTCGGCGATTACATCATGTCACGTAGAATAGGCCGACATGCCACGACAACCAAAAACGCCGAAGCCGGAGCAGTCGCGCGTTCCTCTTGAGCGCGAGGCGCCCTCACCCCCGTTCCAAAAAGGCCGCCTTCACCATCTTCGTTCCCGCATGGTCGAAGGCCACCGAGAGCTTGTCACCATCGACCTCCTGCACCGTGCCGGGGCCGAATTTCAGATGCATCACGCGCTGGCCCTTCTCGAATGTCGCGTTCGACGTCGATCGCGACACGACGCGGCCTTCGATGATCGGCGGCGCGGCGCGCTTGCCCTGCGGCTGCGATTTCGCTTCCTTGGCGCGTCGCCAGCCCGGCGTCTCATAGGTCGAGGCGTAGCGGTCGAGGCCGGCGAAGCGCGAGACGCCATAGGCGCCATATTGCGAGGCGGAGGCCAATTCGACGACCTCGACATTCGCCGACGGCAGCTCGTCGATGAAGCGCGAGGGCATCGTCGCCTGCCAGAGCCCGTGAATGCGCCGGTTCGTCGCGAAGAAAATTTTCGCCCGGCGTTTTGCGCGCGTGAGGCCAACATAAGCGAGGCGGCGCTCCTCCTCGAGCCCCGCGCGTCCATTGTCGTCGAGCGAGCGCTGATGCGGGAAGAGCCCCTCCTCCCAGCCCGGCAGAAACACCGTCTCGAACTCAAGCCCTTTGGCGCCATGCAGCGTCATGATCGAGACGCGCTCCGTGCCCGCCGCCTCATCCGCCTCCATGACGAGCGAGACATGCTCAAGGAAGCCGGCGAGATCGGGAAACTCCTCCATGGCGCGGACGAGTTCTTTTAGATTCTCCAGACGCCCAGCAGCGTCGGGCGTCTTCTCCTCTCGCCACATGTCCGTGTAGCCCAACTCTTCCAGCACGATCTCGGCAAGCTCGTGATGCGGCTTCTTTTCGATCAGGCCGCGCCAGCGGTCGAAGTCGCCGATCAAACCGCGCAACGTCGCCCGTGGCTTCGGCTTCAACTCCTCGCTCTCAGTCAGAACGCGCGCCGCATGCGTCAGCGGCACGCTCTCGCGCCGCGCATATTCATGCAGCAATTGCAGCGTCGCGTCGCCCAAGCCGCGCTTCGGCGTGTTGACGATTCGCTCGAAAGCCAGATCGTCGGCGGGCGACGAAACGCAGCGCAGATAGGCGAGCGCGTCGCGAATTTCCGCGCGCTCATAGAAACGCGGGCCGCCGATCACGCGATAGGGAAGCCCGAGCGTGATGAAGCGCTCCTCGAACTCGCGCATCTGGAAGGAGGCGCGCACGAGGATGGCGATCTCCTCCAGCGCATGGCCGCGCCTCTGCAGCTGCTCGATCTCCTCGCCGACCGCGCGCGCCTCTTCCTCGCTGTCCCAGACGCCCGTCACCGTCGGCTTTTCGCCCTCTGCGCCATCGGTGAAGAGCGTCTTGCCGAGACGGCCCTCGTTGTGCGCGATGAGATGCGAGGCGGCGGCGAGGATATGTCCCGTGGAGCGGTAGTTGCGCTCGAGCCGCACGATCTTGGCGCCGGGAAAATCCTGCTCGAAGCGGAGAATGTTCTCGACCTCGGCGCCGCGCCAGCCATAGACGCTCTGATCGTCGTCGCCGACGCAGCAGAGGTTGCGCCGCCCCTGCGCGATGAGCCGCAGCCAAAGATATTGCGCGATGTTCGTGTCCTGATACTCGTCGACGAGGATATATTTGAAGCGCCGGTGGAAGTCGGCGAGCACGTCCGGATGCTCGCGAAAGAGCCGCAGGCTTTCTAGCAGCAGATCGCCGAAATCGACGGCGTTTAGGATTTTCAGGCGCTCCTGATAGAGCGCGTAAAGCGCGCCGCCCTTGCCATTGGCGAAGCTCGCCGCCTCTCCCGCGGGAACCTGCGCGGGCGACAGGCCGCGGTTCTTCCAGGCGTCGATCTGATGCGCGAGCGCGCGCGCCGGCCAGCGCTTGTCGTCTATGTCCTCGGCCTTGAGCGCCTGTTTCAGGAGCCTGATCTGATCGTCCGTGTCGAGGATCGTGAAATTCGGTTTCAACCCCACGAGCTCGGCGTGCCGGCGAAGGATCTTGGCGCTGATCGCGTGAAACGTGCCGAGCCATTGCATGGCTTCGACGCCTTCGCCGACGAGCGCCTCCACGCGCTCGCGCATCTCGCGCGCGGCCTTGTTGGTGAAGGTGACGGCGAGGATCTCATAAGCGCGGGCGCGGCCCGTCGCCAGAATATGCGCGATGCGGGTCGTGAGCACGCGGGTCTTGCCGGTGCCGGCCCCCGCCAGCACCAGCACGGGGCCGTCGAGCATCTCGACGCCCGCACGCTGCTCGGGGTTCAGCGCGGAAAGATAGCGCGCGCCCTGAACCATGGCTTGCGCCTGCTTGGAGAGCGAGGGGGCGGCACTGGACAAAGGGGACATCCTGGGGCGCGGAAGGTCGCGCTTCTGTTGAGGGTCGGGCGCGGCTCCCGACGGGACCGGCGATTCTTCCCACGAATATAAAGGAGAACGGATCACGAATCACGCGGCGCGGCGCGGCCTTATTCCCGGCGCGCCGCGATGCGCCTCGCCTTGACTTCCCGCCGCTGCGCGGCCAGTTTCCGCGCGTCCTGAGATAGCGGCCGAACGTCAACAACTCCAAGGCTCGATGCGCTCTTACCTCGACTTCGAAAAACCCGTCGCCGATCTCGAAACCAAGGTCGAGGAGCTCAAGCAGCTCACGAGCCAGGGCGACGCGGTCTCCATCGCCGAGGAGCTCTCCAAGCTCGAGGCCAAGGCAGCCAAGGCGCTGAGCGATCTCTATGCTGCGCTGACGCCCTGGCAGAAGATCCAGGTGGCCCGCCATCCGGAGCGGCCGCACTTTTCGGACTATGTGCGCCAGCTCATCGTGGATTTCACGCCGCTCGCCGGCGACCGCGCCTTTGGCGAGGACGACGCGATCGTGGCCGGCTTCGGGCGCTTCCGCGGCGAGCCGGTCTGCGTGATAGGTCAGGAAAAAGGCTCCGACACGCAAAGCCGCTTAAAGCACAATTTCGGCATGGCGCGGCCGGAGGGCTATCGCAAGGCCGCAAGGCTCATGGAGCTCGCCGACCGTTTCGGCCTGCCCGTGATCTCGCTCGTCGACACGGCCGGCGCTTTCCCAGGCGTCGACGCCGAAGAACGTGGGCAGGCTGAAGCGATCGCTCGATCGACCGACATTTCGCTCGCGCTCGGCGTGCCCAATCTCGCGGTGATCGTGGGCGAAGGCGGTTCCGGCGGCGCCATCGCCATCGCCGCCTCAAACAAGGTGCTGATGCTCGAGCACGCGGTCTACACGGTTGCCTCGCCCGAAGCCTCCGCCTCGATCCTGTGGCGCGACTCGGGCAAGGCGCAGGAAGCGGCGACGAGCATGAAGATCACCGCGCAGGACTTGCTGAAGTTCGGCATAATCGACGCGATCGTGCCGGAGCCTGCGGGCGGCGCGCATCGCGATCCCCAGGCGGCCATCGGCGCCGTCGGCGAGGCCCTGCGCAAGGAGCTTGCGGCGCTCGGCAATCTGTCGCGCGAGCAGATCGCGACGCTGCGCGCAGAGAAGTTCATGGCCATCGGCAGGAAGGTCTGAGGCGCAACGGGGTTTTGCATCGGTCGCGTCGCCCACATGACTTCCCTTACAAATTGCGCGCGCCGCCGAGCTGCCGCGGCTCAAAGAGACGGGAGACTGTGGCGGCGCGCTCGGGTCGGCCGAGCGTCAGCACTAAATCGCCTTCGTGAAGCGTCTCGTTCTCGGGCGGGTTGATATGAACGTCGCCGTCGATGCGATTGATCTGCACGACAAAGAAGGCGCCCTTCGCCTGACGCTCCAGCGCCCCAACCGAGAGATTGACCGCCGGGCTGCGCCGCGCCACGGCGTGGGTTTGTAGTTCCATGCCGAAATTTCGCAGGGCCCTCTGGAAGCCGTGGGACTTTTCCAGACTGTCCATGAGCCGCGCCGATTCCTGATGCAAAAAGAGCTCGGCGATGCGTTCGCCGCCGATGAATTCCGGGAGCACGACCCGATCCGCGCCGGCGAGACGCAGCTTGTTTTCAGAGGAGGGCCTGGAGCCGCGCGAGACGATCATCAGGTCTGGATTGAGCGCCCGAGCGCTCAAGGTCACCAGCACGTTCAGCGCGTCATGAGAGACACAGGAGGCCAGCGCACTGGCGCGCTTGACGCCCGCCGCGATGAGCAGCGTCTCGCTCGTCGCGTCGCCGACAAGGCACAGATAGTTCTCGGCCCGCGCCTCGGCGATGCGCGCCTCGGACTCATCTAGGACGACAAAGCTCGCGCTCGAGCGCCGAAGCGCGCGGGCGAGCACCCGACCGACGCGGCCGAAGCCGCAGACGACCACATGGCCCTCAAGCTCCGATATTTTCTGTTCCATCTTCTTTTGTCCCGTCAACCGATTGATCTGGATCAGCGTGAAGAATTGCACGATGACGCCGGTCAGAAAAATCATTCCGGTGCAGCCGAGAATGATCAGCGCGATGGTGACGGCGTAGAGAAAATCGGTGTTGACCGGCCGGACCTCCTGGAATCCGACCGTGTAGATCGTCAGCACGACCATGTAGAAGGAATCGCGCAGGCTCCAGCCTTGCGACATGTAGGCCGCCGTCGCCGCAACCGCGATCAGAATGATGAAAACCAGCCCACCGACGAGATTGCGCTGGGGGGAATCGAAGAAGCCCGCGAGACTGGGCGGCGGCCCGCGCCGGATCGGCCGGTGGCGCGGCGCCCGGGGAGGCGGCGGCCGGCGCCGTTGCGGCGGGCCGTCCGCGCCCGCCGCCGGAGCTGAGGGAGACGCTTCTTCGGCCGGATCCTTCTCGTCTTCCACCACTTTCGTCTCATTTCACGCAGAAAAGCAGTCCGGGAACGCTGGCCTGTGCGCGGGAGCCAGGAAGCAAATTTCAGGCAAGAATTTATGGCTAGGCGCGTCGAGCGCCGTTGCGGGATGCATCTCCTACCGGACCCTGACCGGCAGGATTTCTGCGGAGAGCTGCACCTCGTCGCCGAGCCCATAGTTGTAATAGGCGGGCATAGAGATCAGCCGTAGGAATAGAAACAGCCGGAAACGCAGCATTTTAAAGAAGTTCATGTCCTTCGCCGGCAGCAGATTCTCATGCGCGACATGCACGACCCATTTGTGGGGGTCCGTGGGCAGATCGATCTCGTGATGGCGCGCCAGATCGGCAAGATAGCGCTCGACATTGGGCTCCTCCATGAAGCCGAAGCGCAGCTCGACGCCGATCACGCAGCCGCGGCTTCTGTTACGATCGAAAACCGTCACATGATAGCGGTTCTCATGGATGTAGGGGACCTTGGGATGCACCACCTCGACGAGAACGAGATTGCGCGGAAACACGCCGTAGCGATCCCATAGGAGGCCCACCAGCGCGGGCGCCCGATCGGTCATGCGCCGCACCGCCGCCGGCGCCATGACGAGCGCGTTGCGCTCGACGAAGCTTCCGCAGGAGCGGTGAAGATCCACGACGTCGCCCATGGTCAATTGGGAGCGCGCCGCGTAGGCCGCAAAGGTCGCCTTGCGCCCCCAACGCCAGGTCGCCATCGCCAGGAAAACCGCGAGTCCAACGGTCAGCGGCACGAAGCCTCCCTCGAAGAACTTCATCGAGCTCGCGACGAGGAAGGCGGCGTTGACGAAGGTCAGCGGACCCCAGACGAGCGCGATCTGCAGCCAGCTCCAGCGCCAATAGCGGCGCGCCACCATGATCATCGCGATCGAGGTGATCAGCATCACGCCCGCTACGGCGAGACCATAGGCCGCGGCGATGGCGGTCGAGGAGCCGAAGGCGATGACGAGCGCGATGCAGCCGGCGTAGAGCCCCCAATTGGTGGCGGGAATATAGATCTGGCCCTCATGCGCATGATGCGTGTGCTGCACGTCAACTCGCGGTGCGAGGCCAATGCCCATCGCTTGCCAGGTCAAAGAAAACGCCCCGGAGATCAGAGCCTGCGAGGCGATCACGGTGGCGAGCGTCGCAAGCAGCACGGTCGGCAGGAGCAGGGGCGCAGGGACGAGGCTGAAGAACAGCTTTCCGCCAACGATCGGCGCGCCGCTCAAGAGATGCGCGCCCTGCCCGAGATAGTTGAGGAGGAGCGCCGGAAAGACGACGGCGAACCAGGCGACGCGGATGGGTGTCGCGCCGAAATGTCCGAGGTCGGCGTACATCGCTTCGCCTCCGGTGATGACCAGCATCAGCGCACCCAAGATCAGCATGGCTTCGCGCGGGCCAGAACGCGCCAGGAAGCCCAAGCCATAGACGGGATTGAATGCCGCCAGAATCTCGGGCGTGCGCAGAATCTCGGTGAGGCCGAAGCCCGCGATCACGACGAACCAGATCAAGACGAGCGGCCCAAACAGCCGGCCGACGCCCGAAGCTCCTTTGAACTGGATGGCGAAGAGGCCGGTCAGGATCGCAATGGTGAGAGGCGCGACATAGGGCGCGAAGGCCGGCGTCGCGACCTCCAGCCCCTCTGCGGCGGACAAGACGCTGATCGCTGGCGTGATCATGCCGTCGCCAAACAACAGACCCGCGCCAAGCATCAGCGCCCAGAGTAAGACGCGCGCGCCCTGATTTTTATATTTGTGCAGCAGGCCATAGAGCGCGAACACGCCGCCCTCGCCGTCGTTCTGCGCGCGCAGCACGAGCAGCGCATATTTCACCGCGACGACGAGCGTGATCGTCCAGATGGCGAGAGAGATGGCGCCCAGAGCGTTCTCGGGCGAAGCCTCGACGGCGGCGGGTCCTTGGAAGATCTGGTCGATCGCATAGAGCGGCGAGGTGCCGATGTCGCCGAAGACCACCCCGAGCGCGCCGATCGTGAGGCTCGTGGCGCCGGCGTGCGGGGGATGCCCGCCGCCCTCATTCGCCGGCTCCTGCGCAGCGACGCCTCTCCTCGCGGAACGAGTCTCACTCATCGCCGCAGCCCTCGGCAAAAAACCACCGCGCGGAAGTCGAGGCCGACGCGGGAGCGCGGCGAATCGTACCGATTCTCTCGCGCCCCGCGGCAACAGGGGCGCGACGAGCCGGCGCGGCTTTGATGTCGCAGGTGGCGGGCGAGCGCCCTGTTCAAGCGGGCGTCAGGATCTCGCCCTTGCCATAGACTGCCGTATCGCCGGCATAGCGTTGCAGCCGCTGTGACAGCAGACGCGCGGCGCGGCGGCTGTCCTCGCTGAGCGCTCTTGCGAAGAGCTTGGCGAAGGCCAATTGATGTGAGCCGCAATCGACATAAGTCGGACCGAAATCGCGGCGCTGCGCGAGGACGAGCGAGGCGCGCTTGTTGAGGTAGCCCAGTCGTCCCGACGCCTCGCCGATGAGCACGATGGTGCCGGCGATGGCGCGCGAGCCGAGATCATCCCCCGCGTCGCCTTCGATCACGACGATGCCGCGGCGCAGCCGATCGCCGGCGCGAGCCCCCACCGAGCCGCGCACGATCGCGCGGCCCCCGGCCATGCCGGCAAGCTCGCCTGCGAAGGGCGCACAGAGGAAATCGCCGGCGTCGCCGTCGATCTCGATGCGCCCCGCCGTCATGCCGCTCGCGACATAGGCGCCGGCGTCGCCGTTGATCTTGATCGTCCCGCCGCGCGCCTGGCGGCCAAGACCCAGGCCGACGTCGCCCTCGATGTGAATGGCGTAGCCGGCCAAGAGCTTTGCGCCGACGAAGTCGAGACGTTCCGAGCCGCCCTCGAAGCGCAGCTCATGCGGATCGCCGGCGCGAACCTTGAAGAAATCACCGACCTTGGCGGCGGCCTTGGTCGTTGCGAGGTCGATCGCCTCGATCTCCTTGGGGCTTTTGCCGAGCAGGCGATCGGGCGTGAGCTTCGAGAGGTCGAGCCTCTGCGAAGGCTTGCTGCGGAGCGTCAGAACCAGCGGCTTCACGGCAGGAGGTCCTTCAGATGATAGTGGAACGGTCCAAGCTTGCCACCGTAATTTCCGGCGCCGATGCGCTTCGCGCCGTTCTTCGGCCCCAGCGCAACGATGGCCTTGATCGCGGCGCGCATCGCGTCCGCCACGGCTTCATTGGAAAGTCCGTCGATAACGATCTCGAGCACGCAGCCGATGTCGGGATCGAGCGCGCTCTTCGTCACGCCGCGAAGCGTCGGGCAATAGGCGTCATTCGTCGAGGCGCTCATGCCCTTGTATTTCGAGCCGACCTTCGATCCCGAGCGGACGATGCCGCCGGGAAAGGGCGTGATCGTGTCCGGCACCTTGGCGATGGCGGCGACGCCGGCCTCGGTCGCGCGCATCGTCTTGTCCCAATCCTCGCCCATCACGAGCAGATTGCCGCCGCCCACGCATTTCTTGACGACGCCGACCTGGGACTCGACGAGGAACTCGCCGTCCATCACCGGCACGCGCCAGAAACGCTTGCCGTCGACCGCTTTCGAGATCTGCCAGCGGTCGCCGAACTGGCGCATCGAATCGCCGACCTTGATCTTCACGTCGCCGTCCATCGCCGAGAATACGGCGGTGCCCGGGCAGGTGAGCAGACATTGACCGACGCGATTGACGAGCGCCTTCTCCACCGCCTTGGTCGAGAAGCCGAAGGCGAGAATGCGCACGCCGGGACGCCCGTCCGGCGTTTCTTTTGGCGACAGCTCGCAGTCGACGCCGGCCTCGCAGTCGCAGCCGATGACCGAGGTTGCATAGCCCGTCGCCACCTGCGCGGCGATGAGCACCCATTTGCGCGTCGGCGCGGTGACGACAAGCCCCGTGCAGGCCATGGGAAAGGCCTCGGCGAAACTGTCGTCGATGCGGACGCCGCGGCGGGTCAGTTGCGACATACGACCTCCGCGAAAGCGTCGGCGTTGGGAAGCGCCGCCTGCGGCACGTCGAAGATCGTGCGCGGCAGGCCGTAGAGATCGTCATAATAGCGATCGAGACGCCGCTCGATCGCCCCGTCGAATTTCGGACTGGTGTGCAGCGTCCGGCCGCGCTTGTACCGCTTGACCTCGCCCCGCTCGACGATGAGCTCGCCGTCCTTGAAGACGAGCGCCGCCCTGCGGAACATGCCGGCGATGTCTCGCTGATCCTTGTATACGGCGATGTCGGCGACGGCGCCGGGCGAAAGCCTGCCGCGGTCGGTGAAGCCGAAAAGCTTGGCGGCGCCCGAGCGGCTCATCTTCGCGATCTCATAGAGCGTGTATTCGCGTTTGATCTCGGGAAGCTTGGTGACCTCCAGCACTTCCGCCGGGAGGCGCGAGAGCCATTGCGCGCGCAGATCCGCGCTCATCAGCAGTGCGAAGAGATCGGGATAGGTCGTGAAAGGGCCGCCGTTCGGATGGTCGGTGGTGAAGAACACCTGATGCGGATCGTCGATGAGCAGGAACAGCTCCAGCCCCGCCGCCCATTGCACCGCGTTGTAGTAGTTCGAGATCTTATAGGCGTAAGGCACGATGCCGCCGCCATTCGCGTCGCCGTCGAATATCGCGCCCTTCTTGGGGTTCGCGCCGGCGAGACTGTTGAACTGTTTCAAGACGTCGGACGACACGGTCACTGTGTCGGAGAACATCACCGCGCCGACGTCGACGCTGACGTTCTTATTGGCGTTCACCTTCTCGGCGAAGGCGGCGCCGGCCGACGAGAAGGCGTTCTTACCCTCCTTGCCATAGGCGTAGAACTGCACATGCGCGAGATGCAGCGGCAGGCCCTGCACGGCGTCGATCGTCGCGAGGGCGGTCTCGATATTGCCGGCGATGCCGAGATTGTTCATGTGCAGATGCAGCGGATGGTGAATGCCCACCGCCTGCGTCGCCTTCTGCAGCGCTTGGATGATCTGACGCGAGGAGACGCCATAGAAGGGCACCACGTCGTCAAGCCCGAAGACGCGCATGTTCTCCTTGAAGCCCTCGACCCCGCCGGGATTGATGCACTTCAAACCGAGGCTCTTGGTCGCGTCCACGGTGCGCGCGACATAGTCGTTGATCGCGGTCTCGCTCTCGCCCGTCCGCAGCTGGTTCAAGAGAAAGTCGTCATTGCCGAGCACCGTCAAGGCGCCGGTGTCGAGCAGCGGCGTGTCGGCGAGCTCGAGATGCGTCTGGATCGCGCTATGCGGCGCCATGGCTGGCTCGACCACGGTGGTGAAGCCCATCTGCGCGTAAAGCCGCCCGGTCTCAAAGGTCGACCATTTTGCGGTCGAGAGCGGCGTGCCGGCAAGCCTTGCGCGAATCGCGCGATGCATCTCCGGCAGCAGCAGCCGGGCCGTGTTCACATTGCCGCCGGCGATATGGGAATGAATGTCGATGGCGCCGGCCATCACGTAATGGCCCGACGCGTCATGGCGCACGTCCGGCGCGCGCCCCTCGGGCTTTTCGATAATACGGCCATTCTCGAACCAGACGTCGCCGACGCCGTCGCGCCCCGTCGCGGGGTCGATCACATGGCCGCCGTGAATGCAGGTCAGCACGGGGGGCTCTCCGATATTCTGGCGTCGATCGCGGCGATCGCGGCTGCGACGCTCGGCTTGTCGCTCGGCGCGCGCGCCTTGGTCAGAGCGAAAGCGGCGATGGCCGGCGAGAACTCGATTGCGTCATGATCCTCGCCCGGCCGGCCGACCGCGATATGCAGACCACGACCAGGCTTCGCGCCCTTGGGGGCGAGCGTCACGAGCTTCGCCCCATCCGATTTCCACGGCGGGGCTTCGCCGTCATAGGCGGAAATCCACAGCGCCGCGTCGGTTTCGCCGCTCTCGACGAGGCGCTTCGCCTCGAACCGCCACGGGTCGTGCTCGGGATAGCCGCGGCCGAAGCTCGTGCGCGGCGGAAATCCGGTCATCCACCCGCTGAGTTGCGTGACGCCGGCCGCGCCGGAGCGCGCGCCGATCGGCACGCCGGTGAAGCGCGTCGTCGCATTGAGGTCCGAAAGCAGGCCCTGCAGCGCCTCGACCACAAGCGTGTCGACGCTGGAGCCCGACCAGACCGCGACGCCGAAACGCGCGGTTTTGATCGTCTGGGCTGCCACCTCGATCCTCTTGGCCAACGCGGGCGCGAGCGCAACCGGCCTGTCGCCAACGCGGGCGCGTAAGGCGGCAAGGATCAGCGGCAAGGCCTCGGGCGTCGCGGGGATAACCTCGACCTCCGCGCCTGCAATCTTGCCCTCGTCGGCCTTGGGTCCGAGCCAGAGGACCTTGCGCGGCGCGCCATGTTGGTAATGCACGGTGTTTTCGAGCACCAGCCGCTCGAAAAGCACGAAGGACTGCCCGGGCAGCCCCGGACCGACGAGCAGGACGACATCGCCGCGCAGGCGCGCTTCGTTCGGCGTCGTCGTGAACATCGCGAAGCTGCGCATCACGTCGAGATCGGCGAGGATCGCGTCGGAGGCCAGATGGTCGAAGGCGCCGCGCAGCCGCTCGGCGAGGAGGATTGCGGCGCGCGCCCCAGCCACGTCGGCGCCGAGCCCCGCGATCAGCGGAAACTTCGCGGCTCCGAGAAGCTTCGCGGCGTGCTCATAGGCCTCCTCGAGGGCGATCGGCGCCCCGTCGAGCGTTGCTTGGCTCATCTGTTCTCGTCAGGCTCCCCGTCCCTGCTGGCGTCGCCTCGAGCCCTTAAAAAATGCGGCCTCTCTTCTCGACGGCAAGCGCGCCATGCCTAGCAGCCGGAGCCGCCGCTGTCGAGACGGCGCGTCTCGAGGCCCTGCGCGGCGAGCCGCGCGGCCTCGGCGCCCGACAGCATGGCTCCATTGAACCCGTGCTCCCCGCCGAAGGCCGAGGCGAGAAAGAGGCCGCCGACGGGCGTGTGCGGCGTGCGCGGGAAGCCCGCGAGAATAGTCGCCTCCGGCGGCAGCG
The DNA here is from genome assembly GCA_963808525.1 of uncultured Alphaproteobacteria bacterium. Taxonomy (GTDB): domain Bacteria; phylum Pseudomonadota; class Alphaproteobacteria; order Rhizobiales; family Beijerinckiaceae; genus Methylocystis. The sequence continues at coordinate 419,253 of CAWEGE010000025.1, forward strand.
GCTCGAAGCCGTAAACTGCGCCCTCGGGCGTCCTGAGATAGCCGGCCATCGAATGCGCGTTGAGGAAAACGCGCTCCTTGACGAGGCCGGCAAAGCCGGGATGGTCGCGCTCGAGACGCCCCTCGATCGCGCCGAGCCAAGCGTCGCGGCGCGCGACCAACTCCTCGCGCGTCAGGCCTTTCCAATTGGCGAGCCGGTCGAGGCCGAGAACCGAGACGAGATGCGGCGGCTCGTCCCAGAGGCCCGAATCAACCGCCGTGAAATTCGCAATGGCGTACGGCGGCAGGGCGTCGCCAGGCTTCGCGCCGAGCGCCGCGACGCCGTCGGAATACTGCGAGAAGCGCGCCATGCTTTCCGGCAGCACGATCTCGCAATAATCCTTCATGCCGACCGTCTCGGGCCGCGCCGAGAGGCCGAAATTGGCGGAAAAGAGCGAGGTGGAAAGCGGCCTCTCGCCGAAAGCCGCCTCCATCGCCTCCCGCTGCGGCGCGGGCAAGATTTCGGCTGCGACATCCGGCGCGCAATTGGCCAGAACGATGGGAGCGAGAATCTCCTCCGCATCGTCGCCGCTCTTGCGCGCGACATGGCGGACGCCGCTCACGCCGCCCTGCGAATCCGTCAAGATCGCCGTGGCCTCGCGCCCCAGGCGCACGACGCCTCCCGATTTGGTGATGACCTTGGCGAGCTTGAGGGAGAGCTGCCGCGAGCCGCCTTTGATGTAGGACGTGCCCGAGGCGATGTTGGCGCCCTGCGCCAGCGCATAATAGACCCACCAGATGCGCTGCGGATCGTCGCCGAAATAGAGGAGATTGGCGCCGAGCGCACATTTGAGCGCCTCGCCCGCGCCGAAGGAGCGGTCGAGCACCTCGTCGAGCGTCGCGTTCCAGTCGCGCGCCGCCGGTTCGAGCTCCCAGAGCGCGCGCTGGAATTTGGCGATCGAGGCGCCGTCGCGGGCCTCGCGCAGGTTCCAGAGCGAATCGTGGATGCGCTCCACGTCGTTGAGGAAATCGCGGATCGCATGGCGCTTGTCGGGAAAGCGCTCGGCCAGCGCGTCATGCGCGGCGTCGAAACCCGCCGGCAGCGAGAAAGCCTCGCCGACGGGGCCGCCGCGCACCTTGTGCACCGGACCTGTCGGCAGGAACTCGAGCTCGTCGAGCACGCCGAGCTCCTTCAAGATGCGGTGCTTCACGTCGCGTGGATGCCGCGCGTCTGAAGTCTGATGCAGCGAGGCCTCGAGCGTCAGCGCGCCGACGCGATAGACCGAGGCGGCGCCGCCGAGGCTGAAGTTGCGCTCGAGCAGCAGCACGGCGTAGCCGGCCTTCGCGAGCTGAGCGCCCGCGGTCAGTCCGCCGAGGCCCGAGCCGATCACGACGGCGTCGAATTTTTGCAATCCCGTCTCCCCGCGCTCCGCCGCGCGCCGAGATCAGGCGCGGAACGTCCTCTGTCGTCATAGCGAAATTGTCGCGGGAAGGAAAACCGGACCCCGCTTTCAGCGAAGGTCCTCGATCCGGCCCTGGAAAAGGATCGCCCCCGATTTGCGGTCGACGATGAAGAAAAGGAAGGGATGGTCGATATAGAAGGGCTTGGGCGGCGTCGGCGCCGAGAGCTCGGCGAAGCCCGTGGTCGTCACGGCCGCTGCGACTGTGCCCTCCTCGGTCACCTCCAGCGACGTCTTCTGCAGCGCTTGGTCGATGTATAATTTGTCCGGCGACATAAGGCTGAAGTCCGCATGCTTGGGGTCGAAAGGACGCGTCAAGCCCAGAGCCTTCGTCGGTCCGACGAGATCCATCGCCTCGCTGTGCGTCGAGAAACGCGGCAGGCGAAAATCGAGACGCGTTTCCCTTCTCTTCATCAAGCGGTCGAGACTTTTAGCGAAGCCCTCCTCAACGATTCGGGCCCGCGCCGTCTCCGGCGAGAAGCCCTCCTTGGGCAGCACCAGCATCATCCCGAGCGCGTCGTTTCGATAGGGGAGCCAGGCGATCTCGAAAGCCTCGCCGTCGAGATAAGGCAGCCTGGCTCTCTTCTCCATTGTCGCAATGTTTACCTTGTCTCCCGAAGCGGTCGTGAAGGGACGCGGTCTCGTGGCGCGAGCGTCGAAGGGATCGCTCCAGCTGCCGTGGAAATAGACGGCGTTGGCGAGGACGAAAGCGAGAGCCTCATCGGGGCTCCAATCGACGACATGGGTGATGTGACCCTTCGTCCTCTCGGCGACCCAAGCGTCGATCTGCTTTGGCGTCGTGTTCTCGAAGATTTCCCCGCCGTATTTCCCGGCGATCAATGTTTTGTAGGGTTGGGAAACCGGGCCTTTGGCGATCGCCAGGAGATTGGCGACATTGAGCTCGATCAACAGCTGGGGAGACTTCGCCACAGCGCGGCCCTCCGCCACACAGTCGGCGAGTTTCGCATCCGGCTTCTGAAGACAGGCGACCGCGGCGTCTGACGCGACGCCGGCCTGATCAGACTGCTCTTTCGCATAGCCTGCGAACAAAGCCGCAAGCTCGCCATTCGCATTCTCGATTTCCGCCGCGGACTGCGAGAAGCCCATGACTTTGAGGAACTCGGCGCGCGTCTCGCCGCTCGCGCCCGACATCGCCATCGAAAAGGCGACGCCCGTCGAATAGGGCGAATAGACGATGTTGCCTTTCCTCTTCTCGAGGCTCGAAAAGATTTCCTGGCCAAAACCGTTGTAAGCGGAAGCGAGCCTCCGCACGGCGTCCTCGTCGGCGAAGGCCGATCCCGAAAACAACGCGAAGAACAACGCGCCAAAAACTCTGCCGCCATTGCGCATGTCGCCTGCTCCAAAACCGCTCGTGCTCCGTCCCTGAAGGCGATCATAAGGGTCGTGTTTTGCGTTGTCTTGCCCATCTCTTCAGCATCGCCGCGCCGCGTTGAAGAATGCCACTGCCCGGGAAGTTGTGTGAACAATCCGCAGCGGCTGCGCATGGCGCGCCTTGTCAAACCGTTAACCATGATGCGGTCTGCTCGCGCCTCTATTCATCAAACTCGCAGGGCGAAGCTCGCATGAAGGCAGACGACTTGCGTAGACCCCCTCGTCGTTTCCAAGGCCTTGCAGGACGTTCATCGCTGCTGGCGCCACCGCGCTGTTTGGAGCAAGCGCCCTCGTCGCCGCGGGCTACATGTTTTTTCACGACGACATTTTGAGAGACCTGCTCGATCGTCAGATCGAGATGCAATCCGCCTATGAGGACCAACTCGCCGCGGCGCGTTTGCAACTCGATCAGGCGGCTGCCGGGCAGACGCTCGATCAGGACGACGTGAAAGGCCAGATCGAAAAGCTCGTCTTGCGCGCGACGATGCTCGAGATGCGCGCCGCCGCCGTCGCCGAGATCGTCGAGCGCGTCCCGCATGAAAGCGCGCGCGACGTCGCGAGCACGGAGGTAAAGGCGTCGCCGGGCGCCCCTGCGAAGCCAGAGACCGAGGAATGGGACTTGCGCCTTGGCGATGCGGCGCCCGCGCCAGGCGCAACGCGCGCGGAAAGCGCTCCCACGAAAGCCGCAGATGCAGACCTCGCTCCCGAGGCGCGGCTCGTCCCTCTCGCGCTTTCGCTGGATCGGATTGAACGCGAGCAGATCCTTCGACTCGCGGCCGTCGCGCGGCCGGCGACCGCCGCCGCGAGCCGGCTGAGGCGCGTCTTCGACATGGCCGGCCTCTCCGCCGACCGCATTTGCGCGAGGGATCGCGCGCTCAAGGCGGCGCCGGCGGTCGGGGGACCTTTGATCCCCGCCGATGAGCCGGCTTCCGAAACGACGGCTTTCGAGCGAAATCTCGCCGAGGCCCGCTCGGCCGTGGGCGCGCTCGACCGATTGCGCGGCGCTTTACCAAGCCTGCCGCTGCGCCAGCCCCTGAACGGCGAGTTGCGCCTCTCGTCGGGCTTTGGCTTCCGCGTCGATCCTTTCTTAGGAAAACCCGCGCTGCACAGCGGCGTGGATCTGCTCGACGATTACGGCGAGCCGGTTCGCGCCGCGGCGGCCGGAACGGTCGTCGCCGCCGGTCCCTCAGGAGGATATGGCAATATGGTCGAGGTGGATCATGGCTCAGGCTATTCGACGCGCTACGGCCACCTCTCGCAAATCTCCGTCACGTCCGGCCAGAAGATCGCGCAGGGCGCCGTTCTGGGCCGCGTCGGCTCGACCGGCCGCTCGACCGGCGCCCATCTCCATTACGAAGTGCGGGCGGATGGGGAAGCCACCGATCCCGCGCGCTTTCTGCGCGCCGCCGCCGCGCTGAACGCGATGGGCGAGTAGACGTTCCTCTTCAGCCGAAGCGCTCCGCGCTCGCGCGCAATCGCGCCGCCGCCTGCTCCGGCGTGATGTCGCGCTGCGGAATCGCGAGCATCTCATAGCCGACCATGAACTTGCGGATCGTCGCCGAGCGCAGCAGCGGCGGGTAGAAATGCGCGTGAAAATGCCAATGCGGATAGGCGCGCCCGTCCGTCGGTTGCGGGTGCAGCCCCATCGTATAGGGGAATGGCGCGTCGAAAAGATTGTCGTAGCGCGTCGTGATGCGCTTGAGCGCGTCGGCGAAGGACTCGACCTCCGCCGGCGTCAATTCGTCGAGACCGCCGAAATGACGCTTCGAGACAATCATCGTCTCGAAGGGCCACACGGCCCAGAAGGGAACGACTGCCAGAAAGCCTTCATTCTCGAAGATGACGCGCTCCTCGGCAGCGCGCTCGCGCGAGAGATAGTCGCAAATGAGACAGGAGCCGCGCCGCGCGAGGTAATCAGCTTGCGCACGCTCCTCCTTCAGCGGCTCCTCGGGAATGCTGGCGCTCGCCCAAATCTGGCAGTGCGGGTGCGGATTGCTCGCGCCCATCATCCCGCCGCGATTTTCGAAAATCTGCACGTAGCGCACGCTCTCCCGCGCGCCGAGGGCGACATATTCGCTCCGCCAAGCCTCGACGACCTTCGCGATGTCGCGCGTCTCCATCCGCGACAAAGCGAGGTCATGGCGCGGTGAGAAGCAGAGCACGCGGCATAGACCGGTTTCCGGCTGCGCGACGAGAAGCCCGTCCTCGGGCAAGGCCGCACTGTCGATGTCCGCTAGAAGCGCCGGAAAGTCATTGTCAAAAACATAGACGCGGTCGTAATCGGGATTGCGAACGCCATTGGCGCGCATCTCGCCTGGGCAGAGGTAGCATCCGGGCTGGCGCTGCGGCAGGACCTCGGCGGCTGCGGCTTCGAGCTGACCGCGCCACGGGCGCTGCGTGCGATGCGGCGACACGAGCACCCAGGCTCCCGTCAAGGGATTGAAGCGCCGATGCGGCGCACTTTGCAAAAACTCGCTCATGGCGAAACGCGTCCGACGCCCGCGGACGGCGTCGCGCAAAAGATCTGGGGCGTCAGTCCCGTCGCCTCCCTATAGGCCTGAGCGATCGAGCGCATGAAGCGCTCTGCACCCGCCGCCTCGACCAGATTGACCGTCGAGCCGCCGAAGCCGCCGCCGGTCAATCGCGCGCCGAAGACGCCTTCCATTCCCTGGGCGAGATCCACCATGAGATCGGCCTCGGCGCAGCTTACCTCGTAATCGTCGCGAAGACTGGCGTGCGACAAGTTCATGAGCCTCCCGAAAAGCGTAAGATTGCCAGATTCAAGCGCCGCGGCTGCGGCAAGCGTGCGCGCGTTCTCCGTCACCACATGGCGCGCGCGGCGGAGAATCGTCGCAGGCAAGGCCGCGCCATTCCGTGCGAGCGCCTCGGGCGACACGTCCCGCAAGGCGCGAACGCCGTCGAGCTCTTTAGAGAGAAGCGCGACCGCGCGCTCGCACTCCTCGCGCCGCTTGTTATATTCGCTCGCGGCAAGCTCATGGCTGACCATCGTGTTGCAGATCACGAGCCGCGCATCGGCGTCCAGCGGCGCGGCCCTCATCCCCAGCGTGCGACAATCGATGAGCAACGCGTGACCGGCGACGCCACAGCAGCTGATGAGCTGATCCATCACGCCGCAGCGCATGCCGACAAATTCATTTTCCGCGCGCTGGCAGAGCAGCGCCAGCCACTTTCGATCGACCGGCGAGCCGGCGAGATCGCAAAGCGCGTAGCCCACGGCGACCTCGAGCGCCGCCGAGGTCGAAAGGCCCGCGCCCATCGGCAGCTCGGTGGCCAGCATCAAATTCGCGCCGCTCAAGCGAAACCCCTCGCGCTCGAGGCCAAGGACGACGCCGCCGACATAATCGCTCCAGTGGCGCCATGGCGCGGGAGAGGCCGCGTCGAGATGGAATTCGACGATCTCATCGAAGGCCAGAGAGTGAACGACAAGGCGTCGATCCTCGCGCCGCGTCACGCCGACATAGGTTGCAAGATCGATCGCCGCGGGAAGCACGAAGCCGTCGTTGTAATCGGTGTGCTCGCCGATCAGATTGACGCGTCCCGGCGCCCGATAGGTCTGCGGCGCTGCGGCGAAGCGCTCGATAAACCGAGAGCGGAGTTCGTCGACAAGGCTCATCGCGCGGGCGCCGGCTCAGCGCGCCCGCCGGAAGAGCGCGACCCCGCAAGGCGGGAGCTGTCTCTCGCCAAGCAGCAGCTGCGCCTCGCCCAGGATCGCCGAAAGATCGAAGTCGCTCTCGCCATAATTGAAGACATAGCGCATCGGACCCTTGTCGCGCAGCCGAATGTGCTCGGGCAGATCGAGAACGTCGAGCCCCGCCTCGATCGCGAGGCGCCGGAGAATGGCGGCGCGCAGGCTGTCGTTGGGAAGACCCGCGAGATAATGGAAGCGGTCGCGTCGCGTCAGCGCTGGAGCGCCGTCGTCGCAACGCAGCAGAACTTCCGCACCCTCGCCTGCCGCGACGTTCTCACGCCAGCCAAGGAACGCGCCGTTCTCAACGCCGGCGACACCGATTCTTGCGCCGGGACGCAGCGATTTGGCGCGATGGACCACGACGTCGACGAGCGAGCGGAACTCACCCGGAGGCAGTTGCGACGGAATGCGAAAATCCTGCGTCTTGGAGCCGCTGCGGGGGCCAAGCAGCAGGACCGCGCCGCCTTCAACCAAGGCGGCTGAAAGCTCCGCGGTCGAGGCGAACAAAGCCGGCGCCACCACGAGCTTGCGGCGCGCCAAAGCCTCGGGCGTTGGCGGCGCGACATCGACATTCAGTCCCAGCCGGCGCAAGGCGCCGTAAAAGTCAAGCATCAGATCGAGATAGACGAAGTCCTGCCCCTGCGGCTCGATGCTCCAGGCGAAGGCGCTTTCATAGTCGAAGACGAGCGCGACATCCGCGCGCACAGTTTCGACTTTGGCGTCAACCGCCTCAAGCTCTCGAGCGACGGCCGCCGCCACATGATAGGCCTCGTTCGGCTCGCTGTTGGGCAGCAGCAGCCCCTCATGCATCTGTTCCTGCGCGAAAGGCGCCTGACGCCAGCGAAAATAGCTCACGACCTCGGCGCCCGCCGCAAAGGCTTCGAATGTCCAGAGCCGCACGGCGCCTTTCGCCGGGAGCGGGTTCCACGGCGCCCAGTTCACCGCGCCCGGCTGCTGCTCCATGATCCACAAACGCCCCTGCCCGCAGGCGCGATAGAGATCGTGATGGAAGGACTGGAAATCCGGATCGCCGACCCGCATGAAGCGGCGCTTGAACGCCTCGTCGCGATGCGAGCGTTCGAGAAAGCCGAGCGGATAGCTGTCCCAGGCGGCGACGTCGAGATCGCGTCCCAGCGCGAAGTGATCGAAGGCCGTGAACGCGCCCATGAAGTTGTGGAGGATGTCGCGGCCCGGCGAAAGACGGCGGACGATCTCGACCTGGCGCCGGTGAAAGGCGCTGACCTGATCCGACGAGAAACGCTGGAAGTCGAGAAGACAGGCGGGATTGGCCTCCGTTACGGTGAGGTTTGGAAGCGTGATCTCGTCGAAGCTCGAGAGCTCCATCGACCAGAAGACATTCCCCCAGGCGCGATTGAGCGCGTCGATCTCGCCATATTTGCGCTCGCACCAGCTGCGGAAGGCGATGAGCGCCGCGGGCGAATAGCTCTCGACCGTGTCGTGGCAGCCATATTCATTGTCGATCTGCCAGGCGACAACGCCGGCATGCGCGCCGAAAGCCTGGGTCAAGGCCGTGACGATGCGCTCGCATTCTTGGCGATAGGGCTCGTAGCTGAAGCAGTAGTGGCGCCTCGAGCCGAATTGGCGCGGCCGCCCCTGCGCGTCGAGCGCGAGCATCTGCGGCATTTTATCGACGAGCCATTTGGGCGGCGTCGCGGTCGGCGTCCCCAAAACGACGCTCAAGCCTGCATCATGCAGCACGTCGATCGCGCGCGAGAGCCAGTCGAAATCGCAGAGCCCGTCCTGCGGCTCGAGCCGCGACCAGGCGAATTCGCCGATGCGGACGAGGGCAATACCGGCCTCGCGCATGCGGCGCGCGTCTTCGGCCCAGAGCTGTTCCGGCCAATGTTCCGGGTAGTAGCAGACCCCGAGCCTTTGCTTCGTCAACGGGGGGTCTCCCTATCCGAGAACGCTTTGTATCGCTTCCGCGCAGAAGATCACAGCTTCATGACATTGACGCAAGCCGCGGCTCGGGGGACGTATTTCACAGCTCGAAGCGCTTCCGGAAAAACGCTATTCTTGGCGTTGTTTCTTTGGCGCTGTGACAAATAAGTCACACAGGCTCCGCAAGCGACAGTGGATTTCTTGAAAAGTTCCAATGTTAGGCCGTTTCTGTTGCACGCGCAGGCGTCTCGCTGCACAGTCAGATGAGAGAGCAACAGCCCATCCGAGAAGCGTGAGATGCCGGGAGACGAAGCGCGTTACGACCTCACGAGACAACGCCGGGCGCCAAGTGCTCGGTCGGCGTCGCTTGCGGCGCTGATCCTGGCGGCGGCAGTGTTCTCTGCGGCCCGCGCCGCAGATGTTGCCGAAACCAAAGGCGCGGCGGAGACCCCCGCGCCTGCCGACCCCTGGAACGGCTTCTACTTCGGCGGCCACATCGGGCGTGCGGGCGGCAAGTCCAACTGGTCCGGGCCGGACATTTGGGATACGAGCGGCCTCGCCAAACAGATCGACACTTTCACCGAGGCGGGGAGCTTTCTCAGCGGCTTCCAGGGCGGCTACAATTTGCTTCTGCCGTCGCACGTCCTGCTCGGCTTAGAAGGCGATCTCGCCGTCCCCGCCTTTCCGGACCTTTCCGGCCAATCGACGGGCGTGACCGCGAACTTCAATTCGCTGTCGCTCGGGCCCGCAACCTACATGGAAACGATCCAGGCCTCGACATCGCTGCGCGGTCGCGTCGGCTATGTGTTCGACAACAAGTGGCTGCTTTATGCGACGGGCGGCGCTGCGTGGTCCCGCAACTCGCAGACGCTCACGGCGGCGGTCAGCGGCACGACGGATAACCCGTTCTTCTGGCGGCACGGCTGGACCGTCGGCGGCGGGGTCGAAATTCCGTTGATCCCGAATTGGACGGCGCGGTTCGAGTATCTCTACTCGTATTACGGGACGAAGCCCGTCAACTTTCTGGCGAACGGCGAGACATTCCGCTCGGATTTCGCGCCGCAAGTGCTGCGCTTCGCGCTCAACTACCATTTCGGAGACACGCTTCCACTGCCGGCGCTCGCGGCCTTCAGCGCCCAGCCGCCCTCGTCCTGGACGCTCACGGACGAGGACCGCATCAATCTCCACGCGCAAGCCACCGGGGTCGCGCAAGGCTTTCCGAGCTTCCGCGCCGCCTGGGACGGGCCTAACAGCTTATCGCGCGTGGGCGACCTGCGCCAGACCAGCGACGTGACGCTCTACGGGGGCCTGCGCCTTTGGCAGGGCGCGGAATTTTGGCTCAATCCGGAGATCGACCAGGGCTTCGGCGTCGGCAACACGCATGGCGCGGCGGGCTTTCCGAGCGCGGAGGCCTACAAGCTCGGCGATCCCTTTCCCTATGCGCGCGTGCAACGCGCCTTCCTGCGCCAAACGTTCGATCTCGGCGGCGAGAAGCAGAAGATCGAGGCCGACATGAATCAATTCGCAGCCGAGCCGACCGAAAACCGGCTCGTCTTCTGGGCCGGCAAGTTCGGCGTCGTCGATGTTTTCGACACCAACAAATACGCGAACAGTCCCAAGCTCGATTTCCTCAACTGGTCTATGATCAACGCCGGCACCTTCGACTACGCGGGCGACGCCTTTGGCTTCACTTACGGCGCAGCGGCCGAGTGGTATCAGGACCGCTTTACCCTGCGGGGAGGGATTTTCGACCTCTCGGCAACGCCCACAGGCGCGGCGCTCAATGGGCCCGGCTATGGCCTCGACCCCAATTTGAGCCAGTTTGAGGTCGTCGGAGAACTCGAGGAGCGGCACGAGATCTTCGGCCAGCCCGGCAAGCTGAAAGTCACCGGCTTCCTGAGCCGGGGTCGCGCCGGCAGCTTCCAGGACGCGCTGAACATCGCCGCCGGGACGGGGATTGATCCGAGCCTCGCGCTCGCCCTGGATCGCAAGTTCCGCAACCGCCCGGGCGTGAGCCTCAATCTCGAGCAGCAAATCAATGAGAGCGTCGGTTTCTTCGCGCGCGCCGGCTACACGGATGGCAGCGTGGAGCCTTGGGACTTCGCCGACATCGACCGCACCGCGCAGGCGGGGCTGTCGATCTCGGGAAAGGAGTGGGGACGCCCAAACGACACGATCGGCTTCGCGGGCGTCGTCAATGGTCTCGCCAATTCGCACGAGGCCTATTTCGCGGCGGGCGGGCTCGGCATTCTCATCGGCGACGGGGGCTTGCCCGTCTATCGTTTGGAGAAGATCATCGAGACCTACTACAGCTATGCGCTCACCGCGAACATCAAAGTGAGCGTTGATTATCAAGCCATCATCGATCCCGCCTACGACGGCGCTCGGGGCCCGGTGAATGTTTTTGCGGCTCGCGTCCACTGGCAGTTCTGATGCGGCGAGCCGCAAGCGCGGCCGGCGCTAGCTGTCCCTCCTTTAAGCCGCGGGAATGAGCGAGCTGAACCTCCAGGCCGTGCGGGCGCGAGCCAGCCTCGCGCGGGCCAGCGGCGAAACCTCGAGGGAGAGCAAAGCGCGCGACCCCGCGGCCAGCGCGTGGACAATCGCCGCGCGCAGCAGGGCGGCCGGCGCGATCGCGAGAACGGCGGAGTCTCGCGGGAGCGCGTCCATCCAGGCGCCGACGCGCTCCAGAACGTCAACCAGGCTTTCGCCGCCATGCGGCGCGGACCGGGGGTCGCTGAGCCAAAGGGCCAGCGCATCGCGCTCCTCGACCTCTATCTCTGAGAGCGCGCGGCCCGCCCAGCGGCCGAAATCGCAGTCGCGCAACGCCGGCTCCGGCGCCGCCTGAAGCCCCAGCCCTTCCGCTGTCTGGAGCGCCGAAAGCCCTGGGCTGACGAGAATCGTTGATTGGCCCTTTGGCCGCCCGGCGAGCGAAGTCAGCGACGCGCGCCCTTTTGCGTCGAGGGGCTCACCCGCCACCGGGAAAATCCCCGCGCGTAGGCCCGGAGTGGCCGCGGCGCAAAGCAGATCGAGGCGCGTCGCCATGGCGCGGCGATTTCGCTAACGAAATTTCGCGCGGAAGGGATTCGTTTCGCGCGCGAGACGCCATTCGGCGCCGGCGCCGAAAATGAGCCCTAGCGCGGACCACATCAGCGCCTGTCCAGCCAGCGACGCCGCGCGGAATTGCCAAAGCAGGTCGGCGGGAAATCCCTTTGGCGTCTCGTCGACGAGAGGCAGCACCCAGCCGACCAGAAGCATGACGACGACATAGGAGGCGGCCGCGAGGACGGCCGTCTTCACCCCGCCAAAACGGGGCGCGAGCCGCAGCCGCAGCACGCCCGCGGCGATCATCGCGGCGAGCGAGATGAACAGGAAGGCGAAATAGAGAACTCGTGCGCGAGCCGATCGTCTCGGCAGTCCCGACGGCCGGCGGCGCGGCGGGATATTTCAGCGCAGGAGCCAATTGAACCGCGAAGCCCGCGACGGCGAGAAGCGCCGCGGTGGCGCGAGGGCCAAAATCGCCCATTCGACCGTAGGTGAGCGCGAAGGCGATCGCGAAGAGCCCTCCAAGCGCTGCGCCATAGACCGAGACTCCGATCAGGAGGCCGGCGCCGGACTGCACGCTGCGGGTGACCAGCTCGGGCTGGGCCCCGTCTTTGCCGCTCTCCAGCGCCTGCTCGAAAGCGATGGCGCGCTCGACGGCAGGCTCGCCCGCGAGCTTGAAGAAGCCGAAAGCCAACAGGCCAGCGGCTAGGCCCGCCAGCATGCCGACGAGGAGCAGTCTGCCCATCATGAAGGTAGCCTTTCGGCCGCGCGGCGGCCCATACGTCACGAGCCCGCGGCCGTGTCAGCCTTCGGCGCAAAAGCGGTAGGGGCTACGCCCTCAGTGGCAGGGAAAGCCCAGCAGATGCCGGCCATCGTGCACGAGCTCATGCACATAGGCGCCGTTAAAGAAGGCCAGAGCGCCTTGCTCCACGCCGACGAAATAGAAGCCGAGCGCGAAGAGGAGGCCACCAAAGATCGCCCAGGGCAGGATGTCGGCGAAGGGGATCGGTGCGGGGCGGCGCGCGGCGCCGAGCGTGGGTGCGGGCATTAGGACCTCCTTGGATCTCGCGTCCATCGAGAGAGCGGATTTGCCGTAAGCGGGGTCTGACTCTCGCCCAGTTTCCTGAGCGATCACAGTGGCGCGACCGTGCCGGCTTCAAACCGTCTTCCGCGACCCACGACGAAGGGAATTGACCATAAGCGCCCGCTTCATCCTGTCAAGCGAAGAAAGGAAAAGCGCGCGGCTCGCGAAATCTCGCGTCTTCTCTTTAAAAGTCGGGAACCAATCGGGGCCATGGCCGTTTCATCATTACAAGCGCGATTTGCGAGGCCTCCATGTCCCTCTCCCTCTTGAGCATCTGCATCACCGGCGCGCTGACCGCCGCGCCACTGGATTCCGACAGCAGCGCGTCGGCGTCCCTGCGGTCTTGCACTCAAAGATGGGAGACACAAATCGTCCTTGCGCAGCAGACGCCTGCTCGCCATGAAGTGATCGGCGCCGCGACGACTTCGCAGGAGCCAGTTCCGGCGGCGCGTCCGCGCAAAAGCGCGAAAAAGGGGTCGCATGACGCCTCGGCGCCGGACTAACCGCCGCCTTTGAAAACAGAAATCGAAGGGCTCTCAGGCGACCCGGCCGCGTGGCGGAGGGTCGCACTTACCCGTTGGCGCCAGCAAAGCTTCGGCTTCGACGACCAAAACCCTCCCTTCCCATCTTCGGCTAGCCTCAGAGAGGCGCCTTCGCCGTTCAGCTGGCGGCGAAACTGGCGCGAGGCCCCGCCAGCGGGTTTGCGTCACCGACAGCTTTCGTCAGGCCTGCGTCCCGCTCCCGCTCCGGTTCCCAAGGCGGGCATTTCTCAGCGCCGCGAAATGTTGGTCCGCCCGCGGATCACGTCGCAGTTGTGCCGGTTCACAAATCCCACATTCTCTATTAGGGTCCGCGCCGAAACGGGGCCGCCCCCTGGCTGGCCTCCTGTAAGGGACCTCATGGCTAAAGAAGAACTTCTTGAATTTCCGGGAATCGTGACCGAGCTGTTGCCGAGCGCGATGTTTCGCGTCAAGCTCGAGAACGATCACGAGATCATCGCGCACACGGCCGGAAAGATGCGTAAGAACCGCATTCGCGTGCTCGAAGGCGACAAGGTTTTGGTCGAAATGACTCCTTACGACCTCACCAAGGGCCGTATCACCTATCGATTCCGTTAAGAGATCAAGGGGGAGCGCAAGACTGTGACGCCGCAACCTGTCCTCGCGCGCCCCCGGCTCGTGCTAGCCTCCGCGTCGCCCCGGCGGCTCACGCTCCTGCAGCAGGCCGGATTCGACGTCGACGCGCTGCTTCCCGCCGAGATCGACGAAACGCCGCAGCGCGGCGAGACGCCGCGCTTTCTCGCGCAGCGGCTAGCAACTCGCAAGGCGGAAGTCGCGAACAAGATCAAGAACAAGCAGCCCGAGCTCGCCGGCGCCTATCTCATCGCCGCCGACACGGTCGTCGCCGTTGGCCGGCGCGTCCTGCCGAAATGCGAGACGCGCGAAGAAGCGGAAGACTGTCTGCATCTGCTCTCGGGACGCCAGCACCGGGTCTATACGGCCGTGAGCCTCATTACGCCGCGCGGCGCTGAGCGCCGCCGCCTCGCCGAGGCGCGCGTCCGCTTCAAGCGTCTGAGCGGTGAGGAGATCGCCGCCTATCTCGCGACCGACGAATGGCGCGGCAAGGCCGGCGGCTACGCCATCCAGGGCCGCGCGGCGATTTTCGTCGCGACGGTGGTGGGCTCCTACTCCGCCGTCGTCGGCCTGCCGCTCTACGAGACTTACGCGCTGCTTTCCGGCGAGGGCTTTCCGGCGCTGGATTTCTGGGAGGCGTGAGCCTGCTCCCCGGCCCTCCCCCGCTATCACAGGAGAGGGAGCAGACCCGGCGCGTCATCAACCTTTCGCGCAATCGATCGTTAGGGTCCCCTCTCCCTCGGTGCGAGGGAGGGACAGGGAGGGGGCTCAACCCTCAAACAGCAGGGGCGTGACGAGCTCGAGCAAATTCTGCTCGTAAGCCTGCGACGAGAACTGAGCGTCATAAAAAGCGCGCACGGCGCTGCTCTCGCGTTCCTGCCGTGTGCGTGCCGGCAAGGCTGCGAGACGCTTCACGGCTTCCGCAAAATCCTGCGGCTGATCCGCAATCGTCACGCCCTCGAGGCGCAGCGCCGTCTCGCCCATGCCGCGCAGCGCGAGCGTCGTCGCAACCAGCGGCAATCCGCTCGCCATGGCTTCGACGGTCTTGATCGACAGCCCATGGCCGTCAATTGTCGGCAGCAGAACGAGCTTTGCGCCCGCATAGACCGCGCCGGGATCGTCGACACGGCCCAAGAACCAAGGCTTGTAGCGCGCAAAGAGATCTCCCGCGCGCGCCTTCACGCCGCTGTCGACATTGCCGGCGATCTTGATCGGCACGCCTGCCAGTTCCGGCGCGACCTCGCGCAGAAACCAGATCGCGCTCTGGACATTGGCGGAGTTGTTGCTCGAGACGATGACGATATCCGCGCCGCCTGGCCCCGTCGGCGCCGCGGGCACGGCGGGGTAGAGCAGCGCATGCGCGCTCTGCGGCAGAACCGCACGAAATTCCTCCGCCTCCTCGGCGTTGAGATGGATGAGCAAATCCGCTCGGCGCATTTGCGCGAGCTCCTGGGCGAGCATCGCCTCATAGCTCACATGCGGTTTCAGCCAGGGCATTCGCTGATTCATCAGCACGAATTGCCGCGCCTGTAGATCATGGCTGTCGAGCATGATCTTAGCGCGTGGTCGCGCCAGACGTTCGGCGACGGGCATGAGGAAGAAGTGATTGCAATGGACGAGATCGAAATTCATGGCGCGAAGCTCTTGCGAGAACTCGGCGCGCTCGGCCATGCCCGTGCGGATCACCGCCTGATCGCCATGCAGATAGGGTTGCAAGACGGTTTTGAGAAAATGCGGAGCGAGCACAGCGCGAAAGGGCGCGCCGGCGAAATGCCGCTCGCCGCTGTCTAGCTCCGGCGTCGCCCGCCTGAAGCTGCTCCAGATCCAGTCGTTCCGCGGCGTGAAGCCCGGGTCGCTCGAAACCGCAATCGGCGCGACGCGCGCGCCCAGCGCGCGATAGGCCGCGACCTGACCGAGCACCACGCGATAGGTGCCGCAGCTATGCCAGGCCGGATGCACGAGCGCGATCGTGCGGCCCGCGAGCGGTTGCGATTGCGATGACGGCGCGGCTTGGGTTGAGGAGGAAGGCAATCTCTTCGCCTCTGTTGAAAGAGAGCCCATTAGGGCAGGATATCGTTCTTGTCGAATGCGGATCGGACGGGATTTTTTCCCGAAGCCCAGTCCCGCAAGCGGGTCACGCCGCGCGCGGGCGCAACGCCAGCAGCAAGAGAACGAGCCCAACGAGCAGCGTCGCCGCGCCGATCGCCGCCCAGAGCGTCGCGCGCCAAAGCGTGAAACGGATCACGAGCTTGTCCTCCTCTACCGTGAGCGATTCGAGCGTTGCGCGTAGGACCTCGCCTTTCGCATCGTCCTTGAAGCGATAGAAAGGCCGTTTCTCGAGCTCGGCTTTGATCGCATTCTCGGCGAGGCCCTTGGCGACGCGCTCGAGCTCCCGGCCCTTCTTTTCGATGAGACCGGCCGCGCCCGGTCCCGCGAGCCGCGCGAGACCCGCCAGCGCTCCGGCAAGCTTGCCGTCCCCGCCGAGCGCGAAATTTTCAAGCCGAACGTCTTCCGGCGGGAAGTAGAAGGCCCCGTCGTCATATCGCGGCGTCCCGCGCAGGCTCGCCGCGACAGAAAAGGGCGGGCCGACGACGAGCCGGCCCTGGAGAAGCAGGCCGATCTCGATGCGGCCGCCGGCGATCGCGACATCGACCTGGCGCGCCTGGAGCGAGGCGACGATGTCCGCCGCCGTTCCCTTGAGTGGCAGGTCCTTGTCGAGCAGGGGCTCGACGCGCCGCGCGAGCTGCGCCGACGTGAAAGCGACCTCCTGCGGCGCGCGCAAGGTCATGAGGCCCGCCGCTCCCGCCGCCATGACGGCTAAGGCTGCGAGGATTTGGAAGAGCTTCGCCGGCACAGGCTTGGTCCTTTTGATGAAGGCGGTTGATCGTGGACGACGAAGGCGGCATGAATGCGGTCCGTCTCCTCTCCTCGGCAGCTTCACAAGGACGCCGATGCGCCGGCTCATAGCCCTGTGTCTCTTCTTCTGTCTCGCCGCTCGCGCCGAGGCCGAGGCCGAGCCCGCCGCGATAAAGGTCGGGGTGCTGCGCGAGGCGCATTCGCGCGAGACTCTCTCCATACTCGATCTTCCCGCGTCCGACGATGCGCTCGCCGGCGCGCTGATGGGCGCCGCCGACAACAACACGACGGGGAAATTCACCGGCCAGAGTTTCGAGACGATCGATGCGAGGCTCGAGGAGAACGACGACGCCGCTACAGCGATCGATAGGCTCGCCAAGGAAGGCGCCGCGCTCATCATCGCCGATCTCTCGGCGCCGCGCCTGCTCGCGGCCTCAGACCGCGCCAAGGCGAGCGGCGCCCTCATCTTCAACGTCTCGGCGCCGGACGAAGCGCTGCGCGAAGAGCTCTGCCGCGCCAATGTCATTCACGTCGCGCCCTCGCGCGCCATGCTCGCCGACGGCCTCGCGCAATATCTCGTGTGGAAGAAGTGGACGCGCTGGCTCATGATCAAGGGTTCGCATACCGAGGACGAGCTTTTGGCGCAAGCCTATCGCAACAGCGCCAAGAAATTCGGCGCGAAGATCGTCGAAGAGCGCGTCTATCAGGACCTGGGAGGCGGACGACGCAGCGACTCGGGCTCGGTGCAGACGCAACGGCAGATGCCGGTCCTGACGCAAGGCGCGCCGAATTACGACGTGCTGATCGCCGCCGACGAATCGGAAGTCTTCGGGAACTACCTCCCCTATCGCAACTTCGATCCGCGGCCCGTCGCGGGCTCGGCAGGTCTCGTTCCGACGAGCTGGGACGGCGCGCACGAGCAATGGGGCGCGCAGCAGCTGCAGAACCGGTTCATGCAGACCTTCCGCCGCACGATGAATGCGCGCGACAACAACGCCTGGCTCGCCATGCGCATGATCGGCGAGGCGGCGACGCGTACGGCTTCGAGCGACCCCGCGAAGCTTCGCGCCTTTCTCTCTTCGCCCGACTTCACGATCGCCGCCTTCAAGGGCGTGCGACTGACGCTGCGGCCCTGGAATCAGCAGTTGCGGCAACCGATCCTGCTCTCGGATGGCCGTATGGTGGTCTCCGTCTCTCCGCAGGAAGGTTTTCTGCATCAGACGAGCGAGCTCGACACGCTGGGCCTCGACCGGCCCGAAACGAAATGCAGGCTGCAATGAAGCTTTATGTTGTCACGCTCGCGGCGTTCTTCGCTTCGTTCGCTTCGGCGCCCGCCCAGGCCTTTCTCGCCTATGTCAGCAATGAGAAAGGCAACAGCGTCACCGTGATCGACACCGAGAAGCTCGAGGCCGTGAAGACGGTGAAGGTCGGGCGCCGTCCGCGCGGGATCGCGCTCACCAAGGACGGCTCGGAGCTCTTCATCTGCGCCGGCGACGACGACGCGATCCAGGTGCTCGACACCAAGACGTTGCAGATCACCGGAAAGCTGCCCTCCGGCCCCGATCCCGAGCTGCTGGCGCTCTCGCCCGACGGCAAGACCGTCTACGTCTCGAATGAAAATGACAATCTCGTCACGCTGATCGACGTGGCGACGAAGCGTCAGACGGGCGACGTCCCCGTCGGCGTCGAGCCCGAGGGCATGGCGGTAAGCCCCGATGGAAACACGCTGGTCAACACGTCGGAAACGACGAACATGGCGCATCTGATCGACACGCGCTCGAAGGAGATCGTCGCCAATATCCTCGTCGACGCGCGTCCGCGCTTCGCCGAGTTCAAGCCGGACGGATCGGAGCTTTGGGTCTCGTCCGAAGTGGGCGGGACGGTCGCGGTGATCGACCCTGAAAAGCATGTCGTGAAACAGAAGATCTCTTTCGAGATTCCGGGGCTTTCCAAGGAGGCGATCCAGCCCATCGGCATTTCCATCACCAAGGACGGCAAGCGCGCCTTCGTTGCGCTCGGCCCCGCCAATCGCGTCGCGGTCATCGACGCCGAGACGAAGAATATCGAAAAATATTTGCTGGTCGGGCAACGCGTCTGGCATCTCGCCTTCACGCCGGACGAGAAATATCTTTTGACAGCCAACGGCGTGTCGAACGACGTCTCGGTCATCGACACGGCGAGCCTCAAGGTTTTGAAGTCGATCCCCGTCGGGCAGTTCCCCTGGGGCGTCGTGGTGGCGCCGCAATGAGACAGGCCGTCATTGCGAGGAGCGTCAGCGACGAAGCAATCCAGAGTCGCAGCGCATCGGCTGGATTGCTTCGCTTCGCTCGCAACGACGGGCGCGGATCATGATCGAGACGCCGGCGCTTGCGGTTCACAATCTCTCGCACGCCTATGGCGCGCGCAAGGCGCTCGACGATGTCTCTCTAAAGGTCGAGCGCGGCGCCTTCGCCGTGCTTCTCGGCTTGAACGGCGCAGGCAAGAGCACGCTGTTCTCGCTCGCGACCGGGCTCTATGCGGCGGGAACCGGCGCCGTCGAGATCATGGGCCATGACGTCGCAAAGGCGCCGGGCGAGGCGCTGCGCCGTCTCGGCGTCGTCTTCCAGGCGCGCACGCTCGATCTCGAATTGAGCCTCTTGCAGAACCTGCTCTATCACGCTGCGCTGCACGGGATCGGCCCCCGCGAGGGCAAGCGGCTCGCCGAGCAGGCGGTGGCGCGTGCGGGGCTCGGCGAACGCGCGCGCGACAAGGCGCGCGATCTTTCCGGCGGCCAGATGCGCCGCGTCGAGATCGCCCGCGCGCTCTTACACAAGCCCAGCCTGCTGCTCTTGGACGAGCCGACGGTCGGCCTCGACATCAGGGCGCGCGCCGACATTCTCGCGCATGTGCGCGCCCTGGTGGCGCAAGAAAATCTCGCCGTGCTGTGGACGACGCATCTCATCGACGAGATCACACCGCCAGATCAGGTGATCGTGCTGCATCAGGGCCGGGTGTTGGCTGACGGGAGGGCTGCCGAGATCGTCGCGGCCCAGGGGGCGGACAGCATCGGCGGAGCCTTCGAAAAGCTGACGATGAAAGCGAGCCAATGACGCAAGCGGCTTCCTCCGGCGTGGCGCCAACGCTGCGCTCCTTCACCGCCTCCCAATACGCCGTTTGTCTGGGCGGCGTCGTGTGGCGCGAGGGCCTGCGCTTCCTGCATCAGCGCGAGCGCTTCGTCTCGGCGCTGGTGCGGCCGCTCGTCTGGCTCTTCATCTTTGCGGCGGGCTTTCGCTCGGTGCTCGGCGTCTCGATCATCCCGCCCTACGACACCTATGTGCTCTATGAGGTCTACATCACGCCGGGATTGATGGCGATGATCCAGCTCTTCAACGGCATGCAGTCCTCGCTCTCCATGGTCTACGACCGCGAGATGGGCAACATGCGCACGCTGCTCGTCTCGCCCTTCCCGCGCGCCTTTTTGCTCGGCGCCAAGCTCTTCGCCGGCGTCGCCGTGTCGATCCTGCAGGTCGCGGCCTATCTCGCGATCGCTTACTTCTGGGAGATCGAGCCGCCGTCGAAATGGGGCTATCTCACCGTGCTGCCGGCGCTGGCGCTTTCCGGCCTCATGCTCGGCGCGCTCGGCATGCTGCTCTCGTCGGCGATCAAGCAGCTCGAGAATTTCGCCGGCGTGATGAATTTCGTGATCTTCCCAATGTTCTTCGCCTCCTCCGCGCTCTATCCGCTTTGGCGCGTCAAGGAATCGGGGCCGTTCCTCTATTACGTTTGCGCGGTAAACCCCTTCACCCATGCGGTGGAGCTGATCCGCTTCGCCTTCTATCAGCAGGTGGCCTGGGATTCGCTCGCGGCGGTCGCGGGCTATGCGGCGCTCTTTCTCGTCGCAGCGCTCCGCGCCTACGACCCCGCAAAGGGCATGCTCCAGCGCAAGGGTGGGTGAAGCGCTACTTGCCGATGCGCTTCTCTTTTTTCGGCTCATCCAAGGCGACGCCCTGCGGCAGCTTCAAGCCCTTCGCAACCTCGGTCCCGAGCTTCAACGCGCGCGCTTCGGTGATGCGCAGGGCGCAATAGCCGAAGTCCGCCTCCTGCGCATAGTTGCGGCAGATCTCCTCGCGCCTCGACGAAAAACCCGCCTGCTCGCGCACGAGATAGGCGCGAAGCGGCCGGTCCTTCTTGTTCTTGTCGTAGAGCGCTCGGAAGTCGGCGCGGACCGTCTTCTCGACGCGAGCGCGCATGTTCAGCATGTCCTTGGCGTTCTTGGGGTCGAACTCGGCGGCGCCCATGCCCCAGAGGCCATTGGGATCGACTCGGCAATCGGAGGAGGCGATCGTGCAGGCGCCTTTTTCCGTCGACACAAGCACGGCGCCGTCGAGCACGTCGAGGCTGAAGGGGCAATCCGGATAATTGACCTGATAGCGGCGCACGCCCGCATCGCCGTCGCGTGGGGCGAGCTTCAATTGAGCGGCCGGCGCCTCGACGGTGCAGTTCTCGCCCGAACGGGACAGCCGATCGCCGGCAAACGTCAGCTTGATCAGCCGCGTTTCGCCAGCGGAGCGCTGAAACTCCATGCGGCCGCGGTTCCCGTCGAGGAACAGCGGTTTCTCCGCGATCGAGTCCTCGCTGGGCGGCTTTGGGGCGACCGCCGGCCCCGCCTCCCCTTCGCCCGCGGCGGCCCGACGCTTGCGGACCGCGGTCTCCTCCGACTGCGCCTCCGGCGCGACCGCTCCCGCATCGGACGGGGCGGCGGCGCCGGGCAACGCGAGCTGAGCGCGGGCAGCAGGACAGGCGCCAAGAAACGCGGCTAGGGCGACGCCCGCTAAGCAACACCGCAAGAGCCGGGTAGATCGTAGCTCCAGCAAGGGCATGGGCGATTTCCAGGTGAAAGCGCCGCGCTTTAAGTCTTAACGCGGCGAGAGGACCATGATCATCTGACGGCCTTCCATGGAGGGCTCGAGCTCGACCTTGGCGATCGTCGCAGTCTCGGCCTTGACGCGCGTCATCAAACGGTAGCCGAGATCCTGGTGAGCGATCTCGCGGCCACGGAAACGCAGCGTTACCTTGACCTTGTCACCCTCCTCGAAGAAGCGGCGCGCCGCTTTCATCTTGGTGTCATAGTCGTGGTCGTCGATGCCGGGACGCAGCTTGATCTCCTTAACCTCGACGATCTTCTGCTTCTTGCGCGCCTCGGCGGCGCGCTTTTGCTCGGTGAAGCGGAAACGTCCATAATTGAGGATCTTGCAGACAGGCGGCTCGGAGTTGGGGTCGATCTCGACCAAATCCAGGCCGGCCGACTCGGCCAGCTCCAGCGCCTGCAGGAAGGGCACGACGCCGTGATTCTTGCCTTCGGAATCAATGAGGCGCACGTCTTTGGCGCGAATCTCCTTGTTGACCTTGGGGCCCTCTTTTTGAGGGGCCGCAACGCTCTTCATTGGGCGGCGAATGGAGTTTCTCCTTTTAACGCAAGGCCAAGCCCGAAATGGCCGAGATTCGATACGGGCCGCTCCGGGGCGAGTTTCGCAAGGAAAGCCGGAACGCTCGGGCGAAGATTCTCACGAATGCGGCCGGAGTTCAACCGCGGGCTTCCCGCGCCCGAAGAAAATCCCCGCGGCGTGGCGCCCGGGCAACAGTTTTCCGCGCGGCGCAGAGGTCCCGCAATACTGTCGCCAGCCGGCCGCGTCTGTTATATAAGCGCCCCCAAAATCGACGCCCTCGTCGGGAATAGCGGAGTTATACCATCGTGGAACGTTGGACGCCCAGCAGCTGGAGACAGAAGCCGATCGAGCAAACGCCCGTCTATCGGGACGCCGCCGGGCTGGCGGCGGTGGAGCGACAGCTCGCGGGCTTCCCGCCTCTGGTCTTCGCGGGCGAAGCGCGTAATCTGACCCGTTCGCTGGCGGAGGTCGCGGCGGGAAAAGCCTTCCTGCTGCAGGGAGGCGACTGCGCCGAGGCGTTCTCCGAGCACTCAGCCGACAATATCCGCGATTTTTTTCGGGTGTTCCTGCAGATGTCGGTCGTCCTGACCTTCGCCGCCGCGTCGCCCGTCGTGAAGGTCGGGCGCATCGCCGGACAATTCGCCAAGCCGCGTTCCTCGCCCGTGGAGAAACAGGGGGGCGTGGAGCTGCCGAGCTATCGCGGCGACATCATCAACGACATCGAATTCACGGAGGCGGCGCGGCTTCCCGATCCCGAGCGGCAGCTCTTGGCCTATCGTCAGTCGGCCGCAACGCTGAATCTGCTGCGCGCTTTCGCCACTGGCGGCTTCGCCAATCTGGAGAACGCGCATCGCTGGATGCTCGGCTTCGTGCGCAACAGCCCGCAGTCCGAGCGTTATCAGAAGCTTGCCGACCAGATCGGCGAAACGCTCGGCTTCATGCGCGCGATCGGCCTCGATCCGGGACATCACCCCGAGATGCGCCAGACCGACTTCTACACCTCGCACGAGGCGCTGCTGCTCGGCTATGAGGAAGCGCTGACGCGCGTCGATTCCACGACCGGCGACCATTATGCGACCTCCGGCCACATGCTCTGGTGCGGCGACCGCACGCGCCAGCCGAACGGCGCGCATATCGACTATCTGCGCGGCGTGAAAAATCCTCTCGGCCTGAAATGCGGCCCGAGCCTCAGCCCCGACGGCCTCATCGAGCTGATCGACCTGCTCAACCCCGAGAACCAGCCCGGCCGCCTCACGCTCATCTGCCGCTTCGGCGCGGACAAGGTCGAAGAGAAGCTCCCGCCCCTCATTCGCGCCGTCGCGCGCGAGGGCAAAGAGGTCGTCTGGTCCTGCGATCCCATGCACGGCAACACGATCAGCGCCGGCGGCTACAAGACGCGGCCCTTCGACCGCATCATGGCCGAGATTCGGACCTTCTTCACGGTGCACCAGGCTGAGGGCTCCTACGCCGGCGGCATCCATTTGGAGATGACCGGCAAGAACGTGACCGAATGCACCGGCGGCGCGCGGGCGATCTCGGAGGCGGATCTCCGCGATCGCTACCACACCTACTGCGATCCGCGCCTCAACGCGGAACAGGCGATCGAGGTGGCCTTCCTCGTGGCGGAGCTCTTGAAGGCGGAAAGGCTCGCCCGCAGCGCCGCCGATCAAGCCGCGGCGGAATGACGCCTCGAGCTCGCTGCGGAGAATTCGCCCCCGCGAGCCTCCCGCTAGGGCGGCCGTTACGCCTTTCTTAATCGGGATTTTGCATAAGAGGATTAGCGTTTTTCCTGCGAAAACCTGACACCACGAACAACACGCTGTGCGGAGGCGCATTTGGCTGGCCGATCAATCTTCGCATAATAGACACAGCCGGCAACCGTCATCTCTTTGTTCCCGTCGCAAGGATAGGTTAACCTCAAGCTGCGCGGGCGGGACCGGATTCCGGACGGCGCGAGGACGCATGTACGCGATTCGGTTGAAACAGAGAGGAAGGCTCTACACGGCGGCGGCGCTTTGCGGCGCAGTGGCGCTCGCCGGCTGCTCCAGCCCGCGCGAGACCTTCGACCTCCCCCCCGAATCCCTGAAGGTCGGCGGCGTTCATGGCGCGGCGATCGCGGTCCTCGAGCCCAGCGCCTCGGCGATCATCGATACGAACCGCTTCGTGATCCGCGGCGAGGGCGGCGACCTCGCCTATCTTGCTGACGCGCAATGGTCGGACACCGTGCCGAGACTGGTGCAGAGCCGGCTAATCGACCGCCTCGCCTCGCGCGGCCTCAACGCCGTGCGCCCCGGCGACGGCGCCGCGTTCCGCCTTTCGACGGAATTGCGCCGTTTCGAGATCGATCAAGGCCGCGAGAGGGCTCTGGTCGAGATCGTTGCGCGCGTTGGGAGCGAAAAGGATGGCGCGCGGGTAAAGGAGAAAGTGATCCTCGGCGAGGCGCCCGCGCCGCACACGCTAGGCCCCGACGCCGCGCGAGCCTATGAGGCCGCGCTGGACGCGGCGGCGGAGAAGTCTCCGCCTCCTGGTTGCGCCGCGGGCGATGACGCGAAAGGGCTGGCGTGGGCCCCAGGGCTCTGCTAACTGGACGGCAAACTCAGGATGCGCATCCGAGCGCGTTGGAACGCCGCGAGCGGCGTTTTGGGAGGAAGCTCAAGCAAATGGTGAAAACGGTGCTCGACGATCAAATCCTTCGCTATGGAGCCGAGCCCGGCGGCGGCGCTCCCACGAAGGTGAAGATCACCTTCGTCGATTCCAACGGACAGGAGCGCTCGGTCGAAGGCGAGGTCGGCTCGACCGTCATGGAGACCGCACGCCGCAACGACGTTCCCGAGATCGCCGCCGAATGCGGCGGCGCCTGCGCCTGCGCGACCTGTCACGTCTATGTGGACGCCGCTTGGCTCGAGAAGACGGGCGCGCGCTCGCAGATGGAGGAAGACATGCTCGATTTCGCCTTCGCAGTCGAGCCGAACTCGCGCCTGTGCTGCCAGATCGTCGTGAAGCCGGAGCTCGAAGGGCTTGTCGTGCGCACGCCCGCGCAGCAGGGCTGAGCGAGAACGCCAAGGACCGGCTCGGGAGCTTGGCTTGCGCCTTCGCCAAAATGCTATAGAGCAACGGGACTGGTCCCGGCTCTAGCGCGCTTCTCCCGCGAGCGGAATCGTTCGAACGATAAGAAGCCGCGCCAAGCCAGAAAGTTGCAGCGGACCGCGAAGGCGAGAGCCTGTCAGCTGTTGCGCAGATCCACTGCAGCCTTCGGGCCTTCAACTCTTTTCGGGATTGGGAAAGGAATGAGCGAATCGATAGAGACCGACGTGCTCATCGTCGGCGCCGGGCCCGCCGGCCTCTTTACGGTCTTCGAGCTGGGCCTCCTGGATATCAAGGCGCATCTCGTGGACATCCTGCCGCGCGCGGGCGGCCAGTGCTCGGAACTCTATCCAGAGAAGCCGATCTACGACATTCCCGGCATTCCGCACATCACCGGTCAGGGGCTGACCGACGATCTGCAGAAGCAGATCGCCCCCTTCCACCCGACCTTTCACTTTGGCGAGATGGTCGAGACGCTTGAAATCAGTCGGCACGAAGGAGCATCCCTCCTTCCTCGTCGGCACGGACGCCGGCAAAAAATTCAAGGCGAAGGCGGTGGTGATCGCCGCGGGCGGCGGCTCGTTCCAGCCCAAGAAACCGCCGATCCCTGGCATCGAGGCCTATGAGCACAAGTCGGTGTTCTATGCGGTGCGGCGCGTCGAGGACTTTCGCGGCAGGGACGTCCTCATCGTCGGCGGCGGCAACTCGGCGTTGGACTGGACGCTCAATCTGCAGCCGGTGGCGAAGAGCCTGACGCTCGTGCACCGCCGCGCGGATTTCCGCGCCGCGCCGCATTCCGTCAAGGCGATGCAGGAGCTCGTCGCGAGCGGCAAGGTCGCCCTGAAGCTCGGCCAGATCACGCATATCGACGGCGCGGATGGGAAACTTGCGAGCGCGACGCTGAAGGGCAATAACGGAACGCAAGAACCCATCGCCTGCGACGCCCTCATCCCCTTCTTCGGCCTGACGATGAAGCTCGGCCCCGTCGCCACCTGGGGCATCAACCTCCATGAGAATCTCATCCCGGTCGACACCGAGAAATTCGAGACGGACCACCCCGGCGTTTTCGCGGTGGGCGACATCAACACCTATCCCGGCAAGCTGAAGCTCATTCTATGCGGCTTCCACGAGGGCTCGCTCGCGGCGCAGCGCATCCATCGCTATGTCTATCCGGATAAGAAGCTGCTCTTCCAATACACGACGTCGTCGACGAATCTGCAAAAGAAGCTCGGCGTGGATGCCTGACACAGGTGACGCAGACGCCGTTGAATTTCATTTCGGCTGCGGCGGCATCGCCTCGAAGTTCGGAATGTCGGCGCGCTCCGGGTCCCATGCCGGGCGCCGGACGGCGTAAAGCGCCATCTGCGGCTGGAACCAATCGGAGTCGTCGAAAACGCCGGCAGGGAGAATGATCGCGCCGGGCCTTGCGGAATTGCGGCCGAACATGCGGCTGCCGCAGGCCGGACAGAAGTAGCGAGTCAGGGTCGAGCCGCCGTCCGCGATGACCGCATAGCCTTTCGTCTCTCTGGAAATCTCGACGTCGGTTTCTTTGAACAACGCATTGGTCGTGTGGCCCGTGCCGGAGATACGCTGACAGTCCCGGCAATGACATTGCGCCATCCGCACGGGGGGCTCTCGCGGTCACCTGCACCGCGCCGCAGAGACAGCGTCCCTTCGCCAGAAATTCCTGCGTCATTGATTCAGGCCTTTCTCTGTGGATCGCGACCTTCGTAAGCACGCTTTAATTCAGCGATGTCGAGTTTCGTCATCCTCAGCATCGCCTCCGCGGCGCGTTTCGCGCGGGTGGGATCGGCGTCCGCCATCATGGATTGCAGCGCGCTCGGGACGATTTGCCAGGAGAGCCCGTAACGGTCCTTGAGCCAGCCGCAGCGCTCGACCTCGCCCCTTTCCGAGAGCGCGGCCCAGAGGCGGTCGAGTTCATCCTGATCCTCACATTCGACCATCATGGACACCGCGTGGTTGAAGGGCTCGAAGGGTCCTCCGTTGAAGCCGACGAAGGACCGACCCATCAGCGTGAAGGCGACAACCTTAACCTTTCCAGCGGGACCTGCGGGACTATCCGCAGGCAAAGCGACAACGCTGTCGACGCGCGATTCGGGCAAGAGCGACACATAGAAGGCCGCGGCCTCCTCCGCCCCCTCCGAAAACCACAAGCTGGTGACGAGTTTTGCCATTTGAGGCCCTCTGGCGACGATCAGATCATCTTGAGCCCCTTCAGGCTCGCATGCCCATGGCGCCCGACGACGAGATGGTCGTGCACGGCGATGTTGAAGGGCTTCGCGATCTCCACAATGTCGCGCGTGAGCCGCACGTCGGCGGTGGAGGGCGTCGGATCGCCAGAAGGATGATTATGGGCGAGGATCAGCGCCGAGGCGCCGAGCTCGAGCGCGCGGCGGACGATCTCGCGCGGATAGACGGGCGTGTGGTCGACCGTGCCGACACCGAGCAGCTCGTCGGCGATCAGACCATTGCGCTTGTCTAGGAAAAGCACGCGAAACTCCTCGCGCTCGGCATAGGCCATCGCCGCATGGCAATAGTCGATGACCTCGACGAAGGAGGAGAGCGCCCGCCTCTTCCCGACCTCGCCGCGCGCGAGACGCCGGCCGGCCGCCTCCATGAGCTTGAGTTCGCAAATCGCCGCTTCCCCGAGCCCCGCGATCTCGCGCAGCCGCTCGGGACGCGCCGCGACGACCTCGGCGAAGGAGCCGAAGCGCGCAACGAGCGCCTTGGCGAGCGGCTTCACGTCGCGCCGCGGGATCGCGCGAAACAGCACCAGTTCTATGAGCTCATAGTCGGCGAGCGCCTGCGCCCCCGCCTCCATGAAACGGTCGCGCAGGCGCTGCCGGTGGCCGTGAAAATGCGGCTCCGCCACTTCCTGCAGGCCGTCGGGAATAGGCGCTTTGACTTTCATGTCCGCTCTACGGCAATGGGCAGTCGGCGATCGGACAGAAAGCAAGGAAACGCGACTGCCTATTGCCTCGCGCCAAACGCCGCCAAGGGATTGTCCCTCCCGGTCGGCGACAGCGTGAAAATTTCGACGCCCGTCTCCGTCACGCCGACCGAATGCTCGAACTGCGCGGAGAGCGAGCGGTCTCTCGTCACCGCTGTCCAGCCGTCGGAAAGGATCTTCACCTGCGGCTTGCCGAGATTGACCATGGGCTCGATCGTGAAGAACATGCCGGGCTTCAGCGCGACGCCCTTGCCCTTCTCGCCGTAATGCAGAATGTTCGGCTCGTCGTGGAAAAGCCGGCCAAGCCCGTGGCCACAGAATTCGCGCACGATGGAGCAGCGCTCGCTCTCCGCATAGCGCTGGATCGCCGCGCCGATGTCGCCGGTCGTCGCTCCGGGCTTCACCGCGGCGATGCCGCGCAGAAGCGCCTCGTAGGTCACGGCGATGAGCCTCTCCGCGCGGCGCGGAATCTCGCCGACGCCATACATGCGCGAGGCGTCGCCGTGCCAACCGTCGAGGATGAAGGTCACGTCAATGTTGACGATGTCGCCCTCGCGCAGGGGCTTGTCGTCAGGGATGCCGTGGCACACGACATGATTGATCGAGGTGCAGATGGATTTGCGATAGCCGCGATAGTCGAGCGGCGCCGGATAGGCGCCATGTGCCATCGCGAAATCGAAGACGAGCTTGTCGAGCGCGTCGGTCGTGACACCGGGGCGCACATGCTCGATCAGCACGTCGAGCGCCTCGCCGGCGAGACGCCCGACGCGATGCATGGCTTCGAAGTCGTCCGCGCTGTGAAGCTTGATGTGCCCGCTCTTGCGCCCCGCGGGCGCGAGATGGGACTCGATGAAGGTCATGGAGGCGGTCTTTTCCTCAGGAGGTCAGTCTCTTTCGAAGCCGCTACAGTAACGGGGACTCCGGCGCCCATGCAAGCATTTGGGGCGCGCTGCGGGAGCTGGTAGGCCGGGAGGGACTCGAACCCCCAACCAGACCGTTATGAGCGGTCGGCTCTAACCAATTGAGCTACCGGCCCGGCTTTTCTCGCCAGGAGAGAGGGGTCCCTACTACCCGCCACCGCGCCGGCCTGCAACAGGGGCGGCGCTTCCCTGAGCGTCACCCACCTTTAGATATCGCGTGGCCATACTCCCAGCCTCCCCGCTTCACGGGAGCAGGCTCCTCCCGTAAGATCGGTCCATGACCACCCTTCTTCCCGCCTCCAGCGCCGCCATCGAGCGCGCCGCCGAAATTTTGCGCAAGGGCGGGCTCGTCGCCTTTCCGACCGAGACCGTCTATGGGCTCGGCGCCGACGCCGCCTCTCCGGCGGCGGTCGCGGGGATCTACGCCGCCAAGGGTCGGCCGCGCTTCAATCCGCTGATCGCCCATGTCGCCTCTCTCGACGACGCGCTCCGCGAGGCGGCTTTGCCCGAGGCCGCCCAACGCCTGGCCCAGCTTTTCTGGCCAGGCCCGCTGACGCTCGTCGCGCCGGCCCTGGAGAGCGGCGGCGTATGCGAACTCGCCCGCGCCGGGCTTCCGAGCGTCGCGCTGCGCGTGCCGGCGCACCCTGTGGCGCTGGCGCTGATCACGGCTTTCGGCGGACCGATCGTCGCGCCTTCCGCCAATCGCTCGGGCCATGTCAGCCCGATCACGGCCGAGCATGTGATGAGCGATCTCTCGGGCCGCGTGGATCTCGTCCTCGACGGCGGGCGCTCGCTCGAGGGTCTCGAGTCGACGATCGTGGCTTTTCTGGACGGTCGGCCGACGCTGCTGCGGCCGGGCGCGACTCCGCGCGAGGCGATCGAGACGGCGCTCGGTGAGCGGCTCGCGCAAGCCAGCGAGGCGGTGATCGCCCCAGGCATGACGCAATCCCATTACGCTCCCGGGGCGCGGCTGCGCCTAGACGCCTTTAGCCTGGAGCCGGGCGAGGTCGGCCTCGACTTCGGCGGCGCGCTTGCCGCCAAGGGCCAGTCCGTGGCGCTCGATCTTTCGCCCGCGGGCGATCTAAAGGAAGCCGCCGCAAATCTCTTTTCGCATCTGCGCGCGCTCGATGCGCTCGGCGTTGATCGCGCCGCTGTCGCGCCGATCCCCTCACAAGGCCTCGGCGAAGCGATTCGCGACCGCCTGCGGCGCGCCGCGAGCTGAACGGGGGGCGCCGATTACTGAAAGTCGAGCAGCGCGTCGGCGCGCTTGCGTTCCGTCGCGAAGCGCAACTGCACGATCTGCTCCGGCGTCAGCCAGTCCATTTTATCGGGCTTCATCTTGCGCATCAGCGCGAGGGCTTTGGGCCCGTCGACGCCCATCTTCGTCAAATGAGCCTCGGCGCCGGCATAGACCGCCTCGCTGGGCGCTCCCTTCGGCAGATGCCGCTCCACGATTCCCGTGCCGAAGAGCCACGGCGCCTGCACGACGACATGTCCGCCGACCGAGACCGTCTCTCGCTTGAAGACGGCGACTTTTTGCTGAACGTCCTGCTCCGGCTGGACCATCTGGTGCACGCCGATCGAGGTTTCGAGAGGCGCGTAGCGGCGCACGCCGCCGGCGAAGGCGAAAGCGCAAGCCGAGGCGCAGAAGGCCCGCTCCGAGACGACCACATTCGCGCGCGGCGCGTCCTCCGGCGACTCGCCGAGAACGCCGACGTCTCGCGGGTCAACTCGCGTGGCGGCGATGGCCGTGTCGAGGCCGAGCTCACGAATGCGCTCGCCCAGCCGCACCGCCGAGCTGACGTCCCCGCCCACCGAATTGAAAAAAACGGGCGGCTTGGCGGGGCCGAGCGTCGCGATGAGAGCCTCGAAATTTTCGAGCGTCGTCTTGTCGATCGCGCCCTGCACCGCGATCCAATGGCACTTTTTCGGACAGGAGCCGTTAATGCGAACGAGAAAAGGCCGCGCGGGCGACTCCGGCGGAAACCCCGCCAGCGTCGGCGCCACGGCAAGGACCGGAATCAGAGCACAAAGGCCAAGAAAATTCTTCCACTGCAAACCGCCGGCCCTCCCGTGACGAAGCGCCCCCGCCGCGCCTTTTATCACCAAATGGGTGCGGGAACGGAACGGTCAGCGTCCAGCCCAGTTCGGCACGAGGATCACACGGAAGTCGTTCACATTGGTGCGCGTGGGGCCGGTGATGATCAGATCCCCGAGCTTCTCGAAGGCCGTATAGGCGTCATTGTTGGCGAAGAGCGCCTTTAGATCGACGCCCGCCCCCTCGGCGCGCGCGAAGCTGTCAGCGGTCATGATCGCGCCGGCGTTGTCCTCGCTGCCGTCAATGCCGTCCGTGTCACAGGCCACGGCGCTGACGCCGCCGAAGCCCTGCAGCGCCAGAGTCAGCGCGAGCAGAAATTCCGCGTCGCGCCCGCCCTTGCCGTGGCCGCGCACGGTCACCGTCGTCTCGCCGCCCGAGATGATCGCGCAGGGCGGCGCGAAGGGCTGCCCATGGATGGCTATCTGACGTGCGACGCCGGCGTGAACGAGCGCCACGTCGCGCAACTCGCCTTCGAGATCGCCCAGGATGCAGGGCGTGAAGCCCGCCTTGCGCGCGACCTCGGCCGCCGCGTCGAGGGAGCCCTGCGGCGTCGCCGTGAGAATGTTCTCGACCCGTGCGAAAACCGGATCGCCGGGCTTAGGCGTCTCGCAGGCGTCGCTCTCAAGATGCGCGATGACGGCGCCCGGCGCGTCAATCTTGTATTTGGCGATGACCGCGAGCGCGTCGTAGCGCGTCGTGGCGTCCGGCACGGTCGGCCCCGAGGCGATGACCGAGAGATCGTCGTTCGGCACGTCCGAGATCAGCAGCGCGACGACGCGCGCCGGGGCCGCGGCGCGCGCCAGGCGTCCGCCCTTGATGGCGGAAAGGTGCTTGCGCACGCAGTTCATCTCGGAGATCGTCGCGCCGCTCTTCAAGAGCGCCTTATTGACGGCCTGCTTCTCTTCGAGCGTGACGCCTTCGGCGGGCAGCGCCATGAGCGCGGAGCCGCCGCCGGAAATCAGCGCCAGCACGAGATCGTCCTCGGTCAGGCCCTGGACGGCTTTCAGGATGCGCGCTGCGGCCTCGCGGCCGGCTGCGTCGGGAACCGGGTGCGAGGCCTCGATGACCTCGATTTGCGCCGTCGGCGCGCCATGGCCGTAGCGCGTCACCACGAGGCCTTCGAGCGGCGCGGGATAATGCCGCTCCACGGCGGCCGCCATGGCCGCGGCGGCCTTGCCGGCGCCGACGACGATCGTCCGGCCCTTGGGCGGCGTGATTCTGGCGATATGTGCGGGCAGGCAGGCCGAGGGATGCGCCGCGCCGACCGCGGCGTCGAACATTTCGCGAAGAAGCTTGCGGTGGTATTCGGACATCGGGCCTTCTGCGTCTCAAAGAATAGAACTTGCGGCGCCGGGGATTCTCTCCGCCAAGAGGATCCGCCGGACCGCGCCCAATGTTCTTTTTTCTGAGGCTTTGTCAAACAACTCGCTGCCGCAGCCGGCGGGCGGGAGGCGTCGGGCCGAGAGCGGCGTTGCCAGGGAGCGTCGAGCCCCCTATAAGACCGGCGCGTCGGAGTGTAGCGCAGCCCGGTTAGCGCACTTGTCTGGGGGACAAGGGGTCGTGGGTTCGAATCCCGCCACTCCG
>CAWEGE010000026.1:0-176929 GCA_963808525.1 uncultured Alphaproteobacteria bacterium
AGGGGGTGGCAACTGTTTACCAAAAACACAGGGCTCTGCGAAATCGCAAGATGACGTATAGGGTCTGACGCCTGCCCGGTGCCGGAAGGTTAAGAGGAGAGGTTCACGCCTTAAATCGAAGCCCCGGTAAACGGCGGCCGTAAATATAACGGTCCTAAGGTAGCGAAATTCCTTGTCGGGTAAGTTCCGACCTGCACGAATGGCGTAATGACTTCCCCGCTGTCTCCAGCGTCAGCTCAGTGAAATTGAATTCCCCGTGAAGATGCGGGGTTCCTGCGGTCAGACGGAAAGACCCCGTGCACCTTTACTATAACTTTGCGTTGGCATTCGTTTAGCCATGTGTAGGATAGGTGGTAGGCTTTGAAGCCGGGGCGCTAGCTCTGGTGGAGCCATCCTTGAAATACCACCCTTATCGTCATGGATGTCTAACCGCGACCCGTCATCCGGGTCCGGGACAGCGCATGGTAGGCAGTTTGACTGGGGCGGTCGCCTCCCAAAGAGTAACGGAGGCGCGCGATGGTAGGCTCAGAGCGGTCGGAAATCGCTCGTCGAGTGCAATGGCATAAGCCTGCCTGACTGCGAGACAGACAAGTCGAGCAGAGACGAAAGTCGGTCATAGTGATCCGGTGGTCCCGAGTGGGTGGGCCATCGCTCAACGGATAAAAGGTACGCCGGGGATAACAGGCTGATAACCCCCAAGAGTCCATATCGACGGGGTTGTTTGGCACCTCGATGTCGGCTCATCACATCCTGGGGCTGGAGAAGGTCCCAAGGGTTCGGCTGTTCGCCGATTAAAGTGGTACGTGAGCTGGGTTCAGAACGTCGTGAGACAGTTCGGTCCCTATCTGCCGTGGGTGTCGGAGAATTGAGAGGATTTGTCCCTAGTACGAGAGGACCGGGATGAACATACCTCTGGTGGACCTGTTGTGGCGCCAGCCGCAGTGCAGGGTAGCTATGTATGGACGGGATAACCGCTGAATGCATCTAAGCGGGAAACCCACCTCAAAACGAGTTCTCCCTCGAGAGCCGTGGAAGACGACCACGTTGATAGGCCGGGTGTGGAAGCGCGGTGACGCGCGAAGCTTACCGGTACTAATAGCTCGATTGGCTTGATCGCCCTCATTATCAAGGACCGTTCGGTAGGATGGAAGTCGGAACGCCATTTGCTTCACTCATTGCCCTTTCCGGCCTGGTGGCCTTCGGCAGAGCGATCAGACCCGATCCCATCCCGAACTCGGCCGTCAAACGCTTTCGCGCCAATGGTATATGTCTCAAGACCTGGGAGAGTAGGTCGTCGCCAGGCCTGCAAAGCGCAATGAGTTTCCTCTTCTCTTTCTTCATCGAAACCCGCCGCTCTCCTCGGAGACGGCGGGTTTTCGTTTTTGCGCTTGGCGAAGCCCTTGTCAGTCGTCGGCGATCAGCCGATAGCCGATGCCGGGCTCGGTTTGAATGAGTTTTGGCGCCGATAAATCCTCCTCGATCTTCCCGCGCAGCTGGCCCACGAAGACGCGCAAATATTGCGTGTCCTCCTGATGCGCCGGTCCCCACACCGTACGCAGGATCTGGCGATGCGTCACAACTCGACCCGCCTGGCGGGCGAGGATGGCGAGCAGGTCATATTCCTTCGGCGTGAGGCGCACCGTCTCACCATTGCGGGTGACGAGTCGCTTGTCGAAATCGATGGTCACCGGCCCGCAACGCACGACCGCGGCCTCGGCGCCTTCCACCGCATGGCGCATTGCGACGCGCAGCCGCGCCATCAGCTCGCCGATGCCGAAGGGTTTCTCGACATAGTCGTCGGCGCCCGCGTCGAGCGCCAAAATCTTTTCGGCCTCGCGGTCGCGCGCCGACAGAACGATGATCGGCGTGCGGGAGAAGGCGCGCGCCTCGCGCAGCACATCCTTGCCGTCCATGTCCGGAAGACCGAGGTCGAGCACGACCACGTCGGGCGCGTTGGAAGCGAGCAGCCGCAGCGCCTCCTGACCGGTCTCGGCGGTGAGGACCTCATAGCCCGCCGCCGTGAGCGCGGGCTTGAGAAACCGTCTGATCTGCGGCTCGTCGTCGACGACGAGGACGCGTCCATTGCTCATGCTTCTTTCACCGCTGTCGCTTGGGGCGCGCAAGGAAACCTCAGGATCATGCGCGTCCCGCGCTTCTTGATCGCGGGGCTTTGCGCTTCGATCGTGCCGCCCATCGCTTCGACAAGGCCCTTGCAGATGGAAAGGCCGAGCCCGGTGCCCGCCTTGCGCCCGTCGGGCCGCCCGCCGCGATAGAATTTCTCGAACACGCGCTCCAAATCCGCCGGCCTTATGCCGGGGCCTTCGTCGGTGACCGTGAGCACGAGCCTGTCGCCTTCGCGACGCGCATGGAGGATCACATTCGTGTCCGAACCGTATTTTTGCGCATTGTCGAGCAGATTGAAAAGCACTTGGCCGAGAAGATTGGCGTCGCCGCAAATCTGCGGGAGATCGGTAGAGAACTCGTCGTCGGACGCAAGCTCGGGAACGCTTTCTTGCACCTTACGAGCGTCGCGCGCACGACTTCGCCGACATCGACGGCGTCCCGGCGCGGATGCAACGCGCCCGATTCAATTCGCGACATTTCCAGCAGATTGCCAACGAAGCGCGCGAGGCGTCCGGCTTCCTCCTCGATCGACTTGAGAAGGTCCGCGCGATCCGCCTCGCCCATCTTGTCGCCGAGCTGCTGCAGGCTCGTGACCGCCCCGGTGATCGAGGCGAGCGGCGTGCGCAGATCGTGAGATAGCGAAGCGAGGAGCGTCGTGCGCAACCTTTCGTTTTCCTCGAGCGCTGCGGTCTTCACCAACTCCCTGACGAGCAGCGAGCGATCAATGGCTATGGCCGCTTGTTCCAATATCGCCGTGAGCGTGCGCTCCTGCTGCGCGTCGAAGGGCTCCTCCGGTCGGCGCGGCTCGACGCCGGCGACTGCGACCACGCCGCGGCTGGTCGCCAGCGGGCGAAACTGAAAGCGCACATTCGGGAGTGTGCCCGTGCGCCACCCCGCCGGCTCGTTCTTTTCGAGAGCCCAGCGCGCCGCGATTGTTTCACCCGGATCGAGCCGATCGATCGGGGGCCATGAAGCGCGAATGACGAGATCGGCCCCTTCGGGTGAAAAGGCGACACCATTTATCTCCAGCGTCTTCTGCGCATGGGTCGCCGCAGACCACAAAACGTCGTCGAGTTCGCCCGCGCCCGCAACTTTTCGCGAAAATTCGAAGAGCGATTGAGCGCTTTGAGCGCGCTGCCGCATGGCGCGAGAGTGATCGCGCAAACAACTCGCGAGCATGCCCGTAACGCCAGCCACGATGAGCGAGACGATGAGCGTGATGAACTCGTACGGTTCCGAGATCGTGATGCTGTAGCGTGGCTCAATGAAGAAGAAGTCTTCGGCGACGAAGGAGACGAGCGCTGCGACGATCGCTGGCAACAGGCCGAAGCGCGCCGCGCATATCAGGACCGGAAGAAGGAAGATAACCTCGAAATTGACGGGCGGTAGCCAACGCTCGAGCAGCATGCCGACGCCCACCGTCGCTGCAACGAGCAAGACGGCGGCGGCGGCGCCGAGCCAAAGGTCGGCTCTCTCGATTCTTTTGTGTTGGGGGCGAGGCTCCGTTTCCTCATCGATCTGCACGAGGATGGCGATATTGGGCGATCGACGCACCAGTTCGGCGACGAGCGAAGGTCGCCACAATCGCGACGGAAACGTTGCTCGCGAGCGGCCGACGAGGATTTGCGTGATATTTTCCTCGCGTGCGACCTTGAGCGCCTCGCCCACCATGTCGTCTGCGATGCGCCGCTCAACTTCAGCGCCGAGCACTTCAGCGAGGCGTAGGGTCTGGTCCACGTTCTTGACGCCCTCAGCGGATTCGCCTTCGCCCATTGCCCGCTCGATGTAGAGTGCGATCCAGGTCGCGTTGAGGCCGCTCGCCAGTCGGGCCGCGATGCGCACGAGGCGCTCGCCAGAGCTTCCGGGACCTACCAGCGCCAAGAGACGCTCCGAGGTCGCCCAGGGGCCTTCGATCGCGCTCTGGCGCAGAAAATCGACCATCTCGTCGTCGACGCGCTCGGCCGTGCGGCGAAGCGCGAGCTCGCGGAGCGCGATGAGATTTCGCGGGATGAAAAAATTCTGTCTGGCCCGCGCCGCCATGTCGCTGACATAGACCTTGCCTTGCGCGAGACGCTCCAGGAGCTCGTCGGGCGTGATGTCGACGAGAATCACCTCATGCGCGTCCGCCAGCAGCCGGTCGGGCACGGTCTCGCGAACGGCGACGCCGGTGATGCGTGCGACGACGTCGGCCAGGCTTTCGAGATGCTGAATGTTGAGCGTGGTCCAGACGTCGACGCCCGCGCCGAGCAGCTCCTCGACATCCAGCCAGCGTTTCGGGTGGCGGCTGTCGGGCGCGTTGGTGTGGGCGAGCTCGTCGACGAGAATCGTTTGCGGCTTGCGGGCGAGGGCGGCGTCGAGATCGAACTCCTCGAGCGTGCGGTCGCGATAATCAATTCGCCGCAGCGGCAGAACCTCCAGCCCCTCGATGAGCGCTTTCGTCTCACTGCGCCCATGCGTCTCGACGAGACCGATCACGATATCGTGGCCACCCGCTTTCGCGGCGCGCGCGCGGGAGAGCATCGCATAGGTCTTGCCCACTCCCGGCGCTGCGCCCAGGAAGACGCGCAGCCGGCCTTTCCCTTCCTGACCCGCCAGCGCGAGCAGCGCGTCGGGATCCGGCCGGCGTTCCAAGCCCTTTTCCGGCTGCGCCAAGCCTTAGGTCCTCCAGCTTCCTTCGATTTCGTTCGCGCGTGCGACCCAATTTTCGCTGTTCCAGCCTACTAGAACTTACGGCGATCCGCCACGGTCGTCGAACAAGATCAATCGGCGCGGCGGGCGACAGCACATGTTCGATGCGCCGGTTCTAGCCTTTCACACTCGCCTTTCTGTCGCTTCCGGTTTGATTGAGCCGCCGAAAAAGTCGGCCAATGATCGGATCGGCCTGACTATCGCCGAGGAAGACAACGACAAACAGACGAAGAACGCAGAGTATCGAGACGGATCCGAGCAGCAGCTCGATGAGGGAAAGCTCGTTCATGACGCCCTCGAATTTTGGATGGGATCTTCGACCATTGTTTGCTCCAGGACTTCGCGCGGTAAACGCGAGTCCCGGTTTGGCGTCTCCTCAATGCACAGCATCGAGAGCCAGATTGAGAAGAAGCACGTTGACGCGCGGCTCTCCGATGAAGCCGGCGGCGCGGTGCTCGACATTCGCCTCCACCAGCTCGCGGACGCGCCTCTCGTTGAGGTTGCGCGCCTTGGCGACGGCGGAAACCTGCATGAGCGCATAGGTTGGGGAGATGTGGGGATCGAGACCCGATGCGGATGTCGTCACCGAATCGGCCGGAATATCCCAGAGCCTTCCTTCGGAGACGCCAGCTTCGATCGCAGCTTCGACGCGGTCATAAAGCTTCTTCGACGTTGGGCCGAGATTGGAGCCCGACGAATTGGCCGCGTTGTAGGGCGCATCGACCGTCTTGGTCGAATTGGCCGGGTCCGGCGCGCTTGTCGCCGAGGGGCGGGGATGGAAATAGCGCTCCGCAACGAAATTCTGGCCGATCAGCTCCGATCCCAGAATCTTGCCGTTGCGCTCGATCAGCGAGCCGTTCGCCTTGGCGGGAAAAGCCAGCTGCGCAAGCCCGGTGATCGCGAGCGGATAGAGCAAGCCCGTCAGAAGTGTGAACAGAGTCACCATGACGAGAGAAGCGCGTAGGTGAGAAAGCATGGCTTGGTCCTCAAGCGAGGTGGAGAGCGGAGACCGCGAGGTCGATAAGCTTGATGCCGATGAAGGGCACGGCGATGCCGCCGAGCCCATAGATCAGCAGATTTCTGCGCAGCAGCGCCGCTGCGCCGACGGGCCTGTATGCGACGCCTTTCAACGCCAGGGGAATGAGCGCGATGATGATCAGCGCATTGAAGATCACGGCCGAAAAAATCGCCGACTGCGGCGAGCCAAGCTTCATCACATTGATCGCCCCGAGCTCGGGATAGGTCACGATGAACAGCGCCGGAATGATCGCGAAATATTTTGCGACGTCATTGGCGATGGAGAAGGTCGTGAGCGACCCGCGCGTCATCAGGAGCTGCTTGCCGATCGCGACGATCTCAATGAGCTTCGTCGGATCGCTATCGAGGTCGACCATATTGCCGGCCTCGCGCGCAGCCTGCGTCCCGGTTTGCATCGCAACGCCGACATCGGCCTGCGCCAGCGCCGGCGCGTCATTGGTGCCGTCGCCGCACATGGCGATGAGGCGTCCTCCTTGCTGCTCCTTGCGGATATAGGCGAGCTTGTCCTCGGGAGTCGCCTGCGCGAGGAAGTCGTCGACGCCGGCTTCGCCGGCGATCGCGGCGGCTGTGATCGGATTGTCGCCCGTCACCATGACCGTCTTGATGCCCATGGCGCGTAGTTCGGCAAAGCGCGCCTTGATGTCCGGCTTGATGATGTCCTTGAGGTGCACGACGCCAAGCAGACGTCCGCTCTCCGAGACCGCCAGCGGCGTTCCTCCGGCGCGCGAGATGCGCTCGACGGCGCGCGCGAAATCTTCCGGAACGAGGAACCGCGCTTCCGCCTCGCACTCAAGGAGGCTGACGCCGGCGGCGGGTTCGACGTCGTCACGCCAATGCTCCGCAGAGGCGACAGGAGCCGTCTTCAGCTGCGCCACAATGGCGTCCACAGCGCCCTTTCGTACGGAGCGGCTCGGCAGATCGACGCCTGAGATGCGCGTGTGAGCGGAGAAGGGGACGATCCGGGCGTCGGCCGCGAGTTCCGGCGCCCCCAATCCATAGCGAGTCTTGGCCAGCGCGACGATCGAACGGCCCTCGGGAGTATCATCGGCGAGGGAAGCCAGCAGAACGGCTTCCGCCAAGGCGCGTTCCGCAACGGCGCCGACGGGAACGAACTCGTCCGCCATGCGGTTGCCGAAGGTGATCGTCCCGGTCTTGTCCAGCAGCAAGGTGTCGACGTCGCCCGCAGCCTCCACGGCGCGGCCGGAGGTGGCGATCACGTTGAAGCGGATTAGCCGATCCATGCCGGCGATACCGATCGCGGATAGAAGCCCTCCGATCGTCGTCGGGATCAGGCAGACGAGCAGAGCGATGAGCACGCTCAGCGAGAGCGTCGTTCCTGAGTAATGGGCGAGCGGCCACAGCGTCACGCAGACGATAAGGAAGATGATCGTCAGGCCTGACAGCAGGATCGACAACGCCAGCTCGTTCGGGGTCTTTTGACGTTGCGCGCCTTCCACCAGCGCGATCATGCGGTCGATGAAGGTCGAGCCCGGCGCGGCCGTGATCTTGACCTTGATCCAATCTGACAGGACGGTCGTGCCGCCGGTCACGGCGGAGCGGTCGCCGCCCGCCTCGCGAATAACAGGGGCGGATTCGCCGGTGATCGCCGACTCGTTCACGGATGCGACGCCTTCAACGACCTCACCGTCGCCGGGAACGAGGTCTCCGGGCTCGATGAGCACGACATCGCCCATCTTGAGATCGAGCGCGGAGACGCCTTCGACGACGTCTCTCATGCCGCTCTTGCCCTCGGGATCGATCAGCCGCTTGGCGCGCGTGTCGCTGCGGGTCTTGCGTAGCGCGTCCGCCTGCGCCTTGCCGCGTCCTTCCGCCACGGCTTCGGCAAAATTGGCGAAGAGCACGGTGAACCAGAGCCACGCGGCGATCTGGCCGGTAAAGAAGGCGTCGCCATTGCGCGTGACGACGTCGCGCAGGAACAGAATGGTTACGACGAGCGAAACGACCTCGGTGACGAAGATCACCGAATTGCGGGCCAAGTGCCGCGGATCGAGCTTGCGGAACGCGTCGACGGAGGCGCGTTTGATGATGGCCGGATCGAAAAGTCCGGGCGAGGCGGCTTTCGAAGACATGGGATGCGGCTCCGTTAGAAGGTCTTCCCCGCCTGCAGCAGGAAATGTTCGACCACGGGACCCAGCGCAAGCGCGGGGAAATATTGCAGGAGGTAGAGGATCACGATCACGCCGATCAGCAGGCCGACGAAGAGCGGTCCATGCGTCGGGAATGTGCCGGCCG
The DNA here is from genome assembly GCA_963808525.1 of uncultured Alphaproteobacteria bacterium. GTDB lineage: Bacteria > Pseudomonadota > Alphaproteobacteria > Rhizobiales > Beijerinckiaceae > Methylocystis. Next base: position 8,104 of record CAWEGE010000026.1, read on the forward strand.
AGGGCGGAGCCTTCTTCTTGGCGGCGAAGGATCCTGCCAGCGCCAGCACCGGCGCCACATAGGCGAAGCGGCCGATGAACATGGCGAGGCCTAGCGCGGTGTTGAACCACAAGGTGTTGCCGGTGAGACCCGCGAAGGCCGATCCGTTGTTGGCGTTGGTGGAGGCGAAGGCGTAGAGCACCTCCGACAGCCCGTGGGGACCCGAGTTGCCGAGGCTGTCGAGCCCGGTCTTCAGCATGACCGAAACCGCGGAGAAGCTAAGAACGCTCAGCGGATAGATCAGCACCGCCAACATGGCGAGTTTCATCTCGCGCGCTTCGATCTTCTTGCCGAGATATTCCGGCGTGCGGCCGACCATCAGACCCGCGACGAAGACGGCGATGACCGCGAGCACGAGGAAGCCGTAAAGGCCCGCGCCCACGCCGCCCGGCGAGATGCAGCCAAGCAGCAGATTGAACAGCGGCACGAGGCCGCCGATCGGCGTGAATGAATCATGCATCGCATTGACGGCGCCCGTGCTCGTGCCCGTCGTCGCCGTTGCGAAGAGCGCGCTCATCGCGGGGCCGAAGCGAACCTCCTTGCCTTCCATATTACCGGGAGCTGCTTCGACGCCGAGCTTGTCGGTCAACAAGGGATTGCCCGCCGCCTCCGCCCAATAGACGATGAAGACGCCCGCCAGGAGCACGATGCCCATGGTGATGGCGATCGCGCGTCCCTGCCGGTAATCGGCGACGGCTTTTCCAAAGGCGAGCACGGTCGCGAAAGGAATGACCAGCAGGGCCCAGATTTCCAAGATATTGGAAAGGGCGTTGGGGCTCTCGAAGGGATGCGCGGAATTGGCGTTGAAGAAGCCGCCGCCATTGGTGCCGAGCTCCTTGATGGCCTCCTGGCTCGCTACGGGGCCCATGGAGATGATCTGCTTCGCGCCTTCGAGCGTTGTCGCCTCCACGGAGCCGGCGAGCGTTTGCGGAACGCCCAGCGTGACCATCGCAAGCGCGATAACGACGGAGATCGGCAGGAGCAGGTAAAGCGTGCCGCGCGTGAGATCGACCCAGAAGTTTCCAACCGTCGACAACTCTGCGCGGGCGAAACCGCGCACCAGCGCAAAGGCCATGGCGAGACCCGTCGCGGCTGACACGAAGTTATGCACGGTGAGACCGAGCATCTGCGTGAGATGGCTCATCGTCGTCTCGCCGGAATAGTTCTGCCAGTTGGTGTTGGTGATGAAGGAGAGCGAGGTGTTGAAGGCGAGATCGGCCGGCACGCCGTCGAACCCTTGCGGGTTGAGCGGCAACAGGCTTTGCAGGCGCTGCAGGGCGTAGAGCGAGGTGAAGCCCACGATGCTGAAAGCCAGCATGGCCATAGTGTAGACGAACCAGCTTTGCTCGCGTGCGGGGTCGACCCCGGCAAGCCTGTAGAAAGCGCGTTCGACCGGCGCCAGGATCGGCGCGAGGAAAACACGCTCGCCGGCGAGCACGCGGGCGATATAGCCGCCAAGCGGTATCGCCGCAGCGATCACCGCCGCGAGAATGAGGGCGATTTGCGCCCAACCCACGATGGTCATGATGATCCTCTCGCGAAGACCCGAGGCTTTTTTAGAATCTCTCGGGATATAGGAGCGTGTAGACGAGGTAGAGGCCAAGCAGCAGAGCGACTGCGAGGCCGAGCGCGGGTTCGATCATGAGAACCCCCTTCAAAGCTTCGCGCAGAAGCGCGCGTAGGCCGCTGTCAGCCCGAAGAGCAGAAGGCCCGAACCGATGAAGATGACATCCAGCATTGCGCTAGGCTCCGTCGTTAGTTGGAGAGGGAAATCCGCCTCAAGGCGAAAAGGTATCTAGGCCCTGACGCATAAGGGCGCCATTCCGAAACCGCGGCCGGAATGTAAGGGGAGCGTAAAGGGCGACTAAGGCAGGGCGTTTACAGCGCCTTGGCGGCCGCAAGCACCTCTTCGGCGTGCCCGGGGACCTTGACCTTGCGCCATACCTTTGCAATGCGCCCCTCCGCGCCGATCAGGAATGTGGTGCGCTCGACGCCCATATATTTGCGCCCGTACATGCTCTTCTCGACCCAGACGCCATAGGCGGACAGCATCGCCTTCGTTTCATCGGAAGCCAGCGGGATCTTCAGCTCATATTTCGCGCGAAACTTGTCGTGGCTCTTCTCAGAATCGGGAGAGACGCCGAGGATCGCCGTGCCGGCTTTGGCGAATTTATCGCGCAGCCCGTTGAACTCGATCGCCTCCTTGGTGCAGCCGGAAGTATCGTCCTTGGGGTAGAAATAAAGCGCGAGTTTCTTGCCCTTATAGGCGGTGAGCGCCTGGGTTTCGCCACCGGCTCCGGGCATTGAGAAAGCCGGGGCCTCGTCTCCTGCTTCCAGCCGCTTGGCGTCCGTCATCTCATTCTCCTTCCTGATCTGCGTCGTGCAACTCGCCGCCGCGGCGAGCTTCGTCGTCACCGACAAGCAAGAACTCCTCCGCATAGTGGGGGAGGCCCTCGGCGGCGCAACGCAGGGCGTAAAGCCGCCGCGTCGGCTCTGCTTCCCTTCGCGGCTCGAAGGTTTCGAGCCGACGCTTGTCGAAACGCCTGTCGAGCACGGCAAGCGCATGCAGCAATGTGTTCTTCGACGCTAGCATCGCGTCGATCGACAGAGTGAGGCTCGAGAACAACGCGCGTTTGAAATCCTCGCTCGGCGCCGTGGCGACGCGCGCGCCGTTGATGGATATCCAGCCCTCTCCGGCCCCGTCGGCCGCCAGTCGATGGCTTGTCGTGGAAACCTCGACTCGACTTCTGACTGTGGGAGCGAAGTTGCCTTCGACCCGTCTTTTCAGCTCGCTCCAGCGCATCGTGCGAATTATCTTTGCGCCGGAGGCGCTTCGTCCGGCCCCGCCTCGTCTGCAGCCGACAACCGGGTGTTCGCGGGAACGCCGCCCCGGCGACGCGGGCTGGAGGGAAGGGGCAATGCGCGAAGCGGTGATACAACAAAGGCTTTCATCGCGTTAACCTTTTGAAATCGCCGACACGCCGTGGTGAGCCGGAAGCGGCATCCAACCACGTGCGCGACTTTCCGGCAATAGACGACGCCCCGGCCTCGTGAAGCGGGGTGGCTTGGCTACACGGCCGCTTATTGGCGCAGGCTTCGCCGCCGGCGCCGGCTATTTAGGCGTTGGCGGCCATATCAGCTTTCGGCGCGAAGGACAGCTTCTCGAAATTATCGTCGAACATGAGGGAAAGCCGCTTTGCCGTCGCTTCGTAATCAGCCAGCGACGACCAGCTCTTGATGGGGTTCAAGAGAGCCGGGTCAACGCCTGCCGCAGCAAGCGGGACCGACAGGCCGAAGAACGGTTCGGGCTCAAAGCGCGCGTGTTTCAGCTCGTCGCTGAGCGCGGCTCCGAGCAGCCGCCGCGTCGCCGCAATCGGCATGCGCGCCCCGACCCCATAGCCGCCGCCGCTCCAGCCGGTGTTCACGAGCCAGCAGTTCACGTCGTGTTGCAGGATCAGTTCGCGCAGCAGGTCGCCATAGACCTGCGGCGGACGCGGCATGAAGGGGGCGCCGAAACAGGTCGAGAAGGTCGCCTCGGGCTCCTTGACGCCTTTTTCCGTCCCCGCGACCTTGGCCGTGTAACCGGAGAGAAAATGATACATCGCCTGCTCGGCGCTGAGCCGCGCGAGCGGCGGCAGCACGCCGAAGGCGTCGCAGGTCAGCATGACGATGTTCTTGGGGTGTCCTCCGCGTCCGTCTTCCACCGCGCCTTGCATGAAGCGAAGCGGATAGGCGATGCGCGTGTTCTCGGTCCGCGATCCGTCGTCGAAATCGCAAATGCGCGTGTGCGGATGGAACACGACGTTCTCCATCACGGCGCCGAAACGTTCGGTCATGGAGAAAATCTGCGGCTCGGCCTCGCGCGAGAGCTTGATCGCCTTGGCGTAGCATCCGCCCTCGAAGTTGAAGACGCCGTCGGCGCTCCATCCATGCTCGTCGTCGCCGATCAGTCTGCGGGCGGGATCAGCCGAGAGCGTGGTTTTCCCCGTGCCCGAAAGCCCGAAGAAAACGGCTGAGTCGCCTTCCGCGCCAACATTGGCCGAGCAATGCATCGGCATGACGCCCTGCGCCGGCAGCAGGAAGTTCAGGAAGGTGAAAACCGACTTCTTGATCTCGCCGGCGTAGCTTGTGCCGCCGATGAGCACGATTTTGCGCGACAGATCCATTGCGATGACGGTCTCGCTGCGGCAGCCATGACGCTGCGGATCGGCCTTGAAGGAGGGCAGATCGATGATCGTCAGCTCCGGCGCGAAGGTGGAAAGCTCATGCGGCGTCGGTCGAATGAGAAGGTTCTGGATGAACAGAGAATGCCACGCAAATTCAGTGAACACGCGTACCTTGACCCGAAAGGCGGGGTCGGCGCCGCCGTAGAGGTCCTGCGCGAAAAGCTCTCTTTGTTGGGCGTGCGCCAGAAAATCGCTGAGCAGAAGATCGAACTTCGCTCTCTCCAGGCGCTGGTTGTTTTCCCACCAGACGGCGTTCTGCGTCAGCGAATCGGCGACGATGAACTTGTCCTTGGGTGAGCGGCCCGTATGGACGCCCGTCTCCGCGACCAGAGCGCCACCCTGCACGATCGTCGCCTCGCCGCGGCGCAGGGCCTGCTCATAGAGATGCGGGACGTCGAGATTGTGGTAGGAGCGCCTGTCGCGGGCAACGTCAAGGGGGTCCATCAATCCCATGGTCCTTATTGCGCCGCCGGCGCTTATCTGTCCTTGGGCATGCATGGCCTGTTCCTCTTTGGAAAGCTGCAAGCGCCTGAAAAATTAAGCTCGCGCTTGAAGCTGCGGTGTCCAAAAAGGGACAGGCTTTCCCGCCAGCTCAAGTCCGCCCCTCACCCTCTCGTCACATAGGAGAAGAATTTGGCCTCATCAAGGAAAGCCGCAAGGTTAACGATGGCTTCGGCGCCGAAAAGTTAGACACTATTCTTAAGGTCGAGCGCCAATCCTTAACGCGGCCGAGCGACCGCTCTTAGAGGCCCACATCGTGCGGCGGCGCGACGCCTCCTTCAGCCGTAGCGACCTTATGGCGAGCCCAAGCGCGCTCATGCAGGTAATAGAGCCCGATCTTCGCCGCGGCCTCCGTCACGGTGATCGCGAGCGAAAGGGCGAGGTCGCGGGTGAAGCCGAAAACGATCGCGAAGGTCAGCACGCTCCCCAGCGCGCGCCAGGAGAGGGATTTCAGCAGGCTCGTGCGGCGCGTCGCGCGCTCGGCGGTCGGCGGCGGCAGGCCTTCCATTGAGGAATAGCTTGCCTCCAAAAAGGCGGCGCCGCTTTTTGCCGCCGTTGCCGCCTCGGTCACAAGGCCGACCGCGACCGTCTCATTGGTCGCGCGATCGATGAGGACGAAGCCGCCTGTCTCGCGATTTTCGATATAACGGTCGCAGACAACAGGGTGAGCGAGCTCTATCTCCGCTTCGCCGATCGCGTTGAAGGCGAGCGTCTCGCCCGCCTCCGTGAGCGGAGCGGCAAGCCCTGTTTCGATTTCGACGCGCGTCGCCACCTTCGTCACCGTCGCCGGAACGGTGCGCGTCGCAAGCTTCAGAAGATAGCTTTTGTCTTGAACGAGCGGCTCGCGCACGAGCCAGAGCAGCCGGGCCTTGAGCCTGTCGCCGATCTTAGCCGGGGAGGCGGGCGACACGAACATGTCGCCGCGCGACACGTCGATCTCCTCGGCGAGCGTCAAGGTCACCGACTGGCCGGTGACCGCGCTCTCAAGATCGCCATCGCCGCCGACGACCCGAGTGACCTTCGTGTCGCGCCCGATCGGCAGAATGCGGATGATGTCGCCGGGTCGAATGTTGCCGCCGCAAACGAAGCCGGAAAATCCGCGAAAATCGTGGCTCGGGCGATTGACCCACTGCACCGGATAGCGGAACGGCTGCACCAGCGCGCCGCGGTCGACCTCGACGCTCTCCAGATAGGCGAGCAGCGACTGGCCTGTCCGCCAGGGCATATGCGCGCTCTCTTTGACGAGATTGTCGCCGTCCTTGGCGACGAGTGGAATCGCCTCGATCGAGAGGAAGCGCAAATGGCGCGCGAATTCGCGGAACTCGGCCTCGATGCGCCGGAAGGTGGCCTCGTCGTAGCCGACGAGATCCATCTTGTTGATCGCGAGCACGACATGACGCACTCCGAGCATCGAGACGATCACCGCGTGGCGGCGCGTCTGGCTCAGCACGCCCCTGCGCGCGTCGATGAGCAGCACCGCGAGCTCGGCGGTGGAGGCGCCGGTCGCCATGTTGCGGGTATATTGCTCATGTCCCGGCGTGTCGGCGACGATGAACTTGCGCTTGTCGGTCGCGAAATAGCGATAGGCGACGTCGATCGTGATGCCTTGCTCGCGCTCGGCCGCGAGCCCGTCGACGAGCAGCGCGAAATCGAGCGCTTCTCCCTGGGTGCCGTGCTTCTTGGAGTCCTTCTCCAACGCCTCGATCTGATCGTCTGCCGCAAGCCCTGCGTCATAGAGCAGGCGGCCGATCAGCGTCGACTTTCCATCGTCGACCGAGCCGCAGGTGATGAAGCGCAGAAGCGGTTTTTCAGCGATGGTTCGCGGGGATGGAGCCTGCGCAGGAACGCCGTGCATCTCAGAAATAGCCTTCCTGCTTCTTCTGTTCCATCGACGCCGCGCCGTCATGGTCGATGAGCCGCCCCTGCCGCTCCGAGGAGCGGCTTGCGCGCATTTCGGCAATGACCGCGTCGAGCGTCTCGGCGTCGCTCTCGATCGCGCCCGTAAGCGGATAGCAACCGAGCGTGCGGAAGCGAACTTTTTTCTGCTCGATGACCTCGCCGGGACGCAGCTTCATGCGGTCGTCGTCGACCATGATCAGCGCGCCGTCGCGCCGCACGACGGGTCGCTCCTTTGCGAAATAGAGCGGCACGACGGGAATGTCCTCGCGCGCGACATAGTCCCAGACGTCGGCTTCCGTCCAGTTGGAAAGCGGAAAGACGCGTAGGCTCTCGTCCTGCGCCTTGCGCGTATTGTAGAGGCGCCAGAATTCCGGGCGCTGATTTTTGGGGTCCCAGCGGTGTTGCGCGCTACGAAAGGAAAGCACGCGCTCCTTGGCGCGCGATTTCTCTTCGTCGCGCCGAGCTCCTCCGAAAGCCGCGTCGAAGCGCCATTTGTCGAGCGCCTGCTTCAACGCCTCGGTCTTCATGATGTCGGTATGGAGCTTCGAGCCATGCACGAAGGGATTGATGCCCATCTCAACCCCTTTGGGATTGGTGTAGACGAGCAGTTCGACGCCGAGCTCCTTGGCGCGTTTGTCGCGGAATTCGATCATCTCGCGAAACTTCCATGTCGTGTCGACATGGAGCAGCGGGAATGGCGGCTTGCCGGGATAGAAGGCCTTCAACGCGACATGCAGCATCGCGGCGGAGTCTTTGCCGATCGAATAAAGCATGACCGGCCGCTCGCACTCTGCGACGACCTCGCGCATGATGTGGATGCTCTCCGCCTCAAGCCTGTCGAGGTGGCCGAGCCGACTGGGGCCGAGCGAGCTCATCACGTGCTGACCTGTCGAGCCTGCGGCCGCCGCGGGACGCCGTCCTCGCCGACGTGCAGCCCGCATTCTTTCTTCTCGTCTTCTTCCCACCACCAGCGCCCGGCACGCTCGCTTTCGCCGGGCCCGATCGCGCGGGTGCACGGCGCGCAGCCGATCGACAAATAACCCTCGGCGTGCAGCTCGTTCACGGGCACGTCGAATTCCTCGGTCAAGGCGACGATCGCTTCGCGGGAATAGTCGAGCAGGGGATTGAGCTTCACCAATCGATGCGTCTCGTCATATTCGATCATCGCGACCTCGGCGCGCGCGTTCGATTGATCGGCGCGCAATCCGGTGATCCAACCCGCGGCGCCCGCCAGAAGCCGGCCGAGCGGCTCGACCTTGCGGATCTGGCAGCAGGCCTTGCGGTTTTCAACCGAGCGATAAAAGCCATTGACGCCATGCTCTTGCACATAGGCTTCGAGCGGCTCGGGGCGGGGATAGACGGCGGGGATGCGCCGCGCATAGCGCGCCTCCGTCCGCTCCCAAAGATCGTAGGTCTCGGGAAAAAGCCGTCCGGTGTCGAGAGTCGCAACCTCGATGTCGAGACCGAGCGTGAGGATCGTATGCGTGATCCATTGATCCTCGAGCCCGAAGCTCGTCGTGAAGACGAATCTTCCTGGGATGACCTCGCGCGCGAGCGTCAGGCGATGCGCGAGATCGAGCGGCGTCAGCCGCGGCTCGAGAAGGTCAACCAGCGACGGCTTCATGCGCGCGCCTTTCGTCTTTCCGCGAGGATCGCCGCGCGGCTTGCATAACCCTCTTGATAGAAGGCGCCATAGGCCGAAAGCGCGGCCGACCATTGCGCGGCGTCCTGCCGGGCCGCAATGTCGGAGGCGACCTCGATCGTGTCGAAGCCGCAGCGCAGCGCATGCGTCGCCTGATCGGCGATGAGCCGCCCGCTCGCGCGCAGCTCGCCTTTGAAGCCCGCGCGGCGGATCAGACGCGCGAGCGAGAAGCCACGGCCGTCGCCAAGCGCCGGAAAGGCGATCGCGATGAGCGAGAGGCGCGAGAGATAGGGCGCGAGCTTTTCGGGGTCGGCGGTGTTGGCGAGCAGCACGCCAAGCGGCGCTTCAGGGGAAAGCGCGCCGGCGGAATCGGCGAGACGCGCTTCGGAGACGATGCACTTTCCCTCCTTGGGCAGGCTCTCCTCTTCAGCGAGACGCCGCCAGCCGTCCTCGACGAATCGGCCCTCAGATATCAGCGCCATCTTCGCCCTCCCGCAGCAGCGCTTCCTTGAAGCGAGCCTGTCCCAGTCGCCGCCAGGCGTCGAGAAAGCGCTCTCCATCGCGGCGTTCGCGCAGATAGATTTCGATGAGGCTCTCGATGACGTCCGCGACATCCTCCGCGACGACGCCGGGCCCCAAGAGCTCGCCGATCGAAGCCGAAAGCGTCGGATCGCCGCCCAGCGTGATCTGGTAGAACTCTTGTCCGCGCTTCTCGAGCCCGAGAATGCCGATCGCGCCAATGTGATGATGGCCGCAGGCGTTTATGCAGCCGGAGATCTTGATGCCGAGTTCGCCAATGAGGCGCTGACGCTCGAGATCCTTGAAGCGCTCCGAGATGGCCTGAGCAATCGGGATCGAGCGTGCCGTCGCGAGCGCGCAATAATCGAGACCGGGGCAGGAAATAATGTCGGAGATCAGCCCGGCGTTGGGCGTCGCGAGCTTGGCGTCGTCTAGGAGACGCCACAGAGCGAAAAGATCGTCCTGCTTCACATGCGGCAGCACGATGTTCTGCGCATGGCTCACGCGCAATTCGCCAAAGCCGAAGCGCTCGGCGGCCTCCGCCAGCGCCCGCATCTGATCGGAGGTGGCGTCGCCGGGAATGCCGCCGATGGGCTTCAGCGAAACCGTCACGATCGCATAGCCGGCAATCTTATGCTCCGTGACGTTGACGGCTGCGAAGGCGTCGAAAGCCGCGTCCTTGCGGCGCGCCGCTTCGAAGGCCAGCGAGCGCGCCGGCAGCGTCTCATAGGGCGGCGACGCGAAGAAGCTTCTGATGCGCTCAAACTCCTCGAGGTCGAAGGCGAAGGGCGCGCGATCCATCGCCGCAAACTCGGCCTCGATCTCGCTCGTCAATTGCTCGAGTCCCGTCTCATGCACGAGGATCTTGATGCGCGCCTTGTATTTGTTGTCGCGCCGGCCGAAGCGGTTATAGACCCGCAAGATCGCCTCGAGATAGGCGAGAAGATCGGCGCGCGGAAGAAAGGCGCGCACGGTCTTGCCGACGAAGGGTGAGCGGCCGAGCCCGCCCCCGACGATGACCTCATAGCCCGCCTCGCCCTGCTCATTGGCGTGAACGCGCAGCCCGATGTCGTGGAATTTGATTGCCGCGCGATCCTCTTTAGCGCCGCTCACCGCGATCTTGAACTTCCTTGGCAGGAAGCTGAACTCCGGGTGCAGGCTCGACCATTGGCGCAGGAATTCGGCGGTGGGTCGCGGGTCCTCGAATTCGTCCGTCGCGACGCCCGCGAACTGATCCGCCGTCACATTGCGAATGCAGTTTCCGGAGGTTTGAATGGCGTGCATCTCGACATCAGCGAGCGCCTCGAGAATGTCCGGCGTGTCGACGAGCTTCGGCCAGTTGTACTGCAAGTTCTGGCGCGTCGTAAAATGACCGTAGCCCTTGTCCCATTTGTCGGCGATCTCGGCGAGCCGCCGCATCTGCCGCGAGGTCAGCGTTCCATAGGGGATGGCGACCCGCAGCATATAGGCGTGCAGCTGCAGATAGAGACCATTCATCAGCCGCAGCGGCCGGAACTCGTCCTCGCTCAGCGCGCCGTCCAACCGTCGGCGCACCTGCTCACGGAACTCGTCGACGCGCGACTTTACGAACGCCTTGTCATAGGCGTCGTAGAGATAGGTCGTCGTTGGCGCGTTGGCGCGCGCCGCATGACGCTGGTCATGCGCGTTCATGGTTCAGCTCCCGACTTTGTCCGCCTGGGCTTGCTTGCCGAGGTCGCGCCGCACGCTCGGTCCCACCAGCCGGGCTCTTTCGCGATAATGCAACGGCCGCGGGCCGAGGGCCGGGTCGAGCTCGACCTCGGCGAGATAGACGTCGACCACCTTGTTGGCGGAGATGTCGGCTTTGCCGCGCGCTTCGAGCGCCGCGGCGGCCGAGGCGTCCTGCGCGACCGTGGCGGCGTGCACGTTGCGCACCCAGCCCTCGGCTCCGAGGAACAGGACCTCTCCGTCGCGCAGATCGCTCGCGAGCAAGATTTGGGGATGCGTCGGCTTGGCCATCAGGTCGCCTGAGCCACGGTCACTTTCAGGCCGTCATATTCGTCCGACCAGAGAATCTGGCAAGAGAGCCGCGAGTTCTCATGGATCAGCGGCAGCTCGTCGAGCTTGTCCAGCTCTTCCTCGGACGGCGGCGGAAGCCTGTCCATCCAGGATGGATCGATCAGCACATGGCACTCGGCGCAGGCGAGCGAGCCGCCGCAATTGGTGTCCACGCCCACGCCGTGGTCTCTCAAGATTTCCATGAGCCGCCAGCCTTCGAGCGTCTCGAGCTCGTGGACCTTTCCCTCGCGATCCTCGACGAACACGACTGCAGGCTGCTGGCGCACCCGCGCTGCCGCATCTTGCATTTTCAGGCCTTCTCCTTCGCTGTGCGGCGCCGCCGAACAGTCGACCGTTCTCGCTGTCTTAAATACCCATCCCTGAGCCAAGTCAATTCACCAGCCAGGCCGGGAAAATATTATTATTTACATAAAAATTATGTTATTTTGGTTAGAGCATGCACTCTAGAGAGAGCATGGGCTCCAGAGATTGAGTGGGCTGCAAGCTTTCTTGCTGGTAACGCTCTCGAAGGACTGATCCTTGCCGCGGGGCGATCGACGACGTCGCCATGCCGCTTCGGCTTGCGCCCTGGCTTCGAATCGCACAACCGGCCTTCATCGCCCTAATGGACCCTCAATCCCCGGAGCCCTAGGATGGAACTTCGCCCGCTCGGAAGAACCGGTCTTCGCGTCTCGGCGCTCTGCCTCGGCACCATGACCTTCGGCCAGCAGAACAGCGAGAGCGAAGGCCACGAGCAGCTCGACTATGCGCTGGCGCAAGGGATCAATTTTCTTGACACCGCCGAAGTCTATTCGATCCCGCCGCGCCCCGAGACCCAGGGCTCGACCGAACGCATCATCGGTTCGTGGCTCGCGTCGCGGCGCAATCGCGACAAGGTCGTGATCGCCACAAAGGTCGCCGGACGGAGCGAGATGAACTGGCTGCGCAGGGATAAAAGCTCGCCGAAGCTCGACCGAAAGAACATTCTCGAGGCGGTCGAGGGCTCTCTGAAGCGCCTGCAGACCGACTACATCGATCTCTATCAGTTGCACTGGCCCGATCGCTCCGTGCCGCTTTTTGGCTCCGGCGGCTCCACTTGGCGCGAGCCCAGCCAGCGCGAGGAAGTGGCCGTCGAGGAGACGCTCGCTGTCCTCGCCGAGCTCGTGCGGGCGGGCAAGGTTCGGCACATCGGCCTATCCAACGAAACGCCCTGGGGCGTTGCGCGCTTCCTACGCGCCGCCGAGCAGGGGGTCGGTTCGCGCATCGTCTCGATCCAGAACGCCTATCATCTGATGAACCGCGCCTTCGAGATGGGCCTTGCGGAGTTCTCGTGGCGCGAGCAGGTGGGCCTTTTGGCTTATTCCCCGCTGGCGCAAGGCTATCTCACCGGCAAATATCAGAAGGGCGCCAGGCCTGCCGGCGCGCGCTCGACGCTTTTCGAGCGCGGCCAGAGATATGAGACGCCGGGCGCGGCCGCTGCTATCGACGCTTATCTCAATCTGGCGAAAGACGTCGGGGTGGATCCGGCGCAGCTTGCGATCGCCTTCGTCGCGTCGCGCAGCTTCGTCACCTCGGCGATCATTGGCGCGACGAGCTTGCCGCAGCTGAAAGCCGACATTGACGCGATTTCGGTTAAGATTACGCCGGAGATCGAGGCGCGCATCGACGCTATTCACAGCATCCACACCAATCCTACGCCCTGAGCGCGTCTCGCCTCAGGCGTGCCCGGCGTTTAGTGAAAGCTTGCTGAGATCGACCCCGATCGAGCGCAGCGCGCGCACATATTTCGTGTTGAGATCGTGGTCGAAGAGGATTGCGGGATCCGCGGGACAATGCAGCCAGCCGTTGAGCTGAATTTCGTTTTCAAGCTGGCCGGCGTCCCAACCGGCGCAGCCGAGCGCGAGAAGCGCCTGGTCAGGTCCGTGCCCGGTTGCGATCGCGCGCAGAATGTCGATAGTCGCGGTGAGCGATACGGCGTCGTTGATCTTGAGCGTCGAATTATCGATGAAGAAATCACCGGTGTGCAGCACGAAGCCGCGATCGGTCTGCACCGGGCCGCCCGAGAGAACCTGCACGTCGCGCGCGGCCGGCGCCAAGCTGATGCGCTCGGCGGAGTCGATGACCCGTAATTGCTCGAGAAGCTCGGGAAAATTCCGCACGTTGGACGGACAATTCAACATGATGCCCATCGCGCCCTCGGCGGAATGCGCGCACATGTAGATCACCGAGCGCGAGAAGCGCTCATCCGACATGCCCGGCATGGCGATCAGCAATTGCCCGTCGAGGAAGGGCGTCGAGTCCTCCTGCCAAAGCCGTTTCCGCGACGCGGTTCTGCGAGAGGCGGCCCTTTTTTCGGCGGGCGCCGTTGCGATCTCACTCTCGGCGCCGATGTCGTCAACGGTCTCGTTTTGTCGAGCCTGATCTCGGTCACGAGCTTTGGAGGCGGGTTGCTTGTCACGAGTTCGATTTCATAGAATGGATGCTAATCCCGCCGCGCCCCGCCGACAAGACGCGAAGTTGGCCCCGTCAAGGACCGAGCGGAATTTTCGAAGGAAGTCCCGTCGGTTTTCGGCTCTGTCGCCCGGCCCGGACCAAGCCGAGGGGCCGGGCTTGCTGAACTCTTGACCGAGCTTCGGAGCACGTTATGCGTTGGTTGAAGGCGTCGCCGCTCCTCGCCATTCTCTTGTCCTGCCACCCCGCCGCGACTGAGCCTTTCGCTTCCGAGCCTTCCGCTGGGCGACTGTCATCGGCGCGCCTTCTCGCCGGAAACGAAGAGCCCGACGGCGTTCGGTCTGCGGCGCTCGAGATCGATCTTGCGCCGAAAGCGGTGACTTACTGGCGGATGCCAGGAGAGGCCGGCGTTGCGCCCACGTTCGATTTCTCCGCTTCGGAAAATCTTGCGAGCGTGGAGACGTTTTTTCCGGCGCCAAAGCACATAAAGGAGGCAGGCGGCGTCGTAGCCGGCTATGAGGCCAAGGCGCTTTTTCCGCTGCGCGTCACGCCGCGCGATCGCAATGCTCCGGTGAGGCTCGATCTGAAGGTCGACTATGCGGCCTGCGACAAAATCTGCCTTCCGGTTCGCGCCCACCTGAATTTGCAAATCTCGCCCCGCGAGGCGTCCCCGCATGGCCCCGAGATCGCCCGCGTGCTGGCCGAAAGCGTGCCGAAACGCCTCGACGCGGCCGAAGCGCAGCACGTGCTGGCGTTACGCCCCGAAGGTGAGCCTGGCGGTTGGCGGCTCGATTATCGCGGCAAGGGCGCGCTTCTCGACGTCTTCTGCGAGGTCGCCGACGCCTGGACACTGGAATCGTCGCGCTCCGGCGACGGCTTTGCGCTCACGCTGTTTTCAGCGAGCGGCGCGCGCGCCGCTCCCAAGGAGCCTCTGGCCGCGACGCTGACATTGGTGACTGACAAGGGCGCGTTCGAAGCGCCAATCGTCTTGCAGTGAGCGAAGACATTCGTGGCACACACCCGAACCGCGTCACGAAGAAAGAGGTGACGGCGCAATAGATCAGGGATAGCCAAGCCGCATTCAGGATCCGAAATTCTCGGGAATAATTTTGCCTTCCCTTGAGTCTCCTCATTGCCCGGCGTCGCGCCGGCGACAGGAGGCTTGAGATGAGCAGCAATAAGAAGGGAAATGGCGTCGACCGTCGGCAGGGGCTCGAGTGCATGGCTTGGGCTGGGTCGGGGCTCTTATGGACGCTATCGGGTGGCGTGCCGGGGGCGCGCGTCATCGGCGGCGCGGAGGCCGCAGCGTCGGGCTTCTCCTTCGTGCAAATCTCCGACAGCCACATCGGCTTCGACAAGCCGGCCAATCCCAATGCGCTCGGCACGCTGGAGGAAGCCATCGCCAAGATCCGCGCGCTTCCCAAGCAGCCCGCCTTCATGATCCACACGGGCGACATCACCCATCTCTCCAAGCCGCAACAATTCGACGACGCGGAGCAGAGGATCGCGCGCGCCCAACTCGAAACGCTTTATGTTCCGGGCGAGCACGACCTCATCGACGAGAATAACGGCCAGGCCTATCTCGACCGCTACGGCAAGGGATCGAAAGGCAAGGGCTGGCTATCCTTCGATTACGGCGGCGCGCATTTCGTGGGTCTCAACAACGTCTTCGATCTGAAGGCAGGCGGCATGGGTAATCTTGGAGGAGAGCAGCTCGCTTGGCTCGCCGACGATTTGCACGGCAAGAGCGCGTCGACGCCCATCGTCGTCTTCGCGCATGTGCCGCTGTGGACGATCGCGCCCGAATGGGGCTGGGGCACGCAGGATGCAGCGGAGGCGCTGAAGCTCCTGTCGCGGTTTGGATCGGTCACGGTGCTCAATGGCCACATCCATCAGCTCATGCAGAAGGTCGAAGGCAATGTGACCTTTCACACCGCGCGCTCGACCGCGTTTCCGCAGCCGGCGCCCGGAACCGCGCCGGCCCCTGGAGCGAAGCTCGTTCCGGCGGGAGAGCTTCATGGCCTGCTCGGCGTCACGAGCGTGACGGTCAAGGGCGGGGGGGCGCCGCTCGCTATCGTCGACAGCTCTTTGGCCGGCTGAAGGGAGGACGCCATGACCCGCAGCGCCTTTCCGCTCCTCTCGCTCGTGACCGCTCTCGTCGTCCTTGGCGGAAGCTCCGCCAGCGCCGTGGAGACGACTATCGTCATCGACAATTTCGTCTTCACTCCCGCCGAAAGGACGGTGCAAGCCGGGACCACCGTGCGTTTCGTCAATCACGACGATATTCCGCACACGGTCATTCTCGCTAACGGCAAGACGCGTTCGAAGGCGCTCGATACGGACGAAAGCTTCGTCTACGTCTTCGACAAGCCTGGCGACTTCATCTATTTCTGCGGACTGCATCCCCAGATGAAGGGCGAGATCAAGGTGACGCCCTGATGAGCCGCAAGGGTGAAACGTGACGAGCGAGACGGCGCGGCGGCGGTTCACACATGAAGTGTTGCCGCATCTCGATGACGCCTATTCGCTGGCGCGCTGGCTTACGGGCAATGCGACCGACGCCGAGGACGTGGTGCAAGAGGCCTGCCTGCGCGCGTTGAAGGCGCTCGAAGGCGCCCTTGTCGAAAACCCGCGCGCTTGGCTGCTCGCGATCGTCCGCAACACGACCTTCACTTGGCTCGCCAAAAACAGGCCACATGCGCTCGTGCTGTCGGGCGGCGAGGATGAGGCCCGCGCGCAGCAAGGGGACCCGCAGGCGCTCCTCTCGACGACGCCAGAAGAGGAGCTCATCGCGAAAGCGGACCGCGAGAGCGTCGCAGGCGCGATTGAAGCCTTGCCGCTCATCTTCAAGGAGACTTTGGTCATGCGCGAGATCAACGGCCTCTCCTATCGCGAGATCGGCGAGGCGACGGGCGCGCCGATCGGCACGGTGATGTCGCGGCTCGCGCGGGCTCGTGCGCTGCTCGTCGCGACTTTGGGGCAAGGGTCATGACCGACGACCGGGAGCAAAGCCGCGCCGCGGATGCGCTGCTCATAAATGCGCTCGCCGACGGCGAGCTCGATGCGGCGAGCGCGCTCGCGCTGGAGACAAGGCTCGCCAACGAGCCCGATCTCGCTAAGCGCTACGCTGCGGTCCTCGCGCTGCGTCGCACGCTACGCGAAAAGCTCGAGCCCGAGAGCGCGCCGGCCAGCCTGCGCGACCTCGTCAGCGCGCTCACGGCGGACGCCTCTCCTCTCGAAACTGCGCCCCGCCGCCGGATGCGCGCTTGGCCGCGCTTCCTCGTCCCGGCTCTCGCCGCAGCGATGGCGGTGGGCGTAGGGCTCGATCGCCTGTGGCTTTCGTCGAGCGAGCCTGACCCGCGCCTTGACTTGCTCATCGCCGCTTTTCGCCGCGGACAAATCGCCGACCAGCCGGTCGACGTGGTCGCGAGCGACCGCCATGTCGTAAAACCCTGGCTCGCGCGAAAGCTCCCCATCTCGACGGTCGTCGTCGATCTGGCGAGCGAGGGTTTTCCGCTCGTGGGAGCGCGCATCGACATCGTCGCCGGCCAGCCGGCGCCGACGCTTGTCTATCGCCGTCGCGAGCATCAAATCGCATTGACCGAGCTTCCATCGTCCGCGCTCACGAAAGCCCGCGGAGCATTGCAAGGCTACGCGTCGCAAGCCTGGAGCGACGGCGACCGCGGTTACGTCGCGGTCTCGGATGTTGCGCCCGCTGAGCTCGCGCTCTTCGCGGAGCTATTCCGCAAGGCTGCGGCAGGGGAAAGGAGATGATGCGCGAGGGAGATATGACTTTGGCCTTTTGTCTCCGCGGCCTCTCGATCTTATGACCGGAATGCACTATCACTGAACCACAGACCGGAAATTGGATCGAGATCACACCATCACGGCGGCGAGCGATGAGCGGCTCCGACCTTAAGTTCGACGTGAATACGGAGCTTGCCGCGCGCCGCACCGGCATGGCGTTTCAGCGCACGCGACTGGCCGAAGACCGCACACTTATGGCGGTGATCCGCACGTCTCTCTCGCTCATCGGTTTCGGCTTCACGATTTTCCAGTTTTTCCAGTCCCTGCGCGAAAGAGATTACATCAACACGGCCGCAGCGCCGCGCCACTTCGGCAGCGCGTTGGTCGGTCTCGGGGTCCTGATGCTGATCTTGGGCATCTTTTACCACGCCCGGTTCATGCTGAGTCTTCGCCGCTTGCGACGGTCGATGGCTGAGGACGGTCTCATCCACGCTGAGACCGCATTTCCCGTGTCGCTGACATTGATCACCGCCTTTTTTCTCCTGGCGATCGGCCTCACCGCGATCGTCAGCATGGTGTTTCGGATCGGACCGTTCGGATGATGGAGCGCAAATGCGCGTTAGCCCCTCCGTATTCTTGATCGGCGGTAGTCGATAGGGTGAGCCAATTCATCTTCTTCCAGCTGGAGAGTGAAATGCCGACGACGAAAAAACCGAACATCCTCATTCTTTGGGGAGACGACATCGGCTGGTGGAACATTAGCTACAACAACCGTGGGCAGATGGGCTACCGCACGCCCAACATCGACCGAATTGGCAACGAGGGATTGGCTTTCACCGACTATTACGGCCAGCAGAGCTGCACGGCCGGAAGGGCGGCGTTCATCACAGGTCAGAACCCGATCCGCACGGGACTGACGAAGGTCGGCATGCCGGGCGCCGACGTCGGCCTCCAGCCCGAGGATCCGACCATTGCCGAGCTCTTGAAGCCTCTGGGCTACCGAACGGGGCAGTTCGGCAAGAACCATCTCGGCGACAAGGACAAGTTCCTGCCGACAATGCACGGCTTCGACGAATTCTTCGGCAATCTCTATCACCTGAACGCGGAAGAGGAGCCGGAAGATCCCGACTATCCAAAGGACCCCGAATTCAAGAAGTTGTTTGGACCGCGCGGGGTCCTGCACAGCTGGGCGGACGGCAAGGGCGGGCAGAAAGTCGAGGATACCGGGCCGCTCACGAAGAAGCGCATGGAGACCATCGACGACGAGGTGACGGAACGCGCCCTAAAATTCATCGAGGAAACGCACAAGACTGGCGAGCCGTTCTTTCTCTGGTACAACACCACGGGCATGCATTTTCGCACCCACAGCGCTGAAAAGCACAGGGGCAAGAGCAACGGGCAGGGCGAGTACAACGACGTGATGGTCGCTCATGACGAGCACATCGGCCAGATGCTGAATAAGCTCGACGAGCTCGGCATTGCCGATGACACGATCGTCTTCTACTCGACCGACAACGGCCCCCATTACAATTCCTGGCCGGACGCGGGGATCACGCCATTTCGTTCAGAGAAGAACACGAACTGGGAGGGCGGCTGGCGCGTGCCGGCTTTCGCGCGCTGGCCGACCCGGATAAAACCCGGCGTGCTCAACGACATCGTCAGCCATCAGGACTGGCTGCCGACCTTGCTCGCGGCCGCGGGAGACCCGAACATCGTCGAGAAGGTGCGGGCCGGCTACACGGCCGGCGACAAGTCCTTCAAGGTCAATCTCGACGGCTTCAACATGTTGCCCTATCTCACGGGAGAGGAGGAGAAGAGCCCTCGGCAATTCTTTTTCTATATCAGCGATGACGGCGACATTCTTGCCCTGCGCATGGGAGACTGGAAAGTTGTCTTGATGGAGCAGCGGGCGAAAACCCTGGCGTGCTGGTTCGAACCGTTCGTCCATCTGAGGGCGCCGAAAATGTTCCATCTTCGTCGCGATCCGTTCGAACGGGCGGACGAGAATTCCAACACTTATTGGGATTGGCTGCTGTCGCATGCCTACATCATGTACGCGATGCAGAGCGTCGTCGCGAAGCAAATCGAATCTTTCAAGGCCTTCCCGCCGCGTCAAAAGCCCGCGTCATTCAACCTCGACGCCGTCTTGCGGAAACTGCAGGAGGCGAACAGCAGCGCCAATCATTGACGCGCAGAGCTGGAGCGACGGAGCGGCCGGCTCGGGCTTCGCCTTGTGGGCGGCCGCCCTCAATGCGCCTCGTCCCAGTTGCGCGCCGCGCGCGCGTCGACCTTCAGCGGCACGGCGAGAGAGACGGCAGGAAGCGGCGCCTCGACCATCAGGCGTTTGACGACTTCGATCGTCTTCTCGGCTTCCGCTTCTGGCGCCTCGAAGACCAATTCGTCATGCACCTGCAGCAGCATCTGCGCCGAGAGCCCAGCTGAGAGCAGCGCCGGGTCCATGCGCACCATCGCGCGGCGGATGATGTCGGCAGCGGCGCCCTGGATCGGCGCATTGATCGCCTGTCGCTCGAAGAAGGCGCGCTCGGAAGCATTGGCCGAGCCTATGCGCGGGAAGTGGCATTTGCGCCCGAAGATGGTCGTCACCACGCCCTTTTCGCGCACGGTTTTCTTCATCGCCTCCATGTAATCGCGAATGCCGGGGAAGCGCTCGAAATAGGTCCTGATGTAGAGCGCCGCCTCCTCGCGCGGGATGCCGAGCTGGTTGGCGAGGCCGAAGGCCGAGATGCCGTAGATGATGCCGAAATTGATCGCCTTGGCGCGCCGCCGCACCTCGGATGGCATGCCCTCGATGGGCACGCCGAACATCTCTGAGGCCGTCATCGCATGAATGTCGAGACCTTCGGCGAAGGCCTTTTTGAGCTGTGGAATATCGGCGACATGCGCGAGCAGCCGCAGCTCGATCTGCGAGTAGTCGGCCGAGATGAGAACGCGACCCGGCGGCGCGACGAAAGCGGCGCGGATTTTCCGGCCGATCTCGTTTCTGACCGGAATGTTCTGCAGATTGGGATCGGAGGACGAGAGCCGCCCGGTGCTCGTGGCGGCGAGCGCGAAAGAGGTATGCACGCGGCCCGTCTCGGCGTTGACGAAGCCCGGCAGCGAATCCGCGTAAGTGGATTTGAGCTTTGAGAGCTGGCGCCACTCGAGGATCAGTCGCGCGAACCCGTTTCCCTCATCCGCCAAATCCTCCAGCACCGAAGCCGACGTCGACCATTGTCCCGTCGCGGTCTTTTTGGCGCCGGGCAGGCCCATCTTGCCGAACAGAATATCGCCGAGCTGCTTGGGCGAGCCGAGATTGAAGCGCTCGCCGGCGGCTTCGCAAATCTCATCCTCGAGCCGCGCCATGGTCTGCGCGAACTCGCCCGAGAGTCGTGCGAGAATCGTGCGGTCGATCGCAACGCCGCGCAGCTCCATGGCGTGCAGCGTCGCGACCATCGGCCGCTCCAGCGTCTCATAGACCGTCGTCGCGCTTTCGGCTGCTAGCCGGGGCTTCAGGACGCGCCACAATCTCAAACAAACGTCGGCGTCCTCGGCGGCGTATTCCGTGGCCTTGTCGATCGCCACCTGCGCGAAGCCGATAAAGTTCTTCCCTGTTCCCGCGACCTCGCCGAAGGCGATGTTCTTGTGCCCGAGGTGCTTTTGCGCAAGCTCGTCGAGACCATGGTTGTTGCGGCCGGAGTCGAGCGCATAGGAGATCAGCATCGTGTCTTCGATCGGCGCGACGGCAATGCCGCAGCCGCCGAGGACGGTCAGATCATATTTCATGTTATGCGCGATCTTGAGCACGCTCGCGTCTTTGAACAGCGGCTTGAGACGCGCGATAGCGTCGTGCATCGCGATCTGCCCGGCGACAAGCTCCGCGCCGCCAAAAAGATCGTCGGGTCCGGCGCGATGCCCAAGCGGAATATAGCAGGCGCGTCCGCCCGGCAGCGCGAGCGAGACGCCGACGAGATGGCACGTCATCGGATCGAGTGACGTCGTCTCGGTGTCGAGCGCGACGAGACCGGCGGCGAAAGCGTCGGCGATCCATCTGTCTAGCTGCTCGAGGCTTTGCACGGTCTCATAACGGCTGCGGTCTATCGGCGTCGCAAGCGCCAGTTTTGCGCGCTCGGCCGCAAGCGAGGGCGGCGTGAGCGCGGAGTTGTCCCGAGGTTCGTGTGCCGAAGCGGAGGCAGGGAGCGTCGGCGCCACAGGGGCAGGCCCGCCATTGCGTCCGCGCCAGCCGGCCGGGCCCAGAAAGGCCGGGTCTGCATCAATCTTCGAGGGGTCGACGCCATAAAGCTCGCCGACGCGGCGCGTGATCGTCGAAAACTCCAGCGCCAGCAGAAAGGCGATGAGCTTCTGCGGATCGGGATCGTGAACGCCCAAATCCTCGAGCGGGATTTCGAGCTTTACGTCGCGCACGAGCTCGACGAGCTTTTTCGAGGTGCGGATCAACTCGACGTTTTTGGGCTCGGTCAGCGCCTCGCGGCGCTTGGGTTGCTTGATCTCGCTTGCGCGCGCGAGCAGCGTGTCGAGATCGCCATATTCGCCGATGAGCTGCGCGGCCGTCTTGACGCCGATGCCCTTGGCTCCGGGCACATTGTCGGTCGAGTCGCCGGCGAGCGCCTGCACATCGACGACCTTGGCGGGCTCGACGCCAAAATATTCGAAGACCTCGTTTTCGCCGATGAATTGCTCCTCGCGCGCGCCGAATTTTCCAGGCACGCCCGAGGCCGGGTCATACATGGAGACGCCTTCGCAGATGAGCTGCATGAGGTCTTTGTCGGCGGAGACGATGAGCACCTCCGCGCCCTTCTCGCGCGCTATTCGCGCATAGGTGGCGATGAGATCGTCGGCCTCGTAGCGGTCCTGCTCGATGGGTTTGAGGCCGAAGGCCCGCACGGCCTCGCGCATCAGCGGGAATTGCGGCACGAGATCGGCCGGCGGATCGGGCCGATGCGCCTTGTACTCAGGATAGATCTCTTTGCGGAAGGAATCCTCGGATTTGTCGAAGATGATCGCGAGATGCGTGGGCTTCTTGCCGGCGGCGCCCTCGCGCAGGAATTGCAGAAGCTTGACGCAGAAGAGCCGAACCGCGCCCGTCGGCAGCCGGTCGGAGCGGTAGTTGTATTTGGCGTCCTGCCGGATCGACTGGAAATAGGCGCGAAAGACGAAAGACGAGCCGTCGACCAGGAAGACGAGAGAATCGGGACCGAGCTCTTTGTGCGAAGCGGTCATTTATGGATCGCCACATTTGGCTGCGCGGACACAGGGCAGCGCGCCGCCCAGGCGTCGAGATAATCCTGGGAGCGCATCTCGACGAGGCGCGAGGCGGTGCGGCGGATGTCCCAGACCTCTGTCCCGTGCTCCGCCTCGTAGAGATGGCCGGGTTCGGCCTCGGCGCTGAGAATCAGCCTCAATTTGGCTTCGTAGAGAATATCCACGAGCGTGATGAAGCGCCGCGCCTCGTTGCGCTGCTCAAAGGCCATCTGGGGGACGTCGCTGATGATGACCGTGTCGAAGGCCTCGGCGATCCCCAGATAATCCGCCGCGCCGAGCGGACGTCCGCAAATTTCCTGAAAATCGAAGCGCGCCGTTCCGCCGTTTGCGCGCGCGATCTCAAGGCGCCTCGCGCCAATGGCGAGCGTTCTTCTCTCGTAAGGCGCGGCGTCGAAGCGCGCACGCGCGCGTCGGGCGGCTTCGGCATCGCCGGCAAGAAAGAACACTTCCTCGGCGCGGCGCTTAGAGAGGCGAAAATCCTTCGACGCGTCCAGCTGCACGATCTCCAATCGCCTTTCGACGAGATGGATGAATGGCAGGAATAGATCACGATTGCGGCCGCCCTTATAGAGCTCCCGTGGCGCGACGTTCGATGTCGCGACGACGACGACGCCCTCGGCGAGAAGCGTCGAGAAGAGCCGCGCCAGTATCGTCGCGTCGGCGATGTCGGAAACGGCGAATTCATCGAAGCACAGCAGCCGCGTCTCGCGCGTGAGCGCGGCGGCGACACTGGTCAGCGGATCCGCGCCGCCGTTCCCGGCTCGCCGGGCCGCATGCAGCCGGTTGTGGACCTCCCGCATGAAGGCGTGAAAATGCGTGCGACGCTTGCGGCGGACCGGGGCGGCCTCAAAAAAGAGGTCCATCAGCGTCGTCTTGCCCCGGCCGATTTCTCCCCAGAGATAGAGCCCGTGCGGCGGGTTGTTGCGGGAAAAGGGAAGGCGTGGGCGGCGCTGCGCCTCGAGCTCTCCGATCAGCCGGTCGAGCGCGCCGACCGCCGCCCATTGCGCCTCGTCACGCACAATACGGCCCTCGGCGACGAGGGCGTCATAGCGCGCGGCGAGCAGCAGCGGGGTTTTCCGAAACAGGGAGGACAAGGCGCTTCTCACAAACTAGGACTTCACCGCCGACGCATCCGCCCGCTTGTCGCAGCCAAAGCGCCCTCGCGCAACTCGTAATAGAGCAGGCGCTTGGGATCGACCGGGCCCGGCATCGCGATTTGGCCCGCCGGCGCTCTGGCGAAGCCGACGCGGCCATAATATTCTTCGTCGCCGACGAGCAGCACGAGGCCGTGGCCCGCCTCGCGCGCGGCGTCGAGCGATAGCTTCATGAGCGACTCGCCGACGCCCTGCGAGCGGAAGGCGGGCTCGACGGTGAGCGGCCCGAGTAGCAGCGCCGGCGTCTGGCCGACGAGGATCGGCGTCATGCGGTTGGCGCCAACGAGCAGCGTGCCGACGCGCGCGACGAAGGAGAGCGCGTAATCGGGGGAGATCTCTTCGCGCAGCCGGTAGGCGGTGCGCGCGAAGCGTCCCGGTCCGAAGGCGCGCTCGTCGAGCTTTTCGACGGCGGCTTCGTCCTCGGGGACAAGCGGCGAGAAACGCAGGGCGAGGTCCATGGCGGGCGAGGTAGCATGGGTGTGCCGGCGCAGGAAGCGGGCCGAGAAACCGCCGAGGCCCTGGGGCGGGAGGCGCGCTTGACCGCGCCGCTGATCCGCGCCGCGACAGTTCAGGACGCCGATACGATCGCGCAAATCCACGTCGCCGCTTGGCGCGAGTGCTATGCCGAACTGTTCCCCGCCGAGGCGCTCGCGAGCCTCGACATCGCCGAGCGCGCCAGGCTTTGGCGGGAGATCATCCTTGCCGGGCCGGCGAGCGGAGCGACCCTTCTGCTGGAATTTGCGGGCGAAGGGGCGGTTGGTTTTTCAAGCTGCGGCGCTCAACGCAGCGACAGGCTGAGGGAGCAGGGGTTTCTTGGGGAATTCGAGGCGGTCTACATCGTGAAGCGAGGACAGCAGCGGGGCGGCGGCCGCGCGCTCATGCGCGCGATGGCGCGACATCTCCTGGGGCAGGGGTGTGAGGCCGCGTCGGTCTGGGTTTTTCGCGACAATCCGCCGGCCCGGCGCTTTTACGAAGCGCTGGGCGCGGTCGCGACCGGGATCGACGGAACCTGGACGACGCTCGGGCAGACGCTGCCAGACTTGTCTTACGGCTGGAGGGACCTGCGCGGATTGGCGCGGGAGTAGCGCCGAACTCTCACCAATAGGCCGAGGGCGCGGCGTTTTGAAGAACCTCGGCGATGCGCGCCCGTGTGGCGCGGGTCGTCGTCGCGGGCAGGGCGTCGAGCGGAAAAAAGCCGGCCTCGGCGATCTCGCGGTCGGGGACGTGCGGCCCGATCTGGCGGAAATCGCGGGTCACATAGAGCGCGACATGGTCGCGCTTCGAGGCGGCGCGGTTGAGATAAATCCCGCAGAGCGTCAGCGGCCCCTGCGCCTCGACATTCGTCTCCTCGACGAGCTCGCGCCGCATCGCAGTCTCCATCGTCTCGCCGCCCTCGACGCCCCCGCCCGGGAAAAAATAGCCGGGAACATAGGTGTGGCGCACCAGCAGAACCCGGTTCTTCTCGTCGACGACGAGCGCACGCACGCCGAGCGTCATCGGTCGCGTCATTAGGGCGAGGCGCGTTTGGATTCGCGTGATGAGCCGCGCTCGGGGCGGGTTGGGTTCTTGCATGTCTCCTCTCGCCGCAACGGGAAGCCTCCTCATAACGCAACGGTCCATTTTTGCGGAATCGGCTCCAAGGCCCTAGAAGGTTGGCCGACCTGGAGACCATCCTCTTGAAAGCCTTCTCGGATCTGACCGAACGCGAGATACTGGCGCTCGCCATCACCTCCGAGGAGGAGGACGGCCGCATCTACATGAGCTTCGCCGAGGACCTGGCGGAACGCTACCCCTCCTCGGCCGAGATCTTTGAGCGCATGTCCGCCGAGGAGAGCAGGCACCGCCATCTTCTGCTCGAGCAATATGAAAGGCGTTTCGGCCCGCATCTGCCGCCGATCCGGCGCGAGGACGTGAAGGGCTTCCTGCGTCGCCGGCCGGTATGGCTGACGAAGAACCTGCCGCTCGAGACGATCCGCAAGCAGGCGGAGATCATGGAATATGAGAGCCGCCGCTTTTACGAGAAGGCGCGCGACCGCACGACGGACGTGGGCGTCAGGAAGCTTCTGGGCGATCTCGCGGCGATGGAGCATGGCCACGAGGTTGTCGCCGGGCGCATCACCGCCACGACGCTCACCGAAGGCGCGCTCGCCGAGGAGGAAAGAACGAAGAGCCGGGTCTTCGTTCTGCAATATGTGCAGCCGGGCCTGGCCGGCCTGATGGACGGCTCAGTTTCGACGCTGGCGCCGCTCTTCGCCGCGGCATTCGCGACGCAGAGCAATGAGAAAACCTTTCTCGTGGGCCTCGCCGCCGCGATTGGCGCCGGCATCAGCATGGGTTTCGCCGAGGCGCTATCCGACGACGGGTCGCTCACCGGGCGTGGCTCGCCCTATCTGCGCGGCGGGGTTTGCGGTCTGATGACCGCATTGGGCGGGCTCGGCCATACCTTGCCTTATCTCGTGCCGGATACGGTCGAAAACCATTTCCGCATCGCGACGGGCATCGCGGCTTTCGTCGTGCTTCTCGAGCTTTGGGCGATCGCTTATGTAAGAGCTCGCTATATGGACACGCCCTTCCTGCAGGCGGTGTTCCAGATCGTCGTCGGCGGGCTCATCGTGCTCGGGGCCGGCGTGCTGATCGGCGGGGCTTGAGGAGACCGCCTTGCTGCTGGCTCACCTTTCCGACGCCCATATCGGCCCGATCCCGCGCCCGCGGCTGCGCGAGCTTCTGGGAAAGCGCGCGACGGGCTACGCCAACTGGCTGCATAAGCGCTCGCGCCAGCACGACATGAGGCTGCTCGCGCGGCTCGTCGAGGACCTTCGCGCGCAGGGGCCGGATCACGTCATGATGACGGGCGACGTCATCAACATCGGCCTGCCTGCCGAGATCGCCGCGGCGCGCGAATGGCTCGCGGGGCTCGGGCGCCCCAGCGACGTGAGTTTTTCGCCCGGCAATCACGACGCCTATGTGCCTGGCGCGGCGCCGCTCATCGCGGAGGCCTTCGCCGCCTGGACGACCGGAGACG
Organism: uncultured Alphaproteobacteria bacterium; assembly: GCA_963808525.1. Classification (GTDB taxonomy): domain Bacteria; phylum Pseudomonadota; class Alphaproteobacteria; order Rhizobiales; family Beijerinckiaceae; genus Methylocystis. Next base: position 34,621 of record CAWEGE010000026.1, read on the forward strand.
ACGGGGTCTCGGGTTTTCCCTATCTGCGGCGAAGGGCCGGAGTCGCGCTGATCGGGCTGACCTCCGGCGTTCCGACGGCGCCATTCGTCGCCTCCGGGGGGCTCGGAGCCGAGCAATGCGCGAGGCTGGAGTCGCTTCTCGACATGACGAAACGCGAAGGCTTGGCGCGCGTCGTGATGGTGCACCATCCGCCCTATCGCGGCGGCGCCCGCCCGCTGCGCGGGCTCGACGATGCGCCAGACTTCGAGGGGGTGATCGCGCGCCAGGGCGCCGAGCTCGTCGTGCATGGCCACAACCACGCGCAAGCCCTGCGCTTTCTGCCGGGCCCAGGCCGCGAGGTTCCGGTGGTCGGGGTGGCTTCGGCTTCGGCGCGACGCGGCGCACATTATCCCGGCGCCGCCTATCATCTCTATGAAATCACGCGAGAAGGCGACCGGATCAGGATCTCGGCGCGGGCGAGGGGGCTTAGCGAGGGGAGCGAGGAGATCGTCGAGCTTGGCGGGCTCGAGGCTTTGGCGCCCGCGGCCGGCCTGAAATCTCAACTCTCAGAAGCGTCCCGAGCCCGTAGAACCATAAGCCCAACGCCGTCAGCAGGCCGAAGGCGATGATCGCGCCGATCGCCTCCCAGAGGAACAGATAGCTCTGCATGGCGCGCCGCCCGTCCTCGGGCCTTCGGCTTTCGGCGCGCGGAGACGGAGGCTCGGTCTCCGCGGCGCTGGTCGCGGCGGCGCGGGCGGCCTTGGCGGCAGTCGCGCCGCTGGCGAAATCGGACGCCAGCGCCTTTTCGCGCTCGATGAGCCGATGCGCGATATAGGCCGTGACGGCCTCGACGATCGCCTCCGACTTTTCGCTCTCGCAGATTTGGATGCGCCCGTGTCGCGTGTCCTGCAGAAAGCGGTATCCTCGGCCGTCTCGCCCGATTTCGACGAAGCCGAGCTGGTCGATGAAGAGCCGGGGCCGCTCGGTGGGCGAGATCGCGACGTCGAAGAGGTCGCAGTCGTCGGGAAGCTGCTCCAGCACGGACTCGATCGCGTCGCGCAGCACCTCGAGCCGGACGATTTCGGCGCCTCTTATCTCGCAGAGGGCCTCGGCGCGGCTCGCGTTGTGCAGTCGCGCCCTGCGTAGCGCGGTCGCGAGACTGGCGACACGCGCCTCCGGCCCGGCCGGCGTCGCGCTCGGCGTCTCCCCGCGCTTCGGCTCCCCCGGGGAGGGCCCATTTTCGCCTGCGATGTGATTCATGGACGCCATGGTAAGGCGGAGTCCTCGGGGGGACATACGCATTTTCCGTGACTATAGTCCCTTCCGGACCCTGTGCGAAGAGGCCCCGCCGCGGACTTCGGCGGCGCTCAGCCTCGACTTTTGCCCGCATATGCGGCAAGGAGGCCAGGGCCCGGCGGCGCGGGACTTCGGCGAAGATTTTTTTCGCGCGGAGCATTTGAATGCGAAGGAAAGCGATGTCGGTATCGTCCGTCGAAACGAGAACCAGACTTCGCAATTTTGAACGCGCCGCCATCGGCGCTGCACTCTCGGCCACCGCGGCCTTCGAAGCCGCACGCGACGGCGGCCATGCCGTGTTAGGCGGGCTCGCGGCGGCCCTGGCCCTGCTTCTGCTGCGCGGCCACGGGCGGCCGGCGTCCGTTCGGCTCGCCTACGCGGTCGTCGACTTCCTCGCCGTCCTCGTCTTCTCCTCCTTAATCAATCCCGCCGCGGCGCTTTGGGGCGCGCCGCAGAACATTTCGAGCCTTTTCCAATTGACGGCGGTTGGGGCGGGCACGGCGACGTTTCTTTATTGCGGCGGGGTCGGGCTTCTCGCCGGACGCGCGCCCTGGACAATTCGCCTGGCGCTTTTCGCTCTGCCGCTTCTCTTCTGCCTGCTCGTCTCTATTGGCTCGCCCGCCGAAGCCGAAATCGGACGGCTTTTCCTGCTTGGCTTCGGGGTCCCGACTCCGGTCGCGGCGCTTGTCGGCCGCGTTTATATTCTCTTTCTGCTGAATGAGGCGGTCGTCGTGGGTGCGCCGCTGGCGCTCGGGCGTTTTCTGCCGCGGCAATGGCGGCCTCATCTGGTCTTGTTCTCCTCCGCCCTGCTCGCGGCGCTGACTCCCTATGTGGCGAGCTCGGTGTCGACCTTCATCGCGCCCAATCTTCCCTCGCCGCTTTCTGACATCGGCGCGACGCTCGCCGCCGCGCTGGCGCAGGCGGGCCTCTGGGGAGAGACCTATCTCGTCACCCAATCGCTTGCGGGGCTTCTCGTCGGCACGCCGTCGCTCGCGGCGATCGTGCTGGGCGACTGGAAAAGCGGCGCGAAGAAGGGCTTCGTCTACGGGCTCGTCTTCATGGGCCTGCTGCTCGCGGCGCGGCTCTTCCTGAGCGTGAAGCCGCTGGTCTGGCTCATCGTCGCGGCGCCGCCGATCCTCGGCGCGCTTCTCGGAGCGGCGCTTTTTCCGCTCGCCCGCGCGATATTGGAGAGCACGGACTTGACCCCGCCCTTCTTTGGTCGTCTCGAGCAGGCCTACCAGCGGCAGACCAATTTCGCGCGCGGGCTCGTCGCGGCGGGGGCGGGGATCGCCTTCTCCATCGCCCTGCCTGAGGCGGGGTCCTTCAATCGCTTCGCTTTCGGCTGCGCGATCGGCGCGCTGACCTTCGCGGGCGTGGACGCGGCCTTCGACGCCTTGGAGCTGCGGCGCAATCGCCGCCAGCATTTGCGCAGCTGGCGGGTCTACGCCCTCGGCGCGCTGCTCGGCGGCCTCGTGGCCGGGGCGATCGCCTGGTATCTCGATCACGGTCAGATCGAAGTCATCGTCAATAAGTTCTACGCTTACGTCTCGCTCGATTACGGCTCCGACGGGGTCCTGTGAACCCCTACATTATCCGTCCTCTCTTCTCGAAATGGGGCGGAACCGATCTAGGGCTTGGCGACGGCGGCGTGCGGATCTTTTATGACGAATCTCGATCCGGCGTGATCCAGTGGGTTTTCGCGGCGCCGCTGTTCTCGATCAACCTCTTCTTCCTGACTCGCGCTGCTGCAGCGCAGCCTGCGGCCGCTGCGCCAGCTCGCAAGCCTCGAGGGTCTCAATCTCCTCGTCGAGAACGCCGTTCGCGTGCTGCGCTGGGGCCTCTGGATGGCGCCGGTCATCTACTCCTTCCTCAAGGCTTCGGGCGATCCGACCTGGTACAACCAAGACGGCCTCGTGCGCACCTTCGTCGCGAGCTGGATGTCCGACGCCCTGCCCCCGAGCGACTTCCGGCAATGGAGTTCCACGTCTTCACGGCCATCCTCGCCTTCGACGCGCTGCGCGTGCTGATCTGGTTCGATCACATGGGGCTGCGGGTCGCGACGCTCGTCAATCTTTCCTTCGTCGGCGGCGACATGGCCGACGAGCAGGCCGCTCGCTTCCTCGGCAAGGCGCAGATCAGCCGCGCCATTCCAGAGGGCATCCGTCGCTTCGGCACGTGGGCGCCGCTGCTCCTGCCGTTCTACATTCCGCGCGGCGCAGAATGGGACAAGGCCTGGACCGCCGCCGAGCAGATGACCAATCTGCGTCCGCCTTCTTACATTTATCTGCTAAGCGGCTACCTCGTTTATGCCGGCGTTCTCGCGCTCGCCCTGATCATTTTTCTGCTCGCGCAGCTTTCGCGCGCCGGCAAATTCGTCATTCCGGGCGTGACGGGCCCCGGCGGCGCGCCGGGATCGAATCCGTTCCAGCTCACCAACGGTCTGATGACGAGCGAATGGTTCGAGGACGGGCAGGGGTGCGCGCGCATCGAAGGCATCACGCGCGGCGGACCTCCCATCGATTTGACGCGACGCCCCGACGATCACGCGCATCCGCGGGGACGCTTCCTGTTCATCCGCGAAGAGAATTGCGCGCTCTGGTCGCTCGGCTCGGCGCCGACCTGTCGCGACGGCTCGGTGGGACCGGCGAAGCCCAATGTCACGCTCGAGCGCGAAGGCGACAGCGGCCTCGTCTTCAGGACGTCGCAAGAGGGCCTCGAGATCGAGGCGCGCGTGGCGCTGTCCGCCAATGAGCCCGTCGAGACAACCCGGTTGCGCATCGTCAATCGCGAGCCGCGGGCCCGCAAGATTTACCTCTCCTCGCTGCGCGAATGGGTGATGAACGAGACCGGCGTCGAGATGCGCGACGCCGCTTATAACGCCATTCACGTCGGCACCTGGTTCCGTGAAGCCGCTCAACGCCGTCTTCGCGCAGAACCGTCTGCTGAAGGGCGGCGCGCGCCGCCAGAACGAGCGGCGCCTTCTCCCGAGATCGGATTTCATGCGATCAGTCCGGCGCCGGGCGCCCCGGCGCGGCTCATCGGCTATGAGGACGTGAAGTCGCGCTTCTATGGTCTCGGACCGACCAGCGCTCCCGACAGTCTGCTCGGACTCGGCCCTGCGCCGCGCGATCCGGAGGACGAGGGCCTGCTTTATGGCTTCGAGCCCTGCGCGAGCTTGAGCTTTGAGATCGAGCTGCCGCCGTCGGGCGCAGCCGACTTCATGATTCTCGACGGCTGGGCGAAGGACATGGGCGTCGCGACCGAGACCGTGGCGCGGCTCCTGGGGATCGCCCCCGTGGCGCCCGATGTTCTCGATCGCGCGCTCTCGCGCCGACGCGCTCTGCTCGCGCCCGAGCCTGCGAAGTCGCCGCGTTTCGCCTTTGCGGCGGACGGCCGCACGCTTTCGGTCGCGCAGGACACGCCGCGCCCGTTCTCTCATGTTATCGCCAACGCGCTGGGCGTCGGCGCCGGTGCTGACGAACGACGGCGAGATCTTCTCTTTCTGCAGCAATTCCCGCTTGAACAGCCTCACGCCCTTCAGAATGGGCGAAGGACGCATGGCGCCGGCGGGACAGGCGATCTACGTCTTCGACCTGGCGCGCAAGGATCTCTTCACGGCGACCTTCACGCCGCTGCGACGCCGCGATGCGCGGTACGAGGTGAGCTACGAGCCGGGCGTCGCGATCTTTCGCTCGGAGCGCGACCGGCTGCATTTGGAGCTGACCGTGTTCTGCGCGAAGTCGGCGCCGATCGAGTTCAAGCTCCTGCGGATAAAAAACAACGCGGACCATGAGCGGCTCCTGCAGATCGCGCCGATGCTTGAAATCGTGCTCGGCGAAACCCCGAGCGAGACGCTGGGCAAGCTGGAGGCGGCGAAGGACGAGGATCTCAAGGCGCTTTATTTCCGCAATCCCAGAAACGATTTCGTGAAAGGTTGGGCGTTCGTCTCGACCTCTCTCGACGCCGAATTCGCCGAGACCTCGCGACGCCGATTCCTTGGCCACGAGGCCCTGGCATCCCGCGCTCCCCTATATGGTCGAGCACGGCCATCCCGACGCCGGCGCGCCGGCGCATGAGCGCAAGGTTGCGGCTTTCGTCGGCTCCATCGACGTCGCGGCGGGCGAAGAAGCGCTCATCGTGCTCGCCCACGGCCAGACCGGCTCGCGCGAGGAGGCGCAGACGCTCGCGCAGCGCGCGCGCGATCCCCATTACGCGCAAAAATGTCTCGACGAGACGCGCGCGGGCTGGGTCGAGTTCGACCTCGGTGCTGCGCGTCAAGACAAACCGGCCCGAATTCGACCGGCTCATCAACGATTGGCTGCCTTATCAATTGCTCGCGGCGCGCCTTTGGGGTCGCACCGGGCCGGCGCAGCGGTCGGGCGCGACGGGATATCGCGATCAGCTGCAGGACGTGATTCCGCTGATCCTGCTCGCCCCCGAGCGCGCCAGGGCGCAGATCCTGCTGCATGCGCGCCATCAATATCTCGAGGGCGACGCCGCGAAATGGTGGCATCGCGCGCCCAACGGCGGCACCGGCCTCGCCGACCGCACGCACGCCTGCGACCCGCATTTGTGGCTGCCCTATGTGACCGCGCGCTATGTGAAGGGGACCGGCGACTGGGCCATTCTCGACAGCGTGGAGCCCTTTCCTCGAGGCGCCGCCCGTTCCGGCGACGCAGGAGGGCGAAGCCACGGTGCCGCTCGCCTCGCGCGACAAGGACTCGCTGCTCGGTCACTGCGCTCGCGCCATCGACTACACATTGGCGCGCTTCGGCGCCCATGGACTTCCCCTAATGGGGACGGGCGACTGGGATGACGGCATGGATCGCCTGGGAGCCGGCGGGCGCGGCGAAAGCGTGTGGATGGGCTTTTTCCTGCACGGCATTCTTTTGGACACCGCGCCGCTCTTCGAGGCGCGCGGCGACTCGAAGCGCGCCGCCCGCAATCGCGAGCGCGCCGAAACGCTGCGCGAGGCGCTGGAAAAATGCTGGCGCGGCGACCGCTATGCGCGCGCCTTCGCCGACGATGGGCGCGAGGTCGCGCCGATGAGCGCGATGACCGCCTCGTGGCCGGTGCTTTCGGGCGCGGTGGAGGCCTCCCGGGGGCGCATGTGTATCGAGCGCGCGCTGGCGGTGCTGGCGCGGCCCGACCGGATTTTGCTCGTCAACCCCGCCTATACCGAGCATTCCGATCCCTATCCCGGCCGCAGCGCCGACTATCCGCCGGGCGTGCGCGAGAATGGCGGCCAATATTCCCACGGCGTCTCGTGGTTCGTCGACGCCTTGGCCAAGCTCGGCGCGCAGGCGCGGGAGCGCGGCGACGCGGAAGCCGCGCAGGAGCTTTTCGCCACGGCCGCGCAAAGCTGGCTGGCCATCTCGCCGCTCTCCAAATTTGTGACGCCGGCCGCGGCGGACGTCTATGGGCTCGCGCCGCATCAGCAGGCCGCCGACGTTTATGAGGGCGAAGGCTATGACGGGCGAGGCGGCTGGTCCTGGTATACCGGCTCGGCCGCGCGCATGATCTCCGCAGCCTGGGCGTTGCTTGGGATCGAAATCGAGCGCGGAGAACTCGCGCTCCGCCCAGACGCCTTTGATCCCAAGGGCGATCTCAAACTCGAATGCGTGAGCTGGAAGGGCCAGATTTTCCGTCCCGAAAAGAGGCCATAGAAAAAATTTCGCGACGGTCTCGCAACGGGCGCAGGGAAGCTGCGCCTTGTTTTCGCGAGCGATTTCTCTATCCGCCTGGGCGCCGGCGGCGGCGAAGCCTTGACCGCGGGAGTTATTTTCCCCTCGACTGTTGCGGCGAAGCCACAGTCTTGCCGGGGTTGGCGTGCTAGGGTGATGGCGTCGATTGATTCACTCTCGACATCCTCCCTCGACTCGGGCCGCCTCAACGGGCGGCCCCTTTTTCTTGTCTATCGGCTTGCGCCTGCGTTCCGCACTCGCCTCGTCTTGCAAGCGTGAAGGAACGAGGGAGAAGAACGCCGCGGCTTCTTTCGATTCAATTCTTGTCGCCATTGCTGGCCGTAGTTCCCCTCAAAATCCTGTTCGCGCCCTCCACGTCTTTCACGCCACTCCTGGCGCTCGCGCCGCGCCTCACGCATTTCCCGCCGCCGCCAGCAAGCGCGCTCGTCGCCCGCTTCGCAGGCCCTGCGAAGCCAATGCATTTGTTCAGGGCGCTCTTCACGCCAATCCTCCTACGCGTGCGCCGCGGCGACGCGCCTGCAAAAAAAGCCTCACGGACGCCGAGGCGTACGTGAGGCCGAAACGTAACGCGTTGGAGCGTCGCTGAGAGCTTTTTACATGCCCTGCGCGCGAATGACGAATTTGGAGCCCTCGCAGACCACATCGCCGATGTAGCCGGTCGCCTTGCCCAGGGCGGTGGCGGCCAGCGCGTGACCGGTCCAAACGCAGCCCTTCTTGTCGTCGGAACGCTTGTCGAGCTTCACGGTGTAGATCCCGTCCTTGAGCGCCCCTTCGACATTGTAGCTGACTTCCGTGCCGTTATCGCGTTGCAGCGTGGCCGAGCCGGTAAAGGCGTCGCCTTCCGTCTTCAGCAACCAGGCGCCCTGAGCCGACTTGATGCCGGACGAGCTCTCCTCGGTGACGTTCCAAGAGGCGGCCAGGGCCGGCGCGCTGAAAGCGGCGAGGGCGAGAGCGGTGGCGAGAGCAAGCTTATTCATGTTTCCTCCGTTTGTTATGCGCGGATCTAGCGCGCCGCGCGCGCGGATGGGTTTAAATCTGCAGTGCGTCACGGTTATTTCGCGAGGGGCAGGAGCCGCAGTTTGCGAGTCCTAGGTCGGGACGCCTCACGACGCCCGAGGATTGCCGGCGGAGCTCTTTCCCGAACGGGCGTCGCGGATCAGCTCAAACTCGATCCTCTGTCCGGGGGAGAGGGTCTGCATTCCCGCGCGCTCGACGGATGATTTCCTTTCAATCGCGCAAGCGCGTTTCGGCGCGCAACGGGACGTTGCGCGGCGTTTGTGAGAAATTGAAGGGAAGCATCGCTGATGCGCCGAAGCGCGAAAGAGAGAGAACCGCCGTCCAAGTCCGCTGACATAATAGGCTTCGATTGTGACGCTCGCAACACTCCGCCGCTTGAAAAATGGGTCTGGTCGGCGGCGGGGGCGCATTGCCGAGCGGTCAGGCCGGATCCTGATAATCGGCGCGTATCGATCCTTATGCTTGGCGGCGCGGCCTACCCGTCGATCGCCAGCTCGTCGTCGGCCTCGATCATGATGGCGGCGACCGGGCCCCAAGCCGCCCAGAAGCGAGCCTCATGGCGACCCCGGCAGGATTCGAACCTGCGACCTACTGCTTCGAAGGCAGTTGCTCTATCCAGCTGAGCTACGGAGTCGGCGCAATGGGAATGGCCTCAGGCGACCGAAGGGTTTCCCGAATGCGCGTCACTATCGCTTGGCTTCCTCGATGACAAGCGGCTCGCGATCAAAAGATGCGACCGCCGAGGCCAAGCTCACCTCGCCGAAAGAGCGCGCAACTCGCCGGGCCGATGCTGCGGAGTATGTTTGCAGTCAGGGAACGTAAACAGGGTAAAGTAAGAACAAGCACATAATTCTAGGGAAAACTACGTAGGCGCCAGATTGTCAACAAATTTCCCGCGTCTCACTCTTAAAAGCTATTTTCGCGAGTCTTCGTCGTGCCCCGTGGCGCCAAGCCTTTTGTCCTCATTCTTGCAGCGCTTTCCGGGCAGCCCGCCGCCGCGGGCGCCCTGCTTATGGACGAGGGCGCGGGCGAAATCATTGTGACCTCCACCTTCGCCGACGCCAACAAGGCTTATGACAGTCATGGCCATCTGATCCGCACGCCCTCCTATGGCAAGTTTGAAGCAGCGGGTTACGTCGAATATGGCGCGACGAATTGGCTCACTGTCATTGCCGAGGGCAGCGCCTTCGCCTTCAACGGCTCCGCCACCGCCTTTTCCTTCGAGCCTGCGGCTCACTACGCCGGCGCGGGGCTCGGCTCGCTGGGCGGCCGCATCCACCTGGGCGAACTCGCTGGCGTCGCCTTCAGCGCGCAGGCGAGCCTTCGCGTCGCGTCGCATTCTGCCGGGGAGTTCCTCGACTTCAAGGTGCCGACCCAAATCGATCTGCGTCTTCAGGCCTTCCGCGGATTCGAGGCCTTTGGACTGCCCGGATTCGCCGAGGCGCAGGTCGGTTACCGCAGCCGCGGCCAGAGCGGCGACGAGATCCGCGCCGATCTGACGCTCGGCCTTCGCCCGCGCCCCGATGTCCTGATCTTGGCGCAGAGCTTCTCGGCCTTCGCCCCGGGAGCGCAAGCTTCCGGCGGCTATGCGGCGCAAAAATTCGAGCTCTCCGGGGTCTACGATCTGAGCCGCGACTGGTCTGTGCAGATTGGCGCGGTGGCGGCGCCGACCGGCGTGAACTCGCCGGCCGAAAAAGGCGTCCTCGCGGCCTTGTGGCCGCGGTTTTGACGACGCCGCGCCGAGCGTTCACTCGGCGGCGCGCGCCCTGTCAACCTGCGCGCCGCCGGGGATGAAGGCGTCGAAGGCGGCGAAAAATTGCTCTCGCAACGGGTTGCGCTCCATCAGGACCTCATGTCGCGACGCGGGGATGGAGATGAGCTGGGCGAGGTCCAATCGCTGGGCGAAGCGCTCGGCCGCGACGCTGGACACCAGGCGGTCCTGCCCGGGAACGACGATCAGGGTCGGCAGGCGCCAATCGTGGGTGTAGTCGCGCTGCGTGAAGCGCTGCATCTGTCGAAAGGCGCTGTTGACCCAGCCGATCGTCGGGTCGCCGACAGCGAGCGCCGGCGCCTTGCCGAGCACCGCGAGATTGCGGGCGAGCCGGTCGCGGTCGGAGGTCAAAAGATTGCCTTCGAACTGCAACATGGAGGCGGGCTTGCCGCCGGGAATGAACATTCCGCCGAGGCCCAGCATGTCGAGGCTGTCGGCGAGCCAGCGCGCGGCGCGCGGAAAGCGCAGGCCGTATACGTCGACGAGCGGAGCCGTGGCCACCAGCCGCTGGAAGGCGTCGCCGCCGCTGTGCGCATATTCGAAAAGGATCGAGGCGCCCGTCGAATGCGCCAGCGCGAACCAGGGCTGCGGACATTCGAGCCGGCCCATGCGCGCGATGAGCGCGGCGAGGTCGCGCTGATATTGTGCGAAATCGTCGATGTGGCCCTTGCGCGGATCGGAGAGTTCGCGCGCCGACCCGCCCTGGCCGCGCCAATCGAGGGTTGTGACCTCGAAGCCGCGCTCCAGCAAGTCGCCGATCGTCTCGAAATATTTCTCGATGAATTCGGCGCGGCCTTGAAAGAGAACAACCGTGCCGCGCGCCGGCTTGTCCGGCTTGAACGCGGCCATGCGCAGCACGGCCCCGTCCGAGGCGCTGATGGCGTAGGCCTGGCCGTTCCGGGGAATTCGGTTTTTCGGCGTGTCGACGAGTTCGAGCATGGCGGCTGTGCTTTGGCGGCGCGGAAGGTTCCGCAGAGAACACCTTTTAGCGCGCTTGTCGCTCAAACAAAATCTCGACCGCGCTCTCGCCGGGAAACATCGTCCTACGCGCACGCGAGACCGTGTTCGGCGCCCTTGCGGCGCGCGCGAGCCCTTCCCACATCCCCTTCAGCGCGGGCCGAATGGACGCGCTCGCGGGCCGCGCCGGATGACCCGGGCGTCACGCGATCACTGGACATGTCGCTTCGACAGGAGGATGTGCAATGCGTGCTTTCGACTTTTCTCCCTTGTTCCGTCAGACCGTCGGTTTCGACCGGCTGTTCGACCATCTTGCCCAAAGCGGCGGGCTCGAGCCTGCACCGAGCTATCCGCCTTACAATATCGAGCGCACCGGTGAGAACGCGTATCGCGTGACGCTGGCTGTCGCGGGCTTCTCGAAAGACGAAATTTCTATCGAGACCCGCGAGAATGCGTTGACAGTCCGCGGCGCGAAGCAAGGCGTCGTTGAAGGGCAGAACCGCGAGTTCCTGCATCAGGGCATTGCGGCGCGCTCCTTCGAGCGGCGGTTCCAGCTCGCCGAGCATGTCGTCGCGACCGGCGCGAGCCTGGAGAACGGCCTGCTGCATGTGGACCTCGTGCGCGAGATCCCCGAGGCGCAGAAGCCGCGCAGGATCGAGATTGGCGGCGTTGGCGCGCCGCGGCCGGTCGAGACAAAGCCCGTCGAGGTCAAGGCGGCGTAAGGGTTCACCACTTGAGTTGACGAGGCGCCCGTGAAAGCGGGCGCCTCTCCTTTTTGAGTGGCTCTTTGCGAGTTTCGTGCGGATTTTTTTCAGTTTCCCGGCGGCGGCGCGTTTCTCACGGCTGGAAATTCCACAATCTTTTCGACTTTTTCCTCGCGCTGCGCACGCGCGAGCGCCTGCCGTCGCTCCTCCAAGGTGCGCCGCGTCTGCGTCATGGCCAGCTCGATGAGATGCATGGCCGGCGCATCGAGCCTGCGCAGTTTCGGATCGGCGAGCATCTGCCCCACGACGTCGTCGAGGTCGCGCTCGTAGGCGTCGAGATCGTCGCCTGATCGCGCGTCGCGAGCGCCTTGAAGGATCGTCAACAACTTTTCGGTGAGCTTTTCCGCGTCCTCGCGCGGATCCTTGCCGAAGCGTCCCGCCAGTGTCGCCGCGGCGGAGCCCAGGAGCGACAGAAGCATCGCTCCGATGTAGAAGCCGTCGCTGTATCTTTCAAAGAAGCTTTTTTCATTGCCGTCGAGGTAATCCACGGCGCCTTGATGCACCGGGATCGGTCCGCCGCGGTCGGTCGACGGCGCCTCGATGGAATTGGCGAGCGGCGCGATGCCCGCGATCGCCCCGCGCGAAGTAAGGAACACGCGCGTCACTGTCGCGGCGATTTCATCGCGCATGGTCGGGCTAGCCATCAGCAGCACGTCCACGCCGACCGTCTCGATGCTTTCCGGCGGGCGCGGCGGATCGCCGCCGAAAGCGCCATGCGGAATCTCGGAGGTTTCGAGCGCCGGGTCGCGCTTGGCGATCGATCCGGCTTCGTCGATCGGAATGAAGATCGGGGGTTTGCGCGCCGGCCCCATCACGGCGTCCACGATGTCGGCGGCCCCGCCGTCGAGCGGTCCCGTCGCCGAAAAAATGGCGTCGACCTTTTTTGCGGCGATAGCGGCCCCGGTATCCTCGGGCGACAGCGGCACGAAGGTCACCGCCTCGCGCGGAATATCGTAATGGCGCAGAACCGTCTCGACCAGGTGCTCGATGGAATGCGTCTGCGGAAGCTGGTGCACGATGCCGAGCTTCTTTCCACGCAGATCGGCGATGCGGTGGACTTTCGATCCTGCGGGAGCGATGACGACCATCGGGTTGCGGTGCAGGATCAACAGCGTCTGCGCGGTAGCTTGCAGAGCCGCGTCGCCGCGTAGAACGGCGAGATCGGCGTCGCCGGCATCGACCTGCGCCGCGGCGGTCACCCAGTCGGAAACCGGCGCTATACGGAGCCGGATCGGCTTGTGCTGGCGGGCGAACACATGCGCCGCCGCTTGCATCAGACGCGTGTCTTCCCCGATCTGCGGGACCGCAACCGTGAGCTCCACGGGCCGATTGAAGAAATGCACGACCGCGACCGTGGCGCCGACCGCGAGCAGGGTCGCGGCGATCAGAGCTGGGATCAGCTTGCGCATAGCCTTTGGGTTCCCATAATCGCCAGGATCGCCAGCAAAATCGCACTCTGTTACGGCGAGTTCAAGACGAAGACGAAATTATGGTGGCCTTGGGCGCTTCTAGCCCCCGTCCGGCCCGCCTGGATTTGGGTAACCTTACCAAGAGGCGGCGGGCCGAGCCGTCAGCGCGACGGCTCAGGCCCTGCTAGCTCGGCCGGTGCGCGCGCTCATTTTTCGCGCGCCTTTCGCTTCGCCAGCGTGCGCAGCCGCAACGCGTTGAGCTTGATGAAGCCCTCGGCGTCGCGGTGGTCGTAGGCGACCGCGCCTTCCTCGAAGGTCACGAGCTCCTGGTCATAGAGAGAGTAGGGGCTTTCCCGCCCGACGAGGATCGCCGAGCCTTTGTAGAGCTTTAGCCGCACGCGGCCGGTCACAAGCTCCTGGCTCATGTCTATGGCGGCCTGCAGCATCTCGCGCTCGGGCGCAAACCAGAAACCATTGTAGATGAGCTCCGCATATCGCGGCATCAGCTCGTCCTTCAAATGCGCGGCGCCGCGGTCGAGCGTGAGGCTCTCGATCCCGCGATGCGCGACGATCAGGATCGCGCCGCCCGGCGTCTCGTACATGCCGCGCGACTTCATGCCGACGAAGCGGTTCTCGACGAGATCGAGCCGGCCGATCCCGTGCAGACGGCCAAGCTCGTTGAGCTTCGTCAACAGCGCCGCCGGCGAGAGCTTCTGGCCGTCGACCGCGACGGCGTCGCCGCGCTCGAAGTCGATCGTCACATATTGCGGCTGATCCGGCGCCTCTTCCGGAGCGTTGGTGCGCGAATAGACGTAATCGGGCACCTCTTGCGAGGGGTCTTCCAGCACCTTTCCTTCCGAGGAGACGTGCAGAAGATTGGCGTCGGTCGAGAAGGGCGCATCGCCGCGCTTGTCCTTGGCGATAGGAATCTGATTTTTTTCGGCGAAGTCGATCAGCGCTGTGCGCGACGCGAGGTCCCATTCGCGCCAGGGAGCGATGACCGTGATGTCGGGCTCGAGCGCATAATAGCCGAGCTCGAAGCGCACCTGATCGTTGCCCTTTCCTGTCGCGCCGTGGCAGACGGCGTCGGCTCCGACTTTGCGCGCGATCTCGATCTGCTTCTTGGCGATGAGCGGCCGCGCGATCGAAGTGCCGAGAAGATAAAGCCCTTCATATTGCGCATTGGCGCGAAACATCGGGAAGACGTAGTCGCGCACGAATTCCTCGCGCAGATCCTCGATGAAGATATGCTCGGGCTTGACGCCGAGGAGTTCCGCCTTGGCGCGGGCAGGCTCCAGCTCTTCGCCCTGTCCAAGGTCCGCGGTGAAGGTGACGACCTCCGCGCCATATTCGGTCTGCAGCCATTTCAGGATGATCGACGTGTCGAGCCCTCCCGAATAGGCGAGAACGACGCGCTTGATGTCTTTCTTGTGTTTTCCCGAACGCGACTGAGTTTGCGACACGATTTCCCCCGGTCCTGCTCCCGCCATAGACGATGGGCGCCCTGTAGTGGGCGCCCTATAGTGGAAGGCGGCGAGGATGGCGAGCGCTTCACCTTTGTCAAGAACGGCTCGGCCGCGCCACGCCTCTGGCTTATGCTGGGATCGGGAGTTATCCCCGCAAAAACGCGCCAGGGCGAAAGCTTCGCAAGCTCATGAGTTTTGAGCAAAAAACTGGCGTTGGCGGCAATGGGGACATCGCTGCGGCCATAGGCTGGCTTGACACGTCTCATCGCGATGGGACTTGATACGATTCGTGAGCGTGGCGATGCACGGCCTTGGGAGACGGCAATGCAGGTTCGTTATGTTCCGGACGCGCGTAAGCGCGCCGTTGACTTGAAGAAGCTGCTTGGCCGCGACGAAGGCTTCAATTTTGGCGTCTGCAAGCGTTTCGAGGAACTGGGCTCCGCGCCCGACGTTCCTCTGGACGTGCTCTTGATCGACGCCTCTCGCGCCGATCGCATTGCGCTCGAGGACGACATCCGCGCCGCCCGCAAATACACCGACGCCCCGATCATCTTCGTCACGGGCGGAGAGAACGGCCAGATTCGGGCCCGGGCACTCGAGGCTGGGGCCGAGGCGGTTTGGCCGCGAGACTCGATCACCTCGTCCCTCATTCGGGCGGTTGTCGAGCGCGCCGCGACCCGTCGCCGCAACTCGGCGAAGCCAAGGAGCGGATCGAAGACCACGCGCTCTGGCCCGGAAACGTGCCGGGACGCCCCGAACGGCGCGCTGCGCGCCTCGCTCGCCTATGTGGAGCAAGGTCTGGCGCGGCTCGATCTCCACGCCGAGGCGGGTCTTGAGGCGAAGCCCAATCCGCCCGCCGCCGATCTGCTCACGATCCTAGGCTACGCCCGCCGGCTCGTCGGCCGCGAGGCGCATTCTTGCGAGTGCGACGGCGCCGCGCTTCTTTCAGGCCTGCATGGCGATTTGGTCGACGCTGCGGCGGCCGCGGGGGCGGCTCTGCTTGTTGAGGCTCCGGCTCCCGCGAAATTTCTCGTCGTGGGGGAGGTGGAAGATGCGCGTCTCGGACTCGAGGCGATCGTGATAGGCCTCCTGCGCAATTGCGAGAAGGGGAGCCGGCTTCGCATCGATTTGCGCGTCGAGGGCGACCAGACGCGGCTTCGTGCTACAGGCGACTCGCCGCTCGTCGGCGATCTTTGCGCTTTCTTTCCGCCCGAGGGCGAGGAAGCCGAATTCGACTATGCGACAAGCTCGCTTCGCTGCGGCGCGGCGCTTTTGGGCCTGCGGCCCGAGCAGATCGACCTCACGGAGAAGGGTCGCGGCGTCGTTGAGATCTGCCTTTAGGCGCGCATTAGATCGTGCGGATAGCTGCACCGCGAGCCTCCAGGGTCGCCCAGGGCGATATCTGTAATTCCGGGTTAGGCTTAACGACTGCAAAGCCCACTCGCGCTCGGGAATCGCGCGCAGGATTTTTTGATTCTTTACCGCCGCAGCCGTTCCATTCTCGCAAGCGGTCAGCGCTTCTAATGGATGGTGTCGATGAGAAGATTGCGCGCTGCGCTGGACGAGGCCATCAGTCTTGTCACGCCCTTGGAGCTTTCGCTCGTGCTCTCAACTCTCGCACTGCTCTTTCTCGTCGCCGCCAAGCATCACGGCGAGCTGATGTGAGCTGCGCTCTGGCGAAGGAACGCCGAGACTGGTGCGGGTGGAGGGACTCGAACCCCCACGCCTTGTGGGCAACGCATTTTGAGTGCGCCGCGTCTACCGGTTCCGCCACACCCGCACGACTTCCAGTGGATAGCGTGAGCAGTCGCTCAATTCAATGCCCTTGTCGCCGCCCTTGTCGCCGCCGCTCGGAGGGCCGAGCGTGTCACGCGCCCGACATCTCGACATGCTGCTTTAACTTCACTAGCGTGCGCGGCGAACCAAAGCTGCCTGAGAAGCGCGCCGCGCCGGCGCCGTCCCGCGGACAGCGCCGGCTAGATTACGCGACGCCGGATGCAATGTTAAAGGGGTAGAACACTATTCGGTTAAAGAGATAGAACACTATTGGCGATGGTCCTTTTTCGAGGCGCTATTCAGAAACGCTTAACAAAAGTTTTAATCTATGCCTCGCGAGCTTGGCCTCGCAGCGCAACGCCTCGACAGCGAAGGTAAAAAATGCTTAGATTGTCGTAGGCTGGCTGGCGCAAAATTCGCTTCCAGGAGGAATAAATGGCGATAGAACGATCTTATTTCGGCACGGATGGCATTCGCGGGAAGGCTAATGAAAAGATCACTCCCGAGCTCGCGCTGAAGGTCGGCCAGGCCGCGGGACTTATTTTTCAGAGAGGCGAGGGTCGTCATAGGGTCGTGATCGGCAAGGACACGCGCCTCTCCGGCTATATGATCGAAAACGCGTTGGTCGCCGGCTTCACCTCGGTGGGAATGGACACGCTGCTGCTTGGTCCGATGCCGACGCCAGCGGTGGCCATGTTGACGCGATCGATGCGGGCCGATGTCGGCGTGATGATTTCCGCCTCGCACAACGGCTTTGAGGACAACGGCATCAAGCTCTTCGGCCCGGACGGGCACAAATTGTCCGACGAGATCGAGATCGAGATCGAGAGTCTCCTCTCCAGCGATTTGACGCGCCGGCTCGCGCTGCCGCTCGACCTCGGCCGCGCCCGCCGCATCGACGACGTGCGCGCGCGCTATATTGAGTTCGCCAAACGCACGCTTCCGCGCAACATGACCTTCGATGGCCTGCGCATCGTGCTCGACTGCGCCAATGGCGCCGCCTATCGCGTCGCGCCAGAAGCCCTTTGGGAACTCGGCGCCGAGGTCATCGCCATAGGCGTCGAGCCGGACGGTTTCAACATTAACCGCGAGTGCGGCTCGACGGCGCCGCAGGCGCTGCGCCAAAAGGTGCGCGAGCTGCGCGCCGACGTGGGCATCGCGCTCGACGGCGACGCCGACCGCGTGATTATGATCGATGAGAACGGCCAGATCATCGACGGCGATCAGCTCATGGCCGTCGTCGCCGAGAGCTGGCGAGGGCAAAACCTCTTGTCGCGGCCGGGCATCGTCGCGACGATCATGTCCAACATCGGCCTCGAGCGCTACCTCGCCTCGCTCAATCTCACCCTCGAGCGCACGGCGGTAGGAGACCGTTACGTGCTGGAGAGGATGCGCGAAGGCGGATACAACGTGGGCGGCGAGCAGTCGGGCCATGTGATCCTGTCGGACTATTCGACCACTGGCGACGGGCTCGTCACCGCCATGCAGGTGCTCGCCGAGGTGCAACGCAAGAATCAGAAGGTGAGCGAGGTGTGCCGGCGTTTCGAGCCGGCGCCGCAAGTGCTGCGCAATGTCCGAGCGGCTCGCGACCAGCTCGAGTCGGAAACCGTCGTGCGCATCATCGAGGCCGCGCATCAACGTCTTGGCGCGACGGGTCGTCTCGTCATCCGCCCTTCTGGCACGGAGCCGGTCATCCGCGTCATGGGCGAGGGCGACAACCGCGATCTCGTGGAGGAGGTCGTGTCCGAGGTTTGCAGCGCGCTGAAGACCGCGGCCTGAACGCGCGAGCAAGGGCGGAAAGCTCGCCCTGCCGTCCCTTAAAGACGGCAGGGTTCTTTGGCGAAAGCCGCCGATCTGCCGATGCCGCCAGCGCCGCCGATCCCCGTCGCCGTCCCAGCGGCGGATTTCGGCGGATGGTATCTGCGCGGCGACCTGGGCCTGGGCGCCGTGTGGCTGCGTGGCGATCTAGTATGGCGAGGCGCGGGACCGAGGGGAGGTCACCGTGCTCGTCGCGCTCGTCCCGCCGGCGGAGCGACATCGAGCAAAGCTGCGAGTTCGTCCAAATCCGCCGGCTTCGTCAGATAGCGGTCGAAGCCGGCCTCCCCCACGCGTCTGCGCATGTCTTCCTCGCCCCTGCCGGTCAATGCGACGAACGTCGCGTTGCTTGTCGTCGGCAGCTCGCGCAAGCGCCGGGCCGTCTCGAAGCCGTCCATGCCAGGCATGCTGATGTCGAGGAGGATCAATTCGGGCGCGAACTCGGCGCAGGCCGCGAGACTTTCCTCGCCGCTGCGAGCCACGCGTGCTTCCGCGCCGAATGTCTTGAGCAGAAGCGCGAGGCTGTCAGCCACGTCTGCCGAGTCGTCGACGATCAGCACGCGGCGCCGCGCTTTCGGCCGGCCTTGGTCTGTTGTCATCATCGCATTTTGAGCCTTCGCCCTGATCGTTGCGAGCAACTCGACGCCGCAGCCACCCTGCGCAAGGTCCCGTCCTCCATAGCTGCATAAATAGGGCGCACACCCACGGCGGGATATTCTCGGCCATGCCGAGATCATTAGCCGCGCTCACGGCCGTTTCGCGTTCAGCTCGCCCGAACGCGGAGTTTCCTGCATAATGCCCGAATGCCTGATCCGACCGCGTCTCAGATCGAGCCAAAGCAGAATTTGCAGGGCAACACGCCCGAGCTCACCGTTTCCGAGCTGGCCGGCGCCTTAAAGCGCACGGTCGAGGAGCGTTTCGGCCTCGTGCGAGTGCGGGGAGAGATCGGCTCCTGGCGCGGTCCGGCTTCTTCCGGCCACGCCTATTTTTCGTTGAAGGACGCCGGCGCGCGGCTCGACGCGGTGATCTGGAGAGGCGTGCTTGGGCGGCTGAAAATCAAGCCTGAGGACGGGCTCGAGGTCATCGCGACCGGAAGGCTCACAACGTTCCCCGGAAAGTCCTCCTATCAGCTTATCGTCGAAGCGCTGGAGCCCGCTGGCGTCGGCGCGCTGATGGCGTTGCTCGACGAGCGTCGGAAGCGGCTCGCCGCCGAGGGCCTCTTCAATTCGTCGAGGAAGCGCGCGCCGCCGTTTTTGCCTCGCGTCGTGGGCGTCGTGACCTCGCCGACCGGCACCGTGATTCGCGATATTCTGCATCGTCTGCGCGAGCGTTTCCCGCGACGGGTGCTTGTCTGGCCGGCGCGCGTGCAGGGCGAAAGCTGCGCCGCCGAGGTCGCTCGCGCGATCGAAGGCTTCAACGCGCTCGCGTCCGACGGCGTCATTCCACGGCCCGACGTGCTGATCGTCGCTCGTGGCGGCGGCTCGCTCGAAGACCTCTGGGGATTCAATGAGGAGATCGTCGCTCGCGCAGCCGCCACGAGCGTCATTCCGCTCATCAGCGCGATCGGGCATGAGACGGACACGACGCTGATCGACCTTGCGGCCGATCTGCGCGCGCCCACGCCGACGGCGGCGGCGGAGAAGGCTGTGCCGGTTCGCGCGGAGCTCATCGAGCAGACAGCCGTTCTCGCGCGCAGGCTCGAGGGTGCGCAAGGCCGCCTCATGGATGAGCGTCGCGCGCGGCTCATGGCGCTGAAACGCCATCTCGCCTCGCCGGACCGCGCCTTGGCGACGCCGCGACAGCGGCGCGACCTCGCGCAGCAAAGGCTTTGTGCGGCGTTGCGCGCGGGGCTCGACGCGCGGCGTCTGCGTCTTGCGCGCGCGAGCGGCCTTCTGCTGCGCCACTCGCCGCAGGCCGAATTCGCGCGCGCTTGCGAGTGGCTGCGCGGGCTCTCCGCGCGGCTTGCGCAAGCGATGCGTGCGCGCCGGTCCCTCGAGGCCGAACAAGTCGAATTCGCGCGCAGGCGGGCCCAACAAGCGGCGGAACGGCTCTTGCGCGCCTATCGCTCCGGCCTGGAGGCGCGGCGCAGCGCCCTCGCGCGCCTGGAAGCGCTGTCGCGTTCGCTGGGGCCCGAAGCGGCGCTCGCGCGCGGCTTCGTGCTGGCGCGCGACAAATCCGGTCAGATCATCCGCAGCGCGCGCGCGCTGGTTGCGGGCGAGCGGCTCTCGCTCACCTTCTCGGACGGCGTGATCCCGGCGCGCGTGCTGGGCGATGACGCTTCGGAAACGCCAGTAAAACAAGAGCTTGTATCGCAAAAGCGGCGGTCGGCCCCGCGCGCGCCAAACAAGGACCAGGGGTCGCTCTTCTGAGGGGAATCCGCCTTGACGGATCGTTCGCCGTAATTTTGCCCGATAAACAGCGTGGAAAGGCGTCCGAGACGACGGGTCCGGCGCGTTTGAGCGTCGGGATGCGACGGGCTCGGCGGGGCGCCGGAGGCGGCGCGAGGACTCCCAAGGAGAGATCCACATGCTTCGAATTCATATTCAAGCTGTTCACGACGGCTTTTGTCGCCGCGATCGGCTTTGGTCTCGGTGTTCACTACGGCACCAACGAGAAGGTCGCCAAGATCGAGGGAGCCATCGAGGAGCGTCTTGCTTCGGCGGTCACGGCCCTCGAGTCGAAAATCAAGGCCAGCAAGGCGGACGCTTCGGCCGATCACGCCGCCGCCGTCGGCGTGATGCAGAACGCGGACGTTGCAGCCGCCGAGCCGGCGCAGGACCAGCAGTCCGCCGAGCAGACGGCTTCCGCGGCTGAGCCCGCCGCCGCCCCGGTCGTCGAGGCACGCGCCGAGCAGCCCGCTAACGACGCCTCGCCGGCTTCCGCCGAGGCTCCGCAGCAGGTCGCGTCGAACCAGGAGCAGGCCCCGGCCGCTGCGGCCACCGATGACCAGGCCGGCGCGCTGAAGACGGCTCAGGCTGCCGAGCCGGCTGCGGCTTCGGCTGGCGACGACGCCAAGGCCAAGGGCGGCGACAAGAAGAAGAAGAAGAAGAAGGCCAAGGCTGCGAAGCCGGACGCCGGCGCCGACAAGCCCGCCGACCCGCAATAATCTTGTGCGGCGCGTGAGGCGCCGCGCTCACCGCTACGCTCCCGAAGGCGCCCGTCGCCTTCGGGAGCGCGCCATTTCGCACGAGTTTTTTTCGGAAACGAAATTAATCGTTGCGCTTGCGAAGCGTCTTGCTTCGCCGCGGCGTTCGGCCAATGATCGGGCATGTCGCTCGACGTCGTCGACCTCAGAGCTTTCTATGATTCGCCGCTGGGCGCCGTCGCGCAACGGCTCGTGTCGCGCGTGCTGCGCAGCCGCTGGGATTCCCGCTTTACCGGCTTGAGCCTGATGGGCGTTGGCTACGCCACCCCCTATCTGACCGATTTCGCCAAGGAGGCGCAGCGCACGCTGGCCTTCATGCCGGCGGAGCAGGGGGTCTTGCATTGGCCGTCGCTCGGCCGCCCGACCTGCGCGCTCGTCGACCCGACGATGATGCCGCTGCCCGACGCCGCGATCGATCGGATTCTCGTCGCCCATGCGCTGGAGACCAGCGAGCATCCGCGCGATCTTCTGGAGGAAATCTGGCGCGTGATGGCCCCGGGCGGTCGCGTCATCTTCGTCGTGCCGAGCCGCTCCGGTCTCTGGGCGCGGCTCGACACAACTCCTTTTGGCCAGGGGCATCCTTATTCGCGACTGCAGATGCGCCACCTGCTGCAGGAAACCCTGTTTTTGCCGATCTTCTGGGGCGAAGCGCTTTATGTGCCGCCTTTCGAAAGCGCCTGGCTCCTGCGCTCGGCCCCGGCTTTCGAGCGCATCGCCGGCCGCTGGTCGCTGCCCGGCGGCGGCGTGCTCGTCGTCGAGGCGACGAAGCAGCTCTACAAGCCGATCAGCCTGCGCCGGACTGTGCGGCGCGCGGTTCCGCAGCTCGAGCCGGCATTGGAGCCCATTGGCGCGGCCTAGCGCGCTTTAGCGTGGCGGCGCCGCAGGGCGTGGCTTCAAATCCACGGGGACCCCAAAGCTCTGGGCGAGGAACAACCCGCCATGCAGCAGGCCGGCGTTGTCGATCCCATGGCCGAGGCCCGGCGACATATGCCATTGCACGGAGAGCCCGGCCTCGCCCAGGAGGTCCGTGGAGAGGAGAAGCGCGTCCATCGGGATCATCTGATCCTCCTCGCCATGCACGAGCAGGATCGCCGGCGGCGGGCGCTGGTCGGCGATGGGGTCCGGCGAGGACCCGCGGTAGGGCGTGACCAGCAGGCCCGAGTAGCCGAAAATCGCGCGCGGCGCCTTTTGCGCCGGAGCCCCACATGCAGTCCCAGCATTGTTCCCTGGCTGAAGCCGACGAGCGCCAGCGCGCTGTCGTCGAGGCCGCGGCTTGCGAGCTCCGCATCGAGGAAGGCGTCGATGGTCGGCCGCGCGGCCAGCGCCCCGTCCCAGCGCTCATTGGGATCGCGCATGGTGAGCGGGAACCACTGCCGCCCGGAAGGCGACATGGCGCAGCGCTCAGGCGCATGCGGCGCGACAAAATCCGCATCGGGCAGAATCTGGCGCCACTGCCGGCCGATCTCGATCAGATCGTTCCCGTCGGCGCCATAGCCGTGCAGAAAGACGACGAGCTGCTTGGCCTGCCCGGATTTGGCCTTCACCCTCGGACCGTCGATCTGCGCCGTCATGACCCTCGCCTTCGGAGTTGCGCCTTTCGGTTTGGTTTCGGGGGTTTGAAGGGAAAGGTCAAGCGCTCGGGCACATGGTGAGCCCTGCCGTGTGCCGGGATGAGGATCGGGCGCGGTTTTGAAGGAACGCGCCCTCACGTTGTTAGCGGGCGCCGCCCGCTTGGATCGGCAAGTAAACGTCGGTCACCAGCTCATGCTCCGGCATAAGCCCAGATCCTGCGAGTTGGCGCGAAAGGGCAAGCGTGGGGAAGACGCTAAGGCTGGTTTCCCAAACTCGTCATGCCCGCGCTTGTTGGGGACGCCAAACGGTTTCTCGCCAAAAGGGGCCAAAGAAACGGCGGTCTCTGCTGCGGCGCTTCGAAAAGCGCTGCTTCGCGAGAGGCTCGTCGCGCCTCAGCTATACCACATTGGGTATATGACCGTTTACAGACGATTTTTGCGATATCCCGTTCTACGTGACGGCGTCGGCTTGTCAAACTCGGATAATTCCGGGAAAGTTGTATTAGACTGGGAACGATCTGGCAATTCTCGGTTGCAAGACGTTTACAATGGTGGTCCAATAACTGGAGAAATAGTCATGGCGGATCGTAACAAAATAAGTCATAGCCTTGTCACTGCTTCGATTGTTCTATTATCTGGGCTATTTTTAAGTTTTTTTAGCGCGAGTTGGGCTTTCGCTTATCAGCAGACGTTTGTGATTACAAACGTTTTTCTGCACGATCCTATAATTGTTGCACTGGAATCAAATTATGGCGGGGAAGCTCAAATACAGCCAATGTCGCTTAGCGCCGGCCCTTCTAACTCCTGCCAAACACGGCCGGATGGCAGTTGGTTAATCCAAGCTGGCGGCGTCGCGTGCACACTGCAATCTGTAAACAATATTGAAGGCATGTGGCGTGTGTGTGCAGACTCTCTGCAAATTGCGCTCAGGGACCGCGCGCCAGACGGAAGCGCGCTAGACGGAGTTAACCCAAGCATAAATTGCTTCGACGGCAAGCATACTCGTGTAGAAATCTCAGAATCAAGCCCAGGTACAAACCTCGATATCAGTGTTGTGCCGTCTGGAAGCAATTCTGGAGTTTTTTGCAACGACCCGCAGTGGGGAAATTGTCCCTACAACAACGCTGATCAGACTGTTTACGTGGCGAGCATGGGGGGAAACGTCTGGTGCAGCCAATTGAACCCCAGTCAACCGGAAGCTTCCCAGTGCACAGGCGGTTCGACGGTTAGTCAAGACCATTGCGGCGGCTCTGGGTTGAAGGCGGCATATAATATCGGTGTTACTGCATCATGCAACACCGTCACAAATTCCTACAACAGGGTTATTACCTTAACATGCAAAGGAACCCCTTCGTTAGGAACAGCCGGATATCCTTCAAATTGTGGTTTCACAAAATTGTCTAGCCCGCCAAGCGCAAATTGTATCGGCGACGGTGGAGTAAGCTGCTATCAGGCCTTTTTTTCTCCAATGTCGACTGGTGGCAATTACACTCAAAACGGAAAATATTACTGTGGTTTCACCGGCGCCGTTTCAGCAACCTGACATAACCTGCGCAAGCCAAACAACACCGATAAGCATAATCTTTTCCGATCCAAGAAACTGATGATCGATCGGAAAATCAAGGGACGAGCCTGCGCTTTTGTGCGGAGGCTCGATGGCGCGACTCTCTTTAAGGAAGAGCCGATCGCGGAATCCTCTATTCATATGGGCCGCAACGGCGCTTCGCTGATCGGCGTCCTCCCAGTTCGCGCACCAGCGCCATCCCCTCGGCGCGTGCGACAGCCATGCTGCACAAATCAAGCGATCGCGCGCTCATACCAGCCGCGCGATCGCCGGACGATTTGCACGACGGAGAGCATGACCGGCACTTCGACGAGAATGCCGACGACCGTTGCGAGCGCCGCGCCCGACTGGAAACCGAAAAGCGCAATCGCCGTCGCAACCGCAAGCTCGAAGAAGTTGCTTGATCCCGACCGTCACGGCGATGCCGCGCCAATGCTCGTTGACCTGCCCGAGCGCGCGGCGTTGCCCGTGCAGAGAAACAGCACGTTGTAGATGCGGTCAGTCATCGGCGCGCTCCTTGGATAGTTCGCGCAGTCGCGGGAGGTCGGCGCGGTAGATGATCGAGCGGCTCTGGCGCTCGCTCATCACCAGTCCCGCCCGCGATAGAATACTCGGATGCGCCGACATGGTGTTTTGCGGCAAGGCCAGAAGGCGGGCCTAACCCTTTGAGATCAGGCCTCTATGATTCCCAAAGACGGGGCGGGCGCCGAACCTCCCGGCTCAATTCCTTCCGGAAAAATCCACCGTCCTTCGCCTGCTCGAAGTGCAGGGCGTAGCACTGGACAGTCCTCAGTGTGTCTTCCCGGACACAGGGCGCGGCGAGCGCAACGCCGCGTTGGTGGCAAAGCCCCCTTCGGCTTGACGTTTCCCATTCCGAACTGAGACAAGGAAAGGCGGTCACGCTCAAGCGCCTGGGGCGAGCGGATGAGAGTTCTATTGGCGATGGCGGCTCTCGCCTTGACGCTGTTTTACGGCCTCGCGCGCGCTGAGGAAGACAAAGGCGCCGTCGTCGACACGGAGCATATCTTCGGCTTCACCGAAGGCACGGACATCGGCGAGAAGGGCGAGCATGAATTTGAGGTAGAAACCGTCGGCCTCGGCGGAAAGCCTGGCGGCTTTCTCGCGCTCGGCACGCAGTCGGCTTTCCGCTATGGCGTCGAAGATGGATTTCGCGCTTCGCTCGCCGTGATCACCGACTATCACGGCGTCTATAATTCGCCGGGCCTCGACGATCGCAAGTTCTACGGCTTCGGCGGCGTCGCCACGGAATTTCGCTGGACGCTCCTCGATCGCGAGAAAGAGCCCTTCGGCATGGTGCTCTCCTTCGCGCCTCAGTGGCGTAACCGCGACGCGACGGACGGCTCCCCGATCCAAAGCTATACAATGCCGATCGGCCTGCTCTTCGACAAGGCGCTCATCCCCAAGACGGTCTATGCGGCGATCAACCTCTATTTCGACCCGAACTTTCAACATGCGAACGGGAACTGGAGCGTCGAGAAACCGCTCGAATTCTCTATCGCCGCCTCCTATCAGATCATCCCGCGCGTCTTCGTCGGCCTGGAAGCCCGCCACCTCGCACAGAACACGCTCGGCTTCATGCGCGAGCGCGCGCTTTTTTTCGGACCGAGCTTGTATCTTCGCGTGAACGACACGACGAATTTGAAGTTCGGCTGGTCGGCGCAGGTCTCCGACGAGACCACGGGTCACCTCGATCTCGTCAATTACGAGCGCCATCAATTCATAGTCCAGTTTGCAACCGGATTTTGAGCGCCTCCCGACGCGGCTCCAGCGCTTCGGCCTGCTCGACAGGTAAATGGGCGGTCGTCTATGCTACGACTCGCGGCCGGCTTTTCTTCCTCGCCTGCATCGAAGCAAAGCTGCGCTGCGGTTGACGGCCCGGACGGATCAAGATGCATTGGTCTCACTCTTTCATCGTAGCACTGGGCTTTCTGGCGGCGGCGGCGAACGCTTACGCCTATGTGTCGAACACGATGATCCCGCTGCGCGTGTCGGCGATCCTCGCCAACGCGCTCTTCGCCGCTTATTTTTTTCTCCAAGGGAGCGCCTTTTACCCGCTCTTCGCCTTCAACGCTTTGCTTCTGCCTCTGAACGTTTGGCGGCTGGTGCAGATGAAGCGGCTCATCACCGCGGTGCGGCTCGCCACGGAGGACGAGTTCCACTCGGATTGGCTACGTCCCTACATGCGGCCCAAAAGCGTGCCGGAGGGCGTGACGCTCTATCGCAAGGACGACGCTGCCGACGCCGCCTATGTGATCGCCAAGGGCAGGATTCGCGTTCCCGAGAAGGACGTGTCGCTGGGACCGGGCGCGCTATTCGGCGAGCTCGGGCTCTTTGCAGACGAGCGGAAGCGCACGGCGAGCGCCATCGCCGAGACCGACGTCGAGCTGCTGTCGCTGCGATACTCGGACTTGATGCAGCTCGTGACGCAGAATCCGCAGTTCGGATTCTATCTCATGCGCCTCATGGTGCGCCGCATGCAGCACAATGTGGCGCTCGCCACGCTGGGCCGCGGGTGACGCCGGCTGAATTCGGCCGTGATGCGAAGGGATCGAAGCTCGGGCGCGGCGTCCGCTATTTTGCGCGATAGATTGAGACAAAGGCGCTTATAGCCGCCGTCGCGAAAAAAAGTTACACGGGGCAGGGCCTGCGGGAGGCGGCGGCCCTCCTGGCGCTTCTAGCGGATTTTCCTTGAGTTTCCGAGCGTCGGAGTCAAGAGCGTATGGCGAGTGGGGGTTTCGAGCGCCCCCTGGACAGCGCTTGCGTTTGTGGTAGTTTCACGTCGGTCGTCACTCGACCCTAGGGAAAGAGCTAACGCGTCGGCTCTACGAGAGAACAAGCCGCGAAGCTCTCAGCCAAGAAAGAAGGAGAGGACAAATGGCTTCCAAAGAACTCGAACTGACCCCGAACGTTTACATCTTCGCTGGCGTCGGCGCCCTCATCCTCGGCGGCCTCGCTTCTTTTGCCCTCGGCGGCGCCCTGAACACCATCGCTGCTGGTGTTGTTGGCGGTCTCGCTGGCGGCTCGCTCGGCCTGTTCCTCTAAAAAACCTTTCCGGTTCGGGCTCTCGTCCTGTGCCGGACTACTCCTGCCACGCCAGCAATCGCCCCGCGGTTGCTGGCGTCGCTCTGTACGTCTTCCTTCAGACTAGCGTCGACATCAAAGCTTGCGCGCGCGTTCCCTGAGTTCAAACTTCTTAATCTTGCCGGTCGACGTCCTCGGCAAGTCTCCAAAAACCACACGGCGGGGGCATTTAAAATGCGCCAAATTGTCGCGGGCGAAGGCGATTAGCTCCTCCGCGGTGGCGACGGCTCCCTCCCTGAGCTCGACGAAGGCGCAGGGCGTCTCGCCCCATTTGTCGTCCGGCGCGGCGACGACCGCGGCAGCGCGCACCTTGGGGTGTTTGAACAGGGCGTCCTCGACCTCGATCGAGGAAATATTCTCCCCGCCGGAGATGATGACGTCCTTGGAGCGGTCCTTGAGCTGGATGTACCCATCCGGATGCATGACCCCGAGATCGCCGGAGTGGAACCATCCCCCCACAAAAGCCGATTCGGTCGCCCGCTTATTCTTGAGATAGCCTTTCATGACGATGTTGCCGCGAAACATCACCTCGCCCATCGTCTCGCCGTCGCGCGGCGTCGGCTGCATCGTCTCCGGGTCGATCACCTCGAGCGCGTCAAGCACCACATAGGAAGCGCCCTGCCGCGCCATTTTTGCGGCGCGCGCGTCAGGCTCGAGCGCGTCCCACTCCGTCTTCCACTCATTGACGGCCGCGGGACCGTAGGTTTCGGTCAGACCGTAGAGATGCGTCACCTCGAAACCCGCTTCCTTCATCGCCGCGAGCACGGCCTGCGGGGGCGGGGCGGCGGCCGTGAAGAAACGCGCCGTCGTCTTCAACGAGCGGCGTTCGTGGTCAGCCGCGCCGAGCAGCGTCGACATCACGATGGGGGCGCCGCAAAGATGCGTGACGCCGTGCTCGGCCATAAGCTCGTAAATGTGCTGCGCGCGCACCTGGCGCAGACAGACATGGACGCCGGCGACGACGGAGAGCGCCCAGGGAAAGCACCAGCCGTTGCAGTGGAACATCGGCAACGTCCAGAGATAGACTGGGTGGCGGCCCATGTCCCCCGTCAGCACATTGCCGAGCGCGAGAAGATAGGCGCCGCGGTGGTGATAAACGACGCCTTTAGGGTCGCCCGTCGTCCCCGAGGTGTAGTTGAGCGAGATCGCGTCCCATTCGTCGGCGGGGCCGGCGTAGGCGAAATCGGGGTCGCCGCTCGCGACGAAGGCTTCGTAGTCGATTTCCCCGAGCGCCTCGCCCTCTCCTTCATAGATCGGGTCGGCATAGTCGATGATGAACGGCTTGGCGCTTGCGAGCGTCAGCGCGGCGCGTGCAAGGGAAGAGAACTCGCGATCGACGATCAGCACCTTGGCTTCGGCGTGATCGAGCATGAAGGCGAGGACCGGCGCGTCGAGACGCGTGTTGAGCGTGTTGAGCACGGCCCCGATCATCGGCGCGCCATAGTGGCATTCGAGCATGGCCGGCGTGTTGGCGAGCAGGACGGAAACGGTGTCGCCGCGCCCTAGTCCATGGCGGGCCAAAGCGCTGGCGAGCCTTCTGCTGCGCGCGTAAAATTCGCCGTAGCTTCGTCGCAGCGCGCCGTGGATGATGGCGGTCCTGTCGGGGAAGACCGCCGCCGCGCGCGCGAGCAGTGTGATGGGCGTCAGCGGCTGGAAATTCGCCGGATTGCGGTCGAGATCGCAGTCATAAGCCGATGCTGTCAAAACGGCGCCCCGGAAGTCGCTAAAAGCGAACGCTGCAAAAGCCGAACCACTCTTGCGATCGGACCCTGTTCTCTTGCTCGAACGATTGCGCTTGGAAGACCTGCGCGCGCCGCCGAGCCGAAGACGCTCCCGAAGAGCGCAACGGCGTGGAGGTCCGGGAACTCATTGACTTGCGTCGTGGTCCTTCAGTCGGCCGAAGACGCGGTCGGCGTCGAAATGGTCCTCCTCCTCCGCCGGCGCGGCGGGGACCACCCGCTTGCCGAAGACCTCTTCCTCAGTGTGGTCAGGTTCGTAATAGGGCTGCACGCTGTCCTCGGCCGGAGCCAGCATCGGGCCGCGATCCACGACCTCCTGCGGGCGATCCTTGGCGGCGCGCTGCACCTCGAAATCGAGATCGATCTGGGAGCAGAGGCCGAGCGTCACCGGATCCATCGGCGTCAGCGCCGCCGAATTCCAGTGGGTGCGGTCGCGAATAGCCTTGACCGTCGTCTTGGTCGTGCCGACCAGCCGCATCACCTGCGCATCCTTGAGCTCGGGATGGTTGCGCAGGAGCCAGAGGATTGCATTGGGGCGATCCTGGCGGCGCGAAAGCGGCGTGTAGCGCGGCCCGCGCTGGCGCTTGACCTCCGGAAGCTTGATCTTCGAGACGAAGAGGTTGAGGCGATGATTGGGGTCGGATTCGGCCTTGGCGATTTCCTCGCGCGAGAGCTGGCCAGAGGTAACGGGATCTTGCCCGCGAATTCCGGCCGCGACCTCGCCGTCGGCGATGCCCTTGACCTCGAGCGGATGCAGTTTGCAGAAGTCGGCGATCTGATCGAAAGTGAGTGACGTGTTCTCGACGAGCCACACGGCCGTGGCCTTCGGCATCAGCGGTGCGTTGCTCATGGCGAAACTCCTCAGAAATCCCTGGCCCCGGCCGGGGCTTGCGTCGCATGGCGATAGGGGAAACGCTCGCGCGCCGTCCGGCGCGGGCTGAACCTGACTACGACCATGCGGGGATTTCTCCCTATAATCCCGCCGTCTCAAAAGCGCAATGATTTTGGGCGCGCCGAGCGCACCGCAGTCAGTCAAGTTCGAGCCTTACGATCAAAAGTTTCCTGCGGCGGCTGTCCCTCCCGAGCTCATAACGAGCAGAGTTCTCGGCCTTCTCCCCGCCGTCACACTTTATCTCTTTATCCTATAGACAAAATATGGTTTACTATTTTAGAGACGGCTTGCCTCCAGCGCGCTTCTGCACTGCGCGGCTAAACCCGGCTCGACTGAGACGCTTCGCCTAACACCAACCGGCGAGCGCGAAAGAAGCATCGGCGTGAGCCACTCCGCTGACGAAAGGGAGCATTGCATGCGACATCCGTTCACTTCCATTTCCGCCGCGGCGCTGATCGTCGCGGCGGCGCTCGGGGCCGGACCGGCCGGCGCCGCATCGCTGCGGGAGGCGGCGACGTTGCTTTCCGCAAACAACGCCAAAACGCTGGAGTTTTCCGGCTCCGGCCATTGGTGGCAGTTCGGGCAGGCGCCCGTTCCGGGCGGAGCCTGGCCCAAGTTCGACGTGTCGTCCTACACCGCGACCATCGATCTCGCCGCTAACGCCGAACGCGTGCAATTCGCGCGCACCCAGGTGCTCGATGGACGGGCGCGGCCGACGCCGATAGAGCAGAAAGCGGATTGGTATGTTTCCGGCGAGAAGGCGTGGAACCTTGCGCCGCCTCCCGGCGCCGCGGCGGACGCTGCGCCTGTCGCTACTCCCGCCTTCCTCCAGCGCGATGAACGCATCGCGGAGATTGTCTCGACGCCGCAGGGATTCCTCAAGGCGGCGCTCGCCAATAACGCGGAGTTGAAGCCCGCTGGAGAGGCCGTCGAAGTGGCCTTCTCGGTCGGCAAACAGCGCTATGTCGGTCTGATCGGTGCCGACAATCACGTCCTCTCGGTCAAGACTTGGGTCGACACGCCGGTGCTCGGCGACACCCTGATCGAGACGAGCTTCTCCGGCTATAAGGACTTCGGGGGCGTTCATTTCCCCAGCGAAATCTCTCGTAGCGAGGGCGGCTTTCCCGTGCTGCATATCAATGTCGCTTCGGCGAAGCTGAACGGGCCGGCCGACATCGCCGTCCCTGCCAATATCACGAGCCTCTCGTCCAACCCGGTCACGGTGGTGTCGGAGAAGATCGGCGACGGCGTCTATTATCTCATAGGCGGCACGCACCACAGCCTTGCCGTTGAAGAGAAGGACGGCGTCATTCTCGTCGAGGCCCCGCTCAACGAGGAGCGTTCCGAGGCGGTGATCAAGGAGGTCGCGGAACTCATCCCCGGCAAGTCGATCAAATATGTGATCAACAGCCATGTGCATTTCGATCACTCCGGCGGTTTGCGCACTCTCGCCGACGTCGGCGCGACGATCGTCACGCAGGACATCAGCAAGGCCTATTACGAAAAGGCGTGGGCGCAGCCGCGCACGATTCATCCCGACCGTCTCGCTTTGTCGAAGAAGACCCCGAAGTTCGAGACCTATGAGCATAAGCTCTCTCTGGGCGACGAGCGGCCTGTCGAGATCCATCACATCGCCGGCAGCGGTCATAGCGACGATCTCGCGCTCGTTTATCTACCGAAGGAAAAGCTCGTCATCGAAGCAGACGCCTATACTCCGGCGGCCGCCGGCGCGCCCCCGCCCAAGAGCCCCAATCCCTTCTCCGTCAATCTCTATGAAAACATCGAGAAGCTCGGGCTCAACGTCGAACGCATCGCGGGCCTGCATGGGCGCGTCGCGACGATCGACGAATTGCGCAGCGTCATCGGCAAGAAGCAGGCGAGCGCCAATTGATCCGCGCCTGTCCCTCGAGCGGAGAGTTCGAGGGACAGGGGCCTTTCGGGCGGCGCCGGGACCTCGGTCTCAATGGGCGCCGCCCGTCCCCCGGGCCGCGTCCTGCGGCGCAGCGGCTTTCTGCCGTTCCTCGCCGAGGGTGAGCGCCTTGCCGACGAAGACGCCATATGCGTGAAGGCATTCATTCGTAAGGTGCACGCCATCCGCGGTGTAGCAGTCTTCATGGCCTCTATAACGCGGGATGAAATCGTCGAAGTCGATCACCCGCAAATCCGGGTGATCGCGAAGAAGCGCGATGCGATAGACGTCATTGGCCTGCATCTCGCAATTATCCCAAAAGCACATCAGGATCCTGCGCTTGATCCGGCTGAAAAGATTGGGCGACTTGTAGTTGCGCTCATTGACGCGCGGGACGGCGATGAGCTCGACATTCTCGACACGCGAAAAATATTCAAAGAGCTTCTTCGTATATTCGACATAGGCGGCCGGGCCGATGTGCTGGATTTCATCGTTGACGCCCGTCATCAGCACGACCGTGTCGGGCTTTTTCTCGTCCCAGAGGCCGTAGATCTTCTCGAGCGGAAATTTTTCCAGGAGCTCGTAATAGAGCAGCTTCGAGTTCCGGCCGGAAAATCCGATGGCGCAGGCTTCCACCCCGCGCCCTCTGAGGCGCCGCGAGACCGCCTCCTGCAACTCGGGGAAGAAATGCCCGCCCGCCGCCCACAACTCGCCGACGACCAGGATTTTGTAATTGTTACGCCCGTCGTTAACGGTCTCGCATGTGACGACGGGCTCGTCCGGCCGCTTCAGGAAGAAGGCCACGGCGGTGAAAAGCATCGCAGCCGTGAGAGCCACCCGAAGCGCCGTTTGCAGCATGAGGAACTCGTTTCTCCGCCGCGCGTGTTTTCGGAGCCTTCCGGTCGCGTTCGCGCAGCCTTAGCAGATTGCGGGCGCCTATGCATCGGGCGCCGGACGCCTGGGCGCCACGGAATTTTGCCGCGTCGCGCCATTTGACAGCGCCCCGACCATTCCCCATGAACGCGAGGCGGGCAGGGGCGCGAGACTTTCCACCGGGGCCGAAGATGCAGCGCAAAAACGACGGCCTCACCTATTCCGAGGCGGGAGTCGACATCGACGCCGGCAATCGGCTCGTCGAGTTGATCCGTCCCGCCGTGCGGGCGACGCGACGGCGCGGCGCGGACGGCGAGATCGGAGGCTTCGGCGGCGTTTTCGATCTGAAGGCCGCAGGCTTCGCCGATCCGCTGCTGGTCGCGGCGAACGACGGGGTCGGCACCAAGGTCAAGATCGCCATCGAATCCGGACGCCATGCGACAATCGGCGTCGATCTTGTCGCCATGTGCGTCAACGACCTCATCGTGCAAGGGGCGGAGCCCCTGTTTTTTCTCGATTATTATGCGACCGGCAAGCTGTCGCCCGAGGTGGCCGCGAGCGTCGTGAAGGGAATAGCCGCGGGCTGTGTCGAAGCGGGCTGCGCGCTGCTCGGCGGCGAGACGGCCGAAATGCCCGGGCTTTACGCGGAAGGCGACTATGATCTCGCGGGCTTTGCGGTCGGAGCGGTGGAGCGCGGCGCGCTGCTGCCGAAGTCCATCGCCGCGGGCGATTTGCTGCTCGGCCTAAAGTCCTCCGGCGTCCACTCCAATGGTTTCTCGCTGGTGCGCCAAATCGTCGCGCGAACAGGGCTGGCGTGGGACGCGCCGACGCCCTTCGCCGCAGAAACGACGCTTGCCGACGCGCTGCTCCAGCCGACGCGCATCTATGTGAAGCCTCTGCTCGCCGCGCTGAAGCGCGCTCCCCAGAATTCTCGCGATGGCGCATATCACCGGCGGCGGTTTTCCCGACAATATCCCGCGCGTGCTGCCGAAGGGGCTCGGCGCAGCGCTGGACCTTTCCTGGATCGACGTTCCGCAAGTCTTCCGTTGGCTTGCGCGCGAGGGCGGGGTGGCGGAAAGCGAGATGCTGCGCACCTTCAATTGCGGGATCGGCATGATCGTCGTCGTCTCCAGGGCCGGCGCGAAGGAGGCGATTCTCGCGCTGCGGGAAGCGGGCGAGGCGCCCGTCGTCCTCGGCGAGGTCGTCGCGGCTTTGGACGAGCCGCGCGTCACCTATCGCGGAAAGCTCGCGCTGTGACGCGCCTGCGCACAGCAATTCTGATTTCCGGACGCGGCTCAAACATGGATGCGCTCATTAGCGCGGCGCGCGCCCCGGATTATCCCGCCGAGATCGCGCTGGTGCTCTCGAACCGCTCGGACGCGCCGGGGCTCGCGCGCGCCAAGGCGATGGGATTGGCCACCGCCGCGGTCGATCACAAGATCTACGCCGGCCGAGAGGAGTTCGAGCGCTCGATGCAGCTGATGCTCGAGGCGCATCGCATCGATTTCCTGTGCCTCGCGGGCTTCATGCGGATGCTCACGCCCTGGTTCGTCTCGCGCTGGCTCGGGCGGATGCTGAACATCCATCCCTCGCTCCTGCCCGCCTATCGAGGCCTCGACACGCATGAGCGCGCGCTTCAAGACGGCGTGAAGATCCATGGCTGCACCGTGCATTTCGTCGTCCCGCAATTGGACGAAGGCCCGATCGTCGCCCAGGCCGCCGTGCGCGTCGCGGACGACGATACACCCGAGAGCCTCGCCGCGCGCGTGCTCGAGGAGGAGCATAAAATCTATCCGCTGGCGCTGCGGCTCGTGCTCTCGGGCCGCGTGCGCATCGAAGGCAATCGCGTGCTCGGCGCCATACCCACGGCCGGGGAGGGGATTCGGGCGCCGGAGGAACAGGTCTAGGTAAGGCGGGCCTCCAGTCTCGCGCTCCGAGCGGGGATAGGACCGCGAGCCTCCAGGCTCGCAAGCTTCGTCACTCCTCCATCACGCGGCCCGCGAGTTCATCGCCTGCATCCTGAGCGAGCGGGGTGAAAAACAGCACGCTCGCCGCCGAGACGGCCGCCACGGCCAGGAAGGCCCAAGCGAAATCCTCGGTCCGCAGTGCTCCGCCGCCATGCGCGGCGCGTGAGAACTCCAGGCCCGCCGCGCCGATGGCGACGCCGAAGGATTGCGACAGCTGCTGCCCCACAGCGGAAAAGCTCGTCGCGCGGCTCATGTCGCGCTGCTCGATATCGGCGAAACCAATCGCATTGAGCGCGGTGAATTCGAGCGAGCGAAAGAATCCGCCAACGAGCAGCACCGCCATCATGATCCAATGTGGCGTCGACGCCTCGAAAAAGATGTTGGCGACCAGAAAGAGAGAGCAGAGCAGCGCGTTGAGAATTAGAACCCGGC
Organism: uncultured Alphaproteobacteria bacterium; assembly: GCA_963808525.1. GTDB lineage: Bacteria > Pseudomonadota > Alphaproteobacteria > Rhizobiales > Beijerinckiaceae > Methylocystis. The sequence continues at coordinate 69,770 of CAWEGE010000026.1, forward strand.
GAAAGCCGAAGGCGCGCAGGATCGGCTTCGCCGTCGTCTTCATGGCCATCGCGCCGGCCGCGGCGACGAAGGTGAGCGAGCCGGATTGAAAGGCGCTGAGTTCGAAGCCGAGCTGCAACAGCAGCGGCAGGAGAAAGGGGATCGCCCCGACGCCGATCCGAAAAAGCAAGCCTCCGAGCAACGCGGCGCGGAACGTCGGGACGTTCAAGAGGCCGAGATCGAGGATCGGCGTCGACGTTCGTCGCGCATGGCGCCAGTAGAGCAGAAGCGCGATTACGCCTGCCGCGAGCAGCGGCACGACAACGGCAAGCGGGAAGGATTCGACCTCGCCCCCCATCAGGCTGATCCCGAGGACGGTCGCTGAAAGGCCAAATCCGCTGAGCAGAGCGCCAGGAACGTCGAGCGGCCAGACTTCCTCCTCCGTGAGGTCGGGAATGAAGAACGTCGCCAGAACGACGCCGAGCAGGCCGATCGGCGCGTTGATCCAAAAAATGTAGCGCCAGTGGAAATAGGTCGCGATGAAGCCGCCGACCGGCGGGCCGATGAGGGGGCCGATCAGCGCCGGAATGGTCAGCCAGGCCATCGCGGTGACGAGCTCGGCCTTGGGCGCCGTGCGCAGGATCACGAGGCGGCCGACGGGCACCATCATGGCGCCGCCCGCGCCCTGCACGACGCGCGAGAGCACCACCGAAAGCAGCGTCGTCGAGAGGCCGCAGAGCATCGAGCCCAGCGTGAATACGACGATCGCGGCGGAAAACACCTTGCGAGCGCCGAATTTATCGGCCGCCCAGCCCGAGAGTGGGATGAACACGGCGAGCGCTAGGAGATATGAGGTCAGCGCCAGCTTCAGCGCCACCGGGTCTTCGTGCAGGTCCGCCGCCATCGCGGGCAGGGCGGTCGAGAGCACGGTCCCGTCGAGATTTTCCATAAAAAGCGCCGTGGCGACAATGAGCGGCGTGAGCACCGTGAAGGAGGTCAAGGACACGAGGCTTTCAGGCGGGGGCGCTTTCGGGCGGGAGCGGGACGCTTGGCTTGCACAAAATTGCCGGAGCGCGCAAGCCGCGCTCAAGGCTCGGGGGCGGTGGCTGGCGCGCCCGCCGCCGATGAATTAGGCTCTTGCGGCGCTCCGCCCAGAGCGCGGGAGGGATCGCCCCCTTCGATCGGGGCGTCAGTGAGAGAGCTAGCAGCGCGTGAGGAAGCTCGTCCCCTACCTTCTTGCGCCGGCCCTGCTCGCCGTGGCGCTTTGCGCCGCGCATGCGCAGGAGTCGAAAGCCGATCCCGTCGCCGCCGGGCGAGACATCGCGCTCAAGATTTGCGCCACTTGCCACGTGGTGGCCAGCGATCAGGAGTCCGCGCCTTTGTTGAAGCCCCCCGCGCCGAGCTTTGCGGAAATCTCCGCGAAGCCGGCCACCAACGCGGCGTCGCTGCGCGAGTTTCTCGCCAAGGCGCATGGCGAAGCGCGCCGCAGCAGCAGGATGCCGGCCTTCATGCTCGGCGAGTTCCAGATCGCGCCGCTTGTCGCGTATATCGAAAGCTTGCGGCCGGCCTCGCAGCCCGAGCGATAAGGCGGCTCGCAATCGTCACGCGCGTCGCTGGAGATCAGCATGACAGAAGGCATGAGCGCGCCGCCCAAGAGGAAGAACGAGGCGCTCGCCGTCGCTCCCACCGACATTTGGCTCGCCCGCGGAGCCGTGCTCGTCATCGTCGCGCTGCAATTCCTGCTCGTCAACGATCTCACCGTCCTGCCGCGCTGGGTGATGCCGACCCTGGAGCTGGCTCTTTTCCTGCCCTTGTCGGCTGCGACCGCCTGGACGCTCGGCGTCGAGAAGAGGCGCGCAGGAAGAGAGGACGAAGGCGACCTCTGGACGCAACTCGCGAGCCATCGGAGTATGATCCGCGCCGCCTTCTTCGTATTGACGGGCCTCGTCAGCGTGGCCAATCTGCTCGCGCTCGGCGGCCTCGTTCACGCGATCCTGCATGGGCATGCCGATAGCGGCAAATCGCTGCTCGTCGACGCCCTCAACATCTGGGCGACGAACGTCATCATTTTCTCGCTGTGGTATTGGAACCTCGACAGAAAGCCGCATGGCTCCGCTTCCGAAGCCTGTCCCGACTTCGTCTTCACGCAGCAGACGCTGCCGATCAGCTTCACGCGCCGGGTTCGCGCGCCTGGCTATATCGACTATCTGTTCCTGGCCTTCACCAATGCGACGGCCTTCTCGCCCGCCGACACCTTTCCGCTCACGCCGCGCGCCAAGCTTCTGATGATGCTACAGGCGCTCATCTCGTTTGTGTCGATCGCGCTCGTCGCCGCGCGCGCCGTGGGGATTCTTGCCTGAGCTTTCAGGCCGCCAGTCCTTGAGCGTTGAAGACCCCTTCGAAGAGCACGGTGGAGAGATAACGCTCGCCGGAGTCGGGCAGAACGACGACGATCGTCTTGCCGGCGTTCCCGGGCTTCTTGGCCTGACGCACCGCCACCGCCACCGCCGCGCCGCAAGAAATGCCGGAGATGATGCCTTCCTCGCTCGTGAGGCGCCGCGCGTAGAGGATGGCTTCCTCATTGGTGACCGTCTCGATCTCGTCGACGAGCGAGAGGTCGAGCACGTCCGGCACGAAGCCGGCGCCGATCCCCTGAATCTTATGTGCGCCGGGCTTGGCCGCTTCGCCCGCCAAGGTCTGAGAGAGAACGGGACTCGCGGCGGGTTCTACCGCCACCGAGCGAATCGCCTTGCCACGCTGGAGTTTGATATAGCGTGAGACCCCAGTGATCGTGCCGCCGGTGCCGACGCCCGAGACGAAAATATCGACAGCGCCGTCCGTGTCGTCCCAAATTTCCGGGCCCGTCGTCTGTTCATGGATTGCGGGGTTCGCCGGGTTTTTGAACTGCTGCAGCAAAACATAGCGGCTTGGGTCGGAGGCCGCGATCTCCTCCGCCTTGGCGACGGCGCCGGCCATGCCGCGCGCGCCTTCCGTCAGCACCAGCTTGGCGCCGAAGGCGAGGAGCAGCTTGCGGCGCTCAAGGCTCATCGTCTCGGGCATGGTGAGTGTGAGAGAGAGCCCGCGCGAGGCGGCGACGAAGGCCAGCGCAATTCCGGTGTTGCCGCTCGTCGGCTCGACAATTCCGCGCCCCGGGCCGAGCAGGCCGCGCTTTTCCGCGTCCAACACCATTGCCGCGCCGATCCGGCACTTTACGGAATAGGCCGGGTTGCGTCCCTCGATCTTGGCAAGGACCGTCGCCGGCGCGCCGTCCGTGATGCGATTGAGTTTCACGAGCGGCGTGCGCCCGATGGATTGGGAATTGTCTTCGAACCAGCGGGCCATCGGGCTCTCCCTTATCTTGGTGGTCGCGGCTTTACGCGCAGTCCGCTCGTTGTCGCCGTCGCTGTGCTCTGCGCCGGAGCTCCGCCGGGAACTCTCCGCGGCAACGCAGAACCTCAGCGCATTCAGATCCTCTCCTATATAATCTATAAATTTAGTTTATTGCAAGCGTCCGACGGCAAGTCGCGGGCAGCGCGGGCTGGTCAGGGCAGGAAGATCTCCACCCGGCGTCGAGGAGTTGTGCAGGCGAGCGGGCTCACTCGCTCTCGCCCTGCGCTTTGGCCTTGAGCGTCTCCGGTGGATGGAGCGCGAAAAGAAGCTCCGGTAGGTCTCCAAACACCAGCGCCAGGCGCCGAAAGGCGAGATAGGGAAGCAGAGCGAGAAACATGAGGATGGCCCCAGCAAGCGCCTGCAGCGCCGATCCTCCGCCGATCTCTTTGAGAACTTCCTCAACCCTGCGCCCATGGAAATAGCCGACGATCATTTCTTCGAGGATGGACAGAGCGAAAAGGACGAGGGTGAAGAGCAGAGCCTTCTTGAGAATATCGACGATGAGGAGGCTGCTGCGCTGGTGCTTCCCGCCGAATTTGAATGCCTCCAAGATGAGCATGAACTTGCCGAGCACCAGCGCTTTCACCACAGCGAGCGCGAAAGGCGCGAACTGAATCCCGACGGATCGCAAAACCGTCGATTTATAGAAGAGCACGGCGCTGAACCATACCAGCAGATAACCGGATACGGCGAGATAGGAGAAGAACTCATGCCGCGCGCGTTCGGCAAGCTGCTTTTGCGCCAAGCCCTGGCGCGCCTTTGCAACGCTCTGTTGCGCCGCTTGCAGAAAGCCCACCCGCTTTTTGTTCTTTCGAACCGCGGCCGACAATTCCGGCGTTTCCCGCGCGTCGACCCATTCGGCCATGCCCTCCCTCCATACAAAAAGAGGTTCATCGCCGCTTTGCCGGATGCGTATGAGCATCTCTTCACCTGAAAACGGGCCGAAGCTTTCGCCATTTTCGGCGTAATACCATTCATCCGCCATGATTGGCGCTCCGTCTGCAAATCCTGAGCTGAGGCTATCAGAAGCGGCGATCAAGAGCACAGGGAGGCCGCGTCGGGCAAGACGCCGCCAGCCGCGCGGGGCAGGCCGCAGATTACTTTCCTCGCATATTTGATATAATTTTTGCGTATAGGCCTAAGCTCCCGCCGAGGCGGCAAGAAACCAAAGGGAGTCCGACCATGCCATCGGATCAGGCCGCGACTCTGGATGCGGCGGTGGACGGAGCGCTCGCGCGCTGGGGGAGCGCTCCCTCGCTTCTCCTGCAAATTCTAATCGAGACACAAGGGCGTTTGTCGTGGCTGCCGCCGCGCGCCTTGTCGCGCGTGGCCGCGGCGCTCTCCTTGCCGCAGGCCCATGTCAAAGGGGTCGCAAGCTTCTACAGCCTTCTCTCCTTGAGCCCGGCCGGACGCTACCGTCTGCTTTTCGCAGACAACATCATCGAGGAGATGCAGGGAAGCCGGGCGCTCATGCTCGAGTTGTGCCGGAAGCTCTGGATCGAGCCCGGAAAGCTCTCCGAAGACGGGCTCGTCAGCGTCGACGTCACCTCTTGCATCGGCATGAGCGACCAGGGGCCGGCCCTGTTGATCAATGGCCGGCCGCTCACGCGGCTCACGCCGCACCGGATCGGCGAGATCGCGGCGCTGGTCCGCGATCAGAATTCCCCTGGAGCGATGGCCGCAGGAGCTTTTTGTCGTCGCGGACAATGTACGTCGGCGCGACATGCTGCTCGCGAGCGCCCTGCAGCCGGGCGACGCCTTGCGCAAGGCCGTCGCGCAGGGACCAGAGGCGCTGCTTGCCGAGGTTGCGCGCTCCGGCTTACGCGGGCGTGGCGGCGCCGGCTTTGCGACGGCGCGCAAATGGGAGCTTTGCCGGCAGGCCCCCGTGCAAGAACCGCGGGGGAGAGTCGTCGTTTGCAACGCCGACGAAGGGGAGCCCGGCACGTTCAAGGATCGCGTGCTGTTGACGCTCATGCCCGATCATGTGCTCGAAGGCATGACGCTCGCGGCCTTCGCGCTCGAAGCGAATCGCGGCTTTCTTTATCTGCGCGGGGAATATGGCTATTTGCGCGACTCGCTCGAAGCGGCGCTCACGCGCCGGCGCCGCGACGGGCTGCTCGGGCGCTCGATCCTCGGGATCGAGGGCTTCGACTTCGACATCGATATTCATCTCGGCGCCGGCGCCTATGTTTGCGGCGAGGAGACGGCGCTCATCGAGTCGCTCGAGGGCAAGCGCGGCGTGCCGCGCATCCGTCCGCCCTTTCCGGCGACGAACGGCTATCTCGGCCGGCCGACGAATGTGAACAATGTCGAGACCTTGGCGTTTGCGACGCTCGTCGCGGCTTATGGCGGCGAAGCCTTTGCGAAAGTGGGCACGCCGCAATCGACCGGAACCAAGCTTCTCTCGGTTTCAGGCGACTGCGCCGCGCCGGGCGTTTATGAGTTTCCTTTCGGCGTCACCTTCGCAGAGGTGCTCGCGGCCTGCGGCGCAGAGCGCCCGAAGGCTGTGCAGCACGGCGGCGCCTCGGGGATCACGATCGCGGAACATGAATTCGAGCGTCACGTGGCTTTCGAGGACGCGCCGACAGCCGGCGCCTTCATGATCTTCGATTACAGCCGCGACATGTTCGAGGTCGCGCGCAATTTCGTGCGCTTCTTCGCGCATGAGAGCTGCGGTTTCTGCACGCCCTGCCGCATCGGCACGACGATGCTTCGTGATCTCATGCAGAAGCTCGAGGCGGGACATGGCTCCCCGCTGGATCTGAGCGAGATCGAGCGCCTCAACCATCTGTTGCAGGCCACGAGCCACTGCGGCCTTGGCCAAACCGCCGCCAATCCCGTACTCGACGGCATGCGCAAGTTTCGCCCGTCTTACGACACGCGCATGCTGCACGAGGAGTTTCAGCCGGCTTTCGATCTGGATGCGGCTCTCGAGCGCTCCCGCCAGATGACCGGGCGCGACGACGCTCTGGCCCATTTGCATGAGGAGCGACCATGAGCAACGCGTTCCGCCTTGACGGCGTATCCGTGCCTTTCGAGCAGGGCGAAACCGTGCTCGAGGCCTCGCGCAAGGCCAGGCATTTCATCCCGCATCTGTGCTGGGACGAGAGATTCCCGCCGCATGGCAGCTGCAAGCTCTGCGTCGTCAAGATTGACGGAAAGCAGGTTTCCGCCTGTGCGACGATCGCGCGCGAAGGCCTCGTCGTTCAAAGCGCGATCGAGGAAATCCTGGACGAGCGCCGCGAGCTCATCACCATGCTGTTCTCGGAAGGCAATCACTTCTGCCCGAGCTGCGAGAAGAGCGGGAACTGCCAGCTACAGGCCCTCGCCTATGAGCTCGAAATTCTCGCGCCGCGCCACAATCGCTTTTTTCCGGACCGGCCCGTCGACGCGTCGCATCCGGATATTCTGCTCGACTTCAATCGCTGCATCTTCTGCGAGCTGTGCATACGCGCGAGCCGCGACGTGGACAAAAAGAACGTCTTCGCGCTCGGCTGGCGCGGCATCAACAAGCGACTTGTCGTCAACGCCGAGTCCGAGCGCCTCGTCGATACGACGCTCGACAAGAACGATCTCGCCGCCAATATTTGCCCCGTGGGTGTGATTCTGCACAAGCGTCAGGGTTTCGCGATTCCAATCGGCGAACGCATCTACGACAAGGAGCCGATCAGCGTGGTCGATCTCGCGGCGGCGGCCGAGGAGCAGAAGTCATGAGCGCAAAGCCCAAACTGCGCGTCGCGACGGTCTCGCTCGCGGGGTGCTTCGGTTGTCACACGTCCTTTCTCGACATCGACGAGCGCTTTCTCGATCTCATGGAGCTCGTCGAGTTCGACCGCTCGCCGCTGACCGACATCAAGAACGTCGGTCCCTGCGATATCGGCCTCGTCGAGGGAGGCGTGTGCAACGCCGAGAACGTTCATGTGCTGCGCGAATTTCGCGCGCGCTGCAAAACGCTCGTAGCCGTCGGCGCCTGCGCGATCAACGGCGGTCTGCCCGCACAGCGCAATCATCTTGATCTCGAATATATTTTGCTCGAGGTCTATGAGACCGGCCATGCGCTCGACCGCGAGCACGCCTTCGTGCCGAACGACCCCGAGCTGCCGCTCCTTCTCGACAAGGTGCGCCCAATTCGCGAGATCGTTCACATCGATCATTTCCTCTGCGGCTGTCCGCCGTCGGCCGACGCCTTTTGGAAATTCCTGACCGATTTCATCGGCGGCGCGACGCCTTACCTTCCCTATCCGCTCCGCCACTTCGACTGAAGGCGCATCATGGCCGTCGAACTCGAAACCGCCGCCGAACCGCAAAAACTGCGCCGCATCGCCATCGACCCCATCTCGCGCGTCGAGGGTCACGGCAAGATCACGCTGCTCTTGGACGACAAGGACCATGTCCAGCAGGCGCGGCTGCACATCGTGGAATTCCGCGGCTTCGAGAAATTCGTGCAGGGGCGTCCCTATTGGGAGGCGCCGGTCATGGTGCAGCGTTTGTGCGGCATTTGTCCGGTCTCGCATCAGCTTGCCGCGGCCAAGGCGCTCGATCCTGTCGTCGGCGCCGTTCCGCCGCCGCGAAGCGCCGACAAGATGCGTCGCCTCATGCATTACGGACAGATCGTGCAATCGCATGCGCTGCATTTCTTCATGCTCGCCTCGCCGGATCTGCTCTTTGGCTTCGACGCGGAGGTCGGCCGGCGCAACATCGTCGCGGTGGCGGAAAAATATCCCGACGTGGCGCGGCGCGGCATTTTGCTGCGCAAATGGGGGCAGGAGATCATCCGTCACACCTCGGGCAAGCGCGTGCACGGGACCGGCGCGGTGCCGGGGGGGATCAACAAGTTGTTGACGGAGGCGGAGCGCGACGCGCTGCTCGAAGACGCCGATCAGATGGTCGCCTGGTCACGGGCCGCGGTCGATCTCAATAAGGAGCTCGCAGAAGCCGATAGGCGCAAATTTGAGGAATTCGGCCTCTTTCCCTCGAGCCTGATGTCGCTCGTGCGCCCCGACGGCGGTTTTGAATTCTACGACGGCGTCTTGCGCGTGCGCGACGAGGACGGCGCCATTCTCTTCGACAAGATCCCTGACCGCGATTACGACAAGCTCATTCGGGAAGAGGTCAAGTCCTGGAGCTATCTGAAGTTCCCCTATCTGCAATCTCGCGGACGCGAGGCGGGTAGCTACAAAGTGGGGCCGCTGGCGCGCGTGCAGAATTGCGACTTCATGCCGACGCCGCTCGCCGAAGCGGAACGCCGCACCTTTATTGCGGCGAGCGCCGGCGTCAATCACGCGCCGCTCGCCTACCACTGGACCCGCATGATCGAAATGCTGCATGCGGCCGAGCTCACGCGCGAGCTCCTCGTCGATCCCGATCTCCTTTCCGGCGAGCGCATGGGATCAGGTCCACGCGGTCACGGCGGCGTAGGAATCATCGAGGCGCCGCGCGGCACGCTTATTCACCACTATGAAGTGGGCGAGGACGATCTGATCACCATGTGCAATCTGATCGTCAGCACGACGCATAACAACCAGGCGATGAATGAGGCCGTGCGCGCGGTGGCCCGGCGCGATCTCGACGGCAAGGAAATCACCGAGGGCCTTCTCAATCATCTCGAGGTGGTGATCCGCGCTTTTGATCCCTGTCTTTCCTGCTCGACGCATGCGCTCGGCAAGATGCCGCTCGCCGTAGAGCTTATCGGGGCGGACGGAGCGCTGATCGATCGACGCTTGCGCAATTAACGGCGGATTTTCGCGAAAAGCAGCAGACGGGAGGGACTTATGTCAGAAGTGCGGCAGATTGGAGTTGTCGGCGCTGGGACAATGGGGAATGGCGTCGCCCAGACCTTTGCGGTGGCCGGATTTCCGGTCCTGATCCGCGATCTGAACCAAGCCGCTCTGGACCGCGGTTTGAAGACGATCAAGAAAAGCCTCGACCGCATGGTCTCGAAAGAGAAGATTTCTACGCAGGCGGCGGAGCAAGCGCTCGGGCGAATCCGCCCGACGACGAGCCTCAGCGACTTCAGAGACTGTGATCTCGTCGTGGAAGCCATTATTGAAGATATCGAGATCAAAACTAAGCTCGTTCAGGAGCTCGACGGCATCTGCCGCGCCGACGCGATTTTTGCCACGAATACTTCGTCGATATCCGTCACGCGCATCGCGGCCTCCTCCTCTTCGCCGAGCCGCGTCATCGGCATGCACTTCTTCAACCCCGTGCCGCTGATGCAATTGGTCGAGATCATTCGGGCCCTTCAGACGAGCGACGAAGTCTGCGACACGATCGTGAAATTGACGGAGACGATCGGCAAGAAGGCGCGCGTGTCGAAGGACAGCTACGGCTTCGTGGTCAATCGGGTTCTTATTCCGATGATCAACGAGGGCATCAATTGCGTCTACGAAGGTCTCGCGGCGCCCGAGGACGTGGATGCGATGATGAAGCTCGGGGCCAATCACCCGATGGGGCCCCTCTCGCTCGCGGATTTGATCGGCCTCGACATCGTGCTCGACATCATGCAAACGCTCTACAATGGTTTCGACGATCCCAAATATCGGCCGAGCCCGCTCCTCAAGCAGATGTGCGACGCGGGCTATCTCGGCCGCAAAAGCGGCAGGGGCTTTTTCAGCTATGAGGCCGGCGCCTAGCGCGCTTCTCGCTCGAAATCGCTCGCGGGATAAGGAATCGCGCCAGATCAGAACGGTCGACCCTGATCGTAAAAGTCTGTGAACTCTGCGGAATTCGCTTGAGCGCGTTCAACGAGACGCGGGACAGGCGGCCGCGAACAGTCCCCTTTGGAGGCTTGCGCACAGATAAGCGTAGGCTTGATCGAGCGCTGACCGGGCTCCCGCGCTGAGCAGCGCGCCGAGCTCGAAGTCCTCGCCGGGCATCGACAAGAGCCAAGCCTGTGGAAGCTCTTGCCCCAGCCGCGCGGCGATCGCGAGGATGCAAGCGGGTGACAGGGTATGGGTGCTGTAGCTCGCGTCGAATTTCGGCGAGATCGGTGCGATCTTAATTGAGGTCCCGCCGCTGACGCTCGCGTCGGCGAAGATCGCGACATCGATGCCTTGCAAGTCGAGCGCATGCTCCACCTGCCACTGAAAATCCGTCAGCAGAACGAGATTCACCGGCAGGGCGGGTGTGGTCGCAATCCACCGCTCGAGCCGCTCGACGAGCATGGGGCCCAGCGCATCGTCGCCGCGGCTGGGATTTCCGATGGCGAAGATGAGCCAGCGCGGACGCCCGTCATTGTTCGACATGGATCGTAGCCCTTGCAGACGCCGCCGTCGTCGCTTGCACCGCGCGCCGCCGCTCGGCGAGCGCCGTCACGAAACAGGCGTAGCTCCAGGTGAGATTGTCGGCGGAGCTCGGCGCGCCGTCCTGCTGGCTGAACTGTTCCGCAAGCTCGCGCGAGGCCGGCGTGAAGCGGCGCACCGTCACGAGATACATATCGCCGCGACGGAGCGCCGCCTCGGCAAGCGCATCGCGAAAGCTCCCCGCGAGGGCGCCTTGCGGAAGCGCGGCCGCGGGCTTCTGCAATAGCGCGGCGATCGGCGCGCGACTTTCTTGCGTGACGAAAATCGCCTCGCCCGCAGCGGCGGCCTGCGCAAGCAGAAAATTGAATTGCGCGGCTCCCAGCGTCGAGAAGTAATAAGCCCCGCCGCTGAAATAGCTGTCGCCGGCGTAGCGGCCCAGCGCCGGCGCGCAATCGGCGGGGCGCTTGCGGTTGATCGGATAGAGCTCCTCGAACAGTCGTTCGAGCGCAAAGAGGGTGGCGAGCATTTTGGGGTCGGCGACGCTGTGCGTCCCGCTCAGTCGTCCGGCGTGAACTGCGGCGAGAATGACCGCGATGTCGAGCGAGCGGGGAGGGGGCCCGTTCGGCCCCGTGTCGGGCAGCCGTCCTCGATAGGCGTCGCCTCGCGGATCGAAGTGGGAATCGAGCGAGGCCAACAGCGCCTCCGCCGCATCGGTGCAGGCGCCGGCGAGTTTGGCGTCGCCTCGCGCATCCCAGAAAGTCGCACCTTTGGCGAGCGCGGCCTGCTGGACGAGACGCGTGTGATAGTGGAAGCCGAGCGTCTCCTCCCAGAGGTCGCAGCAGGGCTCGCGCCAATGCGAGAGCGTATAGTCGAGGTCGATGCACAGGAGCGTCAATGCGGCCTCCGCCGCGCGCTCGCGAAAAGCGTCGAGCGCAAAGAAGCGCATCACGGCGAGCGCGCGCGGCGCAGGACCGTCACTTTGCGGCCGGCCCCATTTCAGCACGTCGAGACCGCCATCGGCTTCGTGGCGAGCCTCGCCGAGGATTCTGTCGCCGACGATCCCCGCAATCTCCGCGGGCGAGCGCACATGTTGCTGGAAAGAAGGCTCGATAGTTTCGGGATAGCCGCCCTGCTGCAGAAAGGTCGGTCCGTCGAGCCGGCTGATTTTCAAACTGAAGTCGACGAAGTCGACGAGATGCTCGACACCAGCCGGCTCTAACGCTCCGTCTTCGAGGGCCTCGCGGAGCGCATCGGCGACGAGGGCGGAGTTGCGCAGCCAATGGAAGAAATAATCGGGCTTCGGGTCGTAAGCGGCCATCTCAGGAGAAGCCAGGATCGAGCCGCGCGCCGGGCGAATCTTCTGTCCCATGGCCGGCCGATGCTTGACCAGCGTCGTCGCCGAGACCGCGCGCAACATTGCGCCCACGCAGAAGCGCTCTTGTTCGCGCGCCCAGTCGAGCAGATCCGAGGGCTGCGTGCTGGCTTCCTTCACACCTTCGGAGCCGGAGCCTAAGTCGGTCAATCCCTTCCTCCGCGCCGATCCACGTGAGCCGCGGATATTGCGCTGGCGGGCGATTTGTTCAACAGCTTCTTTGCGCCGCTCTCCGGCGAGCGGCGCGCCATTCGCGGCTCCCCGAGGCCGCGACAGAGAAGGGCGCTTAGCCGATGTCATCCGTCTTCCGCCGCTTGCTTGCCGTTGCGGTTTCTTGCTGGGTCGCGGCATCCTGCGCCCCGGCAGGAGCCAGGGAGAGAGGCTCCCCGACGCCGCGCGGGCCAGCGCGGAGCGAGCTAACGCCGGCCGGCGCGGGTTGGATGAAGGTCTGCTTCGAGGACCCGCAGTCTCGTCGTCAGACCTGCTACACGACCCGCGACTTCGCCGAGGAGGGAGGAACGCCCATCCTCTCGCTCGAAGTCTTTGAGACCAAGGGCGAAGACTTGATGATGGTCCGCGTCTTTTTGCCGCTGGGCCTCGCGTTAAAACCCGGCGTTCGCATCGGCCTCGAGCGGGGGGAGCCGGAAAGCGGCGCCTTCGAAGCCTGCTTCCCGGCCGGCTGTTACGCTTCGAGCAATGTTACCCCGGGTTTGGTCGAGGCGATGCGGCGCGGCGGCCGGTTGCTGATCTCCGTTAAAAAGCTCTCGGGAGAGGAGCTGGGGTTTCTCCTTCCGCTCGAAGGCTTTAGCAGGGCTTTCGACGGGCCGGGCGCGGGGCCGGAAGACCTGCGCTCCGAACGCGCAAAGCGTCTGCAAGACGAGTTGAGCGAAAAGGCTGCGGCGGAACGCCAAAAGGCCGAAGGAAACGCCGCCAAGCCTCCTCTTCCTGATTCGACACGCTGAACGCGAGCGTGGCTGACAAGAAGTGGCTGAAAATGGGAAGGCGCCCGGCTAAAGCGAAAAAAACCGTCGAAACGGGTTGCGGCCTGCTCGTCAGCGGCGCGGACCGACGCTCTCCGGGGTCTTACGGATCTTCGGCTTCGCCGAAGCTGCGTGGGTTTCGACTCGCGGGCTCTCATCCAAGCCCAGGAGCTCGGAGAGGCGGTTGCGGGCGCGATTGACGCGGCTCTTCATCGTTCCGGGCGCGCAGCCGCAAATTTCGGCAGCCTCGTCGTAGGAGAGGCCCGACGCGCCGATCAGCACGAGCGCCTCGCGCTGGTCAGCCGGCAGCTTCTGCAGCGCCTCGCGGAAATCCAGGAGATCCATGTAGCTTGGCTGGGAAGGGGGCGCTTCTAGCTTCGCCGCGAGCGCGCCGTCGGGGTCCGCGGTCTCGCGCCGCCGCTTGCGGTAGTCGCTGTAATAGGCGTTGCGGAGAATCGTGAAGAGCCAAGCGGTAAGATTGGTTCCTTCGGTGAAGGAATCCATGCTCCCCAATGCCTTCAACAAGGTGTCGTGGACGAGATCGTCGGCGCGATCGGGATTGCCGCAGAGAGACACCGCGAAGGCGCGCAGAGAAGGGATGGCGGCGACGATGTCCGCCCTCATGCCTTCCGAACCAAAGCTTGAAGAAGAGCCTTCCGCGCTTGTCAATCCATGTCCCCGCGCCTACCCACCGCTTGAGCGGCCGATATTGCGCCGGCGTCCAATTTATTCAAGAGCGCCAGGAACCGGTCGGGGACCGGCTGAGCCAGCACGTCGTCGTAGATTTCCCGCAATTCGCGGCCGATGTATTCACCCACACCCGGCTTCCCATTTGCACTGGGCCGGCCGCGCGAAGTGGCCGGCTCCCGGTTAAGAGGGCTGCCGCAGCGTCCCCCGTTCATCTTGTGCGGACCTTCATCTCTACGTGTTGCAAACTTTGCTGGAGACTTCGTCTTTGGCGGCGGACGCATCGGAAGGGCTTACGGACGCGGAGCGATTTCCATTGGTCCGGTTGGCTTTAACCATGGAGGCCTCTAAGCTGTGGCGCATTTTTTTTTGGCGGACGCCGGAGAGGGGCTATGCTAATAGATACAGCGGTCAGGAAACGCATGGGCGAGGAATTGGTTCCATGAACGTGAGGGAAGAATTTTCCGTATTCTCCACACTCGCTCAAGGATGAGGCAGGGAATAGGCATGGGCGACTTAGTGTAAAATGACGCTTTCACAGCAAATAGCGCGCCATATACCGTTCTTGCGCCGATTCTCCAGGGCGCTCACGGGAAGCCGGGAGGGCGGCGACGCCTATGCTTTGGCGACGCTCGAAACCCTGGTGGCGGAGCAGGGCGACAGGTCCAGCGAAAACCGTCTTCGTCCGGGCGAGGACCCGAAGATCGCGCTCTATCGCCTGCTGCTCGACATCTGGTCCGCAGCCCCCATCAACGTGCACATGGAAGCTTACGGCGACATCGAGCGCGGAGCCCGGCGCAATCTCGAGGCGATTTCATTGCGTCCACGCATCGCCTTTCTGCTCAGCGCGCTCGAAGGCTTCGCGTTGGAGGAGGTCGCATCCACCCTGGACGTCTCTTTGGAGGAGGCGGGGGAGCTCATTGCGGCCGCGAATGCGGAAATCGCCGGCCAGATCGCGACGCAGGTGCTCATCATCGAGGACGAGCCATTGATTGCGCTTGATCTTCGGGAGGTGGTGGAGGAGCTTGGCCACAGCGTCGTCGGGGTGGCGCGCACGCATGCCGAGGCGCTGGCGGAAATCGCCAAAACGAAGCCGGGCCTCATTCTCGCGGACATTCAGCTCGCGGACGGCAGCTCGGGGCTAGAGGCCGTCAACGAGATTCTCGGGGAGCTTTCGACTCCGGTCATCTTCATCACGGCCTATCCGGAGAGGTTTCTGCTGGGCGAAGCGCCAGAGCCGGCCTTTCTGATCGCCAAGCCCTTCGCCGTCGACGCGCTTAAAGCGGTCATCAGCCAAGCCTTGTTTTTCGATCGTCGCTCAAAACCAGGCGCTCCCGCGATAGCTTAAGCTTAAGCAGACTGCTGCGTCCCACCAAATCTTTTTCACGCAAAAAATCCGAATTGCCCGGGGAATTGCCTGGGCCGAGGGCTTGCCGAACGGCCCTTCTCAGTCGATCTCTCAAGAAGCAAGCCCGTACGTAACAGAAGGCCGCGATCCGATGGAAACTTTGTCTCGGCGCGGGCGTTAATTCTCCAAGTCGAAGGGAGCGACGGGTCGAGAGAGGTGACAACCATGAACACTCTACAGCAGCCCCGCAAGTCAAACCGCGGTTTCGCGTCAATGGACCCAGAGAAACAGAGGCTGATCGCGCGAAAAGGCGGACAGAGCGTCCCGGACGAAAAACGCAGCTTTTCGCAAAATCCGGAACTGGCCGCCAAGGCCGGCCGGAAGGGGGGCCAGTCCGTCAATCCGGATAAGCGCAGCTTCTCCCGCGACCATGCGCTGGCCTCGGAAGCCGGACGCAAGGGTGGCCACGCGGCTCACGTCGGTTCGACGAAGCAAGCGTCGACCAGGCATTAGTCGGGGGCTTCGGGGAGGCTTTTCTGGCCGCGGCAGGTCTTGCCGGCGCGCAAAGAGAAGAAGCTCGCAGCGCCGTTAAGCCGCTTCGTGCTGGGAGCGTCCGGCGATGAGATCGTAAATGGCCTCGGGGTCGCGGGTCTTGCGCAGCGCAGCGACGGTCGGCGGATCGCGAAGCATGCGCGCCGTGCAGGCCAGGGCCTTTAGATGATCGGCGCCGGCCGATTCGGGCGTGATCAGCATGAAGATCATGTCGACCGGGGCGCCGTCGAGCGCGTCGAAGTCGAGAGGACGCTCGGAGCGCGCGAACACGCCGTAGATTCTCGAGAGTTTCGCCAGCTTGCCATGCGGGATGGCGACCCCATCCCCGATGCCCGTCGAGCCAAGCCGCTCGCGCTGCAGCACGGCGTCGTAAACCTCGCGAGCCGGCTGGCCGGAGATTTCCGCCGCCCTTTGCGCGAGCTCGAGCAGCGCATCCTTTTTCGTGGTCGCGACGAGAGGAGAGATGATGGCGCCGGGGCCGAGCAGATCCGTAAGTCGCATGGGTTGACGTTCCCTCGCTCGGCTGATGGTCGTGACGGTCGCGTTGCGATGAGCTGGGCGCATTCACTTGCTTTCTGCACAAGCGCATATTGAGCGCGGTGGCCCTAAAGGTGGTGAAGCAAGCGACGCGCCACCGCGGCCAAACGAGAGCCCTTAAGCGCTTTCCGGCGCGTCGATCCATCCGATATGGTGATCGTTGCGGCGGTAGACCACATTGATTCTTCCCGTCGAGGCGTGGCGGAAGACGACGACCGGAGCGCCCGAAAGATCCAGGTCGAGCACGGCTTGCGAGACGGAGCGCCGGCGCAGCTGCGTGGTCGTCTCGGCGATCACTGCTGCACTGAATTCCTTGGGGGCCTCGGACTCCTGGTCGGGCGCCTCCAGAAGATAGCTTGGCACGAGCTCGACCTTATGAGCGTCGTGATCATGATGGCTCTTCAAGCGGCTCTTATAGCGTCGCAAGCGCTTCTCGATGCGTTCCGCGGACTGGTCGAAGGACGCATAGGGGTCCTGTGCGCGCCCATAAGCTTGCAGCGTGATGCCGGAGGTCAGATGCAGGCTGCAATCCGTATGATAGCCTGCGCCCTCGGGTTCGATCGTCACGTGACCCGACACGCCGCCGTCGAAATATTTTGCCGTCAGCGACTTTATCCGGTCTGTGACGTGGGTGCGCAACGCATCTCCGATGTTGATGTTCTTTCCTGAAACCCGCAATCCCATGTCGCGTCAAACCTCGCCCATCACGTGTCGTCCGAGCTTCTGCTCGCCCTTAAACGCATCGCCCATCGATGATTGACGCGTTCCTATTCGTGCTCCAGGATTTTGGCGAAGTCGGGACAAACGGCCAAGCCGACGCCGTAGCAAGGCGAGCCGAACCTGAGCGCTTTCCGAGCGCGCCGAGCGGCCGGAAGCGATAGAAGGCTGTGTGCGTGAAGTCAATGGGCGCGCGAATGGCGTTTCCGGAGCCTTTCGCCGCCGCGTGGCAGCAGTTTTGAGCGGAAAGATCGCAAAACGCCCACTCATCAGGCGCCGAGCGGAATTTGCCGCGCCGCGTCTCAAGCCTGTTGCTGCTGGCGTGCTGCGGCGAGCTTCTGTCGGCGCCGATCGACGGACGAGGGGATCCGCAGGCTGTCGCGATATTTGGCGACGGTGCGGCGCGCGATGTCGATGTCGAGCTCCTTGAGGCGCGCGACGATTGCGTCGTCCGACAGGACGTCGGTTGGACTTTCCTTGTCGATCATTTGCTTGATCTTGAAGCGCACCGCTTCCGCCGAATGCGCCTCGGCTCCGCTCGCTGCGGCGATCGACGCGGAGAAGAAATATTTGAGCTCGAAGAGCCCGCGCGGCGTCATCATATATTTGTTGGAGGTGACGCGCGAAACCGTCGAATTCATGCATGGAGATCGCATCGGCGACGGCTCGCAGATTGAGCGGGCGGAGATGCTCGACTCCCTTTTCAAAAAAACCGTCCTGCAAACGCACGATTTCGGAGGCGACCTTGAGAATGGTGCGTTGGCGTTGCTCCAAGCTTTTCACGAGCCAATTGGCGTTCTGGAGACAGTTGGTGACGAAGCTCTTGTCTGCGTCGCCCTTCGCGGAGGTGCTGACGCGCGTCACATAGGAATTGTTGATGAGAACGCGCGGTAGCGCTTCCGTATTGAGCTCGATGCGCCAGCTCCCGTCTCCGGAGGCGGTGACGATAACGTCGGCGACGATCGCGGGCGCATCGCCGCCTCCAAAGGCCCGGCCAGGCTTCGGGTCGAGGGCGCGCAGCTCGGCCGCCATGTCTTTCACGTCGTCCTCGTCGACGCCGCATAGCCGTGACAGTTGAGCAAAGTCGGCCTTCGCGACGAGCGGGAGGTTGGCGACAAAAATTTGCATGGCGGGATCGAAGCGATCACGCTCGCGAAGCTGAATCGCGAGGCACTCGGCTAAGTCCCGGGCGCCCACGCCGGAGGGTTCGAAAAGCTGAACGATGTCGAGCGCGGTTTGCGCCTCCGTGAGGCTCGCGCCGAGTTTTTCCGCGACCGCTTCGAGAGTTTCGCGCAAATACCCATTTTCGTCGATCGCATCGATCAGCGCGAGACCGATCAAACGTTGACGCGGGTCCTCGCAGGCCAGCGAGAGCTGCTCCTCGAGCGTTTCACGCAGGTTCTTCGTCGATGCGACATAGGCCTCGAGGTTCGGCGTCTCGCCATCCGAAAAGCCGTTGCCGCCAAGCGTTCCGGTCCAGGAGGAGGCCGATAGCCCCGCAGCCTCCTCCGCGCTCACGGCTTCAGTCCGGGATCGCGACGGCTCCTCGGCGTCGTAGAGGTTCGAGACGTCGGCGCCGAGATTGGCCGCATATTCGCCGGAGTCCGTCGACAAGGATTCCCTCTCCCAGTCCCCTTCGACGCGTTCGCTGACGCTCTCCCCAGAAGCTTCCTCGCGGGCGCGCTCGGCCGCAACTGGCTCGGCGGCGTCGTTTGGCCCCTCGGATTCGAGCAGGGGATTGCGCTCCATTTCTTCCTGAAGGAAAGCGGTAAGCTCGGCGCTGGAGAATTGTAGGAGCTTGATGGCCTGCAGCAGCTGAGGCGTCATCACCAGGGACTGGCCCTGCCGCATCATCAGCTTTTGAGAGATCGCCATTATACTCTGCCTCACGGCCACTCTCGGCCCGTTTCTTGCTTGCAGGCAGCTTAGCGCAGGTTCGGGACCTTCGCAACGTTCGCGACGGGAGCCATCCCGAAGGCGACGCGAATCAGCCGGTTTTTCGCCGCGGGGGTCCGAAATCCCGACCTTTTCAGCTTAGCTCAAGTTTGAACGCCGGACTCCGCAAGCTCGATCAGCGCTTGCCGAGCGTGAGCGCCCCCTCATGGGTTTTGATCGCTGCGATCGCCTCGTTCATGTAGGCGTGGTCGTCGCCGAGATCGACGGCGGGCGCGCAGTCCGGGTTGCACCAGTACCGACTTCACGATGCGGCCCGCGCATGACCACGAGTTTGTCGTTGGGCGGCACGACGGTGATCAACGATTCACCGACCTGACTTCCCGAATTGTCGAGAATGATGAGGTTCGTGGCGCCGAAGCTTTTGCCCGTGACGACCATTAGGCGATTGTTCTTGAGCATTGTGACGTCGGCGATGAGAGGATTGCCGATGACGAGCGTCTGCGCACCGTCCGGGAGCCGCAAGATCCGCGCGTAGTCTAGGTCGACGTAAATGGTCTTTTCCTGCGCCTGCGCGAAACCCGGCAGCGCCGTGAACGCCAGCGTGATCGCCATCAGCCGACAAATGGAGACGCTCGAAATCTTCATGCCGCACACCATCTGCTCTCACTCGACGCTCAGCCGCTCGCATCGAGCGCTCTCGGACCCGAGCCCGATGCCGAGCAAAGCAGGGGCGGGTGAATCATTCCTGAAACCGTCGCGCTGCGCGGGCGGCGTCGCGACGCCGGGCGATCCGATCACCGCACGCGGGATCGTGAAAGGCCGTGTATGTTGTCCTTCTTGCCGTCGGGGCGAGCGGCATTGCGTCGTCATTAGTGACTTGCTTCCAGCATCTACTAAAACTAAAGGCAGAAAAACATGTGCTTGCGGGAGATTACGCCATAGGTGATTAGCTAGATCGATATTTTTACACCGAGTTCAATGTATGCGTTCGCGAGCGCCAAGCATAATTCTGGGTTTGCTCGCGCTACTCAACGCCTTGGAAAGATTTGCTCGCCACAGTCGAGCTGGTTCCGGTAGCGCCCTCTGCCAGCGCTGCGGGAATGAACTGCGACCCCAAACCCTCGGAGCAACTCAATGAACACACTTTTCGCGAAATTTCTCAAGGACGAGTCGGGCGCGACCGCTATCGAATACGGCCTGATCGCGAGCTTGATCTCCATCGCCGCGATCGCCGCGTTCAATTCGGTCGGCACGAAGCTGAAGTCCACGTTCAACGACGTCGCCAACAACCTGGCGTCCTGATGCTCGCTTCGGCGGGATTCTCGCCGAAGCCCATTGAAAAGCGGCGTCCGGAGCGACGCCGCTTTTTGTGGCGCCGCAGCGTCGATAGACCCGCGGCGCGCCAAAGAACGAAGGCTCGCGACTGACGGACCAATGCAATGCTCAACTCCATAGCGCTCACAGTGTTTCCGCTGTTGATGATTTTCGCAGCCTTCTCCGATCTGCTGACAATGACAATTCCCAACCGCGTCTCTCTTCTTCTTGTCGCCGCCTATTTGATCCTAGCCGCCTATCTTCGCGTGCCTCTCGAGACGATGGGGTGGCACGTGAGCGCCGGTCTGGCGATGCTGGTTCTGACCTTCGTCATGTATCGCTTCGCCTGGATCGGCGGCGGCGACGCCAAGCTCGCGGCCGCGACGGCGCTGTGGCTCGGCTGGGGCCTTCTGGCGCAATACGGCATGGCGGCGTCGCTCATCGGCGGCGCGCTCACGCTCGCGATCCTGGAGTTGCGCCGACACGATTTGCCGCAGTGTCTCCTCTCGGTGGAGTTCGTCGCCAGGCTTGCCGACCAGAGCGGCGGCGTTCCTTATGGCGTTGCGCTCGCCTGTGCGGCGCTCTTCGTCTACCCGCAATCAGTCCTTTGGCTGCGCCTCGCAGGCGCCTGAGCGCAAGAGGCGCTTCCCGCCGCCGCACCTGCGCAGGGTCGACGCCGTCTACAATATAGTGTTTTCAATTATACGTAATTTACATCTATATCATGCGGAGTAAATTGTAGATTTCAGAATACAATTGCTAATTTTAGTATCTCGTTTACCCTAAGTTGAGGTTTATCGGCTTCAATCTTTGAAATCGGATTTGCCAAGACTGAGGCGGCGCCCATGAACAAATTGCAAATTGGCCTGCTCGCGGCCCTCCCGCTGCTCGGTGGGGGCGTGGCGTATTTTTTCATGCACAGAACGCCGCAAGCCAAGCCTCCGGCGATCGTGGCGCCGATCCTTCCGCCGATGAGCGATCAGATCCTCATCGCCAAGCGCGATCTTGGTTACGGAACAGCTCTGAAAGAGACCGACTTTGGCTGGGTTGAAACGCCCAAGGCGAGCGTTCCGAAAGGCGCCGTGACCAAGGCCGAGAGTCCCAACGCCGCCGAGGATCTCGTGGGCGCCTTTGTGCGCGCGCCGATCGTCAAAGGAGAGCCGATTCGGCGCGATCGATATGTCAAAGGCGCCTCCACCAGCATGATGTCGACCCTGCTGTTGAGCGGGATGCGCGCCGTCGCCATTGACGTTTCGATCAACACGACGGCGGGTGGCTTCATTCTGCCCAACGACCGCGTCGACATCGTCAAAGTCTACCGGGAGCCGGAGCTGACCAAGGAGCATGGCTTCGACGTGCTCGGCTCCGAGCTCGTCGTGACCAATGTTCGCGTGCTCGCCATCGGCCCGACGGTCGAGACCAAAAACGGCGAGGCCGTTGCGACGGGCGCCACGGCGACCCTGGAGCTCGATCCGGTGCAAGCCGAGAAAGTGCTGCTGGCGCAGCGTTCGGGAACGCTGCTGCTGGAGCTGCGGGCGATCTCGGACGCGCGTCCCAAGGAAGATCAGGCTCTTCTTCCGCCGGAAGCGCCCGACAGCACGCTGACGATCGTTCGTTATGGCGTGCCTACCAGCCTGCGCCCGCGTTGAGCCTCAAAAACGAAATGGAACGCGAATGATGCATTGGATGAGCCGACCGGTTCCGCTTGCCGAAGGACTCGAGACGCGCCCCCGTCCTCGCGTGATGACGAACGCGATCGCGTCGCTCCTGTCGCTTGCACTCACCCTCGCGCCGACGCTGCGCCCAATCCTCGCCGAGCCCCTCGCCGCGAACCATGTCTCGGCCGAGCTGGGGAGAGCGACGCGCATCCAGATGGGCGCAGGAAAGACCGTGCTGGTCGATCTCCCGCGCGATGCGGCCGAGATCGTGGTCGGCAATCCAGCGGTTGTGAATGCCGTGGTGCGCACGCCCCGCAAAATCTACCTGATGGGCGCGGGCCTCGGCCAGACCACCGTCTTTGCTCTGGACTCGCAGGGTCAGCGCTTCGCGGATTTCGAGATCAGCGTGGGTCGCGACGTGGGCGAGCTCACGCCGCTGTTGCGCGCGACCATTCCCAATTCTAAAATCACCGTGCGCACGGTCAGCGACACGATCATTCTCACGGGCTCCGTCGCGTCGCCCCGGGACGCGCAGCGCGCGATGGACATCGCCAAGGGATTCGCAGCGAAGAAGAACGAGGACGGCTCCGGGGGCGTGATCGACGGAATGCAGATCCGCGGCGAGGATCAGGTAATGTTGAAAGTCACGGTCGCCGAGGTGTCGCGCACCGTTCTCAAGCAGCTTGGCGTATCGACCGGCGCGAATCCGGATGTGCTTGGCAATTGGGGCGTCCTCACCAATGGCAATCCCTTCGCCGTGAACGGCGCGCTGAACGGCCCGAGCGCCCTGACGCTCAAGAACCTCACCGGCGGCGGAACCTCGCTCACCGTGCAGGCCTTCGAGCGCTACAGCGTCGCGCGCGTGCTCGCCGAACCCACGGTGACGGCGGTTTCAGGAGAGTCGGCGAAAGTCGTGGTCGGCGGCGAGATCGCGGTTCCGGGGCCGGGAGGCTGCGCCGTCGGCGCCGGCGGCGTCTACTCCTGCGCCCCCGCTGTCGCCTTCAAGCCCTATGGCGTGACTTTGGGCTTCACGCCTGTCGTGCAGGCGGAGGGACGCATTCAACTCCACTTGATCACCGAGGTGACGGAGATCGATCTGACGACACAGGTCATGATTTCGGGAGCGTCAGTCCCAGGCTTCAAGACGCGCAAAAACGAAACGACGATCGAGCTTCCCTCCGGCGGCGCCATGGCCACGGCGGGCCTGCTGACGCAGATGTCGGGCCACGCGATTAACGGCCTGCCGGGACTTCTCGACATGCCGGTGCTTGGCGCGCTCTTTCGTTCTAGCGACTATCAGCGCCAGGAGACCGAGCTCCTCGTCATCGTCTGCCCTTACATCGTGAAGCCGATTTCCCAGCAGCAAGTGGTGCGGCCAGACGACAATTTTCAGGACGCGAGCGACCCGCAGGCCTGGCTGCTTGGGCGCGTCAACCGCATCTATGCGACGCGCAACAATCCAGAACTCACGCGTAACTACAAAGGCCGCATCGGCTTCATCCATGACTGAGGGGGCGACGATGCAGGAGCAGGCGCAGATGAGAGAAGATCGCAAAGCGCCCTTCGTTAAAGCGAGCGTCGGTCAGGCGGGGCGCGCGACGCGTACGGCTATGCTGTTCGTTCTCGTCGCTCCGCTGACGGCTTGCGGCCTGAATAAGGTCTATGCGCCCGCCGACCCCGGATTCGACTATCGAGATCGCCATCCGGTCGTCCTGGCGGAAGCGTCAACGAGTGTCGAGTTCCTTCCGCAGACGGCGAGGGGCGCGCTCGATTCCGAGACCGCGCGGCGATTGCTGGCGTTTGTGGGACAGTATCGTCGCTTCGGGCGTGGCGTGATCACGATGCTGGCGCCTTCGGGAGGCCCCGAACCCAGGGGCGCGCGGCGTTCGGTCGAGCTCATTCGCGCCTATCTCGAGCGGCACGGCCTCGGCGCGGCGATCTACGTCGGCTCCTATCCGGTTCGTGACCCGGCGCTGGCCGCGCCCATCAAACTCTCCTTCACCGGCGTCAAGGCGGAAGTCGCGGGACGCTGCGGCGATTGGCCGGACGATCTCGCTTCCGGCGCCTCGCTCGACGGCTGGCAGAATTGCGCCTTCTGGAACTTCGGCTGCGCCAATCAGGCGACCCTCTCGGCTCAGCTCGCCGATCCGCGCGATCTGCTGGGACCGCGCGGTGAGACTCCGCAGGACATAGAGACGCGCATGCGAGCGATCAACAAGGTCCGCGCCGGCGCCGATCCAAGCACCGGATGGGCGACGAAGTCCGGCGCCATCAGCGGCGTGGGAGGGTGAAGCATGACCGAAGCTCTCGTCAAATACAAAGGTGCCGCGGACGACGCCTTCGTTCAGATCGCGCAAATTCCCAGGATCTCGATTCAAGCGTTCTGCGAAAATCCCGCCATCGCCCAGGTCGTCGAGCAGGCCGCCGCGGATCGCCGCATGGCGAAAGCGCAAGTGAAGGTGAACATCGGGGGCGTCGCAGCCGCGATCGAGGCGTTTCGATCGGCGCCGACGCCCAACCTGATCGTCGTCGAATCGACGAGCGCGCGCGCGGATCTCATGGCGAATCTCGACACGCTTGCGGAAACTTGCGACGCGGGCACCAAGGTCCTTATCATCGGACATGAAAACGACATCGCGCTCTATCGCGCGCTCATCGCGCGCGGCGTGAGCGATTATGTCGTCGCGCCCCTCCCGATACTCGAATTCATCCAGCATGTGTCGCACGGTCACCGTCGGCGCCGCTTTGGGCCGGTTCGTCGCGGTGATGGGCGCCAAGGGAGGCGTCGGCGCGTCGACGGTCGCGCATAATCTCGCCTGGTCGATCGCGACGAGCCTGGAGACCCAGACGGTCATTGCCGATCTGGATCTCGCCTTCGGAACGGCCGGCTTGGATTTCAACCAGGACCCCCCGCAAGGCGTTGCCGAGGCCGTATTCTCACCAGAGCGCGTCGACGCCAATCTCGTCGATCGCCTGCTGTCGAAATGCGGCGAGAACCTGCATCTTCTCGCGGCGCCGGCAACGACGGACCGTCCCTATGGTTTGCAGGAGCTCGCCTTGGAGCCCGTTCTCGACGTGCTTCGCACGACGACTTCCTGCACGGTGCTCGACATTCCTCATCAATGGACGTCCTGGGTGCGACATGCGCTGACCAGCGCCGACGAACTCGTGCTGGTTGCCAATCCCGACCTCGCAAATTTGCGCAACGCGCGGGCCATCCTCGAGGTGATGCGCGTAGCGAGACCCAACGACCGCACGCCGAAGCTCGTCCTAAACAACATCGGCGCGCCGCGCCGCCCGGAGATCGCCGTCGCTGAGTTCGCCAAAGCCATCGAGCTGGAGCCGCTTGCGACCTTTCCTTTCGACGCCAAGCTTTTCGGAACGGCCGCCAACAATGGGCAGATGGTGGCGGAGCTCGACCCGGGCTCCAAGATCGTCGAGGCCTTCGACCAGATCGCGCGCCGCGTCATGGGGCGGCTCGACGTTCGGAAACCAAAAAAGGCTCTTCTCGGTCCGCTTCTGGATCGTGTCGGCCGCAGGAAAGCGAGTTGACGCGATCGCGGCGATGCGCCCCAAGGAAGCGTCGTCCATAGCGTTCACGAGCCGCAGCAGAGGGTAATGAGAGATGTTCGGCAAGCGAAAGCTCCCAGGCCAGCCGGAGGC
Organism: uncultured Alphaproteobacteria bacterium; assembly: GCA_963808525.1. Classification (GTDB taxonomy): domain Bacteria; phylum Pseudomonadota; class Alphaproteobacteria; order Rhizobiales; family Beijerinckiaceae; genus Methylocystis. Next base: position 95,107 of record CAWEGE010000026.1, read on the forward strand.
CGCGCACGTCCCGAAGGCGCCGAGCCCCGCGACGACAAAGCTTCAGGTCGGGTCGCCGAAAGTCGGAGCCGGACCAACGGCGCCCGCCCGTTCGAACATGGGCGAGATCAAGAAATCCGACGAATATTATATAACGAAGAGCCTCATCTTCGGTGCGCTCATCGAGGCGATCGATCTTTCCCAACTCGCCAAGCTCGACACAGACAGCGCGCGCGAGGAAATTCGCGACATCGTCAATGAGATCATTGCGATCAAGAACGTTGTCATGTCGATTTCCGAGCAGGAGGAGCTTCTCGAGGACATTTGTAACGACGTTCTTGGATTCGGGCCGCTCGAGCCGCTGCTCGCCCGCGACGACATCGCCGACATCATGTGCAACGAAGCGCTGAGGACCTACATCGAAGTCGGCGGCAAGATTCAGCTCACAAACATCCGCTTCCGCGACAACATGCAGTTGATGAACATCTGTCAACGCATTGTCAGTCAGGTCGGCAGGCGTGTCGATGAAGCCTCGCCGATATGCGACGCGCGCCTCCTCGACGGTTCCCGTGTCAATGTGATCGCGCCGCCGCTTTCGATTGACGGCCCTACGCTGACGATCCGCAAGTTCAAGAAAGACAAGCTCACCCTCGACCAGCTAGTGCGCTTCGGCGCAATCTCCTCCGAAGGCGGCGAGGTTCTCAAGATCATCGGCCGCGTGCGTTGCAACGTGCTGATCTCCGGGGGAACCGGCTCGGGAAAGACAACGCTGCTGAACTGTCTGACGAGCTATATCGACAATGACGAACGCATCGTCACCTGTGAGGATGCGGCGGAGTTGCAGCTTCAGCAGGAACATGTCGTGCGCCTCGAGACGAGACCGCCCAATATTGAGGGGCAGGGCGCGATCTCGATGCGCGATCTCGTCAAGAACTGTCTGCGCATGCGTCCCGAGCGCATTATCGTCGGCGAGGTGCGCGGACCGGAGGCCTTCGACCTGCTGCAAGCCATGAACACGGGCCACGACGGTTCGATGGGAACGCTGCATGCAAACTCGCCGCGCGAGGCGCTGAGCCGATTGGAGTCGATGATCACCATGGGCGGCTTCGCGCTGCCGTCGAAGACAATCAAAGAGATGATCGTGAGCTCGATTGACGTCATCGTGCAGGCGGCGCGGCTTCGCGATGGCTCGCGGCGCATCACGCACATCACCGAGGTGCTGGGAACGGAAGGCGACGTCGTCACTCTGCAGGAGCTCTTTGTCTATGAAATCATCGGCGAAGACGCCAATGGCCGCATCATCGGTCGGCATCGTTCAACCGGCATCGGACGGCCGCGCTTCTGGGACCGGGCGCGTTACTATGGCGAAGAGGAGCGGCTGGCAGCTCCTCTCGACGCCGCCGAACGCGACGACAGAGGTTGACTGTCATCAGCCGAGCAGTCGGCGATGGAGCGGGTCTCCCGATGCTCGCGGTTAACGGAAGAGCATCGATTTACGCGCAACGTGACCTTCGCGCGCTTTTTGAGATGCAGCCGAGGCCGGAGTGGCGGAGACGATGGAAGACAATCTGACGCTGTTCGCCGTCGCGAGCGTGGCGGTCGCAGCCGTTCTATTGCTGGTCTTTTTTTCGCTGAGCGCGCGCGGCGGGAAGGCGCGGAGGCGAATGGCGGCTCTGGGGCCGCAGAAGGACCGGACGGAAAACCGCCCCGCAGCGTCGATCCGGCAAAACGCCGTAAGGCGGTCGCTGAAAGCCTCAAGGAATTCGAAACCGAAAAGGAGAAGAAGAAAGTCACCATCGAGCAGCGCATCGCCCAGGCGGGCCTGAGATTCGATCGCAGAACCTTCTTCATTCTTTCTGGTGGGATCGGCGCCTTTCTGGCGTTCGCGCTGTTTGTCTTGAATGGCGATCCGCTTGTGTCGCTTGGCGGCGCGTTCGTCGGCGTTTTCGGCTTGCCGCTGTGGTTTCTCTCCTTCCTGCGCAAGCGCAGGGTCGATCAATTCATCGACGAGTTCCCGGGGGCGATAGACGTGATTGTGCGCGGCGTGCGGGCAGGGCTTCCCGTGGCGGATTGTTTCCGTATTGTCGCCAATGAAGCGCACGAGCCCGTCAAGTCGGAGTTTCGCCAAATCGTGGAGGCGCAGGCGATCGGCCTCACGGTCGGCGAGGCGGTCGAGCGGCTGGCGGAGCGGTTGCCGATCCCCGAAGCTTCCTTCTTCGCAATCGTCATCAGCATCACGCAGAACACGGGCGGAAATCTATCCAAATCGCTCTCGAACCTTTCTACCGTACTGCGGGATCGCAAGAAGATGAGAGGAAAGATCAAGGCGATGTCCACGGAGGCGAAGGTGTCCGCCGGCATCATCGGGAGCCTGCCCTTCGTGGTCTGTCTCGCTCTTTATTTCCTCCAGCCGAATTACCTGATGACGCTTTTCACCATGAATGGAGGGAAGATCGTCGTCGGCGGCAGCCTCACATGGATGATGTTCGGCGTACTGATCATGCGCAAGATGATCGACTTCGACTTTTGACAGGGTAGCATAGCGGCCGGATCCATGAACGCCGACGACATCGTCAACTTCTTCTCCGACGGCGACCAGCTCACGACATGGCTGGCGGGGGCAGGCGTGCTCGTCACCCTCGTAGTGCTCGCCATGACGATGTTTCGTGACGACACTCTGGCGCGGCGGATGAAGCAGGTCGGCGTCGAGCGGGAGCGGATCCGCGCGCGCGAGCGCGCGCGGATGAAGGCGACGGCCATGGCCCAGCCGAACAATGCGAGTCTGCGTCACCAGCAATTCAAGCCTTTCATGAAGGAGATCGTCGAGCGTTTCTCCTTGTCGAAATGGCTCAGCACACAAGATGCGAAAGCTCGGCTGGCGCTGGCGGGCTTCCGCGGGCCTGCGGCGGAAACGACGTTCCTGTTCTTTCGCCTAGTTTCCCCCATCGCGCTCGCATCCGCCACGCTCTTCTATCTCCTCGCCATCGATGATTTCGGCCTGAGCCTACCGATCCTCGCGGCGATCGTGCTCGGCGCCGTCTATCTGGGTGTGAAGGCGCCTGAGCTTTTTCTCGCCAATACGATCACGAAGCGGCAGGCAAAGATGAAGCGCGCCTTCCCCGACGCGATGGATCTCTTGTTGATCTGCGTCGAGTTCGGGCATGTCGATCGAGCATGCTTTTCGCAAGGTCAGCCAGGAGATCGGCATGCAGTCGGGCGAGCTCGCGGAGGAATTCGCGCTCTCGACCGCCGAGCTCTTTTTCCTGGAGGACCGCCGCGTGGCCTATCAGCATCTTCACGAGCGGACGGGGCTCGAAGGGGTGAAGCAGCTCGTGACCGTGCTCGTGCAGGCGGAAAAATACGGCACGCCCCTCGGCCATGCTCTGCGCATGTCGGCGCAGGAGTCGAGAGATCAGCGCATGACCGAGGCGGAGAAGATGGCGGCGGCCTTGCCGCCGAAGCTCACCGTTCCCATGATCGTGTTCTTCCTCCCCGTTCTCCTTGTCGTGGTAATTGCGCCTGCGATCATCCAGATGATGGCTTTGGGCATCTGAGGCGAGCGGGCGCGGCGTTTCGCCGTTTGACGCACCGGGACAGCGGGCCTAAAAGAGTGCAGACGGTTCTTCGCGAGAAGTGAAAAGGGAACGCGGTGAGGAGCTTTCCGATCCCGCGGCTGCCCCCGCAACTGTGAGCGGCGAGGCCGCGCCAAACGCCACTGCGGGCATAAGACTGCGGGAAGGCGGCGCGAGCTTTTAACCCGCAAGCCAGGAGACCTGCCGTCGAAAGCCCGCAAGACGCCGCCGGCGGGGCGGCAAGGAGAGGACCATGAACTTTTTTTCTCTTTTTCCGGGCCCCGGAATCCTGTCGGCTTTTGCGCCCGTTGCACGCCATTAATCCGCGCGACAAATCCGTGAGGCGAGCATGAGCGGGAGAATCCCGGCCACCATCGTTACGGGCTTTCTGGGCGCTGGAAAAACCACGCTCATCCGCCATCTCGTCGAGGCGACGCAAGACCGGCGCCTCGCGCTCGTTATCAACGAGTTCGGAGATGTCGGCGTTGACGGCGAGATCCTGCAGGCGTGTGGGGGCGCGGATTGCGAGGCGCCGCATATCGTTGAGCTCGCCAATGGATGCCTTTGCTGCACCGTTGCCGACGACTTCGTTCCGGCGATCGAAGCGCTGCTGGCGCTCGACGCGCCGCCCGAGCATATTGTCATCGAAACCTCGGGCCTTGCGCTCCCCAGGCCCCTGGTCAAAGCCTTCGACTGGCCGCAGATTCGCTCTCGGCTCTTCGTCGACGGCGTCGTCGCGGTTGTCGACGGTCCGGCAGTGGCGCAGGGGCGCTTCGCCGACGATCTCGAGGCGCTGGCGCGAGAGCGTGCGGACGACGCTAGCGTCGATCACGAGAACCCCCTTGAGGAAGTTTTCGAGGATCAGATCGCCTGCGCCGACATCGTCGTGTTGAACAAGATCGACCTGCTTGCTCCCGAGGAGGAAGCGCGCGTGATGGAGATTTTGCGCTCGGGCGCCGGCCGCGCCAGCATCCTTCGCGCGCGCCGGGGCGTAGTCGATCCGCGGGTCGCGCTCGGCGTCGGCGCGACCATTCAATCCGATCTGGCCAATCGCCCGACCCGTCACGAAGCCGAGGAAGATCACGATCACGACGATTTCGATAGCTTCGTCGTCGATGTCGCGCCAGCCGTCGACCCGGAGAGTTTGGTCGCGCGCTTGTCTCAGGTTGCGGCGGCGCATGAGGTGCTGCGAATGAAGGGCTTTGTCGAGGTCTCGGGCAAGCCCATGCGCCTGCTCGTTCAGGGAGTGGGCGTACGCTTCCAGCATCATTACGACCGCCCTTGGAGAGCGGATGAAGCGCGCGCCAGCCGTCTCGTCGTGATCGGCCGCAAGGGGCTCGATCGCGAAGCGATAGCGCAACGACTTTTGGGGCGCTGAGCGCATGCATCTGCTTCCGCGCGATCTGCACCGGTTGGACGAAGGCGAGGCCGCGGTCGACCTCGAGCAGACGCCCGGGGAGGTAGTGTTCCTGTCCTTCTCGGATTCCGAGCTTCGGCTTCTGGCTGCGCTTCGCGAGGCGCGAGGTGAGGGCGCGAGCCTGCGCTGCGCCTCGATCGCGCAGCTCAAACATCCCTTCTCCGTCGATCTCTATCTCGAGAAAGTCGTCCGCCACGCGCGGCTTGTCGTCGCGCGCCTGCTCGGCGGAAAGGACTATTGGCCTTATGGCGTCGAGGAGCTTGCGAGACTCGCGCGAACAAAGGATTTCGAGCTAGCGCTTGTTCCGGGCGACGCGATCGACGATCCCAGGCTCGGCGCCGCATCGACGCTCGATGCAGAGAGCTCGCGTCGCATTTGGGCCTATTTCGACCGTGGAGGCCCCGAGAACCTCGCGCGCTTCCTGGACTATGCGGACGCGCTCATGGGACACGGCGTCAGTTGGCGTGAGCCCATCGCCATCGCGACCGCGGGTCGCTACGAGGCGGCGCGGCGTGAGGGCCTGTGCAAAGAGCGCGCGTTGATCGTCTTTTACCGCTCCGCTTATCTCTGCGGCGACACGGCGCCTATCCTCGCGCTCGCGGACGCGGTCGCCGCGCAGGGGCTCTTTGTCAAAGCGGTCTATGTGACGAGTCTCAAGGAGGCCGAAAGCGAAGCTCTGTTGCGCGAGACTTTGAAGACCTTTGCGCCCGACGTCATTTTGAACACGACAGCTTTCTCCGCGCGGGGGACTAAGGGCTCCATTCTCGATCTTGCGGATGCGCCGGTGCTGCAGGCGGCGCTTGCCACTTCGACGCGGGAGGCGTGGGAGCGATCGAAGCGGGGGGCCGGCGGCGCGGATCTCGCGATGAACATCGTGCTCCCCGAGGTCGACGGCCGCATTTTCACGCGCGCGATCTCCTTCAAGGAAAGGGCGCAGACCTATGCGGCGAGCGAGTTCGACGCGCCGCGCCACGCGCCGGAGCCTTCGCGCGTCGCCTTTGTTGCGGCGCTCGCCGCGAACTGGGCGCGCCTGCGGCGTAAGCCCAACGAGACAAAGGCGCTCGCGCTCATCCTCTCCGACTATCCGGCGCGGCGCGGCCGCGGCGGTTATGCGATTGGCCTCGATGCAGAGGCGAGCGCTCATGCGATTGTCGCGGCGCTGGACAAAGCGGGCTATGATGTCGGCGGCGCGCTCGAGCTGCGCGTGAACGTTGGAATTGGCCTCATCCGAACGCTCGAGGAAGGCCTGCGCTTCTTCGAGCTTTCGCTTGAGCGCTATCGTGCGCTCTTCGCGGCGCTTCCTCAAAGCTTTGCGCGGAGCGTCGAGGCCCGCTGGGGAGCGCCGCAGGACGATCCGGCCTGCGTGAATGGCGCTTTTCGTTTCTCGTGCATCGAAAGCGGAAAGGTCGTCGTGGCCTTCCAGCCCGATCGCGGCGCGCGCGCGGAACGCCGCGAGAACTATCACGACTGCGAAGCCGCGCCGCGCCACGCCTTTGTCGCCTTCTATCTCTGGCTGCGCAGCCACCACCGCATGGATGCACTGATCCATCTCGGCGCGCATGGCACGTTGGAGTTCCTGCCGGGTAAATCGGTCATGCTCGCGCCAGATTGCGCGCCGGAGGCGCTGCTCGGACCGACGCCTGTGCTCTATCCCTTCATCGTCAATAATCCTGGCGAAGCGGCGCAGGCGAAGCGCCGCCTTGCCGCCGTGACGATCGGGCATATGACGCCGCCGCTTCAAGACGCGCAGCTCTATGACGACGCCGCGCGGCTCGAGCAGATGCTCGATGAATTCGCGCAATCCGCCGCGCTCGATCCGCGTCGGGCGAAGCGTATCGCCGGTGCGATCCTGGACGAGGCGCAACGCTGCGGTCTTGCGCAGGAATGCGGCGCCGCGGGCGCAATGGACGAAGCCGAAGCGCTTTCTCGCCTCGACGCTTGGCTCTGTGACGTCAAGGAGCTTCGCATCGGCGACGGGCTGCACGTCTTCGGCCGAGCCGAGAACGCGGAGCCGATGCGAGAAGCCTGCGCGCAGGCGGAAATGGCGGCGCTGCTGGCTGCACTCTCCGGGCGTTTCGTCGAGCCCGGCCCGGCCGGCGCTCCGTCTCGCGGTCGCCAGGACGTGCTGCCGACGGGGCGCAATCTCTTTTGCATCGATCCGCGCCATGCGCCGACGCGCAGCGCTTACGACATCGGGCGGCGCGCAGCGCAAGAGGTGATGACGCGCCATGCGCGCGAGCAAGGGGATTGGCCGCGCTCGCTGGTGCTCGACCTCTGGGGCAGCGCGACGATTCGTACCGGCGGCGAGGATTTCGCACAGGCGCTCGCGCTTCTGGGCGTCGAGCCGATGTGGGACGATGCGACCGGGCGGGTCTCGGGGTTCGAGATCGTTTCCGCCGCGCGGCGCGACTTCCCCCGCGTCGACGTGACTTTGCATGTCTCAGGCGTGTTTCGCGACATGTTCCCGGGGCTTGTCGCGCTCTTTCATGACGCCGTGCGCGCAGTCGCCGCGCTCGACGAGGACGAGGTCTTCAATCCGCTGATTCGTTTTCGCGCAAGCGGGCTCGAGCGCGTCTTCGGCGCCGCCCAGGGCGCCTATGGACTCGGACTGAGCGAGACGCTGCAGCGCGGCGCCTGGAAGGAGAGGGAGGAGCTTGGCGCGGCCTTTCTCGATGCGGCCGGCTTCGCTTACGACAGAGAGGGCGAAAGCCATCCGGCGCGCGAGAGTTTTGCGGCGCGCATCGCCGGAGCCGACGCGCTCGTCCATGTGCAGGACATGGCGGAAACCGATCTGCTCGCGGGTTCCGCCTTCGCGGAGTTTGAAGGCGGCTTTAGCGCCGCCAATCGCGCGCTCGGGGGGACGGCTTCGCTGACGCATCTCGACCTCACCGATCCGGCGCGGCCGCGCCCTCGCAGCCTTGAGAGCGAGGTCGCGCGCGTCTTGCGCGGCAGGCTGGCCAATCCGCGCTGGCTTTCCGGGCAGATGCGGCACGGCCATCGCGGCGCGGCGGAAATCGCCGAAGCGATCGACAATCTCTACGCCTTCGCGGCGCTCGGGCGTCTGGTCAGCGACGCGCAATTCGATCTCGTGCATCGGGCGACGCTCGGCGACGCGGAGGTTTCAGCCTTCCTCGAGCGCGAAAATCCGCGCGCGCTCCAGGCCATCGAGCTCGTCTTCGCCGAGGCGCTGTCGCGCGGACTTTGGCGCAGCCGGCGCAACAGCGCGCATCTTTCCCATGAGGCGCTTGATGACTCACATCGCTGAGCTTTGCGCAGGCGCTTCGGGCGCGCCGCTCATCAAGGGCTGGTGTCCCGGCGCGCTGCAACCGATGCAGAGCGGCGACGGCCTGCTCATGCGTCCGAAAATTCTCGGCTCGAGGCTCACGCTCGCGCAGGCGGAGGAGATTGCGGGCGTCTCCCGCGATTGCGGCAATGGCCGTATCGATGTATCGCAGCGCGCGCAGATGCAACTGCGTGGCCTGAGCGACAAATGCTACGCCCCGGCGCTGATGCGTCTCGCCTGCGCGGGGCTCACCGCGCCGGACATGGGCATGGAGGCCGCGCTGAACATCCTGTCCTCGCCCCTGCCCGGTGAGGCCGACGCGTTGGTTAAGTCTCTGGCGCAAGCCTTCGCGCGCGACACGACTCTGAGATCCCTGCCGTCGAAATTCCTCTTTCTGGCCGACGACGCTGGACCGGGCCTCGCCGATGTCGTAGCCGACATTCGTCTCGAGATCGGCGAGGGAGAGGTTCGCCTCGTCGCCGAGGGCGCGCGCAACGTCGCCGTGCGGCTTGCGGTCGGCGAGGCGGCGGAAGCGGCGATGGCCTTGGCGCGCGCCTTCATTCGCCTGCGCTCTGAAGCGCCCTTCGCGCGCCGGCGCATGCGCGCGCTCATCGCCGAGCTCGGCGCCGACGTGGTTTTCCGCGAGGCGGGTCTGGAAGCTGACCAACATCGCAACCCGAGGCCCCCTGCCAAGTCCGTGACGCTTATTGGCGCCGGAGCGATCGGCGATCTGTGGTTGGCGGGGCTCGGCGTTCCCTATGCGCGTCTCGACGCCACCCAGCTCTCTCGCCTCGTCGTCGTGGCCGAGGATTGCGGCGCGACCGAGCTGCGGATCTCCCCCTGGCGCATGATCCTCGTCCCGCTGCCGTCGCAGGCCGACGCTGAGCAGATGGTGCGCGCCGCGGGCGAGTTGGGGTTCATCGTAGACGCGGAAGATCCTCGGCTCGCCCTTCTTGCCTGTTCCGGCGCGCCCGAATGTCCGCAGGCTCTCGGCGCCACGCGCGAGCGTTTGGACGAGCTTGCGCCGCTCGCGGCGCGTTTGGCGCATGACGGCGTTGGGCTGCATGTCTCGGGCTGCGCCAAGAGCTGCGCGCGCCCGGCTGCTTCGCCCGCGACGCTCGTCGCTCGCGGCGAAGGCTTTTTCGATCTCGTTTTCGATGGAGGCGCCGGGGCGCAACCCTCGGTGCGGGGGCTCGGGCTCGACGCGGCCATGCGCTTGCTGGCAGAGCGCGCCGAGGGGCTCGGCCGGTGAGCGGTCAATACGATTATATCCACGACGGCGCGGCGATCTATGCGCGCTCCTTCGCGATCATCCGCGCCGAGGCGAAGCTCGCGCGCTTCTCGCCTGAGGAGGAGCGCGTCGTGGTGCGCGTCATCCACGCCTGCGGCTCGGTTGAGGTCGCCGACGACATTGTGTTCTCGCCTGGCGCGGCCCAAGCGGCGCGGCGCGCGCTCAATGGGGGCGCGCCGATCCTCTGCGACGCCAATATGGTCGCGCATGGCGTGACCCGCGCGCGGCTTCCGGCTGTGAACGCGGTCATCTGCACGCTCAGCGACCCCAGCGTCGCGGCGCTCGCGCAAAGGCTCGGTGCCACGCGCAGCGCCGCGGCGTTGGAGCTCTGGCGCGACCAGCTCGGCGGCGCGGTTGTCGCAATCGGCAATGCGCCGACGGCTCTTTTTCATCTGCTCGAGATGTTGGACAAGGGCGCGCCAAAACCCGCTGCGATCATCGGCATGCCCGTTGGCTTCGTCGGCGCGGCGGAATCCAAAGAGGCGCTATCGGCGCAGGAGGCCATTCCCTACATCGTCGTCAAGGGCCGCAAGGGCGGCAGCGCCATGGCGGCGGCGACGGTCAATGCTCTGGCGAGCGAACGCGAATGAGCGGCGCGGGCGTTCTCTATGGCGTCGGTCTCGGGCCCGGCGATCCAGAGCTCGTCACGATGAAGGCCGTGCGTCTCATCGGCGCAGCGCGTGTGGTCGCCTATTTCGCCAAGGCTCGGCGGGACAGTCACGCGCGCAGCATCGCGCGTCCCTATCTGCGTCCAGACTGCGAGGAAATCGCGCTCGCCTATCCGATGACGACCGAGCGCCCTTTCTACACGTCGGAATATGTCGATGCGCTGCGCGGTTTTTATGTGGAAAGCGCCGAACGCCTCGCGGAGCGGCTGTCCGCCGGCTACGATGTCGCGCTGCTTTGCGAAGGAGATCCGATGTTCTATGGCTCCTTCATGCATATCTTCGTGCGGCTGGAGCAACGCTTTCGCGTCGAAGTCTGCGCCGGCGTCTCCGGCATGTCCGGTTGCTTCGCCGCGGCGCGCGCGCCGATGGCCTGGGGCGACGACACATTGATGGTCGTGCCCGCCACCTTGGACGAGGCAGGTCTCGAACGCCGTCTCTCCGAGGCGGACGCCGCCGTCGTGATGAAGCTTGGCGGAAATTTTCCGAAGCTTAGACGCGTGCTGACGCGGCTTGGCCTCGTCGAGCGCTCGATCTATGTCGAACGCGGCACGATGGCGGGCGAAAAGATTCTGCCGCTGCGCGAGAAGCTCGACGACGCCGCGCCCTATTTCGCGATGGTGCTCGCACCGGGGCAGGGGCGAAGGCCGTGAACGCGATGCAGGGCCGTCTCTATGTCGTCGGGCTCGGTCCTGGCGAACTCGGATATCTGACCGAGGATGCGCGGAAGGCCTTGGAGACGGCGCAGGACCTCATTGGCTATACCCCCTATCTCGCGCGGCTCCCCCTCCGCGACGGGCAGCGGCGCCTCGCGAGCGACAACCGCGTCGAGCTGGAGCGCGCGCGCGAAGCATTGCGGCGCACGGCGGAGGGAAGGCAGGTCGCACTCGTGTCGGGCGGCGATCCCGGCGTCTTCGCGATGGCGGCGGCCGTGTTCGAGGCGATCGATATGGGCGATCCGGCTTGGCGCGGCCTCGACGTAGTAGTGCTGCCGGGCGTCTCGGCAATGCTCGCCGCCGCCGCTCGGCTCGGCGCGCCGCTTGGCGGCGATTTTTGCGCGATCTCGCTCTCCGACAATTTGAAACCTTGGGAGACGATCGCGACGCGGCTGGAATGCGCCGCGCGCGGCGACTTCGTCATCGCGCTCTACAACCCCGCCTCACGCGCGCGCCCGGACCGCATCCTCGACGCTTTCGCAATTTTGCGCGCAAATCTTCCACCCGCCACGCTGGTCGCTTTCGCCAAATCAATCGGACGCGTAGAGGAGGAGATCGTCATTAGCCAGCTATCGGGCGCCGATCTCTCGCAGGTCGACATGGCGACGCTTGTCATCGTCGGCGCCAAGGGCACAAGACTTATCGAGCGGCAAGGCGCGCGACCATTCGTCTATACGTCGCGGCGCGTCCCGTGACCGGGCGCTGGCTCACGATCGTCGGCGTCGGCGAGGACGGCGCCTTGCCCTCGACGGCGCGCGCGATCATCGATGGGGCTACTGCTATATTCGGCGGCGCGCGGCATCTGGCGCTCGTTGGTCCGACGCCGGCGGCGCAGCGCCCCTGGCCCTCTCCCTTCTCGCTGGGCGTGGCGCAGGTGATCGAGCGTCGCGGCTCGCCCACTGTCGTGCTGGCTTCGGGCGATCCGTTCTTTTTTGGAGTTGGCGCGACGCTCGCCGAAAAAATCGCTCCGCAAGAGATCTTCTGCCTGCCGGCGCCTTCGACCTTCGCGCTGGTTGCGGCGCGCCTCGCCTGGAGTCAGCAGGATTGCGCGCTCCTGTCGTTGCACGGCCGCGCCTTCGAGCGGGTGACGCCGCATCTGCAGCCGAAAAGACGGCTCATTGCGCTTTCCTGGGATGGGACGACTCCCGCGCGCCTCGCGACACATCTCGCAGTGCGAGGCTTTGGGCGCTCTTGCGTGCATGTGCTCGAAAATCTCGGCGGTGCGCGCGAGCGGATCCGTTCGGCGGCAGCGGCCGAATTCGCGCTCCAGGACATATCGCCGCTCAACGCCGTCGCCGTCGAGCTGGTCGCCGATCCCGATGCGCGCGTCATCCCCTTGGCGCCGGGCCTTCCGGACGAATGGTTCGAGCATGACGGACAGCTCACCAAGCGCGACGTTCGCGCCATCACGCTCGCGGCGTTGGCGCCGCGGAGGGGCGAGCGTCTCTGGGATATCGGCGCCGGCGCGGGCTCCATCGCGATCGAATGGATGCTCGCCGATCCCGCCAATCGCGCCATCGCGATTGAGCGCCACGAGGCGCGCGCCGCTCGCGTCGCGCGAAACGCTTCCGCTCTCGGCGTTCCCGATCTCGAGATTGTGCGCGGAGCGGCGCCGGGCGCATTGGAAGGCCTTGCCGGCCCCGATGCGGTGTTCATCGGCGGAGGGGGGCGCGACACGCTTGAAGTCGCGTGGACGGCGCTGCCAAGCCGCGGACGCATCGTCGTCAATGCGGTCACGATCGAAACGCAGGCATTTCTCTTTGACGCATTCGCGGCGCATGGCGGCGATCTCGTGCAGGTGCAGATCGCAAAGGCGCGCGCCGTGGGGCGTTTCCATGGGCTGGACCCGGCTATGGGCGTGCTGCAATGGCGAGGGCGTAAGCCGTGAGCGCGCGTTACTCGATTGGCGTCGGCGGACGCAGAGGCGTTGACGCGCTTGCGCTCGCCGCGCTCGCTCGCGAGGCCGCGACGCGCTGCGGGGTCGGTGTCGAGGGCGCGGTCTTCACCGCACTTGCCGGCCGTGAAAACGAAGATGAATTTCGTGCGGCGGCTGAAATTCTCGGCGCGCGCTTCATGCTGCTGCCGCTGGAAGCGTTGCAGGCGCGCGAGGCTGAGCTTCTCACCCATTCGTTTCGCGTGAAAGCCATGTTCGGCGTGGGCAGCCTCGTCGAGGCTTTGGCGCTCGCCGGGGCGGGAGCGGGGAGCCGCCTGCTGGCGCCGCGCCTTGCGACCGAACGGCTCGCCTGCGCGATCGCCGAAGCGCAGAACGGAGCGCACGCATGACGGTGCATTTCATTGGCGCGGGTCCGGGCGCCGCCGATCTCCTGACGCTGCGCGGCCGCGATCTGATCGCTCGCTCGCCGGTCTGCCTCTATGCCGGCTCGCTCGTGCCACAGGGTGTGCTCGCGCATTGTCCGAAAGACGCGCGCATCATCGACACCGCGCCGCTGTCGCTCGACGCGATCCTCGCCGAGATGGAGAGCGCGCATCGGCAAGGTCTTCAGGTGGCGCGGCTTCACTCCGGCGATCTCGCGATCTGGAGCGCCGTCGGCGAGCAGACGCGTCGCCTCGACCGCCTCGGCATCCCCTACACGATGACGCCGGGCGTGCCGGCCTTCGCGGCTGCCGCCGCCACGCTGAAGCGTGAATTGACTCTGCCCGAGGTCGCGCAGTCCCTCGTGCTGACCCGCACGAGCGGGCGCGCCTCTGCAATGCCGCCGACCGAAACGCTGCATGTTTTTGCAAAGTCCCGCGCGACGCTCGCGATCCATCTTTCAATCCATGCGCTTGCGCGCGTCGTGGAAGAGCTCACGCCCCACTATGGGGCGGAGTGTCCGGTTGCGGTGGTGTTTCGCGCCTCATGGCCCGACGAACGCGTCTTGCGCGCGACGCTTGCGACAATCGAGGCCTGCGTAGCGGCGGATCCGATCGAGCGCACCGCGCTGATCCTCGTCGGCCCCGCGCTCGCCGCAGAGACGTTTCGCGAGAGCGCGCTTTATGATGCGGACTACGATCGACGTTTTCGGCCGCGGGGAGGGGAGTAGGAGCATCCGCATGTCTGCGCCCATCCCCTCACATCGCGCCGCCGTCGCGCCTTTCCTGGCGATGGATGTGCTACGCGCCGGGCGTCGACTTGAGCGCGAAGGGCGACGCATTATCCACATGGAGCTGGGCGAGCCGGGCGCGCCGACGCCTCGGCGCATGCTCGAGGCGGCGACGGCGGCCTTGCGCAATGGCGCGCCGGGCTATGGCGAGGCCGCAGGGGACCCTGCGCTGCGCGCGCGCATTGCTCGCCACTATTGCGAGCATTACGGCGTCGAGCTCAGCCCTGAGCGCGTGATGATCACGACAGGCTCGTCGGGCGCCTTCCTGCTCACTTTCATCTCAGCCTTCGACGTCGGCGCGCGCATTGGCGTTGCGGCGCCGGGCTATCCCGCCTATCTGAATATTCTCGAAGCCTTGGGTCTGGTGCTGGTTCCAATTCAGATTGGCGAGGAAACGCGTTTTGCGCCGACCGCGGCGTTGATCGAAGCGGCGCATTGCAGCGCGCGCCTCGACGAACTCCTGCTCATGAGCCCCGCCAATCCCACCGGATCGATAATCTCGAGTGAAGAGTTGGAGAGGATCGCGGCTTTCTGCGAGGAGGCTGGCGTCACGCTCGTTGCCGACGAGATCTATCACGGGCTCGAATATCAGGCTCCTGCGCCAAGCGCCCTGCGCTTCTGGCGCGACGCGATCATCGTAAACTCCTTCTCCAAATATTACGCGATGACGGGATGGCGCCTCGGCTGGATTGTTGCGCCCGACAGTCTCTCTCGCCCGATCGAACGCCTCCAGCAGTCGCTCGCGATCTGCGCCCCGACGCTGGCGCAGCGCGTCGCGCTGGAGGCTTTCGAGGCGCGCGAGGAGCTGGAAGCGATCAAGGCGGGCTATGCGAAAAGTCGCGCGCGGCTCATCGAGGGGCTTCCTCAAATTGGCCTGCCGCGTTTCGCGCCCCCCGACGGCGCCTTCTACATCTATGCGGATGTCGCGCATTTGACGCAGGACTCCGTCGCATTCTGCAGCCGCATGCTGGAAGAGGCGGGGGTTGCGGCGACGCCTGGGGTCGATTTCGACCGCGCGCGCGGGGAAAAGACCCTGCGGCTCTCCTATGCCGGGGGCGAGGAGGAGGTTACCGAGGGACTGGACCGTCTCGCCGAATGGCTGCGCAAGCTCGCGTGACGCACCAGTCTTTAACGATCCGCCGGGCAACGATCGAGCGTGACCTTGTAAAACTTTGCAGATTCGATGATTCTTGCCGTCGATAGCCAGGGCGCCCCCGATGAACAGTCATGAAGCTTAGAGCCCTATTCTCCGTGTTTTTCGCGACGCTGATTCTGCTGGCGGGCGCGAATCTGGTGTTGGCCTTCTTCCTGGGGGAAGCCGACAAGCGCCGGATCGAATCCGAGAGGCAGCTCAATCGAATAACGTCACTGTCGGACGATTTGGTGATTTCTTCCCAATGGGCGACGAGATTTGCACGCGGTTACGTCGCCACAAAAGATCCGATTATATTGCGCCATTATGATGAGCTCTTGGATATTTTCGAGGGAAAGATCGCGCGACCCCCGGACTACGGATGGGAATATTGGGATCTAGTCTCGGCCAAACTAATGCCCGAACCAGAGCGCAAAGCGCAAGGCGCAATCTCTCTTGAAGCGCAGTTCTTGAAACTCGATTTGACGGTTCATGAATTCAATCTTTTAAAAAAGGCCGAGAGCTTATTATCAACCATGTCGTCTGTCGAGCGGCGCGCGATGCATGCGGTTCTCGGTGTGTTTGACGATGGGACCGGCGAATTCGTCAAAAAGGGCAAGCCCGACATGGCTTTGGCCGAAAAGCTTCTCTACGGTGAAAGCTATCTGAAGGACAATGGCGAGTTGAGCAAGCTCGTCTATGACCTAAAACAGCTAGTGGGAGAGAGGTTCTCAGCCATCCTTGAGCAGAATGAAAAATTTGTTTCTCAACTGATCAGAGCTAATATTTATCTCGGTGGAGCGTTATTTTCGATCGTGCTGGCCTACATCGTCGTTTTGCGTAAGCGCTTTCTGCAGAGGACCGCCCGTTTGATGGGGGCGGTCAAGGAAATCAGCAGAGGCAACCTCGAGGCGGAGGTGTCCGTTGCGGGAAGCGACGAAATCGGCGAATTGGCCGCCGCTGTCGGCTCCATGACGAAGCATCTCAAAAGCGCTTTTGCGGCGCTCCAGGAGAAGATCGCCATATCGGAACAGACGGCCGTCGAGCTCAACGACGAGAAGCTGCGGTCCGAGAAGCTTCTGCACAATATCCTTCCCGCTACGATCGCGCAAAGGCTGCAAGGCGGAGAAGAGGTCATCGCCGAAGTTTTCCCCGAGGTCACTGTGTTTTTCTCGGATATTGTCGGATTTACAGAGCTTGCCGCTAAATTAGGTCCTCATGAGACTGTGGAGCTCTTGAATACGCTTTTCGGCAAGTTCGACGATCTGAGCGAGAAGCATGGTGTCGAAAAGATCAAAACCATCGGCGACAGCTATATGGTCGTCGGCGGGGTTCCCAATCGTGACCCGCTACACTGCCAGCATGTCGCAGAATTCGCCCTAGAGGCGATCGCTTTCGTCCAGAGTTTCTCGGCGATGAGCGCCTATACGGTCGAGATGCGCATGGGCATGCATACTGGGACGGTCGCCGCCGGGGTTCTTGGCACGAAGAGGTTCTCTTACGACTTGTGGGGCGACGTCGTGAACGTCGCCAGCCGCTATGAGAATACGTCCGCTCCCAATCAAATCCATGTGTCGGAGACAGTGAGGGTTCGCCTCGCGGACGACTTTTTATTTTCAGACGGCGGCAACGTTGATTTGAAGGGAAAAGGAATCGCTCCTTCCTATTATCTTCTCGGCAAGAAAACTGGCGATCACCGATAGAGCTTCTGTGCGTCACGCCGCCTTTTAGAGCGGGCGTGACGCGGGGCGTTGTAGCGCGGTCAACCCCCGAAGGTCGCTCGTGCGCGCTGCCACCATCCGCCCTTCTTGGGCGCAGCGGGATCGGCCTGGGTGATGACCACTTCCGCGCGTGAGGCGTGGCGCGACTCCGGCTCCGCGGGCGAGGCGCCCGCGACCGGCCCGTTCTGAGGAACAAACTCGGGCAGGGGGGGCGCGATCGTCGAGGCTTGCTGCGGCGTGTCGAGGGACGGCTCGACCAACTCAGGCTGCGGCGCTTCAACAGGCTCCGCCGCGCAATTCTCGTCGCCGACGAAATCCGTCGCGGCCAACTCGCCGTCCGGCAGCGCCTGCGGATTGCGGAATTCCGGCGCGAGCGGATTGGAGCAAGTCCAACGCCCGGGTCTGCGGCCCCTTCCGCGCAGCGGGCGCCGGTTTTCGCCGTCCGCGGCGGGCTGATCCTCGAGCTGCGCCATGAAGGCCAAGCCCTCGTCGGAGGGCTGCGTCAGCTCCTCCAGCGGAAGCTGATCCGAAAAGGGTTCAGACGCTTCGCCGACGTTCGAAGCGAATTCGTCGCGACCGCCCCGTCCGCGCCGCCGTCGGCGTCGGCGCGAGCGCGGCTGCCCGTCGGCCAATTCCTCGCCTTCGGCTTCCTCGGAGACGCGTTCGTCGCCCTCTGGTGCGGGTTCCGATTCGCGGCGCTCGTTCGGCCTTCTCGAGCGCGCTTCCGCTTCGATGGGCGCCGCTTCGTCGATATCCAGCGCGACTTCCGGTTCCGCCTCCTCCTGTTCGAGCTCGGGCGGCAGGGAGTCGACGCGCAGATGTTGCGGGGAAGGTCTGGCGCGCTGGCCGCTCGCCGGCTCGCCGCGCTCGAGCGCGTGGTAATTGGCGCCCGTGAGCGAGTCGTCGGCGGCGACCATGAGGTGCACGCCGAACCGCTGCTCCATCGCCTCGAGATGCGCGCGCTTCTGATTCAATATGTAAAGCGCAACCGGCGTGCGCGTGCGCAGCACGACATCATGCGCGGCGCTGCGTACGAGCGCCTCCTCGAGAACGCGCAGCACATGCAGCGCGATCGAGGCCGTGGAGCGCACGGAGCCGGAGCCGGCGCAATGCGGACAGGGGGCCGTCGAGCCTTCGACGACGCCCGCGCGAATCCGCTGGCGCGACATCTCCAATAGGCCGAAGTGCGAGATGCGTCCGACCTGGATGCGCGCGCGATCGTTCTTCAGCGCTTCCTTGATCCTTCGCTCGACGGCGCGATTGTTGCGTCCTTCCTCCATGTCGATGAAATCGACGACGATGAGACCCGCGAGGTCGCGCAGGCGCAACTGGCGCGCGACCTCGTCTGCGGCCTCGAGATTGGTGCGCAGCGCCGTGTCCTCGATATTATGCTCGCGCGTGGAGCGTCCCGAGTTCACGTCGATCGCGACGAGCGCCTCCGTCTGGTTGATGACAAGGTAGCCGCCTGATTTCAGCGTGACCTGATTGGAGAACATCGCGTCGAGCTGCGCCTCGACGCCGGAATCCGCAAAGATCGGCGTCGGCTCGCGGTAGAGCTTGACGTTGCGGGCGTGGCTCGGCATCAGCATGCGCATGAAGGCCTGCGCCTCGCGATGCGCTTCGGTCCCGGCGACGAGGACCTCATCGATGTCCTGCCCATAGAGATCGCGGATGGCGCGCTTGATGAGCGAGCCTTCCTCATAGACGAGGTTCGGCGCGCTCGAGCGGAGAGTGAGCTCACGCACGCTTTCCCACATGCGCAGCAAATATTCGAAGTCGCGCTTGACTTCCGGCTTTGTTCGCGAAGCGCCGGCGGTGCGCAGGATCACGCCCATACCCTCCGGCACCTCGAGATCCTGGACAATTTCCTTGAGGCGTCGGCGGTCGGCCCCGTCGGTGATCTTGCGGGAGATGCCGCCGCCGCGCGCGGTGTTGGGCATCAGCACGCAAAAGCGCCCGGCGAGGGAAAGATAGGTCGTCAACGCCGCGCCCTTGCTGCCGCGCTCTTCCTTGACCACCTGCACGAGGAGCACCTGGCGGCGCTTGATGACTTCCTGAATCTTGTACTGGCGGCGCAGGCGAGGGGCGCGATAAGGCACCTCCTCCATCGCGTCGCCGCCAATGTGCTCGACGTGCTGCTCCTCGTCGTCGGCCTCTTCCTCTTCGTCTTCCTCTTCGTTCTCCGGGGTGCGTCGCGCCTCGCGCCGGCGTTCCTCCTCTTCGTCGCGTTCGTCCTGGCGGCGGGCCTTGACCTCGTGATCCTGCTCGACCGCCGGGAACTCGCCTTCGTCCACCGTGCCAAGCTCGACAACGCCGAATCCCGATGGATCGACCGACAGGGTTTCATGCAGGGGGGAAGCTGCGGCGGCTTCGGATTCGGCCTCGATTTCGGGCCTGTCCTCCATGCCGCCTTGGAACGGCGTAACCTCGGTCTTTTCGACGAGGGGCGTGCTTTCGAAAGCCGCGACGCCTTCGTTTTCCGCTGAGGTTTCGGCAGCCGGCGTCTCGACCGGCGCAGCGGCGAAGCCCTCCGCAGCAGCCTCCGAATGATGCGGCTCCGGCGCGTCGGGCGCCTCGGCGAAAGCCTCGTGCTGTGGTGCCTCGCTCACGCTCTCGTCGGTTCGCTGACGCTTCTCGGCGGAGTCGAAACGGCGACGACGCGAGCGCCGGCCGCGGCCTTGCGATTGCGGCCGAGGCTCCTCGTCCTCTGCCTGCAGATGGGCGCGGCTCTCTTCTTCGAGCAGCGCAATCCGATCCGCGACCGGAATCTGATAGTAGTCGGGGTGAATTTCGGCGAAGGCCAGAAACCCGTGGCGATTGCCGCCGTAATCGACGAAGGCCGCTTGCAGCGACGGCTCGACGCGCGTCACTTTCGCGAGGTAAATATTGCCTCGCAGAGGTTTCTTATCGGCGGCCTCGAAATCGAATTCCTGGACTTTATTACCGCGCAGCACCACAACCCGGGTCTCTTCCGGGTGGGAGGCGTCGATCAGCATTTTGTTGGGCATGAGTAACTCGTTCTCGCGTCGGGCGCGAACAATCGGGGCGGGGCCGAGCGAGCCATGTATTCGGGCTCGCCGTCGCCGTCCGACGCCGTCGTGCTGCGCGGACGCTGGATGGGAAGGATAACAGGAGCCTGTCGGGGTTCATCGAGACGCCCAGCGCGCTCGGGCCCGAAGGCGGATTGGGAGGCGACGCCGGGAGGAGGCGGCGCGCGCCGACCTCCGAAGCCGCCCGAGGGAGGAGACCAGGACGAGCTTGCACCCCCGCTCCGGCGACCCGCTTCGCGGCTGCGAAGCTGATCGAACGGATCGGGCGCGCCGCGGTCAAATCCGCGCGATCTCGCTGGTAACGCGTCACGAAAAACCTTTCGGGGCGCACAAAGCCCCTTCAGCAGCGGCCTGCCGCTCAGGAAGAGCAGCCGTCGTCGGGTGAGCGGCGCGCCGCGCGGCGCCGGTCTCGTGGGCGAGGGGCCGGCGCGGCGTCCTACCTTTTTATTTAATAGCGTCGCGGGCTCCGCGCCGCAAGCGGGCTTTGCCGCCTAAGCCCCTAGAGTCTGTCGACAACTCGCAAAACTTGTGGCGGGGCGACGATTTTGCGGTTAAGCCCGCCTCTGTGTCGGACGGGAAGAAGACAAGCTTGACTCCGATTCGCGCCCTGCCGCTCTACGAAACACGGGCGCTTTCGCGCCTTTTTTCGTGGCGCCGCGTCGGTGCCTTCCTCCTTTCCTGCCTGATTCTCCTGAGCAGCCAGTGTCTTACGGCAAAGGGGGCTTCCGCGGGGCAGGCGGGGCCCGCCGTCTCGGCGATCGCCGCCAGGATCGACCGCCGCGGCGCGATGACCCGTCTCATCTTTGAATTGTCAGGGCCTACGACGGCGCAAGCCTTCGCGGCGACGGGCCCGCGCATCGTCGTGGATCTTCCGGAGGTCGCCTTCCTGATCGATCCGGCGGTCGGGGCCGCAGCGCCCGCGCCGCCCCCCCGTTCGCGCGGCGCGCCTGAGGCCGAGGCTTCGCTCATCCGCTCCTTACGTTTCGGCCGCTTTGCGCCGGGCCGCTCGCGCATCGTCATCGATCTGACGCGACCGGCGAAGGCTGCACGAGTGGAAAGCGTGCTGCGGCCCGAGGGCGTCCGGTTGGAGATCGACCTCGTCGCGGAAAATCCCTGGGCTTTCAACGCCGCGGTCGCGCAAAGGCTCAAGGCGGAAGCGCTTGAGGCCGCCGCAGCCCAGGCGCCCGCCTTCCGCGAGCCGGCGGCCGCCGAGAAAAGTCAGCTTCCGCTCGTCGTGCTCGATCCGGGCCATGGCGGCGTCGATATGGGCGCTCAGAGCCGCCGTGGCGACATGGAGAAGATGATCGTCTTCGACTTCGCGCAGGCGCTGAAGGCGAAGATCGAGGCGCGGGGCAAGCAGCGCGTGGCTCTGACGCGCGAGGAGGATGTCTTTATCCCGTTGAACGACCGCGTCCGTTTTGCCCGGGAACGAGGCGCCACCCTGTTTCTCTCGATCCATGCGGATACTTTGGGCGCGGGCGGGGTCCGCGGCGCGACCATCTACACGGTTGCGGCGCACGCCTCCGACGCCGAATCGGCGCGCATCGCCGAGAAAGAGAATCTCGCCGATCAGGCGGCGGGCGTCGAGGAGGTCGCAAAGCCCGAGGAGGTGGGAGACATTCTCTTCGAGCTGGCGCGGCGCGAGACGCGGGCGCTCGAGCATGAGTTCGCGCAGACGCTTCTCGTCAAATGGCGCGAGCGGGCGAGCCTCAACAAGAACCCCAGCCGCCAGGCGAGCTTTGTCGTGCTGAAAGCGCATGACGTGCCTTCCGCGCTGCTCGAGCTCGGCTATCTGTCGAGCCAGGAAGATCTCGCCAATCTGACCTCCCCGAGCTGGCGCGACCGCGCCGCCGAGGGTGTCGCCGAGGCGATCGACGCTTATTTCCAGGCTCACGCTCCGCCGCCGTCGCGGGCGTCGTCGAAATAGCTCGGGGGTCCGCCCCCAATTCACCACAAAATTCGCGCAAGTCCATAGAGAGGCAAGGCCCCTGCGCCTTGAGCAAGGCAATCCGCGCGATTGGACATGGCCCGCCTTCCGAGGGTTAAGGTTTGGGCGCGACGAGGACGCACTCTATGCGAATGCTTTTCCGGTTCATCGGCTTTCTCTTCACGACCGGCGCGATTCTCTTCATGGTCGCCGCCGTCGCGGCCTATGGGCTCGTTCAGGTTTACCAGCGCGATCTGCCGGACACGGCGGCGCTCCAGAACTACGAGCCGCCCATCACGACGCGCGTGCATGCCGGCGACGGCTCGATCCTTGCCGAATATTCGCATGAGCGCCGGCTCTATCTGCCGAGCTCGGCTATTCCCACGATGGTCAAGCAGGCCTTCATTTCGGCTGAGGACAAGAATTTCTACACGCACAGGGGCGTCGATCCCGAAGGCGTGGTCCGCGCGGTGGCGGTCATCGCGCAAGGCGGACACCATATGCAGGGCGCTTCGACGATCACCCAGCAGGTCGCTAAGAACTTTCTCGTCGGCAACGAGCGTTCCTTCGACCGCAAAATCCGCGAGGCGCTCGTCGCCTTCCGCATCGAGGCGACCTATTCGAAGGACCGCATCCTCGAGCTCTATCTCAACGAGATTTTCTTAGGTCTCGGCAATTACGGCGTCGCAGCCGCCGCGCTCAACTATTTCAACAAGTCGGTCAACGAGCTTACGATCGCCGAGGCGGCCTATCTTGCGGCGCTGCCCAAGGGGCCGAACAACTATCACCCGTTCCAACATCGCGACCGCGCGGTCGAGCGGCGAAACTATGTGATCGAGCGCATGGTGGCCGACGGCGCGATCACGCCGGAGGAGGGCGCGAAGGCGAAGGCGGAGCCGCTCAACGTCAATCCGCGCCTCCTCTCGCCCAACACTTACGTCGCCGGTTATTTCGCCGAGGAGGTGCGCCGCAAGCTCCTCGAGATGTACGGCGAGAAGAAGCTGTATGAGGGCGGGCTCTCAGTGCGCGCGACGCTCGATCCCAGGATGCAGGCGCTGACACGAAAGGTTCTCGCCGACGGCCTCGTGCGCTTCGACGAGGCTCACGGCTTCCGCGGCGCGATGAATCACATCGACATTTCCAGCGACTGGGGCGTGCCGCTCGCCGCCATCCCGGCGCTCGGCGACGTCAAGCCCTGGCGGCTCGCGGTCGTGCTGGAGGCGAATGACGCGCAGGCCAAGATCGGCCTGCAGCCGGGGCGCGAAAAGTCGGGCGAGGTTGCGCGCGAGCGCGAGACGGGCGTGCTGCCGGCCGAGGGCGTTCGCTGGACGGGCCGCTCGATCCGCGCCGCGCTGACGCCGGGCGACGTCATCTATGTCGAGCCCGTCGCCAACAAGGCGGGGCAATACCGTCTTCGCCAGATCCCCGAAATCTCCGGCGCCATGGTCGCGATGGACCCCTATACGGGCCGAGTGCTCTCCATGGTCGGCGGCTTCTCCTTTGACCAGTCGGAGTTCAACCGCGCGACGCAGGCGCTGCGACAGCCGGGCTCCTCCTTCAAGCCCTTCGTCTATGCGGCGGCGCTCAACGAGGGCTATACGCCGGGCTCGCAGATTCTCGACGAGCCGATCTCGATCGTGCAGCCCGACGGCTCGGTCTGGAGCCCGGAGAATTTCGAGGGCGGGCAAGGCACCGGCGCGCATCCGCTGCGCTATGGTGTCGAACACTCGAAGAACATGATGACGGTTCGCCTCGCCAAGGATCTGGGCATGCCGCTCATCGCCGAATATGCGCGCCGCTTCGGCATCTATGACGATCTCGCGCCCTATCTGTCGATGTCGCTTGGCGCTGGCGAAACGACGCTGATGCGCATGGTCACCGCCTATTCGATGCTCGCGAACGGCGGCAAGCGCATCAAGGAGACGCTGATCGACCGCATCCAGGACCGCTCGGGCCAGACCGTCTATCGACACGACGAACGCCAGTGTCTGGGCTGCGACGCGCCGAAATGGGACAATCAAAACGAACCCAGGCTCGTCGACAAGCGCGAGGAGCCGGTCATCGACGAACTGACCGCCTATCAGATCACCTCGATCATGGAGGGCGTGATTCAGCGCGGCACCGGAGTTGCGATCAAGGCGGTCGGCAAGCATCTTGCTGGCAAGACCGGCACGACGAACGAAGCCAAGGATCTTTGGTTCATCGGCTACTCGCCCGACCTGTGCGTCGGCGTGTTCCTTGGCTATGACCGGCCGCGCTCGATGGGCGACCACGCCCAGGCGGCGCTCTACGCCGCGCCGATCTTCCGCGACTTCATGATGGTGGAGCTCAAGGACAAGCCCGATACGCCCTTCCGCGTGCCCCCGGGCATCAAGCTGATCTCCGTCGATCCGCGTTCGGGCATGCGCTCCGGGGGGGCCGGCTCCATTCTGGAGGCTTACCGTCCGGGGACGGCGCCGCCCGAATACGCCGGCGACCCCGCGACCGCCGCGCAGACCGACATCGACCAGAAGGTGCCGGGCGGGCTGTATTAGCCCACGACCTCTACTCAATCGTCGTTCCGACTGCTATTCTTAGATCACCGGTCCGCGGCCCCAAAAATTGGCGCGGAGCCGGCGTATGGTGACGCGCGGCGTCGAGGAGCAGGCGGCGATGAAGTGGGAAGACTTCCAGAGTTCGGAAAATGTTGAGGATCGTCGCGGCCAGACGCAGGTCGCGAGCCGGCGCGTTGGCGCCGGCGGTCTTGGCCTCGGCACGGTCATCGTTCTCGGCCTCATCGGCTATTTCACCGGCATCAATCCGGCGGTGCTCATCGGCGGCGCCGAAATGCTCAGCAACCTACGCGGCGGCGGTCAGCAGGCCCAGCAGAGCGCGCCGGCCCCGGCGCCCGGCGCGCCCAACGACCAGCTCGGCCAATTCGTCTCGAAGATTTTGGGCGAGAACGAAGAGGTGTGGAGTCAGGTCCTGCCGGCACAAAAAAACATCCGTTTCGTGCCGCCGACGCTCGTCATGTTCGACGGCCAGACCTCTTCGGAATGTGGCGCGGCGCGCGCCGCGATGGGGCCCTTCTATTGTCCCCTCGACCGCAAGATCTATCTCGACACCGCCTTCTTTCGCGATCTGAAGACCAAATTCGGCGGTGGCGGCGATTTCGCCTACGCCTATGTGATCTCGCATGAGATGGGTCATCACATCGAGAATCTGTTGGGGATCCTGCCGCAGGTGCAGCGCGCGCAGGCGCGCGCCTCGAGCCGCTCCCAAGCCAATGCGCTATCCGTGGGCGTCGAGCTCATGGCCGACTGCCTCGCCGGCGTCTGGGCCGCGAACGGCAACGCCAGGGCCCAGTGGCTGGAGCCGGGCGACGTTGAGAAGGCGATCGCCACCGCGCAGGCGATTGGCGACGACCGGTTGCAGCGCGCTTCGCAAGGCGTCGTCGTGCCGGACTCCTTCACGCATGGCTCCTCGGAGCAACGCGCCGAATGGCTGAAGCGCGGGCTGCAATCCGGAAAGATCGACAGCTGCAACGCCTTCTCCGCCCGCTAGGCGCGCTGGGCGTCGACAAGGCGCGCGGCGATCTGGCTAGTCTTCTCGTCTCCGCCCATGGCGAGAGGGGGGGGCGAGCCTCGCCGTGACCGATCTCTCGATCGTCTTCTCGCCGCTCGTCCCCTGGACCGCTCTGGCCGTTCTGGGCTTTCTCGCGGCCGCGCTCCTCGCGTTCTCTCTCTACAAGGGACAGAGACGCGCGCCCTGGCGTGCGCTGGCGCTCGCCCTGTTTCTATTAGCGCTCGCCAATCCGAAGCTGCTCGAGGAGCAGCGCGAGAAAGAGAAGAGCGTCGTCGCGGTGGTGCTCGACATGAGCGAAAGCCAGACGCTCGGCGGCCGGATGCAGCAGGTCGAAACGGCCCGGCGCGAACTCGAGACGGCGCTCGCGCGCTTCCCCGATCTCGAGCCGCGCTTCGTCACGGTGGGGACGGAGGCTGAAGGCACGGAGCTCTTTGCGGGCCTCGCGCAGGCGCTGGCGGACACGCCGCCCGAGCGCGTCGGCGGCGCGATCCTCGTGACCGATGGCCTCGTCCACGACATTCCGGCGAAGGCGGAGGCTCTCGGCTTCAAAGCGCCGCTGCACGCGCTCATCACCGGACACGCGGGCGAGCGGGACCGTAGGCTCGACCTCGTCGAGACGCCGCATTTTGGGGTTGTCGGCAAGGATGTCGTCATGCGCGTGCGCGTCGTTGACAGCCCGGCGCAAAAAGGCGAGGCCGAGGTCGTCGCCAAGCGCGACGGCGCAGTAATCGCGCGCCGGCGCGCGCGGCTGGGCGAGATCGTCGATATACCGGTCGCGATCGAGCATGGCGGCCCGAATGTCGTCGAGCTTGAGACGCCGCCTGTCGAGGGTGAGCTGACCGAGGTCGACAACCGCGGCGTCGTGGTTGTCGAGGGCGTGCGCGATCGTCTCAAGGTGTTGCTCGTCTCGGGAGAGCCGCATCAGGGCGAGCGCAGCTGGCGCAATCTCCTGCGCGCCGACGCGAATGTCGAGCTCGTGCACTTCACGATCCTACGCCCGCCGGACAAGGTGACCGGCGCGCCGCCCTCGGAGCTGTCGCTGATCGCTTTTCCGACCGCCGATCTCTTCGGCCGGCGGATCAAGGATTTCGACCTCATCATCTTCGACCGCTATTCGAGCCAGACGCTGCTCCCCAGCCTCTATTTCGAGAACATCGCCAATTACGTGGAGGGCGGCGGCGCCTTCCTCGCGATGGTCGACGACGATTATGCGACGCTGCGCGGGCTTTACTACTCGCCGCTCACCTCGATCCTGCCGGCGCGCCCGGATGGGGAAGTCTATGAGCAGGCGTTCCGCCCTCATGTCGCGAAGGACGGCGAGCGGCATCCCGTCACGCGCGGGCTCGAAGGCGCGAAAGCCAATCCCCCCGCCTGGGGTCAATGGTTCCGCCAGATCGACGCGACGCCCCTCAAAGGACAGACGCTCCTCTCCGGCGCGAATGACAAGCCGCTGCTCATGCTCTCGCGCGAGGGCAAGGGCCGCGTCGCCTTGTTGCTCACCGACCAGATGTGGCTCTGGGCGCGCGGTTATGACGGCGGCGGTCCGCATGTCGATCTGACGCGGCGACTCGCGCATTGGCTCTTGAAGGAGCCGGAGCTCGAGGAGGAATCGCTGCGCGCGACGGCCGCGGGCCGCGACATCGTCGTCGAGCGCCAGAGCCTCAAGGACGCACCGGAGCCGCTCGTCGCCACGACGCCCTCCGGAGACAAGAGCGAGATGGCTTGGGCGCCCAAGGAGCCCGGCCTATATCGCGCCGAAATTCATGGCGCGCAGATGGGGCTTTATCGTTTCGAGAGCGGCGGACTTACGGCGCTCGCCAATGTGGGGCCGCAAAATCCCCGCGAGTTTCGCGAGGTCGCCTCGACCGAGGAGAAGCTGCGACCGCTCGCCGAAGCGACCGGCGGCACGGTGCGACGGCTTTCGCTGGGCGGCGGCGAGGGCGTGACGCTGCCGCGCCTTGTCGAGATGCGCGAATCGAGCCTCTATGGCGGCGCCGATTGGATCGGCGTGAGGCATGGCGCCGCAACCGCGCTGAAGGGTGTGCGAAGCACGCCGCTCGCGCTGGGGCTTTCAGCGCTCTGCGCGTTGCTTGGCGCGGCGATCCTCGTCTGGACGCTCGAGGGACGACGGTAATTCGGGCCGCCGGCGCCGATCACTTGATTCGCCTCATTTGCAACGCCTCTCTGCAGAGCGACGCAGAAATATTTTTTCCGCCTGTTGAAAGCCGGCATAGCTAGGGCAAGGCTGCTCCCGCCCCTTGCCGCCAGTTGCGAGCCGGGGCGCTTTCCGCCAATCTCCTGCCTCGATCCCGCCCGGTCTCCGCGTCGCGTTCGCAGGCCGCGGGAACATCTCGAACCCTAAGTCCGCCATGCCCGCTCCCGAAGCTCTATCGCCTCGGCGCCTCTATTCGGTCGCCGAGCCCGCCGCGCGCGTCCCGCCGCACAATATCGAGGCCGAGCAAGCGTTGCTCGGCGCGCTCCTCATTAACAACGACGCCTTCGACCGCGTCTCGGACTTCTTGAAGCCGGAGCATTTTTGCGAGGAGCTGCATCGGCGCATATTTGAGACCTGCGCTCAGCTCATCAGGCTCGGCAAGCTCGCGACGGTGACGACGCTCAAGAGCCATCTAGGCTCCTTGGAGCTTCCCGAGGGCGTGACGATTCAAGCCTATCTTGCGCGTCTCGCGGCGGAAGCCACGTCGATCATCAACGCCGAGGATTACGGGCGGATGATCCACGATCTCGCGGTGCGCCGCGAGCTCATCACGATCGGCGAGGACGTCGTCAATCTCGCTTATGATTTACCCGTCAATTCCTCGCCGCGCCAGCAGATCGAGGAGGCCGAGCGCAAGCTCTATCAGATCGCCGAAACCGGGCGCTATGACGGCGGCTTTCAGCGCTTCTCCGACGCGCTGACGCTCGCGATCGACATGGCCAACGCCGCCTTCCAGCGCGACGGGCATCTTTCCGGCCTCGCGACGGGCCTCGTCGACCTCGACGAAAAGATGGGCGGCTTGCAGAAGTCCGACCTCATCATCATCGCGGGCCGCCCCGGCATGGGCAAGACGGCGCTCGCGACCAACATCGCCTTCAACGTCGCGCGCGCTTACGACAGCGAAATCCAGCCCGACGGCTCGCGGCGCACGATCAATGGCGGCATTGTCGGCTTCTTCTCGCT
This sequence comes from uncultured Alphaproteobacteria bacterium, assembly GCA_963808525.1. Taxonomy (GTDB): domain Bacteria; phylum Pseudomonadota; class Alphaproteobacteria; order Rhizobiales; family Beijerinckiaceae; genus Methylocystis. Next base: position 123,706 of record CAWEGE010000026.1, read on the forward strand.
CGAAATGTCGGCCGAGCAGCTCGCGACCCGCGTCATCGCCGAGCAGTCGGGCGTGCCGAGCTACAAGGTGCGCCGCGGCGACATCGGCGAGCACGAGTTCCGCCGCCTCACCGAAGCCGCGCGCGAGATGCAGAGCATTCCTTTCTACATCGACCAGAGCGGCGGCATATCGATCGCGCAGCTCACGGCGCGGGCGCGCCGCCTCAAGCGCCAGAAGGGATTGGACTTGCTCGTCGTCGACTATTTGCAGCTGCTCGCAGGCTCGAGGTCGCGCAGCGAGAACCGCGTGCAGGAATTGACCGAGATCACCACCGGCCTCAAGGCGCTCGCCAAGGAGCTGAGCGTGCCGATCCTGGCGCTCTCGCAGCTCTCGCGTCAGGTCGAGTCGCGCGACGACAAGCGTCCGCAGCTCTCGGATCTCCGCGAGTCGGGGTCGATCGAGCAGGACGCCGACGTCGTGCTTTTCGTCTATCGCGAGGAATACTATCTGCGAAACCGCGAGCCGCGCGACGGCACGGAAGAGCACATCAAATGGATGACCGAGATGGAGCAGGCGCATGGCCGCGCCGAGGCGATCCTCGGCAAGCAGCGTCATGGGCCCACGGGAACGGTGCAGCTCGCTTTCGAGGCCGAGATCACGCGCTTCTCTAATCTTGCGCAAGAGGACAGGCTGCCGGCGCGCGTCGACTGAGCGCGTTAAGGTTAGCGGAACCCTGGCCGCCCGGCTCATTGGGGCGAGGGTCGGAATGTGTTACCCAAGCCTTGCCGCGCCGAGGCGCTCAACCGGCCGGCCTGGCTGGGGGAGGGTGCTCATGCGCGCAAAATGGATGTCGTGGCTTCTTGTTGCGGGTTTCGCGGCGCTTGGCGGTTGCGAACGCAAGGCGACCGCGCCGAATGAAGCTGAGAACGCGGCCAAGGAAAAGGCGGCGCTCGAGACTGGCGTCGAGGCCGTCGTCTATGGACTGCCGCTCGTGATCATGGATCTCACCAAGGCCAAAGCCACCAATGTTGCAAAGCCCGAAGGCTTCGCGGCTCCGGTCAATCAGTTCATCAATGTGCGCAGCTTTCCCGACGCCTCCTTCAAGGACGTCGTGCGCGCCAACGTCGACACGCTTTATTCCTCGGCCTTTCTCGATCTTGCGGCCGAGCCGATCGTGCTTTCGGTTCCCGACACGCACGGCCGCTATTATCTGATGCCCATCCTCGACGCCTGGACCAATATCTTCGCCTCGCCTGGCAAGCGCACGACCGGGACGAAGTCCGGCAATTTCGCGATCACCGGTCCAGATTGGAAAGGGTCATTGCCTCCGGGCGTCAAAGAGCTGAAGTCGCCGACGAACATGGCTTGGATCCTCGGCCGCACGCAGACGAACGGACCGGCGGACTATCCGGCAGTGCATGCGATCCAGGACGGCTTCAAGCTCACGCCGCTCTCTGGCTTCGGCAAGCGCTATGTCGCGCCGCAGGGCAAGGTCGACCCGGATGTCGATATGAAGACGCCGCCTGTCGAGCAATTGCAGAAGATGAGCGCCGAGGCCTTCTTCGACCGGCTGGCCAGCTTGCTGAAGGCCAATCCGCCGCCGGCTTCCGAGGCGCCGATTCTCGAGAAGCTCAAAACAATCGGCGTCGTTCCGGGCGAGAAGTTCGAACTCGCGAAGCTCGATTCCGCAACGGCGAAGGGCTTGGAAAAATCCGTCGAGGTCGCGCTCGAAAAACTGCAGGCGGCGTCGAAGGAGACCGGCGCCCCCATCAACGGCTGGCGCGTTCCGCCGATGATACTTGGCAATTACGGCTCGGATTACGGGGCGCGCGCCGTCGTGGCGCTGATTGGCCTCGGCGCCAACCTGCCGCAGGACGCGGTCTATCCTTCCGCCTTCGTCGACGCCGACGGCAAGCCTTTCGACGGCGCCAATCGCTATGTGATCCACTTCGACAAGGGCGCGACGCCGCCGGTCGACGCCTTCTGGTCGATCACGCTTTACGGCGAGGACAGTTTCTTCATCGCCAATCCGATCAACCGCTTTGCAATCAGCAGCTGGATGCCGCTCAAGAAGAACGCCGACGGGTCGCTCGACATCTACGTGCAGCACGCGTCGCCCGGCAAGGACAAGGAATCGAACTGGCTGCCCGCCGGGGAGAAGGCGTTCAACCTGACGCTGCGCATGTATTGGCCGAAGGAAAAGGCGCCGTCCATCCTCGACGGTAGCTGGAAGCCGCCGGCGGTGAAACTGGTTCCGTGATGATAGAGCTCGCGGTCCCGGCGGACCGCGAGCCTCCGGGTCGTATGAAGCGATCCGCGGCAAATGAGAAACCCGGCCTTCTCGCGAAGGCCGGGTTTTTGTCGGGCGCCGCTTCCGCCGCGCCTGCTTGATGCGATCAGAAGGACGCCACGACGGGACGACCCGTCAAGGCCCCGAGGACCTTCAGCCAATCGAAGTGATAGGCCACGCCGGCGCGCACGATATTGAGGTCCAGGTGATGGTTGTCGGCAATATTCCAGCCCCAGCCGTTGTTGCCGCCGCCGCCAGAGATCGAGGCATGCAGATATTCGACCTTCGCCGACCAGTTGCGGGCGAACATCCATTCCACGCCGCCGCCCGCGGTCCAGCCGGTAGCCGTGCCGCTGAAGGAGAATGGATTGGTTTCGCCATAGGCGAAGCCGCCGGTGCCATACACAAGCAGCGTCGGCGTGAAGAGCCAGCCGGCGCGGCCGCGCACTGTTCCGAACCAGGTCAGGCTACGCTTGGAGCCGTTGAATGGCGTCACAGGAATGAGAACGCCGTTGGGCGTCAGAGGCGAAGGATAGAAATTGTAGCTCCAGGCGTTGTTGTCGTTGCCGGTGAGGCTCGTGCCCGAGAAGTCGCTCTCGTAGCCGATGACGATCGACGGGTTGATCTGCAAATTATAGCCGCCGAAGTAGCCGCCGATGACGCCGCCCGAGCCGCCGCCGTTATTGTTCCCGTAAGGGAGGAAGAAGAGATTCGGCGTCCCGCCCACATTGCTCAGAAAGGCAAAGTTGGGGTCCCAGTAGGGCAGGTTGAGGTTGGCGCCGTTGTTGTCGGACCAGATGCCGCCGATCTCGAGGCCCATGTAAGAGCCATTCCAGCTCAGCGCGGGAGGCGGCGGCGGAACGTCGACGGGAGCCTTCCGGCTCGGAAGGTCGGCAGCGAAGGCCGAGCCGGTGGCGAGGGCCAGCGCGAGCGCGCTGGCGACGAGTTCTTTTTTCATGCCGACACTCCTTTAATTCAGGCGCCGGAATCCTGGCCGAAAGCCGTCGACCAGGATTCGCTGCTGCAAAGTGACGACACAATAAATGCGCGGACAAGCCGCAGATATGTCTAATTTGGATCGACTCGACGAATTTCCGCGCCTGTGTCCTTTTTGCAACATCTCGCATCGGCAATGCGCCAAGAATGAAAGCACGCGGCGCGGTCGCTCGTGAAAGAGCGTGCTCAATCCGTGCGCTGAGCGAGCGAGATGAAGAACCCGTCGCTGCCCGAAGACAACGGCGAGAGGCGCAGCCCAAAGCCGTGGGGCGACGCAAAGCGCGCGAGCTCCGGCAATTGCGCGCGCGCGGCGATTTCCTCGGCTGACAGCGCTTTGAAATTCGGGCGCGCGGCGAGGAGGTCTGCGATCTGATTTTCATTCTCTTCGCAGAGCAGCGAGCAGGTCACATAGGCGAGGCGGCCTCCTGGCTTCACATAGCGCGTCGCTTCGGTGAGCAGCGCGTTTTGCTCCTTCAGACGCAGGTCGATCGCGCCTGGCGCGAGCCGCCATTTGGCGTCGGGATGACGCCGCCACGTGCCCGTTCCGGTGCAGGGAGCGTCGATGAGCACGAGATCGCAGCGCCCCTCGAGATCGGCGAGCACATCGGCCCCGCCTTTCGGCGCGCGGACCTGAACATTGCGCGCGCCGGCGCGCTCCAGCCGCGCGAAGATCGGCGCAAGCCGGCGGCCGTCGGCGTCATGGGCGTAGATCTGACCGCGGTTGTGCATTTGAGCCGCGAACGCCAGGGTCTTGCCGCCGCCGCCCGCGCAAAGGTCGAGAATCTGCTCGCCGGGCGCCGCGCCGCAAAGGAGGGCCGCAAGCTGCGAGCCTTCGTCTTGCGTTTCAACCAGACCTTTCACGAAAGCCGGCTCGGCCGAGAGGGCCGGCCCGCGTCCGTCGGCGCTGGGCCTGATGCGCAGTCCGAGCGGCGAGAGCGGCGTCGCCTCGACGTGAAGATGCGCGAGCTTCTTTTGCGCCTCCTCGCGCGTCGCCTTCAGAATGTTGACGCGTAGATCGACCGGCGCGCGTTCGGCGAGCGCGGCGCCCTCGGCTGCGGCGTTCTCGCCCATCGCCGCCTCGAGGCGGCTCGCGAGCCATTGCGGATAGTCGCCCCGCACATGCGCCGGCGCATCGGCGAACGTAGCGCCCTCGTAGCGCGCGCGTTCCTCCTGCGAGAGGGAAGCAGGCGCATGGCCCTCGCCGGTGAAGAGAGAGGCGACCGAGGCGAGGCTCAAGCCCCGCGCCTCGCGGAGCGCGCCGAGCAGAATGGCGCGCGGCGACTCGTCGCCCATGAGAAAAGCCGCGGAGGCGCGCTTGCGCAGCGCGTCGAAGACGAGCGAGGCGATCGCGGCCCGGTCCTTGGAGCCCGCGAAGCGATGCCCGACGCCCCACTCCTTCAGCACATCCTGCGCCGGACGGCGCCGCTCGCCGATCAGTTGCAAAATCTCGATGGCGGCGGAAATATGCGCTGCGGGGGTCATTGCGGCTTTCATGGAGGAGAGTTCACTTCCCTCCCATGGCGCGCTGAGAATCGCAACCGCAGCAAAAAACGCCTGGAGCGTCGTCATGACGTCCGTCTTCGCATGGCTCAGGAAAGGCGCCGTCCCGCGCAGCGCGGAGCCGCAGCCCTTCGACGCCGCGGACTTCGCGAGAAAAGCCGAGCATCTCGCCGCGATGACGGCGAGCTTCGGCTACAATCCGGCCAAGGCGCGGCTCGTTCGCGAGGATTTCTTCTTCGAGCTTGGGGGCTCACGCGCCAAGGCCGAGGGGAGGGCGCTGCCGGACGGCTCGATCCTCGTCTTCTACGATCCGGAAATGACGCTCGCGCGCCTCGCCTGCTGCGTCGCGCATGAGGTGCAGCACCAGAAATACGCCCGGGTGCGGCGCGCCTTTGCGGCCGAGGCGGAGGACGGTCCGCTGCACCAGGCTTTCGCCGCCTTCACGCCAGAGCTTCTGGCCGAACGGGGGGGCGTCTCCGATTATTCCAACGAGCACTGGGCCGGCTGGCGCGCCCCCGAGCCGCCGCGCCTCTTCGAGGACGAGATGGGCCGCGGCGGATCCGAGCCCATCAACGAGACTTTGGCCGAGGTCGCCAAGGCGCTCTACAATTTCGGCCCCGAGGCCCGCATCGATCCGGTCTGGCGCGCGCTGTATGAAATGGTCTTGCGCGAATGGACGCGGCTCGAAGAGTGATGCGAGCGCTCCTGCGATGGCTCGGGCTCGCGCGGGAGGAGGCCCAGCACAGGGCGGTCGCCCGCGCCGCCGAGCCGATTGTCGCCAACCTGCGCGCCCTCGGGCTTTTCGTCGCGGCCAAGGCCTACGGACCGTATTTCGTCGAGATTGTCGCCTCGACCTCGCCGAAGCTCTTCACGACGCCGGGCGGCAAGGAGGCCTCGGGCGTCGCGCTGCTGTTGGCTGAGAAATACGATCCCCCGACGCTCGTCTTCGAGGAAATCAATTCGCTCACCGCCGGCCTCGGGCGGCGGATGGCCGAAGCGGTCCTGCAGGGGCTGGCTGCGCCGGAGTGCCCGTTTCGGAAAATCCGCGTCGACGACGCTTCGCCCCGCGGGCGCGACGGCTTGAGCTTCTGGCGGCGCGTCGCCGCAGCGCATGCATGGCTTGAGTGGGAAATCACCGAGAATGAGCGCGGGCGGTCCGCTCGCGACCCGCGCCTCAACGGCGCGCCGTCGTGGAAGTCATAACGCCGCAGGCTGTCGTCAAGGCTTCGCCGAAATCGCTTCAGTCAAGGCTGAGCTCGTTGCCGCGCGATCACGCGCGAAGAGAGGTTTTTCGTCCCACGGCCGGGTGCAAAAAAAGCAGCTGACGTTCGAATTGCACAAAACTCGTCGTAGCCTTAAGTAATAAACTGGATTAAATGTTTGAGATGCGTCGCGAACTAAGGTCAAGCTTGTGAAGAGCCGTTGCGCGGTCGCTGATCTGTTTAACGCGAACGGGAACGCTTGAAAGTGTCGAGCATCGACGCCTTCTGGGTTGTGAACTGGTCGATCGACGATATGGGGCATTGTGATCATATCGATCCGCGCTGGCTCGAGCTCACCGGTCAGGCCGTAAGCGCCGCGAAAGGCGACGGATGGCTCGAGACGATCCACCCTGACGATCGGGAGACTGCAAAGGCCGAGCTGAGGGCCGCGAGCGACTCGAGGCGGGCGTTTCGCTTCACCGCGAGGATCAAGCGAGTTGATCACAAATTTCGCTGGGCGATGGCCTTTGGCGCCCCGCGGCGCGACGCTCAGGGGACCTTTTCCGGCTTCTCCGGCTCGCTCGTCGAATTTCACGATCGGGTAATCGCCGAGCGGGCGGTCGCAGAAACGCAGCTGCGGCAGCGGGCGGCCTTCGCGAGCCTGACGGAGGCCGTTTTCATCGCCGACGCCGAAGGACGGCTGACGGACTTCAACGACGAATTCATCCGCTATCACCGCTTCAGGGACCGCAGCGAATGCAGTCGCTCCATCGCCGACTGCGCGCAATATCTCGACGTCTGGCTCCCTGACGGCCGGCCTGCGCCGCTCGAACAATGGGCGATCCCGCGCGCCCTGAAAGGCGAAACGGCCGCCAATGTCGAGTTCCGCCTCGCCCGCAAGGACCGCGGCGAGACCTGGTGGGGCAGCTATAATTTTTCGCCGATAAAGGATGACGCAGGGAATATTCTCGGCGCCGTCGTCGCCGCCCGCGACATTACCGATCGCAAGAATGCCGATGAAAGACTGCGTGATCGCGAAGCGCAGCTCACCGCCGAAGCCGCCGCCCTGTTGCGGCTCAACGCCGCCAGCGCTCGCCTCTGGGCGACGGAAAACCTAGGGCAGGGGCTGGAGGAGATGCTTGCGGCGACGATCGAGCTGCTCAATGCCGATAAGGGCAGTATGCAGCTTCTCCACCCAGAACGCGGCGTTCTGACGTTTGCGTGCCAACGCGGATTCGCCCCGGAGTTTCTCGAGTTCTTTCGCGAAGTTTCGAGCGGAAGCGGCACGGCTTGCGGGAGGTCTTTGCGCTCGGGAGAGCGCATCATCGTTGAAGACGTCGAAACTGACGCCGAATATGCCGTCTATCGCGCCATCGCGCAGGCGGAGGATTATCGGGCCGTGCAGTCGACGCCTCTCATTGGCCGCGGCGGCGTACGCCTCGGTATTCTTTCCACCTACTGGCGATCTCCGCATCGACCCGGCGAGCAGGACCTGCGTCGCCTCGACCTATACGCGCTGCAGGCGGCGGACTTCATCGAACATTGCCAGATGGCGAAAGCGTTGCGCGAGAGCGAAGCGCGGCTGCAGGCCGTCATAGACGGCAGCCCCGACGCGATCTTCCTCAAGGATCGCGAAGGACGGATGCTGCTCGCCAATCCCGTCACTCTCGCCGCGATCGGCAAGCCGGCAGAGCACTGCATCGGAAAGACAGACGAGGACTTTCTCCTCAATCCCGAGGATGCGCGCGCCATCATGGCCAACGACCGCCGCATCATGGAGTCGGGTCAAACGGAAATCTATGACGAAACACTCGTCACGCCGTCGGGAACGCGTTGCTTTCGCTGCAACAAATCGCCTTACCGTGACGCCGCGGGCAACGTCGTCGGCCTCATTGGAATCGGGCGGGATATTACGGAACGGAAAGCGGCCGAGGCCGCTCTGCGCGAGAGCGAGGAGCGGTTTCGCGTTCTAACGCAGGCGATTCCGAGCTTGCTTTGGGAGACAGACGCCGAAGGCTCGAACACCTTCATGAGCGAAGCCTGGTGCTCTTATACGGGGATGACGGCCGCGGAATCCGCCGGCGCCGGCTGGGCCGCAGCGATGCATCCCGAATGTCACGATCACGTTTTTGGGGAATGGAAGGCGGCGGTCGCTTCGCCCCAGCTGTTCGAGTGCCGTTACCGCTTGCGCGCTGCCGATGGCTCCTATCGCTGGTTTTTGACGCGGGCGGCGCCGCTGATGGATTCCGGCGGCCGTGTTTGTCACTGGGTCGGAAGCTCGACGGACATCGACGAGATCGTGCGGGCGCAAGCCGCGCTCGCGGCCGTCGATCGGCGTAAGGACGTGTTTCTGGCGACGCTCGCGCATGAGCTGCGCAATCCCTTGGCGCCGATCCGCAACGGCGTGCATGTCTTAAAAAAGAAAAAGAACTCCGATGATCCGGAAGCTGCACTGCTCTCCGTCATGGAGCGTCAGGTCCAACACCTCGTTCGCCTCGTTGACGACCTTCTCGAAGTCTCCCGAATCAAACGCGGGCAAATCGAGCTGCGCAAGGAAAGCGTCGCGGTCTCGGACTTCTTGCGACAGGCGCTGGAGACCTGTCAGTCGCTCATCGAGAAGAAAGGTCATCGCCTGAGCGTGAAGCTCGCCGGCGAGCCGCTGTGGGTTTTCGGCGATTCGCTCCGCCTCTCGCAAATCGCTGCAAACATCATCAACAATGCGGCGAAATACACGCCCCCGGGCGGCCAGATCGAAATCGAGGCCGCGTCAGAGGGCGGCGAGGTGGCGCTACGCGTTCGTGACAATGGCATGGGCGTCAGCGCCGAAATGATGCCGCACATTTTCGACCTGTTCGTCCAGGCGGAGGGCCAAACTCGGCTCTCGGAAGCCGGCCTGGGCATCGGCCTCGCGCTCGCGCGCCAGCTGGCCGTGCTGCATGATGGCCGCATAGAGGCGGCAAGCGACGGCGCCGGGAAAGGCGCCGAATTTATCTTTCGGCTGCCGCTGCATCGAAAGCCCGTGATCGCCGCCGCGCCGGTTAGGGAGGAGGCGAGGGAGGGCGTCAAGACAGCCCGCATTCTCGTGATCGACGACGATCAAGACGTCGCCGATAGTTTTGGCGCGTTGATGCAGACGCTGGGCGCCACGGTGCGCGCAGCCTATGACGGTCCGGCCGGCGTCGCAGCGATCGACGGGTTCGATCCCGACCTGATCTTCATCGACATCGGCATGCCGGGCGTCGACGGCTATGAGACGGCGCGCCAGATTCGCCGAAGCCAGGCTGAGCGTCGCTTCCTGCTCGTGGCGTTGACGGGGTGGGGCCAGAATGAAGACCGTCGCAGGGCACTGGATGCGGGGTTCGATCTGCATCTGACGAAGCCCGCTCCCATCGAGGCGCTAGAGGCGCTGCTGGCGCGCGTTCGAGCGCCGGTGGGCGTCGACGGGCAATAAAATCGCCCCGAGATGTTTGTCTCGGCGCCATGTGCGATCGTCGCGCCCAGGAACCAGTTTAAAAAATTTTCATCTGCAGGGCGGAGAGCGCCGTCCCGGGCCCGCGCTCAGCCCCTTCTAATATATTGAAAAGATATGATTTACTCGTCTTGGCCCGCTCGTTGCAAAACCTTAACTAGCCGTTTTCGGCGAAGCGGATCAAACTCCCTCTTACATCAGCGGGGATCGCTCCCCATATAAAGCCGGACGTTCGGCTTCTTAGCGGTCGTCGCTTAGACCCGCCTTTTGGGGGTCTGATAGGAGGATATGATGGCGAACGCTTTGCCCATGCTCTCGCAAGAGAGCGGCTTGGCGCGTTACCTTGCCGAAATACGTAAGTTTCCGATGCTGGAGCCGCAAGAGGAATATATGCTCGCCAAGCGTTGGCGCGAGCATGAAGACCCGCAGGCGGCCCAAAAGCTCATCACCTCACATCTGCGCCTCGTCGCGCGGGTCGCGATGGGTTATCGCGGCTACGGTCTGCCCATCGGCGAGATCGTATCGGAAGGCAACGTTGGCCTCATGCAGGCGGTCAAGCGCTTCGAGCCCGAGCGCGGCTTCCGGCTTGCGACCTACGCGCTTTGGTGGATCCGCGCCTCGATCCAGGAATACATACTGCGCTCCTGGTCGCTGGTGAAGATCGGCACCACCGCGAGCCAGAAGAAGCTCTTCTTCAACCTCCGCAAGGCCAAGAGCCGCATTTCGGCCTATGAGGAGGGCGATCTCAAGCCTGAGAACGTCGCGGCGATCGCGAAAAGTCTCGGGGTGTCCGAGCAGGACGTGATCGACATGAACCGCCGAATGAGCGGCGACGCGTCGCTCAACGCGTCGGTGCGCGAGGAAGGCGAGGGCGAGTGGCAGGACTGGCTGGTCGACGACTCCCTCGACCAGGAATATCGGCTGGCTGATCGCGAGGAGGCCGACAACCGCTTGGTCGCGCTCCGTCAGGCGCTCGACGTGCTGAACCCGCGCGAGCGGCGCATTTTCGAGGCCCGACGCCTGTCGGACGATCCGATCACGCTCGAAGCGCTGTCCGAGGAATTTGGCGTCTCGCGTGAACGCGTGCGCCAGATCGAGGTGCGCGCCTTTGAGAAGGTGCAGGCGGCTGTGCAGGCCGGCGTCGCTGAGATCGAGCATGCGCGCCCGGCGGCGCTGCTCGCGGCGCACTAAGAAGCGAGGCTCCCTTCAGGAAGGTCGCGCGGGTCCAGTCCGCGCGACCTTTTTTGCGGGCTTGCCCGATCATCTCATTCCAGCGGGCCCGACGCCTCCCGAAAGCCTGCGATACTCGCCTAGAGCGTAGCGATCCGTCATTCCGGCGATGTAGTCCGCCGCCACGCGTGCGGGCGTATCCTCGCCTTCTGCGGCGAGCCGCGCCCACTCCTCCGGCATCAGTGAGGGTTCGGCATGGAGCGCGGGGAAGAGGAAGCTGATCGCCGCGCGCGCCTCCTCCCAGACCCCCAGGACGCGCGGATGGCGATACATGTTCTTGAAGAGAAAGCGCTTCAACTCGGCGAGCGACCGAGCCGAGGGGCCTGAGAATCCCACCAGGGGGATCGCGGCCAAGCGCGCCTGCTCTGCGCTCTGCGGAGCCGCGGAGGCCAACCGTCGCTTCGACTCGTCGATCACGTCCTCGACGAAGCGCGTAATGACGCGTCGCGTCAGCTCATGGAACACGCGCGCACGTTCAAGACCCGGATGCAACGTCTCCATCTCTGCGAGCAGCGCCGCGATGAAGGGGACGTTCCTGATATCGTCGAGACCAAAGAGGCCGGCGCGCAGGCCGTCATCCGTGTCGTGGGAGCAATAGGCGATGTCGTCGGCGAGCGCGGCGCATTGCGCCTCAAGGCCGGCGAAGCTGTCGAGCGCGAGGGGGAAGACGCGGTCGAACGCCTCCACATAAGGATGGAGAGCATGCTCCGCCTTGGGGCCCCTGAGTGGGCCATTGTGTTTGACGAGCCCTTCCAGCGTTTCCCAGGTCAGGTCGAGCCCGTCGTAGCGAGCATAGCGGCGTTCGAGTTTGGTGACGACTCGTAGAGCCTGCGCGTTGTGATCGAAGCCGCCATGTTCCGCCATGCAGGCGGTCAGCGCGCTCTCGCCGGCGTGGCCGAAGGGCGTGTGGCCCAGATCATGCGCGAGCGCGATGGTCTCGGCGAGGTCTTCGTCGAGCGCGAGGGCACGGGCGAGGGCGCGGGCGATCTGCCCCACCTCGATCGTGTGCGTCAGGCGGGTTCGAAAGTGATCCCCGTCGAGGGGCACGAAGACTTGGCATTTGTGGGCGAGCCGGCGGAAGGCGGTAGAATGGAGCACCCGGTCGCGGTCGCGCTGAAATTCGCTGCGAGTTCGTGACGGCGGCTCGGGATAGAGCCGTCCGCGCGAGCGCGCCGCATCGCAGGCATAGGGCGCGAGAGGCAGCCTGACCGCCAGGGCACGAACTCCCGTCATTGCAAGGGCGCCAGGGCGGCCTTATCTTTACGGGCATAGCGCGGCTGAGCGGAAGTCGGCAAGGGGCGTCGTGCGCATCAACGCAGCGCGATCTGAAAATCAAGCGAGGGTAAAATGAGCGAAGCTTTGGGCGAGGTCGAGATCAGCGTGGCGGCGACCGACCGGATCAGGGCGATCCTTGCTGAGGAGCCCGGGAGCGCGGCGTTCCGCATCGGCGTGGAGGGCGGCGGATGCTCAGGCTTCAAATACGCCTTCTCCGTCGCGCCGCAGCCCGACGCCGGCGATCATCTCGTCGAGAGGGACGGCGCGCGGCTTGTCGTCGATGACGCCTCGCTGCCCTTTCTCTTGGGCGCCAGGATCGATTTCGTCGACGATTTGATGGGTCAGGCGTTCAAAATCGAGAACCCCAACGCCTCGGCTTCTTGCGGCTGCGGCGTCAGTTTTTCGGTCTGACCCCCGTCCGCGCCGTCGCGCATCGGGGCTCGCCAGGCGGCTCAGGCTGAGGAAGGCGGGCCGGCGCGCCTTTTTTGACGATTTTGCGAGAATGAGGGAGACTCCCCACGTAGATTAGCGGACGACATGGGCGCGTCGCGATGGAAATCGATTCGTTCAAATCATTTGACGGAATATCGGCGCCGCTCTCCGGGCGCTGCGGGGAGACCGTCGGCGTGAAGACATTTATGCGGGAGCGCAGCGGCTCCGCGGTCTACCGAAAGCTCCTGCGCGCCATTGCGCTGGTGCTCGCGACGGTAATGCTGCTGCTCGGCGGGGAATGGCTTTACGGACGTCGACTTCAAGAATTGCAGGCGCCTGTTCAAGCCAAGCTCGCGAGCGTCGCTAAGTTGAAGGTTGGACAAGTTTCCAGCTGGCGCAAAGAACGGCAGGCCAACGCCCGGGTGTTGGAGGCGAACGCTCCGATCATCAACAAGGTGCGCCGCTGGATAGAAATGACGGCCACGCCCAGCGAGATCGAGGAGGCTCAAGCCTTCCTCAAGACGATGTGCCGAAATTACGATTACTCCGGCTTCGTGTTGATGGACCCGCAAGGGCGCCACATAGAGTGGTCGAAGCATAAGGGCAGCGCCGAGGAAAACGACGAGAATCTGGCGATCGTGCGCGAGGCGCTCGGTAACCACGAGCCTGCATTGAGCGACATTCATGTCGTGCCGGGATCGCTCGACCTGTTCATGTCTTTGGCCATTCCCATCTTTGACAAGGGCGCGCCCGCCGGAGCCATCGTTTTTTTTATAGACGCGCGCAAGGTTCTGTTCCCGCTTGTGGAAGCTTGGCCCGCGGCGACCCCGGGCGCTGAGATCTTGATAGTCCGACGCGACAAGGATTACGCGCTGTTTATCAGTGACTCGCGGTTTGAGCCGGACGACGCGATGCATTTGAGAATTCCTTTGACCGAGATCGAAAAGCCCACCGTTCGGGCGGCCCTCGGCTACGAGGGCGAGGTCGACGGCCGCGATTATCGGGGCATCCCCGTTTTCGCTGCGGCTGAGTCTGTGCCGGATACGCCCTGGCGTCTGGTCGCAAAGATCGATGTCGAGGATGCGCTGGGCGACGCTCGAAAACAGGTCGAGATGGAGCTCGCGGGAATGTTCGTCCTGCTCTCGGCTGGCGGCGTTGTCTTTGCCGGCGCGGCCAACGCCCGACAAAAGCGCTACGACAGGGAGGTGGCGCGGCGGGAGGCCTTTGAGCGGTCGATCCTCGAAAATGCAGGTGCGGCGATTATCGCCGCGACGGAAGACGGGGTCATCAGGTTGTTCAACCCCGAGGCCGAGCGGCTGACCGGCTACACAGCCGCAGAGGTGATCGACAAGCAAACGCCCATGCTCTTTCATGACACCCTGGAGGTGGCGAACCGTGCAAGCGAGCTTTCGGCGGAGGGAAGCGAGGTCGTCGATCCCGGCTTCGACGTCTTTGTCGCAACAGCGCGCCGCGGAAAGTCGGAAGCCCGCGAGTGGACCTATGTGCAAAAGACGGGCAGGCGCGTGCCCGTCCTCATGACCATCACCGCTTTCCATGACGAGACCGGCGCGATCAGCGGGTTCCTGGCCTTGGCTCGAGACATTTCCGATCGCAAGGCGATGGAGCGGGCGTTGCAGTCGGAGCATGCTCGTCTCGAGGAGTCGGTCCGCCAGCTCGAGGTCGCGAAGAAGACTGCGGAGGCGGCAAACTACGCAAAGGGCGAATTTCTGGCCAATATGAGCCATGAGATCCGAACGCCCATGAACAGCGTGCTTGGCGCCGCCCAGTTACTGCGAGAGGAGACTCTATCTGCTCATCAAACCGGATTCGTGACGCAGATACTCGATGCGGGGCGCACGTTGCTCGGAGTCATCAACGACATCCTCGATTTTTCGAAAGTCGAAGCCGGCCAGTTGCAGATTGAGCGGCAACCCTTCGCGCTGGCGGCGACGCTCGCGCGCATCGGCAGTCTCTTGGGAAACGCCGCTCATGCCAAGGGTCTGGACCTTCACATCGACTGCGCGCCCGAACTGCATGAGGCGGTCCTGATGGGAGACGCGCTCAGGCTCGAGCAGATCCTGATTAATCTCGTCGGGAATGCGGTCAAATTCACAGCGCGGGGCGAGGTGCGGCTCGTCGTCACGGCTCAGGCGCTGACCTCCTCCGCCGCGCGCCTGCGCTTCGAGGTTCGCGACACCGGCATTGGCATCGATCCGGAAAAGGCGGCTCGGCTTTTCGAGCCCTTCGTTCAAGCCGAGGGCGCGATCACGCGCCGCTTTGGCGGCACGGGATTGGGATTGTCCATCAGCAAGCGTCTCGTCGAACTTATGGGGGGCGTCATCGGCGTGGAAGGGACCGTCGGAAAAGGCAGCACCTTCTGGTTCGAGCTTCCCTTCGAGTTGCGACCAGCGGGAAGCGTCGGGGAGCCGGAGAGCTCACCGCAGGCGGAGAGCAAGGGGCCGCGGTTGTCAGGCTTGCGGTGTCTTGTCGCGGACGACATCCCGATAAATCGGCTTGTCATCGAACAGATGCTCAGTCGGGAAGGCGCTTCCGCCACGCTGGCTGCCGATGGACAGCAGGCCCTGCAGTATCTGGAAGCGGAGCCGAACGCCTTCGCGGCGGTTCTCATGGATGTGCAAATGCCGGTGATGGATGGGCTCTCCGCGACGCGCGCGATCAGGAATGAGCTCGGATTGAAGGATCTGCCCGTCATCGCCCTGACGGCCGGCGTGCTGCCCGAGCAGCGTCAGCAAACAAAGGAAGCCGGTTGCACGGATTTTCTCACAAAGCCCGTCGATCTCGAAGCGCTTGTGGCGATGCTGCGTCGCCTCGCCCGTCCGACGCATCGGGACTGAAGTCCAATGCTGATCGAAGCGCGACTGGCTTCGGGCGCCCGTCGCGCGGACTACTCCGCCTTGTGATGCGGGGCGCCGAGATAGGGAAACTCCTCGAGCGTGTCGGTGTGCGGCCTCAAGCCGCTCGCCGGGCATTCGCCCTTCGTCAGAAACGCCAGCCGATAATCGATCACGTCGTCGGTGAAGACACGGCCGTTGGGATATTTCGCGGGCTTTGAGGGATCGAAGCTGAGCACGTCGGGCAGCGTGCGTTCCTGGTCGATCGCGGCGATGGCTTCCTCTCGCGTGTAATTGCCCGTGTGTCCCATCAGATGCACGAACTGCTCGAGCCAGCGGTTGCGATCGTTCACAGGCTCGCCGGCGTTATATTCGAGCTTCGTGTCGTCGGTATTGAAAAAGCTGCTCACGCTTGGATGGCCGGCGCGATCGACATGGTGCAGCTTGCCATCCTGGCGCAGGCTGCAACGTCCCCAGATGTGAATTTCGGGCTTGGGGGCGAGCAGGCGCGTCGGCAGCTCGACGGCTATCGAGAACACATTGGCTTGCGTGTTCGAATCCACGCCGGTCCAGGGCGTCTCGCCAGGCATATGCATCTCGGTGAAATTGCGCTTTCCGCGGATGTCGAACAAATTCTTGATGCCGTCAAAATCAAAGAAGAACGCGTCGCTTCGGCTGCCGGCGAAGAAGGTGTAGTCGCCCGCCCTCACAATCTTGGGCTCCGGGTCGAAGGAGACTTCCGCATCGGCGACGATCTTTTCGCCGACGGCTTCCGCCGAGCGCGCCTCCAATTCTTTGGCCAGAAACACGCTGAAGCTCTGCCTGCCATCCTGCGGCTTCGAGAAGACGAAGCTCAGCGCGATATCGGTCAGCAGGTCGCCGTCGCTGTCGATGTTGATCCGGTAGATGGCGTCGGGATGCAGCGCGTCGGCGTTGGGATTGGCGTTGAGGATGATGACGGTTCGCGACGTATCGCTTGGCGATTGGAACGCATAAAGATCGCAGAGGTCCAGTCTTTGGTCGCCGAGTGGGGCGCCGAGGCTCAATCCGGTAAAGTGATTAGACATTTCTCTCATCCTTTCGCAATCGAGACGCTCGCGTCCGGGACCCGTCGCTCAGACGCCTTCTCAAAGATGGGTCAGAGCTTTCGTGAAACGAGCGTAAACGCAGCGGCGCTGCGCCGAGGTTTGAAAATGGCGCGTCGCGCGGAAAGCGAGCCTCGCTTTCAAGAGGGCTCGACGATCGGCCGTGCGCCGCCGCGGCCGTAAACCTTTCCCGCGCGGTCGACAAAGGCTTGGGCGTATTTGTGGAAGGCCGCATCGAACATCGCGCCCATCAGCAGCCCCAGCGCCATGCTTTTGAATTCATAGGCGATAGAGAAATCGACGCAGGAGCGGGCGCTGCCCGAAGCCGCCGGCGGCTCATCGCGAAAGGTCCAGCGGCTCTCGAGCCTCTTGAAGGGGCCGTCGATATATTCGACCCGCACTTCGAGCTTGGGCGTATCGCAGGTTACGCGGCTCGTATAGCGCTCGCAGATCGCTTTGAAGCCCACCTGCATATCGGCGATGACGACCTCGATCCCCTCGGCGAGCGGCGTCCGCCGACGCACGCGGACGCCTTCGCAGAGCGGGACGAACTTGGGGTAGGACTCGACGTCGCAGACGAGCCTGAACATTTCCGCCGCAGAATAGGGCACGTGACGGCGGTCTCGGAATCGTTTCATCGTGGCGCCCGGAGGGGCTCCCTTCCCCGAGGCGGCCCCAGCGCGTCAGGCGATCCTATCGGCGCGGGCTTGGCTCAAAGGGGAGATAGACCGGAAAAGCGTCCTTGCGTCAATCAGAGCGCTCGCGACTTTGATAGGCGCCTCGGGCGCTGAGATTCCTTCGACAAAGGCGCTTGGAATCCATCCTCCTATTTTGGTAGGAAATCTTGCTTTTGCCCCTTTCCCGAAAGGGCCGGGCGCTTTAGCTTAATCATCGTTCTGTCGTGTCCGCGTGGAGAGTTCCATGGACGGCCATTACTTGACGCCTTGGATCTGCGTATCGGTCGTGCTGGCCGGAGCCGTTTGGATCTGCGTTCGTGACCTGTTTCCCGCCTTCAAATCGGTCGAGACGATCCTGTTTTTAAGCCTGCCGGTCATAGCGATCGGCATGATGCTCGGCTGCTTCGGGGAGATCCACTTCCCCGTCAGTCTTTGGGAGGCGCCGCGCGAGAAGATTGTCCTGCCCGAATTGCCTCCCTCGAGTCCCTGGGAACGCTACGGTCCTCAAACCGCAATATACGACATAGCGGCGCATACGGTTTACCTGCCCAGCGGAAAAAAGCTCGAGGCCCATTCCGGTCTCGGCGGCATGAAGGACAATCCGCGCTTTGTGAGCCAGCGCAATCACGGGGCGACGCCGCCCAATGTCTATGAGCTCTCGCTGCTCGGGCAGCTCTTCTACGGCGTGCGGGCGCTGCGTCTCACCCCCATCGGCGACTTGCCCGAATTCGGAAGGGACGGCTTTCTCGCGCATACCTACATGTTAGGGTCTGCAGGCGACTCGCATGGGTGCATCGTTTTCAGGGACTATAACAGCTTCCTGCAGGCCTATCTGAAGGGCGAGATCAAGCGCGTCGTCGTCGTCGCGCATTTGTAATAAGGACGCGGGGTCGATCGTCGATCCGTCAGGCGCCGTTCGTTGCGGCCGACCGGGGAAGTCATGCATTGGATCTTTCTGTTAACCGCGATCTTCGCCGAGGTCGTCGCTACCTCCGCCCTCAAAGCTTCGGCTGGGATGACGAAGCTTGCGCCCGCCGCGGTCGTCGTCGCCGGCTATGGGGCCGCTTTCTATCTTTTGTCGTTGACGCTCGAGCAGATCCCCGTCGGCGTCGCTTACGCGATCTGGTCGGGCGTCGGCATCGTCGCCATCTCGCTCATCGGCTGGAGATTTTCGACCAGAGCCTCGACACGCCTGAGCTCTTGGGGATGGGTTTGATCGTTCTCGGGGTTGCGGTGATCAATCTGTTTTCGAAGTCCGGAGCGCATTAGCGCGCGCCCATAGTCAATTGTAAGATGGCCTGGGGCAGGGGTCAGTTCGACTCCGTCGCCGAAACGGCGGCCGCCTGCGCTTCGGCGATCTCATGGTCGCTTTTGCCCACACGATGCACCGAGTCCCGCGATGCGATGCGGTCGATGTAGGAAGCGATCTCCGGCGTCGATTCGAGGAGGCCGAAGACCACCATCCAGCGGAGCGCCGTGCCCCACAAGAGGTCCGCTGCCGTGAAGCGCTCGCCGAAAAGGAAAGGCCCCGTCGCAAGCTGCCCGCGCACGAGCCCGACGATCTCCTCATAGGAGCCATAGGGACTCATCGCACGCGGCTCGCTCACCCGCTTTTGCGCATGGTCGATCATCGCCGGCTCGAAGGCCGAGCCATAGATGGCGATCCAGCGCAGAAAGGGACCCCGCAGCGCATCGCCGATCGGCGGCGCCAGGCCCCTCTGCGGGAAGGCGTCGGCGAGATAGGGATAGATCGCCGTTTGCTCGGTCACGACCGCGCTCCGATGCACGATCGTGGGCACTTTGCCTAACGGGTTGAGCGCGAGATAGGCGGGCGAGAACTGCTCCTTGAGCTTCAGATTGAGAAGCCTGAGCTCATGGGGCGCGCCGAGCTCGTCGAGCAGAATTCGAACTCCGGAAGAGCGCGTGCGCGGCGCATGGTAGAGCGTGAGGTTGTCGTCGGTCATGGCGTGGCCTTTTCAATGAAGGCGATCGGCGACCGCCGCTCGCCTCAATCCTTCGCGCGCTCGACGTAGCTGCCGTCTTCCGTCTGGATCACGACGCGCGTGCCGGTCTGAATATGCGGCGGCACCATGACGCGGGCGCCATTGGAGAGCTTCGCCGGCTTGTAGGAGGACGAGGCGGTCTGCCCCTTCATGGCGGGCTCGGTCTCGACGATCTCGAGCGTCACCCGCTGCGGGAGCTGGATGGCGACCGGCGTTCCGTTGAAGAGGGAAAGGATGCAGACCATGTTCTCCTGCAGCCATTGCGCCTGATCGCCGACCACGTCCTTCGACACCGCCACCTGCTCGAAGTTCTCCTGATTCATGAAGGTGAAGCCGTCGTCGTCGCCATAGAGATAGGTGTAGTCCTGATCCTCGACATAGGCGCGCTCGACCTGCTCGGTCGTCTTGTAGCGGTCCGTCGTCTTGACCCCGTCGGAGATGCGGCGCATGTCGATTTGCGTCGTCGGCGTGCCTTTTCCTGGAAAAAAGCTTTCAGCGCTCAAAACGACATAGAGCTGACCATCCTCGCGCTCGATGATATTGCCTTTACGGATGGAGCTGGCGATGACTTTCACGGGTGATTTCCTCTAGGATTGCGGGCCTCGGCGCGGATGGTCTATGAACGCGCCGGGAAGGATCGCGAGCGGCTTAAAACCATACTTCGTCCCGGGGAGCAAATGGTCGGGGGTCGTCGCGCGCAGAAATCTTGGACGAAGCGGATATGACCCAGGCTTCGCCTTTCTGGAGCGAGGAGGCCTACGCAGAGCGCAGGCCCTTCCTGCAAAAGCGCAGGGCCATCGCCGACGCCGTCCGGCGTTTCTTCGCAGCCGAGGGCTTCGTGGAGGTGGAAACGGCCGCGCTGCAGGTTTCGGGCGGCAACGAGCCGCATATCTCAACTTTCGAGGTCAGCCTGATCGGAGCGGCGACGGAGAAGAGCCGGCTTTTTCTCCATTCCTCGCCGGAATTTTCCTGCAAGAAGCTGCTCGCGGCCGGCGAGACGCGGATTTTCACGCTGGCGAAGGTGTTTCGCAACCGCGAGCGGGGACCGTTGCATCATCCCGAGTTCGCGATGCTCGAATGGTATCGCGCACGGGAGCCGCTCTCGCGGGTCGTCGAGGATTGCGCGGGCCTGCTGACGGTCGCGGCGGAGGCGGCGCGAACAGACAGTTTCCTGTGGGGCGACCGGACGGCCGACGCCTTCGAGGAGCCAGAGGTTTTGACCCTTTGCGAGGCTTTCGACCGGCATGCGGGCGTCGATCTCGCCAGACTTCTTGACGATCGAGACGGGCTCGCCAAAGTCGCTGCGGCTCTAGGAGTCCGCGTCGTCGCCGACGACGGCTGGTCCGACCTCTTCAGCAAGATCCTGTGCGAGAAGATCGAGAAGCATCTCGGGCGCGGCCGGGCGACCATTCTCATCGACTATCCTGCGAGCGAAGCAGCGCTCTCGCGCCTTAAGCCCGAAGATCCGCGCTTTTGCGAGCGCTTCGAGCTTTATGTATGCGGCGTCGAGATCGCCAACGGCTTCGGCGAGCTGACGGACGCCGCCGAGCAGCGGCGCCAATTCGAGGCCGCGGAGGCGAAGAGAGCCGCGCTCTATGGCGAACGGCGGCCCATCGACGAGGATTTTCTCGCGGCGTTAGAGGCCATGCCGGAAGCGTGCGGCGTCGCGCTCGGCTTTGACCGGCTGGTCATGCTCGCCTCCGGGGCCGCGCGGATTGAGCAAGTGCTCTGGACGCCGGTCGTCGAAGCTGGCGCTGTCTCGGAGCGGTCGTGATGCTGAAGGGAGCCACGCCAGCGACTCCCTCTCTCAATTGTGGGAGATAACGGATGCAGCTCGATCCCTCGGATCGCGTCGACCCAACGAGAGACCGCAAACCGGCGCCCCGGCTGATCATCGGCGCGTTGACGCTGCTCGGTTTCTCAATTCTCGCCTTCGCGTTGCTTCCGGAGCTGCGCGACTCTGCGTTGAGAGGCTACGCCTCGACGGGCCTCCCTGGGGCGGCGTCGGACCGCTTCAGCGCCCTTTACAAACGCTTGGGCGTCGCGCCGCTTTCGGCGGCGCAGGAAGTCTCAGCAGATTTGAGCCCCAAGCTCGAGCGGCTTGCAAAGGCCCCCTGCGACAAGTCGGGCGTCTATGCGCTGGGCGATGCGCTGGCGAAAGCGGGCGAAGCGCGTACCGCCGCCGAGATTTACGCGGGCTTCGCGGCAAGCTGCGCGAACAGCGTCGAGGTGGAGAGCCGCGCCGCTCGTCTCTACCTTTCTCTCGGCGATTACGAGAAGGCCCTGTCGCATGCCGGGAAGATCATCGAGGCGCAGCCCGGCGACAGCAATTATCACTATCTGCGCGGCCAAGCCTATGCGGCGCTCAAGCGCTACGAGGAAGCGCTTCCCGACTACAAAAAGACGATTGAGCTATTCAAAGAGCCGCTCAAACTCCGCGAAGGCGTCTTCATCGAGATGGCCAACATCTATTTGGCGCTCGGCAAGCCATGCGACGCGGCCAAGACCATCTCGACCTGGATCGGCCTCGATCCCAAAGCGCGCGCCACGCTTCAGGCGCTCAGGAAGGCGCAGGAATATGCCGGTCGCGGTTGCCCGACCGGCCCTCAGCCGGCTGTCCCAAGCAAGATATGAGAGAATGACGGGACTGCCGAATAGCTCGAGGTGCAGGCCTTGATCGCCGCCGCGGCGACGGAGCAGGATCGCCAGGCCTTCGAAGGGCTGCGCGAGAAGCGAGATTACCGCACCACGATGATGCGCTTTTCCGCATCGCTGCTGCTTCACATCCTCGTCATTCTCCTTCTGGTGATCGAGATCGAGACCCAAGTCGAAATCGTCGAAGCGGAAATTATCCCTGTCGAGGTGGCGCTCGTGGCCCCGCCGCCCGCGGACCCACCGCCTCCGCCGCCAGAGCCCGCCCCTCCGCCTCCGGCCCAGGAGCCGGCCCCCCCACCCCCGCCGCAGGGCGAGGCGCCGTCGTCGAAGGCTTTTTCACTGCCCAAGGCGAACGCCAAATCCGACGCCAAGGCGGCGAGCGACGCTCAACAAGCTCACGACAGCAAGGCCGCGGGCGGCGGCGGCGTTCCCGAGGTCGGCGACGCCGATCGCTCGCTTAAGGCGCCGCTCGGAAGCGCGACGGTTTCCGGCGAGGGCCAGACGGAGGCGAAAGAAGGCGCGGCGCCCGCCGCGCAGCAACCCGGCGAGGGCGAGCCGACGCCGCCCGACCCTGACAAGGAAATCTCTCATGTCGTTCCAACGGCGAAAAAAGCTGGATCGTCGCGCAAGCCGCGCCTCGCACTTCCCAGTCCCGCTGCGCGGGCCGCGCGCGAGAAGCCGGACCCGAATGCCACGGACGAGGAGGCTACGATCAAGAGCGAAGACATCCATTGCGGCGCCAAAGCGAAAATGCCTACACCCAAGGTCGCGGAACGACGCACCGCCCAGGTGCTCGGCTTGCTTTCCGACGACCAAGCGAGTTCGGTCCACGCCAGAATGCAGCTTGTCCGTGATCTCCGGGTCAATCCGCAATTCCTGCACGTACGCGCTGTCGCCGTCCACTTCGACGGGCAGCCGGAGAATGCTTGGAACACGACCTTTTTGCCTCCCGGGCTAAACGTGAAGGTCGGGGACCGGGTGGAAACGGCAGGCGGACATGTTGACCCTTCCTCGCCCTGCACTTACATCCCCAGGCTCGTGCTGCGCGTGCTATAGCGATTGATGCATTGAGGCGCGGCCTCAGACGAATTTGACGACGGCGATCGTCAGGCCGGCGATCCAAAGCGTCTCGATGATCATGAGCGCAATCGGTTTCCAGCCCACGGTGGCGAGGTCCTTGAAGGAGGTCTTCATGCCGAGCGCGGCGATCGCGGTGACGAGGCACCAACGCGACACGTCGTTGATCGCCTCGAGCGCAATCTTCGGCAAGAGCCCGAAGCTGTTGATAGCGACGAGCGCGGCGAAGCCGAATAGGAAATAGGGAATGGGCGCCTTTGCGCCGCCCGATGCGCCGCTTCGACCCACGACGAAGGCGATGGCGAAGACGACTGGAACCAGCA
Source organism: uncultured Alphaproteobacteria bacterium (assembly GCA_963808525.1). Lineage (GTDB taxonomy): Bacteria > Pseudomonadota > Alphaproteobacteria > Rhizobiales > Beijerinckiaceae > Methylocystis. Next base: position 146,752 of record CAWEGE010000026.1, read on the forward strand.
TCGCGACGCGCAGGAGTTTCACATAGGTCGCGATGTCGCCCGTGCGCTGGGAGATCGAATAGCCGGCGCCGACGACCTGCGCGACGTCATGGATCGTGCCCCCGAGGAAGACTCCGGCCTTTACATTGTCGAATCCCAGGGCGGTGGCGAGAAGCGGATAGAAATCATCGCGAGAGTCGACAGGAGCGTGACGGTCACGACGGTGAGGATCGTGTCGCGCTCGCTCTGCGGCGGGCGCGGCAGCACCGAGGCGATGGCAAGCGCGGCGGACGCGCCGCAAATTCCCACCGCACCGCCCGAAAGCACGCCGAAAGCGCGCGACTGACCCAGCGGGCCGGAGAGCAGGGCCCCGAGCGCGATGGTCGTGAGCAGGCCCGCGATCACCGTCGCGATAGGCGTTGCGCCGAGCTCCAAGATCTGGCCCAGGGTGATGCGCGCGCCGAGCAACGCCACGCCAAGCCGCAGCACCGTCTTGGAGCTGAACTCGACGCCCGCGACGCAGCGCCCCTCCTCATGCAGAAAATGGAAGGTCATGCCGAAGAGCAGCGCGAACAGCATGACCGGCGAACCGTAATGCTGCGCGAGCCAGGTCGCCGCAAGCGCGATCGTCGCTGCGGTCAAGAGCCCCGGATAGACGCGCCAGAAGATGCGGCGCGGCAAGTCGTGGGCTGCGGCCGGCGGCGGGGCGTGCTCGACCGTGAGCCCCTCCATCGCGTCATAGGACAGGAAGAGCGCATGCGCGGCTTCGGAATCGGTGTCCAGATCTGAAGTCAATTGTGGCCTCCGCCGCTGGGAACGGCGCTTCCTATCATCCGCGAGGCCGCCACAGTGCGACTTTCGCAAGGATGGACGCCTCTAAATGCGAGCCCTATAACCCGGTCGTCATGAAAGGCCCCTTCGCCAAGCCATGCTCTTCAGCATGACCGAGCGCCCCCTCCATACGATAGACGATCTCGCCGCGGCAGGCCTCGTCACGCCCTCCCAGGCGCTGCGCGCGGTCGCCGACCGCTACGCAATAGCCCTCACGCCGCAGATTGCGACGCTCGTCGACCGCGCCGATCCCGATGATCCGATCGCACGGCAATTCCTGCCCGACGCCCGCGAGCTGGAGATGACGCCCGCCGAGCTCGCCGACCCCATCGGCGATGAGGCGCATAGTCCCGTTCCCGGCGTCGTGCATCGTTACACGGACCGCGTGCTTCTGAAGCTCGTATCCGTCTGCCCGGTCTATTGCCGCTTTTGCTTCCGCCGCGAAAGCGTGGGCAAGAGCGGCGCACTCAATTCCGCAACGCTCGCGCGCGCGCTGGATTACATCGGCGCGCATGCGGAAATCTCCGAGGTCATTTTGACGGGCGGCGATCCGCTGGCGGCCTCGTCTCGCCGCCTGCGCGCCGTCGCCGGGCGCTTGAGCGCGACGCCCCATGTGACTCGGTTGCGCGTCCATACGCGCGTTCCGATCGCCGCGCCCGATCTCGTCACTGTGGAGCGGCTCGCAGCCTTACGCGCTGCGCGAAAAACGCTCGTGGTCGCGCTGCACGTCAATCATGCGCGCGAGCTGTCGCCCGGTGCCGAGGCCGCGATCGAGCGCCTGAAGGACGCGGGCGTGAAGCTTCTCTCGCAGACCGTGCTGCTCAAAGGCGTGAATGACGATGCGGCGGCGCTCGACGCGCTTTTGCGCGCGCTCGCAGCGCTTGGCGTCGAGCCTTATTATCTGCACCACCCTGATCTCGCGAAGGGCACGGCGCGTTTCCGGCTGTCGCTCACGCGCGGGCAAGAAATCTACGAAGCGCTCGCGAAGCTGCGGGTCGGCGCGCCGCTGCCGCGCTATGTGCTCGATCTTCCCGGGGGCTTCGGCAAGATCCCGATCGAAGCGCCGCATCTGACGCAAAGCGAGGATGGAAGCTGGCGCGCGCGCGACCGGTTTGGGGTCGAGCATCGCTATGAGGAATGCTTCGATGCGTCGCGCGAGGAGCAGACTCCCTAGGGTCCGGCGGGCGACACCACCATCCGCGCCAGAGAGTAGACGCCGCGCACCGCTAGCAGGCTGAAATCTCGAATAGACATTGCCGCCGATCAACTGCCCGAGCGGAGACGCCTCGCTCGTGTAAAGCGCCACGCTCGACGTGCCGAAGGAAATCGCGGGGAAGGTCGTCTGCTGACGGATCGCTGCATTGGGGCCAAACCACCAGTTGGCGACAAAGGGCTGAGCGCTATTTGGCGGCGGCTCGGTTTCGTTCCCATAGAGAAAATAGGGCCCGAACTCCCGAGGCGAAACAGCGCCGTAGAGCACGTCGCCGGAGGCGCTCTTTGTATACTCATAGGAAATCAGCGGATCGAGGGTCGCAGGAATGCCGGCGCTCTGGAAGGCGGAGACGAGCTGCGGATTATTGGTCACATAGAGCGCCATATAGTTGTTGATCGCGCCGGTGCCGTCGGGGGAGGCGATGTTGATCCCGATTTGCGAGATCGTCGTCGGCTGAGAGGAGCCGGAGTTGATCTGCACGCTGCCGCAGTTCGTGATGCGCACGACGATCGGCGCCTGGCCCGAGGAAGAATTGGTGATCGTGTAGCCAGCCGGAACGAGCTTCTGCGCGATGTCGAGGGACACGTAGCCCTCGCCAGCGAATTCGGTGCAGTTCATGAAGCTGACCTTGAAGGTCGCGCGTCCGGCCTGAGCCTGCGTCGCCGAGAGGACGAGCGCCGGCGCCAGAGCGAAAAGAAGGCGGAAGAGAAGCATCTTTCCCCCGGACTGATCGGGAGCCATGCCGGCAGCCGAACAGTGTCTAGCAATCCCAACCAGGATTGAGGCCCCAGCTCGGGCGCGACTGTTATTCGACTTACAGGCTTTTACAAGGCGACAACCGGCCGACGATGCCGAAATATTGACATGACAACCTGACGACAGGACGAGCGAGAACCCATGAACTGATCGGCGCCCTTTACCTCGCTTCCGTCAGACGCGCCGCGTAGCGCGCCATCAGATCAACCTCGATGTTCAAGCTGTCGCCGACCTTGCGTTCGCCGAGCGTCGTGACTTTGAGCGTGTGCGGGATGATGAGCACGCCGAAACGGTCGCCCTCGACCTCGTTGACGGTGAGCGAGATTCCGTCGAGCGCGACGGAGCCCTTCGGCGCAATGAAGCGCGACAGCGCGTGCGGCGCCTCGAACACGAGCCGCGCCATGCCGTCGAAATCTTCGCGCGAGGCGAGATGCGCGAGCCCGTCGACGTGGCCAGTCACGATATGGCCGCCGAGCTCGTCGCCAATCTTCAGCGATCGCTCGAGATTGATGCGCGTCCCTCGGCCCCATTGGCCGACCGTAGTGCGCGCCAGGGTCTCCGCCGCTGCATCGACCTCGAAAATCGCGCGCTCGCCGGCTCCCCGCGTCTCGACGACGGTGAGGCAGGTCCCCGAGCAGGCGATCGAGGCGCCGAGCGCGATCAACTCGACAAGATAGGCGCAACGGATGGCGAGGCGGCGCAGCGCGCCGCGCTCCTCGACTTGCTCGATCTCGCCGATGTCGGTGACGATTCCAGTGAACATTCAACCCACTTTCTCGAAATGCGTGATCTGGTCCGCGCCGAGCGCGAAAGCGTCGGTCTGGCGATAAAGCGCGGGGTCTTCAAGCACGGCGCGCGCGGCGGCCCGCAGCGCATGACGCCCCGCGCCGCCGAAGGCTTTTGCGCCTGTGTGCAGCATCACCACATCCACGAGTCCGGCGGTGAGCAAGGACTCGGCCAGCCGCGGCCCGCCTTCGCAGAAGACGCGCGTGACGCCGCGCCGCGCGAGCTCGGCGAGCGCCGCCTGCGGCGGGACGCGCCCCAGCGGATCGGCGTCGACGCGCGCGAGCTCCGCGCCGGTCGCGTCGGAGAAGCGCCTTGCGTCCTCCTCCGACACGCTCGTCAGGGCGATGACCAGCGTCGGGACCGGGCGCGCGAGCGCCGCGAAGCGCGAGCGCGGCGAAATCGTCAGATTGCTGTCGATGACGACGCGCAATCGGAGTTGGTCCTCCATGCCTGGAAGGCGCACTGTCAGGAGCGGATCGTCCTCGCGCGCCGTGCCCGCGCCGACCATGATCGCGTCATGGACGGAGCGCTCCATATGGGTCTGCGCATCGGCGAGCGGGCCCGTGACGGTGAGCCGCGGATCGTGGGGGCGCCGGCCGCGAAGCCGTCGCGGGTTTGCGCGAGTTTGAGCGTGACCATCGGCCGACCTTGCGTCACCCGCAAAATATGCCCGAGATGGTCGCGCCTTGCGATCGCCTCGCGCACGCCCGTCACGACCTCGATGCCGCTGGCTTTCAGGATTGCATGGCCTTTTCCGGCGACGCGCGGGTCGGGGTCCTGCATCGCGGTCACAACCCGCGCGACGCCGGCGGCGACAATGGCTTCGGCGCAGGGCGGCGTCTCTCCGCGGTGCGCGCAGGGCTCCAGCGTCGCATAGAGCGTCGCGCCGTGCGCCGCCGCGCCCGCGGCGTCCAGCGCCTGCGTCTCGGCATGCGGCCGCCCGCCCGGTCCCGTCACGCCTCTTGCGATGAGCACACCGTCCTTGACGAGGAGCGCGCCGACCGCAGGGTTGGGCGCGCAGCGGCCGAGCGCCCGCCGCCCGAAAGCCAGCGCCGCGTCCATCCAGGCCTCGTCGCCTCTCTCCTTGCTCATGAGTCACCCGCGCGCGGCGCGGAGGCCTCGAGCAGCAGGGCGAGCGCCTGCTCGACCGCCGCGGCGCGAATTTCTGCGCGGGAAAGCGCTCCGAACCGCCGTTCGACGTGTAGGAAGCGTCCCGAGCGCTCGGCGCAGCCGAAATGCACGAGGCCCACGGGCTTTTCCTCGCTGCCGCCGCCCGGCCCCGCGACGCCCGTGATCGAGACCGCGATATCGGCCTTCGATCGCGCCAGCGCGCCCCGCGCCATCTCTAGCGCCACGTCGCGGCTGACCGCTCCAAACGTCTCTAAAGTCTTTTCGCTCACGTCGAGCATCTCGATCTTCGCCAGGTTGGAATAGGTCACGAAGCCGCGCTCGAAGACTTGCGAGGCTCCGGGCATCTCCGTGATCGCCGCCGCTACGAGGCCGCCCGTGCAGGATTTTGCGCAGGCGACCCAGAGGCCCGCGGCGCGACAGGCCACAAGCAAGCCCGCCGCCTGCGCCGAAATCCGTTCCGAATGAAGCATCGTCCTGACGTTCCTCTTGAGACGGACCCCGCCTGCGACGGCGGCTCGCCGGGCGCGGCTTGCGAAAAAGCACAAACCGGTTGCCCGCGCAAAGCGCCCCAACTCATTAAAATCGGTCGCGTTCGGCGCGGTTGCGCCCGAATGAGGCCTATCCTACTGACAGGCTTGGCCCTGGGGATTTGGCGACTAAATATCCCCTCGAGCCGAGCGGCAGGGGTTCTCGAAGTATCTGGGCCATGGGAGGAGAGAAGAGATGAGCGGCGGAGAGAAGGCGACAAACGAGACGGCGGCGGCGCAAAAGGCGGCCCCCAAAGGCGGCCGCGAGGCGATCGTCGACGCACTGCTGCGGCTCGCGGCGCGCCGCGACTTCGGAGAGATCACCATTTCCGACATCGCTCGCGAGGCCGGAGTCGGGCTTGCCGACTTTCGCGACCTCTTCCCCTCCAAGGGCGCGATTCTCGGCGCCTTTTCGCGCCGCATCGACCGGCAGGTCTTGACTGAGCCCTCCGCAGAGTTCGACACCAAATCCGCGCGCGAGCGCCTTCATGCGGTCCTCGCTAGGCGTCTCGACGCGCTCGAGCCCTATCGCGACGCGATCTTCGCCATCTCCGACTGGGCGGTCAAGGAGCCGCTGTCGGCGGCGGCGCTGAACCGCGAGACAGTCAATTCGATGCGCTTCATGATGGAGGCGGCCGACATCGACAGTGAGGGATCTGTCGGAGCGCTGAAGCTCCAGGGCCTGGCGCTCGCTTGGAAGCGGGTCATAGACGCCTGGCGCAAGGACCGTCCTGGCGAGAAATATCATGCGCTGACCGCCCTCGACGACGCGCTGGAGAGCGGCGAGAAGATCGTCGACCGCGTCGAGGACTTCGCCCGTACAACCGAGCCGTTTCGCCGCTTGGCCGGCCGCTTGTGGGAGAGTTTCAGCAAGGGGCGCACGGGGCACGCCCGTCACGAGGCCCACGACTTCGACGACGAGCATCCTCACGCGGGGGTGTGAGCGGAGACCGCTCACACCGGCAGAGTCACACTCGCTCTGAGGCCTCCGAGCGGGCCGCGTTCGAGCGTCACCTCGCCGCCGTGGCCGCGGGCTATATCGCGCGCGATGGCGAGGCCTAGCCCTGAATTGCCATTGTCCTGATTGCGCGACTTGTCCAGCCTGTAGAAGGGTCGGAACGCGTCCTCGAGGCGGTCGATCGGAATGCCCGGCCCGTCGTCGTCGATATCGATCGTCAGCATCTTGCCGTCGTTCTGCGCTGAAAGATCGATGCGTTTGCCGTAGCGCTGGGCATTGCCGACGAGATTGGCGAGGAGCCTGCGCAAGGCCGCCGGCCGGACGATGACCTCCGGATCGCCCTTGACCGCGAGCCGCGCGTCGATGCCCATCTTCTGCGTGTCGGCCTGCAGGTCCTTCAGGATCGCCGCGACGTCTGTTTTCGCTGGCGCCTCGCCGCCATCGCCGCGCGCGAAGGCGAGGTAGGCCTCCAGCATCCCTTCCATCTCGTCGACGTCCTTGCGCAGCTCGCTGGTGTCGGCCGTCTTCTCGAGAAGCGAGAGAGACAGCTTGAAGCGCGTGATGATCGTGCGCAGATCGTGGGAGACGCCGTTCAGCATGGTCGTGCGCTGATCGATCGCGCGTTCGACGCGACGCTTCATTTCCAGGAACGCCGCTCCCGCAGCACGCACCTCACGTGCGCCGCTCGGCCGGAACGGCGCGTCGCGACCTTTGCCGAACTCCTCCGCCGCCCTGGCGAGACGCTGGATCGGGCGTATCTGGTTGCGCAGAAAGGTCATGGCGATCCCCAGGATCACCACCGAGGCCAGCGTCGTCCAGATGAAGAAGATGTGCGAGTTCGAGGCGTAAGCCTGGGTTCGCGTCGTGACGAGCTCGAGAACGGCGTCGTCCAGCAGCACGTCGATCGTGACGAAACGGCTGTTCGAGGTATCGATCGAGAAGGGGTATTTGAGCCGGCGTTCGAGCTCGCGCGGCAACACGTGGTCGAGCAGAGAGAAGAAGGTTTTGGGGGTCGAGGGCGGAAGCGGCCCCTTCGGCTTGACCGTGAGCTTCATGGCCAGATCCACGCCTGCGATGCGGGTCAGAATCTGGTGGTCCTCGTCCTGGGGGAAGCTGCGGTAGAGCTCGACGATCGCCGCCGTGTCGCGAGCGACTGCCGCGGAGAGCCGGTTCGTGATCGCCTCCCAGTGCCGCTGCATATACACATACGCCACGGCGGATTGCAGCAGCACGATCGGCAAAATCAGGATCAGCAAGGCGCGGGCGTAAAGTCCCTTGGGCATGCGCTTGTGCAGCCAGGCGCCCACGCGGCGCCATAAGCGGCGCGGCGCGTCGATGGTCTCGAGGATCACCATGGTCATGAGGAGGGTCTCGCTTCGCCGGCGTCTCTGCGCGGCGCGTCCAGGATGAGCCGATAGCCCTGTCCGCGCACGGTTTGGATCAGATGCGCCGCGTCGTCGATCTTGCGGCGCAGGCGCGCAATCTCGACGTCGACGCTTCTTTCGTTCGAACTCCGCCTCGCCGGGGCGCGTTGATAGCGCGCGCCGCGATACGACATCGCCTCCGGCGAGCGCGCCGAGCAGCTCGCGCTCGCGTGTCGTGAGCGGTACGGGCTTCGCGCCGCGCAGCAGAAGACCGCTGTCGGGGCTGAAGCTGAAGCCGCCGAAATTCGCGACCTTGACGCGCCGCAGGTCGCGCCCCGGCGCTCGCGTGCGGCGCAGGATGCTCGCAATGCGCAGGGCGAGCTCGCGCGGCTCGAAAGGCTTGCCAAGATAATCGTCGACGCCGGCCTCCAGACCCGCGACGCGGCTTTTGGGCTCGGATCGGGCTGTGAGCATCAGGATCGGCGCGTCTGAGAGCGGAGAGGAATTCGGCGCGCAGCCGCATCGTGAATGCGACGCCGTCCTCGCCCGGCATCATCACGTCGAGCACGACGAGATCGACGATGAGTTCGCTCAGTCGCGACGAGGCCTCGGCGGCGTTCGCGGCCGAGCTGACGCGATAGCCTTCGTTGACGAGAAAGCGCGAAAGCAACGCTCGGATGCGCCGATCGTCGTCGACGACGAGAATATGCGCCAACTCGGCGTTTTCCTGACCGCTTCTCGACAAGGGTTCCTCTCCTGCCGCGCTTCGCGCGGGGACGAGGCGCGAAAGCCAAATCGCGCGCCGCTGGCGGGGGACATATATTGACATATTTTAGAGCGGTGGCTAGCCCTAGGCCGCCTCGCCGAGTTCCCGGCGCAGGCGTTCCCCGGAGAGTTCAGAAAATGGCGACGCCGCCTTTCGACCAGCGAGATGGCGCAATCTGGTTCAATGGCGTGCTCACGCCTTGGCGCGAGGCGAAGTTCCATGTTTTGTCACATGGCCTGCATTACGCCTCGGCCGTATTCGAGGGAGAGCGCGCCTATGGGGGCAAAATCTTTAAATCGCGAGAGCATTCGGAGCGTTTTCGCCGCTCGGCGCAGCTGCTCGATTTCGAGATTCCCTATTCCGTCGAGGAGCTTGAGGCCGCGAAGGACGCGGTGGTCAAGGCGAATGGCATGCGGGATTGCTACGTGCGGCCGATCGCGTGGCGCGGCAGCGAGATGATGGCGGTCGCCGCGCAAAATTCGACGATCAACACGGCGATCGCCGTTTGGGACTGGCCGAGCATGTTCGACGTCGAGACCAAGATGAAGGGCATTCGGCTCGACATCGCGGAATATCGGCGTCCCGATCCGCGCACCGAGCCGTCGCTCGCAAAGGCCGCCGGCCTCTACATGATCTGCACCATCTCTAAGCATCGCGCGGAGCGGCGCGGCTATGCCGACGCGCTCATGTACGACTGGCTCGGCCGCGTCGCGGAATGCACGGGCGCGAATGTGTTCTTTGTGAAGGATGGCGCGCTGCACACGCCGATCGCCGATTGTTTTCTCGACGGCATCACGCGTCAGACAGTGATCGAGCTTGCGAAGCGGCGCGGCGTTCAAGTCTTCGAGCGGCGCATCATGCCGGAAGAGCTCGCCGACTTCACGGAGTGTTTCATCTGCGGCACCGGCGCGGAGGTTACGCCAGTCGCGGAGGCGGGACCCTATCGCTTCGACGCCGGGAGCGCTCTCCCGTCAGCTGATCGAGGATTATACGCGCGAGGTGCACCGCTACGCCGAGGGCCATGCGGCGGCTTGACCTCGTTCGTGGTCGAGCAGAGCGGCGGACACGTCTCCTTCACGGTGCGGGCTCGAGCAGGATGATGTGCGGATTGAGGGCCGAAGACGGTTTGATGATGCGCACCGGCCTGACCGTCACGGGGATGTCTTGCGCCGCGAGACCATACTCCGCCTCGGCGGGGGGCAGGGAGGTCAGCGCCGCGGGGCGACCCTGGGCGTAGCTGTCGTAATAGCTAGGCCCGCCGGAGCCGATCCCTACGCGATAGTTCGGGTCATAGAAGCTCGGCCCCGCCGCGGCGAGCCCCACCTCGTAATTCGCATCGTAATAGGCGTCGCCGTAATAGACGCCCCCTCCGCCCCAATAGCCGCCGCCGCAAGCGCCGTCGACGCACCCATATCGCTGCCGCCGGCTATAGATCCCGAAGTCGCCATAGCGCGCAGGCTGGGCCTGATCTGCTCTCCAGCCCCCAGGAAGCGGAGCCCGCCAGCCCGGAGCGCCGCTGCGCGCCACGCCGGGCCCCGTCGGGACCGGGTTGCCGCGATGAACCCCCGCGCCCGCGTGCGGGCCGCCGGCGCCGCCTCTGCCGGCCGCGACGGCTTCGCTCAGTGGGAAGGCGAGCGCTGTGGCGACCACGCCAAGGCAGGCGGCCTGCTGTTTCAGTTTGATACGCATGTTTTTCCGCTTCCTCGCGCCATTCGGGCAAGCGCCCGCCGTGATGCGGACGAAACGCCTGAATTCGAGACGCCTCAACGGCGGCTCGTTGAGAAGAGGCAAGGCGCGGGCCGGCGGAGCGTGAGTGCGGCGACCTGTATTTGGGTAAAAAAGAGATTTTTTGTCTACGGATATTGTAGATTTTAGCGCCTAGCGTTAAGCTTCTCGCGCCTCCTGAGATGGAGCAGGCCGTGGCGGGGAGAGGCCCCGCGCGGCCGATTTATGGAGTGTCCCAATGGCTAAGATTGTCACGACCGCCGCGTTCTTCGTCGCCCTCACGGCGCCCGCTTTAGCTGGCTCGGGCGTTCCTGCCCCAGAGCTCGGCACGAGCGCGCTGGGCTTCCTGCTGGCTTCCGGCGTCGCCTACCTACTCAATCGCCGCGCGGGCAAGTAAGCTTTCTGCTATTCTTTCGTATCGGTCTTCGCCCGAGGGGGGGAGGGCCGGCTCGAAATCCCTTCGTCAGCTTTACGGCAGGGCGTACAGGCGCGAGGCCACCCCGCGTTTCAGCGTTGAGTAGCGTATCTCCCGGGAAGAACCGGGCAGTCTAAGAGCGACGGCGAGAGAATTTTCGTCGACCGACCTTGTAGACAAACGCGCCGAAAGCGAGCATTTTTCGCCTCGGCCAGAGGGGCTGGGTTGGTGCGGGGAGTGGCCTCGCGCGCCCGACAAAAGGAGTTTTTAGATGGCTAAGATTATAACGACCGCCGCCTTCTTCGTCGCCCTCACGGCGCCCGCGTTCGCCACCCCCGCGCCCGCGCCGGAACTCGGCACGAGCGCGCTGGGCTTTCTGCTGGCTTCCGGCGTCGCCTATCTCCTCAATCGCCGCGCGAGCAAGTAATCTCTCGCCATTCATTTCGGCGGCGAGTTCGTGACTGACGCGAGCCAATCCCGTGCGCGCCTTCGGGTGCGATATCTGGAGGCGATCGGAGATCCTTCCGATCGCCTTTTGCTAACGGCGTTTTTCATTTCGGTTTTCTGTCTCAACTACCTATCGAGAGTAGTTGCTGCGACCGGCTCCTTCCCCACCACGGAATTTATCGGCTTCGCCGCGATCGCGATCGTGCTCGAGCGGCTCGGCGCAGACCGGGTGTTGCGTCGCTGGGACTACCTAGCGCTGTTCATCGCGAGCAGCGCCTTGATCCATCCGTGGCGTCATACCGGCGGTCTGGCGCTGACTGGTCTGGGGCTGCTGTTTTGTCTGCGCACGGACCGACGTCTCGCGTCGCTGGGGCAGCTGAGCCTCGCCCTGGCCGTTATGGATATATGGGGCCAGATGGTGCTGACCGCCATTGAGGCCAAGCTTGCGCCGAGCGAGGCGTGGCTGGCTTACATCCCCCTCTCCCTTCTCAATTCCTTCTCTCTGCTGGGCAATTCGATCTTCCATCCCGACGGGCGCGAAATCTCCGTGGAGGCATCCTGCTCCGCCTTTCGAAACATGCTTTCGGTCGCGCTGCTCTGGCTTTCCTTCATGAAGATCAGGAATCTGGAGTTCAGCCCGCGCAGCTTTGGCGCGCTCGCTGCGGGACTGGTCATGGTGGCGCTGGTTAACACACTCCGCATAGACCTCTGCGCCTGGTCGGCAGAGAACTTCCAATATTGGCATGAGGGGCCGGGGGTCGGCGTCCTGTCCATGACAATGTTGGTGCTGGCTTTGGCGATCTTCTATGCGGGGCTCGCGGGGGCCGACAATCGGAGCGCGAGGTGACAGTGGCGCGCGGCCTGCTGCTGGCGTGGATCGTCACCGGAACCGCCATCGGGGCCTATCTAGAAGTCGGCGCGGCGAGCGAAGCTCCTCGGGCTCCACCGCGTCTCGATTTCTTGGAACGCGCCGATCAGGTCGCGAAAACGCTCGGACCGTTCAAAATCGAACGCAAGGACGCAAACGACCGCTTCGGTTTTTGGCTACGCTCGCCGCAATGCGACGAGGCGCTCCTCGTGAGCGGGGACTATGTCGAGCACGCGCCGTCCGAGCAGACCATCGCCGCGCGCTTTCCTGCCGCCGTCTGGCGCACGCTCTATGTGCATGACGGTCGCGCCTCACAGGACTTCCCGAAACTCCTGGCCTATCTGCGCCTTGTAGCCAGGCGTTTCGCCGCCCAGCTGACGCGCGCGCCGCTCAGCGTCTCGGACCTGGCCTTTTTCACATTCCACACGCCGGCGCATTGCCTGCTTGAGGCGGACTCCGCCGTCGCCGCGTCGCAGGCGCTGCTCGATCTCTCGGGAGTCCGAAGCGAGTAAGCGAACGAGGCTGAATGCGCCGCGGGCTTCGCCTCCGACCGCGGCGACGGCAGCGCCCACCGTCTTCGCCTCTTCACGGGGCCGCCTTCCATCGCTTCATCTCGTCTGCGAATTGATCGATCAACTTCTTATGGACGTGGGGCATGATGATGAAATGCGCGAGCTTGCCGAATTTGGCGCTTTCTTCCGGCGCAAGATCGTACCGTTTCATGATCTCCTCGGCGGGGCGCTCGAAGAACACCGTGTTGGAATTTGGGTTGCGCCAATTCTTGACGCCCGCGGCGTCAAGCTTTTCGACGAGATAAGACGAGTTGCTCATCATTTCGTTGGCGATCGCCTGGAAGCTCGTCAGCGGAGTCGATTTGATCTTCCACCAAAATTTCAGCGGAGCGAGACCGCTGCGCGAGCAGGTGATGGTCGGGACGGCGTCGTTGAGATAGGGCACGTGGAACGGATTGAGATTGTCGAAGGCTTCCTTCGTGGAGATGAAAATGCCCATGGGCTCATCGGAGCCGAAGAATTTGTGCCCCGACATGGCGATGGAATCGAATTTCTGCAATTGCTGATTGACGAGGTTCGCCGCCTCGCCGTCGACAAAAATCAGATAGCCGCCAAACAGCGCCGCATCGAGATGGATGTAATGCGGCCCATTGTGCTTCGCCTTCAAAATCTCGCGAATCGCCGCTTGATCGTCGATGGCGCCTTTGAAAGTCGTCCCGAGCGCGATGACGACGAGCGCGGGCCGCGAGGGATCGAGCTTGCTCTCGAAATCGGCGACGTCCATCTGGCCCATGTCCGTCGCCTTGATCAGGCGAAGCTCCAAATTTTGCACGTCCGCGAGCTTTTTGATCGAGTAGTGGGCCTCTTCCGAGACATAAACGACTGGGGGGAGGGGCGACTTCGACAGGAGATATTTCCTGCCGAAATACATGCCATGATTGTCCCGTCGGTGCCGCTCATGGTCACGAAGCCCCAGTGATCACGATCCGGGAACCCGTAGAGCCTGGCGAAGTAGTCGATGACCTCGTTCTCAAACTCGTGCGTGTTCAAGCTATAGAGGCTTTTCGATCTCGGATTGCCGACGTTATTCAACGCGGCGCGAAAGAGCTTGTGCTTGGCGTACCAGGCGTAGAACTCGTCGAGCGCCGTGTCCTGGCTGACGGGATAGCCGGCGATCGTCCGGCTTTTTTCGAGCGCATTTTGCGCAAGGTCGTCCAGTCGCTTGAGCTCATTAGTGCTAAGCGCCAGAGCTTGGCCACAGAAAAGGAGACAAGACAGAAGAACGGCAAAAACCGTCTTCATCGGGAGCTTTCCTCTTTCGTCACAAATCCAGCGGCGCGGCTTTCCTGCGCTCAGCCGTTCACGCGCGCCTTGATGGCGTGCTCGGCGAGCGTCTTGCCGAGCGACAGGACCGCGGGCGCGTGGTGTGCGTCGGCGATGACCTGGTCGAAGGATCGCTCGATCCAGGCGCAATCCTCATCGGTCAGGGTCAGCGAAGGCAGCAGCTTGATCGTCGGATTGCCGTGGCCCGCCACCTGGGTCAGGATCTTGTGATCCTTGAACAGCGGAATGCAGATGAGCTGACCGAAAAGACCGGAGCTCGCGGCCTCCAGCAGGTTCCACGTGGCCTTCAGCATCAGCGATTTCGGCGGGCCGAACTCGACGCCGATCATCATCCCCTTGCCGCGCACGGCGGAGACGAGCTCGTACTTCTCGGCCATCTTGGTGAGCGACGCGAGTAGTCTCTCGCCTTTCGCGGCCGCGTTTTCGATCAGCTTCTCTTCCTCGATCACGTCGAGCGTCACGAGCCCCGCCGCCATCGCCAGATCGTTTTTCGAGAAGGTCGAGCCGTGCACGACGGAGCGATCCATACGATCGAAGACCTTGTCGAAAATCCATTTGCGCGTGAGCGTCGCGCCAACCGGCGCGTGGCCTCCGGAAAGCGCCTTGGCCAGGACGACGATGTCGGGCTCGACGCCGAAGTGCTCGATCGCCAGAAACTTTCCAGTGCGGCCGACGCCCGTCTGAATCTCGTCGGCGACGAAAAGCGTCCCGTATTTCTTGCAGAGCTCCGCAGCGCCGGAGAGATAGTCGGGCCCAGGAATGTTGACTCCCTTGCCCTGAATGGGCTCGACGACGAAGGCCGCGACGTCGCGACCGCGCAGGGCCTCCTCCAGCGCGCCGAGATCGTCGAAGGGAATCTCGCGCGCATTAGGAAGCAGCGGACCGAAGCCCTTCTTGAAGATCTCGTCGCCGTTGAGCGAGAGCGCGCCATAGGTCAGGCCGTGAAACGAATGCGCGCAATGGACGATTCCGCTGCGTCCGGTCGCGTAGCGCGCGAATTTGATCGCAGCCTCCACCGCCTCCGCGCCCGAGTTGGCGAAAAAGACCTTTTCGAGCCAGGGCGTGCGCTTCAGCAGCCGTTCAGCGAGCACCCCAGCGAGCACGGAGACGTCGAACTGCGCGAGGTTGGGCGATTGGGAGTTGAGGACCTCGATGAGCGCGTCCCGCACCTTGGGATGATTCCGCCCGAGCGCGAAAACGCCATAGCCGCTCATGAGGTCGAGATAGCGCGCGCCGGCGCGGTCGTAGAGGTAAGGCCCCTCGCCGCGGACGAATCCGACGTCCCAGCCGATGGTCTTCAGCACCCGCACCCACATTTCGTTGAGGTGCTTTGAGTGAAGCGCGTAGCGCTCTCCGTCGCGCCTTTGCGCCAGCTCGACGAGACTTTCCTTTGTCGCGTCGTCCCTGTGCTCTGGCTCTTGGCGCGAGTGGACGACGTCGGGCGCGTTTGTCATCTCGAGGCTCCAGAAGGCGTCGGCCAGAGGGGAAGGGAGCGCGTCGCGGACCGTCGCAAAGTCCGCTTTAGCCCATGTTTCGCCATGGGTCGAGCGCAAATGCGCAAGCGAGCTTAGCGTTTCGCCCCACTTGCGCGGAGCTTTCCTGGGCGCGTATCCACAACAAAACTCCGACATGGTGGAATTCCCGCGTTGGACAATGCGCTGCAAATGCTATCCTGCCCTGGTTGATTCTTATGTGCGACAAGGTTCGCAGCATCCGGCGCGAGAGCGCCGTCGAGGCGCAGGATCGTGTTCCGCAGGGCAGGGCAGGGGAGTTCGTCAGTTGGGCGCAAAATCCGAATTTTTTGAAGAGCTGGGCGCGCCTTCGACCGTCGCGGAAGGTGACGAGCACGCCGTCGAGCTTATTGAGGTTGCAGGCGCGATAAAATGGTTCGACGTGTCGAAGGGTTACGGCTTCATTGTGCCGGATAGCGGGCAAGGCGACGTTCTGCTGCATGTGACGACCTTGCGGCGCAGCGGCTTTCAGACGGCGCACGAAGGCGCGCGCGTGGTTTGCGAGGCGCAGAGGGGCCCCAAGGGACTGCAAGTTTTTCGCGTCATCTCCATGGATGAAACCACCGCCATCCACCCCTCGCAGTCCTGCGCCGGGCGAACGCATGTACAAGTGACGCCGGTCGGCGGTTATGAGATCGCCATCGTCAAATGGTTCAATCGCGTGAAGGGCTTCGGCTTTCTGACGCGCGGCGAGGGCACCGAAGACATTTTCCTGCACATGGAGACCGTCCGGCGTTTCGGCCTCGCCGAGCTCAAGCCTGGCGACAGCGTGCTCGTGCGTTACGGCGACGGCCCGAAGGGAACTCATGGCCGCGGAAGTGCGCGCCCTTGACGCCAAAGGCCCGATTTCACATTGAACCCGCAGCGTCGCAACGGATCGCATGGATGACCAACTCCCGCGTGAGGCTCGCAGCGCGTCTCGCGGCGGCTTTCGCCATGGCCGCGCTGAACCTCGGGCCCCTCCTGCCGCCGGTCGTGGCGGAGGAGCAGTCCGCTCCGGTCCAAACCGAACGGCTCGAGATCGTCACCGCCACAGGACCGCACGCCTTCGATGTCGAGGTGGCTCGGAACGATAAGGACCGCGCGCGCGGGCTGATGTTCCGCCGCTCCTTGCAGCAGGACCACGGCATGCTGTTCCTCTTCGAAGCGGAGCGGCCCATCGCGATGTGGATGAAAAACACTTACATCCCGCTCGACATGGTCTTCGTGTCGCGCAAGGGCCGCGTGACGTCCATCGCGCGCGGCGCGATCCCGCTCTCGGAGGCGGTCATTCCCTCCGGCGGCTCCGTCTATGCGGTGATCGAGCTTGCCGCGGGGGCCGCCGATGCGATTGGGCTTTCCGTCGGCGATCAAGTGCGCCATCCTGAATTCGGCCGCTGAGACTTCTGAGTAGCCATCGAGCGCTCCTGCAGATCGGAGGTCGGTCGAACATTGGTGTCCGGACAGGACGCCATCCCGCTCAGAGCGCCGCCGCCGCCGCTCGCATCTTTTCGAACCCCTGCGCAATATCGGCCTTCAGATCTTCGACGTCCTCGAGGCCGATCGAGAAGCGCAGGCATGGGCCTCCCGGCGCGAAACGCGTCGCAGTGCAAGTCTTGGCGCAGTCGAAGGGGAGGACGAGGCTCTGGTACCCGCCCCAGGAATAGCCGATCCCAAAAAAGTTCAGCGCATTCAGGAAGACGTCGACGCAGGGCTTGGGCGTCGGATGAAGAACGAACGAGAAGACGCCCGCCGCGCCCGAGAAATCGCGTTTCCACAGCGCGTGGTCCGGATGGCTCGGCAGAGCCGGATGCAGCAGGCGCTGCACTTCGGGCCTAGCCTCGAGCCAAAGAGCGATCTCAAGCCCGGCGCGCTGCTGCTCGCGCAGGCGCAGCTCCATCGTGCGCAAGCCCCGTAGCGCGAGAAAGGCGTCGTCGCCGCTCGAGACCATCGCAAAGGCGTCGAAAGTGTTGCGCAGTGGCGCCGCCCATTTCGCATTGGCGGAGACGAGGCCGAGCAGCAGGTCGGCGTGTCCGGAAAGATATTTCGTGCCGGCTTCGACATTGATGTCGACGCCGCGCTCGAAGGGCGGAAAGAAGAGGGGCGTGGCCCAGGTGTTGTCGAGAATGACGCAGGCGCCGCGCGGGGCCGCGGCTTGCGCGATCGCCGGCACGTCCTGCACCTCCATCGTGAGCGATCCCGGTGATTCCGTGAGGATCGCGCTCGTGTTCTCACGCATCAGCGCCGCAACGCCGGCGCCGAGGCGGGGATCGTAATATTGCGTCTCGACGCCGAACCGCTTGAGCACGCCGTCGCAGAAGCTCCGTGTCGGGCCATAGGCCGAGTCGCTCACGAGCAAGTGATCGCCGGCCTTCGTCGCCGTCATCAGGGCGAGCGCGATCGCCCCGAGCCCGGAGGGGACCAGCACCGTCGTCTTCCCGCCGCTGATCTCGCTCCAGGCTTCCTCGAGCGCCCTGGTCGTCGGCGTGCCCTTTGTCGCATAGACGTAGGGCTGTCGGTGGCGCTCGAAGTCCTCGACGGTCGGAAAGAGCACGGTCGAGGCCCGATAGACGGGCGTGTTGACGAAGCCTTGATGCGCGGAGGGATGACGACCCGCCTGGACGAGGAGCGTGCGGCGAGACTTTTTTCGCCCTGATTCCCCGCTATCCTCGGTCATCGCTTCCTCCTGCTCCCCCGCCCCGGTCCAGCGCCGCCCGGCGTCCCCCATCTTATGCCGAGTTGACGATGAAATTCTCAATTCTAGTTTTTCCGCTGGCCGCCCTTGCGCTCCTTGCCGGGGCGCCGCGCGTGGCGGCGCAGCCGGAAACGAAGGCCTCGTCGACGCTCCAGGAGATCCGGAGACGGGGGACGGTCGTCTGCGGGGCGAACGTACCGTCGCCCGGGTTCGCCGTCCTGGACGGCGCAGGAAGCTGGAGCGGGTTGGACGTCGACTTCTGTCGGGCCCTGGCGGTCGCGGTTCTCGACGACCCTCTGAAGTTCCGAATAGAGCCGTTGGATCACAAGCAGCGGCTGATCGCCCTGCACTCGGGCGAGGTGGACGTGCTCCTCTCGGGCGCGCCTTGGACGCAGGCGCGCGAGGCGGGTCATCAGCTGCTCTATGCCGCCATAACCTTCTTTGGCGGGCAGGGGCTCCTGGCGCGCCGAGCCGGAGCAGAGGGCGAGCCCTGGCGCGCCGCGAGCGGAGCGCCGCGCGTTTGCGTTCAGCAAGGCGGCTCCTCCGAGCTCAATCTGGCCGAATTCTATCGACAGCGCGGCTCCGCCTATACGCCCGTCTCCTTCGCCTCGCTTGAGGAAGCGGCGCGCGCTTATGAGTCGGCGGCTTGCGATCTGCTCTCAGCGGATGTCGTTGAGCTCCACGAGTGGCGCGAGCGCTTGCAAAAGCCAGACGATCATGTCGTCCTCACGCAGCTTCTTTCGAAGTCTCCGGTTGGGCCGATCGTGCGTCAAGGCGACGATGAATGGTTCAACGTCGTGCGCTGGACGCATTTCGCGATGCTTGAGGCCGAAGAGTTCGGCGTCGGGCAGAAAACCGTCGATGCGGCGCTGAGCTCGGACAACGCCGATCTGCGCCGTCTCGTCGGAAGCGACGGCGATTTCGGCGAGGGCCTGGGGCTGCGCCCCGACTGGGCCTATCGCGTCATTCGCGAGATCGGTAATTATGCGGAAATGTTCGAACGCAATCTCGGAATGTCCTCGCCTTTTGCGATGGAGCGCCGCCTGAACGCGCTCTGGACCAAGGGCGGCCTGATGTATGCGCCGCCGGTGCGCTGAGGCCGGGGGCGCCCGGCGGGGCGTCCCCGCCCTTCTGGGGCTCGGCTCTTAGTAAATATCCGAGTGGCGGAGGTCTTCCGATTCCTGTATAGACGCGCGAGATTGCCAGGAATTTTTTTGGGAGGATTCGTTGACGGGCATAGAAGATTCAGCAAAGCGTTTTTTCAACACGGCGAGAAAAACAGGTCTTGGGCTGAGGCTTAACGATAAGCACCGCGCTTGGCTCTCGTCCTATCTGTTGAACCTGTGGAGAGGTCCTGAGGCCGTTCGAAAGCTCATCGTGGCTGACATTCGTCTCTGGATTGAATTGGGCGCGCCAGAGCGCGCCGCCGACACCTTCCTCGTCTTGAGACAATTCCTCTCCGATTTCCCGGAAGCAAGGACTGCGATCAGATTTAGGAATCCGCGCAAGCCTTTGCTGTCCCAGTCTCCCGAAAGGCGGCGCCGCGGAACCCAACCGGGTTCGCGCGGGCGCGCTTCAAACCGGCGAATCCCGAGTTGAGCGCTCCCTCGGAAGTGTAACCCAGGCGCCTCGGGGCGCCCCCCTGATGCGCTCGCCTTCGCTCGTATTGTGCGCTGGCAAACGGCGCGCATCCTACGGGAGGCCTAAGCTGCCCCGATGCTGGCGTTGAGGAAAAGGGTTATGGACGACACAACGAAGAAGGCCGAAACGCAGACGGCGACGTCGGCGCGAACGCCCTTGAAGTTGCGCACGGTGCTGACCGAGATCGCCGAGCACGCCTGCGAGCCGGGTTTCAGCGCGATGAGCATCGCGGAAAAATACGGCGTGACCGAACGAGAGGTTCGCCGTCTGTTGAAGAAGACGGGGAAGAGCTTTTCCGATCACAAGTTGAAGCGCCGGCTCGAGCGCGCGCGCGACCTGCTCGGCGATCCCGCGACGGCGCATCTCGCCGTGCCGGATATCGCCTTGCGCGTGGGATTCAGCGATCCCGAGAGCTTTGACGCCAATTATCGCCGGCGGTTCGGGGTGGAGCCAAAGGCGGCGAGGGGGCAAAGCGGCGCATGATCGGCGGCCCAGGTGCTACAGCGGGCCGCGCTCCAGCCCGTTCCACCAGCTTTCCAGCGCGCCCATTTCGGGCGTGACGAAGGTCGCGACGTCGCCCGCGAACTCGGCCCATTCGGCCAGAAAATGCGGAGAAACGCCGGTCACGACGGGCGTCTTCGTCGCCATGGCGATCCTGAAGGCGTCGCATAGGCCGCCGCGCTCGGCCTCCTGCTTCGAAAACTTGCTGATGGCGAGAAGGTCGACCCCTCGCCGGGCGGCGCGTTCGATGGCGCCGCAGGCAAGCGCCAGCTCCCCCGCATCCAGGTTGCACGCCGAGGAGCCTGGCCCCAAATCCTGAGAGATCGGGTAGATCGCGCCGTTTTCGAGGTCGCGCAACACGATGCGGGGCCGGCTCCCCGGGCCCTCTTTGAGGCGCGTCTGCACGACGCCTGCAATCGAAAGTCCTTTCGCTTTGAGCGATGCGGCGAAGGCTTCGATCAGGGCCTGCGTCGCGGCGCTATCCTCATACCGCAGCGCAGCGATCGTCGGCCTTTTGTGGGGGAGCGCACTGGCTGTCACGGTCGCCTCGTCTGACACGTTGGTTCGCGCAGCATCTGAACAGAAACGTCCAAAAGCAGCAAATGCGATCGATTCGCAAAAATCTAGGGGAGCGCGCTCCTTGAAAAGCCCGATTTTCGTAGCGCGCTCAAGGCGGCACTTGCATTGGCGGGCGCGCCGCCCGATTTGCTATAGGGCTAAGGACTGAGCCCGGAGCGGCCCGTGAACGACAAGCCCAACATCGCGGGGAAAGCTGTGGCCGGCGGCGGCGCCGTCGACGCTTTCCTCGAGGAGATGAAGACTCTGGCGCCAGCGCAAGGGCAGGGCCACGGTCGACTCGTCTTCGCCCTCGACGCGACGATGAGCCGGCAGCCGACATGGGATCTGGCGCAGTCGATCCAAGGCGATATGTTCCTCGCCGCGGCGGCGCAGGGCGGGCTCGACGTTCAGCTCGTCTATTTTCGCGGTCTTGCGGAATGTCGGGCGTCGGGCTTCGTTTCGGATGGCAAGGGCCTGGCGGCGCTGATGGCGGGAATATCCTGCCGGGCCGGTCTCACCCAGCTAAACAAGGTGCTCCGCCACACGCTCGACGAGTCGCGGGCGCGACCCGTCGCGGCCTTGATTTACATCGGCGACGCAATGGAAGAGAATCCGGATCGGTTGGCTTCCGCCGCCGGCGAGCTGGGCCTCCTCGGCGTGAAGGCCTTCATGTTTCAGGAAGGCTCGGATCCGGCGACGGAGCGTGTCTTTCGCGAGATCGCCCGGCTCTCGGGCGGCGCCTATGCGGCGTTCGACGCGGCGTCTGCGCAGAGGCTCGCCGCGCTTTTGAAGGCCGTCGCTGCCTACGCCTCCGGCGGGCGGGCGGCTCTGGAGCGGCGCGCGCGTGACGGCGAGGCGGCGGCGACCCTGCTGCTGTCTCAGATTTGAAGAGGCTGGCTGGAGTGGCTGGAGAGAAGGAAGCTTGGGAATGCCCATTCTCCTCGGGGTTGTTGCAGCGGCGCTCACCTACCTTCTGCTTCGCGGCTATACGCAAGCGTCGCCGCGCGCTCTGGCGAAGGCGCTGCGTTTCGGCGGCGGGGCGCTGGCGGCGCTCGTCGGCGGCCTCCTCGTGCTGCGCGGAGCAATTGCGCCGGGCCTCGCCATTCTCGGTTTCGGACTTTGGCTCATCGATTTTTCCGCTCTGACGGCGCGAGGTTTCCGGCCGGCGGGGCGGGGGGCTGCTGGGGTCTCACGAGTGCGCACCGCCATCGTCGAGATGGAGCTCGACCGGGCGACCGGCGCGATCCGGGGAACGGTGCTTGCCGGCCCACAGGAGGGCATGCCTTTCGATCAGCTGACGCGCAGTCAGCTCATGTCGCTTTACGATTTTTGCCTCACCGACGATCCTCAGGGGGCGCGGCTGCTAGAGGCGTATTTCGACCGCCGGTTTGCCGGATGGCGTCAAGCAGAGGAGCGAGGCGGAGATTCGCGGAGCGGCGGCGCTCGCCGCCGACAATCGATATCCGAGGATGAGGCTTACCAGATATTGGGACTTAAGAAGGGCGCGCCGGCGAGCGAGATAGCGCGGGCGCACCGAGATCTGATGAAGAAGCTTCATCCAGATCATGGCGGGACGACCGACCTCGCGGCGCGGGTCAATGAGGCCAAGGATGTGTTGATGCGCGGGCGACAGAGTTAGCTCGGCCAACCGCTCGACGCTTTTCGCGCCCGGGGCTTTCTTTCGCGTCACGATATCGTGTTGCGTCGCAAAGGACATCGGGCCGCTCCCCTAGTTCTTCGTCGCGAAGCAGGCGAATCCCGAGCGTTTCAACTCGCGACAGGCGGCCTCGGCGCTGTCTTCGCCCAGTCCGGCGAACCGCGCGCGGTAGAGCGTCTCGGCGCCCTTGCGAACCTTCTCGGTGAAGGCCTTTGCCCCGGCGAGGCCATGCGCCTCGCTGCGGGCCCGCGCCAGCAGCTCCTGGGCCTTCTCGATTTCATCTGTCGCGCCGAGCTGGATCATCCAGCCGGGGTGCGCCGGGCGCGACGTATCCAACTTGACGCCTTGAGGCTTGTCGCTCGTCGGTTCTTTCAGGGCCGAGGGCGTGGTCGGCGCGGTGGCCACGCGGGCGACGCTCTTCCCGCCGGCGCTCGCCGTCGTGGTCGAGCCGCCGACGGCGCGCGGCTGGGCCCCGGCCTGGGCAGCCGGCCGCTTTTCTCCGCCGGAGACGAAGGCCGGGCGCACTTTCGGCTCCGCGGCTTCGGAGGCGCTGGCCGGCTGGACTTTTTGCACGGCGCTACGCGCCGCCTCGGGCGCGCGCTCATCGACTTCGTTATCCAGAGGCCGGGCGTAGGCCATGCTTTCCTGGTTCGGACGGGCAGGCGGGATCGAGGCGGTAGGCTCCGCCGTTTCGGCGCCCTCATCCCGTTCTTCCGAGACGGGCTGCGCCGTCTTCTGGGTACCGCCCGCGCCGATGTGACGTGAGATCAGGGAAGCCATGTAGGCGTCCCGCGCGGCGGCGGTTCTGCCGCCGAGCACGACGGCGACGATGTGATGGCCGCCGCGCCGCACCGAGGTCAGGAGGTTGAACCCCGAGGCGTTGGTGTAGCCGGTCTTGATGCCGTCCATTCCCTCGATGCGGTCGAGGAGATGGTTGTGATTGCGCATGACTTCGCCGTGATAGGCGAAGGCGTGCGTCGAGAAATATCGGTAAAATTTTGGAAAATGCTCCTGGATGGCCCGGCCGAGCAGGGCGAGGTCATGCGCCGTCGTCACCTGCGTCGGATTGGGCAGCCCGGAAGCGTTCGCGAAATGCGTGTCGCGCATTCCGAGAGCATGCGCCTTCGCTGTCATCATCTGAGCGAAATGTTCTTCGTCGCCGCCGACCGCCTCGGCGATGGCGACCGCGATGTCGTTGGCGGATTTTGTGACGACCGACTTGATCGCGTCCTCGACCTCGATCGTCTCGCCTGGCTCGAGATTGAGCTTGCAGGGCGCCTGAGCGGCGGCGTGCTGAGAGATTCGTAGCGGCGAGTGCAGGTTCAGCCTCCCGGCTTCGAGTTGCTCGAACAGCAGATAGAGCGTCATCACCTTGGTGACCGAAGCCGGATGGCGCTGCTGATCCTCCTTAAGCGAATAGAGCGTGCGGCCGCTATTGGCGTCCACGACGATCGCCGCGAAGCCCGGCGGGGAGAGAAAGCGCGCCCCGGATTCTTGGTGCGGTGCGGTATGAGCGACGTAACGGCCGTGGCCCCAAAAGGCGGGGCGAACCGACCTAGGGTGCGCCACGCGAAAAGCTAGACGCTGGCGGCCGTATGCGGCAGCACTATAATGGTGACGCCAATCCCGAGCTTGCGAGGTATCAGAGTATACAACTAGCATAAACGCGCTTAGCGCGAGCGCAAATCGCAGCACTATATTTGGTTTTACGCGCTGGAGGACGTCGAGCGTCATCATCTTGCTAGTCCGATTTCCTGAACGACTCGTCTCGATACCCGCTCCCCAGGGACCGGGCGTGGCCAAGACATCACAGTCGACAAGAATAACTCGGCGCGGTTACTCGACCGTTAAGCGGCCCTTCGCAAGCTTGGCCATATTGCTCTGCAGCAAGGCGCTTGACGGGCGATTGTGCAGTGCAGTATAAATTATCCGTCAAGGCCGCTCTCGCTCCCCGCTGGGGGTTGGAATTCGGGCGAGCCACAACGGCAGAGGACGATACAATGGTCGCATCATTCGATAATGTGCAGCTGCTTGGCAAGGATCAGTTTGAGGCCGCCTCCTCCACGGCTTCGGCTCTCGCCAAGGGCTGGCAGGGAATCGCCGCCGAAACGCAGGACTACTCCAAGAAGTCCTTCGAGAAGAGCCGCGCCTTCGCCGAGAAGCTCCTCGGCGTCAAGAAGTTCGACGAGGCTGTCTCGCTGCAGCAGGAATACGCCAAGGGCGCCTACGAGGATTTCGTCGCGCAGGCTACGAAGCTCGGCGAACTCTACACTGATCTGGCCAAGGAAGCCTTCAAGCCCTTCGAGTCGGCCGCCAAGACTTTCGCTCCTGCCGTGAAGACCTTCGGCTCGGCGGAATAAGTCGTTCCAGAGCGCTTACTGAGGATTGCGGCTCCGGCGCCCCGTTTTCGGGGCCGCCGTAGAGGCTCACGAGCGAATTCCTAAATCATGGCCCAAGCCGCTGCAGCGCGGTTTGGGCTTATTTTTTAGGGCGCGGAATTCGGCGCTCCACAAAAAGTCACGGCGGGGCTTTGACCCTGCGCGCCGTTGCGCGAGAATGCCGCGCATGAGCCTCGATCCTGCATTCGTGCATCTCCACGTGCATACCGCCTTCTCGTTGCGGGAGGGCGCGCTGGGGCTTGCGCGGCTGGTGGAGCTCGCCGAAAGGGACGGTCAGCCGGCCATCGGCGTCGCGGACACGAATAATCTTTTCGCGGCGCTGGAATTATCCGAAAAAGCCGCGAAGGCGGGGTTGCAGAGCCTGCCCGGCGCGCAGCTCACGATCGATTTCGAGGAAAGCGCGGAGCGCGGCCCCGGCAGGAGAGACCGCACCTTCGGCAACCTCGTGCTTATAGCCAAGTCGCGCGCCGGATATCTCAATCTGATGCGGCTTTGCTCGCGTGCGCATCTTGCGGCCCACCCGGGCGAGCCGCCAGCGCTGACGCTCGCCGACCTTGCGGCCGACGGAGAGGACATCCTCGCGCTCACGGGCGGCCCGCAGGGCGCGCTCGATCCTCTTGTCGCCGAGGGACGCGCGGTCGCGGCGGAGGCGCGGCTCAAGGCCCTCAGGGCGCTGTTTCCTGACCGGCTCTATGTCGAAATACAGCGGCACGGACTGGCCGCGGAGCGGGCGGCGGAGGCGCCGCTCCTCGACATGGCCTATCGCCTCGGCCTTCCGCTCGTCGCAACCAACGAGCCCTTCTTCGCGGCGCGCGCCGAGTTCGAGGCGCATGACGCGCTGCTCTGTATCGCGGAAGGGAGCGTCGCCAGTCGGCCGATCGGCGGCGCCTGACCCCCGAGCATTATTTCAAGACGCGCGAGGACATGCGCGGGCTCTTCGGCGATCTGCCGGAGGCGCTCTCGAGCAGCGTCGAGATCGCGCTGCGCTGCGCGTATCGTCCCTCGACCCGCAATCCGATCATCTCGCGGCCGCGCGTCCGGGGGCCCGCGCGCCCCAACGCCCGGAACCATGCGCCGAGCAAGCCTTGCAACTCCCTGCTGGATTTGGTTCCATAATATAGATTATGCGAATCGCGGGGCGGCTGTTCAGCCGCCCCTGTCGCCGACAATTTGGCCGACCAGCAGGTCGATGCGCGCCTCCTCGCCTTCCGGCGGGATGCGGCCCCCGCGGCGCAGCACCGCCAGACCGTGCAGCGCGGCCCAGGCGACTTCCGCTCGTGTACCGGGGTCCGGGTCGAAGGGCTGGAGCGCGGCGACCAGCTCGGTGAAGCCAGCCTTCAAGGGCTCGGGCGTGTCTTGGCTGGCGAACTTCACGTCGATCGGCAACACGAACATGGCCTGATAGAGCGCCGGCCGTTCGGCGGCGAATTTCAGGTAGGCGTCGCAGACCGCTCGCAACCCCTTTCTCGGCTCATCGACGGCCGACCGCGCCTCGCGCAATTGGACGGCGAGGAGAGGCGGTTGAATGAATGAATGAATGAATGATTGATTGATTGATTGAAGTGAAGTTTTGCGATATTTCGGCCTAAACCAAAGGCCATAATCAGGCGTGAAAATTAAATTTGCGTGACTATTGCCTAAATACTCTTAAGTATCCATGACCTGTTGTTGTTGTTGACTAATTAATAATGACTATTTTGAACATCGCGACTATACTTGTTGAATATGTATTAAGGTATCTAGGTAGGAGTACTAAAGAAAATTGAAAGTACGAGTACTGTACAATACATTATGTACCTACTGTGATGTACGATGTACTAGTCAAGAATTCCCTGAAAACTCATGTCAGTTAAAAATCTAATGATAGTCATCGTCATCGCTCAGTCTCTTATACGGCTCCGCCTTTCCATCGTTCCTCTGGATGTTCGGTCTCTAGCCCGTGACCAGCGATGTATCGTTGTGCCGATTCGATCACCAGCGCATTGCCTTTAGCGAGAGCGCATCCGATCTCTGCGAGAAAGTTTCGCCAGCTGTGGTCTTCGTGTTCTCCGGCACGACTCGCAACGCGAGACGACAGAGCGCGTAGCTCCCGCAAGGAATCCCCATTCCAGGTCCCCGTGACCGAAACGACGAGCGGAACAAATTTTCCACCGATGCTTTTGACTCCCTCCTCATGCTTCTCGACCTTCCGGCGGTAGGCGGCGTTGAGGCATTTCTCCAGTTTTTGCTTGAACGCAGTCTCAGCGTGCCGTGCTCCGATCTATATCGTCGGTGAGGCAATTGACAACGGTAATGTCGTAAAAGGTGCGTGCCATAGAAGTACTGGAAAGCCTCACCGCAATGTCTCCGGGTACCATCGTTGACTTAGCTATTTTCCTCTTTGTCATATGACTCTCTGAATATATTACGCAAGAGTATCGTATATTGAAAAATATTGTATATTTTTGTATATTTTATTAAAAATTATAATATTGTTTTAAATTCAATTAGTAAAATGTTTTCGTAAATAGAGAATAAAAACAGTAAGTAATACAAAATTTTCATCGAAGGTGTAATCAGACCTTGAGGTATATGTAAAATTGCTATTTTTCATTTTAAAGCCAGGGGAATTTCCAATTTTAAACAAATTTTAAAACAAAATTTTAAAATTATATAAACTCGAAACACTTTATTTTAAATTTTGTTCAAATTTAACTAAAACTTGCGATAATTAGTAGAATATTTAATTGGAAAAATTATCGGATTTTGTTTTAAATGATTATAAGACTTTTTTAAACAAAAATATAAGAGTTTTTGAACAATATTAAAGTAAAGAATTTTTAAAATTATTAGCAAATATAAATATTTGAAGCGTTAAAAAGACATTTGAACAAAATTTTAATAAAATCAGAGATCAATATAAATTGCTTAAATTTATGGCATAAGATTGGGAGTTTTGAAAGATAGGTGCTTTTAAATACTGAGTAAAGCGTAGTAAAATATTTAAGAACTGTACAGTTGCTAATTGCCCAATGTAAATTCAAACCAATGTATAATTCAACAGTTTATTTTTTAATAGTATTTATTTGTATTTTTATTTTCGAATATGAATTGTCTATAAAGGATACCGATATACGAAAATATACGTTTCGTATATACACGACTATGGCTCTCGAAAGATTAATCGACAACATTTCATCAACGGAATTTTCATCGGCACCATAACATACAGCCATACTGCTTCGTGCGCTTTTGTTTATCGTGTTTTGTGTTTCGTGTATATCGATACAAATACGGGGAATAAGTCGAAACACTAAACAAACGAGAAAAATTTAACAAACACGAAAAAATTGAAAATTCTGAATAGAGCATTAATTCAAGTCGGTGACAATGCATCTTACATTGTACTTAGACCAGTCATCTTAAGACACTAATACTGTTGTTTTAATTATACTTCTTCAACATATCTCCATACTTAAACAATCCTTCCAAATTGACTCAATTTTGATCATAAATCATTTTTTATTTAACGATTCTAGAATTTTTATGTTAATAAACACGAAACACGAAAAAGACACGAAGAAATTTTGATACAGATACAAACATGATAAAATGAAAAAACACGATTATACATACACGATCCTTAGCTATTAAATACACGCAAAACACGAAAACACAAATTTTTTTAAAAATCCCAACTCTGGTTTGGACGCACCAGCAAAAGCGGCCATCCAATCAAAACTTAAGTGAATACTTACTACGTCCACAATCCTTGATACAGTTACCTGACTGTTGTAAGTTATTACATAATTCTATTACTGAACATTACAGGTATTATTAATAATTTAATACATAAAGGCATTATTATTTAAAAATATGTTTAAAATTAAATTTTCTCAATTATATAAACATATTAATAATATGTTTAAACAATGTTTTTTAAATTTATTTAAATTAATTTTTATAGTATAAACATTAATAATTTTTAACTTAATTATAAAATTAAGCTATTAATGAGAAAAGTATATATTGATCAATTTTCCAGAAATTTATAATAACAATTTTAAAAACGATTTGTAAAACATTTGATCTAATCAGAAAAATTTGAGAATAAGGGTTGAAATGAAAAGCCCGTTCTTAAGTATAAATTTAATTTAGAAAAAATAAATATAAATCTAATAGTATTTAGAGAATTATAAAGAAATTTTAAAGCAGCCTATTAATTAGTTTTATAGCCAGTTTACAAAATAATCTGCATATATTAAAGTATTTACATAAAGGAATTCATATTATCAAATTACTCATAAAATAGAAAATTTATATTGATTTAATTATAATTCATAAGTATTCATAACTGAATATACTATAATATTATATATTTTTGAGTAGAAAAAAAGTATGAAAGAATCTCAAATCTTCATAATAATTTGTAAACTAATTGAAAATGATTATAAAATTTGGTAAATATCTTGGCTAATGTTATAGAATTATGTTATAAGGATTTTTGAGAAATGTTCAAAAAATGAAATTTTACGGATAAAATTCCTTCAGAAAAGCATAAGTACTTATCGTTGTAGCCCTTCAAATAAATATCTGATTTAATAATATCATTAATTTAAGTGAAGACACATATATAAAATCATTAAACTTGTTTTCAGCTACCGTGCCCATTTTTTAGCTAATTAAAAGCGTTTTGATAACTCTAAGTGTATTTTGCTCCTTTCAGCTAGGCGGGATTTTGCCAAACTAACATTTATCTAATGTACAAATTTGATATAGTAAAATGTTCGTCTGGTGAGGATGACTGGTGACTGTGCGCAGAGATTTTTCTGAACTCTGGATTCAGGGGGGGAAGTAACGTGAGGGTGGGAATAATATATTTTGCAATAAAATATTTAAATAATCAAAAATTGCAATTATCAATATACAATCAAAAAATTATATAAAAATTAAATAATTTTGCAAATTTTCATTAAAAATTACAATACATTATACTATAATTCTTGCAAATTTTTGAACATTTTCAAGAAAATTTTAGAAAAATTTTAGAAAATTTTGCAAAAATTATGAAAAAATTAATAAAATTTTTCTGAAAATTTGAGTAAACTATAGAATAACAATATTTTTAAATAGAATATTAAAATGAAGGAATAAGTTTTATAATTAATAATTATTAGTATTTTTAAAAGCATATTAACAAGACATGTAATAACAAAGAGAGCTTATTAAAATTGTTTAATTTGTTTATCCTTTAACTAATTTTTCAAAAATTCTGGGGGCTTGAGCCTCCTAGCCCCAGGGGCATCGCCAGAATTTTGCTTCAACGGGGGACATCGGACAAAATTTCCAGTGGCGTCGCCAGAGTTTCAAATCCTAAAAGGCATTCACCAAAAACTTACTCAACAAAGACTTTTGAAAAATTTGGAAATATTTATAACAAAAATTTGCACAAAATTTTAATAAGTTTTCCTAAATTTTTCAGAAATAAAATTTTAAACAATTTAAGACATTTTCAAATGTTTTTGTAAAAATGTAAAACATTTTGAATAAATTATAAATGTAACTGTGTTTTCACAAAGTATGAAAGTTTGAAATTTGTTTAAAATTAGATATTTTTTAAGAAAATTTCAAAAAGT
>CAWEGE010000027.1:0-60560 GCA_963808525.1 uncultured Alphaproteobacteria bacterium
CGCCGTAACGACCGTTAGGGAGTTGCGCGAAAATTGTCGAGGCTATCATGATATTCGAGACCTATGCGCAGAGACAACTCGCTAGCCGAGAAGGCGAGCCGGATGTTTATGTATATGACCAAGCGCCGGAGCAACTTCGTCATCAAATTCGCATGTGCTGGCGTCGTAATCACGATTAGGCGCGATCTCGATCTGGCGACGACAGGAAGTTTGATCAGCTCGCACAATGATATTCGAAGGGCGCGGTCTATCTCGAAAGCCGCGGCGGCGATCTCATCACCGGAATAGCAATCGGTAAATCGATAAGATTGAAAGGGTTTCTTACCTTCCTGGCTGGAAAAACAACGTGCGCGTCGTCCTGCGCGCTAGCCTGGTTGGGAGGGTCGCGTCGGTTTCTTTCGCCGACGTCGCGACTTGGGTTTCATGCCGCTTATCGGATGGACGGAGCAACTGCACGCGAGGCCGGCCTCGGAAACGCGGTTGTCGGAGCTTACTTAACACGTATTGGTCTACTGATCTCAGCCGTGGTTTATATCACGCAAGCTCCACCAGGAAGTAAAATCGCTAAAGTGGGACGTGTCGCGCCGTCAGCGCCGCTCAGCGTCCGTAATAGCCGCCCGTCGTGATGACGACGCAGCCGGAAGCTGGGGAGGGAAGGAGCACGAGACGCTGTCCGGCCGCGTTCGTCGGAAAGAGGAGCGTCCCGTTCATCGTCTCGGGCTTGGGCGCATTCTGCTTCTGCAGGTCGCGCGCGATAATGTCGCAGCTCTGCTTCGCCGCTTCAATCCGCACATTGGCTCCGTCGCAATGGCCCTTGGCGGTCGGCGTCGCGCTGATGACGCTGATGAAGTTCCCCACGCCGGCATTGGTTGGGTTGGCGAAGCTGATCGCCGTGAATATTCGCTCGTTCGGCGCCTCGCGGTTCCAGCCGGTCACGCTCGTGTGCGGCCCGGTGATGGAGAATCGCGAAAGATCGTTCAGCATCGGCAGGCAGGTCTTGACGTCGTTCTTCTCCGCCTCGACGACGGGGGCGAATTGCGGCTTTTGGGCCTCGGCCGTGGCTGCTGGCGCCTTGGCTTCGCCGGAGGCCTTCTCTTTCGCAGGCGGCTGTGCGGAGAGGAACTCGTAAAGCCCGGCGACGGCCCCCACGACGAGGAGAAGCGAGCCGCTCAGAATAACGAGGGTTTTCTTGCTCGGAAGTTTCACTTGCGAAGCTCCCTTATGGTCTGAAAGGCGAGGAAATCGACGACAGCGCAACCCCTCGGCTGAGCTTCTGCCCGCGCCGCAGGGCGATGACAAGAACTATGTTGTTAGCGAGTGCAAGATGATTCCAGGCGCCCACCGGCCCCCAAGGGGGCGACACTAGATGGTTTTACGGGTGAGCCCTGCTCAGCGTCCGTAATAGCCGCCCGTCGTGATGACAACGCAGCCGGAAGCCGGGGAGGGAAGGAGCACGAGACGCTGTCCGGCCGCGTTCGTCGGAAAGAGGAGCGTCCCGTACATCGTCTCGGGCTTGGGCGCATTCTGCTTCTGCAGGTCGAGCGAGATTTCGTCGCAGCCTTGCTTAAAGGCTTCGACTCGAACATCGGCGCCGTCGCAATGCCCCTTCGCGGTGGGCGTCGCGCTGATGACGCTGACGAAATTGCTCCCGGGCTGGCTGGAGAAGCTAATCGCCGAGAACATGCGCTCGTTGGCCGCCTCGCGGCTCCAACTCGACACGCTCGTATGCGGCCCGGCAATGGAGAGGCGCGCAAGATCGGTAAGCATCGGCAGGCAGGTCTTGACGTCGTTCTTCTGTGCTTCGACGACGGGCGCGAATTGAGGTTTTTGGGCTTCGGCGGGCTGCGGGGCGGCGGCCGGAGCCTTCGCTTTGCCGGTGGCCTTCTCCTTCTCCGGCGGCTGTGCGGAGAGGGGCTCGACGAGCCGGAAGACCAGAGCGATGCCCAAGAGAAAAGAGCCGGCCAAAATCGTGGCGATTTTCGAGGACGGAAGGCCCACGGCGCAGAACTCCTGAAAAGCAATTCCCGGCAAAGCCGCCGCCGAAGAGAGGTCGGCCTTTTGCCCTTTCCAGGGGGCCTTGGCAAGATTGTCGTCAATCGCCGAGGCGGGGAGGCGGGCAAGGCTGCGGCCCTCCGGCGCGGCTCCCCGGCCCAAGCGGGCGCACTGACAAGGTTTTTGCCGAAGAGACTTGAGACGCGGCGTGCGGCCAATTTGCGGTTCTTGAAGAATACTCGCATTCAGAGCGTTTTGCCCAGTTTACATTTGTATTCCCTTCAAGTAGGTTTAGCCTGGGCGACGAGATGCGCGGATTTGCCGCGGATCGAGTAGATCTGTATTTTTTCACTGGGGGCAATTATAAATCCCTATCGCTCGAGCTTCCGGCGCCATCTCCTCGGCGCCGCCGCTATCCCGCTGTTCCTGATCGGCTCGGCGGGCGCCGGCTGGGCGGGCGCCGCATCCTCGGACGGAAGCATCGGCGCCACTGGCTCCGACGGCAGCCGCCCCAACGGTTCCGGCCAAGCTGGCGGCGCGGGCGGCCCCGCGAACGCGGTCACCGGCACCCCGAGCGACGCCACGAACGCCGCCTATGCCAATACCTATTTCTCTGGCGTCAATTATGGCGGATATGACGGTGGCGGCGCCGGCGGCAATGGCGGCAATGGCGTGGGCGGCGGCAGCGCCGGCGCGGGCGGCTCCGGCGGCGCCGCGACGGCGAGCGCGACGACCTCGATCTCGTCGGGCACGGCCACCAACTTCTCTTACGCCTATGGCGGACAAGGCGGCAATGCCGGCCAGCCCGGGCTCGGCGGCTCGGGCGCCAACGGTGGCGCCGGCGGCTCCGCCACGGCGACCAGCGCGGCGACGACCGCGGCGGGCGGTTGGGTTCAAGGCGATCCCTCGAATGTCAATGGCAATGGCGGCTTCAACGCCTGGGCCTCGGGGGGGAGCGGCGGCGCCGGGACGGGCGTCGGCTTTGCGGGCGGCGCCGGCGGCGGCGCCACGGTTAACGTCTCCGGCGTTTCGGACTATGGCTACGTGAACAGCTTTGGCTATGCCGCCGGCGGCAACGGCGGCAACGGCAACTCGGGGGCCAAAGGGGGGGCTGGCGCTGCGACCACGCTCTCCAGCACGGGCGTGGCTTCAAACGCCGCCAACCCCGTCAGCGGCTCGACCACGGGCCTACTCTTCCTCGGCCAAGTGGCGGTAGGCGGCGGGGGCGGCGCGGCCTATGGCGGCGGCGTTGCCGGCGCTGGCGGCAATGCGTCGTCGATCCTTGGCTCCTCGGCGACGCCGCTCGACGCCGGCTCCGCGACGACTTTTTACGGCTTGGCCATCGCCGGCGGCGGCAGTGGCGGCTATGGCGACACGGGCGGCGGCGTCGCCGGGACGGGAACAGCCTCGGCGAATTTGACGAGCAGCGTCGGCTCCGTCACCGCCTTCAGCTCGGCGACAGGCGGCGGCGGCGGCGGCAACGGGTCCGGAACCGGCTCGGCCGGAGGAGTAGCGACCTCGACCGCCGTCGCGACGGCGGTCGGCTCCAACAACGCGACCTCGACAGCCTATGCTTATGGCGGCGCGGGCGGCGACGCTTATGGCGCGGGCCATACCGGCCAGACTGGCAATGGGTCTAGCACGGTCAGCGCCTCCGGCAGCTCCCCCTCCGGCGTGGTGAGCGCCACCAGCTATCTGTTTGGCGGCGCGGGCGGCAACGGCTGGAACGGCGCCAGCGGCGGCCAAGGCGCCGGAGCGACGCTCACCAGCACGGGCGCAGCTTCGAACGCCGCCAATCCCGTCTACGGATCGACGACGGGCGCGCTTTATCTCAACCAGAACGCGATCGCCGGCAATGGCGGCAACGCCTTTGCGGGAACGTCTCAGACCCCCGGCGGCAACGGGCCGGGGCTCGGCGGCGATGGCGGTAACGCGACATCAACGATGTCGCTCGACGGCGGCTCCGCCAGCACCATCGTGATCGGCGGCGGCGCGGCCGGCGGGGCCGGCGGCTACGGCGACGCCGGGGGCGGCGTCGGCGGGTGGGCGAACGCCTCGACGATCGCGACCAGCGTCAGCGGCGCCGGCGGCGTCTCCGCCTCCAGTTCGGCGACCGGCGGCGCCGGCGGCGGCAACGGGTCCGGGACCGGCGCGGCCGGCGGGACGGCGACCGCCACGAGCGCCGCGACGGCGGTGGCAAACAACGTGGCGGAATCTGCGGCCTACGCCTATGGCGGCGCGGGCGGCAACTCCTATGGCGCGGGCCACACCGGCCAGGCCGGCAACGGCTCGAGCACGGTCAGCGCCACCGCCAACTCAGACTTCGGCTATGTTTATGCCAGCGCCAATCTGACGGGCGGCGCCGGCGGAAAGGGCTGGAACGGCGCCAATGGCGGCCAGGGCGCCGCGGCGACGCTCGCCAGCGCCGGCTCGGCCTCGAACCTTTCCAATCCGGTCAGCGGATCGACGCCGGGCAACCTCCAACTCAACCAGACCGCGACCGGCGGCGCGGGCGGCAACGCCTATGGCGGCGTTCCGCCGGCCCTCGGCTTTTCGCCGTTCCCTGGCGCGAATGGCGGCGGCGTCGGCGGCGCCGGCGGCAATGCGTCGTCGACGATGTCGCTCGACGGCGGGTCCGCTTCTTACTTCCTTGGCAACACCAGTGCGACGGGCGGCGCCGGCGGCTATGGCGACGCCGGCGGCGGCGTCGGCGGCAATGCGACGGCGTACACGAACACGACGAGCGCCAGCGGCGCCGGCAGCGTAGGCGCCTCCAGCACCGCGATGGGCGGCGCTGGCGGAGGGAGCGCCGCCTTCGGGACCAGCGGCGTCGGCGGATGGGCGAACGCCACGAGCGTCGCGACGGCGGCGGCCTCCAACAGCGCGTTTTCCGTCGCATCGGCGACCGGCGGCGCCGGCGGCGACGCCTATGGCGCGGGCAACATGGGCGCGGCCGGCAATGGCTCGAGCACGGTCAACGCCTCCGGCAGCAGTTCCGGCACCGGCTATGTTCAAGTCACCGCCAATCTGACGGGCGGCGCCGGCGGCAACGCCTGGAACGGCGCCAATGGCGGCCAGGGCGCCTCGGCGTCGCTCGCCAGCGCCGGCCTGCCGACCGACGCCGTGAGCGGCTCGACGAACGGTTCCCTTTCTCTCGATCAGAACGCGACTGGCGGCGCCGGCGGCGGCGCCTATAGCGGCTTCCCGCCTGCCTCCGGCCAATCGCCCACCCTCGGCGGCAATGGACCGGGCGTCGGCGGCAATGGCGGTAATGCGTCCTCGACCCTCGGCTCCAATGCGACGCCTCTCGACGGCGGCTCCTCCAGCTATTTCCAGGGCTCCACCACCGCGATCGGCGGCGCTGGCGGCTATGGCGACAGCGGCGGCGGCCTCGCCGGAAACGCGACGGCCTATACGAATCTGACGAGCGTCAGCGGCGTCGGCAGTCTCAACGCCACCGCCACCGCCACGGGCGGCGCCGGCGGCGCGATCGGCGCGGGGGTCGCCAATGGGGTTGGTGCGTCCGGCGGGACGGCGAGCGCAACGAGCGTCGCGACGGCGATCGGCTACCAAAGCGCGACGTCGGTGGGTTCGGCGACCGGCGGCGCCGGCGGCGACGCCTATGGCGCGGGTAATGCGGGCGGGGCCGGCAATGGCTCAAGCACGGCCAACGCCTCCGCCACCAGCACGGGCTTCGGCTCTGCGAGCGCCACCGCCAATCTGACGGGCGGCGCCGGCGGCAACGGCTGGAACGGCGCCAATGGCGGCAATGGTGCAGGGGCGACGCTGAGCAGCACCGGCGTGCCGACCGATGCCGTGAGCGGCTCGACGAGCGGTTCCCTTTCTCTCAACCAGAACGCGACCGGCGGCGCGGGCGGCGGCGCCTTTGGCGGAACCTCGCCAACACCTGGCCAGAATGGCGGCGGCGTCGGCGGGAATGGCGGGAATGCGTCCTCGACCCTCGGCTCCAATGCAACGCCTCTCGACGGCGGCTCCTCCAGCTATTTCCAGGGCTCCACCACCGCGACGGGCGGTGCCGGCGGCTATGGCGACAGCGGCGGCGGCCTCGCCGGAAACGCCACGGCCTCGACGAATTTGACGAGCGGCGTCGGAAGCGTCAACGCCTCCAGCACCGCCACGGGCGGCGCCGGCGGGGCCACCGCCACCGGGACAGGCGCGACAGGCGGGACGGCGAGCGCCACGAGCGTCGCGGCGGCGGTCGGCTACAACAGCGCCACGGCGTCGGCTTGGGCGGCCGGCGGCGCCGGCGGCGACGCTTATGGCGCGGGTAATTTCGGCGGGACCGGCGCTAGCGTGTCCAACAGCGACCCGCTGAACCCGGTCAGCGCCTCCGCCGGATCCGGCGGCGGCGTTGCGAGCGCCAACGCCACTCTGACGGGCGGCGCCGGCGGCAACGGCTGGAACGGCGCCAGTGGTGGCAATGGCGGCTCGGCCTCGGCGAAAAACGCCGCGAGCGCGTCGACCAGCGGTGGCGGCTACGTCTACCTTGGCCAAAACGTCTATGGCGGGAACGGCGGCAACGCCACTGCGGCAAATCCCGGCGCTCTCGGGCCGGGCGTCGGCGGCAATGGCGGAAACGCCCAATCCACCTTGAACGTCAGTGACAGTTCCGCGGGCTATATCAGCCTTGGCAACTCAGCGACCGGCGGCAATGGCGGCTATGGCGACGCCGGCGGCGGCGGCGCGGGGACCGCCACGGCGCAAACGACGCTGGGCGAGACTAACCTTTACACCTCCGCCTTCGCTTCGACCAGCGCAACCGGCGGCGCGGGCGGCGGAACCGGCTCCGGGACCGGCGCCGCCGGCGCGCAGGGCAACGCGTCGACGACTGTCTCCGCGACCTGGGGCTCCGCGACCGGCAACAGCTACGCCTCTGGCGGCGCGGGCGGATACAGCAACAACGGCTCGGGCGGCGCCGGCGGCGTGGGGATGGCCAGCAGCTCGGGCTCGGCCCTTAACGGCAATACGGTTCTTTCCAGCGCCGTCGCGACCGGCGGCGCGGGCGGCTCGGCCACCGGCGCAACCTTCACGGGCGGCGCCGGCGGCGCGGGCTCCGTGTCGGCCACGGGCAGCTCGGACAGCGGACAGGTGAGCGTATCCGCCACCCTCAATGGTGGCGCTGGCGGCGCGGGTTATGACGGCGCGAATGGCGGTCAAGGCGCGTCTGCGACGCTGACCAGCACGGGCCTAGCTTCGGATACCACGAATCCCGTCAGCGGCTCGACGACGGGCGTGCTCTCTCTCAACCAGAACGCGACCGGCGGCGCCGGCGGCGCCGCCTATGGCGGCGGGACCGCAACGGCGGGCGCCACAGCGTCTTCGACCATGTCGCTCGACGCCGGCTCCGCCACCAGCTTCAATGGCTACACCACCGCGACGGGCGGCGCCGGCGGCTATGGCGACAGCGGCGGCGGCCTCGGCGCGGGCGCGACGGCCTCGACGACGCTGACGAGCGGCGTTGGCGCCGTCAACGCCAACGCGACCGCGACCGGCGGCGCCGGCGGCGGCAGCGGCGCCGGAACCGGCGCGACCGGCGGCGCGGCGAGCGCGACGAGCAACGCCGCGGGAGTGGGCAGCAATCAAGTTTGGTCAACGGCCTCGGCGACCGGCGGCGCCGGCGGCGACAGCTATGGCGCGGGCTTCACCGCCCAGACCGGCAACGCTTCGAGCACGGTCAGCGCCACCGGCTCCAGCTCCGGCGGCGGCACGGTGGCTGTCACCACCAATCTGACGGGCGGCGCCGGCGGCAACGGTTGGCAAGGCGCTAACGGCGGCCAGGGTGCGACGGCGACGCTTGTTAGCACGGGCCTAGCTTCGGATACCACGAATCCCGTCAACGGCTCGACGACGGGCGCGCTCTATCTCAACCAGAACGCGACCGGCGGCAATGGCGGCGCCGCCTCCGCCGGCATTCCGGGGATTCCCGCCGGCGGCGGGCCAGGCGTCGGCGGTGCGGGCGGCGCGGCGATGTCGACGATGTCACTCGACGCCGGCGCCGCCACCAGCTTCAATGGTTTCACCACCGCGACCGGCGGCAATGGCGGCTATGGCGATTCGGGCGGCGGCGTCGGCGCGTCGGCGACGGCATACACCAGCCTGACGAGCGGCGTCGGCAGCGTCGCCGCCACCAGCGCCGCGACGGGCGGCGCCGGCGGGGCCACAGCCTTCGGGACCGGCGCTGCGGGCGGCACGGCGACGGCCACGAGCGCCGCGACGGGGCAAGGCTCCAACCCCGTCTGGTCGACGGCTTCCGCGACCGGCGGCGCCGGCGGCGACGCTTATGGCGTGGGCAATAGCGGCGGAGCCGGCAACGCTTCGAGCACGGTGAGCGCCACCGGCTCCAGCTCCGGCGGCGGCACGGTGAGCGTCACCGCTAATTTGACGGGGGGAGGTGGCGGCAACGGAGGGTTGGGCGCCAATGGCGGCCAGGGCGCCCAGTCGAGCCTGAGCAGCACGGGTCAATCGACGGACGCCGTCAGCGGCTCGACGACGGGGGCGCTCTATCTCGCCCAGAACGCGACGGGCGGCAATGGCGGCGGCGCCGATTACGGCGGCGGGAACGGCGGGGCGGGAGGCGCGGCCTCATCGACCCTCGGCGCCTCGGGTGCGCCGCTCGGCGCGGGCTTGGCCAGCTACTTCAGCGGTGCCAGCTCGGCGACCGGCGGCAATGGCGGCTCCGCCAGCGCGGGCGTCGGCGGCGCGGGCGGGACGGCGACGGCCACGACCACGCTGATCAGCGCTCAGGCGGTCGACGGCTCCAGCACCGCGACGGGCGGCGCAGGCGGCTACTCCGGCTTGGGCGCCGGCGCAAACGGCGGCGATGCCCTCGCGACGACCAATGTCACGGGCGGCTCGACCGCCGGCGCGGGCAACGTCAACGCTTACAGCACCGCCAATGGCGGCTGGGGCGGCGCTGGAGGCAACTCCGCGGCCGCCTACAACGGTGGCGCGGGCGGTAACGCCACGGCGACGACAACGGCGAGCGGGGGAGGCGGCTTAATCAGCGCGATCAGCTCTGGCGTCGGCGGCAATGGCGCCGGAGGCGGCGGAATGGCGGCGCCGGCGGCCTGGGCAACGCCAGCAGCACGGCGACGGCGACGAATGGCAACATGGCCTCCTCGGTCGCGGCAGGTTTTGGCGGCGTTGGCGGCTCGGCCACCAATCCCGGCACGACGGCCGGCGCGGGCGGCGGCGGCACGGTCTCGGCGAGCGCCAATTCCGATACTGGCGCGGCGACCGCCTCGGCGACTCTCAATGGCAGCAACTTTTTCTATAATTACGGCGCCGGCGGCTACGGCTATAACGGCGCCAATGGCGGCGCGGGCGGCAGCGGCGCGGCGGCGGCGAACGCCGCCTCCGGTTCCGGCATCGCGAACGCCTCGGCCACCGTGTACGGCGGCAACGGCGGCTACGCTAGCAACGGCGGCAATGGCGGCGCGGGCGGCAGCGGCACGGCGACGGCGAACGCCGTTTCCGTCTCCGGCGACGCGACCGCTTCGGCCACTGTTTGGGGCGGCGCCGGCGGCGGCGCTTCTGGTGGCGGCAATGGCGGCGCCGGCGGCTCGGTTTCTCTGAACAACGCCGCCACCGGATCGTCGGGCGGCGGGACGCTCACCCTCAACCAGAACGCGTACGGCGGCAACGGCGGCTCCGCTTACACCGGCGGCAGCACGGGAAGCGTCGGCGGCGCGGGCGGCAACGCCTCCTCCACCCTCTCCTTCACCGACAAGACCGCCTCGACGATCAACGCGACGGTGAGCAGCTATGCCGGCTCGGGCGCCGCGGGCGACAAGGTGGGCGGCGTCGGCGGCAACGGCAGCGCCGTCGTGAACGTCACGACGACCAACAGCGCCGCGGTCACCGCCACGGCCAACGCCTTCGGCGGCACGTCCGGGGGCACGTCTTTTCTAGGCATCGGCCCGTCCGCAGGAACGGCGACCGCCCAGGCGGTGATCACCGGCGCTTCCTCCGGCCAGGCTCAGGCATACAGCTATACCAACAGCAGTCTCGGCACCGTTTCGGCGAGCGCCACGTCACCCGTCGGCCTCGGCCCGTCGACGACCGCGGCGCTGACGATGGCGAGCATCGCTACGAGTTCAGCCGCCCCGCTTCCCGTTGTCTCGATCACGGCGGGACAGAGCATCTCGAATGTCCTGCTCGCCGCCAACAGCGCCAACGGCATCGGTTTCGGCTCAATGTCGATCGGCTATGGCGGGTCGGCGGGCCAGACGCTCACCTACACGACCTCGGCGAACTTCAACCTTGCCACGCCGCTGTCGCAAGACTTAACGCTCGACTTCATGAAGAACATCTCGAGCGGGCAGGGCTTCGCGAGCTCGGTGCTGGATGTCTCCATCAACGGCGGCGCCGAAAACTACGTATATAACTTCACGACCCTGGCGCAGGCGCAGGCCTTCTTCAACAACAACACCAAGTCCTACGGGACCGGCGTCTATGAGGTCAGCCTGTCATACTCCTTGACCGACTCGGACCCGTTCGGCGACGGCTTTGGCTTCAACTACGGCGTCTCCTCTACGACTTTCGCGTCGCCGGCGCCGGAACTGGGCAAGGGCGCGCTGTCGCTGGCCTTCCTTGTCCTGGCGGGCATGCTGACGCGCGCGCGCCGCGGCCTCTTCGCGAGAGAATAGTCGCGCAAGCCGACGCGCCTTCGACTAAAAAAACGCCCCGTCCCGGATCTCCGGGGCGGGGTTCCGCTTTTGGCCCGGGCGTCCGGCCGTTCATCGCAAGGCAGCTTGCGCGCCATCGCCCGCGTTCTCACCAGCATTGCAACTGCCTAGGTGTTCGCATCTTTATGCCGACAGACGCAGCTCATTTTGTCATCGATCATCGTTCGCGGCCCGCCGCGCTTCGATCCTCCCGGGCCAGCTGGACCACTTTCGATTCCTTTTGTCGCCCCCCTCCATCAAGATTTTCGCGCGGCTGGACGATACCGCAGCGCCTCCACGAGCACGGCGAAGGCCGGAGCCGTTCGCTGTCGGCTCGGGTAGTAAAGATGATACCCCGGAAAAGGTGGACACCAATCGGCAAGCACACGAATGAGTTGTCCATCGGCGATCTGCCCTGCGACCTGATCCTCGGGCAGATACGCCAAAGCAAACCCAGCAACGGCGGCGTTCAGCCTCAGGGCAATATTGTTGAACACCAGACGGCCCTCGACACGGACTTTGACCTCGCGTCCTCCTTTCTCGAATTCCCATGTGTAGAGGCCGCCATAAGTTGGCAGTCGAAGATTGATGCAGTCGTGCTCTGTCAGGTCCTGCGGCGTGCGCGGTCGTTTCCGCTTTGCGAAATACGAAGGCGACCCAATCACCGCCATGCGCATATCCACTCCGATGCGCGCTGCAATCATGTCGTTCGCGATCTGCTCGCCGAGACGAACACCTGCGTCGTAACGCTCGGCGACGATGTCGGTCAGACCGTAATCGATGGCGATCTCGACCTTGATCTCCGGATAGTCCGGCAACACCCGCTTCATGGCAGGCCAAAGGATCGTGTCAGCGGCATGTTCGCCTGTGGTGATGCGAATCGTTCCGGCGGGCTTCTCGCGAAACGCGCTGAGCGCAGCGAGTTCCGCGTCGATCTCGTCAAACCTCGGACCCACGCTGCGCAGCAGCCGTTCGCCTGCCTCAGTCGGCGCGACGCTACGGGTGGTGCAAGTCAATAGCCGAAGCCCAAGCCGCGTTTCCAGGCTGCGGATCGTGTGGCTCAGCGCCGACTGCGAGACGCCGAGCTTCGCTGCGGCCCTGGTGAAGCTCCGCTCCCTCGCGACCCCGAGGAAGGCAATTAAAGCGTTGACGTTTTCTCGCTCCATTCATGAATCCTCTTCATGACTGTATGCGTTATTCGATGCCTAGTCACAATAATTACCCCTCCTATTATGCTCAGCACGGCCCATCGCCGTTGGAGGAGCAAGCCATGCAAAAGCGCAAACTCGGAAAGAGCAATCTGGAAGTTTCGGCTCTCGGCCTTGGCTGTATGGGAATGAGCTTTTCCTACGGTCCGCCGAAGGACAAAAAGGAGATGACCGCGCTACTCCACGTCGCTGTCGAGCGCGGCATTACATTATTCGATACCGCCGAAGTCTACGGCCCCTACACGAATGAAGAGCTTGTGGGCGAAGCCCTCGCTCCCTTTCGGGGAAAAGTGGTGATTGCAACTAAATTCGGGTTCGATCTAACCGGCAGCGATACCCGACCGGGAGCGGCCGGTCTGAATAGTCAGCCCGCACAAATCAAACTGGCCGTCGAGGGTTCGCTGAAGAGGCTGAAACTCGACGTCATCGATTTGCTCTATCAGCACCGCGTTGACCCGGCTGTTCCCATTGAAGATGTCGCGGGCGCCGTGAAGGAACTGATTCAACAGGGCAAGGTCAAGCACTTTGGTCTTTCCGAAGCTGGCGCTCAAACCATCCGCCG
This sequence comes from uncultured Alphaproteobacteria bacterium, assembly GCA_963808525.1. Taxonomy (GTDB): domain Bacteria; phylum Pseudomonadota; class Alphaproteobacteria; order Rhizobiales; family Beijerinckiaceae; genus Methylocystis. The sequence goes on from CAWEGE010000027.1 coordinate 12,450, forward strand.
TGCGCATGCTGTCCAGCCGGTTACAGCTCTCCAAAGCGAGTATTCGTTGTGGTGGCGTAAACCCGAAGCCGAAGTGATCCCAACCCTTGAGGAGCTTGGTATCGGCCTTGTGCCGTATAGCCCGCTCGGGAAAGGCTTTCTGACCGGGAAAATCGACGAAAATGCGAGTTTTGACAGCTCGGACTTCCGCAGCACGTTGCCGCGCTTTACGTCCGAAGCGCTGAAAGCGAACTAGGCGTTGATCGATCTCCTCGCCGAGATCGGTACGCGGAAAAGGGCAACGACCGCTCAGATCGCGCTGGCATGGCTACTGGCGCAAAAACCGTGGATCGTTCCAATTCCCGGCACCACGAAGCGCCACCGTCTGGACGAAAATATCGGAGCGGTCGCCCTTGAACTCACGCCTGACGACCTTCGCGACATTGAAAGCGCGGGTTCGAAAATGACGGGCCGCTAAAAGCCGATGCGCCCTTTGGAGGTTGCCCATCTTCACGGCTGGCGAGCGTCTAAATCAACGCTTGAAGAACCACTCCGTAAAGTCAGCGGCGACCTCGGGAGTAAGCTCCTGGGCGGCCTCCGCGACGCCTGCAAATCCCTTCGCCGCCGCGATCGCTGAGAGAAGGCAGGCAAGCCTGTCGCCTTCGCATTCCCGCTGCGCCGCCGCCGCAACGAGCGACGGCAAGAGCGCCAGCGCATCGAAATACGCCTGACGCAAATCCTCAGGGATCGGCGTGGCCGTTTTCTGCCGACAAATCTCGACCCATGCCGGGAAATGAAAAAAGCTCGAATCGGCAGTGCTCGGCGCGATGGAGAGCGCGCGCACAACGTGAGGGACAGCGGCGAAGGAGGCCGAATACACGTCGCCCTGATGCGCCAGCGCGCTCCATAGAGAGAACCAGGGCTCGTCACGGCCGTTCGAGGCGGGGAGCGTCGCCAGTCGCCGCAGCAGTTCCGGAATATCGCCGGCCGGTCCGTAGGCGTGCCTCAAGTCGGCCCAGCCGCGCGCGTCATCGAGAGGTAGGCCGTCGATGGCCGTCTTGGCGCGAGCATGCTCCGCGTAGACCTCGTGGCAGCCCGTTTCGTCGAGGAAGACGCAAAAGTGGCGAAGGTTCCGATAGGCTTTTCTCGGCGCCCTGTCGTTCTCGATAAATGAAGACAGGGCAGGGGAGTCGACGTGCTCCACCAACCGAAAATGGGCGTTTCTGACGAGCTCCGTCTCGCAGTTCGGCACAGCCGTGAACCGATGCCAGCGCGTGCGAAAGAATTCGATCGCGAAAGGCGGCAGCTCCGCAAAGCGGATCGTCAAACGCAAGTCGCCGCCGAACATGGAAAATTCGCAACCCTCATATTGGCCCGTGTCGAACTTCGGCAGGTCTGCCACAACTTCATACTTCATGCGGCGCTCCAAATTCGTCGGCAATGTAGCGTAGCCGCTCGCGCCTTGAGCGTCGCCGCGAAACCGTCGACAAGCTCAAAGACGCCGCCTCAAAAAACGCCACCCGCGCGCCTTGCCGAGGCGCGGCGCTGCGCCATTATCCAAAGCCGGACGCAAGCCGCGCAGACTCGCCAGAGACCCCGCGGGTTGCGTCTTTGCGACGCGCAAATCCGAGGAGGCGAAATTGGCGACGAAGACGAATTCGACGACTGAAACCAAGAAGGCGCACGAGACCCGTAACGACCTCGCCTCGAATTCCAAGGCCACGGCCATCGGGCTCCTGAACGCGCGCCTTGCCGACTCGATCGATCTCGCGCTCCTGACCAAGCAGGCTCACTGGAACCTGCGCGGGCCGAATTTTATCGCGGTTCACGAGATGATCGACGGCTTCCGCACTCAGATCGACACCCATGTCGACACGATCGCCGAAAGGGTCGTGCAGCTCGGCGGGATTGCGCTGGGCTCGACGCAGGCAGTCGCCGGTGCGACGGCCCTGGAACCCTATCCGTTGAAAATCTCGAAGGTCGAGGACCATTTGCACGCGCTGGCCGACCGCTACGGAAAGGTCGCGAATGCGGTCCGCAGCGGGATTGACTCGCTGGATGAAGCCGGCGACGCCGACAGCGCCGATATTCTCACGGCTTATTCGCGCGATCTCGACAAAGCGCTCTGGTTCATCGAAGCCCATATCCTGCCATAAGAGGGCTGTCGGGCTGCAGGCGGCTGCTTGATTAAAGCGCCGGGGCGATGACGCGGACCCGTTTCTTCGCTCCGTCGGAACCCGTCATCTCGCGCGTGACGCCCTGATCGAGGCCCAGTCCGGTCGCTGCGGCTTCCTGCGGCGGCGGGAGGGCGTCTTCGGGCGAGGGAGCGCTAGCGCCGCGCCGCGCGAATTGACCGGTGGGCGCCCGTCGGCTCGAGCCGCCGATAGGTAGGGGCCTCGACAGCCGTTCCGCCTCTTCCGCCGTCAGGATCGAATCGTGATGGCGCTGGGAGGCCAAGAGCTGCTCGGCCCCCTGCAGCGCCTCCGCCCAGCTCTGATTTGGCGGCTTACAGCTGCAGGCGGCCACCCGTTGCTTCTGGAACTTCAGAGCGTTCGGTAAATTCATATAAGGTTCGCCGTCGAGCGAGATCGCGGTCTCGACGTCGCGCCACGTGGATTTCGTGTAGAGCGTGGCTTCGGCGTTGGGGCACTCGGCCTGGCAGAGCGAGTTCAAGTCCTGAAGATTGCCGCGATGGGCCGAGTAGCTCACGGGGAAGAAGCCGCCGTCGCATTGACGCACGCAAATCGCCTCGGAGCCGCCCTGCGCGCGCCACTCCCCTTCGTAACCGGGATCGCCCGGATTGAGGACGACGCCGCCGGGTCCCTCGACGACGGAATGCTCACTGCGCGGCGCGCCGAAAATCGCTTCGAAAATATTCGCCGGCCCGGTTTCCTGCGGGCGCCCCCCCTGCGCGCAGTCCGCCTCGTAGCGGGCGAGAAGCGCGCTCCTCTCGCCGCCCGAATAGTTGCCGCGAGACCCAGGATTGGCGGCATAGGCCGACAGCTGCGCGATTCGCGACTGAAGACCGTCGCATTCGGCCGGATCTCCCCCGCCGAAAAACAGGAAGCCGCCGCGGCCGCAACCGAGGCTCGCGGCGCGCGACTGCAGGCGTCGAAGCTCATTGCGCTCCCGGTATCCGCCGCCCGAGGCGCGATCGCTTCCGGTCTGGGCGATTTGCGCCCGCAAGTTCTGGCAATAGCCGCTCTCCCCCGGGCGCGCGGCCGCGGGCTCGACGGCGAGGCTCGCCAAGATAAGAGCGCCGCAAAGCGACAGGATGAACCGGCTCGCGGCGAGAAGACCAGCCGTGCGATGATCAGCGAGGTACCGCATCTCGATTCGACGCTCCTGGCGCGGCTTGGCGCGGAAGGTCCCGCGCCGGCTTTCTGAGACTATCGGCGAACTCGCCTTTACGATCAACGCGCTTTGCGGCGGTTTCACAAAGAAGCCGCGAGGCGTGTCTTTGGCGCCACATTATGTAGCCGCTCGTCGGCGGAATCGAAGAATTTCCGTAGGTTGCGCGCAGCCTGTCGAATGCGCTGCTCGTTCTCGACGAGCGCGAGGCGCAGATAGCCTTCCCCATGCTCGCCAAAGCCCACGCCCGGCGCGACGGCGAGATCCGCCCTTTCGATCAACAGGCTGGAGAATTCGAGGCTGTTCAAGGCCGAGAAGCGCTCGGGGATCGGCGCCCAGGCGAACATTGAGGCCTGCGGCGCGGGGATGGGCCAGCCAGCCTGAGCGAAGCTCTCGACGAGGACGTCGCGGCGGCGGCGATAGGCCGCGCGCATCTCGGCGATGCAGTCCTCGGGGCCGTTCAGCGCGGCTGAGGCCGCAACCTGAATGGGCGTGAAGGCGCCATAGTCGAGATAGCTCTTCACGCGCGCCAGCGCCGCGCAGAGGCGTTCGTTGCCGGCTGCGAAGCCGATGCGCCAGCCGGCCATCGAAAAGGTCTTGGACATTGAGGTGAACTCCACCGTCACGTCTATCGCGCCCGGCGCCTGCAGCACCGAGGGCGGGGGCTCGCCCTCGAAATAGACCTCGGCATAGGCGATGTCCGAGAGGATGAAGATCTCGTGCTTCTTGGCGAAGGCGACGAGGTCCTTGTAAAAATCGAGCGAGGCCGTGGCGGCGGTCGGATTGGCGGGATAGCAGACGACCACGGCGATCGGCTTCGGGATCGAGTGCTTGACGGCGCGCTCGAGCGCCTCGAAATATTGCGGCGTGGGCTCGGCCGGCACGGAGCGCACGACGCCCCCGGCCATCAGGAAGCCGAAGGCGTGGATCGGATAGGACGGATTCGGCGTGAGCACGACGTCGCCCGGAGCCGTGATCGCCTGCGCCATATTGGCGAAGCCCTCCTTCGATCCGAGCGTCGCGACGATCTGCGTTTCGGGATCGAGCGAGACGCCAAATCGGCGACGGTAATAGCCCGCCTGGGCGCGCCGCAGTCCCGGAATGCCCTTCGAGGCCGAATAGCGGTCGGTGCGCGGCTTTCCCGCCGTCTCGACGAGCTTCTCGACGACGTGGCGCGGCGCCGGCAGGTCCGGATTTCCCATTCCGAGGTCAACGATGTCGGCGCCCCCCGCGCGCGCCTTGGCCTTCAGACGGTTGACCTGCTCGAAGACGTAAGGGGGCAGGCGCTGGATGCGGTAAAAGTCCGACATGGAAGGATCCGGGGCGTTTGGGGTTTCGCCCGCGCTTCTTAACATTTCGGGCGGACGGAGTAAGGTCTAACGGGTCTCTTGATCGGGCTTGGCTTTCGCCGTTTTCGCGCCGGCCGGCTGATTGGACCCGCGCACGCCCTGCGCGGCGCGCAGATTTGCCGCCCGGGCGGAGTCGAGCGAGGTGGCCAGGGCGTCGAGCTCCGCGGCGCTCTTCTTGTGGTTCGCCTTGTCGGTCGGGGCAAGCCGCTGATAATCGAGACGATCCGGGCGAGCGCTCTCGACGAAGTCGGGGGCGGGCGGGGCGCTGGGCCTGAACTGCAGACCCTCTGCGGCGTCGCCGATAGCGCTGCCTAGCGACTGCGCGCCAGCCGGCGCAATGGCGCAAATCAGCGCAAGCGCGAGCCCCAGGACGCGGCTGGAAGCTCCGACCGCGACATTTCGCCCTAACCGCGTTGCGGCACGGCCGAACGAGGGGTGAAGTTGCGACGCGCCCGCGCAGGCGCCGTGCGTCGTCATCGGCATGATGCTAAATTACCCCAGTCTGAAGCGGTGAGGACGTAGCGCCGCGGTCCCGGTGACAGCGCAGGATCGCCGCAAGCGATCGCGACGAGGCGTCTTGATTTTCCCCCGCCGGGACGCAAGAAGCGTGGGAGGGCGCCTCCCGCGCCAAGAGGCAAGGGGAGAGACGATCATTAATAAGAACAAAAAGACTGGCAAGAATAAGACCGGGGAGTTCGAAAAGCGCGAAAAGGCGGAGCGCAAGAGGGCGCCCGTGCTCATTGTCATGGAGCCCGAGCCGGAATCGCCGAAAAAAGCGAAGCCGGAGAAAGCCAAGAAGGGCAAGGACCTTCAAGCTGAGATCAAGCCGCCCAAGGCCGGCAAGTCCCGAAAAAAGGGCTCGATATTCGCGGACGAAATCGATCTCGCGGCGGCGAATGTCGCCAAGTTCGTCGATCAGGGGCGGCGCGTGCTGCAAGCCGCAATGACCTCCCCCGAATCCGCGGAATCGCCGAGCGAGCTAGCGCTCAACGCCGCCGACGCCACGCGCACCCTGGGCGCCGTCGTGGAAGCGTGGATGAAGCATCCCGACCGCGCCGCCGGCGCTCAGGCCGAGCTGACGCAGGGCCTGGGAGCGATTTGGACACAAACGCTGCGCCGCCTCTCTGGCGAAGAGATCGAGCCCTACGTCCCGGTCGACCCATCGGACAAACGCTTCTCCGCGCCGGAATGGAAGGAAAGCCCCTTCTTCGACTTTCTGCGCCAGTCCTATTCTCTCACCACGCGTTGGGCGGACGAGATGGTCGAGCGCGCGGAAGGCATCGACCCCACCACGCGCTCCAAGGCGGCCTTTTACACGCGGCTCATTTCGAGCGCGATCTCGCCGGCAAACTTCGTGGCGACCAATCCCGAGCTGCTGCGCGCGACCTGGGATGCGCGCGGCGCCAATCTCGTGCGCGGATTGGAAATGCTCGCCGAGGATCTGAAGGCGGGCGGCGGCACATTGAAAATCCGCCAGACCGATCAGAGCAAATTCGAGCTCGGCGTCGACATGGCGACGACTCCTGGCAAGGTGATCCTGCGCACCGACGTGATGGAGCTTATCCAATATGCGCCGACGACCGAGACGGTGCTGGCGCGGCCGCTTCTTATCGTCCCACCCTGGATCAACAAATTCTATGTGCTCGATCTCAACCGCGAGAAGAGCTTCGTGCGCTGGGCGGTCGAGCAGGGCCTGACCGTCTTCATAATCTCCTGGGTCAATCCCGACTCGAGCCAGGCCAATTTGAGCTTCGCCGAGTATATGCAGCGCGGCGTGCTCGCGGCGATCGAGGCGATCGAAGCCGCGACCGGCGAAAGGCATGTCTCCGCGGCGGGCTATTGCGTCGGCGGCACGCTGCTCGCTTCGACGCTCGCCTATATGGCGGCGACAGGCGACGACCGCATCCAGAGCGCGACCTTCTTTGCGACGCAGGTCGATTTCACCCACGCCGGCGACATGCAGATTTTCGTCGACGAGGATAAGCTCGCGGCGCTCGAAGAGGCGATGGCGAAGACCGGCTATCTCGACGGCGTCAAGATGGCGAACACTTTCAACGTGCTTCGTCCCAACGAGCTCGTGTGGAACTACATCGTCAACAATTATGTGAAGGGGGAGACGCCTTCCGCCTTCGACCTTCTCGCGTGGAACGCGGATTCGACCCGCATTCCGCGTGCGAATCATTCCTTCTATTTGCGCAACTGCTACCTCGAGAACAACCTCGCGCGGGGCAAGATGGTCATCGACGGCGTCACGCTCGATTTGAAGAAGGTCACGATCCCGATCTACGAGATCGCCGCCAAGGAGGACCATATCGCGCCGGCGCGCTCGGTCTTTCTCGGCGCCAAGCTCTTCGGCGGCCCGGTCGAATATGTGCTCGGCGGCGCGGGGCATGTCGCCGGGATCATCAACCCTCCCGACAAGCGCAAATATCAATATTGGCTCGGCGGGCCGGTGCAGGGCGAGTACGAGGATTGGTGCGAGGCGGCGCGCGAGATTAAAGGCTCCTGGTGGCCGCATTGGATCGAGTGGTACACGCGACAGTCGCCCCAGAAAGTTCCCGCCCGCCAGCCCGGAGGCGGCAAGCTTGAGCCGATCTGCGACGCTCCGGGTGAATATGTGCGTGTGAAGGCGTAAACTCCGAGATGACCGGCAAGAATCTGGTGCTCATGGGCCGATTCGGCGCGCCGCACGGCGTGCGCGGCGAGATCCGCTTGCAGAGCTTCACCACAGAGCCGCTCTCGATCGCGGAATATGGGCCGCTCTACGACAAGAGCGGCGCGCGGCGCTTCGCGGTGAAAGACGCGCGCGAGCAGGGCAGGGACATGCTCGTCGTCAGCGTCGAGGGCGTGACGGGTCGCGACGCCGCGCAGCAGCTCACTGGCGTGGAGCTTTATTTGCCGCGCGAGTGCCTGCCGGCGCCGGAGGAAGACGAATTCTATCTCGCCGATCTCATCGGCCTCAGTGTCGAGAGCGAAGAGGGCTTGGCTCTGGGGCGGGTGATCGCGCTCAGGAATTTCGGCGCGGGCGACATCCTCGAAGTGCTGCCGCAAGCGGGCGGCGAGAGCGAGTTCTATCCCTTCACCAAGGCGCTGGCGCCGGTCGTGGACATCGCCGGCGGACGTATCGTGGTGGTCGTTGAGCCCTCAGAGAGCGACGAGAGTTGACGCGCGCCGGTTCGAAGGGGTCGTAGCTCGCGGCCAAGGCTTTTTCCTGCCTTGCAATACGACTGCAATGCGAGGATTATCGTCGTCGTGGCCGCTGTCCCCGCAGGCGCCGGCCTTTAAAGCCGAGGAATCGTTCGTCTGACTTTTGAAACGACGTCAAGCTTGATGAAGCCAATGCCCTTGCGCTGAACGCGCGGCTCGGCAAGATCTCCCCGGTGGTGTCACTTACAAAAAAAGAGGCCAATCATGACTGTGCAAGATGCGGAAATTCTCGCGGGTGCGCCCCGCGTCGGACTTGAGCGCAAATGGGGTTGGATCGTCGCGCTCGGCATATTCTTCCTGCTCGCGGGCTTCGTCGCTCTGACGGACGAACTGGCCGCAACGGTGGTCAGCGTCTTCGTGACGGGCGTGTCGCTCATCGTCGCGGGGATCGTGGAGATCATCACGGGCATTCAAGTTCGCCCGTGGTCGCGCGCGCTGGTGTGGATTCTCGTGGGGCTCGGCGTGGCCCTCGCGGGCGTCGTGATTCTGCGCGATCCCTTGCTCGCCGCGGCGGGCTTCACGCTCGCTTTGGGGCTCGTCCTCGTCATTTCGGGCGTGTTCCGGCTCGTTTTGGCGTTTCAGATCCGGGACGCCGCGCTCTGGCCGATGGTTGCGCTGGCAGGCGTGCTGAGCGTCGTCGTCGGCATACTGATCTTGAGCCGCTGGCCGGCTTCAAGCCTCTTCATCATCGGGCTGCTGCTGGGCGTGAACCTTATTTTCGCGGGCGCTTCCTGGCTCAGCCTCGGGCTGACGCTGAGGAAAGCCGCCTCCGCCTGAACCGCGCGAGCGAGGGCGCGACGTGACGCGTCGCGCCCGGTCTCGCCCATCTGCGACGCCGAGAGACGCGCAGAGAAAAAGCGGCGCAGGAGAAGACCGTCATGTGGTTCCTTAAAGATGCGGCGCGGATCGTCGCTGGTCTCACGCTCATCGCTGGACTCTGCGCCGCGCAGGCGCAGGAGACGCGGACCCCCGACGGCGTGATCCACGGCGTTCCCGGCGCGCCGGACGCGACCATCACGATCGAGGGACGGTATCTGCCGCCGCCCACGCCGGGATTCGGCGGCAAGATCGGCGACACCGCCGCGCAGTCGAAGCCCTATTGGCCGCCGCGCGTCTCGCCGCCCAAGAGCGCTCCCAATGTGCTGCTGATCATGACGGACGATGCCGGCTATGGCGTCGCGAGCACCTTCGGCGGCGTGATCCCGACGCCGTCGCTCGATCGCATCGCGCAAAACGGGCTGCGCTACACGAATTTCAACTCGACGGCCTTATGCTCGCCGACGCGCGCGGCGCTCATCACCGGCCGCAATCATCATTCGGCCGGCTTCGGCGTCATCTCCGAGCAGGCTACGGGCTTTCCCGGCTATGACAGCGTCATCACCCGCGACAAGGCGACGATCGGCAGGATCCTCAAGGACAACGGCTATCACACCGCCTGGTTTGGAAAGGACCACAACACCCCTGAGTTTCAAGCGAGCCAGGCGGGCCCTTTCGACCAATGGCCCACAGGCATGGGCTTTGAATATTTCTACGGCTTCGTCGGCGGCGACACGAACCAGTGGCGGCCGAACCTCTTCCGCAACACCACGCAGATCTACCCCTACCGCGACGAGCCTGGCTGGAATCTGACGACGGCGATGGCGGACGACGCCATCGACTACATCAAGCGCATGAATGTGCTGACGCCCGACCAGCCCTTCTTCGTCTATTACGTTCCGGGCGGCACGCATGCGCCGCATCATCCGACGCCGGAGTGGATCGAGAAGATCCACGACATGCACCTCTTCGACAAGGGCTGGAACGCGCTGCGCGAGCAGATCTTCGAGAACCAGAAGCGGCTCGGCGTGATCCCCCAAAACGCCAAGCTCACCAATTGGCCGGACAAGCTCCTGAAGCGCTGGGAGGCGCTGACCGACGACGAGAAGAAGCTGCTCTTGAGACAGGTCGAGATCTTTGCCGCCTTTGCCGCCTACACCGATCACGAGATTGGCCGCGTCATCCAGGCCGCGGAGGACATCGGCAAGCTCGACAACACACTGATCATCTACATCGAGGGCGATAACGGGACGAGCGCCGAAGGAACGACGATCGGCACGCCGAACGAAGTCGCCATGTTCAACGGCGCCAATCCCGGCGTGGAGGAGCAACTCAAATATTTCTACGACGCCTGGGGCACGGACCGTACCTATCCCCACATGGCGATTCCCTGGGCCTGGGCTTTCGACACGCCCTTCTCCTGGACAAAGCAGATCGCCTCGCATTTCGGCGGCGTGCGTCAGGGAATGGCGATCTCCTGGCCCGCCGTCATCAAGGACAAGGGCGGCGTCCGCAATCAATTCCACCACATGATCGACATCGCCCCGACGATCCTCGAGGCGACCCATATTCGGCAGCCCGACACGGTCGACGGCTTCCGTCAGAGCCCGATCGAGGGCGTGAGCCTCGCCTATACCTTCGACGCCAAGAACGCCGAGGCGCCGAGCCGGCACAAGACGCAATATTTCGAGATGATGGGCGATCGGGCCATCTATCACGACGGCTGGATCGCCAGCACGAAGGTCGAGCGCTACCCTTGGGAGCATTTCGCGCCCGTCCCCGACCCGATGCAATGGCCCTGGGAACTCTACGACGTCAATAACGACTGGACGCAGACCGAGGATCTCGCGGCGCAGAATCCGCAAAAGCTCAAGGAACTCCAAAGGCTCTTCATGCGAGAGGCCCGGAAATATCAGGTCCTGCCGCTCGACAGTTCCGTGGTCACACGTCTCATTACGCCGAAGCCGAGCATCACCGCGGGACGCAACGAATTCATCTGGACCCTGCCGATGACGGGCACGCCGAATGGCGACGCGCCGTCGATCTTGAACGCCTCCTACACCTTCAAAGCGGATATCGATGTCCCGCAGGGCGGCGGGCGCGGCATGCTCGTCACGCAGGGCGGACGCTTCGGCGGCTACGGCTTTTATCTCCTCAAGAGCAAGCCGGTGTTCCTTTGGAACCTCGTGGGCTTGAAGCGCGTGCGCTGGGAAGGGCCGAGGCTTTCGCCCGGGCGGCACGAGTTGGAGTTCGACTTCAAATATGACGGGCTCGGGATGGGCACGCTCGAATTCGGCAGCGTGAGCGGCATCGGACGTGGCGGAACCGGCGTGCTGAAGGTCGATGGCCAGGAAGTCGCGCGCGAGGCGATGGAGCGCACGATTCCCTTCATTCTGCAGTGGGACGAAAGTCTCGACATCGGCTCCGACACGCTGACCGGCGTGAACGATGCGGATTACGAGCCGCCTTTCGCCTTCAACGGCAAGATCAATAAGCTCACGCTGACGATCGACCGGCCGCAGCTTTCGCCTCAGGACATCGAGAAGCTTAAAGGCGCCGCAGCCGAGAGAAAAGCGGCGGAGTGATCGGCTGAATCAGCCGCTCCCGAGATCCGAACGCCGACTTCGCGCCCCCTGGCTCTCCGCCCGTCTCTGGTGTAGGTCTCAGCGAACGGAGCCGGGATGAGCGGGAGCAGCGTGGAGACCAAGGAAAAGAAGGGGATATTCTCCCGACTGTTCGGACGGGGCGAGGCCCCCGCGCCGCAAGAGGGTACGGCCGAGGAAGCCCAACCCGAGGCCCCCAGGAAAAGCTGGCGCGAGCGCCTCTTTGGCGGGCTCTTCCGCTCGTCGCAGGCGATCAGCAAGGGCATCGCGGAGCTTTTCACCAAGCGCAAGCTCGACGCGCTGACGCTCGAAGAGCTCGAGGACGTGCTGATCCGCGCCGACCTCGGCGTCGGCGCCGCCTCGCAAATCGCCGAGGCCGTCGGGAAGTTGCGCCTCGAGAAGGGGATCGAGCCCGATGAGGTGCGCCAAATCCTCGCGGCCGAGGTCGAGCGCGTGCTCGAGCCCGTGGCGCGCCCGCTCGAGATCGATGAGAGCAAGCGGCCTTTCGTGGTTCTCGTCGTCGGAGTGAACGGCTCCGGCAAGACGACGACGATCGCCAAGCTTACCGCCAAATGGCGCGGGGAGGGCAAAAGCGTCATGCTCGCCGCCGGCGACACCTTTCGCGCCGCCGCGGTCGAGCAGCTTAAACATTGGGGCGAGAAGCTCGGCGCCGAGGTCGTCTCCGGCAAGGAGGGCGCGGACGCCGCCGGCCTCGCCTTCGACGCCATCCAGCGCGCCCGTGCGCAAGAGGCGGACCTGCTGCTCATGGACACGGCCGGCCGTCTGCAAAACCGGACCGAGCTGATGGCCGAGCTCGAAAAGATCGTACGCGTGATGAAGAAGGCCGATCCCGAGGCCCCGCACGCCACGCTGCTGGTGCTCGACGCCACGGTCGGACAAAACGCCTTGCAGCAGGTCGAAATTTTCGGCAAGACCGCCGAAGTCACGGGCCTCGCGATGACAAAGCTGGACGGGACGGCGCGCGGCGGCATCCTCGTCGCCATCGCCGAGCAATATGGGCTGCCCATTCACTTCGTCGGCGTCGGCGAGACCGCCGAGGATCTGGAGCCCTTCGCCGCACGCGATTTCGCCCGCGCCATCGCCGGGCTCGAGGCCGAGGGAGATCGGACAAGCTCATGACGCAAGAGGCGGCGGCGCAAAAGCCCGAGACCAAGCCCACGAAAAAGCAGATCCCGCGCGGATTGAAATTCGCGCTGGAGCTTGGACCGCTCATTTTGTTTTTCGTCATCAACGCCAAATGGGGCATCTTCACCGCAACCGCCGTGCTGATGCTCATCGTACCCTTCTCGCTCGCCGTCGCTTGGAAGCTTGCGGGCCGCATGCCGGTCATGCCGATGGTCACCGCGGCGCTGGTTCTCGTCTTCGGAGGCCTGACGCTCTTCCTCAACAATGAGGAGTTCATCAAGATCAAGGTGACGATCCTCTATGCGCTGTTTGGCGTGGCGCTCCTGATCGCGCTACGCTTCAACCGGCTGCTGCTGCCGGTCGTCTTCGACGCCGCGATCCATCTCGACGACGCGGGCTGGCGCAAGCTCACCTGGCGTTGGAGCCTGTTTTTCTTCTTTCTGGCCGGCTTGAACGAGGTGCTGCGCCATTCGCTCTCCACCGACCACTGGGTGAGCTTCAAGGTCTTCGGCATCGTGGCGCTGACGCTCGTCTTCGTGCTGACGCAGACGCCGCTGATGATGCGCCACGAGATCAAGCCGGAGGACGACACGTCCGAAACACATTTTTGAGCGGGGACAGAGGACCGATCTTTCAGTAGCGTTGCATCTTCGCAAAGGCAACTCGCGTCGCATGCAGCGATGCGTTGGGCCTCTCCTTCTCTCCGCGGCGGGGAGTGGGGTTCCTGATTGGGCAAGTCAATGCTCACCCACCTTTCCATTCGCGACATCGTGCTCATCGACGCGCTCGATCTCGATTTCGCGGGCGGGCTCACGACGTTGACGGGCGAGACGGGCGCCGGCAAGTCGATCCTGCTCGACGCCTTCATGCTGGCGCTCGGCGGGCGCGGCGACGCCTCGCTCGTGCGCGCGGGCGAGGCCCAGGGCCAGGTCGCCGCGGTGTTCGAGCTTCCTCACAACCATCCGGCGCATCTTGCGGCGCGCGAGCTCGGCCTCGAAACGCTGGGCGAGCTCGTCTTGCGGCGCGTGCAAAGCGCCGACGGACGCACGCGCGCCTTCGTCAACGATCAGCCCGTGTCGGCGCAGGGTCTCCGCTCCATCGGGCGCGAGCTCGTCGAGATGCACTGCCAGCACGACGAGCGCGCCATGGTAGACCCGGCGGCGCACCGCGCGCTCGTCGACGCGCATGGCGGCCTGTTGCGCGAGGTCGAGGCGCTGCGCGCGCTCCATGCAGCAAAGAACGCGACGCAGCGCGCCCTGGAGGAAGAGGACGCGCGCATCGCCAAGGCCCGCGCCGAGGCGGATTATCTTCGCCACGCGCATCAAGAGCTCGTGGAGCTCTCCCCGGAGGAGGGCGAGGAGGAGCGTCTGGCCGAGCGCCGCCTCGCCATGCAGCGCGCGGAAAAGGTCGCCGCGGACCTTGGCGAGGCTCTGGAGGCCTTCTCCGGCGATCACGGGTCCGTCGCCTCCCTCGCGCAAGCGGCGCGGCGTCTGGAGCGGCGTCACGTGACGGCGCCGGAGCTGCTCGAGCCGCCTCTGAAGCTCCTGGCGCAGGCGCTCGACGCGCTGGCGCTGGCCGAGCAGGCGTTGGAGTCCGCGCTGGAGCAGGCGAATTTCGATCCGCGCGATCTCGAAAAGTCCGAGGAGCGCCTCTTCGCCCTGCGCGCCGCGTCGCGCAAGCACCAGGCGCGCGTCGCAGAGCTGCCGTCGGTCGCCAAAAACATTGGGGAAGCGCTCGCGGCTCTCGACGCCTCGGAGGCGCGGCTTATCGAGCTCGCGCGCGCGGCGGATGAGGCGAAGGCCGCCTATGACGCGGCGGCGCAAGCGCTGAGCCAGGCGCGGCGCAAAGCGGCGAAGGCGCTGGATGCGCAAGTCGACGCAGAGCTGAAACCGCTGAAACTCGGCGGCGCGAATTTCCACACCTCGATCGCGAGCGATCCCGAGAGCGGGGGACCGGAGGGGATCGACCATGTGGAATTCTGGGTGAAGACTAATCCGGGCTCACGTCCGGGGCCTTTGACGAAGGTCGCCTCCGGCGGCGAGCTCGCGCGCTTCATGCTCGCGCTCAAAGTGGCGCTCGCCGACCGGGGCTCGGCGCCGACCCTCGTCTTCGATGAGATCGACACGGGCGTCGGCGGCGCGGTGGCGGACGCCATTGGCGCGCGGCTCGCGCGTCTCGCCAAGCGCGTGCAAGTGCTCACTGTGACCCATGCGCCGCAAGTCGCCGCGAAGGCGCAGCGTCATTTGCGCATCGCCAAGACGCAGGCCAGCCGCAACGAGGCGCGTCTGGCGACGCGCGTCAAAACTCTCGCCGCGTCGGAACGACGCGAGGAGATCGCGCGCATGCTCGCCGGCGCGACGATCACGGACGAGGCGCGCGCCGCCGCCGCGAGATTGTTGGAAGGCACCAATTAGAGCCGATCCAAAAAAGGCGGCTTGGGCTGTAAAATAAACCTCACGCTCAGAGCGACGTTTTCCGCTGACATAAGTCAAGGCGATTACCCCAAGGGCATACGTAGTCCGGCGGCGGTACTTTCCACGATGCCGCAAATTTCCGGATCGCCCATATGCTCAAAGCGAGCTTTGGAAGCGCTGCCCGCGGAAAATCCAGGCCTCTCGCGTGATCTCTATTGGCGCCTCGACGTCCGGACTATGGGAAATCGCGCCGGAGCAGAGTGCTGCAGCGAATTGCGCTGGTCAAAATCTTTTGGCTTTTGGCGCTTTCACTTGCTCGGCGCGGGTTGCGGCAAATAACCGCAGCGTCACCATGCCGGATTGGCTTAGCGCTTGCCTTTCAGTGATTGCCCTTGGCGAGAAAGCGCCGCTCCTGGCGCCCGCCTCATCGAGAAGGAAGTCGACCATGCTGAGACCCGAGGAAATATACGCCATCATGACGCTGATGCGCGGCGCGTCGCTGCTGCTCGCCCTCGTCTTCGCCTTGAAGATTCTGAAGCATTTCGTGCTGACGCTCTGAGGGCGCCGGGCCTTGCGCAGGAACGAGATTCCATCAGGCTGCGAGTCTTGTCGCCGTTCGACTAAAGGCCTAGCTCGCTCGTTCCCGGCGTGAGTTTAATCGCGCTTCCATATCATTCACGCGCGACCGCACTGTCCGCCAATTGGGCGGGCGCAGCCCATTCTTGAGGCAACGTTCTCGAATCTCTTCATAGAGTTCGAGTGTAGGTCGGCGCGAGCGGCGACAGATAGTAGGTCTCGATCGTATCGCGGATCAGATATTCGCGCGTCGCGTCGAGCATCCGCGCGCCCTTGGGCCGGCCGATGGGCCGCGCGTTCGGGTCGATCACCGCGCCGCAGGCGCGAAAGGTTTTGATCATGCGATAGGCGGTGGAGCGGCTGACGCCGAGCTTTCCCTTCACTTCATCGATGTGGTCTTGGGAAAGCCGTTTGCCCGCCCGAAGGACGATCTCGCGAATGGCGTCCGTGCGCGCCCGCGCCTGCGCGTTGCGTGGAGTTACGTCCATCTGATTGTCGTTCATCGCTCAGCTCCGCTAAGTCGCCGCACTTCGCCTCGCTCGTCGAGGCCTGAGCTATCGGCTTGAATTTAGGCCGAGTCGTTGTGGAAGGCGAGTAAAGAGTACGTAGTATCACTGCGACGCTTCGCCTCACCCAGTGTTGCGCAGGCCCGCCGCCACGCCGTTGATCGAGGTCAGAATGCCCTCGCGGATGTCGTCGCTCGTCTCGCCGGCGCGCCAGCGGCGGATCAACTCGATCTGCAGATAGTTGAGCGGCGCGATGTAAGGCATGCGCAGCTTCAGCGATCGCGCGAGCGAGGGATTATCGGCAAGCCGCGCCGCCTCGCCGGTGATGGCCTGCAGCGCGGCGACGGCGCGGCCGTGCTCGACCTCGATCTCGCCAAAGATCGCGCGCGCCCGCTCCTGATCGGGAGCGAGTCCGGCGTAATGGCGAGCGATCGACAGATCGGTCTTGGCGAGAATCATGTCGATATTCGAGAGCAGCACGCGAAAGAACGGCCAGTCGCGGTTCATCCGCTGCAAGAGGCGCAGGCGCTGGTCGCGGTCCTTCTCGAGGAACTGCGCGATCGCTGAGCCGAAACCGAACCAGCCGGGCAAAGCGAGGCGCGCCTGACCCCAGGAGAAGCTCCAGGGGATCGCACGTAAATCTTCGATCCGGCGGGTGGCTTTGCGCGAGGCCGGCCGCGAGCCGATGTTGAGCGCGGCGATCTCGGAGATTGGCGTCGAGCCGAAGTAATAATCGACGAAGCCAGGCGTCTCGTAGACCATGCGGCGATAGGCGGCCATGCCGTCGCGCGACAAGGCTTCCGCAGCTTCCAGGAATTCGTCGGGAGGCGACTGGCGGTCGGAAAGAAGCGTCGCCTCCAGTGTCGCGGCGACGATCAGCTCGAGCTGTCCGCGGCCGATTTGCGGATTGGCGTATTTCGCGGCGATGACCTCGCCCTGCTCGGTCATGCGGATCTGGCCGTTCACGGTCCCCGGCGGCTGCGCGAGGATTGCGTCATAGGTCGGTCCGCCGCCGCGCCCGACCGTTCCGCCGCGCCCATGGAAGAGGCGCATCGAGAGGTTCGGGAAGGTCGAGAAGAATTCGGCGAGCGCAGTCGAGGCCCGATAAAGCTCCCAGATGCTCGTAACAATTCCGCCGTCCTTGTTGCTGTCGGAGTAGCCGAGCATGATGTCCTGCGCCGCGCCGGAATTAGCGACGAGCGCGGCGATCCCAGGCAGCGCATAGAAGTCGCGCATGATCGGCGCGGCGTTGCGCAAATCCTCAATCGTTTCGAAGAGCGGCGTGATGATGAGATCCGCCGAAGTCGAGGCGATATCCTCCGGCGCGAACGTGCCGTGCATCAGCCCGCACTCCTTTTGCAGGAGCAGCACCTCCAAGAGATCGCTCACCGTCTCCGTATGCGAAACGATGTAATGGCGGATCGATTCGTCGCCGAAGCTCCGCCGCATGCGAACGGCCGTCTCGAAAATCTCCAGTTCCGAGCGCGTGGCCTCGGAATAGTCTGCTCCAGCGAAGCGCAGAGGACGCCGGTCGCTCAAGAGCCGCATCAGAAGCTGTTGCTTTTCGTCCTCGCTCAGCGCCGCGTAGTTTACGCAAACGCGCGCGCGGGCCAAGAGCTCGGCGATGGTTTCCTCGTGCCGGTCGGAGCTTTGCCGCAGGTCGACGGTCGCGAGATGGAAGCCGAAGACCTCGACCGCGCGAATTAAGGGCTCGAGGCGTTGCGAGGCGACCGCCTCGCTCTTATGCAGACGCAGCGATTCATCAATCGCCACGAGATCGGCGAGAAACGACCAGCTATTGACGTAGGGCTCGCCCGGCGCGACCGCGTGGCGCTGCGCCCCCTGGCCGGTGAGAGCGGCGAGCGTCGCGGCGAGGCGCGAATAGACGCCGATGAGCGCGCGGCGATAGGGCTCGTCGTCGCGATGCGGATTGTCGTCGCCAGAGCGCAGCGCCAGATCCTCGACCGCCTTGGTCGCCCCCGCGTATTTCCTGGAGATCGAAAGCTCTGCGCCGAGCTGATGCACCTCCGTCAGATAGAAGCGAAGCGCCACCTCGCCCTGCATCTTGAGCGCGGTCTCGAGCGAGGCGGCGACCACATTGGGATTGCCGTCGCGGTCGCCGCCGACCCAGGTGCCCATGCGCAGGAAGGGCGGGACGCGCAGACCCTCGATGCGGCGCTCGACGTCCGCGTAGATATTGGGAATCTCAGTCAGGAAGGTCGAGCGGTAATAGCTCAGCGTGTTCTCGATCTCGTCGCGCACCGAGAGGCGCGCGTGGCGCAACAGCTCCGTCTGCCAGAGCTGCGAGACGCGCGCCAAAAGCCGCTCCTCATTGCGGACGAGGTCGCTTTTGGCGCGCAGATGCTCGCGCTCCGCCAGGAGCGAGAAGATGGCGTGCTCGGCGTTGAGCAGGCTCTTGCGCCGCACCTCGGTCGGATGGGCGGTCAGCACCGGCGAGATCCAGGCGCGCGCCAGGACCTGCGCGATCTTTCCGGCCCCGATCGAAGCCTTGCGCAGCTTCGCGAAGCTCTTGGCGAGGCTCGGCTCACTCCCGGCCTTCTCGCCGGCGGCCTCCGCCCGCGCCCGCTGCTGCAGCGGATGCAGATCTTCGGCGATATTGCCCAGATGCAGGAAATAGCTGAAGGCGCGAATGACGGACAGCGCCTCGCGGGCCGTCAGCTGATGCAGGAGGGAATTGAGTTCTGGCGGCGGCCTCGCGGTCTTCGCGGCTCGCGGCGATCGAGAGCCGGCGAATAGACTTCTATCCGCTCGAAGGCCTCCTGGCCTTCGTGCTCGCGCACGGTCTGGCCCAGGAGGCGCCCCAGCAGGCGCACGTCCTCGTGCAGCCCGTGATCGACGCGCGAAGGCTCGGCGCGAGGCGGGTGGGCGGCCTCCGCATCGGCGACGCGCGTGGCGAGAGGGGAGGGTTCCGCGATCTGCATGGGATGAGGACCTCCTTTGGGGCGGACGCGATGCAAGCCCCGCGCCTGGCTCGCTTTTATAGCAGGCTCGGTGCAAACCGGAACGGGGACGATTTCATCGCCCGCGCTTGACTTCTGGCGCAAAGGCCGCCGTATGGCGGTTCTCCCCGAGCCTGAAGCGGAAAGCCCATGACCGCCGACTTCCATCACGAGATCGCCGAGCATCACGACAAGGCGCTGGTGATCGATTTCGGCTCGCAGGTCACCCAGCTCATCGCGCGGCGGGTGCGCGAGGCGGGGGTCTTTTGCGAGATCGCGCCTTTCCAGAGGGCGGCTGAAGCCTTCGCCGAAACCAGACCTAAGGCCGTGATCCTCTCGGGCGGGCCCTGTTCGGTGACGGAGGAGGGCTCGCCACGCGCGCCGCAGGCGATCTTCGAGGCGGGCATTCCGGTTCTCGCCATCTGCTACGGCGAGCAGCTTCTGGCCGAGCAGCTCGGGGGCAAGGTCGAGGCCGGCCACCACCGCGAGTTCGGCCGCGCCGACCTCGAGGTCGTGACGCCGAGTCCGCTCTTCGACGGGGTCTGGGAGGTCGGCGGGCGCCATCAGGTCTGGATGAGCCATGGCGACCGCGTGACGAGGCTCCCGTCCGGCTTTAAGGTCATCGGCAAGTCGGAGAACGCGCCTTTTGCGGCGATCGCCGACGAGCAGCGTCGCTTCTATGGCGTGCAGTTCCACCTCGAGGTCGTGCATACGCCGGACGGCGCAAAGCTCATTGCGAACTTCCTGCACAAGATCGCCGGACTCAAGTCCGACTGGACCATGGCGGCCTTTCGCAGCGAGGCCGCGCGCGCGATCCAGAAGCAGGTGGGGCAGGGCCGCGTTCTGTGCGGCCTTTCGGGCGGCGTCGACAGCGCCGTCGCCGCCGTGCTCATTCACGAGGCCATCGGCGACGCGCTGACCTGCGTCTTCGTCGACCACGGCCTCTTGCGCCAAGGCGAGGCCGAGGAGGTCGTGCGCCTGTTTCGCGACCACTACAACATCCCGCTGCGCCATGTGGAGGCGCAGGAGCTGTTCTTAAGCGCGCTCGAAGGCGTCGAGGACCCGGAGGTCAAGCGCAAGACGATCGGCCGCCTCTTCATCGAATGTTTCGAGGCCGAGGCGAAGAAGATCGCAGAGGACGGCCGCGCCGCCCCGCAGTTTCTCGCACAAGGCACGCTCTATCCGGATGTCATCGAGAGCGTCTCCTTCTCGGGCGGCCCCTCGGTCACGATCAAGTCGCATCACAATGTCGGAGGCCTGCCCGAGCGCATGAACATGGCGCTGGTCGAGCCCTTGCGCGAGCTCTTCAAGGACGAGGTGCGCGCGCTCGGCCGTGAGCTGGGCTTGCCGGAGCCTTTCGTCGGCCGCCATCCCTTCCCGGGGCCGGGCCTCGCAATCCGCTGTCCCGGCGCGATCACGCGCGAGAAGCTCGAAATCCTGCGCGAGGCCGACGCCGTCTATCTCGACGAGATCCGCAAGGCTGGGCTCTATGACGAAATCTGGCAGGCTTTCGCCGCGCTCCTTCCGGTCCGAAGCGTCGGCGTGATGGGCGACGGGCGCAGTTACGACTATGTGCTGGCGCTGCGCGCCGTGACCAGCACGGACGGCATGACTGCCGATTTCTACCCGTTCGACATGGGTTTTCTCGGCCGCGCGGCGACGCGCATCGTCAATGAGGTGAAGGGCGTCAACCGCGTGGTCTATGACGTGACCAGCAAGCCGCCGGGGACCATCGAGTGGGAGTAGGGAGTGTCCGGCTTTATTATGGTCCAATTTCCCTAAATGAACCCTGAAGCGTTTGACGAATACGGTGCAACTCCCGTGTGGACAACGCCGGGTTCCGCGCAGCGCTGGGGAATCCTCCCAATCGAGGGAACGAGCCATGATCCTGAATGAGAGCTTTACCCTTCCCAACGGCTTGCCAATACCAAAGCTGGGGCTGGGCACCTGGCGCATCCCCGACGCCGAAGCCGCGCAGGTCGTGCGTGACGCCGTCGCCGCCGGGTATCGCCATATCGACACGGCGCAAGCCTATGAGAATGAGCGCGGCGTGGGCGAGGGTCTCCGCAGCAGCGGCGTTCCGCGCAAAGAAATCTTCGTCACCACCAAGCTCGCGGCGGAGTGCAAGGACTATGCTGAGGCGAGGAAGCTCATCGACGGCTCGCTGCGCGCGCTGGGGCTGGACCACATCGATCTGATGTTGATCCACAGCCCGCAGCCCTGGTCCAAGTTCCGCGCTAGCGACCGTTATTTCGAAGGCAATCTCGAAGCGTGGCGGGCGCTCGAGGAGGCGTACCGCGCCGGCAAGCTCCGTGCGATCGGCGTCTCCAACTTCGAGCGGGCGGATCTCGACAACATCCTCGCTAACGGCTCCGTCAAGCCGATGGTCAATCAGATCCTCGCGCATGTCGGCAATACGCCCTTCGACCTCATCGACTACAGCCGGAGCAAGGGTATGTTGGTCGAGGCCTATTCTCCCGTCGCCCATGGCGCGGCGCTGAAGAGCGCCGACCTTGCCGCGCTGGCCGCGAAATACGGCGTCGGGGTTGCAAGGCTTTGCATCCGCTATTGCCTGCAGCTCGGGCTGCTTCCGCTGCCAAAGACTTCTAACCCCGACCACATGCGCGCCAACGCCGATTTGGACTTCGCGATTTCCGATGCGGATATGGCGACCTTGAAAGGCGTTGGAATTGACTATGGCGAGGCGCGCGCCTTCCCCGTCTTCGGAAAGAAGCGGCAAATCGACGTCGCTGCGCTGGGGAGCTGAACACGGGGGCAGTCAAGCGTCGGCGTGGGAGAGCCGGGGCCCGCGACGCCTCGAGCTCCGCGATGCGGGCCTGCAGCGGTTTCACGATCCGCTCGACCTCACTCTCGGCGAAACGCGGCGTGATGTGCTGCGCGGGCCGCGGGCGTCTGCGCCGACATTTGGGGCGGAAGCGAGCGGTCTCGATCTCATCCGCAACCGCGACATTCCCGTAACTTCCGGCGTGATCGAATCTCTCGCGCTATCTCGACGAGGGCTACCGGCTCGTCGCCTCCTGATCCGGCTTGGGCGGCGCACAGGCCCTCGAGCTAGCGCGCGCGCCGCTGCAGAGAGCGCAGAAACGCCTGCGCCTCCTCGTTCTCCGGCTCGAGCCGCAACAGCGCCTCGAGCCGCGCCATGGCCGAGGGCGCGTCATTCGCCTCGACCTCATACGACGCAAGCGCATAGAGAATGTCGCCGTCGCCGGGAAAGCGGTCGTTCGCCTCGCGCAGCGTCGCCAGCGCCTTGTCGCGCTCGCCCAGATCGTGCAGCGCGACGCCATGGACATAGGCGAAGCGCGCATTCTCCGGCGTGCGTCGCGCTGCCTCGGCAAGCTCGACCAGCGCCTCGGGGCCGCGCCCCTGTCGGATCAGGCTCAAGCCCAGCACGTGATGCAGCGCGCCCGCCTCGGGATTCTTGACGAGCGCCTTGCGCAGCAGGGCCTCGGCGCCGGGCTCGTCGCCCGCGGCGCGGAGATTTTCGGCAAGCGCGATGGCGGCGGGAAAGAAGGCGGGATCGAGGACGATTGCTCTTTCATATTCGGCGCGCGATTTCTCGGCCTCGCCGCGCGCGCCATAAAGCGCGCCCAGATTGGCGTGGGATTCCGCGCGCTCCGCGTTGAAGAGCTGCGCCTCGACGTAGTCCTTGAGCGCCTTGTCGAAGCTTGCGCGCGCGCTGGCCGGCAGCGCGCTCTCGGCCTCGCCAGCGAGCGCGCGGGCGGCCTCCATGCGCACGAGCCGCGTCTTGTCAACAAGAAGCGGCGGGAGCGACTTCACGCGCGTCTCGACCGGCGCCTCGGCGAGCACGCCGATGGCGGCGAGACGCACGAGCGGATCGTCGATCGCCAGCGCGCGGGCCGCAAGCCCGATCGCCTCGCGCGTCGGACGCTGGGTGAGCCTCGCGAGCGCGCTGGCTCTGGCGAGCGCCGACTGGCCCGGCCCGTCGATGACGCGGGCCAGCGCGGCCGTGGCGTCCGCTGCGCCCTTGTCGGTGGCGGCGAAGCCTTCGGCGAAGCTCTGAAAGCCTTGCGGCGTCACGCCCCAGGATCGGATCGCCTCTGCGGCCCAGGCCGCGGGCTTATCCGTATGACATTTGTTGCAGGCGTTGGGCGTGCGCAGCGAAACCGTCCGATCCGGACGCGGGATGCGCATGGAGTGATCGCGGCGCGCATCGACGCCCATATAGACCGTCGGCGGCATGTGGCAGGCGACGCATTGCGCGCCGGGAGAGCCTTGCGCGTGATGGTGGTGGGCGGCGCTGGCGAAACGCTGCGGCGCATGACATTGCGCGCAGACCTCCTCGGCCGCGGCGCGCAACCTTTCCGAATGCGGGTCGTGGCAATCGGAGCAGGTCACGCCGGCCGAGAACATTTTGCTTTGCAGGAAGGACCCGATTTCGAAAACCTCGTCGCGCTGCTGACCGTCCGCGTAATAGAGCGGCGTCTCGAGCAGGGAAGGGTGGAAGGCGTCGTAGAAGGACGCGACCGCCGCCGGATCATCGGCGAATTGCGCGCGTCTCGCATGGCAGCCGGCGCAGGCCAGAACTTCCTTATGCGTCTTCAGCGGGAATGAGCGGAACGCCTGGCCCTTGTCGTTCATCGGCCAGCTCGCGCCGCGCCGCTCGATGAAAGATGTCGTTAATTCTTTGCCGGGCGTTGCGGCGCGTTGCGCCTCGTCCTGGCGCGCCCAGGCGAGATGCGCGGAGGCGGGTCCATGGCAAGCCTCGCAGCCGACGCCGAGTTCGCTCCAGCGCGTCGAAAAGCCGTTCGAGGCGGCGTCGTAGTTCTTTTGCAAATTCGTCGTGTGGCACCAGGCGCACTGGAAATTCCAGTTTTGGTCGACGCCGGTCCAATGCAGCGGATCGCCGACGCCAAGCTTGCGATCCGGATAGAGATCATACCACCGCTGACCGCCCGCATCCTTCGGCCGCGCGTCCCAGGCAAGGCCGAAAGCCTGCAGGCGTCCTCCCGGAAGCTCGATGAGATATTGCTGCAGAGGGTAGAGCCCGAAGGCGTATTTGAACTCAAACTCTGCCGGCTTGCCGCCGGGGCCGGGCGTGTAGACGAAATAGCGGCCGTCCTTCGCCGAAAAGACGCTCGACACCCCGTCCTTCTCGAAGGTCGCGCCGTCGAAGCGCCCGAGCACCGATTTTGCGTCGGCCTTCTGCATGGCGAGCGCATGATGTGAGCCGCGCCAGCTCTGTGTCTCGTTTGCATGGCATTCGGCGCAGGCCGCCGAGCCGACGAAGGTCGCGGCGGCGCTCTTCCCCGCGTCTTCGGCGCGAGTGGGCCGGACAGGGAGGCAAAGGGCGAGCGCCGCGAAGAGAAGGGTGAAGAGAGGCGTCGCCGCAAGACCGCTCATTTGCGCTCAGCCGAGGCGATCGAAGAGCAAATCCCCATGCGAGGCGCCGAGCGCTTTCGTGAGGCCGAAGACATAGACGAGGCCGATCAAAAGATCGCCGAGGCCCAGGACTGCGGCGATCAGGCCGACATCGCCGAAAAGTCCCGCCGGGATAAGAATGAGCGCTGCGACGAAGCGCAAAAGCGCCTCCCAATAGACCAGCGCCGCGCGGCGCGGCAGCTCGCGCGAAGCGTGGACGAGCGTCACGCTCGTATAGGCCAGAAATCCCGCTATGAGCCAGGCCCAGACGGGAGAGCAGACGTTGAGGCCCAAGGCGCGATACACGGGCGGGAAAACGAGGGTGAGAGCCAGCGCGGCGTTGTAGACGCCGGACCAGAACACGAAGGAGGACATTTTGAAGGGCATGGCGTCTCCGTTCGAACTTCGGGCGCGGCCGGTCGCGAGGCGACGCCGATCCGTTTAGGTTAACGGCCTGTCGAGGTAAAGGCGAAGGCCTCGCTGTTGACGCCGCGCCAGGCGCCGCCCCATCATTGCGACTGGGGCAGGGCGCTAGCGAGACCGCGCCCCGCCCCGACGTTTTGGGAGAGCCGCATCATGATCTCGAGGCCACTTCATCGGCTGGCGCTCTGCGCGGCCCTGCTTTTCCTGGCGGCGCTGCCGGCGCACGCCGCGTCCGATGACGCTAAGAAGCCGAACATCCTCGTCATCTGGGGCGACGACATCGGCATGTGGAACATCAGCCACAACAATCGCGGCATGATGGGCTATCGCACCCCCAACATCGACCGGCTGGCCAAAGAAGGCGTGGGCTTCACGGATTACTACGCGCAGCAGAGCTGCACGGCGGGGCGCGCGGCCTTCATCGGCGGCAACGTTCCCGTGCGCACGGGCATGACCAAGGTCGGTCTGCCGGGCGCCAAAGAGGGCTGGCAGAAGTCCGACGTCACCATGGCGACGGTGCTGAAGAAGTCTCGGCTACTCGACCGGCCAATTCGGCAAAAATCACCAGGGGGATCGCGATGAGCATCTGCCGACGATGCACGGCTTCGACGAGTTCTTCGGCAATCTCTACCATCTGAACGCCGAGGAGGAGCCGGAGAACGATGACTATCCGAAAGACCCAGAATTTCGCAAGAAATTCGGCCCGCGCGGCGTGATCAAATCCACTGCCGACGGCAAGGGTGGCCAGACGGTCGAGGACACGGGCCCGCTGACCAAGAAGCGCATGGAGACGATCGACGACGAGACCGTGGCCGCCGCCAAGGACTTCATGGAGCGGCAGGTCAAGGCCGGAAAACCCTTCTTCATATGGTGGAACGGCACGCGCATGCATTTCCGCACCCATGTGAAGCCCGAGAATCGCGGCATTTCGGGGCAGAACGAGTATGGCGACGGCATGGTCGAGCACGACATGCATGTCGGCGAGCTTTTGAAGAAGCTCGAGGAGCTCGGAGTTGCGGACAATACGATCGTGATGTATTCGACCGACAACGGCCCGCATTTCAACACCTGGCCGGATGCCGCGACGACGATCTTCCGCAGCGAGAAGAACTCGAACTGGGAGGGCGCCTATCGCGTCGCGACCTTCGTGCGCTGGCCCGGTCACATTCCGGCGGGGACGACGCTTAACGGGATCGCCTCGCATGAGGACTGGCTGCCGACTTTCGCGACGATCGCCGGCGACCCCGACATCAAGGACAAGCTGCGCAGGGGCGTGAAGCTCAACGGCCGCAAATACAAAAACTACATCGACGGCTATGACCTCACCGACTATTTGACCGGAAAGACCGACAAGTCGCCGCGCAAGGAGTTTATCTATGTGAACGACGACGGACAGATCGTCGCGATCCGCTATGGAGACTGGAAGGTCGTCTTCCTCGAGAACAGAGGTGAGGGCTTCGGCGTGTGGCGCGAGCCCTTCACCGAATTGCGCGTGCCCTTGCTCTTCAATCTGCGCCGCGATCCCTTCGAGCGGGCTCAGCACAACGCTAACACCTACAATGACTGGTTCCTCGATCGCGCGTTTATCGCCGTGCCGATCGCACAGTTCGCCGGCAAATTCCTCCAGACGATGAAGGACTATCCGCCGAGCCAGACGCCCGGCTCCTTCAACCTGGAGAAGATTTGAGAGAGAGTTGCTGAAGGGCGGCGGGGACTAGCCTCAAGGACTCGGCGGGTTTCGGCTCAGCCAGCGCCCTGGAGGAGAATAGCCCGAAGCAGCCTGGGTTGCCCTTTCTTGAGCTTAGCGATACTTCTCGCGCCATGATTGCGGCGGGAAGCAGGCGCCACCTCCTACACGCTCACGGCCGACATCACCGTGCCGCAAGGCGGCGCGCAGGGCATGATCGCGACTTCCGGCGGGCGTTTCGCGGGCTGGGGCTTCTGCCTGCTCAACGGCAAGCCGAAGTTCTGCTGGAACCTGCTCAATCTCGGATGGGTCTCGTGGCAAGCTCCGGAGGCTTTGACGCCCGGCCCCCACACCATCGAATTCGACTTCAAATATGACGGCCTCGGCCTCGCCACTTTGGCCGTCAACAATTTCTCCGGCGTCGGCAAAGGCGGGACCGGCACGCTGAAGGTGGACGGCAAGGTGGTCGACACGAAGCGGATGGAGAGAACCATCCCCATGATTCTCCAATGGGACGAAAGCTTCGACATCGGCCAAGACACGATCACCGGCGTCAACGACGCAGACTATATCCCGCCTTTCCCGCTGACGGCGAAGTTCAACAAGCTGACGATCAAGATCGACCGGCCTCCACTTTCGGAAGCGGACCGGAAGATGCTGGAAGAGGGCTTCAGAAAAGCCGCCGAAGGTATTCAGTAACAATTATTAACCCTGCCGGCGAGAGCCTCGCCGGCAGGTCTCGTCGTGGATCATTCTGAACGTCGGGCGCCCCGCTTTGCTCCGGCCGCCAAAGCGCGATAAACCCGCCGCATGACGCGCCCGACCTATATGATCACCACCGCCATTCCCTACGCCAATGGCGCGCCGCACATCGGCCACGCCTATGAGCGCGTGGCGACCGACGCCTTCGCGCGCTGGAAGCGGCTCGACGGCTTCGACGTTCTCTTCGTCACCGGCATGGATGAACACGGGCAGAAGATGCAGCGCACGGCGGAGAAGGAGGGGCTCACTCCCCGGGCGCTCGCCGACCGCACCGCTGCGCAATTCCAGCACATGGGCGAGCTGCTGAACGCGCGCGCCGACGACGTGGTGCGCACGACGCAGCCGCGCCACAAGGAGGCGGTGCTCGACATCTGGCGGCGCATGGAGGCCAATGGAGACATTTATCTCTCCAAATACGCCGGCTGGTATTCGGTGCGCGACGAGGCCTATTTCGACGAAAGCGAGCTTTCGGAGCGCGACGGCAAGAAATTCGCGCCGACCGGCGCGCCGGTCGAATGGGTCGAGGAGGAGAGCTGGTTCTTCAAGCTCTCGGCCTATGGCGAGAAGCTGCTGGCGCATTACGAAGCGACTCCCGGCTTCGTGACGCCGGAACACTACAAGAATGAGGTCGTGGCCTTCGTGAAGCGCGGCCTCGAGGATCTGTCCATCTCGCGCACGACCTTCGACTGGGGCGTTCCGATTCCGCCGAGCCCGCAGACGAACGCCCACCACGTCTGCTACGTCTGGGTCGACGCGCTGACGAATTACATCACGGCGACGGGCTGGCTCTCGGGGCAGGGGGAGCGGCAGAAATTCTGGCCGGCCGACGCCCATGTGATCGGCAAGGACATCACGCGCTTCCACGCGATCTTCTGGCCGGCCTTTCTGATGTCGGCCGGAGCGCCTCTGCCCAAGCGGATCGTCGTGCACGGCTTTCTCTTCTCGCGCGGGGAGAAGATGTCGAAGTCGGTCGGCAATGTCGTCGATCCGATCGAGCTGGCGAGCCGCTATGGCGTCGACCCGCTGCGCTACTTCTTCCTGCGCGAAATCTCCTTCGGCCAGGACGGCAATTATTCGCATGAGGCGATCGTCAACCGGATCAACGCCGATCTGGCCAATGACCTCGGCAATCTGGCGCAGCGCTCGCTCTCCATGATCAATAAGAATTGCGGCGCCGCCGTCCCCAAAAAGGGGACGCTCTTCGCGGCGGACAAGGCCATCCTCGCCGAGACGGAAACAGCGCTGGAAAAGGCGCGCGGCGCGATGGACGCCTATCGGCCGGACCTCGCGCTCGCCGAGCTTTTCCGAGTTGTTGCGGAGGCGAACCGCTATTTCGCGGGCGAGGAGCCCTGGGCGAAAAAGAAGACCGACCCGGCCCGCATGGAGACGGTGCTTTACGTCACCGCCGAGACGATCCGCCGGCTCGCGCTGCCCTTGCAGGCCTTCATCCCGACGGCGGCCGGCGCGCTGCTCGATCAGCTCGGCGTTTCGCCCGAAGCCCGCGATCTCGCAAACCCAGGGGACGCGAATTCGCTTAGAGAGGGCGCGGCCTTACCCCCGCCGGCGCCGGTGTTTCCACGATTTATCGAAAGCGCGGAGGCGGGCGGAGAGGAGTAAGCGGTCGCGCTCTTAATAAAGCCATTTATTTGCAATAATTATATAAATCAATATATTATGTAATAAGTCTCGTGTTTTAAATTAGGTTGAATATCGCTATCGGGGCGTGGCCGCCCGGTTCGCTCCAAAGCTCCGATGAGGATGAGCGAGCCTGGCTGCCGGTTGATCTTGTGCGGCGCCGCGCAAGTTGAATGTGTAGGATCCTATTGGAGGCGCCTGTCATGACCCTTGCCGACACGTCCACCCACCGCCAACTCGACGAGAAAGTCGCCCGCGCCATTCACGGCCAATGGGCGTTCTATCTCACGGAAGGCGTCATCCTTCTCGTGCTTGGCCTGCTCGCCATATTAATCCCGTCGATCGCCACACTCAGCGCGACCATTGTCATCGGAGCGGTGTTTTTCGCCGGGGGCGTCGTCGGCCTTATCTCGACCTTCAGCGGGCATCGCGCGCCGGGGTTCTGGTGGTCGCTGGCCTCGGCCGTGCTGGGCGTCGTCGTGGGTCTGATGCTGCTCGTGCGGCCGATCGCGGGAGCGGTTTCCCTCACGCTCGTGCTGATCGCCTTCTTCACCGCCGAGGGCCTTTTCTCGATCTTCTTCGGCGCGGCGCACCGCCATCACGTCTCGACTTGGGGCTGGATGGTCGCGAGCGGCGTCGTCGATCTCGTGCTGGCCGGCGTGCTTTTGGCCGGACTGCCGGGCGACGCCGCCTGGGCGCTGGGCCTGCTCGTCGGGATCAATCTGATCTTCGGCGGCGCCGCGCTCTCGGCGCTCGCGCTTCGCTTGCGCAGCTCCACAACCCTGCCACAGGCCTAAAGGCCCGGTTCTGAGGCCGCAAAGGGGCGACGCCCGATAGGCGTTATGGTAAGGACTCTGGTGCTATGGCTTGGAGTCGCGGCAGGGCAGGAGCGAAGCCGCGCAGGAGAGGCGGTTTTGGCAGGGGTGGTCTCGACAATCGCGCGCGGGGTTTCTTTGACCCAACTCGCCGGCGGCGTCGGCGCGGTCGGGGCGGTTCTCCTCGCGCTTGGCGCATCGGCGGCCGGTTCCTCGACGCCTTTCGACGGCAAATGGCTCATTGACGCGACTGCCACGGGCGCGCTTTGCCCCTTGCGCAGCAAGCGAATGGGCGCGCTGATCGCCTCAGGCAAAGTCGCCAAGATGGTGGGGCTGCCGTCGCCTAAAGCCGTTGGCTTCGTCAATTCGTCCGGCGCCATTACCATCGAGATCAATAGTTTCGGCGTCACGGCGCACGTCAAGGGCAGGCTCGACGGCAAGAGCGGGCAGGGCGAGTGGTCGTCGAACAGCGTGTTGTGCCCCAGCGGCTCGTGGCGCGCGGCGGCGTTGCTGGGAGGCCAAGCGCCGGCCCCGGCGAAGTCCGACGTCAGGGTCTCGGCCCCGGCCAAGCCGCCGACGCCGCTCGCGGCAAGCCCAGTCTCCGCGCCCATTTATTGAGCCGGTAACGCCGTTCCTTTCCGCGCCGTCTCGGCGTAAATAGCCGGGATGCTCGTCGACACCCACTGCCATCTCGATTTTCCCGATTTCGCGCCGGAGCGTGACGCGGTCGTCGCGCGCGCGCGCGCCGCGGGCGTTGGACGTTTCGTCACGATCTCGACCCATGTGACCAAATTCGCCGAGATCGCCGCCATCGCCGAAAGCTATGACGACGTGTTCTGCACGGTCGGCACGCATCCCAATCACGCGCTCGACGAGCCGGAGGCGAGCCCGGAGACGCTCGTCGCTCTGGCCGCCCACGAGAAATGCGTCGCTTTCGGCGAGGCGGGGCTCGACTATCATTACAACCACGCATCGAAGGAGACAGCCGAGCGCGTCTTCCGCAACCACATCGCCGCCGCGCGCGAGGCGCAGCTGCCGCTGGTGATCCATACGCGCGACGCGGACGACGACACGGCGCGCATCCTGCGTGAGGAAATGGGGCAGGGGGCCTTCCCCGCCCTGCTCCATTGCTTCACGGCCTCGCGGGCGCTCGCCGAGACGGCGGTGGAGCTCGGTGTTTATCTTTCGTTCTCTGGCGTGCTGACTTTCAAGAACGCGCAAGGCCTGCGCGAGATCGCCGCGGCCATGCCGCTCGAGCGCCTGCTCGTCGAGACCGACGCGCCGTTTCTCGCGCCGACGCCGCATCGCGGCAAGCGCAATGAGCCGGCCTTCGTCAAGGAAACGGCGCGCGTTCTGGCAGAGGCGAAGGGCGTCTCGGAAGCCGGGATCGCCCAAGCCACCACGGCCAATGCGCTGCGGCTCTTCTCCAAAATGCCGCCGCTCTCCCGCGCCGAGGTCGCAGCTTGACCCTGGAGGTCACAATTCTCGGCTGCGGCTCGTCGGGGGGCGTGCCGAGAGCCGCCCAGGGTTGGGGAAAGTGCGATCCCGAGAATCCGAAAAACCGTCGGAGGCGCTGCTCGATCCTCGTGACGCGCCGGGACGGGCAGAATTCGACCGTCATCCTGGTCGACACCTCGCCGGATCTGCGCGAGCAATTGATTGACGCCGGCGTCAAGCGCATCGATGCGACGCTCTTCACCCATTCGCACGCCGACCACACGCATGGCATCGACGACCTGCGTCCGCTCGTGATCCAGAATGGGCGACGCGTTCCGGCCTATATGGACGAGCCGACGGCGCGGGCCCTGGCGCAGCGTTTCGATTATGTCTTCGCGACGCCGCCCGGGAGCTGCTATCCGCCCATGATGGACGCGCGGGCGCTCGAAGCGGGCAAGCCCGTGACCATCGAAGGGCCGGGCGGTCCGATCGAGGCCACGCCGTTCCGGCTCGAGCATGGCGACATGGATTCGCTGGGCTTCCGCTTCGCGGCGGACGGCAAGGTCTTCGCCTACACGCCCGACATGAACGCCATACCGCCCGAAAGCGTCGGCTGTCTCGCCGGGCTGGATCTCTGGATCATCGACGCCCTTCGCCATCAGCGTCACGGGACGCATTTTTCTGTCGGCGAGGCCTTCGACTGGATCGCGCGCATGAAACCGCGCCGCGCCGTGCTGACGGACCTCCACACCGATCTCGATTATGCGGCGCTCGCGGCGAGCTGTCCGCCGGCGACCGAGCCCGCTTATGACGGAATGCGCGTCGCTCTGGATTGAGAAGCGGCGAGATCAAAGACCGAGCGCCGCGAAGGCCAGGGCCGCGAGAATCAGTCCGTTGAGCAGGGCCCCGATCGCCCGCAGCCGGTAAAGCCGCTGCCCGGTGATCGAGCCGATCAGGCCGATGAGCGCCAGGAGCGCCAGCATCGTCATGAGTTCCGGGAATGAGGGGCCGGCGGTGCGGCTTCGCGTAGCAAGACCCGCTGCAAGGAGCGCCGCTGCGAAGGCCGACGGGCCGAAAGCGCAGAGCGGCACCAGCGGGAAGCGGGCCGTTTTCGCCCAAGGACCCGTTCGTTGCGCCACGATTCTCTCCGTCCAAAACAAGCGGACGCCCGAGCTGTTCCAAAAGGCTCGGGCGTTTCGAAGTCACTTTCAGCGCGCAATCGCCGGCATTTTTTTGACCGCGCGGCGAGGCTCTCGTGGCGGCGTCGGGAAAGCTGGCCTCATTTCACGGGAGACGTCTTCAACCGAACGTTAGCCGAGCCTCGCGATCTGCGTCGGCGCGGGCGAGGCCTGTGCTAGCCTTGGGTTCGCGATTGTCGCGGGGTCCGGCGCTTGGCCTGGAAAACCTGGATAAAGGCTGATGTTCCATAATACCGATTATGCGAATCGTGCTTTTTCGGACAAGGGGCCGCCCTCTTTTCGGGATCGGCGTCGGCTTCATCCCCGCGCCATGCCCTAATTGAGGAGTGGAACGAATCGAGCGGCGTCGCCGACGCCAAGAACGGAGGAACCTCCGATGTCGGAGTCGATTGGCTATTCTCCGCCGCGCGTCTGGGAATGGAGGCGTCCGAACGGCGGACGCTTCGCCTCGATCAATCGGCCGGCCGCGGGGCCGACGCATCACGCTGAGCTGCCCACTGGCAAACATCCCTTGCAGCTTTATTCGATGGGCACGCCGAACGGCGTCAAGGTGACAATCCTGCTTGAGGAACTGCTCGAAGCAGGCTTCACGAGCGCGGAATATGACGCCTGGCTCATTCGCATCGACGCGGGAGACCAGTTTTCGAGCGGCTTCGTTGCGATCAACCCCAATTCGAAGATCCCGGCCCTGGTCGACCGCAGCGGCGCGACGCCGGTCCGCATCTTCGAATCGGGCGCGATCCTCGTTTACCTCGCGGAAAAGTTCGGAGCCTTCCTGTCGACGGACCCCACCCCGCGCGCCGAATGTCTGTCCTGGCTGTTCTGGCAGATTGGAGCCGCGCCTTATCTGGGCGGCGGCTTCGGGCATTTCTACGCCTATGCGCCCGAGAAGATCGAATATGCCATCGATCGCTTTGCGATGGAGGTGAAGCGGCAACTCGATGTGCTGGACAAGCGGCTGGCCGAAACGCAATTCCTGGCGGGCGACGCCTACACGATCGCCGATATGGCCGTCTGGCCTTGGTATGGGGCGCTCGTCGAGGGCAAGCTTTATGACGCCGGAGAGTTCCTGCAGGTCGAAACCTACACGAACGTGCGACGCTGGTCGGAAGCCCTCGGAAAGCGTCCAGCCGTCAGGAGAGGCCGCATGGTCAATCGGACCTTTGGCGACCCCGCCGAACAATTGCCCGAACGCCACGACGCATCGGACTTCGAGGCCAGTTTCACGAGCACGAATCTCTGATCGCCGTTCGCCTCCAGCGCGATGGCGCGCGCGAGCGGCTTGCCTTGTGCGAGAGGGAAATTACGTACAACAGCGCTGTATAAAATCGCTGGCCAGAACGGCCCGAATTCTGCTATTAGGTTTCGCGCGCGGGACTATATGGCATTGAGCTGGCAAATTCCCACTCACCCTCTGACGACCCGCGGTCGCCGGGGGTTGGCCTGTGGGCGATGACCAAGTGACATAGCGGTCTTGCCGATGTGGCGAAGACGAGACAGGTTGACATGAGCAAAGGTAAGGAATTCCGCGGTCCTCGCAAGCGCGGCTTCGACGATGACGGTCCATTCGGTTACGATGCGCCTCGGGCGCCTCAGGCCCGCCCGCCAAGGTTTCGGCGGCGGCGGATTTGGGGAAGGCCCCCCGATACCGTCCGACGCGCCGGCCGTGGATGCGGTGGTGAAATGGTTCAAATCAGACAAAGGTTTTGGCTTTGTCGAGCTCGCGAACGGAACTGGCGACGCATTCCTCCATATCGGCGCGGTGCAGGCTGCGGGCTATGAGAGCCTCCCGCCGGGCGCAAAGCTCAAGGTCAATGTCTCGAGCTCGCTGAAGGGACAGCAGGTCTCCCGGATTATTGAGGCGGACTTGGCCGGCGCCTCCGAACGCGCGCCGCCTCCCCGCACCTTCGACGGTCCCCGGCCCCCGCGCCGGCAGGCGCCCGACCCCTCGACGGCCGTTACGGTCGCGGGCAAGGTCAAATGGTTCGACAAGTTGAAGGGTTTCGGCTTCGTTCAATCCAATGACGGCGGCAAGGACGTCTTCGTCCACATTTCGATCCTCGCTCCCTCGGGCGTGAGCCGTCTCGTCGAGGGCCAGCCGGTCACGATGCAGGTCGTCGATACGCAAAAGGGCCGCGAGGCGCTGTCGATATCGACGCAGTGATCGGGGCGTCCGCTCTGTAAATTCAGCGCCGCGACGCCCTGCCCGGCCTCGCGGCGTTTTTCTTTGCGCTGCTTCGCCCGCTCCCAAGGACCGCGATGACGATCCACCGCCTCATCGAGATCATGGCGGCGCTGCGCACGCCCGAAACCGGCTGCCCCTGGGACCTGGAGCAGACGTCGCGCTCCATCGCGCCCTATGCGATCGAGGAGGCCTATGAGGTCGTCGACGCAATCGAGCGCGGCGACCATCTCGATCTCAAGGACGAGCTCGGCGATCTACTGCTCCAAGTGGTTTTTCACGCCCGCATGGCGGAGGAGGCCGGTCATTTCGTGTTCGATGACGTCGTCGCGGCTATCTGCGAGAAGCTGACGCGCCGCCATCCGCATGTGTTCGCGCAAAGCCGCGCCCGCGATTTGCAGGCCGTCTCCGTCCAGTGGGAGGCGATCAAGGCGGCGGAAAGGGCGGCCCGCGCAGCGCGGCGCCCGGACCCCGCGCCCCCTTCCCTGCTCGAGGGCGTGCCGATCCCCTTCCCCGCCCTCACGCGCGCGGTGAAACTGCAGGAGAAAGCCGGGAGGGTCGGATTCGACTGGGCCGACGCGCGTCTCGTGCTCGAAAAAATCCGCGAGGAGACTGCGGAGGTCGAGGCCGAGCTCGCGGCGCCGGGCGTGGAAGCGTCGCCTGAGCTCCAGGACGAGATCGGCGATCTCCTCTTCGCCATGGCCAATCTCGCGCGCCACGCCAAGGTCGATCCTGAACAGGCCCTGCGCGGCGCCAACGCCAAGTTCGAGCGCCGCTTTCGTCACATCGAGCGCCGCCTGAGTGAATCCGGCCGCAGGCCGCAAGAGGCCACGCTCGCCGAGATGGAGGCGCTGTGGGTCGAGGCGAAGGGCTTGGAGCGCGGTGAGCGCGGCTCTCGCTCCTGACGCGCTTTTCCAAGCTCCTCCGATTTGCCCGATCCCTTCAGCCGAACGGCTGCTCCGATCTGTCTTCGCAGGATATTAACCACAGCGTGAGATTAAAATACCACATCTTGTGATTTATTTAACCATAGCTACTAACTTATTGATGCAACTGAAGGTAAAACGCTGGCGCCGCGCGGCGTCAGCCGTGCTTTATTCGCGCGCGGGTCGTCGAGGACTTCGCGCGACAACCACAGCCGACTTTGAGGCGCCTTACCCCCTTCCAAGCCCGAGTTTCTCGGCGAGCCCGATCCGCTGCAGCTTGCCGGTCGCGCCCTTCGGGATTTCGTCGAGGAAGAGGATTTTGCGCGGGACCTTGAAGGCCGCGAGCCGTTCCGAGAGGAAGGCCTTCAGCTCCTTCTCGGTGACGGCTCCTCCTTCTCGCAATACGACGGCGGCGGCGACGTCCTCGCCGAGCATGTCATGCGGCGTCGCGAAGGCGACAGCCTGCAATATCGCCGGATGGTCCATCAGCGCCTCGTCGACCTCGCGTGGCGAAATTTTCTCGCCGCCACGGTTGATGATCTCCTTCAGGCGTCCAGTCAGGCGGACATAGCCCTCCGCGCCCTTGACGCCCTGATCGCCGGTGCGAAACCAGCCGTTCTTGAAGGCTTCGGCATTGGCTTTAGGATTGTTCTCATAGCCGGCGAAGACGTTCTCCCCGCGGATCACGATCTCGCCCACGGCGTTCGGGGCCAAGATCTCTCCCGTTTCGCCCATGATCTCGACCTCGGGCCCCGCGGCGAGGCCCACGGCTCCGGGCTTGCGCAGGCCATGCAGCGGGTTGGAGGCCATCTGATGGGCGGCTTCCGTCATGCCATAGGCCTCGATGACGGGAGCGTGGAACGTCGCCTCCAGCTCTGCGATGACCTGCGGCGGCAGCGATGAGGAGGACGAGCGGATGAAGCGCAGGGGATGACGCAGGATCACGTCCTTGTGGTGCCCGGCGCGCGTCAAAATGGCCTGATGCATCGTCGGCACGGCCGTGTACCAGGTCGGGTGCGCCTCCTCCAACCAGTGGAAGAACTTCAGCGCGTTGAACCCCGGCGTGCAGAAGACCGAGCCTCCGCCCGAGAGGGGCGCGAGCAGCCCAGCGATGAGCCCGTGGATGTGAAAGAGCGGCGCGATGTTCAAGCCGCGATCGGCTGGGGAAAAAGCGAGCGTGCGGGCGATGTTTCGCGCCGAGGTCGCGACATTGTGCTGGGTGAGCGGCACGATCTTGGGCCGCGAGGTCGTCCCCGACGTATGCAGGACCAGCGCAACGTCCTCGGGACCGGCGTCCCCGGGGTTCGCCGCCTTCGCCGCCGCGCCGCCGGTTAGGGCGAAATCCCCTGCCCCGCCGGCGCGCGGCGTCAGGGTCAGCAGGAGGACGCCGAGCTTTTGCGCCGCTTGAATCGCGAAAGAAGAACCAGCCTCGACGACGAGCGCCTTGGCCTTGAGGTCCTCCATGTAGAATTCGAACTCGTCCAACTTATAGGCCGGATTGAGCGGCGCCGCGGTCGCGCCGCCAGCGATGGCGATGAAGGCCGCCGCCATCTTCGGACCGTTTGGAAGCACGATCGCAACGCGGTCGCCGCGGCCGACGCCAAAGCCGTTGAGCGTCGCGACGGTCTCCTTGGCGAGGGCCCGAAGCCTCCCGAAGGACAAAGGCGCCGCGCCGGGTGCGGAGAGTGCGACGCTTTCGTCGGGCGCATCGGCCAGGAGATGTCGCAGGGTGCGGCTGGCGGTCATGACTTCTTCCCGGAGGTTTTGGCGGAGTCGGCTCAGACGGGCGAAATAGTGAGCTTGCCGTTCTGACGCTGAAGCGATTGCGCGAGCAGCTTCGTCAGGGCGTAGACGGCGCGCAGATGCGGCGTCAACACGTCCGCGATCTCGCCGAGCTCGATGACCGAGCCGAGCAGCGCCTCGATCTCGATGGCGCGCCCGCTCTCCAAATCCTGCAGCATCGAGGTTTTGTGCGCGCCCACAGCCTCTGCGCCAGCGATGCGCTTTTCCAAAGAAATCCGGAAGCGCGCGCCGAGCGCTTCGCCCACGGCCTGCGCCTCCCGCATCATTTCCGCGGCCAGCGCCCGCGTGGGCGCGAAACGGCAGATGTCCTCGAGCGTCGCATGCGTCAGCGCGCTGATCGGATTGAAGCTCAGATTGCCCCAGAGCTTGAGCCAGATTTCCGCGCGCACGTCCGAGACGACCGGCGCCTTGAATCCCGCGCGAGCGAAAGTCTCGGCGATCTGCGCAACGCGCTCGCGCTTCGTCCCGTCGATCTCGGCGAGCGTGAAGCGGTCGCCCTCGATGTGGCGGATCACGCCCGGCGCTTGGACCTCCGCCGCCGGATAGACGACGCTGGCGATGATCCGGTCGATCGGCAGCGCATCCTCGATGATCCCGCCCGGATCGACGCTCTCGAGTCGCCGGCCTTCATGCGGGCCGCCGCGCTTGAAGAAATACCACCAGGGAATGCCGTTCTGCGCGGTCAAAACGAGGGTGTGCTCGCCCAGCGCCGGCTTGAGCTCGGGGACGACGGCGGCAAGCTGATGCGCCTTGACGCCCAGCACCACAAGGTCCTGAGGACCGAGATCGGCGATCCGCGCGCTTGCAGCGATCCGCACGGTGAAGGGCGCGTCCTCCTCGATCAGCCTCAGACCCTCGGCGCGGATCGCCGCAAGCTGAGCGCCGCGCGCGACGACGCTCACCTCTTCCCCGGCCCGCGCGAGCTTCGCCGCCAGCAGCCCGCCGATCGCGCCCGCCCCGACGACGCAGATTTTCATGCCGTAGGTCCTTTTCCTCTTTGAGACTCTCTTGCCGCAAGCTTTGCGGGCCCGTCCAGCCCCCCTTCCCCGAGCGGCCTCATTGGCCCTGGCGCATCACAAGTTCTGGGGCCCGAGAACACGATGCTCCGCGCCTTCTCGCTCGAAGGATACGCGATCCTCGCCCTGGCGGAGCTCTGCCGGCGCTCGCCCGAACTCTTCGTGGCGCTGACCGGGCTCGTGCTCTTCGCCTGAGGGGAAATCTACCGCCTCTTCCCGGCGACCTGCGCCGACACCTTCTGCACGAAATAGCCGGCCAAGGGGACGGCGGCCCATGAGAGCGCGCCATCCGGCCGACGCGACCGGAGCCGAGGAGGGATAAGCAGGGTCAAAATTTTCTTCAAGTAAAACATTAATAGTGATTTTTAATATATTGATTATTAAGACTTTTTAACTCTAAAGTTTCTTGTGACGGCTTTCCTGCGGCTTGGGCTGCGCCGAGGGCGGACCGCGACATTTGAGGACAGGCTTATTTATGCCCCAAACTTTTCATTCTGTGCGCACTGGGTTAATAGCCCAGCTTGAGGACTTTACCGCAGCCCGCGCGGCTGAATTATTGAGGGGTTGATATGATCCGGCCGATTTCAGCCAAAAAGACCGCAGCCTCCGCGGCGCTTTTGGGCTGTCTTGCTGTTCTCTCCGCCTGCGTCGCCGAGGTTGATGGCCGCGTCAATACAGGATGAATCGAAGAGCCTGCAGTAGAGCCCGCGATGTTTCTGGAAATCGTCTTCGATGTCGGTTCGGTCCAGATGATGCGACTCGGAGCCGACGTTGACGCCGCTCTTCGGAACGTAGGACAAAACCTTGTCGGCATCGCCCGCGCGTATCGCGCCGAAGAATTGCTGCTCCAGCGTTTTCGCCGACTGCGATTTCTCGGGAGCAGTCGACTGTGCAAACGCGACACCGGTAGCGAACAGCAGCAGAAGAGCGAAAGCTCGCATGCCAGTGAGACGCCGCATCACCGAACTCGCTTTGCCTTCGCCGATTTCTTTTTGCCGGCTTCTTCTTTGCCGAAGGCTTGGCTTTTCTCGGGCCTGCAGTTTGCAACTCCGCCTGCCGCCGCTTTGGCAGCCGTTCAAACACCAGCCGATACGATTCGGCCAGCAACTCGCGCAGTTCGAAATCCGGCAGCGCATTGAGCCGCTCCAGGCAGACCCATTGCGCCCGCGCCATGTAAGGAGCGGGAATGATGTCGGGACGCTCGCAGAGTTCGACGAAGCTTTCCGCGCTGGCTTTGAACGACAGCCGCGGCGGCCCCGACTCCAGCGAGGCCACCGCGAACAGCTTGCCATCCAGTTTCAAACACAACGTACCGCCCACTGCACCACTTCGCTGGTGTGCGGAAAATCGAGGCAGTAGCGGCGAATAGCTTCAATGTCCATGTTCGTTGGGCGCTTCCGGCCAGGAGCGCATCATCACCGCCTTGGTGTAGGCGACGCGGAAGCCCCGCCGCTCCATGTTGCGTTGCGAGCCGCTGCCGGGATGCGTGCTCACCACAGCATACTCGCAGCCGGCCAGCCCCGCCTCGTGCAGCCGCTTGGCGATTAGTGCGCTCTGCACGCCGCGCCCGCGATACTCGGGCAGCGTCGCCGTTCCGAAGAAAGCGGCAATGCGAGCTTGCGGAATGGCGCGTCCGCCGCATCCGCCCACCACCGTATCTCCGATGCGCGCCAGAAATGCCATAGCACCGGGCAGCGCGGCAAATCCGCCGAAAACGCTCTCAGCAACCACGATGTCCTGCTCGAAGCCCTTGGCGATCGCCGACATCCACGGCATCTCCGTCTCCCGCGTCACGCGTTCGACGACGACATCGGGCGGCAGCGTGAGCGGCTCTTTCGGATCGACGCGGCGTATCAGCACCGTGTTGAATTCGGCGATGCCGTAGCCGCGCTCGCCCAGCAGGGCACGCAGCGACTCATGAGCCAGCGGCGATAGGACGACCGTCGCGGGCACGCCGCGGCTACGGAAAAATTCTTCCACTTCCTCCAACTGCGCGGCCGTCACTTCTCCATACAATCCCAGGCCGACCATCTGGTTGGCGGGATAATTCACGCCACCGAAGAATCCAATTCCTCCGGCGACGCTCAGCGACGCAATTGGGTCGGACGGCGAATAGGCGCGCAGCGCAGCCTCGCAGTCGGGGAAAATCATCTCCGCCATCTCCAGGCGGCGGGCAAATTCAAGGTCCACAAAATCGGTGAGTTGTTCGGCTTTCGCGGTACTTGCTGGCATTCGAAACTCCTAGGAATTCGGGTAAGCGGATAAACGGTGATGGCGCGAGCAGCGCCTGCCGGAGCAGGGAGTTTCGTATTAGCGGACGGCGATGGTCACAGGCAGCTCGCCTTGCAGTTTAGCGCAGGCCGTCGGCGCATGGGAAGGGTGTGCTAACGTTTTCGCATTACGACGCACGCACAACCCACGCTCTCGCTGGAGGGACAGGTCGCCCTCATCACCGGAGGCTCGCGCGGCATCGGCGCCGCCGCCGTAAAAATGTTTGTGCAGGCTGGAGCGCGCGTGGTCTTTAACTACGTTCGCGCCAGAGACGCGGCCGACAAGCTGGTGCAGGAGTGCGGCCCGAACGTTTGTCACGCCGTGCAGGCCGACCTGAACGGCACCGCCGGCGCGGAAGGCTTGGTGCGGGCAGCTGTCGAACGCTTCGGCTCGCTCGATGCCGTCGTGGTCAATCACGGCATCTGGAGCGCCGAGGAAATCGACGTCGACAAGATGACCGACGAGCATTGGCGCACGACCATCTCGGTGAACCTCGACAGCGCCTTCGCCGTGGTGAAGCATGCGGTGGCGCAGATGAAGCAACAGGATCGCGGCGGCAATGTGGTGCTGGTCAGCTCCACTGCCGGGCAGCGTGGCGAGTCCGGCCACTGCGACTACGCGGCCACCAAGGGCGCGCTCATCAGCATGACCAAAGGTTTGTCGACGGAACTGGCGCCGCACCGCATTCACGTGAACTGCATCGCGCCCGGTTGGGTCGAGACCGACATGACTACCGGGGCGCTGGGCGACGCCGAGCGGCGCAGGAAAATCTACGCCACCATTCCCCTCGGCCGCGTGGGCACCCCCGAAGAAATTGCCGCGCCGATTCTCTTCCTGTGTACGAAATACGCCAGCTTCATCACCGGCGAAGTCTTCAACGTGAATGGCGGCGCCGTGCTGGTGGGCTGACTCTCTGCGAAAAAATAGGCGTAACGAGTTTCGGGTGGATCTTTCCAGGTTTGTGTCGCCGGCTGAAGCCGGCTTTGGACTTCGTCAAAACGCGTACCCACCGCTTCCGCGGTGGGCTGAAGAGGTGCCGTCCCGCCTGCGGCGGGACACTGGACAAGCCAGGCTTGGAGGTCTCGCACGGCGGGACACCGGCCAACCAGGCTTGGAAGTCTCTCGCACGGCGGGACAGCGGCCAACCAGGCTTGGAAGTCTCTCTCACGGCGGGACAGCGGCCAACCAGGCTTGGAAGTCTCTCTGACGGCGGGACAGCGGCCAAGTCAGGCTTGGAAGCCTCGTCTCACGGCGGGACAGCGGCCAAGTCAGGCTTGGAAGGCTCGTCTCACGGCGGGACACTGGTCGCGACATGTCGAGTCGAGGGTCGTCGCGGAGAGTGCCTTATTCTTCGCTGGGGCTTTCGGCGAAGCCCATTTCGCCTAAATGGCTTTCGCCGATGTCGACGCTGGCTTCGGTGGTGTGGCCGTCCTTGCGCAGCTCGTCGATCATGGCGGTGATCTCGTCGTCGGGCAGGGCGGCGGCCAGGCGTAAAAACTCCTCCAGCCGGGGAGGCTCGAAGACTTGGACCCACGTGTTCGCGCCCAGGTTGTAGTTCACCTGATACTGCAGCGGTTCAGTTTTCAAGCGGAAGATGTGCAACGTTCCTGGCATAGTGTTCGATCTCTCAAACCCAGGCTTCGAAGAACACACGAAACCCGGGGTACCCGAGACTTTATCTCCGAAAGGACAAAAAAATGGCGGGGACGCTTCCCCGCGCGACGACGTCCTACCACAGCATTACGATTCCATGGGGCTGGCTTCCGGGAAGCGCAACTTGCATTTCCCCAGAGCCTTGTTGAGCATGTCCTCGACTTCCGGCTCTTCCCAACCTTTGGACATGGCCAGCTCGCTGACCAGCAGGTAGCGCGCCCGTTCCAGCATTTTCTTTTCGCGGAAGCTGAGAGCCTTTTCCTGCGCGAGCAGCAACAGTCCCTTCAGCACGATCGCCACATCGATCAGCGAACCGGTCCGCATCTTGTCGGAATTCTCTTTGAACCGGTACTTCCAGTCGGCGTGATTTTCGCACTTCCCGTCGGTAAGGAAATCCAGAATCTTCTGCACCTCGCCGTTGCGTACCACCTTGCGCAGGCCGACGCTGTCCACATTGTGGAACGGCACCATGACCTTCAGGCTGCTGGCTTTGATTTTGAGGAGATAGAACCTTTCGATCTGTGAGCCGATGGTTCTGCTGCTGATTTGCTCGATGACGCCTACCCCATGATTCGGGTAAACGACCTTGTCTCCGATGCTGAAGCTTTGGTTAGTCATGAGGGCCGGAGATGCTGCTTTTTCCCAAGGTCCCAAGCCTCGGGCGGTATGAGAGGACTACAACTTATGTCGTAAGTATACGACCCGCTTCCTGAAACGGTCAATGGACGCGGGTTTCCAGTACGCCAATTGACGCCCGCAAACCGCCGGGTGAGCGAGCCATCAAGTCGACCGAAACCCGGGTAGAGCATGCCTTCAGGCATGCACGACAACGTTCCTGGTTTGAGCCGCCTTTAGCCACTGAGGAACCTCAGCACCTAAAGGCGACCTAGGAGTGTGTTCTTAAGACTGCACGCCTGAAGGCGTGCTCCACCCAAACGGTTTCCCCAATGCTAAAGTCCATTCACGCCCCGTCGCCGGTCCGCCCGGCAATCCTACGCAAGCCGTTGTCACGGCTGCACGTTGCATCACGCTCCCCAACCGAGCGCATCTCCCTGTATTCCTGCCTTTCCAATAAGTTCGTGACGCAATCGCGTATAATCCTTGGATGTCTGCGGGTAACGTTCGGTGGCCCGAGTACATCAACCCGAAGTATGACTGAGCACATCAAGAAAAAGCTGGCCGAGGAGATTTCTACCCTCGAACACGAACTGAACCACGAGCTGCCCAAAGAGCTGAAAAAAGCCGTGGCCATGGGTGATCTCAGCGAAAACGCTGAGTATCATATGGCCAAGCAGCGCCAGGAGTTCGTGCGCGCCCGGCTGGGCCAGCTCAAGCAGCGCATGGCTGACCTTTCCATGGTCAACATGGCGAACATCCCTAAAGACCGGGCCGCCATCGGGTCGACCCTGGTCGTGTTCGACTCCACCAAGGATGAAGAGATCACCTACAAGCTGGTCACCAGCGAAGAGTCAGACGTGACTAAAGGACTTATTTCCACCAGTTCGCCCATAGGTCGTGCTTTGATGGGCAAGAAAGTGGGCGACGTCAGCGAAGTGGTCACCCCTACCGGCAAGCGGGAACTTGAGGTGCTGAAGCTGACGACCATTCACGACGAAGCGTAGTGATGAGTATGACCTGGACAAGCGCGGTTGGCCGGTCCTGCAAGTGGCTGTTGTACAAGATTGTCCACGGCCTTGCGCTCACGCGTATCTCGCCGAACGCCCTGACCTTCATCGGACTTCTCATCAACATCGTGGCCGGCATCTTCTTCGGCTACGCTCATCCTGACAATCAGCGGCGCATGTTTCTCTACGCCGGGCTAGTCATCATCGGCGCCGGCATCTTCGACATGGTCGACGGCCGCGTCGCCCGCGCCACCAATCAGGTTACGATTTTCGGCGGATTCTTCGATTCGGTCATGGACCGCTACAGCGATGTCGCCATCTTCTTCGGACTGCTGGTTTACTACGCGCGCGCCAACCGCTTCTTCTACGTGGTGATGGTGGCGCTGGTCATGATCTCGTCGATCATGGTGAGCTACACCCGCGCCCGCGCGGAATCGCTGATCCCGCTATGCAAGGTTGGCTTTATGGAGCGGCCCGAGCGCATCGTG
This sequence comes from uncultured Alphaproteobacteria bacterium, assembly GCA_963808525.1. Lineage (GTDB taxonomy): Bacteria > Pseudomonadota > Alphaproteobacteria > Rhizobiales > Beijerinckiaceae > Methylocystis. The sequence continues at coordinate 56,679 of CAWEGE010000027.1, forward strand.
CTGATCATCATCGGCGCGCTCTTCAATCGCATGGGACCAGTGCTGTGGGTGATCGCCGTGCTTAGCACGATCACCGTGATTCATCGCATCCGCTTCACTTACCAGGCGCTGCGCGAGATCGAACCGCCGCCTGTCCCCGTCCGTCCCGACCCGCTGAAGTTCGAAGAAATCGTCGGCTGATCCCGCGCCCCCGACACTACCGCGCTCCCGCACTTACGCTCTGGTATCCCTGCTGATAGCCCTGCTGATACATGCTCAGGCGATCGCCGTGCCAGTTGTCGGTGCTCATGTTCATCGCCCGATTGTTGTGGGCGTCGTTGATGCCATTCTGATAGCCGGCCTGGTAGGCTCGCTGATCATCGCCGGTTAGCGTGGCCGGATTGTACGGGGTGACAGCCCCTGCGCCAGCAGCCATGCCTGGGGCCGGTGCGTAGCCCTTCCCGATGTCATAACCTTGCTGGTAGCCCTTCTGGTAGATGTTCAGGCGGTCGCCGTGCCAGTTATCGGTGGCCATGTTCATGGTCCGATTGTTGTGGGCATCGTTCATGCCGTTCTGGTAGCCGGCCTGGTAGGCCTGCTGGTCTTCACCCTGATACATGTTGGGGTTGAAGGCACCCTGCTTTCCGTAGCCCTTCACACTGTCGTAGCCCTTCTGATAGCCCTTCTGGTAGATGTTCACGCGATTGCCGTGCCAGTCGCTGGTCTGCAGGTTCATCGGCTTGCCGGCCTGGGCGTCGTTGACGCCGTTCTGGTAGCCCATCTGGTAGGCGCGCTGGTCCTGATCTACGTCCTGCGCGTGCATCAGCACGGGACTGACGACGACCGGCGCCGCGCCGAGCGCAAGACAAAACGCCAGATTCCTGAGTTGCTTCAACATGAAATCGTCTCCTGGTTTCGTTAAGAATGACCTACTGGTTTAGAAGGAGGGCGGCCCGGAAATGTCGCCCAGCCGCGTCATCAACTCTGCAGCCGGCGGAAGCCCGGGGAATGGTAGCGGGGGCGTGAGTCTACCCATCAGCAGAAGACCGGGGCTGCCGCGTGGCGGCCCCGGCCCGTAAAGCTCCCGATGCCCGGTCCTGCAAACGATTTAGCGAACGCTGTGGAAGCCCTGCTCATATCCGGTCTGATAAGCATGCAGCCGGTCGCCCTTCCAGTCGTCAGTGTTCATGTTCATCGGTCGACGCGACTCGGCATCATGGACCCCGCGCTCATAGCCGGAGTCGTAGGCCTTGCGGTCTTCACCCTGGAAAGCCGCTCCGCCATGCATGCCCATGGCCTCGTGTTCATGCCCCTTCACGCTTTCGTAGCCCTTCTGATAGCCCTGCTGATAGAGGTTGACACGATTGCCGTGCCAGTCGCTGGTGCTCATGTTCATGGGGCGATTGCGCTGCGCATCGTTCACGCCGTTCTGAAATCCGGTCTGATAGGCGCGCTGATCTTCGTTGACCTGCTGCGCGTGCGCCATCACCGGGCTGATAACCAGTGGGGCCGCACCCAGCGCGAGGCAAAACGCCAAACTTCTGACTTGCTTCAACATGAATTCGTCTCCTGTGTCGTTGAATAGGACCTATTCCTTAGAAGGAGAGCAGCGCAGAAACGTCGCCCAGCCGTGTCGCTGGAAAAACGCGAACCGGAAGGCAACCCGATTGAAACCGCCGACTCGTGCTGCCGGCTAAAGCCGGCTCCGGACTCCGTCTGCGCGCGACCTACCCACCGCTTCCGCGGTGGGCTGAAGAGGTGTCGTCCCGCCTCGCGGCGGGACCCGACCGAGCCTCCGCTTAAAGCTCTCGTCCCGCCTCGCCGCGGGAGACCCGGCAACACGTTCTTGCCGACGAAACGAGTCTCGGCTTCGCGAGGTCTCGCCCACCGGCCGATCGTCACGGGCACAAATCCCCGCAAACGTTAGAATTGGACGTGCGTCTCTGAATTATCGGGATTCAGCCTCGCCCCGGATGGGCGGACGTGGCCACGTCTGCCTGCCGCTTGAACCTTTGTGCACTTTGGTCCGTATTACTTAGAGGCTCCAGCTACAAACCGCATTGATAGAAAACGGGGACGGGCTTCCGTTCCAGGAGATGGGAAATGTTCGTTGCAACGTTGGTCCGATCTGCGGCTCGCAAAGCGCTTTCGCTGGGATTGATTTCTCTGCTGGCATCGGCAGCATGGTCGCAAGACGCTGCGCCGCAGCAGTCGACTCCCGCGGCGGGTGGGCAGTCGCAAAGTGCGCCGCAAACCATGCCGCCCTTGACGCCGATGCCGCAGGCGCCCGCGCCGCAGCATAACGCTGCGACTGTTTATTCCGACCAGAACTACTCCAAGCCGGTCTCAGGCTTTCCCAACTTCTTCGCGCCCTATACCGCCCGCCATGTGGCGCCGCCGAACCTGAACAACTCGGCGATGACCGACAAGCTCTTCCATGATGGCAAGATCTACCTGTCGATCAACGACGCCGTAGCCATGTCGATCGAGAATAACCTCGACATCACGCTGCAGCGCTACAACCTGTCGATTGCCGATACCGACATCCTGCTGACCAGCTCCGGCAGCCCGTCACGCGGTGTAAACGCCAGCGTGGTGCAGGGTACGCCGGGAGGCGCGATCGGCGCGACTTCGACCGGCGGCACCGGCTCAACGGCCACCGGCGCAACCGGAACCGGCGCAGGCGGCACGCAGATCGGCGCCGGCGGCGCGGGCGCGGGCGCACTCGGTATCGTTTCGTCCACCCTCGGCTCCGGTCCGCCCATCGACAACTTCGATCCCGCGCTCACCGGGAACATACAAGGCCAGCGCGCTGCCACGCCGCAGCAAAGCCCCATCTTTTACGGTGTGCCGGTCGTCACGCAGAACACCAACGTCTATAACTTTGGCTATACGCAGGGCTTCTCCACCGGCACGCTGATGAGCATTACCTTCGACAACAGCTACATCACCACGAACTCGCTCTATCAGCTGGTCAATCCCACGCTGCAGCCGACTTTCAATTTCCAGTTGCGGCAGCACCTGCTGCAGGGCTTCGGCTTCGATCCCAATTTGCGCTACATCCGCATCGCCCGCAACAACCGCGAGATCAGCGATGTCGTCTTCCGCCAGCAGATCATCACCACGGTTTCGCAGGTAGAAAACATTTACTGGGACCTGGTGACCGCCTACGAAGCCGTGAAGGTGAACCAGCGGGCGCTGGAACTCTCCAACAAAGTTCTTTCCGACGATAAGGAGCAGGTGCGCATCGGCACCATGGCTCCGATTACGCTGGCGCAGGCTGAGAGCGGTGTCGCCTCGGCGAAGCAGAACCTGATCCTTTCGCAGACCAGTCTTCAGCTGGAACAGCTGCTCATGAAGAACGCCATTACCAAGAACATGGAAGACCCGCTGCTGGCCGACGCGCCCGTGATTCCCACCGACTCGCTGAACGCCGACGAGCAGTTCGAGGTGCAGCCCATCCAGGAGCTCATCGACGAAGCCTTGCAGCGCCGTCCGGAAATTGCTTTCGGCGCGCATCGACCTCACCAATCTGGAAATTTCGCGCAAATCGATTCGCAACGCCATGCTGCCCACGCTCGACGCCTACGCCTTTTACGGCGCGTCCACTTGGCTGACCGCAGAATCCCATCGTTCCCACCTGCCCGACGGACTTTCCATCCTGCTATTCGCCGGGAACCCTTCCGACTTCCTATGGCTCAGCCTTCGGAAATCTGTTCAACAGCACCGGGCCCAACAAGGGCATCGGCGTGAACCTCAACATCCCGATTCGCAATCGCGCGGCGCAAGCCAACCAGGTGCGTTCGGATCTGGAGTATCGCCAGGCGCAGGTAGCTTTGCAGCAGACCGAGAACACCATCGCGTTGCAGGTTCGCCAGGCTCAGTTCGCCATGCAGCAGAACT
>CAWEGE010000028.1:0-34865 GCA_963808525.1 uncultured Alphaproteobacteria bacterium
CGCAGCGGTATCGCGATCGCCAACGCGTCACGGATCACGGTTCACTTTCAGGCCGTCCCTGTGGTGTACTCGATGCGAGCGCGACGAGCGCTTTAGCGAAGACGCGCGCGTGCGGCGATGATGATTATGGCCGGATCGTCCGGCTGCTCGCGCTCACAGCCCAGCGCCGTGACGAAGTGGGTGCGATGCGATGGAGCGAAATCGGCGACGGCGTTTGGACTCTGCCTCGCACTCGCACGAAGAACCATCGCGAACATACCTTGTCGCTAACCGCCGCCGCCCTTGCCCTACTCCCTGGACGTCGCAAGGATCGAGACCTTGTCTTCGGCGCTGGCGACGGCGCATTCTCAGGATGGAGCCAAAGCAAGGCGCGGCTTGATGCGAGGGCGCGAACACTCTGTCCCCAGCTTGCCCCCTGGCGCTTGCACGATCTCCGCCGTACCGCTGCAACTGTCATGGCCGACCGGCTTGGCGTTCAACCGCATATCGTCGAAGCGATCTTAAACCATGTCAGCGGCCATCGCGCGGGCGTCGCGGGGGTCTACAACCGTGCGACTTATCGAGATGAGATGCGACGCGCCTTCGACGCTTGGGGCGCGCATGTCGCGAAGGCAGTAGAGGCGAGCGCAGTTGAGGCCAACCCCATAGAGGCGAACACCAATGACTGAGCCCTCTTCTCGACCGACAAGCCTTCGTCTCGTTCGCAACCTTGACGCCGAGCGAATTTGGAAGGCGCTGCGGGAGAAGTCTCCATCGGGTCCACTTGATGAAGAAGCGCGAGCGGATATCCTGCGTGAATTCGGGCCAGAGGCGGCGAAGAGGATCGACCTCTACAACGCCATCATGATGTCGCATCGGCAGAAGACTGAGCCGCGAAGCTGATCTTACTTCACCGGCCCCGACCCAAAATTATTTTCTCTGCCAGGGTCAGAGGGTTTCTTCAGGTAAGTGATTATGTCGTGACCCGATATAGCACTGAGGGCATTGCCAAAGCTGCGGCGCGACGCAACCTTTGTAGCTCCATCGACGCTCGTCGGTGAGAGCTAACAAGGATATTACAGCATGACCATGACCATGACGCCGCTACTCACTCAGCGAGAGGCAGCATCGCAGCTCCGCCTCTCAGAACGGACACTCGAACGCCTCCGCCTCACTGGCGACGGCCCGCGCTACGCCAAGGCCGGACGCCGTGTCGTCTACCGCGCTGAAGACCTTGAAGCGTGGATTGCCGACCGGCTCCGCCTCTCCACTTCGGAGGGCGCGACGCGATGAGCTTCCGTGAACCCCACACAGCAGACATGCGCGAGCAGCGCGACAACATCGCCGCAGTGGAGCCCCCGATGATTGATTACATGAAGCTTGAAGCGCATCCGCTCGCCGAGACTTTTCGGATGATGAATGACGATGAACTTGAAGGGCTAATGCACTCAATCCGAGAACGCGGCATCCGCGTGCCGATCACGCTGTATCAGGACGGCGGTATCCTCCGCATCCTCGACGGGCGAAACCGATACAAGGCGGCGCTTGAAGTCAGTCACCCCTTTAGCGCGAAGGACTTCAAACCCTTTGAAGGCACGTATGAAGAGGCTGAAGACTTCGTCCTTGAGACGAACGCCGCTCGCCGGCAGATGTCGGCTGACGACAAGGTGGCGCTCGTCAAGCGAATGATCGAGAAATACCCAAGCCGGACCAACCGGCACATCGCACGGCTGTGCAGCGTCTCACATGTGACCGTCGGCAAGTATCGCGAGCCGGAAATCGATAAGACCCTCGTTAGCTTCGTCAAGGCTTGGGGCAAGCTCAACCCTTCTCAACGCAAGAGCTTCGCCGAGAAGTTCAAGGGCGAGCTTCAGGAAGCGTGGACAGCGTGACCAGCGCGGAATTCGCACAACCACCCGTGCCTTAGCGACGTGGACAGACTGACCAGAGAGAGGGGGCTTCGGCCCCCTCTCTTTTTGCGCTGAGGGACATGGCCGGGGATTGGTTCGCTGTTCGCTGTTCGCTCTCAGCCACCGCTTCTATCGTTTGTTCGCCTCTGGTGGGAGTGGAGCCAAAAGGTTCGCGCCTAATGTGCTGCGCCGTCTTTTGCGTCTGCCGCATTGTGTTTGAGTGTATAGATGCCTCGGCCCGCGCTAACTCGCTGGTTTAGTTCAATTTTAATCTTGACTTTCGATCGTATATTCTCAACACTTAGATTGAAACTGGAGAATTCCCTATGACTCAACTCTGTGAATATTGTTCTTCATCTTATGAGCCCCGCCAACTTGGGCAGCGCTTTTGCTGCAAGGGTTGCAGTGACCGCTGGTGGGCCAGGGAGCGCTCGCGCGGGATCGAGGCCCTTCGCCAGCCAGGTCCCTTTCGGTCGCGAGCCAATAGAGACTGAGCGCCGCTCGGCCGGGAGGCGCGACGATGAACGGTAGAGAACTCATGAAAGCGGCCATCTCCGGTGAGCCTGATGCGATCGACATTGTTTGGGATTTGATCCTCTGGGTCGCCGATGATGTGCCTGAGGCCTTCAAGGTCCTGCCGTTGGGCGAGATTTTTCGCCTTGTCGCCGAGATGCCAGAAGTCGAAGGGACCCTGAAGGCCAATGCCGAATGGCTTGAGGCTTCGCGCAGGGCGAACCCCGAGCAGGCCGAGGAGTATGATTTTGTCCGAGAATTAGTGCTCGCGAAGCTTAGCGCAAAAGCGTGCAACCGGACGCTTGTGCCATGGTGCCAGCGACACAGGCTCGATCCGCTGAAGGTGGCGAGCTTCACCTTCGAAGAGGAAGGCTGGCTTTGTCGGAGGCCGCAGTGATGGCGAGAGGGCGGAGCGGCTAAGGTCCGAACCAGACCCTGGAGCGGGGCCGAAGTATGCCCTGCGCTACAACTATAGGTTGAGCGGAGAACGCGCATGACACCAGAGCGCAAAGAACTGAAGCCGAAGGCCGCACTGACTGACGAGGAAATCGAAAGGCTGTTGGACGATGTGGCGGGACCCAAGCCGAAGCCGAAGCCGAAGGTTGTAGCCGAAGCGGGGCGAGTGATCGCCCCGGCGGAGGTCCAGGTGAGCCCGGCCGACCCCAACTTCCGCAATGCCGGGGCTGGCGGCTTCGTTCGGATCGATTTGGTTGCCTATGAGCGCCAGCGGACCTGGGCGGAACAGGACCGGACGCGGCTGCGGGCACGAAGGCGGGAACTTGATCCGTTTGGATATGGCCATTGGGGCGTCGGCAGATACGAGGATTGATACGATGGAAGGAATGGAAGCAAGGCAGGCGACAGACCGAAACGACCGACTCGCGGGCCTGATTAAGACAGGGCTGGCGGCAGGCCCTGAGACCCAACAGAAGCTCGTGGCGGGCCTCTTGGAGCGCGGCGACTATGCGGGGGCGGCTGATGTGATGGCCGCCTGGGCCGAGGCGAAGGTGAGGGCGGAGGGGGCGGAGGGGGCCTTGGCCTTGGCAAGGGCCGAAGCCGCCACGGCCGAAGCAGTTGAGAGTGCCCCCACTCAGAGTGCCCCCGGAGGCAGCGCCTTGGCCCAGGCCCCCGGCGTCCCCCCGGGCTTCAAGCGTCGGGAGTTTGGGCCGGAGGTGGGAGGAAAGGGAAAGGTTGCCCCTGTTCCTGAGCCTGTCTCAGCGATAGAACAAAAGGTGATCACGAAGCCTGTCCCTAAGCCTGAGCCGCGCGCGCTCGAGCCTATGCCTCCGGTTGTGGCGGCTGCTTTAGCCCCGGCTGTGACGGACGATCCGGACGCGGCTGGCGAAATCAACTATCGGGATGAACGAAGTTTACAGAATGCCAAGGTCGCCATTGCGAAGCTAGGCATTCGCTGCCAGTTCGATGATTTCCATAAAAAGTTTGTGGTGCATGGACATGTCTGCATGAAGGGCGGTGCCGTCTCTGAAAGCTTGGACAGTATGGCGTTGATGGTCCGCAACGAAATCTCCAAAGCGTTCAAAATGGATGTCAGCAAACCTTTGATAATGGAGGCATTGCAGATCAAATGTTTTGAGCGGGCATTTGATCCGGTCAGAGATTATGTTGATGGACTGTGTTGGGACGGACAGGGCTCGGCTCGACAGATGGTTAGTGGACTACTGTGGAGCCGAAGATACAGAGTATATCCGTGCAGTTGGCCGCAAGGTGTTGATTGCTGCTGTTCGCCGCGCAAGGTCGCCCGGATGCAAATTCGATTATCTCATGGTCATGGAAGGGCCGCAGGGCGCGGGCAAGTCGACTGCGCTGCGTATTCTCGCGGGCACTGAGAACTTCTCAGACGCCCGTGTGCTGAAGCTGCGGGATAAAGAACAGCAAGAGGCCATTGCTGGGATATGGATTTACGAAATTGCCGAGCTGGCCGGCAAACACATCGACGTTGAAGAAGTAAAAGCGTTCCTATCGAAGACCGTCGATGCTGCCCGTGGTGCCTATGGTCATGCCCGAACGGATCAGCGTCGGCGGTGCATTTTTGTCGCCACCACAAACAACGATCAATATCTTAAAGACGAGACTGGCAATCGGCGGTTTTGGCCGGTGCGAGTTGGGCAGATTGAGCTTGAATGTCTGCGCCTTGATCGCGATCAGCTGTGGGCCGAAGCGGCCCAGGCCGAAGCTTCGGGCGAGGCTTTGGTGATCCCTGAGCCGCTGTGGGGCTTGGCGGCGGAGGCTGCCGCTGAGCGAATGGAATACGATCCTTGGGAAGACATACTCAGCGCGAAGCTGGCGCAGCTAGAGGCCACAGCGTCGGCGGGCAAATCCTTGGGCACCAAGCTCTTTGCTTGTGGCGAAGATGAAGATGGCCCGCACTGGCGCGTGGCGTCGGAATACCTGCTCTCAGACGTGCTCAAAATGCCAACTTTGAAGCAGACGAACTATCAAAACAAGCGGCTAGCCAAAGTCATGAAGTCGCTAGGCTGGACTTCCTGTAAGAACGCCCTTCGCTTCGGTAGCTCTGGCCAGAAACGGGGTTTTGTTAAGCTGATCATTGAAGAGGTTCCGGGCGGTCGTGATGGGTGTGACAGGGTGTGACAGGTCACTTTAAACATTCTTTTCAAACCGTTTGAGCTTACTAACTACCTGTAACACCTGTCACACCTGTAACATGTAGGTAATAGGAAGGACCGGAAAGGATTGAGAATGTCAGGTTTGTTTAGTTTGCCCACTGTAGAGCCGATAGATCGTGAGGAGGACGGCCCGGCCGTCGCAGTGACCATTGAGCCGAACGGCTCTAGCCTGGACTTCCTTCGGGCGGTTTATCGGGACCCGGGCCAACCCCTCACCCGACGAATGCGTGCGGCCATTGCCGCCCTGCCCTTCGAACACCCCAAGCTGGCGGTGACTGCCCATGTGGCGAATGAAGGCTTTGCAGCGCGGCTGGAGGAAGCGATTGTGCGAAGCAGGAAGGTGATCGAGGCGAAGCCCGAAGCTTAGCCTCACAAAGCATCAGCAACTATATTTTTTAATGCTTTCTTGGTCGAGCTACCCAATAAATCGACATGCTTGTAAAATCTATTATCCACAACCCCGGGAGTGCGAGTATCGTAAATGCAAGCAGGGCGGTTGACCCTTTCTTAGCCACTGACAATCGAGGATTATCGACAATATCAGAGTATTCATTTTCAATCATACTAATAGCGTCTTCCAAATTAGAAGAATTTTGTTTTAGCCGATCGTCACTGACGAACTCTATTGAAAGCAATGCCGTTCTCGCCCGTGCATAGATTGCAGCCCGGGTATCCGGACGATCTGAGCTCAGTTGCGATATTGCTCGCTTGATGATGACTTTATAATCCGAAATTGTTACGTTTTGTGCCCCTCCTTGCTTTGATTCATATTTCTTCTTTACATATACATTATGCAGTTGTTGAGGGAAGAATCCATCCACTACCCAGCCGGCAATCATAAATAGCACGATAACTCCCAAAGGAAGAGAACATAGTAAAACAAAGTCTAGAATAAGGTCGCTGCTGTCATAATAATCACTAACGTCGTCATATATTCTATAAGCAAACCACAAAATCCACGGCGTCATCAATACAATATATAAGCGCAGAACGCCTTTACGTACATTTACCGGCAATCTTGACCAGTTTGCCGCTCCTAGACGCTCCCAAATCCACATGCTTAAATAGACGGTAATGAGCAAGGGGATCGGTGGGATAAGTAGCATGAACGCGGAGGGCCAAAACAAATTGACAAATTGAACATTTGTGATGTAAATAAAGGAAGTCCATAGAACTGCACAAACAGCGCTTAGCCACAGCCAAATTCGGAATAATCTTGAGCGTTCTTTCATGGTCCCTCAGGAGCGCACCGGCGCGCGTGCGATGAACTCCGATGGCTAGCCGCATAGAGGTCACTAGCGAAGGCAGAAGTCGTCAATGATTGCTCTTGCGGGCAGGCTTCGTGCCCTAACGTAGCCTTCCAATCGTAGTGTGGCTCACCCCAAACGTCCGCGCAATATCCGTCAGCGCCTCTCCGGCCTCAATCCGCGCCCTCGCCTCCCGTCGCTGATCCGCATTGAGCGCAGAGGGCCGGCCCATATGCACGCCCCGGGCCTGGGCTCTGCGCCGTCCTTCGCCTGTCCTCGCCTTAATCAACTCCCGCTCGAATTCCGCGAGCCCGCCGAGGACCGTCAGCATCAGCCGGCCATGCGGAGTGGTTGTGTCGGCCCATGCATCCGCGAGGCTCTTGAACCCGGCTCCGGCCTTGCCGATCGCGTCCAGCACATTGAGCAAGTCCCGCGTCGATCGTGCAAGCCGATCTAGCCGGGTCACAAGCAAAACATCCCCGGGCTCCAGAACCGCCAGCGCCTTTGCCAACGCCTTCCTGTTCCCCGCGCTCGCGCCGCTGATCTTTTCCGAGAACACCTTCGCCGCCCCCGCCTCGCGCAACGCGGCTTCCTGTCCCGCGAGCGTCTGGCCTTCCGTGCTCACCCGGGCATATCCATAGACCGTCATTTCCCGCTCCTACTTTCGTGCATGACTTTCGCACAGCGTAAGCCATTGACGAGTCGTGGTCAACGCATTTGTGCGAAAGTTAGGAGTTTCGTTCAGTCCCGTGGGCGCATACATATGCGCGTCACGCTCCAGCGACGCTCCCTGTGACTCCGTCCTTTTTCAACAGCAGCAAGTTATGGGAACTTAGCTGCAACCAAGGGCTTTGTCCGAATGGTCCCGGCTCATTTAAGTAAATATGTGTTCCAATGTGGTTCGCCGACAATTGGAGGTAAGGGGGCTATTCCATGTCGGGCAAGCAATAGGTGCAAAACGGGCCGGTAACTGCTGGCCGATATTTGAGGATTAGCTAGTCGGTCTGAAATATGATCAATCATGTTGACTGCAGCCTGAGCATATTGGTCACTGTGAATGTCATAGGTTCCGCGCCGGTTCAGCAAACCAACTACTAAGTCAGAGAGGAATTCAGGGGTCAGTGGCTTTGGAAAAAGGCCTTTCTCGCGCGCCGTCTTCACCAAAATTCGGCCAAAGCGAAGTGGTCGTATACCGTGAGCAGATAGGGAAGGGATCAGCCAAGCCGGGCTGATAGGACGTTCCCAAATCCAATTTCCATATCGAGGGTTGAGGCGAGCCCGGAAGGCATTAAGTATTTCGTTAGAAGGTCGACGGGTTTGCCTATCACCTGTTTTACGCAGTAAGCGAACCATTTCGGTTCCCTCATTACTGGAAAACGACCAAAAGCCATATGCTTGTCCTCCGGCAATCAACTCGTCGCCCCCTTCGCGCTCTTGCAAAGGCGCAAGGCTGCTTTGGACGAAGACCATGCTCAGTCCGAGGCCGGCAGCGACATCCGCCTTGGTAAGGACAACCCCATTAGCCATTCTGACGCCCCTCGCCAGAGCGATCCTGCCTTAGAATTTTCCTAGCAGGCCGTGTGGAAAAGCGCATCGAGTTTCCGTAGGGCGGCTGAGAGCCCTTGCTTTGACCGCCTAGGCCCCCTCTCCCCAGCCCCAAAATTCGCTCGCGAGCCGGGCGCTAAGCTGCTGGGAAACCGACGTGTGCAATTTTCGGAATGTGAGCGCCGGCAGCGTTCGCCGTCTCATGTTCCCTAACTTGCCTTGCCGTGCAGGGTCTGACCGGCAGCGACTTGGAGGACCTGCAACTCTGAAATCATTGGCGTATTTTCTGGATTAAAAGCGAATAACTTTGTTACCGGCTCGATTCCATCTGCGCTGACTGTCATTTTGACAGGACCGGACGCACCTCCGCAAACCATGCCGGCCACGATCGGCGGGTTGAACCACGTTCGAATTACAGCAAGCGCTTCGCACTTCGGGTTGAGATCAATAACGGTATTTTTATTCATATCTGAAATTTGATATTTTGCTGAGTTGGCATAGGACCGACCGCCTGAACAGTCGCTTTTACATTCTTCAAGGTCTTTGATGAATTGTTTCGGATCAAAGCTCTATACTCCCAATATGATCCAACAGTTTTGCCCGCATCATCTTTCAATGGTTCCACAGACCAAAACATCCTGTACGGATTTTTTGAATTGAATATGATCTCTATCGTATCTTCTCCCTCAACACTTATGAGCTCGACTTTTGATGGTCTGGATAACCAAAAAAACCAGAGCCCTATTAGGGGCAGGATTAGGTGTCGGCCCCCATGCGATAATTTTATCTGGCGTCACGCCTTTATAAAGGGGGGTCAGCATTCGCGACCCCCTCTGAAAATAAGCCTCTGACGAATTCCCAAAGCCAGTGCCATCCTGCACAAAGCAAAGAGACAAAAGGCCAGCGATCTTTTCCACATATCTCCGTCCCCGGCCTTAACCTGATGATTCCGCAGCGTGGGCCGCACGGCAAGCTATCATGTTGAAGCGCGCCCCACGCTGCCCGAGTTATCGCCCGCGCTCCCGTGTGGCGTCTGCGGCATAATTCTGCCTTTTTTTCGCTAGTCTGGCGGGCCCATTTGGGGCGATTGGCGAACCGCCGCGAGGGTTTGCGAATGAGTTGGCGCGCGTTAGTTCCGACACCGCCCCTAGGCCCAAAAAGCCTTCGTGTCGGCCGCCGTTATCCTGCCGAGAGAACCCGAAATCCGAAAATCTGTGGAATTCGGTTGGCCAGATTGGATGCGGCGATTACTGCTTGAGGAACTCCCGCGCCTCGGCCCTACGCAGCCGCGAGGACGAAGAACGCCAGACTGAGCAAACCCGCGCCCGGGGCGGAAGCGGGGACTGGAGCAGCAGAGACGAAGCTAAATCGACTCGGCCATTGCCGCCCCACACGCCACTTCGCGCGATCACCTGGAACACCGAGTTGTCTAGGAACGAACTGCCGCCGAGGCCGCCGCTATAGGAAGGCGAACCACAGCAGCCACCGCCGGAGGCACCACCGGTAAAGCCGCCCCACCGCCCCCACCGCCTCCCGCACCTCCGCCGCCTCCGCCACCGTAACCGCCAGCGCTGCCCGAAGTAGTAAGGAATGAAGATGGCGGCAACTCCGCCGGCACCGCCATTGAGAAAGCTTTTTCCACCACGAGCGCCTTCGCCACCTTGAGAGCCATCGCCGAAGAAGCCTCCGCCGCCCCCGCCATAACCACCGCCATTATTGTATGAGCCGCCCGCAACGCCACCTTCACCACCGCCGGGAGTGCCAACGTAGCCCGGGCCAGGGGCGGAGCACCCCAGCCGCTCCCGCCGCCGCCGCCAGCTACCACCAGCGGCTTTGATCCTAGGACGACGAAAGTTCCCCCGCCACCACCCCAGCCGCCATTGGGGCCGGGAGGACTGCCGTCGCGACGACGAGGATGGTCAGGCTTTGGCCCGGATGAGAGATACTTCCTGCCGATCTCCGCACCTAAAGCGCTTCCCGGCGCCTTCAAAGGCCTGTGATGTCGTATACGCCAGTTGTCGGCACCACCCAGGTGGTTTGGGTGCCGAGTAGCCGATTATTACATCGGCATTTGCCGCACCTGCGGCTCCGATCATTAAAGCCACCATCGCAACAGCGAACGAACTGGTCGACAGCGAGTTCAACTTCGCCTTAAGAAGATTTCGGGCATGTCAGCCCCACAAGGCTCCATGAATATGCTACACTTTGTCGTCGATCAATTCGTTGAAACTTCGACGCCTCCGGCATGTGGCGAGGATGCTCCAGCCCGCGAGCGCCGAATGAACAGGCACGGAAGCCGCCGCGCCAAATTTATGGAGTTAGCGCGCCTAATGAACGCGACGTATAGCGACACATCCGTGGTGATCGAATGACCCGAAAGCGACATATGCGGATAGGCGAGTCACGAAGGGGGCGATAACCTTCGTTCTCTCCAAGCCATTACGATAGCATAGCATCACAGCTAGACCGAGCCAGCGACAACGGATGGGTCTCCTGCGCCTTCGCCCCTTTACGGTTACGCCTTGTAGCTAGAAGACGGCCTCCCAACTTTATCCCCCACCGATAGGCAAGGAGCGCACGAGTGACGATCTACTATCAGCATATAGGTGAAAAGCTTTGGGCTAGAGACGCGCCAAGGAGCATAGGCACCGACGCTGACGGGCTGAAGCGTTTCTGCTGGCAAGACATCGACCCTTTCCTTGAAAGCATCGACGGCTGGGGGGAGCAGCTTCAAGTTCGCTCAAAGCTCGCGAGTTTCGCACCTACAGGGTTCCAGATTTGGGGCATCCCTTCCGGGGCGCAGCAAGTGCTTGCGGGCATGGACACCGGCGACTTTTTGATGTTGCTGGAAAGCGTTGAATTCGCATACGTGGGGCAAGTCATCCATAAATTTTCGGAGCCTTGCTGGGCCTTTCCATGCATATTTGGGGAGAGGGCGCTTCCCTTTGATTATCCTTCTCAACAAGGTGAAATGGTCGCATACCCCTGGGATAAGTTTCGAACCGACTTCGGGTTCGCATTGAATTACCACATGCGTGGGAACACGATGAAGTTGAGCGACGAGAGATTGGCAGCATCACCATACGCGTCTGAAGAAGATTTTATTGCTTCCATTTTAACTACTAAAGGAATTAAGCCGCTTGATCAGGAGAGGGATTTTCAAGCTTTTGGCAATAACCTCCAAATTCATCTTAAGGCGGTAAAGGAACGGGCCAATCAGCAGTTTTTCAGGAGCAAAGTGATAGCGCAGCAGGGTCGATGTTGCTGCGTGTGCGACATCAACATTCTAGCCGTGCTGGACGCCGCACACATAATTCCAAAAGAATATAATGGGACTGATGATCCTCGAAACGGGCTCTCATTGTGCGCGCTCCATCATCGCATGTTTGATTCCGGCCTGATCCTCCTTCCATCCGGATACTTTGAAAATCCAAGCAAAGGACCCGTATACTACCGATGATTTGCGGATAACGAGGGCGAACATAAGTCATATCGGTTCGTCGATACACAAAGACGCTGTGCAATGGCGTTGGGACCACGATCACTGATGCGATGGGTTATTTAACTAGCATGTCAGTTCGTCGGGAATTCTCACCACCATTTTCAGGTGACGTCTCAAGACAGGCATCCGGGAACAAGCCGGGCGCAGCAACGATGTAGAGATAGCATGATGATATCCGATATTTACGATGAACTATTTGCAGACCTCCCAGCTGTCCATAATAGTTTAGCGGCCGCCTACGATTGGTTTACGCACGATACTCCGCTTCACCGCCTTGCGCAAATCAGGGAACGAGGGCTTCTGCCACACGAGGTAAGCAGTTGCCCTCCGAGAGTATTCTGAGAAATTTGGCGAGAACGGAAGGAAATATCGTATGTCTGCATCCGGTTGGCAGTGACCTTCGGCCGCAAAGCAGTCAGAATGGCCCCTTTGTTCGGCTTGCGCTGAAAGGCCTAAACTTACCGGATCGGCTGGGATTAGATTGGTCCTACGATTGGGATCTTGCGAGCGTCATACGAAGAGACACTCCTGAAAAATCCTGCACCGAGGTTCTAATCGAGGTCACAAGGCGTAGGGGATCCGTAGCTGCCTATGACGGGATCAGGGCAACAACACTGAGAATCTGGAAAAAGGGCCAACCTGACCAACCGGCTCAGTGGCCGAAGTTAGAAGAAGTCAGTGATACAGAAGCTTATGTCTTTGACTACAAATGATTTAGATTCGTCGGACGGCCCACGCCTGGTCTCTAATCAATCCGACAGCTAATCTTGCTGATGGATAAGCCATCGCCGATGCCCTCGGCTACAATCCCACCGTAATCTTGCACTGCCCTTCCCCCAGCCAATCTTTATTTTCTCTTGCTAGCCGAAGCCTTTCGGGCCGCGTCAATCACAATGATCTCGGAGGCCCGCTCGCCTTTCAAAAGGCGCTCATTTCGTATGCGCGTGATTTCACCCAGCTTGTTTCCCAGGTCACCGTAGTCGATGACAACAAAAACACCGAATTCGGTTTGCGACGCGCTCTTATAGAATTCTAGTTGCCTCTCATACCCATGGACAACCGTGCCACCTGATCGCTTCATCTCAACCAAAACGCGCGCCTGATATCCACTCGAAAACTTGAAATCTATTGGACCTCCACCCATGTTCGCCTCAGGCGAAATATCGACATCGTTTGCTTTACAAAATGCATCTGCGATGGCGTAAAATATCAGCTGCGAGGCCCGTTCTTTTTTGGGCTTATCATCGACCCAAAGCTCCTCCCAGAGATTGCCACTCTCTACATGCCTTTTAAATAAAGTGATTGTGTCTTTGACAACTCGCATAATCTCATTGGGACCAAGCTTTAGGTCATAGGAGGTTGCCTGCTTGAGGTGGGAAGATCCATTCGCGATGATATCCTTCAAACGATAATAGCCTAGTGCGTCCAGATTGGGGTCGTAGCTACGCACGTTCTCCTTCACAGCTGCCAAGAAAAAGTCAAAATCTTTTGAGGACCCTAAAGCCGCATCGCGAAGTGCATGCTTCCGATCGACAACAGTTGGCTTAGCAATTCCGGCAAGATATTGGTTAACACGACGACGTATCCGACTATTTTCCATCGCCGCCCGCTCGATGTCCGACCAGTCATTAGCGATAGGTAGTTCACGAACAATGTCTTCGGGAACAAGCACAATCGGTATCCCCTGCCCCTTCGAATCGACGAACTTTGGCAGTAAGTGACTCGCACAGACATCAAATGGAAATAACGGCACATCGTTCGCTTTACAGAACTCCTCTGTAATCGCGGCCAGATCATCCATTATGACAGTCGTTGTCAGGTCGCTAATCGTGTCCGGTCCGACGTCCTCCTCAAAAAAGCCCATGAGAGAAATCATCTCCGGATCGCTCGCGCCCAGAGTGACAATCTCCTTGGTCGTGCGGAGGATCGCTTCCCGGATCTCCTCGGGTCGCGAGCTTCCGGCTCTCCCACTTCCGCCGTAGCCGAGACCGTTCTCAGGCGGCTCACTTAAGTCGAGCTGCCGCCGCGCCCCCTTCCACGCTGCATCATTCTCCGCCTTTGAGATGGTGAGCATGCGTACGAGTATCTCGAAGTGCTTGCGAAACCGACCAACTGCAGTTGTGTTGATTATATTGTTGCTGGACTTCTCCAGAAGCACCGGGTCTATAAACAACGGTACATCGACGTCCAGAAACGGATCGATCAGTCCAGCGGCTGCCAGTGCTTGTCGTGGCACGCCGAAATAGGCCGAGAAAAGGGTTGGATTGCGAACCTGAGCCATAGCCGAGAGTAGCTTGAGCAGATCGATGACGAAACAGGCGGCGACGATTTCCGCCCCTGCGGGTAGAACGTCTTGGGGAACAGGGGAGCTGCCGGACAGCGATACCAACGACACATCCCCAGCTGCCGATGCGTCATTATCGCGGTGGTTGCTAACTGGTAGCTAAGCACAATCTCCGATCTTTAAGTTTTCTTTTAAGGTATTGAATTTAATGGCGCGCCCGAAAGGATTTGAACCTCTGACCCCCAAATTCGTAGTCTGGTGCTCTATCCAGCTGAGCTACGGGCGCATCGCGGCTTTCGGCGTCGGCTCCTTTGCGAGCGCGCCCAAGCGACGCCGCGCTTGTAACCGCATCGTGGCGCATTGGCAATAGCGTCCAAAAAGACCGCGCTCCTCCTCATCGTGGCGTCGATTCAGGGCCTTGCGGCGGCTTGGTCGAGCCGCAGGGCGGTCCGCGGGCCGGTCGCGCGTCCGGGTGATCGCGTCGCGCCCTCCTTTCCCGCCGCGACTTGACGCAGGCCTGAACGGGCGGGCATGTGAGCGCCACAATGGCAGCCCTGGATATCCGATGATCCGCACCGCGCTGATGAATGTGATGACTGCGGCGGCGATCAAGGCCGGCCGCGGCTTGAAGCGGGACTTGGGCGAGGTCGAGAATCTGCAGGTCTCGGTCAAAGGGCCTGGCGACTTCGTCACTGCGGCGGATAGGCGCGCCGAGTCCGTGCTCTTCGAGGAACTGTCGCGGGCAAGACCCGGCTATGGCTTCATCATGGAAGAGGGCGGCGTCGTCGAAGGCGCCGACAAGAGCCATTGCTGGCACATCGATCCGCTCGACGGCACCTCGAACTTCCTGCACGGGATTCCGATCTTCGCCGTCTCGCTCGCTTTGGAGCGCGAGGGCCAGCTCGTCGCAGGCGTGGTCTATAATCCGGCGACGGACGACATGTTCATCGCCGAGAAAGGTCAGGGCGCCTATCATAACAATCGCCGCATGCGAGTGGCGGCGCGCAAAACCTTGGCCGAATCGATGATCGCCTGCGGCACTCCCCCTCTTGCCTGGCGCGAGCGCCACGATCGCTTCCAGATCGAGCTCGCCGCGGCGATGGCCAAGGCCGGCAACATCCGCCGCCTGGGCGCCGCCGCGCTCGACCTCGCCATGGTGGCCGCGGGGCGCTTCGACGGCTATTGGGAGCGCGGCATCAACTCTTGGGATATAGCGGCAGGCGTGGTGCTCGTGCGCGAGGCCGGCGGCTTCGTCACCGATCTTGTCGGCGGCGGCGACATGCTTTCCCGGAATGAGGTCTGTGCCGGCAATGAGCCGATCCATCGGCTGCTGCTCGACGCCATGAGGAAAGCGTGAGCAGATCCTCTCTCAATGCGGCGCGGGGCTGGCGCATCGCTCCTCGGACAGGGGCGGAGACGCAGGAGCTCCTCGCCCTTTGGGTCTCGTCCTGGCGCGCCACCTATCCCGAGATCGCCTTCGTGGCGCGATGCGCTTGGCTGCTCGACCGTCTCGCCACGCTGGAGGCGCAAGGCGCTCAGACCCTCTGCCTTTGGGACGAAGACGACAAAGGCCTCTTGGGCTTCGTGACCATCGACCCCGCGAGCGGATGGCTGGATCAGATCTGCGTGCATCCCGCGCGCTTTGGAGGAGGAGTTGGCGCAACGCTTCTCGCCGCCGCGCGCGAGCGCTCCCCCAGCCTCGTTCGAACTCGACGTCAACGCGGACAATGATCGCGCGGTTCGTTTCTATGAGAGGGAGGGGTTCAAACGGCTCGGCCCGGGCCAGCTCAGCCAATCCGGGCGCGAAACCCTCATTCTGGAATGGCGGCCGCCGTCCGCAGAGCGCCCCAGCATCGGGCGTTGACCGCTCCCGCCCGCTTCGTTCTTACGAGCAGCTCAAGCGACGAGGCTCGCATCCTCCCTCAACTCGACCAGGCCTTCGTCGCCCAGCCCGTATTCCTTCATCTTGCGATAAAGGGTCGAGCGGCCGATGCCGAGGCGCCGAGCAATCTCCGACATTTGTCCGCGGTAGTGTTGCAAGGCGAAACGAATCGTTCGGCCTCGAGGTCGTCGAGCCGGCGCATGTCGCCGTTCTTGCCGAGCAATCCCAGCACATTGGGATCGCGCACCTCCACGCGCACGATCTCGCGCTCGCGCGTCGCGCGCGGCTCGGGGAGGCTCGGCGCCGGCGGCACGCGCACGTCGAAGCCGCCGACATGGTTGGCGATCTGCGGGAACTCGGCCACCGTCAGCTCGTCGCCCTCGGCGAGCACCACCGCGCGGAACATGGCGTTCTCCAGCTGGCGGACATTACCCGGCCAGTCGTAGGAAGCGAGCAGGCACATCGCTTCGGTCGACACGCCGCGTATCGTTCGACCCTCCTCGGCGGAAAAGCGCGCGCAGAAGCGGTGGACGAGATCGGGAATGTCGTCCTTGCGGGCGCGCAGCGGCGGAATTCCGATCGGAAAGACGTTGAGCCGGTAGAAGAGATCTTCGCGGAATTGGCCGCGCTTTACGAGCTCGATGAGAT
This sequence comes from uncultured Alphaproteobacteria bacterium, assembly GCA_963808525.1. GTDB lineage: Bacteria > Pseudomonadota > Alphaproteobacteria > Rhizobiales > Beijerinckiaceae > Methylocystis. The sequence continues at coordinate 16,156 of CAWEGE010000028.1, forward strand.
TTTGGTTGGTTGCGGAGATGAGCCGCACGTCGACCCGGATCGACCGCTTGGCGCCGATCGGATCCACTTCGCCCTCCTGCAGCGCGCGCAAGAGCTTCACCTGCAATTCGAGCGGCAGCTCGCCGACTTCGTCGAGGAACAGCGTGCCGCCGTTCGCCTCCGAGAACTTGCCCGCGTGCTTTTCCGTGGCGCCGGTGAAGGCCCCCTTCTCGTGGCCGAAGAGGATCAATTCGACCAGATTGGCCGGCAGCGCACCGCAGTTGACGGTCACGAAGGGCTTTCCGCGGCGATCGGAGGCGCCTTGAATGGCGCGCGCGACGATTTCCTTGCCGACGCCCAACTCGCCCTCGATCAGCACCGGTATGGTCGAACGCGCGGCGCGCTCGCCCAATCGGATGACGCGCGCCATTTCAGCGCTCCGCGACACGAGGTCCTTGAAGGTCAGCATGCCTTGGGTCCGGCGCGCGGCGCGACGAACCTCGCCGGCGAGCGCATCGGCCGCGAGCGCGTTCTTGATGGAGAACTGCAGACGTTCCGCTCCGACGGGCTTCACGACGAAGTCGGAGGCGCCGGCGCGCATCGCCGAGATGACGGCTTCGATCGAACCATGCGCCGTCTCCACAATGACGGGCGTTTTCAGCTTTTCTTCGCGCATTTTGGCGAGCACGCCCATGCCGTCGAGATCGGGCATGACGAGATCGAGAACCAGGAGCCCGACTGGCGCCAAATCCGTCGCCTTGAGGCGCGCCAGCGCGAGTTCGCCGCTTTCGACGCACTCAGTCTCATAACCGAACCGACAAATCATCGCCTCGAGCAGGCGCCTTTGAACGGGGTCGTCATCGGCAATGAGAATCGTCGAAGCCATCGGCGCCCGTCCCCCTGGAGTTTGCGGGGCCAAATCTTTTCCCACGCTTGCGCCTAAACTCCAGCAACAGGGTAAAGTTGGAGTTAAATTCCTACACGCGTGGCGCCAAACGGGTGGAAGCTTCGTGCAGGAAAACGCCTTGCGCGCCTCGCGAGACTGTTTGATCGGCCGACGCTCGCGCCCTATTATCCGAAACATGCTACATTTCCGTCTCTTGAGGAGCATTCGATGCCCAAGCCGACAGCAGTCGCCGATTTAGGTCCCCTGCCCGAGTGGAACCTCGGCGATCTTTACCCGGGGCCCGATCGCAGGCCTTCTGCGACGATCTCGACCGCGCCAGCCGTGAAGCCAAGGTCTTCGCCGAGGACTTTCGCGGGAAGCTTGCGACGCTCGCGACCTCCGCCGACGCGAGCGAAAAGCTCGGCGCGGCGGTCGCCCGTTATGAAGCGCTGCAGGACCTTTTCGGACGCCTCATGTCCTATGCGGGACTATTGCACGCCGGCGACGTCAGCGATCCAAAGCGCGGAAAGTTCTACGCCGACGCACAAAGCCGGATCGTCGAGGCTTCGACCGCGACGCTGTTCTTCCAGCTTGAGCTCAATCGCCTCGACGACGCGGTGCTTTTCGCCGCGGCGACGAAGGCGCCGCTCGCGCGCTGGCGCCCCTGGCTCGAGGACATCCGCAAGGAAAAGCCGCACGAGCTGGAGGATCGGATCGAGGAGCTTTTCCACGAGAAATCGGTGACCGGGTCGGCCGCATGGAGCCGGCTCTTCGACGAAACCATCGCCGCTCTTCGCTTTCCAATTCAGGGCCAGGAGCTTCCGATCGAGCCCGCGCTCAATCTGCTTCAGGACGAGAAGGAAGAGACCCGCCGCGCCGCCGCCGAAGCCATCGGCGCGACGCTCAGGGCGAATTTGCGCACATTCGCGCTCATCTCCAACACGCTCGCCAAGGACAAGCAGATCTCCGATCGCTGGCGGCATTTCGACGATGTCGCGAACTCGCGCCATCTCGCCAACCGGGTGGAGGGCGAGGTCGTTGAAGCGCTGGTAAGCGCGGTCGAGGTGGCGTATCCCAAGCTCTCGCATCGCTACTATCGGCTGAAGGCCAAATGGTTCGGCAAGGAGGCGCTGGACTATTGGGATCGGAACGCGCCGCTGCCTATGGCGCCGGCGAAGCGTTACTCCTGGAGCGAAGCGCGCGAGGCCGTGCTCGCGGCCTATGCCAGCTTCGCGCCGCAGATGGCGCAGATCGCCTCAGACTTCTTCGACAAGAGCTGGATCGACGCGCCGGCGCGCGCCGGCAAGGCGCCCGGCGCCTTCTCGCATCCGACCGTGCCTTCCGCGCATCCCTACGTGCTGCTGAACTTTCAGGGGAAGGCGCGCGACGTCATGACGCTCGCGCATGAGCTCGGACATGGCGTGCACCAGGTGCTCGCTGCCCGCCAGGGCGCGCTCATGGCCCCGACGCCTTTGACGCTCGCTGAAACGGCTTCCGTCTTCGGCGAGATGCTGACGTTCCGCAAATTGCTGGCCGACGCCGGAAACAATAGCGAGCGGCGCGTCATGCTCGCCTCCAAGATCGAGGACATGCTCAACACGGTGGTGCGGCAGACGGCTTTCTACAGCTTCGAGCGCAAGCTGCATCTCGCGCGCCGCAACGGCGAGCTCACCGCCGACGAGATTTGCGAGCTCTGGATGAGCGTGCAGGGCGCAAGCCTCGGGCCTTCGATCCGCCTCGGGCCGGGCTACGAAAACTACTGGGCGTACATACCGCACTTCATTCACTCGCCGTTCTACGTTTACGCCTATGCGTTCGGCGACTGCCTCGTCAATTCACTATACGGGATCTATCAGACGGCGCATGAAGGCTTCGTCGAGCGCTATTTCGCGCTGCTCGAAGCCGGCGGCTCGAAACCCTACGGCGAGTTGCTCGCGCCCTTCGGCCTTGACGCGCGCGATCCCGCCTTCTGGTCCATCGGCCTCGACGTGATCGCCAAGCTTATCGACGAGCTCGAATCGATGGAGGCCTGACTGGAGGCAGTTCGGGCGTCGAGGACGCCCCTTCCCCCAGGTCGATCTGGTTCTGCAGCTCGTCGGCGAAGGCCTGGATGCGATGGGCGTTCGCGCCGAAGTCGTGGCGTCCGTAGCGGGAGGCCGAGCGCACGTCGATGCGCGTTTGTCCGGGGAGCGGCCGCAGCCGCACGGTCACGTCGACTTCGAAAGCGAGAATGCGGCTCGCGTCGAGGAAATCGAGATGCGCTTCGCCCGTGCGCGGGCTCGGCGCGCGCTGGTCGACGAGTCGCCATCCGCGCGCCGACGCCGACCGGAGGACGAGCGGGATCGCGTCGTCGACGTCGATATCGAGGACGATCGGCTCGACGTCGGGATAGGCCGCGCGCTGTCCGGCGCGCGCCTCGGGAGACGGATTGGGGTGCGCGACGCCGCCGCGCGCCGTCAAGGCCGCCGCGGAGCGTGAGAAGTCGGGGGGATCGGTGATATCCGTGGATACATCGGCAAGCTTGGGAAGCCGCAGCGCCTGAAAGGCGAGATAGCTCGGATAGGCGAGCGTCGCGGCGATGAAAAAGAGGCCGCCGAGCGCGATGCCGAGCCCGCGCGCGCCGCTCCGCCAAATCGTCACGCAGGCGGCGACGAAAAGAAGCAGCGCGCCGAGCGCGATCGCCACCGCGGCGCCGAGCGTGGTCAGCGCGGCGACGGGATCGAGAACGTGCAGCCGCAACAGCACGACCGCGAGGCCCGCCACCACCGCCGCGAACAGACCCAGCCGCCGGCTCCACAGCGCCGCCTGGGAAAGGGGTTCGGGCGGCAGTTGACGACGCATCGGTTCTCGTTCTCGTGAGTTTCGGCCTTGCGGGTTGCAAGCGGCCATTCCCTTCCCGCGCGGCCGGGAGGCCGGCTTAAGCGCCATTATCGCGTGGCGCCAAGCCGGCGTAAAGCTCCGCAAAAGCCGCCTGTCTTAACCGCGCTTTAACAGGATGCCGACAATCTGACGCAGCTGGCCCCTGCTCTTGCCTGCCACGACGACGAGAGAGCCCCATGTCCAAGCTGTTAGTGTCCGAGTTCGGCGAGTCCCCTCTCCCCAATCCTCAGCATGATCTGCTCGCGCGGCTCTACCGCGAGATCGGCGTCTCGGCCGTCGCCGCCGCGCTCGAGGTCGTGAACGCGGCCGCCGAAGACGTTTCGGCTAAAAAATCGAGCGAGGCGCAGACCCCCGCCTTCCTGCGCGAAGACAAGACCACGCTCGCCGCCTGATTTTACAAGGGGAAGGAGTCGCTCGCGGCTCCTCCCCGCCCCAAATCCTCACTCGATGATGCTTGCGACGACGCCGGCGCCGACGGTTCTGCCGCCTTCGCGGATGGCGAAGCGCAGCTTCTCCTCCATGGCGATCGGCACGATCAGCGCCACTTCCATCGAAATGTTGTCGCCCGGCATCACCATCTCAACGCCCTCGGGGAGCGTCACCACGCCCGTCACGTCCGTCGTGCGGAAATAAAACTGCGGACGATAATTCGTGAAGAACGGCGTATGGCGTCCGCCCTCCTCCTTCGTCAGAATGTAGGCCTCCGCCTTGAACTTCGTGTGCGGCTTCACCGAGCCCGGCTTGCAGAGAACCTGACCGCGCTCCACTTCCTCGCGCTTCGTGCCGCGCAGCAGGCAGCCCACGTTGTCGCCCGCCTCGCCCTGATCCAGGAGCTTTCGAAACATCTCGACGCCCGTCACCGTCGACTTCGTCGTCGGGCGGATGCCCACGATCTCGACTTCCTCGCCGACCTTGATCACGCCGCGCTCAATGCGCCCCGTCACCACCGTGCCGCGTCCCGAAATCGAGAACACGTCCTCGACCGGCATCAGGAACGGCTGATCCTTCGGACGCTCCGGCTGCGGAATATAGTCGTCCACCGTCTTCATCAGCGCCAGAATCGCGTCATGCCCGATCTCCGGCGTCTTGTTCTCCAGCGCCGCCAGCGCCGAGCCCTTGGTGATCGGAATGTCGTCGCCCGGGAACTCATATTTGCTCAAGAGCTCGCGAACCTCGAGCTCCACGAGCTCAAGCAGTTCCGGATCGTCGACCATGTCGACCTTGTTCAAAAACACCACCAGCGCCGGCACGCCGACCTGACGCGCCAGAAGAATATGCTCGCGCGTCTGCGGCATCGGACCGTCCGCCGCCGAAACCACCAGGATCGCGCCGTCCATCTGCGCCGCGCCGGTGATCATGTTCTTCACATAGTCGGCGTGGCCAGGGCAGTCGACATGCGCGTAATGGCGCTTCGAGGTCTCATACTCCACATGCGCCGTCGAAATCGTGATGCCGCGCGCGCGCTCTTCCGGAGCCTTGTCGATCTGGTCGTAGGCCGTAAACGTCGCTCCGCCCGTCTCCGCCAGAACCTTGGTGATCGCCGCCGTCAGCGACGTCTTGCCGTGGTCCACGTGACCGATCGTCCCAATGTTGCAGTGCGGCTTCGTGCGTGAGAACTTTTCCTTGGCCATGGCCCTACCGATCCCAATGAGCGGGCCGAGCGCTATGCTCGGAGCGGCGCGGATTTAGGAGGAATGGGCAAATTCTTCAAGAGGCGCTGGAACAAAACAGGGCCAAGCCTGGGGTGCGCGCCCCGGCGCCCGCTTCATAAACCCGCGGCGATGTGACAAGCTCGCGGGCGTCTTCTCCCGCCCCGCGAACAGAGCCTCATGGAACAGCTTCTGAACCAGGATCGGATCGTTCATATTCTGAGCGCTTACGGCTATTGGACGCTCTTCCTGGTGGTCGCGCTCGAATGCGCCGGTCTGCCGCTGCCCGGCGAAACGCTTTTGATCGGCGGAGCGATCTACGCCGGCGAGACAGGCGGGCTGAGGATCGAGCTTCTCATTCTCGCCGCCGCGGCGGGCGCCGTCATCGGCGGCTCCGCTGGCTATGGGATAGGGCGAGCCTATGGGGTACGCTTCCTCGAGCGTTCTGGGCGGTGGGTCGGCCTGACCGCCAGAAGGCTTACGCTCGCGCGCTATCTCTTCATGCGCTGGGGCGCGGGAATCGTGCTCCTAGGCCGCTTCGTGACGTTCCTGCGCATGTGGGTCGGCGTCCTCGCCGGCGCCAATCGAATTCGACGCCCGCGCATTTCTGCTTTGCAACGCGATCGGCAGCGGCGTCTGGGCGCTCACGATCGGCTTGGCCGCTTTCGCGCTCAACTCGGCGTATCAGCGGCTCCAGGGCTCGATCGCGATCTGGGCGCTCACCGCGCTGCTCTATGCGCTCTTTTGCGCCTTCATCTACGTCAGACGCCATGAGGCGCGGCTTTTGCGCGAGGCTGAAGCGGCCTTCGCGGCGGAGAGCGCGGAGACGGAATCGTGACGCCGACGCGCCGCCGGGCGGCCGGCGGAGCTCGCGACGCGGCGCGCATCGAGGCGATCTTCAAGCGCCTAGCCGCGGCCAATCCCCATCCCGAGGGCGAGCTGCGCCATCACAATCCCTTCACGCTGCTCGTCGCCGTCGTCCTCTCGGCGCAAGCCACCGACGCCGGCGTGAACAAGGCGACCGCAGCGCTCTTCCGCACCATCGACACGCCGCAAAAAATGATCGCCCTCGGCGAAGCGAAATTGATCGAGCACATCAAGACGATCGGCCTTTTCCGCGCCAAGGCCAAGAATGTGATCGGCCTCTCAAAGCTGCTCCTGGAGCGTCACGGCGGCGAGGTGCCGCACGACCGCGCGGCGCTCGAAGCCCTGCCGGGCGTCGGCCGCAAGACGGCCAATGTCGTGCTGAACATTGCTTTCGGCGAGCCGACGATCGCCGTCGACACGCACATCTTTCGGGTTTCGAACCGGCTGCCGCTCGCGCCGGGAAAAACCGTGCTGGAAGTGGAGACGGGCCTGGAGCGGCTTGTCCCAGATCGGTTCAAGCTGCACGCCCACCACTGGCTGATCCTGCACGGCCGATATATCTGCAAGGCGCGCCGCCCGGAGTGCGGGCGCTGCCTGCTCTGCGATCTCTGCCGCTTTCCAGACAAGCCGATTTAACCCGATCGCCTTATTCTGGTCAGACGCCCGGCGCACGGGTAATATCGGGAACGTATTCTACTCCACGGGGAGAGGCATGAGGCGCCATTGGATCATCGCGGCGGCGGCCGCGCTTTGCGCGCTGCTTTCGGGCTGCGATAAATGCACCGGGGGATTTCAGGAGCTGCGCGTTCCTGGGGCTCCAAAGACCTGCTCCGAACAGCCGCAGCGATAGAGCGCTCGCAAAAACGCGTTCCGGAAAGCCGCGATGGCGCGAAAGGCCTCCCATTTCGCCGACATGAAGAGTCGGGGCGAAAAAATCGTCGTCGTCACGGCCTATGACGCGCCGACCGCGCAAGCCGCGGCCGAGGTCGGCGTCGACATCATCCTTGTCGGCGACAGCGTCGGGGTCAATGTGCTTGGCTATATGCATGAACGCGAGGTCACGCTCGCCGACATGCGCCATCACATCGCCGCCGTGCGCCGGGGCGCGCCGGACGCCTACATCATCGGCGATTTGCCCTTCGCGACATATGAGACGCCGGCGCAGGCGCTCGAAAGCGCCGAAGCCCTGCGCGACGCCGGCGCGAACTGCGTCAAGTTCGAGGGCGCCCGCGCGGAGCTGGTGCGCGCGCTCAAGGCCGCGGATATCGACACCTGCGGGCACATCGGCCTCGAGTCTCAGCACCAGGAGCAGAAGCGACGCCAAGGCAGGACAGCCTCCGCCGCCTTGAAGCTTCTGCAAGACGCCCGGGCGTTGGATGCGGCGAGACAGGATTTCCTCGTCCTGGAGCTCATCCCTGAGGAGCTTGCCGCAAGGATCAGCCGGGAGATCGCCGCGCCGACGATCGGCATCGGCTCGGGCGGCCAGACCGACGGCCAGGTGCTCGTGGTCAACGATCTGGCCGGCGTGACCCGGCGCGACTTCAAGCACAACCGCCGTTATGGCGCGTTGGGCGAAGCGCTGCGCTCCGCCCTCGCCGCCTATGCGGCGGATGTGCGCTCGGGACGCTTTCCTGGCCCGGAGCATGCGTTTCATTTGGTGGTGGATGAGCGAAAGACTTTCGAGCGCGCTCTCGCCGAAGATTTGAGGAGGGATGTGTGAATCAATCCGCCGCGGCGCCGGTGGGCGTGCTGCTGGTCAATCTCGGCACGCCGGACGCGCCCGAGCCGGAAGCCGTGCGACGCTATCTCGCGCAGTTCCTCTCCGACCCTCGAGTGGTCGAGCTCCCGAAGCTGTTCTGGCAGCCGCTTTTGCATGGTGTTGTGCTCCCTTTGCGCGCGAGAAAGTCCGCAGCGGCCTATGCGGCGGTCTGGGAGAAGGAGACAAATAAATCCCCGCTCCGCTCGGTGACCCGCGCGCAAGCGAAAGAGCTCGCCGAGAGATTGGGCGGCGGCGCCTCTGGCGCCGCCCCCGTCATCGTCGATTTCGCGATGCGCTACGGCGCCCCCTCGCTGCAGGCAGGTCTAGCGGCCCTGATGTCTCGCGGATGCGAGCGCATCCTCATCATGCCGCTCTACCCGCAATACGCCGCGGCGACGACGGCTACGGCTTTCGACGCCGTTGCGCGAGTCCTGGCCGGCATGCGACGCCAGCCAACGTTGCGCTTCCTGCCGCCCTATTTCGACGATCCGGCTTATATCGACGCGCTCGCGGCAAGCTTGCGCACAGGCGTCGCGGCGCTCGATTTCGATCCCGAAGTCATCCTCGCCTCCTTCCATGGATTGCCGCAGGCCCAGATCGATGCGGGCGACCCCTACAAGGCCCAGTGCGAGACGAGCTGGCGCCTTTTGCGCGAAGCGATAGGCCTTTCCGAGCGGCAGCTGCGCATTTCCTTTCAGTCGCGCTTCGGCCGCGCCAAATGGATCGAGCCCTTCACGGCGAACGTCGTAGCGGACCTCGTCAGAGACGGGGCGAAACGTCTCGTCGTCGTCACGCCGGGGTTTTCGGCCGACTGCCTCGAGACGGTCGAGGAGATTGGCGTCGAGACGTGCGACGCGTTCTTGCAGGCGGGCGGCGAGAAATTCGCGCGCATCCCCTGTCTCAACGGCGGCGAGGAGGGCATGCGTCTCCTCGAGACTCTGGCGCGACGCGAGCTCGCCGGATGGGCGTGACCAAATCTCCAGCGGTGAGCAACATGAGCGCAGATGTGACTGACGGATTGAAGAGACAGGCGGCGCAGGCGGCTTTGGCCTATCTCCGGCCAGGGATGCGGCTTGGGCTCGGCACGGGCTCGACAGCGACGCATTTCGTCGAGCTTGTCGGCGAAAAGGTGGGGGAGGGCTTGGATCTCTTGTGCGTCCCGACCTCGGAGGCGACGCGCGCTCAGGCCGAGCGCTGCGGCATCAAGCTCGCGACGCTCGACGACTGTCCCGAGCTGGATCTCACTGTCGACGGCGCCGACGAATTCGACGGCAGGCTGCGCCTCATCAAGGGAGGCGGCGGCGCGCTGTTGCGCGAAAAGATTGTCGCTTCGGCCTCAAAGCGCATGGTCGTCATCGCTGACGCCTCGAAACGCAAGGAGACGCTCGGCGCCTTTGCGCTGCCCGTCGAGCTCGATCGTTTCGGCGCGCGAGTGACGCAAGCGCGCATCGCCTCGATCGCGAAAGCTCTCGGGCTCGTCGGGCAGACGAAACTCCGGCTGACCTGTGACGGCGCGCCTTTCGTCAGCGACGGCGGCAATTACATCGTCGACTGCGCCTATGGCGCCATCCCCGATCCCGAGGCGCTGGCGCGCGCGCTGGACGAGACGGTCGGCGTTGTCGAGCACGGTCTCTTCATCGGGTTGGCGACCAGCGTGCTTGTCGCGAGCGAGAGCGGCGTTGAAACGCTTGGGAAGCCGGCTTCCTGAAGGGCGCTTCGCTTTCCGTCACGATCCGTCTCCCGCGAGGGCGCTTCGAGGCGCGCCAAGCATGACGCGCTCACCAGCGGACGATGGCGCTGCCCCAGGTCAGGCCCGCGCCGATCGCCATCATCGCGACGACGTCGCCGGGCTTAAGCCGTCCCGCGCGATTGGCCTCATCGAGCGTGATCGGCATCGACGCGCTTGAGGTGTTGCCGTAGCGCTCGATATTGACCCAGCACTTTTCGAGCGGAACGCCGAGCGTCTCGAGCGCCAACTCGATAATGCGCAAATTCGCCTGATGCGCGATGACATGCGTGATTTCGTTCGTCGTGAGCCCCGCCTTGTCTAAGGCCGCCTGCACGGTTTCCGGCAGGAGACGGACCGCCGCCTTATAGACCTCGCGACCGCGCATCCGGATCAGCGCAGGACCCGCCGTTTCACCTTCGCTGGCGAGCGGACCCAAGTCATCCTCATAGATGCCGAGCACGCCGGTCATGGACCCGTCCGTGCGCAAATTGCAGGCGAGCAGTCCGCGATCTTCGTCCTGCGTCGCGCCGAGAACCATCGCTCCAGAGGCGTCGCCGAAGAGCACGCAGGTTTCGCAATTCGTCCAATCCACGACGCGGCTCAGAAGTCTCGGCGCCGATCACCAAAGCCCGCTTGACCGCGCCGCTGCGGATGAACTGGTCGGCGATCACGAGCCCATAGAGCGAACCCGCGCAGGCGGCTGAAATGTCGAAGGCGTAGGCGTTGCGCGCGCCGATCTTGGCTTGAACGAAGGCGGCGCAGGACGGCGTTGCGGCGTCGCCGGTCACGGTCGCGACGATCAGGAGATCAATCTCTTCCGCGGCGACGCCAGCGAGCTCCAGGGCCTGCCGAGCCGAAGCGGCGGCCATGTCCGAAGTCTCCTCGCCTTCCGCGGCGATGCGCCTTTCCCGGATGCCGGTGCGGCTGACGATCCAGGAAATCATTGGTGGCCACGAGCGTCTCGAGATCGGCGTTGGTGAGAATCTTGAGGGGCGCGTAGGATCCGGTTCCGAGAATTCTGGTGTTCGGCAAGGCTCTGGTCCCATCACTGCGCCGGCGCAGCGCTCGCGGCGCCCCGTCCTCAATTTCTGGAAGACTTCTATACCGTGACAGCGGAAGAATGTGTCTGAAAATGGTCCGCCGCGCCGTTTCACGAGACGCGCGCGCCAGCCGCGCTTCCCCGCGCCGCGCTTGTCCCCCTTCGTCGCGGCAAGTCTTATCGCTACGCTTTTTCCCGCGGCTGTGTCTTTTGCGCCACAGTCGGAAACAGGGCGTCAGCCAGCGCTCGCTCTATTCTCAACCGTGCGCCAAGGCCAGAATTTGCAGAGTACTCCAACACAATGCATCGTGTGACGACGCTTTTTTCACGAGGTCAATCTGCGTTTGTCCACACCTTAGCTTCGCCGTTGACACAATCCGTCTATGGTCGTTAACTTTTTCTTAAGAATGAGGCGTGGTCATGGGCGTGGCGAGAGTCCTTTGTCTTGGCGCAACATGGAACGGCGGCGTGAAGCCGACCGAGCCCAGCCTTTTCGTTGCAACGCCCGCTCGCGCGAAGCTCAATCGGATTCCCTCGCAACTTGGACCCTCTGTCGACCGCGGCGACGATGATCGCGCGTCGCATCACGTCCGCGCCAGCGCGCCGCGTCTTCGCGCGCGGCCTTCGAGCGCCGCGCAATTCTGCTTTCACCGATGCTCGCAAGAGCGTTCTCTCGTGAGGAGCGCCACTCATGCATGCTAGAACCTTGGCGATGATCGCCGCGCTTTTGCTTGCGGCTTGGACTTGGCGCGCGGCCGGCGTCTCGGCCGCTCCCTCCTTAGCGCCGTCGTCGCGCGTCATCGCGGCTGCGACACTGCAGTCGGCGGCTCAAGCTCCGGCAACGACCGAAAAATCTGTAGCGCGCGAGCGCAAGGACAGCAGCGCCGCCGCATTGCCGCGTCTACGAGCCGGCCAGATCGCCCAACAACTCGCCTCTGCGCCGTGAAAGCGTAGCTCAGTCCCTGCGACGGTGATCACCACTCGGGAGGAGACGGGTCAGCGGCTCATTTCGCCGAGTCAGGAAGCGGCGGCAGCGGTGTGAAATTGGCCGGAACAGGGCCCGTTAGCGCGCCAAGAAAGGCAACGATCGCCGCTATATCCTCGTCCTTCAGTTCCTGGCCGAGTTGAACTTTCCCCATGATCTTGACCGCTTTCGGCAACTCCGCAACTGAGCCGTCGTGGAAATAGGGCGCGGTTTTCGTGACGTTCCTGAGCTGCGGGGTCTTAAAGACATAGAGGTCGGCTTCGTTCTTCGTCACGTCGAAGCGGCCCTTGTCCGGGATGGGCGAGCCCGTCTCCTTCCAGTAATCCTCCGTGACGCCGAATTTCTGGAAGGAGTTGCCGCCGAGCAGCGGGCCGTTGTGGCAGGCGACACAGCCGGTCGAAATGAATTTCTGCAGACCTTCCTGCTCCTGGGGCGTTAGCGCCTTCGCGTCGCCCCGCAGGAAGGCGTCGAAGCGGCCGGGTGTAAGCAACGTGCGCTCGAACAGCGCGATGGCGATTCCCCAGTTCTTCTGGTTGATCGGGTCCCCCTCACCCGGAAAGGCCTTGGAGAAGTGGTCGGCGTAATCCGGGATGGCCTTCAGCTTCGCGACGACGGCGGCGAACTCGGGATTGCCGTAGGTCGCCGCGCCGGTCGGAGATTTTTCCGCCTGCTCCTCGAGCAACTCGCGGTCGCCGCGCCAGTGCTGCTTGAAGTTGAGGGATGCGTTGAAGATCGACGGCGCGTTGCGGACGTTTTCCTTGCCGAAAACGCCGATGGCCTTGGGCTGCCCATCCGTCGCGGCGAGATCCGCCTGATGACAATGGCCGCAGCTCACATTGCCGTCGGCGGAAACCCGGTTCTCATAGAAAAGCCGGCGTCCGAGCTCGGCGCGCAGGCCTGCGGCGGCGGCCGTCGGCAGGGCGGGAAGCGGCTGGAAATGCATCCTCGCCTCCTCAAGGAGGCTTTTCGCGGGCGCGCAGCTCGCGCTCCCGATGCAACTCATTGCGGCAAGCGCCGCAAGTCCCCCCGCCGCCAGCGTCCTTTGCATCCTCGCCCCCGCATTCGTTCAGGCAAGCCGAGATTGAAATCAAGCTAAAGCCGGGCAAAACCAAACAAGCCTCGATAACGAGGGCGCGTTCGGCTTTGCCCGGCTCGAAAAGGTGACGAAGGCGCGGCGGACGGCCGGTCCTTGTGCGGTCGGGCTTAGATTTCCGCCAACTCGTAGGCGGTGATTTCCATGCCGACGCAAACTTCGACGATGGTGGGCGTGGTCCAGGCCATAAGTTCCTCCAGCTGCTTAGCTTAAGCCTCTCGTCTCGCCTTCTCGCCGGCGAGTTCGAGCTGGTGCATTCCTATCACGGGCTCCCTGCCCACGCAATTCGATCCGACAGCGCAAGGTCTACGCCCGGGGTTGGGCCCCCGAGACTGAAATTGCGGCGTCCAGCACGCGCGAGCTCAGGTTGCAACCTTGATTTTCCCGGGTTTTTGACTAGGCTTTGGGTCCAGGGGCGATTCTCCGTCCCCAGCTCAAGCCGTTGCGCGCGAAACTCTCCACCCTAGTTTTATTCATGCCGCCGAGGTTCCAAATATGGGGCCTGAAACGTGACCGAAGATAGCGAACACGATATCCAAGGCAGGACGCTCACCCGCGCCGATCTCGCACGGGCGATCCAGAGTTCCCTGGGCCTGCCGCGCCGCGAAGCCGCCGAGATCGTCGAGATGGTGCTTGGCGAAATCGCCGATCGCCTGACGGCGCGCGAGGAGGTGAAGCTCACCTCCTTCGGAACTTTCTCGGTGCGCGAGAAGCCGAAGCGCGTCGGCCGCAATCCGCGCACGGGCGCCGGGGCCGACATTTCCGCCCGGCTCGTCGTGACCTTCAGGCCGTCGAACATTTTGCGCGCGCGCATCGAGGGACGCGAGATTTCCGAGGAGTTCGCCGCCGACGCCGACGAGCCTCGGGAAGGCGCCTGACCTGAGGCTCACCCCGCCGCAGCGATCTCGAGGAAGGCGGCGAGGCCGCTGGTGACGAAATCGACATGGGGCTCCAAGCCCTCGGCGATCTCCCAATGCTCGCGCGTCGCCGCGATTTCGGAGGGCGGCTCGACCAGGACCGTCGTCACGCCGTGGCGATGCGGGATCTCCAGATTGCGCGCGATGTCCTCGAAAAGCGCGGCGCGGCGCGGATCGATCGCATGCTTGAGAAAGAAACGTTCGTAGACCTCGGCGTCGGGCTTGGCGACGAAATCTGCGGCGACGATGTCGAAAATGTCCTCGAACAAATGATCGACGCCGAGCGCGCGCGCGGTTTCTACGGCGTGCTCGCGGGAGCCATTGGTCAGGATCAGCTTGCGGCCCGGCAGCGCGGCGATCGCAGCGGCCAGCGTATGATCGGGCTTTAGCGACGAACGGTCGACGTCATGCACGTAGCGCAGATAGGCTTCCGCATCGACGCCATGCTGCGTCATCAACCCGCGCAGCGTCGTGCCGTAGCGCTGATAGTAATGTTTTTGCAACGCGCGAAGGGACAGGCTGTCCAGCCCGAAAAGCCGGATCATGAAAAGGGTGATGCGGTCGTCGATCTTCGGCCAGAGATCGCTCGAGGCGGGATAGAGCGTATTGTCGAGATCGAAGACGAAGGTTTCGATCTTAGAAAAGGCTCGCGCAATGCGCGCGGCTTCGCCTTCAAGGTTCAAAGCCGGCGCCGGTCTTTTCTCGTCCCAACTCACCGCGTGATCAGCGTTCCCGCGCCGTGGTCCGTCAAGAGCTCGATGAGCACCGCATGCGAAAGCTTGCCGTCGAGGATCACGACGCCTTCGACTCCCCGCTCGATCGCATACATGCAGGTCTCGACCTTGGGGATCATGCCGCCCGTGATCGTGCCGTCGGCGATAAGCCCGGGGATATCGCCGACACTCAGCTCTTCGATGAGCTTCTTATTCTTGTCGAGCACGCCCGGCACGTCGGTGAGGAACAGGAGGCGCTTCGCGCCAAGCGCGCCGGCGATGGCTCCGGCGAATGTGTCCGCGTTGATGTTGTAGGTGTCGCCGCCGGGTCCTTGCGCGATCGGGGCGAGCACCGGAATGAGCTCTCGCCCGAGCACCTGATCGAGCACCGTGGTATCGACCTTGACCGGCTCGCCGACGAAGCCCAGATCGACGCCGGAAGCGTCCGCGCGCGCGAGCTTGGCGGCGGTGACCATGCGCCCGTCCTTGCCGCATAGACCGATCGCGCGTCCCCCCTCCGCGTTGATGAAGCCCACAATCTGCTTGTTGATCGCGCCGGCGAGCACCATCTCGACGATGTCCATCGTCGCTTTGTCGGTGATTCGCAGGCCGTCCGAAAAGTGCGAGGCGATGCCGAGCTTCTTTAGCATGGCCCCGATCTGCGGACCGCCGCCATGCACGACGACGGGGTTCACGCCCGATTGCTCGAGCATCACCATGTCGCGCGAAAAGTCGCGCGCGACCGAATCGTCGCCCATGGCGTGGCCGCCATATTTGACTACGACGATCGTGTCGTCATAGCGCAGCATATGCGGCAGCGCCTGCGTCAGAATTCTCGCTTGCTGCAATGCGTCCGCCGTGGCGTCCCCAGTCATCTCGCGGCCTTGCCTCTTGGTTTGCGCCCAGGGCTGCTTAGACCGGAGCGCCGGGCGATTTCAAGCGCCACTCCGATTTCGCATGACGCAGCCTTGCCCTTGAGCGCTCGTCACGGCTCGCCGCCGCCCCCGTCGCCCGGGCGGAAGGCGCCTACTGAGCGGGCGTCAGCGTCAGCATCTCGGCCGCCGCACGCTCTGCCGCCAGCTGCATGGCCTCGGGTCCGAGTGGGCCGATGAGCACAAAATCATAGCCCGCGGCGCGCCATTCGATCGCAGTGAGCGCCTGATCGACGCGTGGCGCGACGCGCGGGAAGCCGGCCAATTCCGCCTTCTCGTAATAGAGTGCGACGCGCGCGCTGGAATCGCCGCGCTCATAGATCAGCACGCCGGCCGGTCCGCGTAGGCCCGGGGCGACCCGCGCGCCGAGCAGCTTCAAGTCGAGGCTCGAGAGGTCCGGGGCGCGGGCGAAGCCGAGCCGCAAGCGCAACGCGTTGAGAAGCTCGTCTTTTTGCGCCGCTTCGAACTCCACGGGCTTCGGATCGAAGCCGTAGGTGCGATAAGCGAGATCGGCGCGCTCCACATAAGACGCCTCCGGGGCGGGCGGCGCGGCGTCGGGGCGCGTGATCACGAAGACGGCCGCGCCGGCGATGGCCGCGCCGACAAGCAGGGCCCCGAGGGTCGAGGCGATGGCTTGCGTGGGGCGGCCCCCAGGCGCCTCCTCGAAGCGGCGCAGCGTGCGCGTCGAACTTGAGGGACGCCCCCAGTGAATGGCTCCGCTCTCGATGGGCGGCGCCCCCGTCGAGGCGTTCCTTTGCGCCGCATTGCGCAACGACAGCGGCGGCCTCTCCTGCGCGACGGGCTCGAAGGCCGCGCGCAGCGCCGCGTTCTGGCGCCGCCAGCCGTCGACGAGCGCTGCGTCCTCTGGACAGCTCGCCAGATGGTCTTCGACGCGGCGCCGCTCCTCGCCGGAAATCTCATTGTCCACGAGCGCGTGAAGATCGGCCTCGTCTATCACCGGAGACGTTCCCATTGGCGCGCCTATTTCACGAGCCGCAGATGGCTCCCAGCGCGCCGCTGCCCGTCGGAAGGCGCGGGCGGCCGAAGATCGAGCATCGACAGCGCTGCGCGCGCCCGCATGAGCCGCGCGACGAGCGCCTCGCGCCGCGTCCCGGCGATTTCGGCGGCGACGTCATAGGAGAAGCCCTCGAGCGCGACGAGCAGGATCGCAACCCGCTCCTCGAAAGGCAGAGAAGCCAAGCCCTGCGCGATCGCGGGATGACGCGCCGAAAGCTTCGCGCTTTCCGAGCCCGCCAGCTCCTCGCGCGCCGCCGCGGTCAGCGCCTGATAGGCGCAAAGGCGCGCAGCGCCGCGCTCGCGCAGGCGCCGCTCACGAATCGCGAGGGCTGCATTGTCGATCGCGCTCTGAACGAGGTCGTCGGCGGCGATGGCGCCGGCCATGAAGCAGAGCGCGCGCGCGTAACGTCGCAAGGCGGGCGTCGCCTCCTCGACTTCGGCGAATAGCGCTTCCTTGTCTCCCATGGATGCGATCCTAGCGGCGTGGAGCCGCCTCCAGCCGATAGGGGGAATAATAGAACAGAGAGCCCCAGTTGACCATCGCCGTCGCGAGCGTTGGCGCATTCTCTCGAACTTGCGGGGTTGACCCCGAGGACCCCGCCCTTTAGTGGGAGCCATCCGGCGCATGCGCCGGAAAAGGCCCCGGCGAAGCTCGAAGCCCCGCGCTTCGTTTTTCCAGCGGTCGCGGCGCAAGGGTCGCCGATCCGTTTTCGCCTAAACCGAGCGCGTAGCTCAGTCGGTAGAGCATCTGACTTTTAATCAGGGGGTCCTGGGTTCGAGTCCCAGCGCGCTCACCACCTGAAAACAGACACTTACCGGGGCGTCTGGGCTGAGTTGGAGCGAGGATTTCCGCTCCGGTAAGCGCTCGGTAAGCAGAAATGGGAAATTCGGCCTCGGCGTAGCCCTCGCTCGCAACCCTGCCGCGCCGACCGGCGAAGGCGTCGCGTCACTTCCCTGCGCCCGATGCTCGCGCCAGTCGGGGCGAACGTCGTTCGGCCTAGCCCCGCAGATCGAGCAACGCAGCCGCCAGCGAAGCGCCGGAATCTCGATTGAACCGGCGAGCGCCGACACGTCGCCAGCCGCCGACCGGCCGCACTTAAATCATGAGACCGACGACCGTCCTAAAGATCTTGAAAGTGAAATAGTTAACTGCTGTCAATTTGCGAAAAGGCTCACCCCCGCGATTTGCATATTGCAACGCAGAATAGTCGCAACAGGCACTGAAAATTCAGTTTCGACGACGGCCCAGTTCGCACTTCGCCAATAAAATCAGATCGCTACGTGAGCGGACGCCTCCTGGCACGTCTCGTGAAATCTCTGTCGCATCGAAGCCCATAACGGCGAGCTTCAGCGATCAGAGGTTTTAGATGTCCTTCACCACCGTCTTCGCCCGTGCCGCAGGGTTCGGCGATAACAAGCTTCTTCGTGATGTGGCGCGTTCGCCGCTGCTGAAGCGGACCGTCGACGTTGTTGGCGCGCTCGCAGCGCTCACGCTGTTCGCCCCGGTGTTCCTGGCGACGGCGATCGCGATCAAGATCGAAGTCGTCGGGTCCGGTGTTTTTCCGCCAAACGCGGATCGGCAAAAATGGGCTTCCTTTCTCCATGATGAAGTTCCGCTCCATGGTCGCCGGCGCAGACGCGCTGCATGCGAAAATGCAAGGGGCCACCAGCTCTCGCCACGAGATCCGTTACAAGAACCAGAACGACCCCCGCATTACGCGGATCGGCCGCTTCATCCGCAGATATTCGATCGACGAACTCCCCCAGTTCTGGAATGTGCTAACCGGCGACATGTCCCTCGTCGGACCGCGCCCGGCGCTGCCGTCGGAAGTGGCGAAATATGCCTCCAGCGACCGGGATCGTCTGCTCGTGAAGCCCGGCATCACCTGCCTCTGGCAGGTTGGAGGACGCGCCAACATTGACTTTGTCGGTCAGGTTGCGCTCGACCGCCAATATGTTCGCGATCAATCGATCTTCCTCGATCTCCGGATCCTCCTCCGTACCCCCTATGCCGTGGTAGCCGGCGAGGGCGCTTACTGAAGCCAAGTAAGCGTGTTTCTCACTCCGCCCAATATTCATAATAAGCTACTGTTTTCACACTATTTACAGATGAGAGACGGCGCTAATTCCCGGCGTAGTCCCCCAGAAATTGCGGGCTCAAGACGAACGCCAGCGCACTAGAGCGACCGAAAATCGGAAATTCGGGGAAATGGCCAGCAACCGATTTTGCAGCGCCGTCGCCCGATGCGCCGACATGGAGCGCGC